>JBFWSR010000005.1:0-170781 GCA_050248275.1 Steroidobacteraceae bacterium
TGTTGCAGATTCCATGTCGGCACGGGACACACAGCTCCCACTTCAGATGCCGGATATACGACTGCAAGTGTTTCCTAAAGCCAAAAAAAAGATCAGCTCTGCTACTTGCAGGGGGAGTCCATATACGTAGTGTTAGGCCAACTACCGTAACTACTCATGGCTTATAACCTAAAGATGGCGGACCTTCTGGATATTGAGGCAGGTTATCTGTGATTTTTAGCCACAGTTGCTTTGAAGATACCCAAAAGTGCATGTCAGGTTTGAACAGTGATGGCTCGTCGAGACTACCGGCTGTTAAGCCGATGACTCCAGCAGAAACACGTCGCGAGAAGATGCTTGAACCGCAACGCGAACAAAAACCGCGCTCAAGAGTTTCTGAAGAGTGAAATGTGCTGATTGGGCCAGAGATAGCAACATGCTCAATGCGCATGAGTACGCGAGCATTAAAAGCAGCGCCGATAACTTTTTGACAAGCCCTACAGTGACATACCCTTTGGTTCAAAGGATCAGAGGTCGTTTCATAACGCACGGCACCACATAGACAGCCACCACGGAATAAAGTCATTGAGCAAACCCTTTTCTACAATAGCCTATCTAAAAGTAGGGGCCAGTGTTATGGGCCCTGAATGTCCCTTTATAAAGGGACTTAATGCTGCAATCGACACAACATCCTCCTGCTTTCCTTTCATCAGCAATGACTTGTGCCTTTTGTAGTCGATGATAATGCAAAAAGCAAAAGGGACTTGGGACCGGGGGCGGGTTCAGTACACTAGCGCACCATCCCCAGCTCGATGGCCATTCCGTGTTTCACATTGTCTTGTTTGAACCTGAAATTCCGCCCAACACCGGCAACGTCATTCGCCTGAGCGCCAATACCGGCTCGCGGCTGCATCTGATCGAGCCGCTGGGTTTTGATGTCAGCGAAAAAAGTCTGCGCCGGGCGGGGTTGGACTATCACCAGCTCACGCACATGCAGGTGTGGCCGTCCTTGCAAAGCTGTTTCGACGACATTCGTCCGAATCGCTGGTTTGCCCTGTCCACGCGCGGCGCGCAGCGTTATGACCAGGCGGCGTATCAGCCGGGCGATACCTTCGTATTCGGTCCCGAGACGCGCGGCCTGCCGCAGGCCTTGCTGGAACAATGTCCTGTGGAGCAGCGGTTGCGCATTCCCATGCTGCCCGGCAATCGCAGCCTGAACCTGTCGAATTCGGTGGCGGTGCTGGTGTATGAAGCCTGGCGGCAGCAGGGCTTTGCTGCGGGTGCATGAATGCGCCAGCTCTTGCATGATAGTCACCTGCCTGATTTAGGATGTAGGTCTTGCCCATTCATCTGGAGAACAACTCATGACGATTCGCGAACAGCATATCGAGTATCGAGATGGCGATGTCTTGCTGGAAGGTTTCTTCTGTTATGACGATTCGCATGCCGGTCCGTTGCCGGCGGTGCTGATCAGTCATGCCTGGGGCGGACGCGATGAGTTTGTCGAGCGCAAGGCGCGGCGTCTGGCCTGGCATGGTTATGCGGCGTTTGCGCTGGACATGTATGGCAAGGGCAGGCGTGGCCGCAATCCCCAAGAAAACCAAGCGTTGATGATGCCATTCCTCAAGGATCGCACGCAATTATTGCAGCGCATTTCCGCAGCGCTGACGACAGTGCGCAATCTTCCTCAGGTGGATGCCCGGCGTGTCGCCGCCATGGGGTTCTGCTTCGGCGGCCTGTGCGTACTGGATCTGGCGCGCAGCGGCGCGGAGGTGCGTGGCGTGATCAGTTTTCACGGCCAGCTCAAGCCAAATGATCTGCCGCCCGCCGGCAGTGTTCCGGCAAAAGTGCTGATACTGCATGGCTACGACGATCCGATGGCGCCGCCTGAAGACGTGCTGGCCATCGCCAAGGAATTCACGCAGGCCGGTGCGGACTGGCAGATTCATGCCTACGGGCACACCGTGCATGCCTTTACCAATCCCGAGGCGACCAGTGGCGCTGGCGGTCTGCTCTACAACGACAAGGCGGATCGCCGCTCCTGGCATTCGCTGATCCAGTTCCTTGAAGAAGTGCTGCGTTAAGACGGGGTTCCACTGTAAGGGCTCAATTCATTGGGCCCTGCTTGCAGATCGACAACCGGCAGGACCGTTTTTTTGTTGGACGCACTTAGGTACAGATAGTGACGACTGTCTTCATGCTTTTTTCAGGAAGCAGGTTTTCAGCACCAGACCTTTCACCTTGTCCGAGTTGCACTCGATTTCTTCTTCATCGTCGGTGAGGCGAATGTTCTTGATCAGGGCGCCGCGCTTCAGTGTCACCGAAGTGCCTTTCACCTTGAGGTCCTTGATCACATGCACGGAGTCGCCGTCATGCAACTCGTTGCCATTGCTGTCTCTTGCGGTCATCAAATAATTTCTCGAAGATTGAAATGTGTGATGCGGAGGGCGACTTGCTTAATCGATTTCGGCCTTGATGTTGCGGTTCATCAACTCCATCACGGCAGCTTGTGGCGGCAGGCCTTCGTGCAGCATGCGGAATACCTGCCGGCAGATGGGCATGTCTACCTGATGACGCATGGCCACTTCCATGACTGCGCGGGAAGCGGCAAAGCCTTCCACCACCTGACCGATTTCCTGTTGCGCTTCGTCGGCGTTCTTGCCCGCGGCGAATGCCAGACCGAAGCGGCGATTGCGTGACTGATTGTCGGTGCAGGTCAGCACCAGATCGCCGAGGCCCGCCAGGCCCATGAAGGTTTCGCGCTGTGCGCCCAGCGCCAGTCCCAGCCGGGTCATTTCCAGCAGGCCGCGCGTGATGAGGGCAATGCGGGTGTTGGCGCCGAAACCCAGTCCGTCCGAGATCGCCGCGGCAATGGCCAGTACGTTTTTCACGGCGCCGCCCACTTCGACACCCACCATGTCAGTGGAGGTGTAGGCGCGGAAGTTGTGGCCGGAAATGCTTCTGGCCAGCGCCAGTGCGAATTCAGGATTGCTGGCGGCCACTGTCAGCGCAGTGGGCAGGCCGGCGCCGACTTCGCGAGCGAAGGTTGGACCGGACAGCACGGCCATGGCAATGGCAGTGCCCAGCACATCCATGGCGACTTCATGCGGCAGCTTGCCGGTATTGAGCTCGAATCCCTTGGTGGCCCAGGCCAGACGCATGCCGGGCTGCATCAGTGGCGCCAGTTGCGTCAGTACGCTGCGAAAGGCGTGACTGGGCGCCGCGACCAGCACTTCACTACAGCCATTGAGCGCAGTTTCCAGGTCCGGTTCGACCTGCAGGCCAGCCGGAAACAGCGCGCCCGGCAGGTAGCGGGTGTTCTGCCGTGCCGTCTGCATGTGCGCCAATTGCTCGCGGTCACGGCCCCATAAACGAGTGGGTCGTCCGACGCGGGCAAATTGAATCGCCAGCGCCGTGCCCCAGGAGCCCGCCCCGACAACTGCAATCGGTGTCATGCCGGTCTAGTTGACGGTGGCTTGATTGGCCGCGTCGGCGGGCGCGTTCTGCTGCGCAGCCTGATCGAACAGCGCATCGAAGTTCACTGGCGGCAGCAGGAATGGCGGAAAACCACCCTTGAGCAGCATGTCTGAAATCGTCTGGCGTGCATACGGCAGCAGATAGTTGGGACAGAACACGCCCAGGATGCGGCGCAGCTCGGCTTCGGGAATGTTGCGTACCGCAAATGCGCCGGCCTGTTTGACTTCGCACAGCCAGATGGTCTTGTCTTCCATGGTGGAATGGACATTGATGGACAGCAGCACTTCGAACAATTCCTCGCCCAGCTGGTTGATGCTGGTGTTGAGGTTCATGTTGACGTTGGGGTTGCCGCCGTTCTGGGGAATGCGCGGCCCCATGGGCGATTCGAAGGATACGTCCTTCAGATACACCACCTGCGGTACGAACTGCGGTGCATTGGGATCGACGGCGCCATTTTGTGGATTGTTTTCGTCAGCCATGTTGATGCCTTAACGGTTGGTAATGAAATGGATCGGAACGTTGATATTGAGCGTGAAACCTGACAGGCGTGTTACCTGGATGGCAGACCCAGTAGCGGATCCAGCTCCCCTTTGCGATCCAGCGCGGCCAGATCGTCGAAGCCGCCGATATGGCGTTCGCCGATGAAAATCTGCGGCACGGTGCGCCGGCCGCCGGAGCGCTGCAACATGATGTCGCGCTGTTCAGGCTGATCGTCGATCTTGATTTCGCGGATGTTGACCTGCTTGCGGGCGAACAGTTGTCGCGCGCGGTCGCAGTAGGGACAGATCTGCGTGCTGTACATGACGATGTCGGGTGTGCTCATGGCAATGAACCTCAGGCTTTACCGGGGCTGAGAGGCAGATTGTCCTGACGCCAGGCAGACAGGCCGCCACTCAGATTGAATACCGTGGTGAAACCCTGCGCCTTCAGCAGCCTGACTGCCTGCGCCGAACGGCTGCCGGCTTCGCAGCAGACGATGACCGGTTTCTCACGGTATTTTTTGATACTGTCCAGACTGGCCGCCAGCGTATCGAGGCTGATGTGACGGGCATTGACGATGTGCCCGCCAGCAAACTCTTCCGCCGTGCGTACATCCAGCACCAGCGCTCCCTTGTTATGCAGGGCGATCGCTTCGTTGTTGCTGATGCCGGTGGCGCCGGCCATGCGGTTACGCAGCTCGAACACGGTGGCAATAATGGCGACAATGAGCGTGCCACCTGCCAGGTAGGGGTGGTGGTTGAGATATTCCAGAAAGCGATCCATGAGTAATGTGTCCACCAAATCGGGGCTTGAACAACAAAGGGCGCGCAGTATATCAGCCGCGCCCCGCTCGCGAGGCTTCCTGGCGTGGCTGTGCCTGTGCGGCATGCTGCTGGCCGTACCGGGCAATGCGGCTTCGCGCGACACTGCCAAGGCCAAGGAAGCCGAGCTGCGGCAGATGCGCGAACGCATTGAAACCGTACGCAAATCGATTCAGGCCGATGCCGAACGGCGCGATTCGCTGGTGGGTGAGCTGAAACAGGCCGATGAGAATATTCAGGCCAGGCGCAGCGAATTGGCGGACGTGCGCAGCCGGCGTCTGGCGGCGGAGCAGCAGATCAGGGCCCTGCAGCAGGAACAGACGCAGACCCAGCTCAAATTACAGATAGAGCGGGAGTCGCTGGCCAAAGAGCTGAAGCTGACTTACATGAACGGCCGCAATGAACAGCTCAAGCTGCTGCTCAATCAGCAGGACCCGGCGCAGCTTGGTCGCATGCTGAATTATTACGGTTATTTCGGCCGCGCCCGTGCCGAACATATCAAAACCATTACCGAGCAGTTGGCGCATCTCGAGCTGCTGGCCGAGCGGATCAGCGCCGAAACCGACAAGCTGCGCGACATCGAAGACGAGAGCGAACGCCATGCACAGGCACTGGTTTCGGCCAGACAGAAACGCGCCAACACCTTGGCGCAGGTGGAGAACAAACTCAAGACCGGCAATGAACGCCTCAACAAGCTGCGCGCCGATGCCCAGGCGCTGGAGCGTCTGGTGGATGAGCTGCGCAAAGCCATGGCACGGGCGGCGGCGCAGGCCCGCGCCAACAAGTCCAATGGCCGGTCAGTGCCTGATCGTGCGCCAACCGGACGCGGTACCTGGCCCTGGCCGGTGAAGGGTGAAGTGCTGGCCCGCTTCGGACAGTTGCGTTCCGGCGGCCCCCTGAAGTGGGAGGGGCTGATGATTGGTTCCAGCCCGGGGGCACAGGTGCGGGCGCCCGCTGCGGGGCGCGTGCTGTATTCCGACTGGTTGCCCGGGCTGGGGCTGTTGCTGGTGCTGGATCACGGCGGCGGCATCATGAGCCTGTATGGTCACAACGAGCAGCTATACAAGAAAGTCGGCGAACAGGTGAATGCCGGCGATCTGCTGTCGGTGGCGGGCGCAACCGGTATCGAGGATCACAGCGGCGTGTATCTGGAAATCCGCAACGGCAAGCAACCGGTCGATCCACTCAACTGGCTGGGAAAACCTTGAGCTTTTGGGGCGGTTCACGTGTCAGCAATGTGAACTGCTTCGCAATGACAATGACTGTCACGTCTTCTCAGCCAGTGGCGCTTCCAAAGTGTTAGCTCAGTCAAATTCCTAATCTGCACAGGGACTAACCTGCAAACCCGACGTTAATTCAGATTGATTCAGCGGGCGCCGCTCAGGCCAACGAGTGACCAAGGACATGAACAAGGAAAATACCCTTCTGGAAGCCATTCCCCAGGTTTCCGGCACATCGGACGTCGCTGTCTCCATGGACATCAGTTCACTGAATCCCTATGGCCAGTTGCTGAAGATGCTCCTGCCGCGGGCGCTCAATATTGCCATCCATGATCGCAATGGCCTGTTGTTGTGGTCGGCCGATGCCTGCGAGTCCGGTGAACTCCAGCAACTGGTCGACGATGAAATTGCACGCAGTCAACTGGAACCGGAAGCGGGTGGCTGCCCGGCGCGAATGCAGCCTCTGGATCGCGAGACTGCCTATGTGTTTCCGCTTTACGACGTTGCTCAGCGTTTGCTGGGCATGGTGGCGTTGTCCTGCGCCGAACGCGGCGCGGGCGTGCGTAGCGCCGAGGCGCTGGCCGGCTTGTTGCGTCCGGCACTGGAAGTACTCAGTCGCGAACTGACCAGTCAGTACAGCATTGAAAGCCTGCAACGCGACCTGCGCATGCGCGACAACGATCTGGCCGTGGTGCTGGGCGAGGAAACGGGAACGCACGAACAGCTCAATGAAGTGGATGACTTTGCACGCCTGCTGAAGTCCTGTGTGAAACATATCGGCAGCACCATCGGCGCGCTGCTGATTCCCGAGAAGAACATTGCCGTCTATCGTGCGGGCGAGAATCAGCCGGCCAGCGCCGGTTCCGAGCTGCTCAATCGCACCCATCGTCACCTGTTTTCACTGGTGCAGGTGCAGCGTCGCACGGTGTTGCTCAACCGGTCCATTGATACCGGACCGCTGGCGCATATCGATCACAAGATTCTGGCCTGTCCCATCGTTTATGGCGCGCGTCGGGTCGTAGGCGTGCTGGCATTCTTCAAGCCCATGGCAGACGCTGATTTCAGTCTGCGTGAAATTCATGTCATCGAATTGCTGGCGCGGCGCATTTCGCAGATCCTGCTGCATGCCTATGATGCCGCCACCGGCCTGCTGACCCGTTCGGCGCTGGAAAAACGCGCCACTCATGCGTTGCGCCTGCAACGCGACGGCGAAGTGCATCAGGTCATTTATGTCGATATCGACCGCCTGCATGTGCTCAATGAAATCTACGGCATGCATATCGGCGACGAGGTGATTGCGCGCGTGGCGGCACTCATTCGTGCCGCGAGCAGCACCAGAATCTCGGCCGCAAAAATATCCGGGGATCGTTTTGCCCTGTTCATGCAGCAGGCGCAATTGTCCGATGCCACGGCGCTGGCGGAATCGCTCTGTGCTGCGATCAGTAAGATGGGATATGCCATTGGCGCCAAGACTGTCGAGGTCACGGCCAGTTTTGGTGTGGCACCGGTACAGCCTACCGAGCATCCCCTGTCGCATGCGCTGGCCAGCGCCGAAGCGGCCTGCAAGGCTGCCAAGGATCGCGGTCGTGGCCGCGTCGAAGTGTTTGCCGATGCCGATCACAGCATCATCCGGCGTGTTGAAGACGTTACCCTGATCGGCGCCATTCGCGAAGCGCTGGAGCACAACCGCTTCCGTCTGCATGCGCAGCCCATTGTCGACCTGCATGGCAATTCCGGCCGGCAGCGATTTGAATTGCTGTTGCGCATGACGGATGCCAGCGGTCAGCCGATTACCGCAGAAAAATTCCTGCTGGCCGCCGAGCGCTACCAACTGGCGCCAGCCATTGATCGCTGGGTGGTCAGTTATGTGCTGGACATGGTGTCGGCGGTGGCGCCGCAGTTGCAGCGCGTCGGCGCCAGCTTTGCGGTGAACCTGTCAGGACAATCGCTGAGCGATGATGGTTTTCTGGATTTCCTGCAGGACAAGCTGGGCGCCTACGATTCGGTGGCTTCGCTGATTTCCTTCGAGCTGACAGAAACGGCGGCGGTATCCAATATCGTGCGCGCCGAGGCGTTGATGCGTAAATTGCGCGAACTGGGGCACGAAATCGCGCTGGATGATTTCGGCAAGGGCCTGTCATCCCTGTCCTATCTCAAGTCACTGCCGGTTACCTGCGTCAAGATGGATGGCGAACTGATTCGCGACCTGGTGCAGAATCCGCGTTCGCAGGCGATGGTCAGTGCCGTCGTGCAACTCGCGCGCGCCATGAAGCTGACCACCACTGCCGAGTGCATCGAAAGCGAAGCCATTCACAGGATTGTCGCCAAGCTCGGTGTGGATTACGCCCAGGGCTATGCCATCGGTCGTCCCCGTCCCCTTGAGCGGGTGCTGCAGGAATTGTTGCAGCATGCGCCGCGGCAAGCCGAGCTGCAGCATGCCAGTTGACAGCCTTGGACAGGGAGCGGGCTGGTAAAGATATATATCGACGGCACTTGCACATTGCTCCGCGAGTGACTACAACGAGTATTCGCTCTCCTTCAATGATGTCGCGCGGAGTCTTCAGTTAATGCCCCTTACCCTGACCGCAACGCAGATCACTGATCTGGTGGATGCCACCTGCGGCGAACCCCGCTCCCTGCTGGGCTACCACGAGTTCACCCGTGAACAGGATGTGCCGGCAGCGCTGGTGCGAGTGCTGGAGCGCGATGCAGTCAGCGTCAGTCTGTTCTGGGAGGATCAGACCCTCGCTGAGGCCAAACCGCTGACCAGGCTGCATGACGCCGGCTTGTTTGAAGGGCGGGTTGCCTATCGTCGCCCCTTGTTGCCCTATCGTTTGCTGGTTCGCTATCGCGATGGCAGTGAGTTGATCAAGCACGATCCCTATTACTTCGCGCCGCAGTTGTCCGATCTGGATCTGCATCTGTTCGGCGAAGGCAATCATCACACGCTGTACCGCAAGCTCGGCGCGCATCCGGAAGTGCTGGATGGTGTTGCCGGCGTGCGCTTTGCCGTATGGGCGCCCAATGCCCAGCGAGTGAGCGTGGTGGGCGATTTCAATTTCTGGGATGGCCGCCGCCATGTGTTGCATGCGCTGGGCGGTTCCGGCATCTGGGAGCTGTTCGTGCCCGAATTGTCGAATGGCACGCTGTACAAGTTCGAGATCCGCACGCCGGATGGACGGGTGCTGCTCAAGTCCGATCCTTATGGCTTGCAGATGCAGTTGCGTCCGGATACCGCCAGCATGGTCACGACACTGGATGGTTATGAATGGCAGGACTCGGCCTGGTTGCAGCAGCGTCAGCAATGGCAACCGCAAACGGCGCCGATCAATGCCTATGAAGTGCATCCGGGCTCATGGCGCAAAAAACCTGACGGCGGTTACCTGGGCTGGCTGGAGCTGGCCGAACAGTTGATTCCTTACGTCAGAGAAATGGGCTACACGCATATTGAACTGATGGGCGTGGCGGAGCATCCCTTCGACGGTTCCTGGGGATATCAGGTCACCGGTTATTACGCGCCCACAGCCCGGCACGGCTCGCCGCAGGAGTTCCGGGCATTTGTCGATCGCTGCCACCAGGCCGGCATCGGCATATTGATGGACTGGGTGCCCGCGCATTTTCCCAAGGACGAACACGGCTTGCGCGAATTCGACGGCACGGCCTTGTATGAACATGCCGATGTTCGTCAGGGCGAGCATCAGGAATGGGGCACCAAGATTTTCAACTATGGCCGTCATGAAGTACGCAACTTTCTGGTGGCGAACGCCTTGTACTGGATAGAGCAGTTTCATATCGATGGTCTGCGTGTCGATGCCGTGGCGTCGATGCTGTATCTCGATTACAGCCGCAAGGCCGGCGAATGGATTCCGAACAAGTATGGCGGCCGCGAGAACATCGATGCCATCGAATTTCTCAAGCAGTTGAACTGGGCCGTGGGCCATTACTTCCCCGGCGTGCTGATGATTGCCGAAGAATCCACGGCTTTTCCGGGCGTGACGCAGCCGGTGCATCTGGGCGGTCTGGGTTTTACCCTGAAGTGGAACATGGGGTGGATGAACGATACGTTGCGGTACATGCAGTTGGACCCCGTGTATCGCCGCTACGAGCACAACCTCATCACCTTCTCGATGATGTACGCATACTCGGAACGTTTCATGCTGCCGCTGTCGCACGACGAAGTGGTGCATGGCAAACGCTCGTTGCTGAGCAAGATGCCGGGCGACGAATGGCAGCAGCGCGCCGGTTTACGCTTGTTGTTTGGTTACATGACGGCGCATCCGGGCAAGAAGCTGTTGTTCATGGGCGGCGAATTCGGTCAGTGGCAGGAATGGCAGTCGCATCAGCCGCTGGACTGGGGCTTGCTCGACCATGCCGGCCATCGCGGTCTGCGCGAGTGGTGCAAGACCATGAATTTCATTTATCGCGAACGTCCCGAGCTGCATGCCACCGACCACAGCTGGGAAGGTTTCCAGTGGCTGGATCTGAGCAATGCCAACGACAGCGTGTTTGCCTTCATGCGTAGCCGTGCGCCGGGCACCGAACCGCTGTTATGCATTTTCAATTGCACGCCGGTGCCGCGCGACAATTACCTGTTTGGCGTGCCGCTGCCGGGTCGTTACCGCAAGGTGCTGGACAGCGACGATCAGGCCTGGGGCGGTTCCGGCTACAGCAATCAATATACGGTCGATGCCGAAAGCGATGGCTGGGCGGGTTTTCCGCATCGCATGCGCCTGCACCTGCCGCCCCTGTCGGTCACTTTCTGGCAGCGTGGATGAATCTGTCTGCGCGTTAAAGATTCTCAGAACAACAATCGAGATGATGGATAAGCAACAGTTACATGTGCCCAGCCTGCAACGTGGCGAACCGTTGCCGCTGGGCGCCAGCCTGACTGTCGAAGGCATCAACTTTGCCGTTTTTGCCAGCCGCGCCGAGTCGGTAGACATTTGTATATTCGATGCCGATGGCGTTACCGAGCTGTACCGCCTGCCATTGCCGGCGCATACCGCCGGCGTGTGGCATGGCTTGCTGCCTGTGCCATGGGGACAGGCCGGTCTGGTATATGGCTTTCGCGTGCATGGCGCCTATGAGCCGGCGCGCGGTCTGCGCCACAATCCGGCCAAACTTCTGATTGATCCTTATGCGCATGCCTTGCGTGGCGAATTGATCTGGCATCCGGCGTTGAATGGCTTCGCAGGCGCAGAAGCCGACAATGCGGCAGATCACATCGACAGTGCACCCTATGTACCCAAGTGTGTGGTGATGGAATCATCGTTCGATTGGCAGGGAGATCATCCACCGTCGGTGCCATGGCGCGATTCGATTTTTTATGAAGTTCATGTCAAGGGCTTCACCATGCTGCATCCTGAAGTGCCAGTCGAACATCGCGGTACTTATCTGGGCATGGCGCATCCGGCGGTCATTGACCACCTGCAGCGTCTGGGTGTAACAGCAGTGGAATTGATGCCGGTGCAGGAATTCGTCAGCGAGGAGTTTCTGGTCAGCAAAGGGCTGCGCAATTACTGGGGCTACAACAGTCTGGCCTGGAGTGCGCCGGCGCGCGCCTATGCCACTGCCGGCAGCCGTGATCCGATTGCCGAGTTCAAGACCATGGTGAGCGCCCTGCATGCCGCCGGCATCGAAGTCATTCTCGATGTGGTGTTCAACCATACTGCCGAAGGTAACGAATTTGGGCCGACCTTAAGCTGGCGCGGCTTTGACAACGCTGCTTATTACACCCTGCAACATGAGAATCCACGCTGGTATGTCAATCGCAGCGGTTGCGGCAATACTGTGGCTGTACATCATCCCGCAACCCTGCAGATGATCATCGATTCGCTGCGTTACTGGGTGGAAGAAATGCATGTCGATGGGTTCCGTTTCGATCTGGCGCCGGTTCTGGGGAGAGACGACCATCATTTCCGCTCTGACGCGCTGTTTTTCCAGATGTTGCGGCAGGAGCCGGCGCTGCGCTACGTCAAGTTGATTGCCGAACCATGGGATGTGGGACCCGATGGTTATCAGTTGGGCCGTTTTCCGAATGGCTGGGCCGAATGGAACGATTTGTACCGCGATACCATGCGCGGTTTCTGGCGTGGTAACCCCGGGAGGCTGGGCAACTTTGCTGAACGGTTTGCCGGTTCCAGTGACTTGTTCCGCAGCGTCGGCCGCAAGCCAACCGCCAGCATCAATTTCATCACCTGCCATGATGGTTTCAGCCTGCAGGATCTGGTCAGCTACAACGACAAGCACAACGAAGCCAACCTGGAGGGCAATCGTGATGGTCACAATTACAGTCTGAGCTGGAATTGCGGCGTGGAAGGTCCTACCGATGATGCCGCGGTGTTGCAGTTGCGCAAACAGCAGGTGCGTAATCTGCTGGCGACCCTGCTGTGTTCGCAGGGCGTACCCATGCTGTGGGCGGGCGATGAATTCGGCCGTACGCAGATGGGCAACAACAACGCCTACTGCCAGGACAACCCCATCAGTTGGGTGGACTGGTCGCTGGCCGACAAAAATGCCGATCTGCTGCTGTTCGTGCGGCAGCTCATTCATCTGCGCAAGCAGGCGCCAGGTCTGCGGCGCGATACCTTTCTTAAAGGCGCACGCGGTCCGGACCACGAACACAAGGATATCAGTTGGCGGCATCCAGCCGGACACGAACTGGATGCAGGCGAATGGCATGATGACAGGGCCCGGTGTATCGGCGTCTTGATCGGTCAGGCGTTTGTCGATCTGCAGGGTGAGGCGCAAGGGCATCTCCTGCTGTTGTGTAATACCGGCGAGCATGAAGTGTCATTTGCCCTGCCTATCCCGCAGCGGGATGTGGAGTGGCGACTGGCATTCGACACTTCGGTTAATGGCATGATGCCGGAAGCGCCGCTCATCAAGGACCTTTATATCGTGCAGGGACATTCGATGGTGATGCTCTCCGATGGCCTGCACGAACGACGTCTGCAACCACGCAATTCATAGACCTCTTCATGACACATCTGGACACCCAAACCCTGGCGAACATTGCAAAGCTGTACGGTCTGGGTGAGTCGTATTACGACTACCGCGGTCAGTTGCGCATCTTTTCCGATGCCGCGCGCGGCGCCATTCTGCAGGCCATGGGCGCTACGCAGGACGCCGGATTGAACAGTCCGCCGTCAGGTTTGCCTGTGGTGCTGGTGCGCACTCAGGATGAATCGTACTGCGACGTTATCCTGCCGATCACTGATGCCGATGGCAGCGTGCAGTTGCAAGTGCGCACCGAAACTGGCGCAAACGTGTCTGTCACGCATGCCATCCGCAATCTGCAACGACTGGATGAGCATCGTTGTCGACTGCCATTGCCCGACAATCTGCCGCTGGGCTATCACCATCTGAATGTGCATGCCGATGGGTTGCAGGCGGGTTGTGCTTTGATCGTTGCGCCGCCGCGTTGCCACGAACCGCCCGCCATGCAGCAGGGACGGCGCCTGTGGGGATTGTCGATCCAGTTGTATACGCTGCGTTCAGGACGCAACTGGGGCATCGGCGATTTTGCCGATCTGCAGGATCTGATCCGTGTTGCAGCGCTACAGGGTTGCGCCACTATTGGCTTGAATCCTCTGCATGCCTTGCGCCCCGCCGATGCGGCGCACATCAGTCCATACAGTCCTTCGCATCGGGAATTTCTCAATCTGCTTTACATCGCCGTGCCCGAGGTGGCCGAGTATGCACAGTGCCGCGAAGCACAGAGCTTGATGCTCAAACAGCAGGCCCAGTTGCAGGCGGTGCGGGCAGCGGCCTGTGTGGACTATCTGGCGGTGGCCAGGCTCAAGTTTCCGGCGCTACGTCTGCTCTACGCCGAATTTGTCCGTACGCATCTGGCTCGCAATACCACGCGCGCCCAGGCATTCCATGAGTATGTACAGCAGCAGGGCGATGCCTTGCGACTGCATGCGCTGTATGACGCACTGGATCAATACTTCAGTACGCAGCCCGGTCATCATTGGGGCTGGCGTAGCTGGCCGGTAGAGTTCCACGATCCGCAAGGCAATGCCGTGCATGTCTTTGCCGAACAGCATGCCAAGCAGGTCGAATATTTCATGTATCTGCAATGGCTGGCCACCACGCAGCTGGCAACGGCACAGCAACTGGCGCGCGACAACGGCATGTCCCTGGGCCTGTATGGCGATGTGGCCGTTGGTGTCGATCCCAATGGTTCGGAGGTCTGGTCCAATCGCAGTCTGTATGTGGACGGCGTGGCAGTGGGTGCGCCACCCGATCCACTGGCGTTGAAAGGTCAGGACTGGGGCATCCCACCGCAGCATCCGCTGCAACTGACGGCGCAGGCCTATCAGCCGTTCGTGCGCATGCTGCGCGCCAACATGCGCGCAGCGGGTGCGTTGCGGATCGATCATGTCATGACGCTGTGTCGTTTATGGTGGGTGCCGCGTGGTTTCGAGGCGACCGACGGCGTGTATGTGCATTACCCGCTGGATGATCTGATGAAGCTGGTGGCGCTGGAAAGCGTGCGCAATCGCTGTCTGGTGATTGGCGAGGATCTGGGCACCGTGCCTGACGCCATGCGTCATGCCATGGAGCGTTTTTCCGTATATCACTACAAGGTGCTGTTCTTCGAGAAGGCGCGCGATGGACAGTTCATTGCGCCCCAGGATTATGTGCGCCGCGCGCTGGCAGTGGTGACCACGCATGACCTGCCACCGTTCAAGAGCTGGTGGCAGGGCGACGACATTGTCTTGCGCCAGCAATTGCATCTGTACCCTGATGAGGCAACGCGTCAGCAGGTATTGCACGAACGCGAAACGGATCGTCATTTGCTGATGCAGGCACTGGCGCGCACCGGCCTCTGGAACTGGCAGCCGCATGAACCGGCGCCGCAGTATTCGCCGGCATTGATGCGCGCCGCCTACCTTTATGCCGGATTGTCCAGCGCGGCGCTGCTGGTGGTGCAACCGGAAGATCTGCTCGGCATGACCGATCCGGTGAATGTGCCGGGCACCAGTACCGAACATGCGAACTGGCAGCGCAAGCTCAGCGCTGATCTGTCCGATATGTTGCAGTCACCGGAGGTGCAGGAAATGCTGCATGCCATGAACAAGGCAAGGCACGGCGAAAATCCGAACCGGCAGGGCGTGTAAACAGATTGAGCTTTCATGTCTCCGGTTCAATCTGTGCGTTCCGCTGAATAAACAAAACAGTTCCAGGTTATAGCGCACCGCGCTCTATTTCCCGCAGGTAGATAAATTGTGGCATTTTGACGCCGGCGTTCTTTCTGAGCTCCACCAGTTCCGGGGACTCGAAAAACTGACGGGCGTTTTCGAGAGATGTCCACCTGGAGAAATGAACAATGGTGTTGGCGGCATCGTCGTATCGCAACAACTGGTAGCTGATTTCTCCCGCCTCTTTCCGGAAGTCTGCGGCCTGATCGAAAACCGCTTTCCATGCCGGGTAGGCATCGACTTCATGAATGATCAGTACATATTCCATGTGAGCTCCGCGAGCGGGTGACCGGGCTGGACGACTATTGATATGGTTATGGAGAAGTTCGGTAACGTCTGCTGAAAGGCCGGGCAAGAATACTTTAAATTGACGGGTATCTTCCTGCTTCAGCGTACTGCGATCCTTTCCCAGGCTGTCGATCGCCAGCGTATCAGCATGGTGCTGCCAATCAGGCATACATAGATAACAGCAGCGGTCCAGCCACCGACAGTGCCAAGACCAAATTGCGGCAGCCAGTTCACCCATCCCTGATGGGCATCGAACGACAGGCTGTGCGCCAGCGGCACGAAGAACAGCCACGACATGCCCAGCACCAGCGCAGCGGGCACGGTGGCATCGCCCGCGCCGCGCAGGCAGAAACTGGCGCCCAGTGTCATGCCGTCGAATAGTTGGTAGGCGCCGGCCAGCCATAGAATCACTGTCCCAGTGCGAATGACTTCGACAGACAGCGCATCGTCGGCATTGACGAACAACGGCATCAGCCACGGGCCGGTCATTCCCAGCAGCAGGCCAATGCCGCCCATGTAGAGCATGGCCAGCAGAATGATGAAGTCGCCCAGCTTGCGTGCCCAGGCTTTGTCGCCCGCACCAATGGATTGTCCCACCAGTGTGGTACCGGCCAATGCGATACCGATCGCAGGCATATAGGCAATCGACGTCAGCATCATGGCGATCTGCGAGGCGGCGCCATCCACTGCACTGAGCTTGACCTGCATCAACTGAAACAGCGAAAAACCGAACAGATCCGCCGCGAGCATCACGCCCATCGGCAATCCCAGTCTGAATTGGCCCAACAAGCGCGACCAGCGCAGGCGCCATGTCAGTGTGGCACGGTAGATCCGGAAATCCGATGCACGCACCAGCACCCATAGCGAAATCATCAGTCCCACCGCTGTGGCGCAGTTGGTCGCCCAGGCGGCGCCGGCCACGCCCCAGTGAAAGCGGAAAATGAATACCTGTGCCAGTACTGCATTGATGACGAGCGTGAACAGGTTGATGAACAAGGTGACCCTTGCACGGCCGATGCCATTGAAAAAACCGAGAATGGCCCACAGCGCCACCCCCAGCGCCGCGCCCAGCATGCGTGGTCGCCAGAACTGCAGGGCCAGTTCGCGTACCGTTTGTTCCAGGCCGAACGGCGCCAGAAGCATCTGCCCGTTCAAGCCGATCAGGACAAAGATCGGTACGGTGAACAACGCTGCCCACAGCGCCGTCCAGGTTGCTTGCGAAGCGCGCGCATAACGACGGCCCCCATGCGCTTGCGCGACCAGTGTCTGCACCGCCATACCAACGCCGCCGAGCAGACCGATGAACACGATCACCAGCCAATGAATGGCGCCCATGCCGGCCAGGGCCTGTGTGGAAATGCGGCCGACAAACCAGGTATCAATGAGATTGAGCGCGACCTGAATGGCGCTGTTGGCGATCAGAGGGCCTGCCAGCGCCAGTACGGTACGCCAGTCCACATGCGCATGCCCCAGTGCATCCACGCGTCGTGCAGGCAGCTGACGATGATTGAAAACACTGCTCATGCTGAGTGGGTTGATTCTGTCCGTGTCCGATCCAGCAGTGTAACGACTGTCAATAAAAAAGGCCCTGCTTCACCAGCAGGGCCCTGTCATGTTGCTGTAATTGCGCCGTGCTTACCGGGCGTTATCGAAGCGCAGTTTCACTTTGGTGGACTGGCTGGTCGGTTTGCCATCGCGCAGCGGTGGTTCAAAGCGCCATTGTTCCACTGCCTGAATGGCGGCCCAGTCAAAGACTTCCTTCGGTTCCGAGCTGGTCACGCGTACTTTTTCCACAGCGCCTGACGGTGTGACGGTGAAGGACACTTCAACCCAGCCGTTGAGGCCGCGTTTCTGAGCAGTTTCAGGAAACACTGGCGACACGGTCTTGATGCGTTTGAGCGCAACGGGGGGCAGGGTTGTTTCATCAGTGGCTTCTGCCGCTGCTTTCTGTGCTGCCGCTGCTTTCTTCTGGGCCGCCGCCGCGGCAGCCAGTGCCGCATCGCGTTCTGCCTGAGCCGCTGCCGCGGCTTTTTGTGCCGCCGCCAATTGTGCTTCCGAGTTGGCAGAACTCTTGCTGCGCGCTTCGGTCAGTGAACGTTCCACGGCAGCCCAGTCAGCGCCTGCAGAACCGAATGCCCGTGCGGCGGCCAGAAAAGTCTGGGCCTGATCCATCTGATTCTGTTCGGCAGCCCGGCGGGCGGCTTCAACCAGTCGATTACTCAGGGTGCGTTGGATCTGGGCGATGCTGGGATCGGTGGGATCCAGCTTGCGGGCTTCAAGAATGCTTTCGCGCGCATTGTTGCCTGCCGGTGTAATCAGCCTGCCGGCGTCCATGTCTTGCTGAGCTGCAGCCAGCAGCGTGCGTACTTTCTTGTCCAGATCCTGTGCCTGAGTCAGTTTCAGGCGTTCACGTTCACGCGCCACCTGACCGTCGAGGAATTTCAGACGGGCATTGTCCGGTGAAACATCGCGCGCCTGTTCCAGTACCGTCACGGCTGCTTCGAGCTGTTCAGCGCTGAGCGCAGTTTCGGCTTGTTCCAGCAGCTTGTTGGCGACTGCTTCAATACCCGCCTGAGCACGCGGATTCTTCGCGTCGATGGACTGCGCGCTGCGATACAGGTCCAGTGCACTTTCGCCCGGTGGTTCCAGCAGTTTGCCGGCAGCCAAGGCAACATCGGCCAAAGCCAGTTCCTTGCCGGCGGCCCCGGATTCATTTTGTGTAACTCCCGCCGTCGAGACCGTCTGGCTGCCATTGCTGCCCATGCGGCTGAGACCGAAGAATACGCCGCCTACTACCACGACCAGCGCCACGCCCAGACCGATGTAGGCAGGCAGATAATTCTTGCGGGCTGTGCCATTGCCGTCATTGGCATTGGTTTCGCGGCGATTATTGGCTGCCCCCAGTTCTGCATGCTGGGTCATCGCTGCTTCCAAGGTCAGTCTGGTCTGGCTATGCGCCAGCGGCAGCAGCAGGAAGCGATAGATGTGGCCTGCAGCGGTGAGTTTCATCAGCGCTGCGCTGTCTTCGCTCTTGCCGGCAACTACCACCACCAGATCGGGTAAATCCTGCAACAATTGAATGACCGTGCCGGAGATGTCCGGACAGCATTCGGCGTCCATCAGCAGTACGCCGGGGCGCAGCGAGCGACATTGCGCCATCATGGCATCCAGACTGCGTACATCCACCACCTGTGAACCATTCGGCGCGGCGCGGCGCACGATTTCCAGCAGGTTGGCGTTGTTGCTGAGCGCCAGTACGGCGGGTTGGATGCTCATGGTCGTGTTGGCAGCCTGCATATCGTTGGTCTGTTCTTTGAATAGTGGATGAATGGTAGCCATTGTGCCGATCCCCAACGGTGATTAATTCTAGATTGGTATGGTACCGGTCAGGATTCGCAACTCTGCGACATGCGTCCCTGTTCATGGTGGAGCGGCGTGAACTGGCCCGCAGATTTGAGCGATGGGCTGAAGGCCAGGTTTGGCGCACATCGCAGTCGCCGTAGTATCAGGTCAATGGCGGATGCAGCCGGGGTTTCCGTACCGGCGAATCGGTTCAGGTGAATTCTGCAAGCGTGGTCCGTTTAACTGGAAGGCCGATGACTACCGTACTGGTTGCTACCGAACGTGATCTTGAGCAGAACCTGCTGGCCCAGGCCCTGGATGGCCAGGGTTACGACATCATTCGCTCGCGCGATGGGCTGGATGCGCTGGAATCGGCGCGTAGCAAGGGTCCGCAAGTACTGCTGGTCAATGTGGCGCTGCCCAAACTGGATGGCTTTGCGCTGTTTCGCCGCTTTCAACAGGATGAACAACTCAGACAGATTCCGGTAGTGCTGTTCTCGACCCGCAGCAACGATCAAAAGTCGGAACGATTCGCTCGCGAACTGGGCGCCGCCCGGTTTGTCGGCAATGCCTTGAAGCCGGGAGCGTTGACCGGCGTGATGGAGGCCGCACTGGCTGCAGAGCCGGCGTCGCCGCTGCCGGTCGTGGAGGCGCACAGCAGATTATTGCAGTCTGAAACCGCATCAGAGACTGCGGCAAAGGCAAAGCCGTCAACGGAGTCATTGCCTGCCATGACATCCGGAAAGACGGTCGCTGCGCAATTCACACCACAGGTTGCCATTGATCGCACCGAAAAACTGCCGGCGCTGATTGCCCTGCCGGAAGTGGAGTCGCTGCAACAACTGCAGGCAGAACAACAGCGATTGCAGCAGGCATTGCAGGTCACGCAGCAACACCTGGCGGAGTCGCAAGCCTGGCGCGAGCTGTTTGCCGTCAATCCGGTCGCCATGTGGATGCTTGGCAGGGACACACAGAAAATGCTGGGGGTCAATGCTGCTGCATTGAAACTGTTTGCCTACAGTCATGACGAGTTCATGCAGCTCGACAGCCCGGCTGCACTGCGCGACCAAACCCATGCCGCCACGACCAATGTATTCGCGTTCCGCAGCAAGGATGGGCGAGCATTGTCCTTGCTGGTGAATTCGTGCGATTTGTCGTTTGCGGGTCAGACTGCCGAATTGTGGGCGGCTCATGATGTCACCTACCGGGTGCGCGGCGAGCGCGCCATGGCCGACGAAGTGCAGCGCGTCAAAGCCTTGCTTGCAGCCTTGCCGGTGGCTTACTGCGTGATGGATGCCAATGGCAGATTGCATGATGTGAATGCAGCAGGCTGCCGATTGCTTGGTTACAGCCGTGAACAATTGCTGGAGCAGGGCGTTGCTCATCTGCTGAATGATCCACAACAGATGACTGCACTGCAAGGACTGACTGCCGGTCAGCAATTGTCGATATCGCTGCGTCATGGCGACGGTGGTTATCGCCATATCGAATGTACCGCCGGGCAGAATGAATTTGGCGCAGGGTTGCGGCTGCTGGTGTTGCAGACGGAACATGCGCCAGCCACCATCGAGGTCAGGCCTGCTACGTCTTCCAAGCTGCCTGCGGTGCTGGAAATGCTTCGTTATGCCGAGGATGCAGATGAAGGCACCTTGTTGCAGTATGCAATAGCGCAACTCGCCAGTGCATTCGGCAGCCCGTTGGCATTGTTTGCTTCATTGGAACGCGTCACGCAAATGCTGGAAGTCGCTGCGCTCAGTCATGCCCAGACCTATCGTCGCTCTGTCATCAACAGCGGCATTCCGGTGCCCACGCCCTGGCGCTGTCTGTTGACGCCGCGCGGCATGTGTTCCAGCCAGATCCCCGATGAGGCATTACTGGTGGAAGGGTTGCCGGAGATCTCCAGCTATGCGGCCTGTTCTGTCGTGCATGGTCGCGACCTATGGCTGCTGGCCATTGCCAATCGCGATGCCGCCTATTCGGCGGTCGAGTTGCAGGAGTTGCAGGAATGCGCCGACATTCTGGTCGCCGTACTGACGCGCAAACGTCAGCAGTTCAAACTGCAATCAACCCTGCAACGCGGCGCGGCCACCACCGAGCAGGTGTTTGACTTGCTCGAAAAATTGCTCGATCAACACGATCCCCATGCTGCGGGCAGTGGTCAGCGTGTAGCCGGCCTTGCGTCAAGCATTGCCCGACAGTTGGATTTGCCTGCAGACAGGCAGATGGCATTGTCATGGGCGGCGCGGTTTCATGATCTGGGGAATCTGCTGTTACCGCAGAATTTGTTGCTGCAACCGGCCGCCCTGGGCGCCGCGGAACGTACGCTCATGCAGACGCATGTGGAACGCGGCGCGCAATTGTTGCGTGGTGTGGATGTGGGCAGCGACATCGCGAGCATTGTCCTGCAGCACCATGAACGTCTGAATGGCAGCGGTTATCCGGCCGCCTTGCAAGGCGGACAAATCACGCTCGAAGCGCGCATTCTGGCGGTGGCCGATGTCGTTGAAGCGATGAGCGCTGCGCGTTCCTATCGCCCGGCGCAAGGCGTGGAGGCCGCACTTGGCGAGTTACGTGCTGGTGCCGGGCAGTTGTACGATGCGGAGGTGGTCGCTGCCTGCGAACGAGTGTTTGCCGCACATGCAGGCCAATGGCCCGCATAATCAATCATCGTGATCAGCAAGTTGGTCAAAGACAAAAGTCGTGCAATGGCATCGCACCATTGCACGACGGGCGTTCATTCCAGGCACACGACCAGTTGTGCTGCATGGCTGCGCCAGTTGATCGGAATGACAAAGGACCGCACATTTTCCGGCGTGGTGACCCTGTCCGTGTCTCCAGTGACCACTTGTGGTACGGAGATCATGAAGTCCTTGCCGAAATCGCGGCGTGCATTGCCGGAAATGGTGTTGGCCACTTCACCCACCAGGTCCGCCATGTTTTCTTCGGTCAGCTCGGTTTCGCCCATGCGCATCAGCAGCACCGTCAACATCGGGCGTGAAGCGGTGAAATAAACCACCCCGCGGCGTTTGCCGGCAATGTTGATCATGCCGGTAAATTCGTGCACCGTGGGCTTGCCCTGCTGTACCAGATAGGGTGAACCGACCGTCGCTGCCTGATTGGCAGTGGCCTCGAAATAACGCGTGGTGCCTTCAACAAAAGTAGCAAGTTCCATGTCTGACATCATTGCGCGCCCCTTAGCAGTTCTTCAAGCGCTTCGGTCAGCTGCCGGTCGGTGAAGGGTTTGCACAGAAAGCCGTTGGCGCCTTTCTGCAGGGCTTCGATGGCAGTGGCCTTATCGGACAGGGCGGAGACTACCAGAATCAGGACGTCAGGCTTGATTGCGACCAGCTTTTCCACGCATTCGATGCCGTCCATTTCCGGCATGGTGATGTCCATGGTGACGACATCGACCGGTTGTTTCCGGAATGTTTCCACGGCGATGCGGCCATTGGCGGCGGTGGCGACGACTTCCAGCCGCTCGATCTTCAGCTCACGTTCGATCTTGCGACGAATAATGTTCGAGTCATCGCAAATCATCATCTTGAACTTGCGATTGAGATCTTGCTCGGCTTGCGCAGTGGCGATTGGCATTGGATTCCCTCTGGCTGAATATTTATAGGTTTGTATTACGCTGCGGCCGCCCGCGATGGCGCGGGCAACCAGATCTTGAACTTGGTATAGCGGCCTTTGGCGGTCGACATGCCAACCCGGCCATTGAGTTCCGCCACCTGCACGCGCACCAGATCCATACCGGCGCCACGGCCGGCATCGCTGGTGACATCGTCGGCAGTGGAGAAACCGGGACGGAAAATCAGCGCCATGGTTTGCCGCTGATCAAGCAGCGCAGCCTGGGCCGCGCTCAACAAGCCACGCTCGATGGCCACCTGTTTGATGCGTTCCAGCGGCAGACCGCCGCCATCGTCCTTGACGATCAGTTCCAGGCCCTGGTCGCCGTGATCGGCAAACTCGATACTGATCTGACCGAATTCCGGCTTGTGGGCGTTCCTGCGTTCTGCGGGCGTTTCGATGCCATGCACGACAGCATTGCGCACCAGCTGGATGGCGATGTCCTTGATGCTGCGACGGTAGACTTCCGGTACGGATTCCAGCCCGCTGCATTCCAGTTCTACCTGCTTGGTGTTGTTGTCGGCGACTTTCTGCGCCAGCTTGTCGAGCGTGCGCGCCAGACCATTGCCACTCATCAACGCCTCCAGTGCGGCAGTGCCTTCGCGTTCGTCGCCATTATTGCTGGCCAGCCAGTCGTTGACCTCAGCCGAGTCCACCTCGGTTTGTGGCGTGGTTCGATTGTCGGACGCACGACGCGTGGCAATGACCTGATGCAGGTCGACCAGACGACCCAGCATCTCGCGCACCTGCGCCAGGTGATTGAACAGATCGTCCAGTTTCACCACCAACGGCAGGAAGTCGTTGCCGGAGATGCTGGCACGGCCCTTGATTTCATTAAGTGATTCTTCAAAGGCGTGGGCGCGCTGTTCGACCGTCTTCAGGCCCAATGCGGATGCTTCGCCTTTTACGGCATGAATCTGTCGGTAGATATTGTCGATCTTGCTGCGGAACATGGCCTCTTCACGCGCCGGCTCGCGCAGGATGGTATTGACCATCTTCAAGGAAGTTTCCGCATCCGACAGGAAGCTGGTCAGGCTGGCCGGGTCCACATGCAGAATGCGCAACAGCAGGTCCAGCTGGGCCTGAGCCTTTTCCTGTGATTCCTGCAGTTCGCGCGCCAGCATGACGCGCTTGGTGACGTCGTTGACCGTTACCAGCAGATGCGACAGCTGACCTTCGGATTTCACGCGATTGAAATCGAATTCCAGGAAGTGCGTATCGAAGCCGCCGTTGGGATTGTCGAAATGGACTTCCACTTCATTCAAAGGATTGATGGTCTTGATCAGTTTTTCGTTGACGCGTTCGCCCCACAGCAGCGACACATAATCCTGCGCCGTCTTGAGGGTCTTTTCCGGCACGATGTTGCGCAGCAGGCTTTCGAGGGTCATGTCATCCAGATCGTCGCGCCGGAAAATGGTGGCCAGCGCCAGCGAGCGCTCACTGCCGATACGCTGGTTGCGATCCAGCAGGAAAAGACCTTCATTCACCGTGCGCAGAATATTGGCGGTTTCCTTGCGCGCCAGACCGGACTGGATCTCTTCAGAGCGCAATGTGCCACCCAGGTAGTAAAGAATGGCGATCAGGCCACCCAGTGCGATGATGATGGCGCCGATCTGGGCAATGCGCAGCATGCCGATGCGTGACTTGCCGTTGGTTTCCAGTTGTTCGCTGACTGTCTTGAAAGCGGCGCTGAGCTCCTGCTGGGCGCTGGCGGCGAGGGGCGTGACTTCTGCCAGTGCCTGCGTGAGGCGCTGGCCCCGTTCATTCAGACTGACCAGGCCGTTGCTGTCGGTATCGTAAGGATTGCCAGACAGGCGCAATACCGTGTCCAGCTTGGTTTTGAAGGCATTCCAGTGTTTTTGCGCGTTCTGCAAAGTGGCTGCGGCTGGGTCGTTGCGCAGGCTGGGGAAACGGTATACCTGCCCCTGATCGTCGCTGATGCTGCCGTCGTTGGTGAGGCTGGCCAGTGTCTGGTCGAGACTGGTGGCGGCGCTGCGCAGCGCATTGAATGTATCCGTGACCGGCTCATGGTTCTTGAGCTGTGCGGCCATGGCTTGCGCGTTCGCCGTGATGACAGCGGGTTGAATCTGTTGTTGGGATAGGAACTTGACGCCGGATAGATCGGTGCTGAACAGCTGCGACATGTACATGTTGAAGCCCAGCAACAGGCCGATCAGCAGCATGAAAGCTGCCAGTCCCATGGCGATAGGTTTGTATCGTCCCAGATCCAGAAAATTCATCGTAACCTCCGAGTCACAAGCACTTTAGTGCCGGCTAAATTATGAGTAGTACCTGTGCGCATGAAGCGACACAGATTCGGAACCCCCATTCCAGTGCACTACTTGATGCAGGTAATACTCCGTAAATTTCCGTCCGTGGAAGGCGACACAGTTCGCCATTCGGGCTGATGGATATTTGAATTGGTTCAAGGTTTTCGGGATTTCTTAAGCAAATCCGCTCCTGGTCAGGCGACTGCTGAAGCCTGGCGGCACTTGATTGGTGCAGGCGCCTTCTGCCCTAACCGCCGTTTTTCCACCTGGAAAGCTGCTTCCGATAAGCTGAGTACTGCTACAGCCAGCCGCGTCGCTTGAAATAAACGTAAATACCGATGATCGAGCCGGACATCAGCAACAGCGCCATGGGGTAACCCCAGGGCCAGCGCAGTTCGGGCATGTGCTGGAAATTCATGCCGTAAATGCTGGCGATCAGCGTTGGCGGCATGAACATCACTGCGGCCACCGAGAAAATCTTGATGATATTGTTTTGTTCCAGGTTGATCAGACCCAGCGTGGCTTCGAGCAGAAACGATACTTTGCTGCCGAGAAAGCTGGAGTGATCCGACAAGGCGGCGGCATCGGTGGCGATCGAGCGGAAGCGACCGCGATGCTCTTCGTTCAAGGTAATGCCGCTGGATTGCTGAACGAACACCAGCAAACGGGCCAGGCTCACCAGACTCTCGCGCGCCTTGGAATTCAGCTCGCCATTGAAACCGATGCGTTCCAGCAGGCCCCGCAGATCGCGCTTGGATTTGCTGGCAGCCGGATCGGTCAGGAAAATGCTGCCGGATACGGCATCCAGATCGCCACCGACGCGTTCCAGCGTGTCGGCAATACGCTCGGTAATGGCTTCGATGAGGCCGGCAAAAATGGCGAGCGAAGAATTGCAGGCACCGGGGTGTCGTTCCGCATGGGCAATGAAATTGCGGAATGGCCGGGTGTCGACGTAGCGATTGGTGATGATCCGGCCATTGGCCAGAATGAAGGTGACCGCAGTGCTTTCCGGACGTGCCGTATCCAGTTTGGCGGCGATGGTGGTGGTCATGTACAGCACGCCACTTTCTTCGTACAGGCGATTGGATGTTTCAATTTCGCGCATTTCTTCGCGCGAGGGAATCTCGATGCCCAGTTCACGTTCCACGGCGCGTTCTTCCTCCACGCTGGGCTCCAGCAGATCGATCCACACCGCATTGTCGGGAATGCGCTGAATACCGCTGGCTTCAGTCCTGGCCAGACCTCTTGCGTGTGAAATGTAGGTGCTCAGCATGATGGCGAGCCGAGCATGATCAGATGCCGTGCTCGCGACTGGCGAGTTCGTTGATCAGAGCGAGCAGTTGCTGTTGGCCGCCCGCGCGACCGACATCCGTCACGTATTTGCCGTTGATCACGATCAGCGGTACAGATTCCACCTTGTAGCGCAGGCCGAGCATGTCGGCGTGTTTCAGGCTGGCTTCCACTGCGAAAGAGGAAAATGCTTTCTGAAAGTCGGCCTGACTGACGCCATGGCTGGTGAAAAAGCTTTCGATGCTGGCTGCCGATGCCAGCGGATTATGATTCCGGTGGATTTCTTCAAAAATGGGTGTGTGCAGTTCTTCCAGTTTGCCCAGCAGTTCTGCGGTGTAATACAGGCGTGCATGCATATGGTGGATGGCGCCCCACATGACCGGCACCCGTACAAAGCTGATGTAAGCCGCCTTGCCGTTCTTGCGCCAGTTTTCCAGGTAAGAATCCAGTGCATAGCAGTGCGGACAGCCGTACCAGAATACTTCGGTGACTTCGACCTGGCCGGGGATGGCGCCGGTGGGTTGGGCGGGCAGCAACCGGCTGTAATGCACGCCTTCCTTCCATTGCGATGCGGGTTCAGCCTGCATTTCCGTGATGCGCAACGCCAGCGGTTGTGCTGTCGTGCTGTCGGTGTCCATCGATTCGGCGCTGCCGCCGGTTTCAGTGACTTGCTCACCGGCGACCGGTTCCTCTGCGACTGCAGGCGCTTGATTCGAGGCGGTGGCGGCTGTCTCGGCGACGCTGACGGGCGCCGAAGTGGTGGCGGAGTCGTTTTTTCCGGTAACGCCGCCGTCGGGGGCATTGTTGCCGCAGCCCGTGACGGCCATCAGCAGCGTCAATCCCAAGGCCGCAACAGAGATGCGCTTCATATGGTCAGGCTCCGAGGTTCAGCGAGGGCAGCATGCTGGTCGTCGGACAAGGCGGCTTATTTAAGGGCACTGAGCGCGCGTCCCGTGCCCGAGAGGATCAGCGCAGGCCTTGCACGTACTGGGCAACGGCGTCGATCTGCTCGTCACTCAGCTTGGCAGCCACCGTGCGCATCATTTCGTTCTGGTCCGTCTTGCGCTCGCCTTTTTTGTAGGCTTGCAGCTGGGCGACGATATAGGTGCCGTGCTGACTGCGAATTGACGGGTAATTGGCTGCAGGATTGCCGCGGCCGTCAGGGCTGTGGCAGGCCATGCATGCCGGTGTTTTGCTGTCGGTGATACCGCCTCGATAAATCTTCTGTCCAAGTTCGACCTTCGATCTGGCCGCTTCTCCACCCTTGATTTTCTGTGTGGCGTAATAGGCTGCCACATCTTCGATTTCCTGATCGGTCAGGGTCAGGGCAATGGGTGACATCAATGCGTTGGTGCGCTCACCGGCGCGGAATGCCTTGACCTGCTTGACGATGTACTGCTCGTGCTGGCCGGCAATGCTGGGCCATTCCGGATTGACGCTGTTGCCGTCCAGGCCGTGGCAGGCCAGACATACGGTGGAGGCCTTGGCCTGTCCTGCCTGGACATTGCCGGCTGCGACGGCCACATCGGCAGTCATCGCACCCAGCAACAAAACGGTAGAAGCAATCAGCCCACGCGCCATTTCAGACTTAAAAGCCGGACCAGACTTCATCGACAGGACTCCCCATGCTGAATTCGAAAACCAGCGCAGCCTCGGAATACTTGGCCAAAAGCTGGCAGTTGAGGCGCGCGATTGTACACTAGCCGCCCAATTTGGCAGCCGGGAATCAAAGGGCTGGCGGTCTTTTTACCGCCAGCCATCAGCACCATGTCGTATTACCCTTCCGTGCAGTATCTGACCGGCGCCTGGCAGGCCATTCAGTTTCCCCCTGACCAGGGCATCGAAGTCGCCTTCGCGGGCCGCTCCAACAGCGGCAAATCCAGTGCGATCAACGCCATTACCGGCCGCATTGGTCTGGCGCGCACCAGCAAGACGCCAGGCCGCACCCAGTTGATCAATTTTTTCAGCATGACGCAGAACCAGCGTCTGGTGGATCTGCCCGGATACGGTTTTGCCAAGGTACCGCCGGCCATGCAGCAGCACTGGCATGAGCTGATGAGCAGCTACTTCGCGCAGCGTCAATCACTGACGGGACTGGTGGTGTTGATGGATTCCCGCCACCCGTTGAAGGATACCGACCTGCAGATGCTGGAATGGGCGCAGCAACGCCAATTGCGCTGCCATATTCTGCTCAGCAAGGCTGACAAGCTCACCCAGTCGGAAGGTGGCAAGGTGACCCGTGAGGTGCGGGCAGCGGTGGGTGAGGCGGCCAGCGTGCAGCTGTTTTCCGCCACCAATCATCGCGGCGTGGATGAGGCGCGGCGTTTTCTGGATGGCTGCCTGAAAGGCACTCATTAGTAAAGAGCATTCAGGGCGCGCCACTCCTGCGCTCGCGGCATTCGTACGTCCGTGTACATCCGCAGCATTTGTACATCCATGTACGTCAAAAAATACCCCGATGGCATGGCCATCGGGGTCATATAGAAACCCGGCATGGGGATGACCGGGTCAACCATTCGCTCAGGGAGGAGGACGAATGGAAACGTCCTGGCAGACGCTTGACGAGTGAGAGTTCCGGGCTTTGCGAAAGTTCCAGGCGGGACTAAGTTTTTTTAGTTTCCATATCGGGTCACCGTCAAGTTGGGGTCTACAGGAAAGTCCAGGTCAGGCCAAGCGACACCAGATGGGCGCGTTTGTCGATGTCAAAGTGTTCGTACTCGGCCCTGACCGACAGGCTGAACAGATGCACGATCACTCCGGCGCCGTAAGCAAGATCGGTGCCGTCGCGACTCAGCAATTCGCGACTCCCGGCAGTGATCCTGGACTTCCAGTTCACCAGGCCGGCCTTGGCAAACAGATCGACCAACGGCCCCATGCTGGCGAAACCCACGGCGTAACCGCTGAGCGCGGTCGAGTCCGTTGCGAAAATGCCGCTGTCCGGCTTGCCCAGATCCAGGTAATTGATTTCCGCGCCCAGCCAGTCGAGCGGACGGATGCCGAGAATGGCCTTGTAGGCGGCGTCATGACCATTGAAGTCGCCGGCCAGACCTTTGGCAGTGTCCTTGTTGACGCTGGCTTCAACATTGCCCACTGCTGCACCCAGATAAATGCCGTGGTCACTGGCCTGCGCCATCTGCGTTGTGCCGAGCAGCGCAATGGCGATGACGATTGTTTGCAGCTTGTTCATAAAGGGTTCTCACGAAAGTCAGAGAAGAACGCACTCATCCTGCAATGACCCATGATGGGACAGGTAGTCCACAGTCCATGTTCCGTCGCGGTACACAAGGATGCATCAGTGTGCCGCCGAATCGCGGTCGATGCCGCGCTGTCGCTGTGCCGAGTCAGTATCGAGGCTGTGTTGCCGTGCCGCTTCAATGCGCCTCATCCCAGTTGGCGCCCACGCCAATGTCCACCTTCAGTGGCACATGCAGCGTGCTGGCGGCGCACATGCGCTGACGCACTTCCACGACCAACTGTTCACTGAGCGCCTCGGGCACTTCAAATACCAGTTCGTCGTGAACCTGCATGATGAGTCGCGCGGTAAAGCGTGATGCCTGCAACCAGCGATCCACATTGATCATGGCCAGTTTGATGATGTCGGCGGCCGTTCCTTGCATGGGCGCATTGATGGCGCTGCGTTCGGCGTACTGACGCAACGAGGCATTACGCGCATTGATATCCGGCAGATACAGTCGCCGCCCCATGACGGTTTCCACATAACCAAGCTCGTGAGCCTGGGCGCGCGTTCTTTCCATGTATTGCTTCACGCCGGGATAACGAGTGAAGTACAGGTCGATATAGCGCTGCGCTTCGCCGCGGTCCACGCCCAGTTGCCTGGCCAGACCGAATGCCGACATGCCATAGATCAGGCCAAAGTTGATCGCCTTGGCGGAACGACGCTGCTCACTGCTGACCTGTTCCAGCGGAATGCCCAGCACTTCGGCCGCCGTGGCCTGATGAATGTCCTGATCGCTGGCGAAGGCTTGCAGCAGGCTTTCATCGCCGGACAGATGCGCCATGATGCGCAATTCGATCTGCGAGTAGTCGGCGGCCACCAGCACATGTCCCGGTGGCGCGATGAAGGCTTGGCGTATACGACGACCTTCCGCAGAGCGGATCGGAATGTTCTGCAGATTCGGATCGGTTGATGACAGGCGACCGGTGGCGGCCACCGCCTGATGATAGGAAGTATGTACCCGCCCGGTGCGCGGATTGATCTGCAGCGGCAGCTTGTCGGTATACGTGGATTTGAGTTTGGCCAGTCCCCGGTATTCGAGGATCAGGCGCGGCAATTCGTGTTCGACGGCGAGATCTTCCAGCACGTCCTCTGCCGTGGAGGGCTGGCCCGTCGGTGTCTTGCGCAGCACCGGAATGGTCAGTTTGCCGAACAGGATTTCCTGCAACTGTTTGGGTGAATCCACATTGAAGGGCTGTCCTGCGGCTGCATGGCAACGCTCCACCAGACTTTGCATCAGTTCGGCCAGTTGCTGGCTTTGTTGTTTGAGCAGGCCGGCGTCGATCAGCACGCCCTGATGTTCCATGCGCAGCAGCACCGGCACCAGCGGCTGTTCGATCTGGGTGTAGACCTGCTGCAGTTTGGGTTCGGCGCTGAGCTGTGCCCACAGGGCCTGATGCAGGCGCAGGGTGATGTCGGCATCTTCGGCCGAATAACGCGTGGCGGTTTCAATATCCACCTGATCGAAGGTGATCTGCTTGGCGCCCTTGCCGGTCACGTCTTCGTAATGGATGGTGTCCACGCCCAGATACTTTTTCGCCACCGAATCCATGTCGTGGCGCGTGGCTGTGCTATTGAGCACATAGGATTCCAGCATGCTGTCGTAACGCATGTTGCGCACTTCGATACCGTAATTGGCAAATATGTGCGCATCGTATTTCAGATGATGGCCGAGCTTGGCCGGCTGTTCGCTTTCCAGCAATGGTTTCAGTGTTGCCAGTACCGCATCGCGCTGCAACTGTTCCGGCGCGCCGGGATAATTATGCGCCAGCGGCAAATAGGCGGCCGTACCGGCAGTCACTGACATGGCAATCCCCACCAGTTCGGCCGACATGTAATCCAGTGAAGTAGTTTCAGTGTCGATGGCAATGACGTCGGCAGCTTGCAATTGCTGCACCCAGCGAGTGAGCTGTGCTTCGCTCAGAATGGTTTCATATTGAGCTGCTGTTCCAGCTACAGCAGCGGACTCCGTTTCGCTACTGGCGGCAGCACCCAGCTGACGCAACAGCGAGTTGAATTCATAGCGCTTGTAAATGCTGCGCAGCGTATCGGCATCCGGTGCTTGCGGTGTCAGCGTTTCAGGAAGGGTGTCCAGCGCCACATTGCAATCAATCTTCGCCAGTTTGCGCGACAGTTCCAAGGTTGCCACGCTGGCGCGCAGGCTTTCGCCAACCTTGCCGCCGATTTCATCGGCATGCGCCAGCAACTGGTCGAGTGACTGATATTCATTGAGCCATTTTGCTGCGGTCTTGGGGCCGACCTTGGGTACACCGGGAATGTTGTCGGCGCTGTCACCGACCAGGGACAGGTAGTCGATGATCTGTTCCGGATACACCTCGAACTTGGCCTTCACGCCCTCGCGATCCAGACGCGAGCCGGTCATGGTGTTGACCAGATTGATATGCGAGTTCACCAGTTGCGCCATGTCCTTGTCGCCGGTGGAAATCAGTACATCGATATTCCGGGCGGCAGCTTGTACCGCCAGCGTACCGATGACATCGTCGGCTTCGACGCCATTGACGCGCAGCAGCGGCAGGCCCATCGCCTGCACCAGTTCCAGCAAAGGCTGGGTTTGCGCACGCAAGTCATCGGGCATGGGAGGACGATGCGCCTTGTACTGCTCGAACAGTTCATCGCGGAAGGTCTTGCCGGGCGCATCGAACACCACGGCAATCAGATCGGGCTGCTCATCCTTGATCAGCTTGTGCAACATGTTGGCCACGCCCAGCAGCGCGCCGGTAGGTTCGCCCTGTGAGTTGCTCAGTGGCGGCAGGGCAAAGAAGGCGCGATACAGGTACGACGAGCCATCCACCAATACCAGTTTCTTTGGCTGGCTCATGGCTGTGTGCTGCTTGCCGAGCTGTCTGCGCTGCTCGAACTGCTGCTTTGACCGGAGGTGCTGATCACCACGGGAGCATTTTTCTCCGGCAGATACAGATTGCCTTTCAAACCGCAGGCCGCAATTAACAGGGTCAGGGTGCTGGCAATCAACAGTAAAACAGGACGTGGCATAGAACGCTCCGGCGCGGCCGCAGGCATGCATTGATGAATAACGTAAGGCGTTCAGTATAGCAATCCGGTCCCGGGCGTCGTTCCCTCAACGGGCAATCAGCAATGCGGTTGATCGGACGTGGCCACAGGCAGTGCGTTGCGATCGGATCTTTATGTGCGTACAGTCGGCTCACGCCATCGTCACGGTGAGTACATGTCTTTTGCCCAGCAACTCGAAGCAACCTGGCCTGCGCAATACATTGCCAACTCGATTTGGGGCTTTCCGATACTGGAAGTGACGCATTTGTTGGGCATTACTGTGGTGTTTGGCGGCATGGTGCTGCTGGATCTGCGTCTGCTGGGTTTGCGTCGCGATATTTCCGCAGTTGCGCTGGAACGCTATGTGCTGCCCTATGTGTGGATCGGTTTTGCCATCGCTGCGTTCAGCGGCGGCTGGCTGATTGTGTATGAGGCCGGCAAGCTGGTGGACGATTCCGCCTTTCTCCTCAAGATGCTGCTGCTGCCGCTGGCGGGTCTGAATGCGCTGTTCATGCACAGGATCGCTGCGCGCGGACGTGCCGCCTGGGATGTGCACGCCATGCCGCCGCTGCTGGTGCGGTTGTCTGCAGCCATATCGCTGTTGCTGTGGAGCGTCATCCTCGCCTGCGGCCGCCTGATCGCCTATTACTATGGCTCGGGTATTTGATTGATGGTTTGATGAACGTTGCCTGCATCCATTTGCATTCCTGGGGGGACCCATGCTGCGAGTTTATGGCGAGGTGTTTTCCGGCAATTGCTACAAGGTCAAGCTGCTGCTCAATCAGCTTGATCTGAAACACGAGTGGATTCCGGTGGATCTGCTCAGGCACGAGACCCGCACGCCGGAGTTCCTGGCGAAAAATCCCAATGGCAAGGTGCCGGTGCTGGAGCTGACCAACGGTTTGTTTCTGGCCGAATCCAACGCCATCATTCATTACCTTGCCGATGGCACGCCATTGCTGCCGCATGGCCGTTTTCAGCATGCACAGGTGCTGCAGTGGTTGTTCTTCGAGCAATACAGCCATGAACCTTACATCGCCACTTCGCGCTTCATCATTCGTTCGCTGGGGCGTCCTGCCGATCAGGAAGCTTTGCTGCAATCCAAAGTGGCGCCGGGTTATCGCGCGCTGGATGTCATGGAAAAACACCTGAGCACACATCATTTCTTTGTGGCCGACCGCTACACCATCGCCGACATTGCCTTGTATGCCTATACCCATGTGGCGCATGAAGGCGGTTTTGATCTGGATAACCACCCGAAAATCCGCACCTGGCTGCAGCGTATCCGCGATCAGGTCGGGTATATAGGCATGGATGGTTGAGCGGCAAGATCGTCAAATCAGGCCACGATCATGGACGGATCAACCTCCTGTTGCCAGGCCAGCATGCCGTCCTGCAGATTCAACACATCGGCAAAGCCCTGTGAATGAGCCCACTGGCACGCTTGTGCGCTGCGTCCGCCGCTGCGGCAGATGAAGATCACAGATGCAGTGGTATCGAGAGCGGCCGCAGTGCTTGGTAGTTGAGCTAGAGGCATGCTCAGCGCGCCGTCGATATGACCTGCTGCATATTCGTAAGGCTCACGCACATCCACCAGCTGCCAGCGGCTGCTGTCAGCGCGCATCACTGTGTTTAGCTGGTTGGCCGAAATGCTGCGCAGTGCCGGTTCGCTGGCGCAGCTGACATTCATGTCCTGTGGTTCGCTGATGGTCGGTTGTGTGCCGCAAACCGCACAGTCCTGACGCGCCTTGAACTGAAACTCGCCAAAGCGCATGTCCAGCGCATCATAGGTCAGCAGGCGGCCCAGCAGCGGTTCGCCGATGCCGGCGATCAGCTTGATGGCTTCAGTTGCTTGGATGACGCCCATCACGCCCGGCAGCACACCCAGCACGCCGGCTTCGGCGCAATTGGGTACGACGCCATCTGCCGGTGGTTCGGGAAACAGGCAGCGATAACAGGGGCCACGCCCGGGCACGTAAGTAAAGGCCTGGCCTTCAAAGCGATGAATCGCGGCAGACACCAGTGGCTTGCCGAGGATCACGCAGGCGTCATTGACTAGGTAACGCGTGGCGAAGCGATCCGTACCATCGAGGACGACATCGTAGTCACGCACCCTGTCGAGCACATTGGCCGCACGCAGTTCTTCGGCATGAATGTGAATGTCGAGGTGCGGATTCAGCGCCAGCAGCCGGTTGCGCGCGGCTTCAGCCTTGCCTTGCGTCACGTTGGTGGCGTCAAACAACACCTGACGCTGCAGATTGGACACATCGACCCGATCGAAATCGACAATACCCAGTTGCCCTACGCCAGCGGCGGCCAGATACAGCAGGGCCGGTGAGCCCAGCCCACCGGCGCCAATCACCAGCACGCGCGCGGCCTTGAGTTTTTCCTGACCGGCAAGGCCAAACTCACTCAATGACAAGTGACGGCTGTAACGGGCAAGTTCGGCGGGCGTGAGCGTCATGGTATGAACTGTAATGCATCGACGCCGCGTCGGCGATGCGTGCCGGTGCTGGGTCAGTGGACGTGTCGGGGGCTGCCGATGCCGCGCTGCATCAGCGGGTACGCAAAGATCGCCAGCAGAATGATGACCACGCCCAGATAAAAACTGCTGTCCAGCTCGCGCTGCTCACCCAGCAACACGATGCCGAGGATGATGGCGTACACCGGTTCCAGATTGATGGCCAGTTGCGCGCCAAAGGCGCTCAGATGACGCAGCGCCGCCAGCGACATGGCGAAGGGCAGCAATGTGCAGGCCAGACACAGGAACAACATCAGCCATAGATCCTGACCGCGCGGCCAACTCAGCGCGGCTGCCGTCATGGGCAGGATGGGCAGCATCGCACTGATGAGCAGCCAGCCGCCCGCCATTTCCAGGCATGTCACGGTCAGTGCATCGGCGTGCGCGATCAGGCGTTTGTTGAGTACGCCAAAAATGGCGACCAGCACCGCCGACAACACGCCGAGGATCAGGCCGGCATGCATGCGCGGCGGTGTACCGCCGACTACCAGCAGCACGCCCGGAATGATGACCAGACCGAGCAGAAATTCGGCGGGATTGAAACGCCGCCGCATGATCCAGGGTTCAATGAAGGCGATGAATACCGACGCCAGCGCCATGGTGGTGGCCGCCACCGAGGCATTGGCCAGCTTGACCGAACCGTAAAAACACAGCCAGTGCAGCGCGACCACGCCGCCTATGGCCATATAGCGCATCAGCAGATCTGCCGACATGCCCTTGAGCGCCCGCCAGGTGCGTGGCGTCAGTAGCAGCAAGACCGCCACCAGCAACATGCGCCACCACACCAGCGCAAGGGCCGGGAGACTGATCACCTTGCCCAGCACGGCGGTGCAGCCCCATAGCAGCACGCAGGCATGCATCTGCCACCAGGCGCTCCTGACGGCGGCGTTGGCGAATGAGGCAGGCATGGTTTTGAGTGTGTCTCGCATTGAAAATCGTTAAAGTCTGCAGACCATGCTGCGCAATGCAATCAAGATTCTAGTGTTCGCCGGTTTTCTGGCCATGCTGATGACGGCGATACGGTTATACCTGATCGAACCGGATGAAGTGGCCCGCTCCTGCACTGCGGATGCCGGTCAATGGCGCTGTCGGGTTCGCGACCTGCTGGTACAGGGTTTTGTCCACCATTTATATGGCGCAGTCAGCTTGATTGCGGCCGTGTTGGCCTGGTTGAGCGGCTTTGCAGCGTTGGCGGTGCTGGCCATGATTGCCGGCATGGCCGGCGCCGTGCTGTATGACTTCGATCTGGCCGGACTGGGTTTGTTGATTGGCGCGCTGTCACTGATGCGTTACTTGTCGCACCGACAGTTGTCGCGTCAGCAGCCCGCTGCGAGCGATCAACAGACTGCCGCCCAGTAGTGCGCTCAGGCCACACCAGAGCAGCGCACTGCCATTGCTGCCGCCTTCATTGACGGCAATGAGCGCTGCCGAAACCAGCAGCCATGTGCTCAGTAATACGGTTTCACCGCTCAGTCCCTGCTGTGAACGCCGTAATCCGTTGAGCGCCAGCATCGCGGTGGGTAACAGCAGGAACATCGACGGGAAGTCGCGGTAACGACCGCTGAATGCCAGGCCGAGATTGATGTAGGCCACGCAGAACAACAGTGCGAACAGCAGCCCGGCCGTGAGTCGTGGCCGCCATGTTTGCCGATCAAAAAGACTCAACAGGAATACCGCGTGTCCGATCAGCGTCCAGCCGCACATGGCCAGCCATTCCTGCCAGTTGCGATTGCTCTGCCACAGATAGTCCCATTGCATGACGACAAGACAACCCAGACTGAACCCGGCCAGTGCGAGCTGGATCCGCTGTGTCCTGCTGCGCGATGACATCGCCAGCGGCGCTGCCAGCAACAGTGCAATCGCCGCGATGATTCCTGCCAGCGGGCCACGCCACCATTTGGCATCGGCCACCACCGGACCAGTGAGCGGAAATTTTTCGCGGCCTTCGGCGTCATAGAGTCCCCAATAACCGCCCACCGTGCCTTCCTGTCCCTTTTTCCAGGTCTGGTCGTAGGCCTCGATGAAGTTGTAGGGAATCTGCTTTTCGTTGGCGAGTGCGATGAAATCGCGGGTAAAGCGCGCCTGATTCACCAGACTGGGCCTGGCGCCTTCGCGTTGCCGGCCAGCGCTCGGCCAGCCTATTTCGCCCACATAGATGTGATGTCCGGGAAATGTCTGCTGCATCTTGCGATAAATGTTTTCAACATGCGCCATGGTCTGCTCGACGCCGATGGGTTGATTCTCCCAGTACGGCAGGATGTGAATGCTGATGAAGCTGGTGGCTTCGGCCAGTTTCGGGTTTTGCAACCAGAAGTCCCATACATCGGCATAGGTAACCGGCAATTGCGTGGCGGCATGCACGCGTTGCAGCATGGCATACAGCGTTTCCATGCTCTGTTCGCGACGCAGCAGCACTTCGTTGCCGACAACGATCGCGTCAATCACATCGGGATATTCTGCGGCGGTGGCAATAGCCGCGTTGATTTCCATTTCATTGGCTTGAGGATCGCGGCCAATCCAGATGCCCAACAGCACCCGCATGCCCAGTTTGCGGGCCACGGCCGGCACGTGATCCAGTCCATTCAGAACGGAATAAGTTCGCACGCACTGCGAACGGTGCGACAGTTGTTCCATGTCGCGTTCGATCTGTGCATGTATGGTGGCCAGCGAATCGACGTTGCTGTCTACTTTCAGCGGCGTGTACGACAGACAGGCGAATTTACCTGCAGGCGCATCCGGATAGACATGCGGGCGACCCTGCATGATCCAGAACAGACCACTGCCAATGGCGATCAGTGACAGGGCGAACGTAGTGAGCGTTGAATGGATGGTGCTGAGGCGCATGCGTGGTTGTGGTATGGGCAGGCAAGGAGCGCAACCTGCTGTCGAATCAGTTTTTCAATATGGCCGCATGATGCCGCAAATGATCATCGACGAAGCTGCTGATGAAGTAATAACCGTGATCATAACCGGCATGCCGGCGCAGATGCAGAGGATATCCAACCTGCCGGCAGGCGGCTGCAAACAGATGCGGATGCAATTGCGTTTCCAGGAACTGATCGCCCAGCCCCTGATCGATCAGGATCGGCGCACGTGAACCGACACCGTGCAACTGCGACATCAGCACGGTGGCATCGTATTGCGTCCAATGCGACTGATCCAAACCCAGATAACCGGTGAATGCCTTTGTCCCCCAGGGGCATTGCATGGGCGCGGCAATCGGTGCGAAGGCGGAAATGGACCGATATTGCTCGGGATGTTTCAGACCGATGGTGAGCGCGCCGTGGCCGCCCATGGAATGACCGAAGATGCCCTGTCGCGACAGATCGGCAGCAAAGTGAGAGCCGATCAGCGCCGGTAGTTCGCGGGTGAGATACGAATACATCCGGTAATGCCGTGCCCAGGGTTGTTCGGTGGCATCCAGATAAAAACCGGCTGCCACGCCGAAGTCCCAGCTGTCACTATCACCCGGCAGTGGCACGCCGCGCGGACTGGTATCCGGCGCCACCAGCATCAACCCCAGCTCGGCGGCCAGGCGCTGTGCGCCGGCCTTGATCATGAAGGTTTCTTCGTTGCAGGTGAGTCCGGCCAGGTAATACAACACCGGCACCTTGTTCTGCACCACTTGCGGCGGCGTGAACACGGCAAACTTCATGGCACAGTGCGTGCTGCTGGCCTGATGGCGATAAAAACCCACCGTGCCGCCAAAGCATGGGTGCTGGCTGAGGCATTCGAGCGTGGCGCTGTTCATGAATCAATACACCACCACGCTGCGAATCGATTCGCCGCTGTGCATCAGATCGAAGGCTTTATTGATGTCCCGCAGCGGCAGCACGTGGGTGATCAGATCATCGATGTTGATCTTGCCGTCCATGTACCAATCGACGATCTTCGGTACATCGGTACGGCCGCGGGCGCCGCCGAAGGCGGTGCCTTTCCACACCCGGCCGGTCACCAACTGGAACGGCCGTGTCTTGATTTCCTGACCGGCGCCGGCGACGCCAATGATGATGGATTCGCCCCAGCCGCGATGACAGCACTCCAGGGCGGTGCGCATCAAATCGACATTGCCCACGCATTCAAAGCTGTAATCGGCGCCACCCTTGGTCAGGTTCACCAGATAGGGCACCAGATCGCCTTGCACTTCCTTGGGGTTGACGAAGTGCGTCATGCCGAACTTTTCAGCCAGCGCCTTGCGGCCGGGATTGATGTCCACGCCGACAATCATGTCGGCGCCGGCCAGACGTGCGCCCTGAATCACGTTCAGACCGATGCCGCCCAGGCCGAACACCACCACATTGGCGCCGGGTTCCACCTTGGCGGTGTTGATCACCGCGCCGATGCCAGTCGTCACACCGCAACCGATGTAGCACACCTTGTCGAAGGGCGCGTCTTCGCGAATCTTGGCCAGCGCAATTTCCGGCAACACCGTGTAGTTGGCGAAGGTCGAGCAGCCCATGTAGTGATGAATCTTCTGGCCGTTGAGGGAGAAGCGGCTGGTGCCGTCCGGCATCACGCCCTGACCCTGCGTGGCGCGAATCGCTGTGCACAGATTGGTCTTGTGCGACGTGCAGGACTTGCATTCGCGGCATTCCGGCGTGTACAGCGGAATGACATGATCGCCTTTTTTCAGCGACTTCACCCCCGGTCCGACATCGACGACGATGCCTGCGCCTTCATGACCGAAAATTACCGGAAACAGCCCTTCAGGATCAGCACCGGAGCGCGTGAACTCGTCGGTATGGCAGATGCCCGTGGCCTTGATTTCCACCAGCACTTCACCCGCTTTCGGGCCTTCCAGTTGCACGGTTTCAATCGACAGGGGCGCGCCAGCCTGCCAGGCCACTGCTGCTTTTACATCCATCGCTCATACCTCTTCATTATTTGTAGGTCAGGCTTTAGCCTGACTCCGATGCTGTCGGGCTGAAGCCTGACCTGCATAAATGTCTAGCGCACACGCACTGCCAGCTTGCCGATGGTGCGGCCTTTCTCGATCTCATGATGCGCGGCCACCAGCGTCTCCAGCGACCACTCGCTGCTGACATGCACCTGCAACAAACCCGCGTCCGCCAGTTGCGCAATGCCGGTCAGTATCGCGCCTTGTCGTTCGGGCTGCTGATCATAAGCCACCCGTGCGCCCATGAACTCGTAATGTACAGTGATGCTCCTGTACAGCAATAGCGGCGCAGCAGTGCCGGGCTCGCTGCCCAGAATGGTGACGATATCGCCGCAGGGCGATAAACATTCGATGCTACGTTTGAATGTTTCGCCACCCACGGTATCAAATACCACTGGCACGCCTGTACCTTTAGTCAGCTCCTTGATGCGTGCGACGAAGTCGGTGCTGCGATAGTCGATGACTTCATCTGCTTTTAAAACATCGCGGCAGAAAGCCAGCGATTCGGCACGGCCGGCAGTGGTGATCACACGACAGCCATGCAGCCTGGCCAGTTGCACGGCGATGTGGCCCACGCCGCCAGCGCCGGCATGAATCAGCACCGTTTGCCCCGGTTGAATGCGCGCCCGTTCATGCAGTGCTTCATAGGCGGTCAGGGCGACCAGCGGCAAACACGCCGATTGCAGATGATTCAGATTGCGCGGTTTGCGCGCGGCGGCGCGTGCATCCAGCAACGCAAACTCCGCATTGGCGCCATGGCGCAGCAGATTGGGGCAACCATAAACCATGTCGCCCGCCTGCCAGCCCTGAACGGCTGCGCCACAGGTGATCACTACGCCGCTCAGGTCATAGCCCAGCACCAGCGGCAGCTCGCGCGGTCGTGTACCCAGACGAATCTTGGTATCCACCGGATTGACCGATGTCGCGTGCACTTCCACCAGCAAATCATGCGGCTCCGGCGTGGGCAGGGGCAGTTCACCCATCTGCATCACTTCGGGCGGGCCGACTTGTTTGATCACGACTGCACGCATTGCGATGTCTCCACGTAATAATTCCGGTGATTGTGCCAGTCCATTGCATGGACCATTGTATGAGGGTTCGCCGATCCGGTTAAGATCGACATCATTAACCTTGCTTCAGGAAGTTCATATGGCCGCCACTGAATCCACCATGCTGGCATTGGGTACCGCCGCGCCCGATTTCAGTCTGCCGGACTACAACGGCAAGCTGCACGACCTGACGGAATTCAAACAGGCCAAGGGTCTGGTGGTCGCGTTCATCTGCAACCACTGTCCCTTTGTCAAACATGTACGCACTGAGTTCGCCCGCTTTGCGCGTGACTATCAGGCCAGGGGCGTTGCCGTGGTCGCCATTGTTTCGAACGATCTGGAAAGCTACCCGCAGGACGGTCCTGCCGGCATGAAGGCGGAAGCCGAAAGCGTCGGTTACAGCTTCCCCTACCTGGTGGATGCGACCCAGACAGTGGCCAAGGCTTATCAAGCAGCCTGCACGCCGGACTTTTATCTGTTTGACGGTCAGCAGAAGCTGGTCTATCGCGGTCAGTTCGATGCCAGCCGTCCCGGTAACGGCATTCCCGTGACCGGCGCCGATTTGCGTGCGGCCGTGGATGCGATGCTGGCCGGCAGACCGGCAGCAACTGAACAACTGCCCAGCATCGGTTGCAATATCAAATGGAAAGCAGGCAACGCGCCGGCTTACTTTTGGGGAAGCTGATTTATCTTTGTCGAAGCGTTCCACACGCGGTGCCTCATGTCTGATAAAAAAACCGGCTGGCTTGCTACCAAACCCATTCAGGCGTTGCATGAGGATGCCGGCAACCCGCAATTGCACCGTACGCTGGGCGCGACGTCGCTGGTGGCGCTGGGCATTGGCGCCATTATTGGTACGGGCATCTTCGTATTAACGGGTGTTGCAGCCGCCCAGCATGCCGGACCTGCACTGGTGTTGTCGTTTCTGCTGGCGGCCGTGGCCTGCGCTTTTGCCGGGTTGTGCTATGCCGAACTGGCCGCGATGATTCCCATCGCCGGCAGCGCCTACTCTTATTCATATGCCACGCTGGGCGAATTCTTCGCCTGGTTCATCGGCTGGGATCTGATTCTTGAATATGGCTTTGCCGTATCCGCCGTCGCCGTGGGCTGGTCGGGCTATGTGAACAGTTTGCTGATGCAGATCGGCATTCATCTGCCCGACGCCCTGACCAATGCGCCGCTTGCCAAGGGCGAAGGTCATTTTGCCGTGACCACCAGCGGCGCCATCATCAACCTGCCTGCCATGATCGGTGTAGGCCTGGTCACCTGGCTGTGCTACATCGGCATTCGCCAGTCGGCGTGGGTGAACAATCTCATCGTCGTCATCAAGCTGTCGGTCATTCTGTTGTTCATTGGCTTTGGCGCGTTTTACATCTCGGTCGATAACTGGACGCCGTTCATTCCAGAGAATGTCAGTGGTGAATACGGCAAATTTGGCTGGAGCGGTATTGCCCAGGCGGCTGCCATCATCTTCTTTGCTTACATTGGTTTCGATGCAGTATCCACCACCGCGCAGGAAGCGAAGAATCCGCAGCGCGACATGCCCATCGGCATTCTGGTCAGTCTGGTCATCTGCACTATTCTGTATGTGGCCATGTCCGCAGTGATGACCGGCATGGTGTCGTACAAGGAACTGGATGTGCCTGCGCCCGTTGCCGTGGCGCTGGATCATCATCCTGAATTGAGCTGGCTGTCGGGCCTGCTCAAGCTGGGCGCCATTGGCGGCATTACTTCGGTGATGCTGGTGATGATGCTCGGACAGCCGCGCATCTTCTTCGCCATGTCCAGGGATGGTCTGTTGCCACCGCTGTTTCAGAGAGTGCATCCGACCTACAAGACACCGCATACCGCAACCTTGGTTACAGGCATCAGTGCCGCCGTGATTGCCGGCGTGTTTCCCATTGGATTATTGGGCGAGCTGGTTTCCATCGGCACCTTGCTTGCCTTCGTGATGGTGTGTCTCGGTGTGCTGGTGCTGCGCTACACCAAGCCCGATCAACCTCGTCCTTTCAAGGTGCCTGCGCCCTGGTTCACCTGCCTCGCCGGCGTCGCTGTGTGCGGCTTCATGATGTATTCCCTGCCCACCGATACCTGGATACGTCTGGCGGTATGGACCGTGATTGGTCTGGCGATTTACTTCAGTTATGGCCGCAGGCACAGCGTGTTGCGCAAGGGCTGAACTCCTTCCGATTTGATTTCCAGTGGCGAACGTGAACGCTGCAACCTGCCTGTCTTGCACGAGATACGCTTGTATCGAATACCGGTTACCGGTTCATCCGGCTGAATTTCTCGGTTTTCGAGGGCTCGTCAGTTCTTTGCTCCTGTCGTGAGCATCGACTGCCATTCATGCCTTAACAGAGTGCATTGCCTGCTTATTGGCAAGGACGCAGGACTGCAATGATTGCGATCCATAATTGGTATGTGAATTGCTTGTCTCCTGCTGGCGGCTTCAGGGAGTCCGGTTGTTGCCATGCCTACGCCATCGCTGAAATTTCTGAAAACCTTTCATGTGGCCGCGAAGCAGCAGAGCTTCAAGGCGGCGGCCGATGAACTGTGCATCACTGCTTCCGCGGTCAGTCATCAGATCAAGACACTGGAGGATCAGTTGGGTCTGTTGCTGTTCGAACGTGGGCCACACTCGCTGACATTGACCGAGGCGGGTGCACAGTATCTGGACAGTCTCGATTCACTGTTCGCGCGGATCGAGTCCGCCACCGAACAATTGCGCACGAGGTTCAGTCACAACATCGTCCATCTGCAGGTGCCGCCGTTTTTCGCCAGCGAATTGCTGGTGCCCCGACTCAATCATTTCAGCGAGATCTATCCTGAAATCGATTTGCAGATCGCCACACGCATGATGCCGCGTGCCGAACATGCGCCGGATGCCGATGTCTCGGTCATTGTCGGTACCGGACCGTGGCATGACCTGGAGGCGACCTGTCTTTTTCCGCAAATCTTTGTGCCTGCCTGTGCTTCTGATCTGTTGCCTGAATTGCGCATTCGCAAAGCGGCCGATCTGGCTGCGCATACCTTGATTGTGCACAACGCGCGCCTGGCATTGTGGGATCAATGGGCGGCTCAATGCGGTCTGCCTCACCTGAAGCCTAAGCAGCTCGTCCGTTTTGATTCCATGTTGGAGGCTGTGCACGCCGCAGAAACAGGCCTGGGCATCGCGCTGGTGTCGATACCGCTGGCGGAAGCGCGCTTTGCAGCGGGCACCTTGACCAAGGTGCTGAAATCCGAAATTCTGACTGGCGAAAGCTATTTTCTTGTCGTGCATCCTGAAGATAAAAAGCGCCCCGCAGTACGTGCTTTGTCCCAATGGCTGACGGAACAGTTTCGTCGCTGATCGGAGACTCAGAATTACCGGGTCTAGCGCAACAAATCATCGTTTGTCATGCATGTTGATGCTGAATACCTTCCCGACCAAGGATAAAACATACAACAGGACTTGCTTATGAGCGGATTGATCGGAGGTAATCAGCCATGCTTATCATCGCCGTTGTTTTTCTGGCCGGTGTTGCCTTGCTGCTTGGTTTACAGATGAACGCAGAGGATTGAACGCGCCCTTACTCGGGCGTTGTCGTCAAGTGTTCCAGCAACAGGCGCGCCGCCGCATGCAGCTCACCCTTGCGCACGCACAGTAGCAGTTGCCGTTGTGCCCAATCGTTACTCAAGGCGATGCTGGTCAATTTAAGAGACTGCACATAGGGCGTGGTCGCGGCGCGCGGCACGATGCTGATGCCCAGACCTGCTGCGACCATGGCGCAGGCGGCATCGAAGCTGGTGACCTGTATACGCAGGTTGATTTGCCTGCCGGCATCGGCGGCGGCACGCGTCAGCAGATGATGCAAGGCGCTGTCGGCATGCAGGCCGACGAAAGGCTGATCCAGCGCCTGTTCGAATGACGCTTGGGTCTGTTGCGCCAGCGGATGATCGGGGCGTGTCACCAGTACCAGTTCATCGACGCGGAATGGCACGGTCAGCAGCCCATCGAGCGCAGGCTGTTCGCTGAGGATGCCCAGGTCTGCGCGATTGTCGGCCACCGCTTGGGCAATGGTGCTGCTGACCTGTTCTTCCAGTGGTACCTGTACATCTGGATGCAGTTTCAGAAAACTGGCCAGTGCTTCGGGCAGGAATTCCACAATGGCGGAGATGTTGGCGAACATGCGGACCTGGCCGCGCACGCCGGAAGCGTGCTGGCGCAATTCGTCTTCCAATTGGTTTGCCTGGTACAGCAGCGTGCGTGCCTTGACCAATAACGTATGACCGGCGCTGGTCAGCTCCACGCCTTTTGCGCCACGCACCAGCAGGGCAGTGCCGAATTGGGTTTCCAGTTCCGACAGGCGCTTGCTTACCGCCGATGCCACAGTATGGGCGCGCTCGGCAGCCCTGGCGATGCTGCCGGCTTCGGCTACCGCCACGAATAATTCCAGATCGCGAAAATCAAAGCGCAAGGTGTGCCTCGAAGAATGAAGGAGCAATAAGCGTCAGGTCTCAGCATCGCGCGTCGTGCCTGATCTTGGCAAGGTTGCCCGATTCCATTGGCGTGCTCAGCTTGCAACTGATTGAGCCGGTCGTAATGACAGGCTCAACACCAGTCCCACACTGCTGCACATGAACAACATGGCAAACACGCTGGCGTAGCCGCCGGTCATGTCACGCAGCATGCCGCATAAATAAGGACCACAGGCCGCAATCAGATAACCGCCGCCACACATCATGGCGGTCCAGTTGCCTGCGGTATCGACTGAATCGCTGTAATCCAACGGCAGGATCATGTTCAGCGCAAACAGTCCCGCAGTGCCGGCGCCAAGCAGGCACATCCATGTAAAAGGAGCTGCCAGCGGCGCCAGCCATACACCCAGCAGGCCGCTGAGTGTGCACAAGCTGCCGAGTATCAATGCCGGGCGACGTTCGCGTTGCCGGGTGGGCAGAGCGCTGACTGCCAGAGTGCCCACCAGTTGCATCAGGGCAAACAGGCCCAGTAATCGACCTGCGCTTGCAGCACTGAGTCCGTAACCCAGATACGCGGGCGCCAGCCACGCCAGCAAACCGTAGAACACCAGGCTCTGGAGGCCAAAGGTGATCATGAGTTGCCAGGCGCGTAACTGTCGCCAGGGCAGGGCATGCGTACTGCGTGACTGAACAGGCTGATGGTTTGGCATGGTGCGTTGCCACTGCCAGGCAGTGAGAAACGCCAGTAAGGCCCAGCTGCCTAATCCGCACGGCCAGCCCAGAAAATCAGCGAGTGTGGTGCTGCTGCCTGCTGCCACTGCGGCACTCAGGCAGAGTGCAGTGGTGGTCCAGCCACTGATGCGTGCGCTGCGTTCCGGGAAATCCAGCTTGATGCAGGCGCCAAGCAGTGGGCCGAGCACAGCGATGGCGGCGCCCACCAACAATGAGCTGAGCAACAAACTGATCCAGCCGGCATGAGTGCGCAACAGTGTGGCAAATCCCAGCAACAGCAATGCGCCGAGCAGGGTTTGTTTGATGCCCAGTCGTGCACTGAGCGACATGGCCAGTGGCGCGAACAGTCCCATGCAAATCACTGGCAGGGTGGTCAGCAAGCCGGCGTCGCCATAGCTGAGATGCAGGTCCACGCGCAGCGTTTCCAGTACTGGGCCCACCGACGCCAGCGCCGGTCGCAGATTCAACGCGACCAGCAGCAGTGTCAGCAGCGTGCCCGATCCAGAAATTTTGGAGGCGGCTGCGGTCACGCGGTAGCGGCGTCGCTGTCACGGATTTCAAAATCGTGCGTGATCTGCGCCGTGGCGCCCAGCATGGCGGCAGCCGAGCAGTATTTTTCGGCAGATAGTTTGATGGCGCGCTCCACCTTGTTGGGTTCCAGCCGTTTGCCGGTGACGATGAAGTGCATCCTGATCCGGGTGAATACCTTGGGATCGGTTTCGGCGCGTTCGGCCTCGATTTCCACCACACAATCGGTGATGGCGGCACGGCCACGCTTGAGGATCATGACCACGTCGATGGAGCTGCAACCGCCCAGCCCGACCAGCAGCAGTTCCATGGGACGCGGCCCAAGGTTGTGGCCGCCCGCTTCCGGCGCGCCGTCCATGACCACGGCATGGCCGGTTCCGGTTTCAGCCACGAACATCATGTCCTGTACCCATTTCACTCTGGTTTTCATCAACCTGGCTCCCGCAAGAAATACCTGATGCGCGGCAGGGTAGCCGGTTGCCGGGAAAGTGGCGAGCCGCGATTCCATGGATAATCAGGCGCACAAAAAAAAGCCCCTGCGAGGGGCTTTCTTCAATTCGTTTTTATTTTTCTTTTCATCATCAGGCTGGATGTGATTTTTTTACTACAACCTGGGTTATTCCTCCCCGAATTACTGCCGCCTGTCCGTCGGTCGGCTGGAGCCGGTCAAGGCTCTGTCCCCCCGCAGCATTTGCTGCAACATCATCCCCGCTTCTCTGCATTTTGTGGGAGGCGAGACTAAGGGTTCTGTCGGTGCTTGTAAACACTTTTATTCATGCAAATACCCCATAAATACCTGCGTATACAGTTGTTTAGTGCGGGCCTGATTATGCTTGCTGAATGCTTCATGCTTCATATATGGGCCAAAGGCGTTGTGACAGAGCTATATGTTGCGTGGGCGCAGCACATTGATGCGCAGCAATGATCAAGGCATTTTTTAATGCAGACTACCGCCTGTGGCAGATTGGAACGGCGGTCTAGCAAACCACACGATTGGGATCAGCAGGGCGAACACGACGCCGAACAGCATGTACAGGTCATTGACCGCCAGCGTCGCCGCCTGCTGCTTGATAACGCTCTCCACATAACCATATGTCTGGGTATCGGGCAGACCCAGATTGATGAGCGTTTGTTGTGTTTGATTCCATCCCGGCGAATCGGGGCGGATATGTTCGACGAGCACCGCACGATGGAAATCTTCGCGGTCATTCCACAGCCAGATGGATACGGCAGTGGAAATGCTGCCGGCGATGGTACGCAGAAAGTTGCTCAGTCCGGAAGCTGACGCCAGTTCATGCGGCTTGATATTCGACATCAGCACCTGATTCAGCGGCAGGAAGAACATGGCAATGCCGATGCCTTGCCACAAACGCGGAGTGGCCAGCTGGCTGAAGCTGGCCTGATTGGTGAGTGTGGATACCCAGAACATGCAGATGCTGAAGATGATGAAGGCCACCGAGGCCGCCACGCGCAAATTCATTCGGTGCATGTTCTTGCCGACGATGGGCGCCATGATGATGGCAAAGATGCCAATGGGCGCCATGGCCAGACCGGCCCAGGTTGAGGTGTAGCCCAGTGTGGTCTGCAGCCATAGCGGAAAGACCACGTTCACGCCGAAGAAGGTGAAGTAGCCAAGGCTGGTGGCGATGGCGCCGATCAGGAAATTTCTGCGCTGGAAAAAATGCAGGTCGAGAATGGGGTGCTTGTCGCTCAGCTCCCAGACAATCAGATATGTCAGGCAGACCAGCGCGATCGCGCCTACCGAGGTAATCAAGGGTGAAGCGAACCAGTCTTTTTCATTGCCGTTGTCCAGCATGTACTGCAGGCAGCCGACGCCCACCACCAGCAAGGTCAGACCAACGGCATCAATGGGCACGATGACTTTCTGCGATTCGCGATCTTTCAGAATATTCCATGTCACGAACATGGCCAGCACGCCGATCGGCAGATTGATGTAAAAAATCCAGGGCCAGGAAAAATTATCGGTAATCCAGCCGCCCAGTATCGGTCCGAAAATGGGTGCGACGATGATCACCATGCCCCAAAGACCGAGCGCCATGCCGCGTTTTTCCGGCGGGTAATTGCGCAGTAGCAGCGCCTGCGCAATGGCGATCATCGGTCCGGAGACCAGTCCCTGTATCAGGCGGGCGACGATCAGCATGTTCATGCTGGTCGCGAGTCCGCAGATGGCGGAAAACACCACGAACAGGAACATGGAGGTGACGAAGCTGCGTACTTCGCCAAAACGCCGGCCGATCCAGCCGGTAAGCGGTTGCATGATGGCCGCTGCCAATGAGTAGGAACTCACCGTCCAGGTGCCTTCTGAGGGACTCACTCCCAAACTGCCGGCGATGGCGGGAATCGATACATTGACGATGGTCATGTCGAGCACTTCCATGAAGGTCGCCATAGCCACGGCAATGGTCAGCAATACCAGCTCTGCGCCTTTAAGCGGCGGAAACTCGCCCGGTGGTCTGATCTGTTGACCTGTGCTGGACATGCGATGTGATGCGTCCGATTACAGTTGTTGCGCGATGATGCGTTCAGCGGCGGCTTCCACCTGACTCATGTCAGTGGCATACACCTTTGTATTTTCGGTGCTGGGCGGTGTGTCGATGCCGGCGAGCATCCGTCCGGAGCGATCGTGAGTATCCACCTTGACCGTGGCGGATAGTCCGATGCGCAGCGGATGTTCGGCGACTTCTTTTGGATCCAGCTTGATGCGCACCGGTACGCGTTGAATCACCTTGATCCAGTTGCCCGAAGCGTTTTGCGCCGGCAGCAGGGCGAAGGCGGCGCCGGTGCCGATGCCGATGCCCGAGACCTTGCCATGGAACAGCGCGGTGCCGCCGTACAGATCGCTTTCGACGGTGGCTTGCTGGCCAATGCGCAAGTTACGTAGCTGTACTTCCTTGAAGTTGGCGTCCACCCACAGTGCGTTGAGCGGCACAATGGTCAGCAATGCCTGCCCGGGTTGAATGCGCTGCCCCAGCTTTACCGTGTGCTGGGTGATGTGGCCGGTCACCGGGGCGATGACGTCATTGCGTTGCGCCGCCAGCCACACATCCACATAAGCCGACTTGGCCTGCAAGATCATCGGGTTGTCGTGCACGTTGGTGCCATCGATCAGGGTGTGGATGGTGTGTGCCTGCTGTTCGGTTTGCGTCAGGGTCGCCTGTGCCGCTGCGACGGCATTGCGCGCATGACTCAGTTCCTCGGCGGCAATGGCGTTTTCCCTGACCAGCGGTTCACGGCGCGCCAGATCTTCCTGTGCGCGGTTCAGCGCCAGACGTTGCGCGACGATCGCCGCATCCAATTGCGCTGCCTGCGCCTCCTGCTGGCGGAACTGACGTGCGGCATTGGCAAGTGCGCTGGCGGCTTTTTGCAACTGCGTATCCGCATCCGCCGTATCCAGACGCACCAGAACCTGCCCGGCCTGCACCAGTTCCATGTCCTTGCCTTGCAGCGCAACCACCGTACCGGAGATGCGCGCTGACACATAGACCAGATCGCCGCCGACGTAGGCATCTTCCGTGACTTCACGTTTGGAGCTGATCAGCAACCAGTAAAAAAACCATGCCACGCCGAGAATCACAAAAAGGATCGTAACGATTAGCAGATTGCGGCGACGTGTGCCGTTGCTGGCACCGTTACTGGGGGCGTCTATGGGAGTGTTCATGTTTGAACTCGATGACTGATTGAATTTTCTGAGAGCGGCGATCAATTGGCCGCGGCAAGGCCGTCATTGCGGGAACCATTGCCCAGGTAACCGCCACCCAGGGCCAGTTGCAGATTGATGTCGGCCGACACGGCGGCCGCCTCCAGGGAGGTCATGGCGGCATGTTGCTGCTGCAGGAATTGTCCGGCATTCAGCACGGGGCGCGCATCGGTCAGGCCATTCCGGTTGCGTGCTTCAGCCGCATCGAGCAGTTGCCGGGCCGCGTTGATTTGTGCGAGGCGCTGTTCGCGTTGTGCGCCCAGCTGCTGCAGGCTGAGAACGTGCGTGGCCACTTCGCGCGCCGCAGTAATGACTGTGTCGTTGTAGCTGGCAATGGCAGCATCCAGTTGCGCCCCGCGCGCGCCGTACTGCGCCTTGAGCAGACCGGAATCGAAAATCGGTAGATGGATGGCTGCGCCAATGGCTGGCGCCGCACTGCCGGCGTCGAGCAGCTTGGCCAGATCGACGCTCGACAGGGCGGCGAGTGCATTGATGCTGATGTCTGGCATGAACTCGGCGCGGGCAGCGCGCAATTGCTGTTGTGCCGCTTCGATGCGCCAGCGACTGGCGACGATATCGGCGCGACGGGACAGCAGATCGACGCGCACGCTGTCCGGCAGTTGCGCACTGACGGCCGGCAATGGTCTGGCAACGAAAGCGGGCAATTGCTCGGCGCGGGTTCCCAGCAGGGCGGCGATTACCACCCGACGCAAGCTGGCCGAGGTTTCTAGGCCAATCCGTGCGGCATGCAGCTCAGCCAGTTCGCTGTCCATCTGGTATTGCCCGTCAGCGGGGTCCAGTTCGGCGCGAATTCGCGCGGCCGTGATCTGCTGGCGACGATTCGTCAGTTGCAGTTGTTCATCCATCAGCGCCAGTTGCGCCTGGTCTGCCTGCCAGCCGAAATAGCTGTCGGCGATGGCGGCGGTCAAGGCCAGCGCCGCGGCGCTGCGCTCAGCCTGTGCGGCGCGCGCGGTATCCACTGCGGCAAGCGTTGCTGCCTGACGTTTATGCCACCAGTCGAAGCTGTAACTGGCGTTCAGCCCCAGATCGGCCTGGTTGTACCAGCTGAATCCCAGCAATTCTGCTGGAAACAATCCGTTGTCGCTCAGACGCTGCCGGGTTACCGAGGCCTGGGCCTCGACGCGCACGCCGGATGCAGCGGCGCTGATACGCACCGATTCGCGCGCATTGTTGAAGCGTGCTTCCGCATTGGCGATGGAGGGCGCATTCGCCAACCCCTGGGCAATGAGTGAATCCAGTGTGCTGTCATCGTATTTGCGCCACCAGTCACTGGCCGGCCACTGACTGCTGCCAGTGCCGGGCACAGCCGAAAGCGGCGTCTCGCTGCTGATGGAGGCTGTCGGATGTGCGATGGGTGGCCAGGTGCTGCAGGCAGAAGTCAGCATGGACAGCGACAGCAGCGCTGCATAGGTCAGTTTCATGGTCATGACTCCGGTTGTGCGGCAGCCTTGAGATCGGCCTCGTCAATGGCCTGGGCCAGCCGTTTCAGGCTGTTGAGAAGCTGGTGCAGATCTTCGGAGGAAAAGTCCCGGTAACTGGCATGGACGGAATTCATCATCAGCGGGAACATATCCTGTACCAGCCGTTCGCCCTCTTCGGTGGTCTTCAGTAACAGGCGGCGCCGGTCTTGTGCATCGGGCACGCGGCTGATCAGTCCCCGCTCTACCAGCGTGTCGGTAATACGGGTGATGTTGGCCGGACTCTGAGCCAGGCTGCTGCACAGCTCACTGGGATAAGCGGCGGTATCGCGAAACGAATAGACATTCATCAGGGTGCGAAACTCCATTTCGCTGAGGCCGTGCGGACGCAGCCGCTGATCGAGTTTGTTCGACAGTTCGCGGCCCAGATGCACCAGCAGTCGCGACGTCAGTATCTGTGTGAAGGGTAGATCCGGTATCTGGCGCTGCAAGCGGCTCAATCCGATCTCCATTTCCTGAATCTGACAACACAACGAAGTCATTACATATTCCAATATAAATATTTCAGTGGTGAAATATAAATCGAAAAATTATCATCTGGCAAGCTTGGTTTCTATCAGCCGAATGCAGCGCCATTACTGTCGAACGGATTGTTGTCCCGGGTGAGATGGGCGCGACTGTGTCATTTGAGTCTGTTTCGCAGGGGCTTACATCTATTGGTAAACCGGTGAATGTTCTGTTCAGTGCTCTTGCAGCCGTTATGATTCGGTGGCTTGGCGGAGTCGGGTGGTTCGGTTGTGCTGTCGCAGGGACAAACAGACAGGCACGGCGACTTCGGTGAGTCTGGTAGTTTTCAACTTTAGTGTCGCAATTCAAGGCGGTTTTGCAGTGAACAAAATTACAGTCGGTGTCGTGGTCACATTGGTGGCGCTGGGTTTGGCGAGCGCCAGCAGTGCGGAGGACACCAGGATCGATACGGCGGTACGCATCCAGAAAACCTTGCAGACTCGTATCCCCAGGCTGACCATCGAAAAAGTGCAGCCTTCGCAATGGCCCTGGCTATATGAAGTCATCACTGATGGCGAGCTGTTTTATACCGATGCAACGGGCGACTACCTGTTCTATGGCAAGGTCATGGATACCCGCACCCGTGAAGACCTGACTGCCAAGCGCTGGAACGATTTGCTGAAAGTGGATTTCAATTCCCTGCCGCTGAATCTGGCGCTCAAGCAGGTAAAGGGCGATGGCAGCCGCAAGGTGGCGGTGTTTGCCGACCCACATTGTCCGTACTGCGTGCGTTTCGAAAAGACCTTGCAGGACGTCACCGATGTCACGGTCTACACCTTCCTGTATCCGCTGGAAAGCCTGCATCCAGGCGCTACCGAAAAGTCCAGGCAGATATGGTGTGCGCAGGATCGGCAGGCGGCCTGGTCGGCGTGGATGCTCAACAAAAAAGAAACCGCCGCCGGCGATTGTAAAACCGACCAGATCAATACCCTTGTCAAGCTGGGAGAACGGTTAAAGGTGACCGGCACGCCCACCTTGATCTTTGAAGATGGCCATCGTGTTCCCGGGTCGATCAGCAAGGAACAACTGGAAGAAGAATTCAGCAACGCTGTGGCCAAACCCCGGGGCTAGACGCTATCAGTCTTTCGAGAGCTTGCGGTGAATCAGGCTGCTGCGATACCAGACCGGACGTTCGTCCGCGTTGGCCAGTTGCAATAACGTCTCGATATTCAACGTGGCCAGTTCCCGGGTGGCGGCATTGTCCAGCGGCGTATTGTGCTGATCGTCCGAGGGTTGATTGATATGCGTCAGCAGCCATTCGCGTCTTATGCTGCGTACATCAGTGTGGCCGTCACGCGCGCGTTGTCCGCCATATAGCGCCAGCACTGGAATCTCGGCTTGCACCAGTGGCGCCAGCGTGTCATTCAGGATGGAATAGGGCGGTTCGTCACCATGCAGCAATCGCAGATTCTGTTGTTGCGCGACATTAACCAGAACTGTGCCAATGCTGGTCTGGTCGGCACCGACGGCAATGACATCGCTGGTGCGGGTGATGGGCAGGGGCATGTCCAGCGCAATGCCGGCAATGATGTTGCGTGTCGTCACCGGCCCGGCAGCGAGCAGATGCTGCAGACCGCGCGCGCCCTTCTCGCCGGCCGTGACAGCGGCAAACAGGATCGAACGTTTCGGCTTTGTGGGCGAGGCTGCCATGCTGCGCGCCATGTCCAGCAACATGGCCACGCCCACCGCATTGCGTTGCAGGCCGTTATAGATGCTGTCGCCGTTCACCGCAGCGCCACGGCCCAGATGATCGAGGCTGGCAGTCACCAGCACATATTCATTTTGCAAACGTGGATCGCTGCCGCGTACCAGGCCCAGGACATTGTTGCTGTCGAGACGACGCAAGCCCGTGGTGGCGGACAGGCTCATGCTGCCCGGCAGTGCAAAACCCTGCGGTTCGCCGATCCTGGCGGCCTGCAACACCTGTTCAAGCGAATGACCGTTACCTGCCAGCAACTGCGCAGCAGCATCGGCATTGAAGCGGAATTTCAGCTTGAGTTCCGGAAAGCGTTCGTCGGGTTGATCGTCGCTGTTCACGCCGCGCATCTCCGAGACCCAGCTCATTGCAACGGCGCGTTCCCATTGAGCGGGCGTGTCGCGACTGTCCTTGCGTTCGGTGGCATTGACCTCGATGACGCCCAATGCGCCCTGCTTCACCAGACTTGCATACTTGGTGTCGCGCCACCCGTAATAATCACGCGCTTCGGCGCTGAAGCGTTCCGGTGCGCCGCTCAGGATGACCGCAATCCGTCCCTGCAAATCCACATCGGCAAAGTCGTTGTACTTGAGTTCGGGAGCGTCGATGCCGTACCCGGCAAACGCCAATGGCGCAGTCACCGAACTGTTGGCATTGAAGAAATTGGCCGAGGGCAGATAGTCCTTGCTGAATTCGAAATTGAACGTGGCGCCGTCGCGTCTCAGCAATGCCGAAGAGCCGGGCAGCACCACGGTGGCATCAATCAAAGGCACTGATTGCAGATAGCCTTTGTTGTCGCCGAACGGTGTCAGTCCGTACTGCCGGAATTGCGCGGCCACATAGGCAGCGGCCAGTTCATAGCCACGCGAACCGGTGGCGCGGCCTTCCAGCAGATCGCTGCTCAGAAAATCGGCATGAGCGCGAATCGCCTGGGCATTGATCGCCGGCGTGTTGTCCGCCGGTTGCGCCATGACGATTGGCGCCATACCCAGCATGCTGCACAGCAATGCTGGGCATGCAGATCGGACAGTCCCTGCAATTCTCGACATCATCGACATGTGAACAGTTGGCATCCGGCAATGCTAGCAGTCTGTTTGCCGGATGTGTGCAGGCAAATAGGTGACGGAAAGTCTGGACCGGCCGGCTTGCGCGAGGTAGTTTTGCCTCCCCCGAAGTGGTGCTTTGTCTGGCAGGTGGTCCGATGTCGAGATGGACATTCAACTTGCATATACATCTGACGGCAGTCCTGTTGTCGAGTCTGCTGGCCGGTTGCGGCACCACGGCTTATGTGCAGCAGACTGAATCGAGCAAACCCCTATCCGAGCCGGACAGTAGCGTCTTGCCCACCAAGGTGGGCGACGAGATTGCATTGCGCGCCATCTCTTTGGTGGGCAAGCCTTATCGTTACGGCGGAGCGGATCTGCACGGTTTCGATTGCAGCGGCCTGGTCTATTACATCCATCAGGCGCTGGGTTTGGCGGTGCCGCGTACTGCCGCCGATCAGCAGCGCGCCGCCATCAGTGTGGACAGGACGGATTTGCTGCCCGGCGATCTGTTGTTCTTCAAGACCACCAGCAGCAAGTACATTTCGCATGTGGGTATCTATGTGGGTGAAAATCGTTTCGTACATGCGCCGCAGTCCGGCAAGCTGATCGAACTGCGCACTCTCGATGATGAGTATTACGGCTCGCGCCTGGCAGGTTCCGGGCGTTTGTATGGGCCTTCGTAAATGTTCCCACCCGGATCCAATCAAGTCTGCCCTAACGCAGGCACCAGTAGCGCACCGATTCGTTATCAAGAAACGCTTCTGCCTGAGCGCCCTGCAGCATGGCCAGCGTGGTGTAAGTGCCTGCCTGCGTGCAGGTGTCGGCGACCACGGTAATGGAGCGCGGCGCTCCTTGCGCAGGCCAGCCGGTGCGCGCATCGATGATATGACCATAGCGCCTGCCGCCCTGTTCGATGACACGGCGCGTATCGCCACTGGTGGCGAGCGCGCCTGCGCGTAGTTGCAGCATTTTATGTGCATGATCCTGCTGTGCAATGGATTCGATGCCCACACGCCAGGCGCCGGCAGCCGGCGCCGGACCGATGGCGCGCAGGTCGCCGCCGAAGTTGATCAGCAATGGCAACGATGCCTGTTTGCCGAGCATTTCGGCCACGCGATCAACGGCGTATTCCTTGCCGATGCCGCCGAAGTCCAGTTCCATGCCGTCAGGCAGCGCCAGCATGGGCGCCTGCCAGCGCACGCGCTGCCAGCCGATTTGCATGAGCGTTTCCTCGATCTGTTTTGCTGTGGGCGTCGTGGACTGCTCGCCGAATTTCCAGATACGACGCAGCGCGCCCGAAGTCAGGTCAAACGCACCATCACTCAGTCGCCACAGCACTTGACCGTAATCCAGCAGATGCGCGGTTTCAGCATCGACGGCCAACGGCTTGCCTCCGCTGGTGTTGATGGCGTGCACCACGCTGTCGTCACGATAGCGGCTGAACTTGCGTTCGATTCGCAGCGCTTCCTGCGCCGCCAATGTTGTCAGCCGTTTTGCCAGTGCCGCGTCCTGCGTTTCAAGCAACAACTCGCAGGGATTGGCCATCGCGGTGAACACGCCCCGCCATACCTGCTGGCCGGATATGCGCCCTTCCAGCAGTTGCATGTCGAACGAGGCGTGTTCGCTGCGGGTCATACTAAAAGCCGAATTTCACTCCAAACTGTGCGATCACGGCTTTCAGCGACGGCGCCAGTTCGCTGTAGCCGTTCAGCACGCCGATGTTGCTGCCCGGCGAGTTGTCGGCAGTTTGCGTGTAGTACGCCGCGCGCACGCTGTACTCGCGACCACTGTTGCCCAGCCAGGTGTATTTGGCGCCGACCGTCCAGGTATTCATCTTGGCCAGACGATAATCCGCAGAAGCAAATTCCGGCAACGTCCGTCCATTGACCAGCAGCGTCTTGTAGAAATCCGCCGCAGTCTGCGTGTAGTAGCGTACCTGGGGTTCCAGTGAGGCATGCTTGCTGAAATTCCAGTGATAGCGCGCTTCGACCGTATGCGAGTGAATGCCCCAGTCGTCCGTCATGAAGCGATAGTTCACTGCAAACGAATCGCGATCCAGCGCATAGCGGTATTCAGTGAACAGGCTTTCCCTGGTGCGCGAATCCGGACGCTTTTCATAGCGGTAATAACGCATGGTCGCATCCGTCGGGCTCACTACCGGACGGCCTGTTGTGGCATCCACGACAGTCAGCACTTTATAAGGATCGGTCATGTAGCCGCTGGCGTTGCTGAAACTCAGCACCACATCCAGCAAGGCGCGGCGACTCAGTATCTGTGACACGCCCAGCAGCGCATCGACCACGGTCTTGGTGTCCTTGCTGTCTGCACGGTTGGGCGCCACACCAGCCGGCCGCATGGCGCTGAACGCCACAGGAATGCCGCCTACCGGATTGATGCTGTCGCTGCCGAATGCCGCAGCGGCAAACAGCGTGGTGTTCTTCTGGTTGAAATCGGATTCCCAGCGCAGATTCAATCCGCCATGGAAGTAATCATGTTCAGCCGATACATCCAGTCCCCCTTGCAGGCGCGAAGCCTGTCCTATCGCCGTGGTGTAACTTCCGGTGGCTGCAAAGCGGGTATCGTGAAAGGTATCGTCCAGTGGCGTCTTGCCCGCAGCGATCTGGTAACTGCCGTTACCTGATGGCCGGGTGAAGGTTTGCACGCTGTCGGTTTTCACCGCGCCGGAAGGCGAGGCGCCGGTGAGCGTGTCCAACGTCAGGCCAATGTCGAGCTTGCGATCTTCGGTGAGGTTGTGCGACACCAATGCGCGCGCACTGACATCCTTGATTCGCCCTTGATCCTCGCCGTAATAGAGCAGGGCAGAATCGACAGTCCAGTCCTGATCGCTGACATCGGCGGCCTGACTGGTGTCAGGCGCTGTACCCAGCAGGCTGCACGCGGCTGCCGCGAGTGAAGCCCCAATACGCTGGGGTCGCTTGTTTTTTAGTTGCATCCGCAGCCACCTCCAGCAAAACCACGGCCACCGCTGGTGGCTTCCTTACTGAAATAGATGTGCTCATCAATCGCCGTATCCAGTGCGCTGCCCTGCATGTCGGCGCGCGCATGCAGATCGCGTTCCCATGGCTTGACGCCCAGCGAACTGCATGCGCTGACGGCGGCTGCGCACAGCAGCGCCAGGGACCATTTGCCTACGGTTTGAATCATGGTTCACTCCTCAACAGTTGTTCGATTTCCTGTTCGCGCGCCGCCAGCTGTGCGTCGCGAAAGCCGGCATGCTGCTGCACGATCCTGCCGCTGCGATCCAGCAGGAAACTGGTTGGCATGGCAGTGACATTCAGTCGGGTGGCCAGCTCGCCTTTAGGGTCATACTCGACGCGGAATTGCGCCGGGATCGCCTGTAGAAACTCGGTTGCTAATGCCTTTTCTGCATCTAGATTAACGGCAATCACCGTCAATCCCTTGTCGCCATATTTCTTTTGCAGCGCATTCATCCATGGAAACGACTTGCGGCAGGGTGCGCACCACGACGCCCAGAAATCCAGCAGTACCACCTTGCCTCTGACGCTTTGAATAATGGGCGCGCCGGAAATCTCCGGACTCGATGCCGCCCGCGCGCTGCCCAGGTTCAAGCCCAGCACTGCTGTCAGCAGGACCGTGTTAAGAAATTTTCGAACTCGCGGTTCGGAAAAACCGGCGGACATGTATAACTCCCGGCAATATTGAGGATGTTGTGAGTAGGACGGTATCTAACCGACGGATCAATCGTGAGCCGGTTCACGCAAGTGATACGCTGAGCTCATTTACCCAACGCGTTCAGCCCGTAAAACGTTCTCGGGTAGGGCGGATTAGTAATCCGCCGCATGGTGGTACGAGACGCAGCATGGCCCGGTTGCGCCTACCTGCTTTTAAGCAGGTATTACTTCGCCAGCTTCGCTAGGTCCGCTGCGCGCCATAGATACCAGCTGGCTACGGAACGATACGGCACCCAGCGTTCGCCATGGGCCTTGAGTTGTTTGGGCGTGGGCAGCGTGCGTTTGTTGAAGGCGACTGCAAACCCCTTGCGCACACCGAAGTCATCGACGGGCAGTACGTCGGGACGGCCGAGACGAAACATCAGCAGCATCTCCACGGTCCAGCGACCGATGCCGTGCACGCGGGTCAGGCGTTCAATGATGGTTTCATCGTCGAGGGCGTGCAGTTCATGCAGGTCGGGCAGACTGCCATCCAGCGTCCTGGCAGCCAGATCGCGCAGCGCCAGCAGCTTGTTCTGCGACAGACCGGCGGCACGCAGCCTGTCATCGCTGCAACGCAGGATGTCTTTGGCGGTGAAGCCTGTGCCCGAACGCGGAAACAGATCGCTGACGCGTTGCAGGATGGTGGCGGCCGCCTTGCCATGCAGTTGCTGATACACAATGGCGCGCGCCAGCGCCAGAAACAGATCGTGTGTTTCGTTGAGTTCCATACGGAACGGGCCCACCCGTTCAATCAATGCGGCCAGTTGCGCATCGGCCGCGCGCAGGTGTTTGAGCGCCGCACGTATGTTGAACGGATGAACCGATTTATGTTTGCCATTTGCCTGCCTGGGATGTGGGTTGCCCGACGGCACGCCTTCGATTTGCAGCATGCGTTGCTTGGTGTGCACGCCGCCATTGGCGGAGAAGCCGCCGAGCTTGCCACCGGCGGCGAGCACGCGATGGCAGGGCACGAGAATGGGAAAGGGATTACGACCCATGGCCTGACCCACTGCGCGTGCCGCACCGGGAGAACCGACACGGGCTGCCAGCTCGCCATATGACAGCGTGCTGCCGGCAGGCAACTGCCGCGCCACGGCATACACGCGTTGATGAAAAGCCGGTACGGCACTCATGTCGAGCGATGCGCTGCTCAGATCAATAGACTTGCCTTGCAATAAAGCAACGATGCCTTTGATGACTTTCCTGATGTCTGCGCCAGGTTTGTCCTCGATGGCCTGCGGAAAACGAAGCTGCAATTGCTTGCGTGTGGCCTTGGCATCGGCTTCCGGGAGATGCACGCCGAGGATGCCCTGCGTCGTCCATGCCATGCCGCAGGCGCCGATGGCGGTATCGAACAGGGTGAAGCTGGCTGACAGGGCCTTGGCCGTTTGCGGATTGTTGCGCGCCAATCGCATGGCATTATTTTTCCTGATCGAGGTGTTTGAACTCGATGCGATAGAAATGCATGGGAATGGCATCGACATTCTGCGGGCGATGCGGCGCTTGCGGCGCCATGGTCGAGCAGGTCGGATAATCTGCGCCGGCGGGCGCAGATCCATTGCCCGAACCCTGGCCGTTCAGATTGCTGGCCGGATCCATGAATTCATTTTTCGAATGGCCGCGCACCGAATCCTTGGCGAACACTGACGGATAGGGATGGCCATGCGTGGCGTCACCGCGTTCACCGGGCCGATACATCACTTCAATGAACCGCACATTGGCGTCTTCATAGCGCAGCCAGTGCTGGCCAGGCGCGATGCGAACTGAATCGTAACTATCTGGATACGGATAACCATCCGGATTGAGAGTGCGTTCGGTGGGCGAACCCGGCGGCGGTTGCGTTACCTCGGCTTGACCAAATGGCTTGTGGCCGGTTTTCTCGAACCATTCTGCCGCAGTATGGCGTTCCTTCAGATACGGATACCATTCAGCCCAACGGGTCCTGAAGTCTTCGCCGTCGATGCGCTTGAATTCGATGCGATAAAAATGCGCCGGACTGTTGCCGATATTTTTCACACGAAAGGGAGGTTGCGCGCCCATGGTCAGGCATCGTGGCAGGGACATGCCGGCTGGCGCCGGTCCAATGCCGAAACCATCGTCATGCAGGATTTTATTGGAAGCCAGTGGACTGTGTTCCATCCTGGGTTGCGGCGCGCCCAATGCGATCACGGCCGGGTAAGGCGAGCCCTCCGGCATGTCGTATTGCTCGCCCGGCAGATAAGTGACTTCAAGCAAACGGAGATGATCGTCCTCGTAACGCAGCAGTTGAGGTTTTGCAGCATCGCTCGCGCTGCGGGTGGATTGTGCGTTTGATGGCGCGTACACCGTCAGCGCCGTTAAAACGAGCGTGGCAATCAGTTGCAAATTGTCCATGTTGTTATGCCCTTGCTTGATCGAGTTTTTCCGCAATGACAGAAATAATGTTGATCAGCGATTCATCCGTTCTTTCACCAGACTTTCCACCACGCCGGGATCGGCCAGCGTGGAGATGTCGCCGAGTTGTTCGTGTTCGTTGGCGGCGATCTTGCGCAGGATGCGGCGCATGATCTTGCCGGAACGCGTTTTCGGCAGGCCCGGCGCCCATTGAATGAAATCCGGCGTGGCAATCGGGCCGATTTCCTTGCGCACCCAGTCGCGCAGTTCACTGCGTAATTTTTCCGTGGGTTCGGCATCCGCAATCAGGGTGACATAGACATAGATGCCTTGTCCCTTGATGTCATGCGGGCAACCCACCACGGCGGCTTCAGCCACCTTGGGATGCGCCACCAGTGCGCTTTCCACTTCGGCCGTGCCGAGACGATGACCGGCCACATTCAGGACATCATCGACGCGGCCGGTGATCCAGTAATAACCATCGGCATCGCGGCGTGCGCCATCGCCAGTGAAATACTTGCCGGGGAAGGTCTTGAAGTAGGTGTCGATGAAACGTTGATGATCGCCGAACACGGTGCGCATCTGACCGGGCCAGCTGTCGAGGATGACCAGATTGCCTTCGCAGGCGCCGGGCAGCAGCCTGCCTTCGCCATCCACAATCGCCGGTTCCACGCCAAAGAACGGCAGCGTCGCCGAGCCGGGTTTCAGATCAGTTGCGCCGGCGAGTGGCGTAATCAGAATGCCGCCGGTTTCGGTTTGCCACCAGGTATCGACAATGGGACAACGGCCAGCGCCGACAACGTGGTAATACCACTCCCAGGCTTCCGGATTGATAGGTTCGCCCACTGAGCCGAGCAGACGCAATGAGTTGCGCGAAGTGCGCTTCACGGGCGCTTCGCCTTCACGCATCAGCGCGCGAATGGCGGTGGGTGCGGTGTAGAACAGGGTCACCCGATGCTTGTCGATGACCTGCCAGAAGCGGCTGCTGTCCGGAAAATTGGGCGCGCCTTCAAACATCAGCGTGGTCGCGCCATTGGCCAATGGGCCATAGACCACATAGCTGTGTCCGGTGACCCAGCCGCAATCGGCGGTACACCAGTAGATGTCATGCTCGTGAACATCGAACACCGTTTCATGCGTGTAGGCGGCGTAGACGAGATAACCGCCGGTGGTATGCAGCACGCCCTTGGGTTTGCCGGTGGAGCCGGAGGTATACAGAATGAACAGCGGGTCCTCGGCATTCATGATTTCGGGCACGCAGCTCTTGATCTGCTTCTCCACCAGATCGGCGTACCACTGGTCACGCGCATACATGGCGACCGGTGTGCCGGTGCGCTTGACCACCAGTACATGTTTGACGCATTCGGTGCCGTTCACGGACAGTGCCGCATCCACATTGGCCTTGAGTGGAATCTTCCTGCCGCCGCGCACGCCTTCATCGGCGGTAATGACCACGGCCGAATCGCAATCGGCAATGCGCCCGGCGAGTGAATCAGGCGAGAAGCCGCCGAACACCACTGAATGCACCGCGCCGATGCGCGCGCAGGCCAGCATGCTGATGGCGATTTCCGGAATCATCGGCAGGTAAATCGTAACGCGATCTCCTTTACGCACGCCCAGTTCGCGCAGTGCATTGGCGCACTGGCAGACTCGTTCATACAACTCACGATAGGTGATGCGTCGCGACTGCGTGGGATCGTCGCCTTCCCAGATGATCGCGGTTTTGTGGTCGCGGTCATGCAGGTGTCGATCCAGGCAGTTGCTGGCCACATTCAACTGGCCGTCATCAAACCAGCGAATGCGGAAATCATCGACGCGGTAACTGACATCCTTGACGTGCGTATAGGGCGTAATCCAGTCGAGACGCTGCCCGATGAGCCGCCAGAATGACTCCGGATCGCCGATGGATTCCGCATACTGTTGCGTGTACTGGTTGCGAGTGATGTGCGCCTGCGCGGCAAAGCGAGCGTCGACCGGATAAAGCTTCTGGCTCATGAAGGCATCCCGACTGTGATGGCAATTGTTATTGGGTGATTATCCTGATGCCAGGGCCTGACGTAACTGTTCAGCATGTCTGGCCAACACTTCCTTGTCGGCCATGCCACGGCCATGCGCGTGCAACGGCTTGTTGGCATAGCGCGGCACGATGTGAAAATGGATGTGAAAGACGGTCTGGCCCGCCGCTTCGCCGTTGAACTGCATCAGCGTGATGCCGTCTGCCTTGAAAGCCTGACGCGCTGCGGCGGCGATGCGCTGGGTGGTGCCGATCAGCGCCTGTAATGGCTCCACAGGCAGATCGAACAGGTTTTCGGCTTCGAACTTTGGCACCACCAGCGTGTGGCCGTCCGACTGCGGCATCGCATCCATGAAGGCCAGCGTGTGTGCGTCCTCATAAACCTTGAAAGCCGGAATCTCGCCGCGCAGGATTCTGGCGAAAATGTTGTTGCGGTCGTAGGCCATACGCATCCCCTGAAAGGTGAGATCGATGGCGGATTGTAGACTCTTAAATGCCGGCTTTGCCCAGACTGTCGAGCAAATTGCGCAGCGCAGCGCTCAGCGCGGGATGATCGGCGTCGAAACGGGCGGCAAGGGTTTCCACTGCCTCGGTCGGGGAGTGTTCGCGGTCGGTCTTGATGTTGGCGTCCAACAGGCGATTGATATCGGCCTGCAGGATCAGCAACTGTTCCTGTATATCCGGTTCGACCCGATGCAGTTCGGTCAGCTGCCGGTGCAATGCCTGGATTTGATCGTGGATGGACTGGGGCATGTAATGTGCTTCTCTGTGGCTGTGGGGGCAGCTTAGCGCGGACATGTCCACGATACACCCTGCGGCTTTCACGCAGTCGCTATTCCCTCGACAAGGCCGACCGGTTTCGGCCTTGCCACAGAGGGAGTTATTCAGCTTTTGATTCTGCGGGCTGATCGTGAATCTGTTTGTCGTGCTGCTTGACGGCCTGCGCCTTCTTGTCCGACAGCAGTTTTACCTTGTATTTCTCGCTCAGCGCCAGCAGTTCGGCATCATCGATCTTGCGCATGTAGGTGATGGTGCTGGGCAAGGAAGGAATGGTGGAGCTGCCGACGGCGATCTTGTCGCCGCCATTGCCGCAGATCATGCCGTTGTGATCGCCGTCGATGAACGCCACGGTCTCGGAGAAGCGCAGGTCATTCAATGGCGAAAACAGTTTGACGAGATAGGCATCCTTTTGTGTCGGTCCCCACAGCACCAGTTGCCGGTCATCCAGCACCGTCCAGGTATTGGGCTGGCTGGCAAACATGCAGGCGCGGGTGGCCTTGTCATCGTTCTTGTCGGTCTTGCCATCGGCTGTCTCTGCGGCATGTGCATTGCCGATGAACGAAGCGATTGCGAGGGCAAGCAGGGTGGTGGTCTTGATATTCATGGGACACCTTGTGTTGATGATCCTGGCGAGGGCTATAGTTTAGACGCATCGTTCGTCAGGAGTTTCCTTGCATGGCAATCATTCGCGCAGGCGCTATCGTCAAGGTTTAACCAGCGCCAGGTTTTTGCAGCGCAATATAAAATGCCTCTGCGCGAACTTATTCAAGTGCCCCGGGGCCTGGCGCGCGCCGTGGCTTCGGCCTGCAGGGGATCGTCCGGCCAGTAGTGCTTGGGATAGCGGCCTTTCAAATCCTTTTTTACGTCGTGATAACCACGCGCCCAGAAGCTGGCGAGATCCTGGGTGATCTGCACCGGCCGCCTGGCTGGCGACAGCAATTCCATCAGCACCGGCACCGTACCGCCGCCAACGCGGGGTGTGGCCGTCATGCCGAAGACTTCCTGCAAACGCACGGACAGCGTGGGCGTGGCGGCTGCTGAGTAATCGATGGCAATGTTCGAGCCACTGGGCACGCGCAGATGTGTGGGGGCAATTTCGTTCAGGCGTTGTTGCTGATTCCAGTCGAGCAGCCCCAGCAAAATTTGCTGCATGTCCAGTTGACTGAGCTGGCTGCGGCGACTGATGCCCTCCAGCCAGGGACTCAGCCAGTTTTCCAGTGTGACCAGGAGGCTGACGTCATCCACGGCAGGCCAGGGGATGGCTGCATGCCGGTCGTGCATGTGTGCGAATTGCATGCGTGTGCGCAGCTGATTCGCAGCATCAGTCCAGGGCAGGACATTCAAGCCGAGTTCGCGGATCCCTTGCAGCATGGCCTGCAATACATGGCTGGCATCGGGCTGCTCCAGACGCCGCGATTGCAGCACCAGCGCGCCCAGACAGCGTTCCTGCGTAGCGATGACGCAGGCTTCGCGGCTGTTCCATTCAATGCGCTCGCGCCGCTCGATGACTTCGGCGAAGTCCGTCTCCAGTTCGCGCAACTCAATAGGCGCGGCCAATTGAATGCGGGCATCGCGTTCGGCAGCATCCAGTTGCGCGATCACCAGATAGTCCGCCTGACTCAGGCTTTGCGGCGACAGCAGGCTGGCACCGCGGCCATTGCTCAGCAAGTAACGGCCGCCGTCGCCACGTGCGCCGGCATTGCGTTTCTGCGCAATGCGATCCGGATAGGCATGAGCCAGCAGGCGGCCCGCTTCTGACAACCGCGTGACGTTGCTGCGATCGGTGGTGATGCGCAGTTGTTTTGCAAGTTGAGCCGCGCTGCGTAGCACGCGCTGTCGGCTGGCGTGATCGGTGTCGTGATCTGCAATGCTGGCGCCATGCAGCGCTTCCACGCGACTGCGCAGATCCACATCGCGATGACGACTGCGGTTGCGCAATACATCGCGTTCGCCCAGCAGCGCAGCGAGTTCGATGCCCAGCGCGGTCAATTCCAGTTCACGCGCCTTGAGCAGCATGTGCGCCAGACGTGGATGCGTACCCAGCTGCGCCATGGCCCGGCCATGAGCCGTGATCTTGCCATCCTTGCCCAGTGCCCCCAGCAATGTCAGCAGTTCGCGCGCCTGGGCGAAGCTGGCTGCAGGCGGCGCATCCAGCCAGCGCAGATCATTAATCTGTTGAATGCCCCATGCCGCCAGCTCCAGCGCCAGCGGCAGCAAATCGCTTTCCAGAATTTCTGCTGCGATTTGTGCGGCCAGCGAGTCGTGTTCGGACTCCTGCCACAGGCGATAACACACACCTGACTGCGTGCGGCCGGCGCGGCCGCGACGCTGATCGGCCGAGGCGCGCGAGATGCGCAGCAGTTGCAGACTGTTCATGCCGGTGACGGGATCGAAGCGCGCGCGGCGCTCCAGACCGCTATCGACCACAATGCATATGCCATCAATGGTCAATGATGTCTCGGCGATGTTGGTGGCGAGCACGATCTTGCGCGTACCGGTGACGCCGGGCTGAATGGCGCGATCCTGCTCGGCGGCAGGCAAGTCGCCATACAAAGGCAAAACCAATATGTGCGCAGGCAGTTGAGCTTCCAGCAACAGCGATTGCGTGCGACGTATCTCGCCCTGTCCGGGCAGAAATACCAGCATGTCGCCGTTGCTGGTATCCAGCGCGCGCCGGATGACATTGGCCACATCGCGCGCGATATCCTGATCCTGCCAAAGTTTGCGATTCATGCTGCCGGCATGGCGGTAATGCGTCGTGACTGGAAAGGACTGTCCGGCCGAAGTGATGATGGGCGCGTTGCCTAATAACTGGGCGACTGCCGCGCCATCCAGCGTGGCCGACATGACCAGCAGTTTCAGGTCGTCGCGCAGACTGGCCTGCACATCCAGACACAGCGCCAGGCCCAGATCGGCCTGCAGGCTGCGTTCGTGGAACTCATCGAAGATCACGATGCCGGTATTTTCCAGCGCGGCATCCTGCTGCAGCATGCGCGTCAGGATGCCTTCGGTGACCACTTCGATACGGGTGTGCTGACTGACCTTGGTATCGAGTCGGGTGCGATAACCGACTGTCTGACCGACAGGTTCGCCAAGGGTCTCCGCCATGCGTTGCGCCACACTGCGTGCCGCGATGCGGCGAGGTTCCAGCATGATGATCTTGCCGGAATACTTGCCCTGTTCCAGCAAAGCCAAAGGGACGCCGGTGGATTTACCGGCGCCGGGCGGCGCCTGTAGTACCGCTGCTGAGTGTTGTTCGAGGGCGCGCAGCAGTCCGGGTAACGCATCGAAAATCGGCAGGCGGTCAGCGAGGGCTTTCAAAGTGGATCGGGGTTGTGTGGTTCCATCAACAGCACATTAGATACTGCGCGCCTTGAAAGTGTCGCATTGCTGTACATCGCCACTGTCGATGCCACGCTTGAACCAGCGCATGCGCTGTTCGGACGAACCATGCGTGAAAGAATCGGGCACCACCTGCCCGGTTGCCTGTTTTTGCAGGCGATCATCACCGATGGCATTGGCGGCAGTCAGCGCCGCTTCCACATCGCCTGCTTCCAGCAAATGACGGGTTTGATCGGCGTGAAATGCCCAGACACCGGCATAGCAATCGGCCTGCAGTTCCAGACGCACCGACATGGCATTGCCTTCGGTTTCACTCAGGCGTCGTTGCGCTTGCTGCACCTTGTCGGAAATGCCCAGCAGGTTCTGCACATGATGACCGACTTCATGCGCCACGACATAGGCCTGGGCAAATTCACCCGGCGCACCGAAACGCTGCTTGAGTTCGTCGTAGAACGACAGGTCGATATACACCTTCTGATCGCCGGGGCAGTAGAACGGACCCATGGCGGCCTGTGCCGCGCCACAAGCGGAGGTATCGCTGCCGCTGAACAGCACCAGCGTGGGCTTTGCATATTGTTGGCCTGCCTGAGTGAAAATCTCTCCCCAGACATCCTCGGTGCTGGCCAGCACCACTCTGGTCAGGCTGCTGTTTTCCGCTTCGGCCGCGCTTTCCTGATACGGACCGCTGCTTTGTTCGGTGGTCTCGCCGCCACCCGTCAGGGACTGCAGCAACAGGGTGGGGTCCTTGGTGAAGTACAACGCCAGCAAGCCCAGCACGATACCGCCCACGCCGCCAATGCCAGCGCCACGCGATACCCGCATGCCACGCCGGTCTTCGACATTGCTGCTTTCCCGTTCACCACGCCAACGCATAGCACACCTCCATTTCTCAGGCCTGAGTCGATAACGTGGCGGCGCGCAGACGGTCCACATCGCGCTTGCCGAGCAGCTTACATTGTCCTGGTTTCAATTCGGCAGCCCGCAACGGGCCAATCGCCACGCGTTCCAGCTCCCTGACTTTCAAACCGACACGCGCCAGCAGCCGGCGAATCTCGCGGTTATGGCCTTCACGCAGCTTGATCGACAGCACCGTGCGGTCGCCGCGACTGCGATCCACGAAACGTTTGATGACACGCACTTCTTCCAGACTGGTGCGCTTGGCGCGCGCCTGACCGCTGGTATCGGGATTGAGCAGGTATATGCCGCGCTTGAGTTGCGCCAGTTGTTCGTCGCCCGCCAGGCCCGTGGTGGTCACGCGATATTCCTTGAGCACGCCGAACTTGGGGTGCGTCAGTTGATAGGCCAGATCGCCGTCATTGGTCAGCAACAGCAGGCCCGTGGAGTCGGCATCCAGGCGGCCGACCGGGAACAGCCGTTCGCGTTCGCGAATGGCATGCGGCACCATCTGCAAGACTGTCGGCCGGCCTTCCGGGTCGCGCGCCGTGGTGATCATGCCCTTGGGTTTGTTGATCAGCACATAGGTGCGCATTTCACTGTCGGCCCCTGTGCGCTTGCGCACGATGCTGGCGCTCAGATCCAGCGGCACGCCGTCCAGCGCCACAACATCTTTTTCCGGATCGACGAAGCAGGGCAGCTCACTAACCGTAACGCCGTTGAGCTGAACGCGGCCATTCAGTATCAGCTGTTCGCAATCGCGACGCGCGGCAATGCCGGCATCGGCCAGCGCTTTCTGCAAACGTACGCCGCCGCTGACCGGTTTGGCGCGATTGCGTTCCGGTTGCGCCACCAGTTGATTGCGATTGGCAGTGAGCACAGATCCGTTGGCATCGGCTTTCGCGGTCCGGGTTTTGCTACCAACAGGCTTGCGCGTGCGTGCCATGGCGTTGCGTTCTGCGCCGGCGCTGCGTTTGGCGCGTGCGAAGCTGCCGGCAGGGCGACGATTGCGCGTACTCATGCGATTTTATCCACCGTATTGGCGTGTTGCAGCATCTGGCGGTCGCGACCCAGCAGCGTGGCGGGCAGATTGAACGCACTGGCCAGAGAGATCAGCAGTGCAGCGAGATATGGCAGTGATTGAATGAGCAGCACGATGATCCACACCGACATGTCCGGACCGCTGTATTCGCTGGCGGTATAAGCTGTACCGGCTGCACAGGCCCAGAGCGCCAGCATCAGCAGGATTTCCTGGCGCGCAGCGCTGATCGCCGCCCATAGACCATGGGGCCGGGCCAGCTTGGGCGTGCGGAAGAAGGGTTCATTCCTCGTGATCAGCCCTTTCAATACCGCCAGCCCGATGGTGTGCGACAGCGCCAGTCCGGCAATGGCTGCGGCAATGGTTTGCCGCAGGTTGGCGCCGACGCGCGTCACGTAAAGATGGATCAGTTTCATCAGCTTGAACGCGAACAGGGTCAGCGGCAATACCGAGAAGGTCAGCAGCGGCGGATCAAGCGCCGCGCCGGCCATTTGTGAAGTGGTGATCATGGCGATCGACCAGATGATGGCGCCGCCAGTGAACGCCAGATTGAAACCGTCCGCCAGCCATGGCAGCCAGCCGGCCAGAAAGTGATAGCGCTGGCCGGTACTCAGGCCTTCATCCTTGTGCAACATGCTGCGTGCATGCGCACGCAAAATCTGCATGGCGCCGTAGGCCCAGCGAAAACGCTGTTTCTTGAAGTCGATGAAGGTATCCGGCATGACGCCGCGGCCATAACTGCGTGGCAGATAATGCGCCTGATACCCACGCTGGAAAACGCGCAGGCCCAGTTCGGCATCTTCGGTGATGCACCACTCCGCCCAGCCATGCAGTTCATCCAGCAACGAGCGCCGCACCAGCGTCATGGTGCCATGCTGGATGATGGCATTGCGTTCGTTGCGCGTGATCATGCCGATGTGGAAAAAGCCCTTGTACTCGGCGTAACACATCGCCTTGAAAGCGTTGTCGGCTTCGTCTCGATAATCCTGTGGCGATTGCACAATGCCCATGTTGGCCTCTGCAAAATTGGGCACCATGTCCTTAAGCCAGTTCGGATCCACCTTGTAATCGCTGTCGATGACCGCGATGATTTCCGCATCGGCAGCCGTGTTGCGCAACGCATAGTTGAGAGCGCCCGCCTTGAAACCGGCCAGCGGATCGACATGGAAGAAACGGAAACGCGGTCCCAGTTGCTGACAATGTTGTTCCACCGGACGCCATGTCGCTTCATCCTTGGTGTTGTTGTCGATGACCAGCACTTCAAAATTGGCGTAATTCATCGCCGCCAGGGCATCCAGCGTTTCGATCAGCATATCCGGCGGTTCGTTATAGGCGGGTACGTGCACCGATACCTTGGGGTGGTATTGCAGGGCCTCGATGCGCGACAGGCCGGCGGCGCGCGGATGGGTGATGACCCAATGCGCTTCGGCCCATTCGTAGGCTTCGGCCAGCAGTACGGCGATGACGCCCAGCATGCCGAGAATCAGCAGCAGGCCGATCATGACCGTGGTTACGGTCAGGTATTGCTGTGAATAGTCATAGACGATCCACACCGTGATGGTCGCCACGCCATACACCACGATGGCCAGAAAGGTACGGCCACGATTGCGCAACGCGCTGCTGTTGACGAACAGTACCCCTAGTAGCAGGGCTGAGATCACCACCGAGATGGCCGCCAGCGTATGCCATTCGGGGACGCGCACGATGGGATTGATGAACTCGAATTTAGGTTGACGATCGGCGTTATAAACGCCCCAGTACGCGCCGACGCCGCGTTCGCCGGCATCGCTTTTCCAGGGCTGATCGAAGGCTTCCATGATGTAGAACAGATAACCTTCGCGTTTCGAACGGGCCATGAAGCGCCGCAGGAACAACGCTTCGTTGGCTTCGGAGGGCACGGCGCTGCCGCGTGTGCGACCTTCGGACGGCCAGCCCACCTCGCCAATGACGATGCTCTTGTTGGGGAAGACGCGGCGCAGCAGGTCCATGCGGTTCACCACATGGTCAACGGCGTTGTCCACTGAGACGCCCTCCCAGTACGGCAGCATGTGCACCATGATGTAATCGACGTGATCGGCCAGTTCCGGATTGGCGACCCATACGTGCCAGGGTTCGGCGGTGCTGACCGGGATATCTGTCTGGGCGCGCACCCGGTCAAGGTAGGTGATCAGCTCATCGCGTTCCATGTCGCCGCGCAGCAGGACTTCGTTGCCTACGACCAGACGCACGACGTTCTCGTGCTTGGCGGCGGCAATGTCCAGCAGCGAATCGAGTTCGCGTTCGTTTTTGTCCAGATCCTTGTCCAGCCAGGCGCCTGCGGCCACATTGAGGTGCCGGGCGGCGGCGAGACGTGGAATTTCTGCAAAGGGCCCGATGGACGAATAGGTGCGTACGGCCCGAGCCTTGCCTTCCAGCAGGGCCAGGTCGGCATCTATTTCTTCCAGCGTGGGCACGTCCTGGTTGACCGGACTCTTGCCGTTGCGATAAGGGGAGATGGCAAAACCGCCATTCTCGATGCGTTTGGGCCAGGCCGGTTCTTCATTCGGACGGTTCAGGTATGCCCAGAGGCCAAAGGTGAGCAGAGCGAAGATTGCGCCCACCAGGAAATTTGACAGTCTGTTTTTTGCGCTCATTCGGAAATCAGTGATCGGACCGGCAAGGTGCCTGTGAATGCGGCGCGTAGCATGCACGAATCCCGGTCCAGCGGCGAGCAGAATACCGGCGGGTTGAATTGCGCAGACGACAGTCTGTTCGTCTGCAAATTCGGTGACAATATGCTGATTGCTTACCAACGAGGTCGTCATGATGCGCTCTGACCGATTTTTCCCACTTCCCTCGCTCCGGAAGTTGCTGGCAACGCTGACGGCAGTCAGTTTGATGGCAACAACTGTGGCGGCTGAGCCGGTTTTTGAAGTGACGCCGTTTGCCGGTTATCGTGCAGGTGGTCAATTCCGGGATGCCGGCAGCGGTGATGCGCTGGATTTAAGCGATGGCAGCGGCGTAGCCCTGGCCCTCAACTGGCGCGCCTCCGAACCGGGCACTCAATATGAATTGCTTTACAGCCGCCAGTCCACGGATACGGGCGGCGCCACGCCGGTGGATCTGAAAATTGAATATCTGCAACTGGGTGGCACCACGGTAATCGGCGAGGACACCGGACGAGTGGTACCCTTTGCCGCCGGCGGCATTGGCGCCGCGCGCTTTACGCCCAGCCCGGTGGGGCTCAGTCAGGAAACGCGCTGGTCATTCAATCTCGGTGGCGGTGTGCGTATTCCGCTGGCCCGGCATGTGCGTTTGCGCTTTGAAGCGCGGGGTTATCTGACCTGGTTGGGTGGTAACGCCAATCTGTTCTGCGACGGGGGTTGCACGATCGTCGCCAAAGGCAAGTCGTTCTTTCAGTACGAAGCTCTGGGTGGCGTTTCGATCGGCTTCTGACGTTCCCGGTTCAGGGAATGGTCAGAATGATAGGCTGGCCGCGCGTCACTATCAGCGTGTGTTCATGCTGTGCGAAAAGGGAACTGGGCCGGCCAGCCAGGGTCCAGCCGTCTGCCAGTTCATGAACCCGGCTGACATTGGTGGACAGGAACGGTTCGATGGTGATGACCTGGCCTTCCTGCAGGGTTTCGGTATCGCGCGGGTCGTAGTAATTGCGCATGGCTGGCTCTTCGTGCAAGGCCGCGCCTACGCCGTGACCGGATAGATTGCGCACGTTACGAAAACCGGCTGCATGAATGGCGCGCTCGATACGCCTGCCGATCTGGTTCAGAGGTTGTCCCGTCTGTACGGCGGCAATACCCACATCGCGGGCTCGTAGCGCCGCCGCACACAGTCGTTGTTTCAGGTGGTGATCGGCTGCATCGTTTGCCGCCAGCACGAAGCTGCCGCCGGTATCGGCGAAATAACCATCCAGCATGGCGGAAACGTCGATATTGATCAGATCGCCTGCTGCCAGCAGGCGTGCGCCGGGAACGCCATGGGCGGCTTCTTCATTGACGCTGATACAAGTATGACCGGGAAATTCATATGAGAGGCGGGGTGCGGATTCCGCCCCCGCCTGTGCCAGTAATTGTCCACCCACTTCATCCAGTTCGGCGGTGCTCATGCCCGGCTCGGCATGGACTTGCATGCCGGCCAATACTTTGGCGACCAGTTGCCCGACACGCCGCAGACCTTGCACTTGCGCGTCGTTGCTGACAATCACGAAAGCATGCTTTCGATATGCCGTAGGCGTGTCAGGGCTTCTGTACCCATACCTTGCACCAGCCGCCGACATTCACCAGCTTGCCGGGGAACAGATTGCAACCGCGCTCGTTGCCAGTGCCTGCCTGCAACTGCACACAGTTGCTGCAGGACTGATTGGGTTTGTATGTCGGGAACTTGCTCACTTCGACTTTCTTTGCGTCGACGTGATAGCCGAGCGCCTGGGCGGTGGGGTCGGATTCAGTCAATGCGACCGGCGCGGCATTGCCCAGCGTCGGGCTCAAGGCCGGAACGCCAACGGCGCCGAGGAGGGCGCCTTTGATAATCTGGCGACGGTCAAACTTAGAATCATGCATCTTAAGGTCCTCTCTGGCCGCGATACTGTACGGCAATGTTTAAGTAGCAGGTGTTTATTGTACCTGTCATTGGTAGGTCTGGGGCGCCCAGGCCGAACACCAGCCTTTGGCACTGACTACATAATTGGGGAAAAGTTTGCAAGGGCGCCAGAAACCATAGCGTAGTTTGATAGATACGCAATTTGCGCATGTTTGGCCGGATTTATAAGTCGCGAAGCGTTTGGCGTCCACCTTGCTGGCGTCTTCGATGTAGCCAAGCCTGGCTGCGAGCGGGTCAGCAGCGCTCAGTTTGGCGGCAACCGCCTCGCTGTCTTCGCCCACTATGCCGATCGCAACTGTCCCGAGTAATGCCTGACCGAGGAGGCGACGGCGATTCAATCGTTTTTCGGACATATGAAAACCCCGCTGGAACGAAGGTTTTCAGCTTAGAGGAACTGGCGGCGGCACGGTATGCGTAGCCGCTGCGTGTTTGTCCGTATTTCTGGTCTGGTTGATTGCGCTAATCCAACTGACGGCCGATCAAACGGGACAGGAATGATTGTGGTTTTGCCGGGACTGGTGTGCGTGATTTGAATTCTTTGGCTCTGTCGGCTTTTGGAGCAGTTGCCGTCTTGCTGAGTGTGCTGGCTGTGCGCTGCTGCGTCATGGCGGTGATGGCTGGCGTACCGGGCGAGGCGGGACGCTTGTCATTGAGTTTGACTACCTTGGCCTCGCCTTGTGTTTCCGTAACAGGTTTGGGTTTCGGCTTCTCCGCAAAACGTTCGTATTCCGCGGTACTGATCTGGCTGATGCGCGGGGCGCTGAAAAATGCCTTGAGGTAGCCCATCACCGCTTCGGCAGAAACATTTTCGCGGAAGAAACCCAGGCGCAGGGCGTGCTTGATGCCGCCACCTTCCATGAGGGCAACGCTGTACAGGTTGTAAGCTGCGAAGATATCCAGTTTGGGCATGGTTTCGAGATTGATCGGTTGTTCTGACAGCGCCAATTGCACGACAAACCACTTGGGCCGATTCGGATCATCAGCCTCGGTTTGTGTGAGCGTGCGGATGGTCAAGGTGGTGTCGAGTATCGGCACGTAGTCGTCAATGACTTTGGGTGCATTGACGATGCTGGCGCTGCGTATTGGCGCGTTAGCGACCGAATTCGTGACGTTGGCATGGCTTGCAGTTGCGGGCTGCTTCTGTCTCTGGTTCTGCACTGCTGGTTTTTCAGGCTGCAGAGCGCTGGCCTTGGTGGAGGGATTGACTGGTTCGGCTTTCTTCAGAGCCGCTGGAATGGCGAACTCGTCAGTCAACTCCAGATGGGTTTCTGGCAGTTGCACACCCCGCGCAACGTGAAAGGGTTGGTTGTTCTGCGGCGTCTTTTGCGCTTCCTGATTGTTGACCGCAGGCTTGGCGGTTTCCAGGGTCAGGGGTGCTTTGGTTGTTGGTATGGGCGCAGAGGGCGCGGGTATGGCGATGGAGGCCGAAATCGGGCTGGTCTTGATGGCGGGTGCATTGTTGCTGACAGGCGATGCGTTGGCGGCGCCGTTTCCGACGGGGCGTAACGCAGCAGCGCCCGCATCGTTGACGTAACGCAGATCTTCCTGCGTGACGCAGCCGGTAAAAGCAGTGGGATACAGGCTGCGTACCGAGTTCAGTACCCATTCGGCATCGGCTTCACTGGTGAAAAACCCCAGGCGCAGACGAAAACGGCGGCGGCCGTCTTCCTGGCGGGAAACCTGATACAGCTTGTACTTTTCAAACCCCTTGAGGTTTTTCGGCACCGCCGGCATGGGAGTCATCGAGGCGCACAGATTGATGACAAACAGTTCTGTCACCGATATGCCAGCGGCCTGGATGCCCGGATCGACACCGGCTTCGAGCTTCGCGACTTCGTTCATGCTGTCTTCCCCAACACGAAGTGGTTACACCGTGCAAAACTTCGTGGTCTTGGGAGTCAGCGAGCGCCAGAGGCGGCGATGGGTGCGACAGGATGCGATGGTTTATTATGTCTCGCACAGGGCGAGTGACATCTGCATCAAGAACTTGCCGGCTATTGTCGGTAAATTCCTTTGTGGCGACCCCGCTGTCATAGGCTGAGCCTTTAGACCGGAAGTTTTGCGTCCCCGTCTTTCGACGGGTTTGCCATTTACACGGAGCTGATTCTTGGTGAGCACGGCCAGGGAAGTCAAGTGTTATTGTCGGCCGGGGACGACGGATATCGGTTGCATTTAACGTAAGCACTTACCTGAGGTACCAGACGTACAAGAGGCAATGTGGGTATCGCGGCTGATGACTGATAGTCAGCGTGTTTGCTGGTCGCTTCGAGTGTCCGGCGCCTGTCGTTGAGTCGCCGCAATGCAGTGGTGCGGCTGTTCGGCGGGAACTCATGGCCGGATGTGCAGGGTATGGTAGCTTAGGCCCTGACGAGAGCTCCGCTGTTCGTGAAGCGATGTTTTAACGATTCAATAGATGACAACAAAAAAGACCGGCGTGAATTCATCGGGCGTCAGCACTGAAACCATCACTGCATTCGTGGGCCGCACCTTGCGTGGCCCGGTGAATGTGCCGGTCAGTCTGCACAGCTTTGCCGATTATCAGCGTGTGTTCGGGGGGTTATGGCAGCCGAGTACCCTGTCCTATGCCATTGAGCAGTATTTCGAGCACGGTGGACGTCATGCGATAGTGGTGCGTGTGGTCAATGGCGGGGCGCCGGCCACCATCACTCTGCCTTGCGGTGACCATGCGCTGACTCTTGAGGCGTTGGCGCCGGGAAGCCGCGAGTTTCTGCGCGCATCGGTCGATTACGACAATCTCGGCGATCAGGATACCGATTGTTTCAACCTGGTGGTGCAGCGGGTGCGCGCGCACCGTTCCGAGCACATCGAAGAACAGGAAAGTTATCGGCGTATCTCGATCAGCCCCACCACTGGCCGCTTTGTCGCCACGGTGCTGGTTGAATCCAGCCTGGTACGGGTGCGCGGTGAGGTGCCGGCGCAACGGCCCGACGTGACCCCCGGCCGCGATGCGCAACGCTTGGTGGGTTATGTGGATTCCGGTCCGGACGGACACGATGGCGATGCGCTGAGCGATTACGATCTGATAGGTTCGGCGGTCGAAGGCACCGGCCTGTTTGCCCTGTCGGCGCAGGAACGTGTGGACTTTGTCTATCTGCCGCCCTTGACCCGCGAACAGGATGTCGGTTCGAGCGCCCTGCTGGTGGCCTCGCGTTTCTGTCGCGATCATCATGCGATGCTGGTCGTCGATCCTCCCCAGACGTGGACCAGCTGCCAGGCGGCATTGTCGGGGTTGCGTCAGTTTGATTTTGCCTGCGATCAGGCGGTGATGTTTTTCCCGCGACTGATTGCTCAGGATCGCCTGCGCGGTCGTCCCGACGTCTTCGCCAATGGCGGCGCTGTGGCCGGCATGTTGTCGCATGCCGACGAACTTCGCCCGGTCTGGGATACCCAGCAATCCGAACCGGAAATGCTGCTGCGTCCCGGTGTGCGCTTGCAGGTTGAGTTGGCGGAGTTGGAGCGGTGGCGACTTGCTGCGCATGGGGTGAATACATTGCAGACAGTACGCCGTGCTGCGCCGATCAGTCTGATACGGCGAACCCTGGCGGGCGGCTCCAATGCAGCAGTGGATTGGGGCTATGTACAGGCGCGCCGTTTTGCCCTGTATGTCATGGGCCGGCTGGAGCGCAATACGCGCTGGGTGTTGCTGGCCAGTCCCAGCCGCTCGATGTGGGCGCGCATCGTGCGTCAGGTGAATGGTTTTCTGCATGAACTGGTGGCATTGGGTGCTTTCCCCAGCGCGCGCCCGGGTCAGGAGTTTTTCGTGATCTGCGATGAACGCATCAACGCCATTGCGCCCGATGCCGCCGCCGAGATCAATATCCTGGTTGGGTTTGCCTGCCTGCAGGTCGACCAGTATCACACCTTCCTCATCACGCATGCCATGACGGGCAGTCACACCCGCATGGTGGCGGTCAATCGCTATGAAACGCCGAGCAGCTTTGATGATGTGGAATTGACCGGCACCATGCTGGCCTTGCGTTGATCGACGCTGGAGCTGTCGCCGATGCGACTGCGCCCGTAAACTACGCCGCAATCATTATTGCCGATGAATAATTTGCGCAGACAGGATATGAACCCACCCATCATCATTTTTTCGCACGGCAAGGACAGCGAGCCCTGGGGCAGCAAGATTATGGCGATGGCCGAATGCGCCCGCGCCCATGGTTATCGGGCTGAGTCGGTGGATTACCGCGGTATTGACGATCCAGCGGCGCGTGTGAAGAAACTGCTGGAATTCGCTCATGATTTGCCCGGTGCGGTGCTGGCGGGTTCCAGCCTGGGCGGCCATGTGGCCACGGCGGCTTCGATTGAATTGAAAGCGCGCGGTCTGTTTCTGCTGGCGCCTGCCTTTTACATGCCGGGCTATGAGCAATACACGCCCAAACCCGCTGACTGCCCCATCAGCATCGTGCATGGCTGGCGCGACGACATCGTGCCGGTGGCAAACAGCATTCGCTATGCCGGCGAACATCGCGCCACGCTGCAATTGATTGATGCCGATCACCGCATGTTGCAGCACGTTACACAGATTGTGGCTTACTTCGATCTGTTTCTGAATGGTCTTGAGTCAATGTGAAGGGAAACCCATGCGAGCCGTATATGTGTTACCAGTTCTGTTCTTGATGATGACTCTGGCTGCTTGCGGTGCGGACAAGCAGGCTGCTGCGGAAAAACCGCCAATGGCTGTGTCTGATACGGTATTCGCGCCGACGGTCAGCGCCCTGGACAAGGCGCGTTCTGTGGAAGGTACCTTGCAGCAGGACAGGGACAGTGCCGATGCCGCCATCAAGGCGGCTGAATGACTTCAGCGCAATCATTCATCAGCGACATGCCTGGCAGAGTTTGAGTACGGTGTTTACTGAACGCATGTTATCGCCCCTGGTCTCTTTGTGGGTTCGGCTATGGGCGCGTCCACGCAGTCTGCCGGAACATTTTGTTGAGCGGCTTGCGACCAGAATCCGTCCCCTCCGTTTTGTGCTGCCCACCGATGCCGCTGCTGATGTGCAAGTACTGCATGAAGTGTTGCAGCTGCCCGCGTGGCAGTCGGTGTTGTCGGCAAATGGTCAGTCGAGCGCCAGTGGCGCAGTGATCTGTCTGCAGCATTGGGCCGGCATTTTCAATGATCGTCTTGATTACCGCCTGCCTGAGGCCTTGCGTCAGTTGGTGGCTTCGACGCATGGCGCTGCAGGATTGACCGATGACGTGCATGATGTGGATCTGATTCCAGTCAGCCTTTTCTGGGGGCGTGCGCCAGACAAGGAAGCCTCCTGGTGGCGTCTGCGTTTCGGCGAAACCTGGACGCACAGTAGCGCTTTACATCGTGCCCTGGCTGTGATGATCAATGGCCGTAACCTGGTCGTGCAGTTTGGCGACCCGGTTTCGCTGCGCAGTCTGATGGGCGATGCGCCTGATGCTGCACAGGCAACCCGACGCGTCGGTCGTGCTTGCCGTCACCTGCTATATCGCCAGCGGGTTGCTGCCATCGGTCCGGAAATCGCCAGACGGCGCAGCATTGTTGCTCAGGTGTTGCGTACCCAGGCGGTGCGTCAGGCCATGCGCAATGAGATGCGCAGTAAACGCCTGACGCGCAAGCAGGCCATGCAGGCGGCGACCAAATGCGTCAATGAAATTGCGGCCAACTATTCGCATGTCACGGTCAGTCTGCTGGCGCGGCTGTTCAGGCGCGTCTGGAATCGTCTGTATGACGGCGTTGAATTGCATCACCTGGATAATCTGCAGTCGGTGGTCGATGCCAACGAAGTGGTCTATGTACCCTGCCATCGCAGTCACATGGATTATCTGCTGCTGTCCTATGTGATTTATCAGAACGGTTATGCCATTCCGCATATTGCCGCAGGCGTGAACCTCAACCTGCCGGTGATCGGCCGCATCATGCGGCAGGGCGGCGCGTTCTTCATTCGCCGCAGCTTTGCCGGCAATCCCCTGTACACCACGGTGTTCACCAAGTATCTCGGCTTGATGATGGCGCGTGGTCATGCCATTGAGTATTTCATCGAAGGCGGCCGCAGTCGCACGGGTCGGCTGTTGCAACCCAAGACCGGCGCGCTGACCATGACGGTGCGCAGCTTCCTGCGCGATCCGAAACGGCCGGTGGTGTTTGTCCCGGTGTACTTCGGCTATGAACGCGTGGTCGAAAGTAATACTTACATCAATGAACTCTCCGGCAAGCCCAAGGAAAAAGAATCGGTATTCGGTGTGCTCAAGGCACTGCCGGCATTGCGCCGCCGTTTTGGCAAGGTACATGTCAGTCTGGGCGAGCCGATACGGCTCGATGAATTGCTGACACAGTATTTGCCGGATTGGCGTAATGCTGTCGTGGAAGACAAGCCCGGCTGGATGGGCGGACTCGTGGACGACCTGGCGCTGCGCATCATGCGCAACATCAATAGCGCCGCCTTTGTCACGCCCATCAACCTGCTGGCGCTGGTGCTGCTGGCCACGCCCAAGCAGGCCATGCTGGAAGCGGATCTGACGCGACAACTGGCGCTGTATGCCTCGTTGTTGCGACGCGCGTCCTACTCGAAGCTGGTGACCGTCACCGACATGAATGCTGCGGACATGATTCGATATGCAGAGTCGATGAACATCCTGCGTCGTCATGCGCATGGCATGGGCGACGTGCTCAGCATGACCGAACAAAGCGCGGTGGAGATGACCTATTTCCGCAACAACACCTTGCATCTGATGGCCATGCCCTCGGCGATTGCCAGTTGTTTTCTCAACAATCGCCAGGTGCGCACCGAAGACATCCAGCGTCTGGCCTGGCGTGTGTATCCCTACCTGTGCGACGAATTGTTCCTGCGCTGGAACGAGCAGGAATTGCCTGCCGTGGTGCAGGCCATCCTGCAGGACTTTGCCGCGCATGGATTGCTGGAGTCTCACGACGATGGCGCAAGCTGGTCGCGTCCGGCGGTAGGCACGGCCGAGGCGGTGCAATTGTCGGTGCTGGGGCAGCTCAGCATGCAGATCATCGAACGCTACTATCTGGCCATTGCCCTGTTGCTGAAAGCGGGTAGTGGCCGCATCAGTCAGGATGCGCTGGAGCAGCAATGCCATCTGATGGCGCAACGCATGTCGCTGCTGTACGAACTCAATTCTCCCGAGTTCTTTGACAAGAGCCTGTTCAAGAATTTTCTTGACCTGTTACGCGCCCGCGGTGTGCTGGGGATCAATGCCGAAGGCCGCCTGACCTATACCGACCTGTTGTTCGCCGTGGCCGATGACGCGCAACTGGTGCTGCACGAACAAATCCGCAACAGCATCCTGCAAGTCACGCATCGTTGATTACGCCATGGAATTCGACATCGACTTTGCATTGGTGCGCGACATAGTGGCTCGCGAAGGCGTACAGGCCCGCACGGAAATCGCCGCGTTGGGTCCGTTACCCGCTTACCAGCGATCACTACAACGCCATGATGTGCGACTTGCGGATGCCGGCGATGCCAATACACTGGCTTGCAAGGCGGGATGCTCATGGTGCTGCCACTTCTCTGTCGATGTGCGTCCGGTCGAAGTCTTCAATATTCTCGACTACCTGCAGCAGGCGTTCACGGTGCGGGAGCAGCAACGGTTGCGCGCTGACATCGAGGCCAACAGCCAGGTGCTGGGCCGGCTCGATGAAGAGCAGCGCATGCTGCACAACATCAAATGTCCCTTTCTTGCCGAAGGTCGTTGCAGTATTTATGCGGCGCGTCCGCAAACCTGCCGTAATTATCACGCGACTAGTGCGGCGGGTTGTGAGAGGTCGTTTGAAGAACCGGACAATTTCGACATCGCGCCCGAGTATGCGCCGCTGGTGTACCAGTCCGGCGCAGCGCATGTCGATGCCTTCTGCCAGGCCATGCAGGACGCAGGCTATGACATTGCAGCTTATGAGCTGAATGCTGCACTGGCGGAAGCGCTGGCGCAGCCGATCGGGACGCAGCAACGTTTCTCGGCAAAGCTGCCTGCCTTCGCCGGGATACAGGGAACAGAGGCGCCATTTGAGTTCATCGATCTGAATGAAACCGAATAGGGACGACGACCAAGACAGGACTTCGCTACACTGCCGGCATCCAGCTTGGGCATGCTGCGCGACACAGGTGGAGAAAGTCTCATGATCAATCCCAACGTTGCGGCACTGATCCTGCAAATACGCGGACTCGAAGAACAGCTTGAGACTGAACTGGCCAGGCAGCGTGTGCAGTTCCATTTTACGCTGCATCAACGCAAAGTCAGCTTCGAACGCGAAGTATCGAGCCGGCATCGCGCATTCAGGCGACGGCTATCGGGTTATGTATTCGGCGCGCAGCCACTGATTCTGCTGACCGCCCCAGTCATTTATTCAATGATCTTGCCTTTTCTGCTGCTCGATCTGTTCGTGACCGTTTATCAGGCGATCTGTTTTCCGGTGTATGGCATACCGAGAGTCAGCCGGCGCGAGTATCTGGTTTTCGATCGCACCCATCTAGCTTATCTGAACATCATCGAGAAGCTCAACTGTGTCTATTGTTCCTATGCCAATGGCTTGATTGCCTACGTCCGCGAGATCGCGGCGCGCACGAGCATTACCATCGGTTCAGCGAGTATGGTGATGCGGAGCACTACCATCAGGAGCTGGAAACGTTGCGCAAGGATCTGCGTCTTTAGTCCGGAAGTGAGTATCGAGGTATGAATCATTCACCTGTTCACGCGCGCGGCATGAATACGTCTGCGCCCACCGACAAGCTTTATACCGATCCGGTTTGCGGCATGAAGGCGGCGGCCAATCCTGAGAAATCTGCGGAATATCAGGGAACCGCTTATTACTTTTGCAGCCAGGGTTGCGTGGCGAAATTCAAGACTGATCCCGAAAAGTATCTTGCCAAGGTCGGCGCGCACACGACCGGCGTTCAACCAGTAACATCACATACCTGCTGTACTCACGGTATGCAGCGCACGACGCCATTGTCACCGTTTGCAGCCGGGCCAGCTGCCGGCAACGCCGGCGCACAATGGACCTGCCCCATGCATCCGGAAGTGCTGAGCGACAAACCCGGTGACTGCCCGCTATGCGGCATGGCGCTGGAACCGCGCAGCGTATCGCTTGAAGACACTGACAATCCGGAACTCAAGGACATGACGCGGCGCTTCTGGATCAGCGTGCTGCTGGCGTTGCCGCTACTTGTCATCACGATGAGCGATCTGATTCCCGGTTTGAATCTGCATCATCTGGTGCCTCTCCAGGTACTCAGTTGGCTGCAAGCGATACTGGCCACGCCGGTCGTGTTGTGGGGCGGCTGGCCGTTTTTCGTGCGCGCATGGGCGTCGTTCAAGACCCGGCGCCTGAACATGTTCAGCTTGATCGGCATCGGCACTGCATCGGCTTATCTTTTCAGTCTGGCTGGCCTGCTGTTTCCAGCCGCGTTGCCTGCGGCTTTCAAGATGGACGGCATGGCGCCCCTGTATTTTGAAGCCGCGGCCGTCATCGTCACGCTGGTATTGATGGGACAGGTGCTGGAGTTGCGCGCTCGCTCCCAAACCAACAGCGCCATCAAGGCACTGCTGGCGCTGGCGCCGAATACCGCGCTGCGCATCAAGCCGGATGGTACGGAGGAAGAAGTACATCTTGATGCCGTGCAGCCGGGTGACCTCCTGCGCGTCAAGCCGGGCGGCAAGGTGCCGGTGGACGGCGTGGTTACGGAGGGATCGTCCAGCGTCGATGAATCGATGCTGACCGGCGAGCCCATTCCTGTGGAGAAGCATTCCGGCAGCCAGGTGACTGCAGGCACGGTCAATCAAACGGGTTCATTCCTGCTGCGCGCCGAAAAAGTGGGCGCACAAACTTTGTTAGCGCAGATCGTACACATGGTGAACGAGGCCAGTCGTTCACGTGCGCCCATTCAGAAACTAGCCGATCAGGTATCGGCCTGGTTCGTGCCGGGCGTGATTGCCGCAGCAGTGTTGGCTTTCGTCGTGTGGACGCTGTTCGGTCCCACACCGACTTTGGCGAATGCGCTGATCGTTGCGGTATCGGTGCTGATCATTGCCTGTCCCTGTGCATTGGGACTCGCCACACCTATTTCCATCATGGTGGGCATCGGTCGCGGCGCCCGCGAAGGCGTGCTGATCAAGGATGCCGAAGCGCTGGAACTGATGGAGAAAATCGACACACTGGTGATCGACAAGACCGGTACACTGACCGAAGGCGCGCCCAGAGTGCAGCACGTCGTGGCTGCTGCCGGTTTCACTGAAGCGGAAGTGTTGAGCCACGCGGCGGCACTGGAGAAGATGAGCGAACATCCACTGGCGCAGGCAATAGTCAATTACGCACAAACGCAGCAAACCATGTTGCCGATGGTGACGGGCTTCAAGTCCATCACCGGCATGGGCGTGAGCGGTGAAATCAGTCAGCGTCCTGCATGGCTGGGCAAACAGGCCTTGCTGCAGCAGTCCGGCATCAATGATGCAGCATTGATGGAAAACGAGGCGCAGCGATTGCGCGAACTGGGACAGACAGTGATGTACCTGGGTATCAGTCAGCAATTGGCCGGACTGATCAGTGTCGCCGATTCGATCAAGTCCACTACACCGGAAGCCATTCAACAGTTACGGGCTTCCGGGCTGCGCATCGTAGTGCTGACCGGCGACAATGCCGTTACGGCAGCGGCTGTTGCCAGGCAACTGGGATTGGATGAGGCCAAAGCGGAAGTGTTGCCGGAGGACAAATACAAGGCAGTGCAGACTTTGCAGCAACAGGGTCATATCGTGGCCATGGCGGGCGATGGCATCAACGATGCGCCCGCGCTCGCCGCCGCCGATGTCGGCATCGCCATGGGCAGCGGCACCGATGTGGCCATGAACAGTGCGCGTGTGGTGCTGGTCAAAGGCGATCTGCGCGGCATCGCCAAGGCGCGTCGGCTCAGCCAGGGCACGATGAAGAACATCCGGCAGAATCTGTTTTTCGCTTTCGTTTACAACTTTCTGGGCGTGCCCATTGCTGCGGGTGTGCTGTATCCATATTTCGGCATCCTGCTCAGCCCGATGATCGCCAGTGCGGCCATGAGTCTGAGTTCGGTATCGGTGATCGGCAATGCCCTGCGGCTGCGCAAGGCGACGTTATAGATGTTGCGATGGTTTTTGGCTGCTCTAACGTTCTTGTCATCATGGGCCAGCCTGAAGCATTGAAAGCCATATAGTGCGATGTTTGTCGTGCATTGGCCGGATAGCCGCATCCACGATACATCTGGTAAAAGCAACTCAAAGGACCAGCCTGTCTTCTGACAAGCTGGTTGGACGGACAGGTGGCATCACGCTTATGCTTCGTGCAAATCTCTTGCCCGACATGCGCGAGTCACGGTGTTGTGGCTCTGGCTCCGTCGATCCACAGATACCACTGCTTCATGACATTGATGCGTCGCCACACTGAACATCATCGGACTGACCGCATCGGCTGGCTGCGTGCTGCCGTGCTTGGAGCCAACGACGGCATCGTTTCTACCGCCAGTCTGGTGGTCGGTGTTGCGGCGGCCAGCGCCAGTCACGGCAACATTCTGCTGACCGGCATTGCCGGTCTGGTGGCTGGCGCCATGTCCATGGCTGCCGGCGAATATGTCTCGGTGCATTCACAGGCAGATACCGAGAAAGCTGACCTGGCGCGCGAGCGTGACGAACTTAAAGCGGATCCCCTTGCAGAGCAGCGCGAGCTGACGGCCATTTATGTCGCTCGCGGGCTCGAGCATGGTCTGGCGCAACAGGTGGCTGAACAACTAATGCAGCACGATGCCCTTGGCGCTCATGCGCGCGACGAACTGGGCATTTCCGAGATTCTTACTGCACGGCCAGTACAGGCCGCGTTGGCATCGGCCGCCAGCTTCGCAGTCGGTGCAGCGCTGCCGCTGGCTGTGACGGCCCTGGTGCCCACATCGGGCCTGATACTCTGGGTCTCGGCCATGTCACTCGCCTTCTTGGCGGTGTTGGGCGGCATCGCCGCCCGGGTCGGCGGTGCGGGAATCATAATGGGCGCATGGCGTGTCACTTTATGGGGCGCATTGGCAATGGCGATCACCGCGGGTGTGGGCACATTGTTTGGCGCAATCGTTTGATGCACAGCATGTCTCGAAGGTTGCGTTCAGCCCTTCCTTCGTCGTGACTGAATCTTGATTCCTCATATGGAAATGAGGTGGCAGATTACCGCCGCCACAAAGCAAAGATGCCGCCGGCCAGACACAACGCACCCGGCCAGATGGGATCGATCACCAGCGCAAACCACATGACGCCACTGAACAACAGCGCTGAAGCCAGAATGGTTTGATCGCGGCGTCGGGCGCTGGCTTGCAGCTCGCGGCGCAGTTCTTCCACGCCTTCGCTTTTTACCGGCAAGCGATAGCGGCCTTCGGCAGCCTGCATCAGCGCCTGCTGGATCAGGCTGGGCACGGTGCGGACCGCTTCACCGATGTCGGGTAGTTGTTTGCGCCATTCGCGCAACACACCCAGCGGACTCATGCGGGCATGCATCCATTCCTGCATGATGGGTTTGGCGGTCTTCCACAGATCGAGATCGGGATACAGCTGGCGGCCCAGGCCTTCGATCTGCAGCAGCGTTTTCTGCAACAGGAACAGTTGCGGCTGGATTTCCATGTCGAAACGCTGTGCCGCTTCAAACAGCCGCGTCAGCACCTGACCGAAGGAAATCTCGCGCAACGGCTTGTTGAAGATCGGTTCGCATACGGTGCGCACCGCCGATTCCACTTCATCGACGCGGGTGCCTGCCGGCAGCCAGCCGGAATCTATATGCAGTTGCGCCACGCGACGGAAATCATGCTGGAAAAAGGCCAGGAAATTTTCCGCCAGATAATGCTGATCGCGCGGGTCGAGCGTGCCGACGATGCCAAAGTCCACTGCGGCATATACCGGATGTTCGGGATCATCGGTCAGCACAAAGATGTTGCCGGGATGCATGTCGGCATGAAAGAAGTTGTGACGGAACACCTGCGTGAAAAAGATTTCCACGCCACTTTCGGCCAGACGCTGGATATTGACGCCGCGACGGCGCAGTTCGTCCATGTCGCTGATCTGCACGCCACGCACGCGCTCCATCACCATCACATTGTTGCGGCACAGATCGAAGTAGACTTTGGGTGCATACAGCAGGCGCGAGTTCTGAAAATTGTGGCGCAGTTGCGAGGCGTTGGCTGCCTCGCGCATCAAATCCAGTTCATCAAGAATCGTCTTCTCGTATTCGCGCACCACTTCCATTGGTTTGAGCTTGTGGCCGAGACTCCAGTACTTCATTGCCAGCCGCGCCAGCGCGTACAGCACTTCGATATCGCGTTCGATCAACGTGCGGATGCCGGGGCGCACCACTTTCACGACCACTTCCGAGTCATCCTTGAGTTTTGCTGTATGCACCTGCGCAATGGTGGCTGCCGCCAGCGGTTCGGCATCGAACTGCGCGAACACGTCGGTCACGCTCTGTCCCAGCGACTGCTCGATCAGCGCGCGCGCCTGTTCGCTCGAAAATGGCGGCACGCGATCCTGCAGCTTGGCCAGTTCATCGGCGATATCAGCGGGCAACAGATCGCGACGCGTGGACAGCGCTTGGCCGAATTTCATGAAAATCGGTCCCAGCTCCTGCAACGCCAGACGCAATCGTTCGCCGCGCGTGCCTCGATGCTTGATCTGGAACCACGCGGCGGGCGAGGCGAGGTAGGCCAGTCGCAACGGGCCAGCGAAGCGTGTGCCGCGTACAAATTCATCCAGGTCATGTTTGACCAGTACGCGATGAATTTGCAGCAGACGGGAGAAAATGCGGAAGTTCATTGTTGTTTTTTATTTTGGCTTAGGGGTTTCTGGTCTTGCGTTCCAGCGCGTTCAGCCGCGCCTCAAAACGTTCGACATCGTCACGCAGGCTATCGACATCGCGATTGAATTCGTCCGCCTCGGTCTTGCTGGGCACGTCGCGGCTTTCTTCGCTCAGGTATTCGCCCATGTTCTGCAGGAAGGTATCGCCGACACGACGGCCAAAGCCCAGCAGGCTGCGCACAGTGTTGCCCATCTGGTGGGCGGCGACATCGCCCACCACGCGCGACAGCTCTTCCTCGAAGTCGGGCCTGGCCTGCTTGAGCAGTTCGCTGAAACCCTGCGCAACTTCGGCGTCGCCTTCGATGCGTACCGAGCTGCCGCTTAATGAAGAAGCGGTTTGTTGTGTGGCGAGATTGAGCAGACCCAATGGACTGCCCGACAGGCTGGCATCGACGTGGTCATCAGCGCCGGTGCTCAGATGAACGCAATCGGCCTCGGCGTGCAGCGTGAACTGTACGGGCACGCCGGTGAGTTGCAGGCGCAGCGATTTGCCGTTGAGCCGCGCGCACAAGCCCTTGGCGGCTGACGAGGCGGCGATGTTGCGATTCAGAGTGGCTTCAAACGCGGACAGCAGCATGGTGCGCCTTCAGAGTTTGTAACCGCGATGCAGCGCGACAATGCCGCCGCTGAGGTTGTGATAAGAAGTCTGTTCAAAGCCCGCCTCTCGCAGCATGCCCAGCAGCGTTTCCTGATCGGGAAACTTGCGAATCGATTCGGCCAGATAGCGATAGCTGGCTTCGTCGTTGGCCACCACTTTACCGAGCCTGGGCAGCACGTTGAACGAATACCAGTCGTATACCGGCTTGAGTCCCGGCGCAGTCGGCTGTGAAAACTCCAGAATCAGCAACTGACCACCGGGCTTGAGCACGCGATACATCGACCGCAGCGCTCTGGCCTTGTCGGTGACATTGCGCAGCCCGAAACCAATGGTCACGCAATCGAAACTGTGGTCGGCAAACGGCAGGCATTCGGCATTGGCCAGCGACCAGCTCACGTTGCCCACCAGACCCTTGTCCAGCAGACGATCACGGCCATTGGACAGCATGGCCGCATTGATGTCGGTGTGAATCGCCAGCCCCGTGGCGCCCACCTGCCTGGCCATGCCGATGCTCAGGTCGCCCGTACCGCCCGCCACATCCAGTGCGCGCTGCCCGGGACGCAGGCCCGTCTGCGACAGGGTGAAGCGCTTCCACAGACGGTGCGCGCCGCCCGACATCAGGTCGTTCATGATGTCGTACTTGTCCGCCACCGAATCGAATACCGCCCGTACCTTTCTCGCCTTTTCGGCGATGGGCACTTCGGCAAAGCCGAAATCGGTTCTGTCGGCGGAGCTGGATGCGCGGTGTTGCTGTGTTTCCATGGGAGTCTGACCTGCGAAAGTCCGCGCATTCTATCTGCTGGCCGGGCTTTTGGCCTTATCGGCGTTTGCCGGCGCGTTATCCCGGATGCATGCGGGCCAGCGAGACTTTACGCAGTCCAGTCCGCCGTGCTGTTCCGGTTCCAAGTCAAAGCCGTGCCTGCCACCAGCTAAGGGGGTGCTGTATTCATGGCATGTGGATCGCGGCCAGAGATATATGTGATTGCCACGGCCATGACCGCAGGAAGACAACAAGGAAAGGTTCGTGGGTTATCAGGAAGAGGGTGGCAGTTACCATGTGTGCAGTAGAGGCGTATGGCAGCTATTTTCAATAAGCCATCCTATTGAGGGCTATCGGTCCGAAGCGGTCGGTCGCGCTTGGGTTCCCCCTTTCTCAATAGCAGACGTTCGAGTGGCTGCTTCTTTGTTGATTGACGTGCATTGTCCAAATTATGGCATCTAGTATGGAAGGCGGTTAGAGTCCTGACTAAGCAGGAACACAGGAAGACAGATTTTGCCAGCAATACCTACGGATCGACGGCCGGCACTGTTGCTACCGCAGCACTGCTAAGCCGCAAGCTCGAACAACTCGGCCATGAATTCGCCGACTTCGCCAAACTCGACCGCGACCTGCCCGTCAGGAAAAAACGCAGCGTTGCCTTGTTGCTCGCCTTCCGTCCGTGGGTGTTCTCGGTGTTTGATGGGTTACAGCAGGCGAAGAAGGGAAGCTAATTGATTGGATTTTCACAAGCAGCTTGAGTGATTTAGAGGTGGAGATCGAATGGCAATAGGTGAGTCATGGTCGGATATGGAGATTGAAGCGGTAATCTCTGACTACCTGCATATGCTCATGCTTGAATTGTCGGGGCAGAGGTACAGCAAATCGGAGCATCGCCGTCGGTTGCTACCGAAATTGAGCGGGCGTTCCGAAGCTGCGGTTGAACTTAAGCACCAAAATATCAGCGCCATTTTGCTTGAGCTCAGTCGTCCGTGGATTGTTGGATACAAGCCAAGAAGTAACTATCAGAAAACTTTGTATGTCCGGTTGGTGGATAGACTTGAGAGTGATAGAAAAGTCGACGAGGTCGTTAGCTCTGCTGTAGAGAAACCTGCTGTTGTTCCATTGATATCAAACTATGAGGACTTGCTAGTTGCTGCTCCTGTAGTCAAGAGAGTCGCTGATCCGGCGAGTGAGTACAAAGTCAAAGAAAGACGAGGAATTCGTAGGGATTACTTGGCGGCCGAAGCGCACAACAGATCCTTGGGAGCGGCGGGCGAAGAATTCGTCTTAAACTATGAGCGTTATCGATTGGCGCAGTTTGGCAAGATGAATCTTAGTGAAAAGGTTGAGCACGTCTCTGCTGCCAAAGGCGATGGGCTCGGCTTTGATATTCTGTCTTTTGATGTTGATGGAACGGAAAAATACATCGAAGTCAAGACAACGGCGTTTGGTAAAGAGGCTCCCTTTTATATCACTCGTAACGAGCTGTCTTTTTCCAAGGATGAGCCGGAGCGGTTCAATCTTTATCGTCTTTTTGAATTCCGCAACAAACCTCGAATGTTCAGTATGGTCGGGCCAATCAGTGATCGTTGCTTGCTTGATCCGGTGAGTTATTTAGCTAGATTCCGGTGAACCTGTTTCCGAAATGTTTTTCTACGCCGACTCATGACACACCACTTCAATGTTGTGTCCGTCCGGGTCGAGTACGAATGCGCCGTAGTAGTTGGGGTGGTAGTGCGGGCGCAGGCCGGGTGCGCCATTGTCGCGGCCACCGGCAGCCAGTGCCGCCTTGTAGAAAGCATCGACGATGGTGCGGCTGGATACGCGAAACGCAATGTGGATCGGTGGTTTATTGGGTATGCCGCCACTGATCCAGAAATCCGGCTTGGGTGGTTCGCCAAAACCTGCAACGTTATTGTGTCCAGTGACCGAAGCAGGAAGTTCCATCAGTAACTGGTAGCCGATGGGCACAAGTGCCTGCGTGTAGAAGACTTTGCTGGCGACGAAGTTGCTGACGCTGAGTCCGATGTGGTCAATCATGAGTTTGATTCCCCAATCAGTCTGGAAACGGGTTGCGGCATCGTTACTACAGCAAAACTACTGCAAATTGATCCCCGCGCGATTGGGGTTGAATCTCATGCAGCAGCGGTTTCGACCTTGCCCGGCAGTTTGGACAGTATCAGGTGTTTCAGTTCAACCTTGCCGCTGGCGTTGTCGATATCGATGCCGACAAGATTGCCATCGGCATCGTAATCCAGCACGACACCCTCAGAAATTTCACGGCTCTCAACGCTCGGCAGTTCCGAGAGGTCGATGTACAGTGAATCCGTTTCCGGGAAATAGTTGAGTTTCATGGCCGAAATCCTCGGTCTGGGAAAGCGTTATGGATGGTCACCTTATCTGCAAGCGTTACAACCCTCAAGTAACGTCCGCCCAGTTCCGGTACCGGAGCCCAGAAACGGAAGCGATTGTTTTCCTGGGGTTCGCAGCGAACCGGGTTCTGGACGACTGCGGTGCACCATTCCTTTTTCAGATAAGGGCGTTTGCGTAGTACTTGTCCCTCAAAGTACTCGGTGAACGAGAAATTCGTCATCGGTTGATCCGGTTGTCCTTGCATACCAAACTCGCGTAAAGCCTATTCTCCAATGTTGAGACTGTATATTTCAACAGCTCAGTGTATTCTCTGACGCCGTATCCCGACGCTGTTTCGGGGAGTGTCACCGTGAATCTTGCAGTCCTGGTTCGATCGGGCATTCGCGGCTGGTGTGGCAGACTGCGCGGCGCTGATTGCGTGCTATGGCAAGGTAGCGCAGACAAGCAACAAATAGATTCTTGATGAACGTCACTTCATCCACAGGTATCGGCTGATGAAAAAGATTGGTTTCCTCTCGTTCGGGCACTGGTCGCCCTCTCCGCACTCACAGACGCGCTCAGCGTCGGACGCGCTGTTGCAGTCCATTGAGCTCGCCGTCGCTGCCGAGGAACTCGGCGCGGATGGTGCGTATTTTCGCGTGCATCACTTCGCCCGCCAGCTCGGTTCGCCATTCCCGTTGCTGGCGGCCGTTGGCGCCAGAACCAGCCGGATCGAGATCGGCACCGCGGTCATCGACCTGCGCTACGAAAATCCGTTCTATCTGGCCGAGAACGCCGGTGCGGCGGACCTCATTGCCAATGGACGCTTGCAGCTCGGCGTCAGCCGCGGCTCGCCCGAGCAGGTGATCGATGGCTGGCGGTATTTTGGCCATGCTCCCAAGGAAGGTGAGACCGATACCGACATGGCCCGGCGCAATGTGGAGATTCTGCTCGAAGTGCTGCGCGGCGAAGGGTTTGCGCAGCCCAACCCGCAGCCGATGTTCCCGAATCCGCCGGGCCTGTTGCGCATCGAACCGTATTCGGCAGGACTGCGCGATCGCATCTGGTGGGGCGCCAGCTCGAACGCGACTGCCATCTGGGCGGCGCAGCTCGGCATGAACCTGCAGAGCTCCACGCTCAAGCATGATGAGACTGGCGAGCCCTTCCATATCCAGCAAGCCGCGCAGATCCGGGCCTTCCGTCAGGCGTGGAAGGAGGCCGGTCACGCTCGTGCGCCGCGCGTGTCAGTCAGTCGGAGCATTTTCGCGCTGGTGGACGACCGCGACCGCGCCTACTTCGGAGACAGTGGCCAGGAGGCGGACCAGATTGGCATGCTGCACGGGAAGACGCGGGCGATCTTCGGCCGTACTTATGCAGAGGAGCCTGACGTCCTCGTCCAGCAGCTCGCGCGGGACGAAGCCATCGCCGAAGCGGATACGCTGATGCTCACCGTTCCCAACCAGCTTGGCGTCGATTACAACGCGCACGTCATCGAGGCTATCCTCACTCATGTCGCTCCTGCCCTCGGCTGGCGCTGAGCTGGTCGGAGTCAGGTTTGCGTCTTGGCGATAGCGTGCGGTCAGGCGGGAGCCTGCGGTGGGCGGCTATTCTTTTTGATCTTCCCGGCCGGTCAGCAGCGCCACCGGAAACTGGTCGAGTACATCGCCTATCAGAAACGAGGCCGTGTCGCTCATGTGCTCCGCTAACATTGTTTTGCCGGTGTAGATGTTGACGAAGCTGCTCACAGTCAGGTTCGTTGGCCATTCCACACGGGTATCGGTCCAGATGTGGTTGCCCAGCGGGGGAATGAGCTGTTCGTCGGTCAATCGCACGAGCCAGCGTGGCACGATCACCATGACGACGGAACCGTTCAGTCTTCTGGCGTAGGCGCATACATGTTCGGCGCGCCCGCCGGTCACACGCATCGGTTCGTAACTCCCCTGCACAAATAGTTCGGCATGCAGTTTCCGGAAGTTCAGCGTTGCCCAGGTAAGGTAAAGCTTGGCCATGCCGCTTTGCCAGTCATGCAGCAATTCATTGAGCAAATCGGGAGGCACAACGCCATTAATGCAGCGACTGTTGAGTGCTTCCAGTTGCTCGCTGCGCGGTGAAAACTCAACCGCGCGGCGATTGTCCGGGTCCACCAGCGACAGGGAGATGATGGCCGTTCCCTGATAGATGTCCGCTATGCCTGGGGAGGTCAGCTTGAGCAAGGTCTGCGACAGACTGTTCAGGTGACCAAAATAGGAAGTCACTGCGGCCAGGCGGGAAAAATCCCGCAAGAAGGCGTTGTGCGCGGGCCGCTCCAGCAGTTTGTTCACAAACTCAGTCAAGGCCTGCTCGTACTCGGCATGCGGATTCAGCCAACTGGTAACGCTCTTGGCCTCGCGCGCGGCCTTGACGACATAGGCCTGCACCCGCTCGATAAATTCGGTGGTGCTGCCTGCCTCATCCTGAACGGGCCATATGCCGATCAGCGTTTGATACAGCAGGTATTCGTCGCTGCGCGAGGGCGCCGGTCCTTCGGTCATCTGCACGCGCTTGCTGCGATTCAGACGGTTCCAGCGCGCCAGGTGTCGCCGCCAGCGGTCCGGCATCTCGCTGATCACGGCAATCCGTGCACGCACATCCTCGCTGCGTTTGGTGTCGTGCGTCGAGGTGGCCAGCATGGCCATCGGCCATTGCTGGCAGCGTTCCTGATTGGCCAGATGCAGCGCGTTGGTGGATACGCCGAAACGTTTTGGATCGCCGCCCACTTCATTAAGCGAGACCAGCCGGTTGTAGCGGTAGCTGGCTGTGTCTTCAACGCCCTTGGCCATCACCGGCGATGATACTTGCTGGAATTTCATGGCGAATTCCAGCATCGCGGTGGCGGCGGTTTCCTCCGCAGAGGCGGCTTCGCCCAGTAACACTGCCTGCAGGAAATCGAAGGCGCTGAGGTCGGCGGCCAGACTGCGTCGCCGCGCAACGCTGATGGCCCAATGAATGTTGCGACGGTCTTCATCGCTGATGCCGCGCGGGCTGATATAGGTGCGATATACCGGGAAGCATGCAATCGTCTCAATGATGACTTCACGCAGCGCATTGCGGGTGAAATCCGCCGTATGCCGGTCAAGCTGCGCAATTCGATCCAGTTGCGTGGCCAGCACGCCGATCTCGGCAGCCAGCGAGATGCGCATGATCAGTTTCTTGCTTTGATAGGCAAGGTCGTCGAACTCCAATGTACGACCCACAAAATCATGATGTATGCGCGTCAGGGTTTCTTCCGCCGCCGTGTCCACCAGCCAGGAGTTGACCACGGTGGCAAAGTCATAGCCGGTAGTGCCATGCACAGCCCATTGCAGCGGCAACCGCTCGTGCGAAGCCAGGATTTTTTCGACCACTACGTACAATGGTTTTCCATCCGTCGCTGGACGATGGCTGCGTGCCTGAACCTGCTGCAGATAGCCTTCCGGATCGTACAGGCCGTCTACATGATCCACCCGCAATCCATCCACCATGCCTGCATCAATCAACGAATAGATAAAGGCGTGGGTGGCTTCAAATACGGCCGGATCATCCATGCGAAGCGCGGCAAGATCGTTGATGTCGAAGAAGCGCCGGAAATTGATCTCGTCGGTGGCGACGCGCCAGAACGACAACCGGTAGGTTTGTGCTTCCAGTAACGCATGCAGTGCGTCGAAGCTGTGTGGTTCGTCCGGTCGGCCATTCATTTGCGCAACGGCAGCATGGATATACCCGACGATCTCCGGGCTGCGTTCGCACAGACGCACCAGACGCCGCTTGTGCACCTCCTTGTCGCGATAGCGCTCGGCGCGCGCTTCGGGGGACGTATCGCTGCGGGATGGCAGCCGCGCGAACGCATCCAGGAGACTCTCGAAATCGGCGCAATTCGGGTCATCGGCATCCAGCGTATGCTGCAACTGCTGCGCCCGGAAAATTTCCGCATAGGTGCGCGGGTCAACCGGAAACAGGTGTTCGTAGTAACACACGGCAAAGCTGCCGGATGACGCATCAAACTGTAGCTTCAGTTCGCCGCGCTCGAGCACGGTGCCATAGCTGGCGCCGAGCACGGGTACCAGCAGCCTGTCGCGCATCGCATGCCGCGCCGGGCGCCAGTCGATATCAAAATGCCCTGCGTATTGCGCCGCCGGCCCATTCTCCAGCACATCCAGCCACCACACGTTGTCGTGGCCCATCACGCCGAGATGATTGGGCACGATGTCGACGATCAGTCCCATATCGTGCTGGTGCAACGCTGCGACCAGCGACTCGAATTCGGCGCGCGTTCCGAGCTCGGGGTTCAGTGCGTTGTGATCGACGACATCGTAACCGTGATCACTCCCGGGGCGGGCCTTGAGAATGGGCGAGGCATAGAGATGACTGATGCCCAGTTGTGCCAGATACGGCACGATACGTTCGGCATCGGCAAAGGTGAAACGATGGCTGAGCTGCACCCGGTAGGTGGCGCGCAATGTTCTTGGTTTGAGGGTGCTGGTGTTCAACTCAGTCTCCGCGCCGCAGGCAGCGCACCTGCCAGGGTTGCAACTGGCCGGCTACCGGTTGATGGGTGTCGAACACCGACCGGCCGCGCATGACGATCGGATCAGCGCTGGCGCGGCCGCTCAAATTTGCGCGCAACATCCATTCGGCGCCGTTGTCGGCGGGCCAGTTGACCGCCAGAATGGTGGTGCCGATCAAACGGAACGTGGCGCTGTTGTTTCGCAGATGCGGAATCATCGGCACCAGTTCGCGAGCGCGCAGCCGCAATAGCGTACGGATATATTTCAACAGCTCGCGATGCGGGGATTTGCGCCGCATTGCCCAGGCGAGCCGGCTCGCCGTCAAAGTCTTGCGATCGCAGGGGTCGGGAATGGTTGCCTGCGCATCGGCGCCGGCAAAGGCTTTGAACCGTGCAAACTCGTGACGACGTCCGGCGGTGACGGCGCGGCCCAGGTCGCCATGATAATCACAGAAGTATAAAAACGGTTCGTCGGCAGCGTATTCCTCGCCCATGAACAGCATGGGTATTTGCGGCGCCAACAACAGAAGCGCCAGCCCGGCCCGCAACGCTTCGGGGGTGGTCAGTTGCGCCATCCGTTCACCCAGCGCGCGATTACCCACCTGATCATGAGTCTGTAAAAAATTCACGAAGGCGCCTGGCGGCAGCGCCGCACTGTATTCACCGCGCAATCGTCCATCGGCGAACTGGCTGGGCTCGCCCTGAAACGCGAACCCCTGCGCCAGTGTCCGGCCCAGTTGTTCGATCGGTCGTTGCGCGAAGTCGATGTAATAGCCGTCGCGCTCCCCGGTGAGAATGACGTGCAGTGCGTGATGAAAGTCATCGTTCCATTGCGCGGTGGCAAGCGATATCTCGCCGTTGGGGCCGCGTTGCAGATGGCTTGACTGGTTTTCGTGATTCTCCAGCACCAGATGAACCGGCCGCCGTGCGCCCGGTCCGCGCTGCACCGCCTGCGACAGTTCATCAATGAAATGCAGCTCGCTGCGATCATGCATGGCGTGTACCGCATCCAGTCGCAGGCCATCGAGATGGAATTCCTCAAGCCAGTACAGCGCGTTGTGGATGAAGTAGTCGCGCACTACGCGACCGGCATCGCCTTCAAATTCAATTGCGCTGCCCCACGGGGTATGCACGCGGTCGGTGAAGAAGCTGCCGGCATAACGATGCAGATAGTTGCCGTCAGGACCAAAATGGTTGTAAACCACATCGAGCAGCACCATCAAGCCACAGGCATGCGCCGCCTGCACGAATTCCTTGAACGATTCCGGTCTGCCGTAACTTGCATGCGGCGCATAAGGCAGCACGCCATCGTAACCCCAGCCATGCTTGCCGCTGAAAGCGTTGACCGGCATCAACTCGATGGCGGTGATGCCCATGGCCGCCAGTTCCTTGAGGCGCAGCCGCGCCGCATCGAAAGTGCCGGCGCGGGTGAAGGTGCCTACATGTAGTTCATAGATCACTGCCTCATGCCAGGGCCTGCCTTGCCAGTGCATGTCCTGCCAGTCGAATGCTGCGGGGTCAATGAGCTCGGACTGGCGGTGCACGCCCTGCGGATTGAAGCGGGCCGCCGGATCTGGCACGTTCAGTTCATCGTCGATGCGGTATTGATACATCGTCCCGGTGGTCACTGCGGCAGTGATTTCATACCAGCCGTTGCCGCGCTGCTGCAGTTCCAGCAATTCACTGTCTGCCACGTCGGTGATCAACTGTACGCGCCGGGCAGTTGGCGCCCACAGGCGGAATCGAGTCGTGCCATCGGCGTTGATTTGCGTACCGAAAGGCATGCGGTGACAGCGCTTCATGAAGTTACGTCCGATGCGGGCGCGACGCGCTCCGCCGCATGGACTGCGCTCCAGTTCATCCTGCGGTTATTGCCGTATTTCACGCAGTATTTCGAGGATGCCGGCAATTGGCACGCCCACCCACCCAGGACGATTGTCGAGCTCGTAGCGCAATTCATAGAGAGCCTTCTCCAACTGAAAGAACGTGATCAGGCGGCGTACTTCATCGCGTCTGGCGGGCACGCAGCGCGCCTTTTTTACTCCGCGTTGATAGCCCTGCAAGAACGCCGCGCAGGCATCATTGCGCCAGGCGACAAATGCTGCATGCAGTTTTTCGCTGTGCTCGGGTCTCGCTGTCTGTGCGCGTTCGAGCGCCACGGCGCGTGCATAGTCGAAAGAACGCAGCATGCCTGCGACGTCGCGCAACGCTGAGTTCTTCTGCCGCCGTTCCTGTATCGGTCGTGCTGGTTCACCCTCAAAATCAATGATCAGGAAATCATCCGCGGTGAGCAGCACCTGACCCAGGTGCAGGTCGCCATGGTAGCGCGTCTTCACGACATCAAGCGCCACCGGCAGCAATTCGTCGATTCTTTCCGTCAGTTTGGATTGCATCGTCAGTAACTGCCGCGCCAATGCCTGGGCGGTATCGGTCAGGGTGACCTGGCGTTCGCGCAATGAACGTAGACTGGCGTCCACCGCTGCCTGCACCGCGCCTTTCCATGCCTGCAGGTCGGCGGTCGTAATGGGTTCGGGCGCGAACATGGCGTCATCAGTATCCTGCGCCAGAACGGCGTGCAGTTGACCGACTCGCAGGCCCAGGGTCTGCATCTGCTTCATGAACAGTGCATGAGGTGCTTCCACAAATTCGCCGTGGTCGGCGAACAGCGTGTTTGCGAAGCGTTCCAGATGATTGAGCGTATAGACCCAGCCATCGCCTTGATTGCGGATAAACGCAAACAACGCGACCAGCGTGATCGGTGGTTGACCGGGTTGCGCGTAGTCAACGTTGCCGGCTAGCGCCGCAGTGTGTTTGTAGCCGGCCCGAGTGAGAAAGCGCGCCATCTCGACATCGGGGTTGATGCCCGTTCGCGCCTGGCGATACCCTTTCAGGATAAGGCTTTCACCCAGCACGACGCTGCTGTTGCTTTGCTCGCGTCCCAGGTATTGCACCGGTTCAATGCCTTTCCTGATCAGCGGCGCGCAGGCATTGGTGCACTCGAAGCGCAGTTCGCCATTTGCAATGGGCAGGCGCGTTTTGCCGGCCATTGCGCGGGTGAGCGCCAGCGCAAACGCCGGATCGGCGAAAGCATCCAGCAGCACGCCCGGCCGTGATCGTTCGCGAATCTTGGCCACCGTCCAATCCGTGGTGCGCAAGGCGCCATTGTCCGGCTGATCATCCCAGGCAGAGGCCAACGGTAAAAAATATTGCTGTGTCGTGCCATCCTGCAGCTCGGTGTTCAACAGCATCAGCAGCCAGCGTGAGGGCCCGGCAGGCAGCAGTGCGCGTGCGCCGAGCTCAACCCTGGCAATGGCCGAGCCCTTGCCGCCAAACCAGCGCCGCGCCTTGAGGAACTCCGGCAGCACTTCGTTCTGCAGTTGCTGTCTGGCGCGTAGCACGGTGCGATCAACCATATCCGGCGTTTCAGTCGTGTCGCCCAGCAACGTGGCAAGATCGGCGTTCAACACTATTGTCGGCAGTTCCAGCGCCGGCAGCCGTTCCACATGCCACTCGGGCGGCGCATCGGTGTCGCTAAGCCGCAGCCAGAAAAAACCGTGCGCCGGCAGGGTCAGGAAATACGGCAATTCACCAATGGGTGGAAACGCGTTGCGACCCAGCATTTCTACCGGCACACGCCCCTTGTAACGCGACAGATCCAGTTCCACCGCTTGCGCGGTCTGCGACAGGTTGGCCACGCACAACACTACTTCACTGTCGAAACTGCGGATATATGCAAGGACCTTGCGATTCTGGGGACGGATGAATTCGAGCGTGCCGCGGCCAAAGCAGTGCATCTGACGGCGCACCGCGAGGATTCGCCGCGTCCAGTTCAGCAACGAGGAGGGATCGCGACTCTGCGCTTCGACATTGACTGCCTGATATCCGTAAATCGAGTCCATGATCAACGGCAGATACAATCGCTGCGGGTCGGCGCGGGAAAATCCGGCATTGCGGTCAATATTCCATTGCATGGGCGTGCGCACGCCATTGCGATCGCCGATGTAGATGTTGTCGCCCATGCCGATCTCGTCGCCGTAATAGATGATGGGCGAGCCGGGCATGGACAACAGCATGCTGTTCATCAGCTTGATGCGGTCCATGTCGTTGTTCAGCAGCGGCGTCAGCCGGCGGCGAATGCCGATGTTGACCCGCATGCGGGGCTCCTGCGCATACATCTTGTACATGTAGTCGCGCTCGCGATCCGTCACCATCTCCAGCGTCAGTTCATCGTGATTGCGCAGGAAGATCGCCCACTGACAATTATCGGGAATATCAGGTGTCTGGCGCATGATTTCGGCAATGGGATAGCGGTCCTCCAGCGCTACCGCCATGAACATGCGCGGCATCAGCGGAAAGTGAAACGCCATGTGACACTCGTCGCCATTGCCGAAATACTCGCGCACGTCCTCGGGCCATTGATTGGCTTCCGCCAGGAACATGCGATCGCTGTATTGGGCATCCATGGCGGCGCGCATCTGCTTGAGCACGGCATGCGTTTCTGGAAGATTCTCGTTGCTGGTGCCCTCGCGCACGCACAAATAGGGAATGGCGTCCAGGCGCATGCCGTCAACGCCCATGTCCATCCAGAAACGCATGATTTCGATTACCGCTTCAATGACTGCCGGATTGCCAAAATTCAGATCGGGCTGATGCGAAAAGAAACGGTGCCAGTAATACGAATTGGCTACCGGATCCCATGCCCAGTTGGACGCTTCGGTATCGGTAAAAATGATGCGCGTACCGGCAAACTTCTTGTCGGTATCGCTCCATACATAAAAATCCCGTTCTGGCGAATCCGGTGGCGCGCGTCGCGCCTGCTGAAACCACGGATGTTGATCGGAGGTGTGATTGATGACCAGTTCGGTGATGACCTTCAGCCCGCGCTGATGCGCCTCGGTGATAAAGGAGCGAAAGTCATCAAGCGTGCCGTAGTCGGGATGTACGTCGCGATAGTCGGCAATATCGTAGCCGTCGTCGCGCAACGGCGAAGGGTAGAAGGGCAATAGCCAGATGGCTGTGACACCCAGCTCCTGAATGTAGTCGAGCTTCTGTGTCAATCCGGCAAAATCGCCGATGCCATCGCCATTGGCGTCGTGAAATGCCTTGACGTGCATGTGATAGATGATCGCGTCCTTGAACCAGAGCGGATCATGCGTTGTGTTGTTGCCGGATTCGGTTTGGTTCACACCACTTGCTCCTGAAGATATGCGCAGTCTGATGTCATGTCGGGGCGGAGGGCGGTGAACCCTGTCACCGCGTGCGTTTCACATGAACTGATCGAATTCTTGCTCATTACGTACATGACGTTCCACGACAAAAACGTGGGCAACGCTGCCGGTCGGCTCCAATTTGATGAAGTTGCGAGGTCCCTGCCAGATATAACTGTCATCGTTCAGTGCATCGTGAACCCGATATGCACCGTTGCTGTCGATGCCCAGCTCGGTCAGCGGCAACGTCAGCCAGCCGCTGTGTGAGTGGTGAGGATCAAGGTTGGCAATCACGATCACCAGTTGCGGATCGCCGGCTGCAAACCTTGCATAGGCAATCATCTGTTCATTGTCGATATCCAGGAAGCGCAGGCCCTGATTGCTCTGCAATGCCTTGTGCTGGCGCCGGATCTGATTCAGGCGGGCGATTGTCGGCGCCAGGCTGTCGGGGTGATCGAGCCGCCAGGCGCGTAACTGGTATTTCTCAGAGTGCAGATATTCCTCGCTGCCCGGCTCGCGCGGCACATGTTCGAGCAATTCGAATGCCGGTCCGTACACGCCATATGCGGCGCTCAATGTAGCGGCCAGGACCAGACGGGTAATGAAGGCGGCGCGTCCGCCCACTTGCAGATACTCCGGAAGAATGTCCGGTGTGTTGGGCCAGACATTGGGACGGAAATATTCCCGACCCGATTGCAGCGACAGCTCGGTGAAATAATCTCGCAGTTCCTGCTGGGTATTGCGCCAGGTGAAATAGGTGTAGGACTGCGTGAAACCGAGCTTGGCAAGACGATGCATGACCTTGGGCCGGGTAAAGGCCTCGGCCAGAAAGATTGTTTCCGGGTGGCGCGCCTTTACTTCCGCTATCAACCGCTCCCACAGATTGAATGGTTTGGTGTGTGGATTATCGACGCGAAACACCCTGATACCTTGATCGGCCCAGTACATGACGGTGTCAATCAGTTCACGATGCAGTGTCTGCCAGTCGTCCGACTCGAAGTCGAAGGGGTAAATGTCCTGATATTTCTTTGGCGGATTTTCGGCATATTGCACGGTGCCGTCGGGCCGGAAGCGGAACCACGATGGATGCTCTGTGACATATGGATGATCGGGCGCGCATTGAAATGCAATATCGATGGCCAGTTCGAGGCCATGAGCATGCGCCTGCGTCAACAGGTATCTAAAATCGTCGAGCGTGCCCAGCTCCGGATGCAGATCGCGATGCCCGCCCAGCGGCGAGCCGATTGCCCACGGACTGCCCGGATCGTTATCTGCGGCGACCAACGCGTTGTTCGGCCCCTTGCGTCTGATCATGCCGATGGGATGGATCGGCGGCAGATACAGAATGTCGAAGCCCATCTGCGCCACGTAGGGCAGCCGGGCAACGCAATCATGGAACGTTCCGTGCACGCCTTCCTGGGGCGACGTTGAACGCGGAAATAATTCATACCAGGCGCCGAATCTTGCCAGTGGCCGATCTACGACGACCTTCAAGACACGTAGGTAGCGCGTCTTGAAGGACAAATCCGGATACTGCGTGACCAGTTCAACCAGTTTTGGATCAAGGGCTTGTTGGCGCCCCGCCTCTGGATCACGGGCCGCAGCGAGCGACTTTGCTGCGGCGCGCAGCGCGCGCGCATCTGCGCCGCTGGCGCGTTCGCCGGCGAGGCCCACCAATTCAGCGCCGATGCGCAGCGCCATCGCCACATCGGCGGCATCCGTGCGACGCTCCAGATCGCGGCGCCAGGTCAGATAGCGATCCGTCCAGGCTTCAATGGTATATTCATAAAAGCCCAGTTCGGTAACGATGAATTCGCCTTGCCAGCGATCATTGTCAACCGGGTGCATTTCCTCGACAGACCATTCGACGCTGCCGGCATGGCGAAACAGCAGCCGGCAACGCACGCTATCATGACCATCGGTAAATACGTCAGCGCTGACGCGCACGCGTTCATTGGTTACGCGCTTGATGGGGAACCGGCCGGCATCCAGTTCGGGCCAGACCGACTCAATGATGGTGCGGCAACGCCCATCGGTCCCATTGATGATAGCTGCGTCGGCAACGCCTGCTGCGGAACGCACAGCGGATGTGCGGCGCTTCGTGCCGGTGCCGGCTGTTTTGCGCTTATCGCGGGTATTGTTACTCATCGGTCAATACTTCCATGGCGATATGAGCGACGAAGGTAGCATCATCAGCTCCACATGGCCAATGCCCGGTTTTTATGTGGTTATGCATCTGCGTCCGTCGGATGATTCGCGCCGGGGAATCGGACAGCGTGCGCCAGAGCGATGCAATCGAGAATGGTGACGCACTGAATGCGCGCGCATTGCCCGCAGAGCATTGATGCGGGCGAATATGCAGTCGTGTCAGCCGGACGCTGCTTCACGCGATGACTGAGATTGCCGCGATGGCGACCATGCTGACGCGATATACTGGTATGGTGGCGACGGATCACATCGTCCCAATCCGCACTAACGCACTACAGTGAATCCAGACCGATGAATCGTTCACTGCGAGTATCCAGTTGCCGTGAATTGACTGAGGCGAAAAAGTGCGTCTGCGCTGCGGCGCTGTTACGAGCATCTCTCTCCATTGCACAGGGTTGAATTCATGGCGTTGGATCACAGCGACAAATTGAAGTCTGTAAAAGGCGCGAGCGAGGACAGCGCCGTTGTTTCGACCGGCAGACATGCTGACGGGGTCCAGAGTCCCGATCATGCGCCGCAGCCGGATTCCAGAATCGGTAAAGCATCGCCGGCGGAGCACAGCCTGCGCCCGCCTAAATTGGCGCCGACGCGCCGCAGGATCAGCGAAGGCGCCAATTTTCCGCGCGGCGCCACCTGGGACGGACTTGGCGTCAATTTTTCGCTGTTTTCGGCCAATGCAACCAAGGTTGAGCTTTGCCTGTTCGACGATGCGGGTGAAAAGGAAATCGACCGTATCGAGTTGCCCGAATACACCGACGAGGTGTGGCATGGTTATCTGCCCGATGCGCGTCCGGGCACCGTTTATGGATACCGTGTGCATGGACCGTATGAGCCGGATGCCGGCCATCGCTTCAATCCCAACAAGCTGCTGATCGATCCCTATGCCAGGCAGTTGGTTGGCGAGTTGCGCTGGGGGCCTGAATTGTTTGGCTACAAGATCGGTTCACGGGATCGCGACAAATCATTCGACACGCGCGACAGTGCGCATCTGGTGCCAAAGTCACGGGTCATAGATCCGGCCTTCACCTGGGGACGGGAGCTGCGTCCTGCGGTGCCCTGGGATCGCACCATTATTTATGAAATGCATCCGAAAGGATTTACGCAGCTTAACCATGCCATTCCCGAGGAGCATCGCGGCAAGTTCGCGGGACTTGCCCATGTGGAAGTGGTGGAATACCTGCGCAACCTGGGCATCACATCGGTGGAGCTGATGCCCATCCACGCTTTTGTCGATGACAGTTATCTGATTGAAAAAGGATTGCGCAACTATTGGGGCTACAATTCACTGGCGTTTTTTGCGCCGGCGCCGCGCTATATGCACTCGTCTCGCGCCAACGAGTTCAAGGAGATGGTGAATCAATTTCATGCGGCCGGCATAGAGGTGATTCTTGATGTGGTCTACAACCACACTGCGGAAGGTAATGAGCTGGGGCCCACGCTGTCGCTGAAGGGCATCGATAACGCCAGTTATTATCGGCTCCTGCCGGATAACAATCGTTTCTATATTAACGATACCGGCACCGGCAATACCGTCAACCTGTCGCATCCGCGGGTATTGCAGATGGTCGCCGATAGTCTGCGCTACTGGGCCACGGAAATGCGTGTCGATGGTTTTCGTTTCGATCTGGCCACAATTCTTGCGCGCGAACATTATGGATTTGATGAAGGCGGCGGCTTTCTGGATTCATGCAGGCAGGATCCGGTGCTGTCCAGCGTCAAGCTGATCGCTGAGCCGTGGGACATTGGTCCCGGCGGTTACCAGGTGGGTGGTTTTCCGCCTGGTTGGGCGGAGTGGAACGATCGCTATCGCGACACGGTGCGCAGCTTCTGGAAGGGCGATGACGGCAGGCTGGGAGAACTGGCCGGGCGCATTGTTGGCTCGGGCGATCTGTTCAACAAGCGCGGCAGGAAGCCTTGGTCGAGCATCAATTTCATCACTGCTCACGATGGCTTCACTCTCAACGATCTCGTGTCGTACAACGACAAGCACAACGAAGCGAATGGCGAAGACAACCGCGATGGCCATTCCAACAACCACTCATGGAATCATGGCGTGGAAGGCCCTACCGATGATCCGAAAATTACCGCGCTGCGCGAACGCCAGAAACGCAACATGATGGCCACGCTATTGCTGTCGCAAGGTACGCCTATGATTCTCGCCGGCGATGAGTTTGGTCATACGCAGCAGGGCAACAACAATGCCTACGCCCAGGACAACGAAGTGACCTGGCTCAATTGGCGGGGCATTGGCACGCAAGGCCGGCAAATGTTGAACTTCGTGCGCAAGCTGATCCGGATCAGGCACAGCTATCCCATCCTGCATCGTGGTCGTTTCCTGAGCGGCGAGTACAATCCCGATCTGGATGTCAAGGATGTTACCTGGATTGCGCCGGATGCTGGCGAGATGACTCAGGAGCAATGGACTGATTCGCGCGCCAAATGTTTCGGCATGGTGTTTGACGGGCGCGCGCAGGTCAGCGGGATAAAGCGACGCGGGTCTGATTCCACCCTGCTCATCATAATGAATGCCTACCATGATGTAGTGAACTTCACGCTGCCGGAGGTGACTGAAGGAAAGTCATGGAAGTGTCTTATAGACACCAATGTGCCGGAAGCGTTGGACCAGCCAAGTTATGCATGCGGGCATATCTATGAAGTCACTGGACGGTCCTTGTTGCTATTTGTGCTGAGTCAGAATGCGCTTCATGAGACCCAACTGAAACGGACGGTAACGAGCTCGGTAATGGAGCATCTCATTGTCGAATCCGTGGTCGAAACAGTCGTCGCCACCGATATTGGAGAAACCGGCATGCGCAAACGAATCATCGCTCCCGCCGAGAAAGTTGACAGCGTCCCCGATGCAGAATGGCTCGACATGGAGCAGGTTGCCACTGCCGAAATTTCTTCGGAAGACAGTGAACATCCCATTGAACAGGCGTTTCAGCCTGATTCTTCCGGGTGGCGCGCTGCGGTGCCCGGCATTCAGACCATCAGGCTGATTTTCAGCAGGCCGCAGCGGCTGAACAGGATATGGCTGCACTTTGTTGAGCAGGAACTGGAACGCACCCAGGAGTATGTGCTGCGATGGTCGGCCGAGGATGGCAAAACATTTCGAGAAATTGCCCGACAGCAATGGAATTTCAGCCCGCGCGGGGCCACCACGGAAATCGAGGACCATGAGGTTAATCTGACTGGCGTCACGGTTCTGGAGCTGACCATCATCCCTGACGTCAGCGGCGGCAATGCCGTGGCATCACTGGCGCAAATGCGGATTTCTTGAGGATGCAGCGTCACCGCTCTATCTAACAACGCCACCTGAAGCGGTGTTCAGCGGCGGCTTGTGGCTGCTGCGGTGATGCTGGACGCATGACTTCATCTATCGCTTCCTCAGGCAAAACTGTCAGATAGCGGAACGTATTGTGAATTCGGAGTATCCCAATATCCAGAGGTTCCTTGACGTCTTGTTTTTCCTTGCGCGCCATGCTGAGTATTCCCGCAACCGGGTGTATGCTCGATCTTGCCTCTGAATGCCAGTGGCGGGCGTATCGTCATTACCTCCTGCTGTTTTCCGGGTTCCATGCCGCTCAGCTATTTTCATCCTGCCGTGCAGTCCTGGTTCGATCGGGCATTTGCTGCGCCGACATCGGTGCAGCGCGATGCGTGGTCGGCCATTGCGCGGGGTCGGCACACGCTGATTGCCGCGCCGACCGGTTCAGGCAAGACGCTGGCGGCATTTCTGACGGCGATTGATTCCTTGGTGCGGCAGGCGGCGCGCGGCTGGATCGACGATGCGGTGCAGGTGGTGTACGTCTCGCCACTCAAGGCCTTGTCGAATGACGTGGAGCGCAATCTACAAGTGCCGCTGGCAGGCATCACCGAAACGTTGTTACAACAGGGCAGCGCCGCTGCCGAGATTCGCGCGCAGGTGCGTACCGGCGACACGCCGCAGATCGAGCGCATGGCGATGCGTCGCCGGCCGCCGCACATTCTGGTCACCACGCCCGAGTCTTTATATCTGTTGCTCACCAGTGTGTCCGGCCGCGACATGCTGGCGACCACACGCACGGTGATCGTCGATGAAATTCATGCCGTCGCGAACGGCAAGCGTGGTTCACATCTGGCGTTGTCATTGGAACGGTTGTCAGCGCTGTGTGCGCATCCGGTGCAACGCATTGGCTTGTCGGCAACGCAAAAGCCGATTGAGGAGATCGCACATTTTCTGACCGGCAGCAGCGAAACAAACGACTGCACCATCGTCGATAGCGGTCATGTGCGCCAACGCGACATTCAGATGGTGTTGCCGGACGCGCCGCTGGAAGCGGTGATGTCCAATGAAGTATGGCAGACCGTGTACGACAAACTGGCGGGTCTGATCGACACACATCGCACCACGCTGGTGTTCGCCAACACGCGGCGCATGGTGGAGCGCGTAGCGCGGCAACTGACCGAGCGACTCGGCGAGCAGCATGTCGCTGCGCATCATGGTTCCCTGTCGAAGGAAACCCGCTTCGATGCCGAGCAGCGTTTGAAAGCTGGCAATTTACGGGTGCTGGTGGCCACGGCTTCGCTGGAGCTGGGCATCGACATTGGCGATGTGGATCTGGTCTGCCAGCTGGGCTCGCCGCGTTCCATTGCGGCCTTCCTGCAACGAGTGGGTCGCGCCAATCACTCGATCAGTGGTGTGCCCAGGGGGCGCCTGTTTCCCTTGAGCCGCGACGAACTGGTGGAATGCACGGCGCTGCTTGATGCTGTAAGGCGCGGTGAACTGGATCGTTTGCTGATACCGCTTAAACCACTGGATGTGCTGGCCCAGCAGATGGTGGCTGAAGTGGCTTCGCGCGAGTATGGCGAAGATGAACTGTATCGACTCGTGACGCGTGCGTGGCCATATCGCGAATTGCAGCGTGACGAGTTTGACGAGGTGCTGCGCATGCTGTCGGAAGGTTTCGCCACCCGCCGTGGCCGGCAGAGCGCCTATCTGCATCGCGATGCGGTGAATCACCGTTTGCGTGCGCGCAAGGGCGCGCGGCTGACCGCCATCACCTGCGGTGGCGCCATTCCCGATGTGGCCGACTATCGCGTGATTCTGGAGCCGCAGGAAATTTTCATCGGCACGCTGAACGAAGACTTCGCCATCGAAAGCCAGGCCGGCGATATTTTTCAGCTGGGCAATGCCTCGTATCGCATTCAACGCATCGAAGCCGGGCGCGTGCGCGTGGAAGACGCCAGGGGTCAACCGCCCACCTTGCCGTTCTGGCTGGGCGAAGCGCCGGCACGTACCGATGAATTGTCGCAGGCCGTATCGCGCCTGCGCAGCGAGATCGATGCTGCTTTGCCCACGACCGATGAAGCGCAGCTCAAGCAATGCATCGCCATGCTGATGCAGCACCATGAGCTGAGCGAATCGGCAGCGCGCCAGCTGGTTGATTATCTCGCGGCAGCCAAAGCCATGCTGGGCCGGTTGCCCATTCAGCAGTGTCTGGTATTCGAACGCTTCTTCGATGAAAGCGGCGGCATGCAGCTGGTGATTCATTCGCCTTTCGGGGCGCGCGTGAATCGTGCTTATGGACTGGCGCTGCGCAAATGTTTCTGCCGCAGCTTCAATTTTGAATTGCAGGCGGCGGCCACCGAAGATGCAGTGATCCTGTCGCTGGGCGAGACCCACAGCTTCGAGCTGGCCGAAGTGGCGCGTTATCTTCATAGCCAGAGTGTGCGCGAGATATTGATTCAGGCCATGCTGGATTCGCCGCTGTTTACCACTCGCTGGCGCTGGGTGACCAGTATTGCCCTGGCGGTACAACGCTATCGTGGCGGCAAGCGTACGCCCGCGCCGCTGCAACGCATGGCAGCGGAAGATCTGGTGTCAGTGGTGTTCCCCGAACAACTGGCCTGCCTGGAGAACATTCAGGGCGATCGCGAAATTCCCGATCATCCCCTGGTGAATCAAACCATCCATGACTGCCTGTATGAAGCCATGGACATTGTCGGCCTGGAACGGCTGCTGACAGATATTGAAAACAACCGCATTCAAGTGATTGCCTGCGATCTGCCCACGCCTTCGCCACTGTCGCAGGAAATTCTCACCGCCAAACCCTATGCCTTTCTCGATGATGCGCCACTGGAGGAACGACGCACCCAGGCCGTGGCCAGTCGCCGCTGGCTGGACCCGCAGACCGCTGCCGAGTTCGGCAAGCTGGATGAACGCGCCATTGCACAGGTGCGTGACGAAGCGTGGCCGTCGGTGGACAACGTTGATGAATTGCACGATGCCCTGATGTCGATGGGCCTGTGCGCCGAAGCAGAGGCGCAACGCAGCGGCTGGGAGGCTTTCTTCAACCCTTTGTTGCAGACAGGACGTGCCACAACAATGCTGGTGGCTGGCAATGAATCCGGCTTCTGGCTGGCGGCGGAACGCATGCCCATGATGGCGGCGCTGTATCCGCAGGCGGAATTCAAACCAGCATTGAATCTGCCTGCCGAGTTCACCATGCAACAGTGGGACGCCGATACGGCGCTGGTTGAATTATTGCGCGGTCGCCTGCAGGCAATGGGGCCAGTCACTGCTGCTGCGTTGAGCGCATGTTTGCAGTTATCGCTTGCTGCCATCGACATGACCTTGCTCAAACTGGAATCGCAGGGTTTTGTCATGCGCGGTCAGTTCACATCAGATACCCGTGCACTCGAATGGTGTGAACGACGCCTGCTGGCGCGCATTCATCGTTACACCGTGCAAAGCCTGCGTGCCGAGATTGAACCGGTATCGCCTGCCGACTTCATGCGTTTCCTGTTGCAGTGGCAGGGTGTGGTGCGCAGTCCACGGCCGCAGGGTGTGGAAGCGTTGCAGGGCATTATTGAACAACTCGAAGGCATCGAAGTGCCGGCTGCTGCCTGGGAGAGCGAGATTCTGCCTGCACGCATGCAGGACTATGACCCCAACTGGCTGGACAGCGTGTGCCTGTCGGGCCGTGCGCTGTGGTTACGCCTGCAGGCTGCCAGCAGTGGCGCAGCGCCGGTGCGCGCCACGCCGATCGTGTTGCTGACCCGCAAGCATCTTGCCTTGTGGCAAACACCTGAAGAGACAGCGGCTGCCGATTTGCGGTTGGGCCACTCCGCGCAGCGCATTCGCGAATACCTGCAGGCGCAGGGCGCTTCCTTCTTTGCCGATATTGCGCACGGCAGTGGCCTGCTGCAAGCACAGGCAGAAGAAGGATTGAGCGAGCTGGTCGCCACGGGCCTGGTCAGCGCCGACAGTTTCAGTGGTTTGCGCGCGCTGGTGCTGCCCATGGATCGCAAACGCAAGATGGCGTCTCGCGGGTTGCGCATCGCACAGTTCGGTCTGGAAGATGCAGGTCGCTGGAGTCTGGTGCGTCGTCATGTCGGCGTGCAGATGGATGATCGTCTCGAACAACTCGTGTTCATCCTGTTGCGGCGTTATGGCGTGGTGTTCCGCAAGTTGCTGGTGCATGAAAGCGCACCACTGCCGCCCTGGCATGAGTTGCTGCGTGTGTTCCGGCAACTGGAAGCGCAGGGCCTGATTCGTGGCGGCCGCTTTGTGGGTGGCGTAAGTGGCGAACAATATGCTTTGCCCGAAGCCGTGACCGCGCTGCGTGCGCTACACAAACAGCCGCTGGATGGACAGTTGATTTCCCTGTCCGCAGCCGATCCGTTAAACCTCAGCAGTGTGTTGATTCCCGGACCGCGCATTCCGGCGTTGACCGGCAATCGTCTGTTGCTGCGCGATGGCGTGTTGATTGCCAGTCATGTGGGTGGCCAGTCGCAACTGCATGTCAGCTTCACTCCGGCGGACGAATGGAACGCGCGTAATGCACTGCTGCACAAGCGCATGCCCGGCGTTTCGTTATCGGCACGTAGCAGTTAGGAAGATTTACCAGTCAGACCCATGAGGAACCATGCATGGCCGAAACCATCAGCCGCATCTGGCGAGAAGGTATTACATTGGCATCTCTACAAGCCAGAACCGCCGATACGCTGGTGAGGCACTTGGGCATAGAGATCACTGAGCTGGGCGACGATTATCTCACCGCCACCATGCCGGTGGATTCGCGCACCTGTCAGCCGATGCGCATCCTGCATGGCGGCGCTTCGGTGACGCTGGCGGAATCATTGGGCAGCTTTGCCGCCAACGCAGTGGTTGATGACGCTCGTCATGCCTGCGTCGGTCAGGAGATCAACGCCAATCATCTGCGTCCGGTGCCGGTGGGCCGCAAGGTGATTGGTACGGCGCGTCCTTTTCATATCGGCGCGCGCAGTCATGTGTGGGGCATTGAAATCATGGATGAACGTGGCCAGCGGGTGTGCGTGTCGCGCATCACCATGGCGGTGATCAATCGTTGACCCATCGTTGGGTCCGTTCACTGGTCAGTGTGGTTATAAGCAGTCACCACTTGTGGCAAAATCCCGGCCCAAGTGGCGAACCCCGGATTGATCGCGCCAGATTATTGAGATAGCAACCATGATGACCATCGAGCATAGCACCAAGCCTGTCCAGCCGAATGCCCAGCAGCAGTACACCGTGACTGCCGAAGATTTGCCTTTGTCCTGCCCGATGCCCGGCATGCAGTGGTGGAATTCGCATCCCAAGGTGTTTCTGCCGATCGAAAAAACCGGCTGGGCGAAATGCCCGTATTGCAGCGCCGAGTACACGCTGAAAAAACAATAACTAGAGTGATGATCGCCGGTCTGCGCCGGTGCCAGCGCGCCGGGCATGGCTGGGGTATATTGCCCGGATGCTCGAATCGGGGGAATCAACGGCGATGGTCAATGTACTGTGCATCAAGTGGGGCCAGAAGTACGGCGCCCACTACGTCAATGTGCTGCGCTCCATGGTCAGCCGGCACTTGCAGCGGCCACACCGATTTATCTGTCTTACTGATGATGCGACCGGCATTGATCCCGGCGTGGAAGTGTTTCCCATGCCCAAGGTGGGGTTTGCGGATTTCGACGAGATGCAACCCTGGGCGCGCCAGCACGGCTGGCTGAAGCTGACATCGTTTGCCTGGCCGCTGTACGACCTGCAGGGACCGACCCTGTTCATTGATCTGGACGTGGTGATTGTCGGCGAGCTGGATTCCTTTTTCGATGTGCCCGGCGAGTTCGTGGTGATCCGCGAATGGGACAAGCGCGACGGCACTGGCAATACCTCCGTCTATCGCTTCAATGCCGGCGCACATCTGGATGCGCTGGAATACTTCAAGCAGCATGCCGACGCAGCGCGGCGCGAATACCGCAACGAACAGCAGTACATCACCACCTTCGTGGCGCGTCAGGGCAAGATGCAGTTCTGGCCGGAAGCCTGGTGCCGCAGTTTCAAGCGCCATTGCGTGCGCGCCCATGTACTCAACTGGTTCCTGCCGCCGCGCATACCTGAAGACGCACGCATCATTGCCTTTCATGGCAAGCCCAATCCGCCCGATGCCATCGCCGGCCGCAGCGGCAAGTGGTACCGGCGCGTGCTGCCGACCCAGTGGATCAAGGAGCATTGGCGTTAGTGTTTATGGAGTCGCAGCTCAGGCCGCTGGTGACAGATGGCATCCTGCACGATCCAGTGCTGATGCCCGAGGTACAACATGAGTTGTTTGAGCCTGATTATTGGCTGGCGCGCCATGCAGCCAGTGCGACCGCAGGTGGACGCGGCAATGTGGTGTTCATCAACGATACGCAACGCCAATGGGTGCTGCGCCATTACCGCCGTGGCGGACTGATCGGCAAACTGATCGCTGATCAATATCTATGGCTGGGCGCTGAAGCCACGCGCTCTTTTCGTGAATGGCGTTTGCTGGCGCAGCTGCGTGCTCTGGAGTTGCCAGTGCCGATACCAGTGGCCGCGCGCTATATACGCAATGGTTTAAGTTATCGTGCCGATCTGCTCACTGCCACCATTGCCGGCGCCTGCACGCTGATGCAACGGCTGGCACAGGCGCCGATGCCGGCAACGGATTGGCAGCGTGTCGGCCAGGTCCTGGCGCGCCTTCATGCCGCCGGCGTGCATCACGCCGATCTCAATGCCAACAACATCGTGTTCGATGATCAGCAGGCAGTTTGGGTGCTCGACTTCGATCGCGGCCGCATCCGTACCGTGCAGAAGGCATGGATCGACACAGTGCTGGCGCGTCTGCTGCGTTCACTCAACAAACTGCATGAACGGCATGGAATTCATTTCCAGCTAGATGATTGGCAGCAGTTGCTACACGCGCATGATGTGCGATTGAGCCAGTTGCTCGAGCACTGAACGTTTGGAGTGTGGGACGGCTCTTCTTCAATACTCGTAATAATTTTGCCCCAGACTTTACTTAACGCTGTTCCCGCCGGTAATAGTCAGGGTAGCCCTCGCTCAATCCCTTGAAGCGCCGATGTATCCACAGGTACTGCTCGGGCACCTTGCGGATATGCGCTTCGACCAGATGATGGAAGCGGGTGGCGTCGGCGATGGCGTCATCGCTGGGGAAATTCTCGAGTGGCGGCAGGATGACCATGCGATAGCCGCGTCCATCGGGCAAACGTTCGGGAAAATAGGGCAGTACCGCCGCGCCGGTCATCTTCGCCAGACGTGAGGTGGCGGTGTTGGTGGCGCAGGCAATACCGAAGAACGGCACCATCTGTGCGCCCTTGTTGCGATAGCTCTGATCGGGCGCATACCACACCGGCTCGTTGGCCTTGAGCGCCGTTACCAGCGTGCGCACATCGTCGCGACGAATCGCGCGACGCAGGCGCTGGGCGCGGTTGCGCGCCAGAAAATAACTCATCACTTCATTGTTGGTGGGGCGATACATCACGTTCAGCGGCGTGTAAGCAAGCAGCGCGCGGCCGCTCATTTCCAGCGTGGTGAAGTGCGCACTCAGCAGCAATGCGCCCTTGCCGTTTGCGATGGCGGCGTGCAGATGTTCCACGCCTTCGACCTGGTTGAGGCGCTGGATGCGCGAGGTGGGCGACCACCAGGCCATGGCGGTTTCAAACAGGCCGATTCCCAGGCTTGCAAAATGCCGGGCCAGAAGCTGTTCGCGCTGGGTATCGCTCAACTCCGGCATGCAGAGTTCCAGGTTGCGGCGTGCGATGCGCGCATAAGAAACCGGCAGATGACGCACCAGCCAGCCCAGTCCCTTGCCCAGCGCCAGCAGTGCCGGATAAGGCAGCAGTACCAGCAGACGCAACAATCCCAAACCGAGCCAGGTGGGCCAGTAGCGTGGTGCGAACAATCGGAGTGACATCGTGTAGCAATTCTTGGGATTTCAGTGAAGCGCCAAGCTTACGGTGTGGGTGCAACGGCGTCGAGCCGGCATATCGAGCGCTGTCATCCAACTGCCGCAGCCTCCGGTATCATGTCGCCATAACGATGATCAAATCTTTGCCAGCACGGGTACTGCCTTGTCCTTTCTCTATCAGCTGTTGATCCGCATCGCTGCACCGCTGGTGTTCATCGCCACTTGTCTGCGCGGCCTGCGTGATCGCAGCTATCGCGATCGCCTGACCGAACGCTTCGGTTATACGCAACTCAATTTCGCGCAGGCGCCGATCTGGCTGCATGCGGTATCGGTGGGGGAAGTGCAGGCCGCCACGCCGTTGCTCCGGCGGTTGCTGGCCAATCAGGATGGCCGGCCGGTGCTGGTAACCACGACCACGCCCACCGGGGCTGCGCGCGTCCATTCGTTATTCGGCGAGCAGTTGCAACATGCTTTCCTGCCCTATGACACGCCTGCGGCTGTGCGACGTTTTCTGCAGCGTGTCCGTCCGCATTGCGCCCTCATCATGGAAACCGAATTGTGGCCCAACCTGCTGAGTCAATGCGTGGCGCAACAGATTCCCGTGGTGCTGGGCAGTGCCCGTATTTCGTCGCGCACTGCAGCGCGTTATCAACAGTTGCGTGCACTGTTCGCGCGGTCCATGCCCAAGGTATTGGTGGGCGCGCAAACGCCGGCGGATGCCGAACGGTTGCTGGGTCTGGGCGCTGATGCCGGGCATGTGCACGTTACTGGCAACATCAAATTCGATATTGAAATTTCGCTGGAAGTACGCAGAGCGGGCGCCGCGTTGCGCGAGCAATGGGCGGCACGATCCGTATGGATTGCCGGCAGTACCCATGATGGCGAGGAACAGCAGGTGCTGGCGGCGCATCAGCAGGTGCTGCTGCGTAAACCGGATGCCCTGTTGATTCTTGCGCCCCGCCATCCGCAACGTTTTGCTCAAGTGGCCGCATTGCTGAAAGCGCAGAACATCGAGTTCGTTGCCCGCAGCAGTCAACAACCGGTGTTGGTGCAGCATGCGGTGTTATTGCTGGACAGCCTCGGCGAGTTGACCGGCTTTTATGCCGCCAGCGACGTGGTATTCGTCGGTGGCAGTCTGGTGCCTGTCGGTGGACACAATCTGCTGGAACCGGCTGCCTTGTCCCTGCCGGTGATTTCCGGTCCGCATACTTTCAATGCGCCGGATGTGGCCGACAAACTCGCCGAGCGCGGCGCCTTGCGCTATGTATATTCCAGTGCCGAACTGGCTGAAGCGGTGCTGGAGTTACTGGACAATCCGGCTGAATGTGCTCGTCAGGGTGGGGCGGCGCTGGCGGTGGTGCAGGAAAGCACCGGCGCTCTGGCGCGATTGCTGGAATTGATCCAGCAGCATTGCAAACTCAGGCTGTAGGTTGGGTTTCAGCCCGATTCATCATCGAAAGTCGGGCTGAAACCTGAAACCCGACCATGCAACTTGCAAGGCGAGTTATCAATGCAGCCTTAACGCGTCAGCCAGCCATTGATCTGCTGCAAATCTTCGCGCGTCAGGCTGCCGGTGACTGTTTTGAGGGTGATCAGATTGGTGATGTAATCGTAACGGCTTTGCGCGTAATTCTGTTCGGCGATCAATAGCGCGTTGCGTGAATTCAGCACGTCGATGGTGGTGCGCGTGCCGACATCGAAGCCGGCTTCGGTGGCTTGCAGCGCCAGACGCGACGATTCCAGCGCCTGCTTGTTGGCTTGTACCTGGCTGATCGAGCTTTGCACGCCCAGATAGGCATCGCGTGCCGCCCGTTCGGTTTCGCGGGTGGATTGTTCCAGACGTTCACGCGCAGCGCGCTGGAGATAGACCGATTCACGAATCAGTGATGACGTTTCACCGCCGGTGAATATCGGCACCGAGATGCCGACCGAAAACCAGGTGCCGCTCCAGGCATTGGTGGTGTTGTCGCTGCCCAGCGCCTTGAAGTCGCTGTAGGCATTGCTGTTGCGGTAGTTGGCGCCCAGCGTCACGGTCGGGAAGCGATTGAGTTTCTGGCTGCCGACATCGTGAGTGGCGAGATCCAGGCTGATACGGCTGGCGGCCAGATCCATGTTGCCGTCCATCGCCTTTTGGACCCATTCATCTTCGCTTTGCGGGTCGGGGCTGATCAGCGGCATGTCATCGCCGGGAGCCGCCAGATCATCCAGCATCGAACCGGTGATTTCGCGCAGTAATTCCTCATTGGTGGCCAGGGTGCGCTTGGCGGAAATGACTGTGGCACTGGCGCGGTCGCGCGAGGCGCGGGCTTCCTGTACGTCGGTGACGGCGCTCAGGCCCACTTCAAAACGCTTTTCGGCGCGTTCCAGTTGTTGATTCAGGGCGTCCAGGCTGGATTGCGCGGCGCTCAGTACATCTTCGGCGGCCAGAACGTTGAAATATCGTTGTGCCACCCGCACCGCCAGATTCTGTTCGGCGGCGTGATAGGTCAGATCGGCCTGCGCCAGGACGTAATCGGTGCGTTTCAGGGACCGCAGCATGGACGGCAGGTTGATCGATTCGACGGCAGACAGACCCCAGGAACCGCCGCGAGTGGTGGTGGCCAGACCGACGGTCTGGCCATTCACGACAGAGGTATCTGAACCATAGGTTGTACCCGCCCAACTGGCATTGGCGCTGATGTAGGGTAGGAACAGCGCCAGTGCCTGAGGACGTGCTTCGCGGTTGGCCAGACGCGTGGCCTCGGCAGCGCGAATGACGGGATCGCTTTGCGCGGCCTGATCGTAGACATCCAGCAGGCTGGCGGCGTTGACGTGCGTTGAACCGATGACGGTCAATGCCAATGCCAGCGCTGACTGACAGGCACGAAGTGAAACACGAATATGCGACATCAGTATTCTTCAGTAGGTTGGGATGCTGGGATCGATATCACGAGACCATGCCAGGATGCCGCCCGTGAGATTGAGCGTCTGAAAGCCGTTCTGTTGCAGAAACTTTGCGACTTCCAGACTGCGGCGACCGGAGCGGCACAGCACGACAATTTCCTTGCTGCGATCCAGCTCGGGCAGGCGGGCCTGAATCTGGCCCATCGGAATATGCACGACTCCTGGAACACTGGCAACGGCGATTTCCCAATCTTCACGTACATCAAGCAAAGTTAACGAGTCACCTTGCGCGCGACGTTGCAAGAATTCGGCTGCAGTGATTTCAGGAATGCTCATAAAGGATGCTCATAAAAACTTGTAATTGCGTTGCCTTAATGCGGATTAACTGTTCAAAACACGAACGTCGAAGGATGGACGGCATTCGCCAGAGCGGGCAATTCGGTTTCGAACAGGCTGTCGCGTTGCCAGCTGTTGGCGTCGGTGCGAGTGATCTTCACTGCTTCCATCGGCGCCTTGCTGCCAACCACCGCGAACAGGCGACCGCCGATTTTGAGCGCGCGTTGAAAACGCTCGTCATAAACCGGTAACGAACCGGTGATGACAATGACGTCATAGGCCTGATCGAGGTTCAGTTGCGTGGCATCGCCGGTTTCAATACTGACGTTGTTGCTGGTGGCCTGTTGCAGCTTGCGCTGTACCTGCTCGACCAGTTCCGGGTGATATTCAATCACACGCACCTTGTCGGCCAGTTGTCCCAGACAGGCCGCCAGATGACCGGAACCCGCGCCGATCAACAGCACCTGATCGCTGCTCTGGACGTTGAGCGCCTGCAATATCTTGCCTTCGATCTTGGGGGCCAGCATCACCTGACCCTGCGTCAACGGCAGGTTGGTGTCGGCAAAAGCCAGTTCGCGGTAAGCCTCCGGGGCGAATTGTTCCCGCGACACGTTGCGCAAGGTCTGCAACACCCGCTCGTCCAGCACGTTCCAGGTACGGATCTGCTGGGTAATCATCTGTTCGCGTGCGGCTTGGATATCCAGGGTCATTGGCAGCATCTCGCTGGGTCGGGGTGGTGGCGGTTCAACTTAAGACGTGACAGGCGGTATGCAACCCCATGGTGCCGGACCGGATGGGGGTATATGCAGCCAATCGGTCGGCAAGCCTACGAAGTTTGGTGGGGGCGTACAAGCTGGCTTTGGCTCAGGGCAGCCTGACGCGTATGACATCGCCCACTCCGGCGTGGCGGCGCGGCCAGACATCAGGCAGGCTTACCTGTCGCTGATCGGCGAACCATTATGGTCAATCTGCGAAGTTCGACAGTACCCCTTCAGATATTCTTTCCGTGAGGCAGTTCGCATTCCGGAGAGCGCTGCCTGACGGTTTTTTTGCGTGTTTCTCCGGTAAACGAGCAGGTCAATGAGTTGGGTGTTGGGCAGTCTGTTGGTTCTGGCGCTGGCGAGCATGACGGTCACGATGCTGTTGCGCCGCCGCGATGCATTGCGAGTCCGCGATGCCGCCGAACAACTGGCCACGGCCGCTCAATCCGCCTTGCCGGTCCCCGCAGAGCTGGCAACCGGCATTACCGCGCCTCTGGCGCAGCGCCTGTCTCCCTTCATAGATCAACTGGCGGCCACCCAACGGATGGCCCGCGATCAGGACCGGCAACTGGTGCGTGTGCTGTCGAGCATGCGCGAGCCGGTGGCCGTGCATGCCGAGCGCCTGTTGTTCATCAACCAGGCTTTTGCCAGCCTGCTGGGCAAGGCCAATGCGGTGGATCTGCTGGGTCATGAACTGGCGGAGCATGTGCCCGCCGAATTCAGCGATTTATTGCGTGCCCATTTGCGGCGGGCGTTGCGCGCCGAGCCGGTGCCGGTGCGTCTGGAGCTGGATTTGCGACCTGCCGAAGGCCAGGTGGCCCGGGTCGAGCTGTCCCAGCAGCGTCTGGAATTTCACGGTGAGCACGCCCTGTTGCTGGCATTGACGGAAATGACGCCACGGGTCAGCGCCCAGACATCGCCGGTCACGCGCCCGCGCTCGACCGCCTGGGAAACCATGGACTCGCTGGGCGAGGGCATCATCACCACCGACGACAAATCGCGGGTCGAATATCTGAATCGTGCCGCCGAACAGCTTACCGGCGTCACCACCGCAGAGGCCTTGGGGTGCGAATTTTCCGAGCTGGTCAAACTGGTGGATGAACTCGATCGCCATGAACTGCCCGATCCGGTCAAGCAGGCTTTGAACACCCAGGCCCGGGTCAGCGCCGGACGCCGCAGTCTCATGCTGGCGCGCGGTGGCGAAGAACGTTCGGTTGATCTGTCGGTATCGCCGCTCAAGAGTCCATACGGCGATCAGATCGGCACCGTGGTCCTGCTGCGCGATGTCAGCGAGTTGCGCGGTCTGACCCGGCAAATGTCCTATCAGGCCAGTCACGATGCCCTGACCGGCCTGTTCAATCGCCGCGAATTCGAACGGCGGCTGCAGGAAGCCATTGACTCGGCGCATGCCAGCGCGGCGCGTCACGCGCTGTGCTATCTGGATCTGGACCGCTTCAAGACTGTCAATGACACCTCGGGTCATCTGGCCGGCGACAGTCTGCTGCGCGAAGTGGCGGCGCTGATCAAGGACGCGGTGCGTGACTCGGATGCAGTGGGTCGTCTGGGTGGCGATGAATTCGGATTGATCCTCAGCGGTTGTCCGCTGGACAAGGCCGCGCAGATTGCCGAAGACGTGGTGCGCAAGCTCAACGACTATCGCTTCGTCTGGAAGGACAGGATTTTCACCATTGGCGTCAGTGTCGGTCTGGTGGAGATCACGCGCGAAAGCGGCACACTGGAAGAAATCATGAGCGCCGCCGATTCCGCCTGCTATGTGGCCAAGCGTCACAATGGCGTTGGCAATCATGTGCATGTGTATTCGGCTCGCGATGAAGCGGTGGCGCGGCAGCGTGGCGAGATTCACTGGTTGCAGCGTCTGCAAATTGCCCTCAAGGAAAATCAGTTTGAACTGCTGGCGCAACCCATTGTGTCGGTGCTGGGCGGAGAACATGACGACGGTCCTGCGCTTGAAGTATTCCTGCGATTGCGTGACGAGCATTTGCCCGAAGGCATTCCACCCATGGAATTCCTGCGCGCCGCAGAGCGTTATCGCCTGATGGTCGATGTGGATCGCTGGGTTGTACAGACGGCCCTGACAGCGCTGGGTCGTGGCGGCATCCGCCTGCCCGAAGGCCGGTCGCTGGCCATCAATCTGTCCGGCCAGACCCTGGCCGATCCCGGCTTTCTGGAGTTCGTGGTCGAGTGCCTGGATCACAGTGGCGTCACGCCGCCGCAACTGTGTTTTGAAGTCACCGAAAATGCGGTGATGACCAACATCGATCACGCCAAACGCTTCATTGGCGTGTTGCATGGGATGGGCTGCCGCTTTGCGCTGGATGATTTCGGTCGTGGTCTGTCTTCCTTCGGCAATCTCAAGCATCTGGCCATTGATTACCTGAAGATCGACGGCTCGTTCATTCGCAATCTTGCTGCAGATAACGTCAACCAGGCCATGGTCTCGGCGATGGTGAAACTGGCGCGCACGCTCAACTTCCAGATCATTGCCGAACAGGTGGAAGATGCCGCTTCGCTTGATGCCGCGCGTCGCATGGGCGTCGATTTCGTGCAAGGCTTTGAGATTGCACGGCCGCAACCTCTGGCGCGTGTGGTGATGCGCGCCGCAACCTAATCGTTGGTTGCGCAAGTGACAACAAGGCCAAACATCAACAATAATTATCCGGAAATTATTGCGGCCCTCATGCATTCATAAAAACTCTCGATGCGCATCACTTTGCACACCTGCATCGGCCTGACACTTCTGTTTTCTGTTGCCGATGGCCAGATCAAGGAAAACTGCTGGGAACCACGTCCGCGCACGCAAAACCATCCCTGGATGTCGATGGCGGAATGGAATGGAATGCATGAGTCATTCTTGAGATATGCACAGCGGGGCAACGTCGATCTGCTGTTTCTGGGAGACTCCATTACGCAAGACTGGGCGAACGCACCGGAGGTATGGCAGGAACAATTCGGCGACAGAAGGCCGGCCAATTTCGGCATTGCAGGCGATACCACGCAGAACGTCCTGTGGCGCATTACCGCCGGCGGTGAGCTGGCAGGTCTGTCGCCAAAGGTGGTGGTGCTGCTGGTGGGCACCAACAATTACGGATTCAATGACGATTCGGCCGCGGAGGTTGCGCACGGCGTGAAGGCCATCGTCGAGACGCTGCATGAAAAGCTGTCCACATCAAAAATCCTGCTGCTCGGCATTCTGCCGCGCGATGCGCTGCCTGATACTGATTTTCGCAGGCGCATCGCGCAAACCAATCAATTGCTCAGGCAACTCGCCGATGGCAAGGCAGTGCGCTACCTGGATATGGGCGACCGGTTTCTCGATGCCGACGGCAACATTCCGGCGGATCTGCTGCCGGACTTTCTGCATCTTTCAAAGCAGGGTTATCGTCTGTGGGCGCAAGCCATGAAACCAGAACTGGATGCGTTATGGCAGCAGGAATGATTGGCGTAAACAACCGGCTGAAAAGCAAACGGCGCAGTGAATAATCACTGCGCCGTTCTGTTTTAACAGACTGTGAACTTTGGTCGATTACAACAAGGGCACCAGCAGCAGCGCCACGATGTTGATGATCTTGATCAGCGGATTGATGGCTGGGCCGGCGGTGTCCTTGTAAGGGTCGCCCACGGTGTCGCCGGTCACGGCTGCCTTGTGAGTGTCGGAACCCTTGCCGCCGAAGTTGCCTTCCTCGATGTATTTCTTGGCGTTGTCCCAGGCGCCACCGCCAGTACACATGGAGATGGCGACAAACAGACCAGTGACAATGGTGCCAATCAACAGACCGCCCAGCGCCTTGATGCCCGCGCCGGGTCCCATCAGGGCGTTCATGCCGAAGGCCACCACGACAGGCACCAGAATCGGCAGCAGCGAAGGCACGATCATTTCCTTGATGGCGGCCTTGGTGAGCATGTCCACGGCCGTGCCGTATTCGGGCTTGGCCGTGCCTGCCATGATGCCGGGGATTTCCTTGAACTGACGCCGTACTTCCACCACGACGGAACCCGCGGCGCGACCCACGGCTTCCATGGCCATGGCGCCGAACAGGTAGGGCACCAGACCGCCGATGAACAAACCGATGATTACGGCCGGATCGGACAGGCTGAAGTCCTGCAACTTGCCGGCGGCTTCGAGGTTGTGCGTGTAGTCGGCAAACAGCACCAGTGCTGCGAGACCGGCCGAACCAATGGCGTAGCCCTTGGTGACAGCCTTGGTGGTGTTGCCGACGGCATCCAGCGCATCGGTGATCTTGCGCACTTCTTTCGGCAGGCCGGACATTTCGGCAATGCCGCCGCCGTTGTCGGTGATCGGGCCGTAGGCATCCAGCGCCACGATCATGCCGGTCATGGACAGCATCGCGGTGGCGGCAATGGCAATGCCGTACAGACCTTCGTAATGATAGGCGCCATAAATCGCAGCACACACCGCCAGCACCGGCAGTGCCGTGGACTTCATCGACACGGCCAGACCGGCAATCACATTGGTGCCATGGCCGGTTTGCGAGGCTGCCGCCACGTAGCGCACCGGGCCGTATTCCGTCGCCGTGTAATATTCGGTGATCCAGATCAGCGCGGCGGTGAGCAGCAGGCCGATCACCGCACAGGCGAACATGCCGGAGGATTGTTCACCCATCATCTTTTGAGTGACAAACCAGAACGCAATCAGCGCCAGCACGCCGGAAACCAGCACACCGCGATATAGCGCATTCATGATCTTGCCGCCTTCGCGTGCGGTGACGAAGAAGGTGCCGACGATGGAGGCAAAGATGGATACCGCACCCAGCGCCAGCGGGTAGAGCAGATAGGTCAGATTCAGGCTGCCATCCGCATTCTTGAACAACAGACCGCCCAGCACCATGGTGGCCACCACAGTGACCGCATAGGTTTCAAACAGGTCGGCCGCCATGCCGGCGCAGTCGCCGACATTGTCACCGACGTTGTCGGCGATCACCGCCGGGTTGCGCGGATCGTCTTCGGGAATGCCGGCTTCCACCTTGCCCACCAGATCCGCGCCCACGTCCGCGCCCTTGGTGAAGATGCCGCCGCCCAGTCGTGCAAAGATGGAGATCAGCGAGCCGCCAAAAGCCAGACCCACCAGCGAATGCAGCGCCGTTGCTTCACCGACATGATCTTTAAGCGCCCAGAAATAGCCGGTGACGCCCAGCAAACCCAGACCCACCACCAGCATGCCCGTGATGGCGCCGCCGCGAAACGCGACCTGCAAGGCGGCATTCAGGCTCTGGCTGGCGGCATGCGCGGTGCGCACATTGGCGCGCACCGACACATTCATGCCGATGTAGCCGGCCAGTCCCGACAGGATTGCGCCGACTGCAAAGCCGCCGGCCGTTTCCCAGTTGAGCGCGAAACCCAACACCAGGAACAACACCACGCCGACAATGGCAATGGTGGAATACTGACGGTTGAGATAAGCCTTGGCGCCGGCCTGAATCGCCGCAGCGATTTCCTGCATGCGGGCATTGCCCGGCGACTGCCTGTTGATCCAACTGACGAATACGCCGCCATAAATCAGGGCGGCGATACCGGCTCCGATAGCGAGCCACAAGACTTGATCCGTGGACATCGAATTACCCCTGGTTTCAGTTTGTTATTTGTAACGAGGAGCCATCGCCGGGCGATGGCTCCTGCCGACTATAACTAGAGCTTGAACCCGGTTGAAAGCTTTTTGCGCAGCGCCGTGTTTTTCAGCACCACGTATTGCGGCAGGCCATCCTTGTAGGGTGGATAGTCCTCACCCTTGATCAGGGGAGCGAGATAGCGCCGCGCCTTGGCGGTGATGTGAAAGCCATCGGCAGTGATGTAGTCACGCGGCAGCATCTTTTCCACGTTCGCGACCTTGCTCAGCGGCGCCGTGCCGATCTTCCAGCGATACGGTTTGTCGGAAACGCGCACGATGGTGGGCATGACCGAGTTATGACCTTTCAAGGCCAGCTCCACGGCGGCCTTGCCCACGGCATAGGCCTGTTCCACGTCCACCTTGGAGGCAATGTGGCGCGCGGCGCGCTGCAGGTAGTCCGCCACCGCCCAGTGATATTTGTAACCCAGTTTGTCCTTGACCAGTTGCGCAACCACCGGCGCGACGCCGCCCAGCTGGGCATGACCGAAGGCGTCGCGCAGACCGGCATCGGACAGAAACTTGCCTTCGGCGTTCTTGACGCCTTCCGACACCACAATGGCGCAGTAACCGAACTTGTCCACGCATTCCTTGACGCGCGCACACAGCTTGTCGGCGTCCAGCGCAATTTCCGGGAACAGGATGATATGCGGGGCATCGCCCGCCTTTTCCGCGGCCAGGCCCCCGGCGGCGGCAATCCAGCCGGCATGCCGGCCCATGACTTCGAGAATGAATACCTTGGTGGAGGTCTTGGCCATGGACGCGACATCGAAGCCTGCTTCGCGAATGGAGACCGCCACATATTTGGCGACCGAGCCGAAGCCGGGACAGCAGTCGGTGATGGGCAGATCGTTATCCACTGTTTTAGGGACATGAATGGCATGAATGGGATAGCCCATGCGTTCCGCCAGTTGCGATACCTTCCAGCAGGTGTCGGCTGAATCGCCGCCGCCGTTGTAGAAAAAATAGCCGATGTCGTGCGCCTTGAAGACTTCGATCAGGCGTTCGTACTGCGCCGGGTTGTCCTCGAACTTCTTCAGCTTGTAACGCGCCGAGCCGAAGGCGCCCGAGGGCGTATGGCGCAGGGCGCGGATGGCGGCGGCCGATTCCTTGCTGGTGTCGATCAAATCCTCGGTCAGCGCGCCGACGATGCCGTGTCGTCCCGCAAAGACCTTGCCGATCCTGTTCTTGTGCTTGCGGCAGGCTTCGATCACGCCACAGGCAGAAGCATTGATGACGGCGGTGACGCCGCCCGATTGAGCGTACATTGCATTTCTGGGGGCATTGCGTGGACGCAGCTTGGGCATAAGCGGGCCTCTGTGAAATCCTGAAGGTTACGTGGTTGCAGCCGTCAATACGGTTGCATGTTGCGCAGCATAGCCGACCTGCAATACTGGCCGGAATCCATGATTGCATGGATATCCATGCAAAGGCCGTCGTCGCAGTAGCTTTTACTCAAGCGGTTGCGGTAAGTTGCGACAAATAAACATTCTCTCTCCTGGCCGTTTCTCTCATGGGGTTTGTTCATATGCGTATCGTTCTGCTCGGCGCACCTGGTTCTGGCAAGGGCACACAGGCACAACGGCTGCAGGCCAAATTTGGCGTGCCGCAGGTTTCCTCAGGCGACTTGCTGCGCGATGCCGTGGCCCGCAAGACCGACCTGGGTCTGAAGGCCAAGGCGGCAATGGAAGCTGGGCAGCTGGTGTCCGACGAAATCGTGCTGGGCCTGATCCGTGAGCGCCTGGCGCAGCCCGATGCCAGTAATGGTTTCATTCTGGATGGCTTCCCGCGCAACAGCGACCAGGCCGCCACTCTGTCCAAACTGCTGGTGGACATTGGCCAGCCGCTGGAAGCGGTGCTGCTGATGGATGTACGCACCAAGACCCTTATCGAACGCTTGGCCGGCCGCCGCGTTTGCCGCAGCTGCGGCGCCGTGCACAGCGTCGCTGCGTTGCCAGCTCCCGATGCGCCCTGCAGCAAGTGCGGTGGCGAGTTATATCAGCGTGCCGATGACAAGGAGGAAGTCATCGCCAAACGTCTGGATGTCTATCAGTCGCAGACCAAGCCGCTTATCGAACACTACAACAAGCTTGGTTTGCTCAAGGTCATCAAGGGTGAGGGCACACTGGAGCAGATCACCGCGCGCATGGAAGCTGCCTTGAGCCAACCGGAAGCCAAACCGGCCAAGGCAAAAATCAGCAAGGCGAAGGTTGTTGCCAAGCCCAAGCCGGTTGCCAGGAAGGCTGTGAAAAAGAAAGCCGCGAAAAAGCAGGCAGCCAAGAAGAAACTCGCAGCCAAGTCCAAGGCAGCGGCCGTCAAATCCGCCAAGAAAAAGCCTGCCAAGAAAAAGGCCAGCAAGAAAATCGCCCGGAAGCCCGCGAACAAGCCGGCCAAAAAGGCAGCCAGAAAAGTGATGCGCAAGGCCGCTAAAAAGCAGATCAAGAAAAAAATCAGCAAGAAGGCGGCGCGCAAGAAATAAGCGCGCTGCTACGTTTGCAGTAGCAGATTAATCTTAGCGAGCGAGTTGATCTCGCTCTGCTGTGAGTACGCACAACCATCTCGTAGCGTAAGCTGTTGTGTGGGTTGTCTATGTGTGCTGCTCGTGAGCCGCAATCAAGGCAGTGCCGATCACATCCCTGCGCCAGCCCTGCAGCAGGGCGTCATGCCGGTTGAAGTACACCAGTTGTTCGATGTCGCGGCGGGTGGCCAGCAATTCCGGGCTGATTTCCATGCTTTCGCCGGTAGTGCGTACCAGCTGCATCAATCTGGCAACCTGTTTTTGCTGCTGCGTGGTGGGACGGAAATCGCGGGCGGGCGCCTCGTCATCCGCGTTCTGCCGGCCGATGCGTACCAGCTCGAGCAGCTGTTCGCCTTGTTTGCGCAGTACGGCAGGTGGCAGGTCGCGGATGTTGCCCAGTTGTTCCAACTCGGTCGGCAGACGTTCGCTGATATTGCGCAGGGCTTCATCGCTCAATATCCAGCCACGCGGTTTGTCGGCCTGGATGGCGCGTGCTTCGCGCCAGGCAGCCAATTGTTTCAGGACAGCGCGCTGTTCCGGTTGCAGTTGCGCCGTGCCCTTGAGACGCAGCCAGGCATCCTCGGGCAGCGTGCGATACAGCACCGGGTTTTCCAGTGCGGCAGTTTCTTCTTCCAGCCACGCATAGCGATTCCGTTCCTGCAGGGCAGTTTGCAGTTGTTGATACAGTGGGCCGAGATACCGCACATCGTCTGCCGCGTAATGCAGTTGTTCATGCGACAACGGGCGGCGTGACCAGTCGGTGCGCGCCAGTCCCTTGCTGAGATTGACATTCAGACGACGCGACAGCAGGTCGCCATAACCGATTTGTGCGGGCAGACCGAGCAGGCCGGCGGCGATCTGCGTGTCGAACAGCGGGCCCGGCACCTGTGGACTTGCGCCTGCGGCGGGGCCCTGTGCCTGCGTCAGCACTTCCAGATCCTGACGCGCGGCGTGAAATACCTTGAGGCGACTGCGATCGAGAATGAAGTCGAGCAGCGCTGTCAGGCTGCTCAAGGCCAGCACATCCACCACCACGCAGGCCTGTTCATTGCCCAGTTGCACCAGACACAACCTGGCGTAGTAGGTGCTTTCGCGCAGAAATTCGGTGTCCAGGGCCAGATACCGGCCCTGCGCCAACAGGCTGAGCGCCGGTGCTAATTGGCTGTCGCTGGTGACGTGTACAATGCCGCTGGCAGTGGGGGCGGCAGAAAGTGCATCGGTGTTCATCCGGTCATTATAGAGACAGCCGCGTTCGAGCCCGCTTGCATCTTCTGGTGAATTTTCGAAGGCATGATGTCGCAATTGTTCCGGATGTTTGTCGATATCGCAGTCTGGCGCCGCGGTCCTCAGGATCTGCCCGCTTCCATCACGCTCGCCTGGCTGGTGGCGGCGATCTATGCGTTTGCCAGCGGCGTGCAGGTCAGCATGATGGGGTGGGACTTTCGTCCGGCTCTGCTGCTGGTGCTGATGGATCTGGCGTTGCAGGCCGCGTGGTTGTGGGGATTGCTGGCGTTTTTTGCCCGGCGCGCACGCTTTCTGCAAACCATCACGGCGTTTCTGGGTGTGGCTGCGTTGCTGACGCTGATGGATGTGCTGATGAGTGCCATTATGCGGCTGCTGGGTGCGAGCGACAGCGCCAATCCCTGGCCGTTGCTGCATCTGGGGCTGGTGTTGTTGTTATTGGGGCGGGTGCTGCAACAGGCGCTGGAACGCAGCCTGTTGCTCAGTATGGCGCTGACCCTGACCATCATGCTGAGCATTTCGGTGGTGGCGCGGAACCTGATGCCGGGCATGTGAGCATGGCCCTGCATAGCGAATACCCGTCTGATTTTTGAGGTTCTGAATGCATATCCACATTCTCGGCATCTGCGGCACCTTCATGGGCGGCATTGCGGCGCTGGCGCGCGCGGCAGGTCATCGCGTGACCGGATCGGATCAGAATGTGTATCCGCCCATGAGCGAGCAACTCGCGGCTCTGGGCATTGAGTTGATTCAAGGCTATGACCCGGAACAACTCAAGCTCAAACCCGATGTCGTGGTAGTCGGCAATGTCATGAGCCGCGGCAATCCCCTGGTGGAAGCCCTGCTGGAAAGCGACATTCCCTACACTTCGGGACCGGAGTGGTTGTCGCGTCATGTGCTGGCGGGTCGTCACGTACTGGCGGTGGCGGGTACGCATGGCAAGACCACCACCACCAGCATGCTCACCTGGATACTGGAACACAGCGGTCGCCAGCCGGGATTCCTGGTGGGTGGCGTGCCCGCCAATTTCAATGTCACCGCACGTCTGGGCGAAGGCAAATGTTTTGTGGTGGAAGCCGATGAATACGACACCGCGTTCTTCGACAAGCGCGCCAAGTTCGTTCACTACCGGCCGCGCACGGCGATTCTCAACAATCTGGAGCATGACCACGCCGACATCTATCCCGATGTCGCCGCAATTCAAAAGCAGTTTCATTTGTTGCTGCGCATGGTGCCGCGCAACGGTCGCCTGGTGATCAATGGCGCGGAAGCCAATTTGCAGCAGGTGATCGACATGGGCTGCTGGACGCCGGTGATGCGCTTCTCTGCCGACGCGCAACATGGCGAATGGCATGCAGACTTGCTGGGTTCAGGCGATGGCTCGCAGTTTATCGTGAAGCAGGGCAACAAGGCGTGGGGTGAAGTGCACTGGAGCATGCTCGGTCGCCACAATGTCGAGAATGCGCTGGCGTCCATCATTGCCGCCGAACATGCGGGCGTCGGCGTGGCTGAATCCATTGCGGCGCTGAATGCCTTCGGCGGCGTGAAGCGACGCATGGAAGTGCGTGGCGTGGTCAACGGCATTACCGTGTACGACGACTTCGCGCATCATCCCACCGCCATCACTACCACCCTGCAAGGACTACGGCGCAAGGTGGGCAGCTCACGCATCATCGCCGTGCTTGAGCCTCGCTCCAACACCATGAAACTGGGCACGCATCGCGAACCCCTGAAGCAATCATTGCACGGCGCCGAGCAGATCTGGCTGTATCAAGGTCCGGATGTGAAATGGGATGTCGGTTCCCTGGCCACGGAGCTGGGACCGCATGCGCGCGTGCATACCAACATCGAACAGCTGGTCGATGCGCTGGCGGCTGAGCTCAAGTCAGGCGATCACGTGCTGATCATGTCCAATGGCGGCTTCGGCGGCATTCACGGCAAATTGCTGGCGAAGCTGCACGGATGATTTGAGATCGCGGTCTGTCGAGGCTATGCATGCATACCGCGTAGTTGCCGTTGCCGCAGAAAGGCAATGAAGGTCTTTAGCGGTACCGGCAACTGACGCCTGCCGGAGTAATACAAATAGTAGCTGTGTTTGCCCGACGACCAGTCTGTGAGCAGCGGCACCAGCCTGCCTTGGGCAATGTCGGTCGCCACCAGCGCTTCCAACGTGTGACCGATGCCGATGCCATCCAGCGCTGCCCGCACCACCAGATCCATGCTGTTGACGGTGAGCGAACCGTTTACGGATAACTGCAACTTGCTGCCGCCTTTGGCGAATTCCCAGGCGATGAGCTGATTGTCGCTGCGCAGCCGGATGCAGTTATGGTGTTGCAGGTCCTTGGGCGTCTTTGGCTCTGCATGGCGTTGCAGATAATCAGGCGCGGCAATGGCAATCATGCGCGAGGGGTCGCTGACACGCACGGCCAGCATGTCCTTGGCGACGCGGCGTCCCACCCGAATGCCGGCATCGAAGCGTCCGGCAATGATGTCGCTGTCGCTGTCATCCACGGTGATGTCGAGCGAGATGGCGGGATAGGCAGCCAGGAATTCCTTGATCACCGGCATCACGACGATGCGTGCCGGAATGCTGAATACATTCAGCCGCAGCGTGCCGGTGGGTGTATGACGGAATTCATTCAGATCCTCGACGGCTGCGCCCAGTTCTACCAGTGCCGGACGCACGCGGGCCAGCAGTCTTTCGCCGGCATCGGTCAACGCTACGCTGCGCGTGGTTCTGTTCAGCAGTCGCACGCCCAGTCGTTCTTCCAAGGTCCTGATGGTCTGGCTGATGGTCGAAGGAGCGATGCCCAGATGCATGGCGGCCTGTGCGAAATTGCGGCGCTCGGCGACTGCAACGAAGGCATTCAGCTCGGCGAATTCGCTACCGTACATTATGCTTCCACAACGAATAACCCATGCAGATTGTGCGGTATTGTGCACAGTACGGCAAACGCCTATCGTGATGCGTAACAGGACCGGGTCACGCAGCAACACAAATATGAGCCCGGTTGGAAAGATTTGGGTCAGCCGGGACACCGCCAATCAGGGGGACGCAGTGCACAGTGCTGCAAATTCAAACAAGTTGATCATCGCTTTGAGCCGCTGGCTGCCGGTTTGCACACTGCTGCTGATGGGCGCTTGCAGCGGCCATTCCAGAAAGCCCGATTTCAATGGCGTGTGGCAGATGGCGCGCGCCGACGCCGTCGTGCGCCCGGAATGGGATGAATCCAATTACACGGCCGAAGCGCAGCGCCGCACCGAGTACTACCGCAATCACTTCGCCAAGTATGGCGATGAACCTGCGAAGTTCTGCTATCACCCCGGCATGCCCTGGCTGATGCTCACCTATGCCCGTGATTATCCCTATGAAATCTATCAGTCGGATAAACGTATCGATGTGGCCTTCGAGCCCATGGATCTGTGGCGGGTGATCCATTTCGACATGACGACGTTTCCGGAAAGCTTTCCGCCCAGTCGCATGGGTCTTTCACTGGCGCATTGGGAAGGCAGGGAGCTGGTGATCGAGACACGCAACATGATTGCCACCAACGAAACAGCGGCGCCGGTGCATCGTTCCGCGGCTGCGCGCGTCCAGGAACGCTGGCGTCTGCTGGACGATGCCGAGTTCGGCAAGGTGATCGAGATCACTTACGAACTTGACGATCCGGCCTTATACAAGCAACCGGCCAAGGGGCGGCAACTGTTGAAGCCTGCGCCCAAGGGCACGGTGCTCGGCGGCTACAACTGTCCTGAAGCATCGTGGGATGATTTCGTTGCCAGACGCAAAGCCGAAGTCGATGCCGCTCAAGGACATTGATGGCAACGCTGTTTGCAGATCAACAAACAACAATGCTGTCATGTGGAGGCAAAATGTCACAACCTGCAAATCAGTCGGGCAATCGCATTGTCCGCTGGATATTGATCGTGCTGGCGATGGCGGCCATCAGCTATGTGCCGCTGCGTACGGCCTACATCATTATCAGTGGCAAACGCACCGCCGAACTGGGCATTCCCAAACCGGGGCAGACGGGTCCCGTAACGCCGACCCGATGAGTGCGTTCACTCAAAACAAGCCAATGGCCGCATGCTCGCGGCTGTCATCGATTCAGGAGACCACATCATGCGGTTGATCATTGCAACGGCAAAATTCTGGTTGGGATTGTGGATGCTTTTCTGGGGATTGAACTGGTTTGCAGGCTTTGTACCGCAACCGTTGGGGGGTGCCAACTCCCACGAATTGCATCTGGCGCTGATGAATAGTGGGCTGTTCTCGCTGGCAAAGCTGCTGGAAATCGTGCTGGGCGTCAGTCTGCTGACCAATCGTTTTGTGCCGCTGGCGTTGTTGCTCGGTGCGCCGGTCACTTTCATCGTGGCCTGGGTGCATTTACTGGATGGCCCCGGCGCACCCGGTTATTTCGTGGTGTTCGCGCATATTTTTCTGCTGATTGTGTACCTGCCTTATTACCTGTCGTTCATGATTTACAGGAGCGAGCCCATGCTTGACCTGCAGGCAGTACGTAGTCACCGCTTCTGAGTGGAACGACGTTGCACCCGTCATGAACGGCTGTGGACTGTGCTAATTTGCAGCAGCCCGTAAAGTCCGATATTCGGATAATTCAACATTCATTCAGCCCGGAGTCATCATGAGCGCAAGCAGAAGAATCCAGCGCAGCCTGACCGCTGCGGTTTTATTGGTGGCATTGAGCGGCGCAGTGTTCGCTGCGGACCAGCCGGCAAAGCACCGCAATCTTGGACAGGAAGAACGCAATCGTGCGCTGGTGCTGGACTTTTATGATCGCGTGTTCAACAAACACGATACCAGCATCATCGAAAAAGTGATGGTCGAGGATTACATTCAGCACAATCCCAATCTGCCTACCGGTCGGGCGGCTTTGATCAGTGCGTTGCCTGACTATCTGGCCAAACATCCCGAAGCCCGCTGGCGGTTTGTGCGCAGTGCTGCTGAGGGCGATCTGGTGTTTCTGCATATCCACCAGACCAATAGCCCGACGGATCCTGGCCGCGCCTATGTGGATATTTTCCGGGTTGTGAACGGCAAGATTGTCGAACACTGGGATGTGTCACAGCCGGTGCCCGAGAAGTCGGCCAACAACAATACGATGTTCTAGCTGCTGGGATGCTCGGCGCAGCGGCACCGCTGCGTCCAATCTCATGCCCTGCCGACGTTATAGTCGTTGGGCGAATGGAAGTATTCGCTCTCGCTGGCGAAGCGTTCAACTATCTGCCGCAGCTCCGCCATGCGGCCTTCGGCTGTCGCGATGGGTGTGCAGTCATCGCAACCGGGGTCGCCGCAGGGTTGGCGCGAATACAGCCAGAACTGCAAGGCGCCCGCCAGCATGCCATCGGCGATGTCCCATAAATCCGCCTTCTGATCCTGCTCGGCAATGCTGTTGCCGATATCCACCGTGCGGGTAAACGCTTCGTTGAAGCTGGTTTCTGGGTTCTGCATAGCTGATGAATGCCTGTAAATGAGGTTCTATTGTAGCCGGCCACGCTGCCAAGCGCCGGGCCGCGTGCGATACTGGCCATCTGGTCAGTCAATACAGTATTTGAGGTACTTATGTCGCAGGAATCTCCGGCCGAATCGCAGATGGATGTGGCCAACCTGTATCGCGAGGACACTTACACCGATCGCAAGTTGGGCGTCATCCGCTGCATGACGCCCGTGAACGGCGAAGGCGGTCTGGATGCCAGTCGTCCCGTGCTGTATCTCGGTCAGGCCGAGATCATGACCAACATGGGGCCGGTGCCGATCAATTTCGAGATCGAAGCCAGTAACCTGGCGGAAGCCGTTGCCGGTTTTGCGGCCGCCGCCCAGCAGGGCATCGAACGCACCATGCAGCAGATCCAGGAAATGCGTCGTCAGCAGGCCTCGCAATTGGTGGTGGCGCCAGGCATGCCGGGTCTGAAAGACGGACCGGTGCCCGGTCGTGGTGGCGGCAAGATCCAGATTCCCTGATACGCCGTGATAAGTCGGCCGCTATTGATGAAGCGCTGAATCCAATTAGTGCATGCGTGCTGGCGCATGCACTGAAACCGTACTATCACTGCTTGCGGACCGGCGAAAATAGGGCAATTATCCCATGGCATGGTTTTCGCTTGGCTGTAAAGACCGGTAACAACAGAGCAGGGGTTAGGCCGAATGGGTTTATCGCAACCGCCCTATGATGAGATGCATGCCAGCGAGGGCGTTCGGTCGCATTACCGCGCATTTGCCGATTGGTTGAAGAATACGCCTGCCGAGAAACTGAAGCGCAAACGCGCTGAAGCCGACACTTTGTTCCATCGAGTGGGCATCACCTTTGCGGTGTACGGTGAAGAGTCCGGCACCGAGCGTCTGATCCCGTTTGATATCGTGCCGCGCATCATCCCTGCTACTGAGTGGCAACAGCTGGCAGCGGGTCTGAAGCAGCGGGTGCGCGCACTGAATGCATTCACCAAGGATATTTACCACGAGCAGGAGATTCTCAAGGCAGGCAAGCTGCCGTCTGACGAGATTCTGCGCAATGCCCAGTTCCGTCCGGAAATGAAGGGCGTGAAGGTGCCGAATGATATTTACGCGCATATCGCCGGTGTCGATGTGGTACGCGCCGGCAAGGGCGAATTTTACGTACTGGAGGATAATCTGCGGGTCCCTTCCGGCGTGTCGTACATGATTGAAGACCGCAAAATGATGATGCGGCTGTTTCCGGAACTGTTTGCCACTCATGCCATCGCGCCGGTGGAACACTATCCCGATCTGTTGCTCGACAACCTGCGCAGCGTGGCGCCGGCCGGTGTCAACGATCCGGTGGTGGTGGTGCTGACGCCGGGCGCCTACAACAGCGCCTATTTCGAACATGCCTTCCTGGCCCAGCAGATGGGCGTCGAACTGGTGGAAGGCGCCGATCTGTTCGTCAAGGACAATTATGTGTACATGCGCACCACGCGCGGTCCGCAGCGCGTCGATGTGATCTATCGCCGTATCGACGATGATTTCCTCGATCCCAAGGCTTTTCGTCCTGATTCGCAGCTGGGCGTGCCTGGCCTGCTGGAGGCCTATCGCGCCGGGCGCGTGAATGTCGCCAACGCCATTGGCACCGGCGTTGCCGACGACAAGTCGATCTATCCTTATGTGCCGGATATGGTGCGTTTCTATCTCGGTGAAGAGCCGCTGTTGAGTAACGTGCCGACCTACATCCTGCGCCGCAAGGAAGATCTCGACTATACGCTGGCGCATCTGGCCGAGCTGGTGGTGAAGGAAGTGCATGGCGCAGGCGGTTACGGCATGCTGATTGGTCCGGCCGCCAGCAAGGCGGAACTGGAAGCATTCCGTGCCCACATTGTGGCCGAACCGCATAAATACATCGCTCAACCCACTCTGTCCCTGTCGGCCTGCCCGACCTTCGTGGAAAGCGGCATCGCACCGCGCCATATCGATTTGCGACCGTTTGTCCTGTCGGGCCGTGAAGTCAAGCTGGTGCCCGGAGGCTTGACGCGCGTGGCCCTGCGTGAAGGCTCGCTGGTGGTGAATTCATCGCAGGGCGGCGGGACCAAAGATACCTGGGTTCTGGAGCGCTGAAGGAAGAACCACGATGCTCAGTAGTACGGCGGACAAACTGTTCTGGATGGCGCGTTACACCGAACGCGCCGAGAATCTGGCGCGCATGCTGGATGTCAACTATCGCATGTCACTGTTTCCGCAAGCCTCTCAGGGGCTTACGCAGGGCTGGAATGCATTGCTGGCGATCAGCGATCTGATGGGCGAATTCAAACACCGTTATGCTGAAACCACGCCGGAAAATGCGCTGGCCTTTTTCGCCTTCGATCACAACAACCCATCGAGCATCATCAGTTGCTGGCGCGCCGTGCGCGAGAATGCGCGCGCCGTGCGCGGCGCCTTGACGGCCGAAACCTGGGAGACGATCAATTCCACCTGGCTGGAACTGCGCGGCATAGAAGACAGTATTACCGGCGGCGCCGAGATCAGTAATTTCTTCGAGTGGGTGAAGTATCGTTCACATCTGGTACGCGGCGTATTGCGTTCCACCATGCTGCGTGATGAAGCGTTCCACTTTGCCTGGTTGGGTACCTATCTGGAACGTGCTGACAACACGGCGCGCATTCTCGATGTGAAATATCACATGCTGCTGCCGCGCGGTGAAAATGTGGGTGGCGCAGCCGATTATTACCAGTGGAGCGCGCTGCTCAATTCGGTGGCGGCCTTCGAGATCTATCGCAAGGTTTATCGCGATGCCATCACGCCGCGGCGTGTGGCGGAGTTGCTGATCCTGCGCGACGACATGCCGCGTTCGCTCAGTCACTGCATCCGGCAGTCGTACTTCCATCTGCAACAAGTGCGCAATCATCATTCTGCGGAAACCGAACGCCGTATCGGGGTACTGGATGCAGAGCTGCATTTCGGTCGCATCGAAGATGTATTTGAAACCGGTTTGCACGAATACCTGATGCGCTTCATCGACCGTGTGTACGAACTGGGCGAGCGCGTGTCCAAGGACTTCCTGATTCCTAGCGAAGCGGCCTGACGCGTTTGCCGATCCCCGAACTGGTCGTTTTGACCTGCCGCCAAGGCGCGCCTAACATGCGCGCCTTGTTTTCGTTGAGAAACCTGTCATGACATATTGTGTGGGCATTCTGGTGGACGAAGGGTTGGTGTTCCTGGCGGACTCGCGCACCAATGCCGGCGTCGATCAGATCAGCACCTTCCGCAAGATGGCGGTGTTCGAGCGGCCCGGCGAGCGCGCCATGGTGTTGATGACAGCGGGCAATCTGGCCATTTCGCAGTCGCTGATCAGCATTCTGCAGGAACATATCGCCGCCAAGGACATGCCCAACAGCAACACGCTGATGACGGTGGGCAACATGTTCGAAGCGGCGCGACTGGTGGGCGAGGCGCTGCGCGAGGTGTATCACCGCGATGCCGCCGCGCTCAAGGAACATGGCATCGAATTCAACGCCACCCTGATCTTCGGTGGGCAGATTGCCGGCGAACTGCCGCGCCTGTTCAATATCTATTCGGCCGGCAACTTCATTGAAGCCACTGCCGATACCCCGTACTTCCAGATCGGTGAGTCCAAGTATGGCAAGCCGATCCTGGATCGGGTGATTACACGCAGTCTGGGTTTGCAGCGTGCGGTCAAGTGTGCGCTGGTGTCGATGGATTCTACTATCCGGTCCAATCTGTCAGTGGGTCTGCCGCTGGATCTGATCTGCATCAAGCGCGATGCGCTCAGGTTGGGGAAACATCTGAGCATCGATGCGCAGCATGAATACTTCAACATGATTCATCGCCAGTGGAGCGAAAGTCTGCGCCATGCCTTCCACGCAATTCCCGATCCGGACTGGCTGTAGGGAGATCGTTCGCGAACCGTCTCCTTAATCACCATTATCCTGCCAGGATGGTTTCCGCGGCCCAGGGTCGGAAAATTATACTGATTTCACTGCGCTGTCCGCCGGATGAAGACACTGAATAATTTACCGTCCGCTGCAAGCCGCTCAGGGCACAAAGGAGTGTTTATGCTTCTTTTACCCCAAACAGGGGAGAGACTTGGCAATCTCCGAATGGATTGAAGCAACAACTTTCGCTGAATGGGTGCGAACCTCGCCTTTCGGCTGGCCGTTGATGCTCTACATGCACTCCATCGGCATGGGCATCATGCTCGGTCTCGGTTTTTTGCTGGGTATGCGCCTGTTAGGCTTGTTCAGGCGCGTACCTGTTTGTGCATTTCTGCCAATGTTCCGGCTGCTCTGGATCGCTTTCATCGTCAACATTGTTGGTGGCGTTGCGATATTTTCATCTCGTGCGACATTCTTTGTGGCCAGCATTCCCTTTCTGCTCAAAATGGTTTCGGTCATCACCGCGGCCATATTGACGGCTGACATGCAGCGCAAGCTGGTTGTGGCTGCACCTCGGATTGACAGCACGGGAGTGATAACAGGGCCTTTGAAAGCGCTGTCATGGCTAACAATCAGCCTGTGGCTGTTTGCAATCGTGAGCGGCCGTCTTACGGCCTATTTATAGCCGTTCGTAATCTGAAAGAGAGGCGATCATGGCGGCGTTGTACTGGATATACGCAAACATCAGTCCGCATATTTACGCTATCAGCTGGCTATGGATCCTTCTCGAGATATTGCACTATATCGGGCTGTGCCTGCTGCTGGGTGCGCTCTTCCTGATGGATGTGCGTCTGCTGGGTTTCAATCGCAGATTGCCTCTGGGCGTCATTAACGATCTCGTTCCGCTCGTATATATCGGGTTTGGTCTCAACCTGATCACCGGCCTCATTTTTTATCTGGGCAACCCGGTTAGTTACACGCTGAATCCCGCATTCCAGGTCAAGATGCTGCTCATCCTGATTGCCGGCTTCAATGGTGTCTTCTATCGTTGGAAAATCTATCCGCAACTGGCTGCCTGGGACCGGGGAGTTCCGGTACCGCTGTATGCGAAATCAGTCGGAGCCTTGTCTCTGTTTCTTTGGCTCATCGTCGTTTACTGCGGCCGGGTCATTCCTTATGTGGGGTAATCTGGCGATGTGGCGTTGCGCGCCGTCTGCCAGGATTGTCCGGTCCAGGGTACGGAAATTATCTCCCTGCCGGCCATGCAATGGATTCTGGCAAAGTCGCATTGGCTATGCGGCTGTCCTTCGCAAGTGTCGGGGTTAATGTGCTGCTCTGTTACGTGAATTTCCTATGGCGGTTCTTTCATGTGCTGTGACCTTCCTGCAAAACCGTTTGCAGATGTTGACTCGTCAGTCGCACGATCAGCGGTGACAGCGCCAGCAGCGAAATCAGGTTGGGAATGGCCATCAGGGCATTGAGAATGTCGGCCAGCGTCCAGACGGTTTCCATCTTGATGGTGGCGCCGATGAATACGCCGATGGTCCATAGTATGCGGTAGGGCAGAATGGTCCATTTGCCCAGCAGGAATTGCCAGCAACGCTCGCCATAGTAACCCCAGCCGAAAATGGTGGTGAGTGCGAATACCGCAAGAATGATCGCGACGTAGCTGTGACCAAGGCCGGGCATGGCGCTGTCAAACGCCATTTGCGTCAATTCCGCGCCACTCTTGCCGCTGGTCCAGACGCCGCTGATGACGATGCTCAGGCCGGTAATGGTGCAGATGATGAAGGTGTCCAGGAACGTGCCCATCATGCCCACCAGACCGCTCTTGATCACATTGTTGCTGGCACCAGCGGCCTGTGCGATGCCCGCTGTGCCCAGGCCGGCTTCGTTGGCAAATACACCGCGCGCCACGCCATAGCGGATGGCCGCGATCATGGCGGCGCCGGCAAAGCCGCCAGTAGCCGCAGTACCGGTAAAGGCGGTAGTGAAGATCAGTTTGAAGGCGTGGGGAATGACGGTTACATGGGTAAACAAGATCGCAATGCCGCCCAGTAAATAGGCAAGCGCCATGAACGGTACCAACCAATTGGCAATGGCGGCAATGCGCTTGATGCCACCCAGTATCACGGTAGCCGTGATCAACAGCAAAGCAATGCCAGTGAAGCGATGTTCGATACCGAAGGCGCTTTGCATTGCATCGGCAATGCTGTTGGCCTGCACCATGTTGCCGATGCCGAAGCCGGCCATGCCGCCGAAGATCGCAAAGGCAGTGCCCAGCCATTTCCAGTTCACACTCATGCCATTGCGGATGGCATACATTGGCCCACCGACATAACGGCCATCTTCATCGCGTTCGCGAAACTGCACAGCGACCACTACCTCGGCATACTTGGTGGCCATTCCTGCCAGCGCCGTCATCCACATCCAGAACACCGCTCCCGGACCACCGATGGCAATGGCCGTGGCTACACCCACGACATTGCCTACGCCGATGGTGGCGGCCAGGCAGGTCATTAAAGCGGAGAAAGGACTGACCTCCCCATGTTCAGCGTCGCTTTGCCGGCCTTTCCAGATCATGCGCAGACCCTGACCGATCATCAGGATCGGCATGGCGCGCAGGCGAATTTGCAGATACAGGCCGGTGCCGAGAATGAGCACCAACATGGACGGACCCCAGACGATGCTGTCGAGTTGATTGAGCAATTCGGTCATGGCGGTTTCCTGGGTTCTTATTGTTTGGGATTCATTGGGCGTTATGTGGAGAAAAGCCGCGTTTGCGCATCAACGCATTCACATCGGCATCGCAGCCACGGAAGGCGCGATACGCTGCATCGGGTTCCTGCTGGTTGCCGGTGCTGAATACATGCTGACGCAAACGCGCGGCAAGTTGCACATCAAACAGATCGCCGCTGTCGGTGAAGGCCTCCCAGGCATCGGCCACCAGCGTATCGGCCCACAGATAACTGTAATAACCAGCAGCATAGCCATCGCTGGAAAATACATGGCTGAATTGCGGGGTGCGGTGACGCATCACGATTTCTTCCGGCATGCCGAGAGCCTGCAGGGTATCGCGTTCGAACTGCGCCGCATCGATGTCGGCATCTCCTGCCAGATGCAATTGCATGTCGATCATGGCGCTGGCCAGGTATTCCAGTGTGGTAAAGCCCTGATTGAAGTTGCGCGCCCGCATGATCTTGTCCACCAATTCCTGCGGCATCGGTTGGCCGGTCTGGTAATGCCTCGCAAACCGATTCAGTACTTGCGGCGCCAGCAGCCAGTGTTCCAGCAACTGCGAAGGAAACTCGACAAAGTCGCGCGCCACTGCAGTGCCGGCCAGCGATGGATAGCTCACATCAGATAGCAGGCCATGCAGCGCATGACCGAACTCGTGGAACAGGGTGACGCCATCGTCCCAGTTGATCAGCACCGGCTCGCCGGGCTTGCCCTTGGCGAAGTTGGCGTTGTTGGAGACGATGGGCGTGATAGGACCGGCAAAATGTTGCTGGCTGCGGTATTCGCTCATCCACGCGCCGGACTGTTTACCCCGCCGTGCATAAGGGTCGAAGAACCATAGTCCGACATGCTGATACTTGTCATTCTGTACTTCCCAGACGCGTACATCGGGGTGATAGACGGGTACCTGCTCGGGGGCAAGTTCAATGAAGCGCAGTCCGAATAATTTATCGGCCACAAAGAACATGGCTTCGCGCAATTGTTCCAGTTGCAGATAGGGTTTCAGTTCATTGGCATCGAGATCGAAACGCGCTTTGCGCACCTGCTCGGCATAGAAACGATAATCCCAGGCTTCGATCTTGATGCCGTCGGCAGCGGCCAGTTGCTGCATGTCGGCGATTTCCTCGCGCACGCGCGCCACGGCGGGATGCCACAGGGCGTGCAACAAATCCGCGGCGCGTTCCGGAGTTCTGGCCATGGCGTCTTCCAGTTGCCAATGCGCATGCGTGGCATAACCCAGCAACCTGGCGCGTTCGGCACGCAGCTTGAGAATCTCGGCAATCAGTGGTTTGGTATCGGTGGCGCCGCCGCCATCGCCACGCATGATGAAGTGGCGCCAGACACGTTCACGCAGATCGCGGCGTGTCGAGTAGGTCAGAAACGGTTCGACACTGGAACGGGTATTGGCAATGATCCATTTGCCCGGCAATCCGCGTTCGCTGGCCTCGGTGGCGGCTGCGTTGCGTTCGGAGTCCGGCAGGCCGGCCAGATCACCGGCATTGTCGAGGACCACATAAGTGTCGCTCTCATCTTTGAGAATGCGCTGACTGAATTCGGTGAACAACGATGCCAGCGATTGATTGATGGCTGACAAGCGGGCTTTGGCAGGATCATCCAGTTGTGCGCCGGTGCGGGCGAAGTTTTGATACTGCACCCAGGTCAGGCGTTGCTGTTCGGCCGTCAGGCCGCTGTGTTCGCGAGCGGCATAGACCGCTGCAATACGTGCAAACAACGCACTGTTCTGCGTGATCGAATCATGAAACGCCGCCAGCCGGGGTTCCATCTCGCGTTCCACCGCCTGCATGTCGGCATCGCTCAGGCTGCCGGAATAGATGTGATATATCGCCAGGACCCGGTCCAGGCTGCATCCGGAAGCTTCCAGCGCTGCAATGGTGTTGTGAAAATCCGCTGGCGCCGGGTTGCTGGCAAGCGCATCGATTTCGGCCAGTTGTTCGGCCATGGCGGCAGTCAGGGCCGGCTCAAAATCTGCTGCCTTGATGCGATTGAACGGCGGTACGCCGCCAAAGGGTCCGGGCCACGGAGACAGCAGGGCGCTGACGGGATGCGTGCAAGAAGCTGGATTGGCGGATGGGCTCATGCTGGACAGTTTCAGTCACCCGGAACGGGTTGCGAAACCGGAGCATATGCGGAAAGGGCGAGAATTCCGAGCGCCCCACTGATCGTCCATGCCACAAGCTGGCGTGTTTCAGCGGGGCCGGCGTCTGTGTTGCTGCAATGACGCCGACCCGGGAGTGAGTCCGTCACTCCGTCTCGATGACTAAAACGGGACAGTCAGGATCAACGAGCCACTCAGTCCGGATGGATAGCCATAGTCGTAGTACGACCGGGGCGGATAGTAGTAGGGGCGATAATACGGCCGATAATACGGGTAATAGCGCGGTTCGGCATGGTAGCGCCGATATTCCCTTGGCCAGTGATTGGACCAGCCACTATGAGAGCCTCGATTCCAGTCACGACCATGATCTCTGCCATAGTCCCGGCTTTCATGGCGACCGTATTCCCGGCCGCGATCGTAATGATCGGCCCGCGCCGTGGCAGTCAGCAGCATGCCGGCGGCGAACAACGCGCTGAGTAATATCCGGATTTTCATGAGACACCTCCGCAGGAAGTCATCAATACGCCCGTCGCATCAAGGCAGCTCCGAGCCCGAGATGGACGATAGACCTTCGCTGCTGAACGTTTCCTGAACTGGTTGCACGGCTAAATGGCGGATAGCCTTACAGCACGGAAACCAGTTTGCCCAGCGCATCCGGCCTCGGCAGCGTTTACAATAGCGACCCAATCAGCCCCCAGGTTTTCCTGACTAGATGAACGCCTCCCTGCCGCTGCCCTTTACAGACAACGAGTTAGAGCCGGTCCGGGTGAATTTCGAGCCGCATCCCCGGCTGCGCGAGATCCCCTACAACTACACTTCGTTTTCCGATCGTGAAATCGTCATCCGGTTGCTGGGCGAACCGTTGTGGCAGGTATTGCACGAGCTGCGTGAGGAGCGCCGTACCGGACGCTCGGCGCGGATGTTGTACGAAGTGCTGGGCGATATCTGGGTGGTGCAGCGCAATCCCTATCTACAGGATGATTTGCTGGACAATCCCAAGCGGCGCCGGCTGCTGGTGGAAGCCCTGCATCATCGCCTGGGTGAAATTGACAAGCGTCGTGATGCCGCCGCCGATGTCGAGCGTGATCGTAAAGTAGGCGAACTGCTGGTGGCGGCGCGCAACGCGGTGCAAAGCTTCGAAGCCGGTTTCAGACAAGCCGAACAATTGCGTGCCCGTGCCCGCAAGCTGCTGACCAGGCACACCCGCAAGGACAATGTGTGCTTCGATGCCTATGCGCGTACCTCGCATGTCACCGATGCCACCGACTGGCGTGTGGAGTTTCCCTTTGTCGTGCTGATGCCGGATACCGAGGCGGAAATTCCGCAATTGGTGCGCTGCTGCTTTGAATTGGGCCTGACCGTGATTCCTCGCGGCGGCGGCACCGGCTATACCGGCGGCGTCATTCCGCTCACGTCCTTGTCGGCGGTGATCAACACTGAAAAGCTGGAAACCATTACCCCGGTTGAGTTACGACAGCTGCCGGAAGTGGCCGGGCCCGTGCCCACCATTTTCACCGAAGCGGGCGTGGTCACGCGCCGCGTTGCCGAGGCGGCCGAGCGCGCCGGTTATGTGTTCGCAGTGGACCCGACTTCCGCCGACGCGTCCTGCGTAGGCGGCAATGTAGCCATGAATGCCGGAGGCAAGAAGGCAGTGCTGTGGGGCACGGCAGTCGATAACCTCGCCTGGTGGCGCATGGTGGATCCCGAAGGCAACTGGCTGGAAGTCGAACGCATCGCCCACAACCGCGGCAAGATTCACGATGTCGAGGTGGCCAGCTTCGAGCTGACCTGGAAAGACGGTCGCGAACATCCGGATCGTGCGCGCGTGCTGCGTACCCAGCGACTCGACATCAAGGGTCGAAAATTCCGCAAGGTGGGTCTGGGCAAGGATGTCACCGACAAATTCCTCGGCGGTCTGCCCGGCGTGCAGAAGGAAGGTTGCGACGGCCTGATTACCTCGGCGCGCTGGGTGGTGCACCGCATGCCCAGGCATGTGCGCACCGTATGTCTGGAGTTCTTCGGTCAGGCGCGCGACGCCATTCCATCGATTGTGGAGATCAAGGATTATCTGGATAACAACGAGCAGCGCACTGGCGTATTGCTGGCCGGTCTGGAACATCTCGACGAACGCTATCTGAAAGCCGTCGGCTACACCACCAAGTCCAAGCGTGGCACGCTGCCGAAAATGGTGTTGCTGGGCGATATTGTCGGTGACGATGAAGCGGCAGTCGGCCTGGCTACTTCAGAGGTGGTGCGCATGGCGAATGCGCGCACCGGCGAGGGCTTCATCGCTGTCAATGCCGATGCGCGCAAGAAATACTGGGCAGACCGTTCGCGCACTGCAGCCATCGCCAAGCACACCAATGCTTTCAAGATCAATGAAGATGTGGTGATTCCGCTGCCGCGCATGGGCGAGTACACCGATGCCATCGAGCGCATCAACATCGAGTTGTCGTTCAAGAACAAGCTGGAATTGCTGGATGAGCTTGAAAGCTATTTACAAGGCGAATTGAAGCTTGCCGCCACCGACGATCCCGAATTGAACAGCCTGCCGGCGTCGGAAATGCTCGGTGAACGCCCTGCTGAAGCATTGGCGTTGATCGGCAGGATACGCAAGCGCTGGAGTTATCTGGCTCAGCATCTTGATGATAGCCTGAGTACGGCGCTGCCCATGCTCGCTGAACTGGGCTATGCCTCCTTGCTCAAGGACTTTGAGCAACGGCTCGCCCAGAATGCCGGCTTGCGTCTATTCGATGTGGTGCAGGATCGCAGTATTCGTGTCAGCTGGAAGCTGGAACTGCGCGCAGAACTGCGCCATATCTTTTCCGGCGCGGTGTTTGCGCCGGTGCTGACCGAATGTCAGGCGGTTCACAAGAAAGTGTTGCGCGGCCGGGTCTGGGTGGCGCTGCACATGCATGCCGGTGACGGCAATGTGCACACCAACATTCCGGTGAACTCCGATAACTATGAGATGCTCAAGACTGCGACCCACACGGTGGAACGGATCATGGGCATCGCGCGCCGTCTTGATGGCGTGATTTCGGGCGAACATGGCATCGGCATTACCAAGCTGGAGTTCCTCACCGAAGCGGAAACGCTCGACTTCCGCAATTACAAGCAGCGCATTGATCCGCAGGGGCGTTTTAACAAGGGCAAGCTGCTACCCGGCGCCGATTTACGCTTTGCCTATACGCCCAGCTTCAATCTGCTGGGTCATGAATCGCTCATCATGCAACAGTCCGACATCAGTTCGATTTCGGATGCCATCAAGGATTGTTTGCGCTGCGGCAAATGCAAGCCGGTTTGCGCCACGCATTCGCCGCGCGCCAACCTGCTGTACTCGCCGCGCAACAAGATTCTGGCGACCTCGCTGTTGATCGAGGCCTTCCTGTACGAAGAGCAGACCCGTCGTGGCGTGTCGATCCAGCACTGGGATGAGTTCAGCGATGTGGCCGATCATTGCACGGTCTGTCACAAGTGCGAAACGCCCTGTCCGGTGGATATTGACTTCGGTGATGTGTCGATGGCCATGCGCGACCTGCTGCGCCGCATGGGCAAGAAGCGCTTCAATCCCGGTACGGCCGCGTCGATGCTGTTCCTGAACGCCACCCATCCCGAGACCATCAAGCTCACGCGCAAGGTGATGATCGACTGGGGTTACAAGGCGCAGCGCGCGGCGAACACCGTGCTGAATGTATTTGCCAAGGCGCAAACCAGGCGGCCGCCGGCCACTACCGGCGGCAAACCGCCAGTGCGCGAACAGGTCATTCACTTCATCAACAAGAAGATGCCGGGCAATCTGCCCAAGCGCACGGCGCGCGCCCTGCTGGATATCGAAGACAGCAACTATGTGCCGATCATTCGCGACCCCAAACGAGGCGACGCCGATAGCGAAGCGGTGTTCTACTTTCCGGGTTGTGGTTCGGAACGTTTGTTCTCGCAGGTGGGGTTGGCCACGCAGGCGATGCTGTGGCATGTCGGCGTGCAAACCGTGCTGCCGCCGGGTTATCTGTGCTGCGGCTATCCGCAGCGCGGCGCCGGTCAGGCCGACAAGGCCGACAAGATGGTCACTGATAATCGCGTGCTGTTCCATCGTGTGGCCAACACGCTCAACTACCTCGATATCCAGACTGTGGTGGTCAGTTGCGGTACTTGCTACGACCAGTTGCAGGACTACAAGTTTGAAGAAATCTTTCCCGGTTGCCGCATCATCGATATTCACGAATATCTGATGGAGAAGGGTGTGCATCTGCAAGACGTGACTGGGGTGCGCTACATGTATCACGATCCCTGTCATTCGCCGATGAAGAGTTACGATCCTTTGAAGGTGGTGAATGCGTTGCTGAACGACAAGGTCAACGGCAAGATCGAAAAGAACGATCGTTGCTGCGGCGAATCCGGCACGCTGGCCATCACCCGTCCCGATGTATCGACGCAGGTGCGTTTCCGCAAGGAACAGGAAATGCGCGATGGCGCAGATCGGCTGCGCAATGACGGTTTTGAAGGCGATGTAAAGGTGCTGACTTCCTGTCCGTCCTGTCTGCAGGGCCTGAAACGCTACAACGATGATGCCGGCACCGAGGCCGATTACATCGTGGTGGAAATTGCCAGGCATGTGCTGGGTGAGAACTGGCTGGTGGATTACGTGCAGCGCGCCAACAGTGGCGGCATAGAACGGGTGCTGGTGTAAGCGATGCGCTCTCTATCACCCATCACCCGGGCGCTGATCTATGCCAACGCCGGCGTGTTTCTGGTGCAGTCGCTGAGCGGTGAAATCATTCTCTATCGCTTTGCGCTATGGCCGTGGGGCACGCCGCTGTTCCATGAGTGGCAATTGGTTACTTATGCCTTTTTGCATGGCGGCTTTGCACATCTGTTTTTCAACATGTTTGCGCTGTACATGTTCGGTTCGGAAATCGAACAGGTGCTGGGCGCGCGCCGCTATCTGTTTTATTACTTTGCCAGTGTCATCGGCGCCGCCATCACGCATCTGGTGGTGACGCGTCTGATGGGTGGTGTGTTGTTGCCTACAGTGGGCGCATCCGGCGGTGTGTTCGGGTTATTGCTGGCGTTCGGCATGTTCTTTCCGCAGCGCCGCATCCTGCTGCTGATTCCACCGATTCCAATGAAAGCCTGGCTGTTTGTCACGTTGTATGGCGCAATCGAGCTGGCGATGGGCGTGTTTGGCACGCAACAGGGTGTGGCGCATTTTGCGCATCTGGGCGGCATGCTGGCCGGGTTCCTGTTGCTCAGTTACTGGCGTAAACGACCGGAATCGCCATAAATACCTTCGTACCGCTCATCACCACGAGTCCGGCTTTCGTGGAGATGCAAAGAATTGCCAAGTGCCGCCAAGAGATGACAAGACGGTTGGCCGGAATGTCACGAAGCGTTCAAATGTCCGGCACGGCATGCTGCCAATGAACAGAGTGGAATGTCATGATCAATACTTCATTATCTTCGGTGCTGATCGTGGACGACGATCGCGAACTGGCGCAGATGCTGACCGAATATCTGACGGCAGAGGGTTTCACCATCACAGTGGCTCATGACGGCAGTACTGCGCTGAACCGTCTTGGCACCGGCAAGTACGATTTGGTCGTTCTGGACGTGATGCTGCCCTCGCTCAATGGCTTTGATGTATTACGCAACCTGCGGCAAACCCTGTCCGTGCCGGTGATCATGCTCACTGCGCACGGCACGGATGTGGATCGTATCGTCGGTCTGGAACTGGGCGCCGATGACTATCTGGCCAAGCCCTTCAATCCCCGTGAACTGGTGGCGCGCATGCGCGCCGTGTTGCGGCGCTTTACCACGCGTGATCCCGGCTCGCCGTCACCGCCATTGTCGGTAGGGCCGTTACGTCTGGATCCGACCACCTTTGGCGTGACGCTGGAAGGCAGACAGATTCGCCTGACCGGTACTGAATTTCGCGTGCTGGAAATGCTGATGCGTACGCCGGGACAGGTTCAATCGCGTGATCTGCTCACCGAGCGGGTGCTGGGTCGCAAGCTCACGCCATATGACCGCAGCATCGACACGCATGTCAGTAACCTGCGCCGCAAGCTGGGTCTGGACGTGTCGGGCCTGCCGGAAATCCGCAGCATACGCGGCACCGGTTATGTACTGACTGCGCACGGCGAGGAACGCGAGTGAGAAGCCTGTTCGCACGCATCTTCCTGTCCTTCTGGCTGACAATGACGTTGATCATCACCGTCAGCGTCGGTCTCGCGCTGACGGTGGTGTGGAATCGCACCATGGATGCGCAGCAGCTGGATCTCAGGCAGCGTGTGGCTGAAGCCGAACATCTGCTTGCCATCAAGGGAATGGCGGGTCTGGAGCAGTGGGCCGAGGAATTCAGGCAGGAGTATCCGGCCACCGACGTGTTCATCGTCGATTCTGACGGCAGGCAGGTTCTAAGGGACAAGGATATGCCGGACTTCCTGCAGCGTCGCATGCAGAAAATGAAGGATAGCGGTTCCCTCAGCGGACCTGCCAGGACGATTGATCCTGATGCCGACCCGTTTCGCAGCATTCCGCAGATCACCGCCCCGACGGGGACCGTGTACAACATCTTTCTCACGTTCAAACGTTATGGACAACTGGCCGCCCTCGGTACGCCTGATGTGCAGTTGACCATGCTGGCGCTGGCGCTGGCGATCAGCGGCATCATCTGCTGGTATCTGGCGCGCAGCGTGACGCGCCCGGTGCGGCGCTTGCAGGACAGCGCGCGTGCTCTGGCCAATGGCAATCTCGATGCGCGTGTGGGCGATGAATTCGCTTCGCGTCACGATGAATTGAGTCTGCTGGCGCGGGATTTCGACCAGATGGCTGATCGTCTGCGTGGTCTGATCGCGTCCAAGGAAGGATTGATGCGCGATGTGTCGCATGAATTGCGTACGCCGCTGGCGCGCTTGCGGCTGGCTCTGGGACTGGCGCGGCGGGAAGGCGCCAATCTGGAGCGCGAGCATGATCGCATCGAGCGCGAAGCCGAACGTCTCGATGAGCTGATCAGCGAAATCCTGCGACTGGCACGCCTCAATGCCCCTCAGCCGGATCTGAATCGCGAACAGTTTGATTTTGCCCATCTGGTCGGCGACATCGCCGAAGATGCGCGTCTGGAAGCCACCGCGCAGGGCAAGCGGGTCAGTTTTGATTATCCCGACGTACTGACCATTCAGGCTGATGAAGAACTGTTGCGCAGCGCCATCGAGAATGTGGTGCGCAACGCCGTGCGGTTTACGGCTGTGGGTACGGCGGTTGAGTTGTCACTCACACAACAGGCGGATGTCGTGACCCTGGTCATTCGTGATCATGGTCCGGGAGTCCCCGAAGTGGAGCTGTCGCGGCTGTTTGAGCCGTTTTATCGTGTGCATCGACAGGCGCGTGAACGCGACACTGGCGGCTATGGCTTGGGTCTGGCGATTACTGCCCGCGTGATGGCCGCGCATCACGGCCGGATTGAAGCATCCAATGCGCCGGAGGGTGGTTTGATCGTCACGTTGAGCATACCGCTCAATGGAGCCATGGCCAATGCATGAAGCAGGCGGTGGCGCTAACCGCCGGTAGCCTGTCGATGTGCCTGTATCTCGCTGCTGGCCAACGCATGGCTGCGCAACAGTTCGGCGCGATTGCGTATCTCATTGATGTCGTTGATGTGCTCGTCGGGTCTGAGTGCTTTCCGGTTTTTGACCATGCCCGTCGCCCGGCCACGTTCATCGAAGCTGATTTCCAGAGGTGACGTATCCACATAGTGCATGATCAGGGCGCCCTTGAATTCATAGCGCGTGTGCAGAGGTTGTGGCCTGCCATTGCTGCGGTCTTCTTCCAGCCACAGGATGTGATCATTCTGCAAGCCCGCCTTGTACAGGCTGATTTCCTGGCCGGTACGCAACTCATTCTGAAAGATACGGATGCCTGAATCGCTGCCGGTATCGGTAATGGGCATGCCCGCATTTTCACCAACTGCGACCAGCATGATGTCGCGCTGATTGTGATTGCCCTGGATGAGCACGCCGTACGCGGTATCGGTGGAAAAACGCACCTTGCCACTGGAGAAAATGCGGGCATCAACCGTGTAGCGGTGCCGGGCATCGATTTTGGCGGCATCGTAAGGCAGCGAATAGGAGTAAGGCAGGGTGTGCAGATCATTGACCGTCAGTTTGGCCACTACCACAGCAGGGCCATCGCTGACCGATACATCGGTCAGCATGAGTTCCAGCGTGGCGGGCGATTCGAAATTCACCGGTGTCTGGTAGCTGAGCGTACCGGTAAGGTAATTGCTGGTCGTGGGTGGTTTCTGTCGGGAGCAGCCATTCAGCATGCTCGCTGCAGCCAATGCCATGAGTATCAATGTGATGGGCGTTTTCATGGGCGAATCCTGACGCAATGCCGGCGCCCAGGGTGGGCGTAGGTGCGCGCCGACAGCAATCGAACATAACATTATTGTGGTGAACTCACGGACATTGCAGCCGTGAAGTGTTTCACGCGCCGCGCGACGGCAATCCAATAGGCTGGATTGCGCTTAATCTTTTAACTCAGGCCGAGGAAAAGTCCATGACTTCAGCCATTGTTGCCAATGCTCCGCTTAATACGCTCCAGCGGGAACGCGTCACGCCTCAGGCAGAGCCGCAGCCGCGTGTCCGTCTCGAATCGGGCCGGGAAGAGGTATTGTTGAAACTGGATCTGTCGGATCTGGTATTACCCAAGGTGCATGACCTGCACGTGGATGGCCTGAAGCGTTCCTGGTGGTCACGTCTGTTCGGCAAACATTGAAGCCGGCGGCCAGCCTGTCATTGCCAGGCAGACTGGTTGTGGCAGTCAAACAATAGCAAGAAGTCGGGGTGAACATGGTCTGGGCGGTATTGGTGGTGCTGGTCGCGCTGGCGGCCTACTTCGTCAGCCTCTACAACGGCCTGGTAACGGCGCGCAATGCTTACAGGAATGCCTTTGCACAAATCGACGTACAGCTCACGCGTCGCTACGACCTGATTCCAAATCTGGTGGAAACTGCACGTGCCTACATGAAGCATGAGCGCGAGACGCTGGAAGCGGTGATCACGGCGCGCAATTCTGCTGTCAGTGGCCTGAAATCGGCAGCGGCCGATCCGGGCAATGCGGCGGCCGTACAGCAACTGGCGAGCGCCGACATGCAATTGGGCGGCGCCTTGGGACGGTTGTTTGCTCTGGCGGAGGCTTATCCGGATCTCAAAGCCAATCAGACCATGCTGCAACTCAATGAAGAATTGAGTTCGACCGAAAACAAGGTGGCCTTTGCGCGTCAGGCCTATAACGATGCGGTGATGTTCTACAACAACCTGCGCGAAATGTTTCCCGGCAGCATGGTGGCTGGTTGGGGCGGCTTTCTGCCCGCGCAGCTCCTGCAGATTGAATCAGTCGAAAAGCGCGCCGTACCCAAAGTCAGTTTTACCTGAATGCATTGTCTTGCATGTATCAATGGGCCTTGCGCATGCCCGGCGAGTTGATGGCGTAAACCATGCAGTATTTCCGTCACCAGGTTGAAGCGCGCCAGCTATCGCGCCGGCTGGTGCTGCTGTTCGTGGCGGGTGTCATATGCGTGACGACAGCGATCAGTGCCGTGATGCTGACCCTGGCCGCCACGCTCAGCAATGGATTGTTCTTTTTCCGTTTCCCCGATGTCTTGTGGTTGCAGCAGCATCCCGCTGCGGTGCTCGGCACCGTTACGCTGGTGCTGGGCATCATGAGCACTGCAGTGCTGTTGAAACGCATCGAACTGCGTGCAGGCGGCGGCGCTGTCGCGCGCTCGCTGGGCGGCGAACGCATCAATGCCGATAGCAGCGATCCGCTGTATCGCCGTTATCACAATGTAGTTGCAGAGATGGCCATTGCTGCCGGCGTGGCCTTGCCGGAAGTGTATGTACTGCCGCGTGAAGCGGGCATCAATGCATTTGCCGCCGGCCTGACGCCCGCCAGTTCCGCCATTGCGGTGACTCGCGGTGCGCTTGAGTTGCTGACCCGCGATGAATTGCAGGGTGTGGTTGCGCATGAGTTCAGCCATATCGTCAATAACGATATACGTCTCAATCTGCATCTGATTGCCTGGTTGCATGGACTGATGGCGCTGTCGGTGATCGCTCGTGGCATGTTGCGCTTTACGCCGCGCGATGCGCGTGGTCGGCGTAGTGGCTTGCCGGCGATACTGTTGGCGGCGTTCGCAGTCATGGTGCTGGGCTATGCAGGGCGGTTGTTTGGTCGTCTGATGCAGGCGGCGGTGGCGCGACGACGTGAGGCGCTGGCGGATGCTTCGGCGGTGCAGTTCACGCGCAATCCGGACGGTTTACGTGGCGCGCTGCTGAAGATTGCCGCCATCAGTGGCGGTGCGCCCTTGCAGGAGGTCAATACCGATGAAGTGGCGCACATGCTGTTTTTCCCCGCTGCCCAGCGGTGGTTTGCGACCCACCCGCCGATAAATGAACGTATTGCTGCGCTGGGCGCGCCGTTTGATGAGACGGAATTGCAGCATGTGCGTCAGCAGTTGTTGAGTGCGCCGACGAATGCTGCGCCAGAACAGCAAACACGAATCGGTGCACCGAAGGTTGATCCTTTGCTGAGCGATGTAAGACTGTCGACCAGGCAGGTCATTGCCAGTGTGGGCCAGATCCAGCCGCAACATTTGCAGTGGGCGCAGCAGTTACGACTGTCGCTGCCCATTGAAGTGACCCATGCAGCCGCACAGGCCGATGCGGCGGTGGCCTTGTTTCTTGCGTTGACCCTGGTGACCGACCGGTCACTGCGTCATGGGCAGCTCGACCATATCCGCAGTCAGTTGGGAGCGGCAGTGGCCAGCAGTACTGAAGAAATGCTGGCGGTGGCCGATAAACTGAATGCCATGCAACGACAGCCGGCGCTGCTGAGTCTGTTGCCGCAGTTGCGGCAATTGCCGGCCGTGCAGCGCACGCGCGTCAGCAGTTGTTTGAACGGCTTGTTACGCTTGGCGGGACAGGTTTCAGTATCGCGGTACGCGCTGCGCAAACTGGCGCAGGGACAGTTGCACGATGCATTTCCTGCCGGATCGGGACAGGCGCGGCCCGTGAGTCTGGCGCAGGCCGGTGAGCCGCTCGCCCACTTGCTGGCCGTGCTGGCGCAGCAGGGCCACACGCAGCCGCAACAGGCTCGCCAGGCTTATGAGCGGGCCATGCAGCATCTGGGGTTGCGCCAGTATGTCGAATACAGGGCATATCCTGACTGGCCGGGTTTGCTGGACATGGCTTTGCCGCGATTGGATCGCTTGCATCCCATGGGCAAGCAGATGTTGCTTGAAGCCATGCTGCTGGCGGTGCTGCATGATGAGCAGGTCACCGTCCAGGAAGCCGAATTGTTGCGGGCTTTCTGTGCGTGCCTGCATTGTCCGGTGCCGCCGATGCTGGGTCTGGATTAACGTTTTATTCAGCGCTTCATTCGTGGTTTGTATCGCTCAGTGAATTTTTACTTTCGTCTCATCCGGCATCGTTGTTATGCTTTTGTTGGATGACCGCTCTGCAGAGCGGTTGTCAGGCCTGCTCTGAAAGTTCTCGCAGGGTCGCGAGAGATTGTTTGCCCTGCGCTGTTAACTTGAGAGAAGACGCCATGTATATGCAATTTTCGCGGCTCATGCTGCCGTCCCTGCTGGTTACGGGATTCGGCATGCTCGCCAGTACCGGCGCACTCGCGCAGTCGGATCAACTGGAAGAAGTGACCGTGGTGGGTTCACGTATCCGCCAACCCCAGGATCAGGCATTGCCGGTTACCGTCATCACCAGCCAGCAGATGGAGCAACGCGGCTATGCCACTGTGCAACAGGCGTTGCTGGCGTTACCGCAGAACTCCGGCGGTGGCTTCGACCAGCAATTGAATTTCGGCTACACGCCATCGGCATCGGCCGTCAATTTTCGCGACATGGGCGTGGGCCGCGTGCTGGTATTGATCGATGGTCGTCGCATGCCGGCGTTCCCGGTGGGTTTCAACGGTACAGACAGTTTTGTCGATATCAGCAGCATTCCCGCCAGTGCGGTTGAGCGCATTGAAATACTTGCCGATGGCGCTTCCGCCGTTTACGGCTCGGATGCCATGAGCGGCGTCATCAACGTGGTATTGAAGAAACAGGTGGGCACCGAGCTGGCGGTGCGCTATGGCGATACCGTGCATGGCGGCGGCGCCGAGAAGCGCGTGCAGTTCTCAACCGGCGCTGAAAGCGATGGCAGCAGAGCGCTGCTGTTTCTGGAGTACTACAAGCGCGAAGCGCTGTGGTATTCGCAGCGGGACATGACCCGTTCGGATCGTCTGGGCGGAGTGAACGGCGCGGGACCGGGCGTATTCAGTCTTTATGGCTATCCCGGCACTTTTACCGATTGGACGACCTTTGCCTATCCTTCGCCAGCCTGCGATACCTCGGGTGGCAGTCCTGGCAGTGGCTCGGGTTTCTGCGAATTCAATCGCGCCCAGTATCGGCAGGTCTGGCCGGATAGCTCGTCTGTAAAGGCAACTGCCAAGTTCGATCAGCGTTTGAGCGATGGGCTGGAGTGGTTTTCAACCATGCGCATTCGCCATGCAATGACACGCATGCAGATCGAACCTGCTTCCTACGATTCGATATTTGATAGTGGTGTAATCATTCCTGCTGCTGCCCCGAACAATCCGGTTGGACTGGATGGCGGTTTCGTACGCCGTCTGGTCGAGTTTGGGCCGCAGCGCTATGACTACGATGTCAATGAGTATTCCGCCTTGACCGGTTTGAAGGGCGAGATTGGCGGCAGCTATACCTGGGAATTGGGTTTGCAGTCGGCGCGGCAACGTGTGCGTGAAACTGCTTATGGCCAAGTGTTGAACAACCGGATCAGTGATGCATTGTTGGGCAATCTCGATCTGAATGGCGACGGCATTGTCGATCCCGCACAGGATGCGCTTGATCTGTTCCAGTCCATTCCTGGTGATGTAGTTGCTCAGTTGAGTTATCAACCGCAGTCGGTAGCCACATCTACTCTGTCATCTGCCGATTTTCAGTTCGGCGGCGACTGGCTGGGTTTGCCTGCAGGCATGGCGCAGTTCGCTACCGTACTGGAATACGTGAAGGAGATTTACGATGATCGGCGTGATGCTGAGATTGTTTCCGGCAATGTGGTTGGTCTGGGGGGCACTTCGGGTCATGGCGAACGTGAGCGTGCCGCAGCGGGCGTGGAAATATCCCTGCCGCTGTTGTCGAAATTGAAGCTGAATCTGGCCGGACGTTACGATCGCTACAATGACAAGTCAGATGTAGGTGGTGCATTCAGTCCGCGTCTTGCACTTGAGTTCCGCCCGGGCAAGTCATGGTTGCTGCGGGCCTCTGGGGGTCTGAGTTTCCGTGCGCCGGACATGCCGCGTATGTTTGGCGGCGATGCGACGGGTTTTTCCACATTGATAGATACTCAGCAGTGTATCGCCGATGGCGGTGCGGGTAATGGCGACGCCAGCGTCGCGAGCTGCATTACACCCGTGCAGGATGTCTACACAGTGACTCATGCCAACATCAAGTTGAAAGAAGAGCGCGGCAGGAATTTCAGCGCTGGCGTGCGCTGGCAGCCCGGCGATGATTTCAGCGCCAGTGTCGATCTATTCCATATCAGACTGGAAGATGTGGTGACCACTCCTGATCTGCAATACATGCTCGACCAGAATGCTCTGAATGGCAGCTTTGAAGATGCAATTTTCCGTGATTGCAGCGCTGCCAGCAATGCCGGTTGTCTGGCGGCAATCGATACTCAGGCTCAAAATGTGGCATACAAGAAAGTCACCGGCTTGGATGTGGCTGCTGATTACGCATTGGACGTGTCCGGTTTGGGCCGTTTCACGATCGGATTGTCTGGTACTTATCTGCTGAACGTCGAAATGCAGGAATCAGTTTATCGCCCGCCTGTCGATGTGCTGCGCGATGGAAGGCTTGGCGAGTCGGTACGCGTCAAGGGCGGTTTGCAGTTGGGCTGGCAGCGCGGACCATGGGCCTCGAACCTGTTCGTCAATTACATTGGTCCGTTCACTCCGCTCAATACCAGCTATGTGAACAACATCGGTTCATACACCACCGTGAATCTCAGCATGAACTATCAACTGCCCTGGCGCGGTGAACTGCAACTGGGCGTGAACAACCTGTTCGATCGTAAACCGCCGCTGAATCTGCAGGATGGCGATGCCAGTCTGACTTTCTATCATCAGCAATTTCACGATGTCGATGGTGCCAGGTGGTATGCCGGGTACCGGCATGCCTTTGGTGGTGGTTAAGTTACCTGGTGGATTGACGTGTTGCGGTTAACGGCTGCCGCCCACCGACGCAAAGAACGGATGCCGCACAATGGCGCCGGCATGGATGCCGAGCCGGGCTGTTGTGCCGCCGGCCAGTTCCAGCACCCCCAGCACTGCATTTTTGGATTCAATGATGCGCAGTGACATGGGTGTGGTGTTGACGGCAATGCTGTCAATGCGGCCATCGGCATCAATGAATACCATGTCCAGCGGGATCAGCGTGTTCTTCATCCACATCTGAATCTTTTGCGGCCGATCGAAAACGAACAGCATGCCGGTGTTCTCGGGCAGGGACTTGACGAACATCAGGCCCTGTTCGCGATGTGCATCGTTGTCGGCAATCCAGATCTGAAATGGATGCCGGCGCGCGTCGGGCGTGAGAATGCTGAGCTGTCCCTGCGGAAAGCGGTTCAGGGATTCCAGCCTGTCCTGCGCGACGGGTTGCGCCGCACAGGACAGGCTGCTCAGACACAAGACAACCAGCAGGACCTGCAGGACATGGCGGGCGATGACATTCATGGGCGTGCTCTGGGTTGATCAGGGCAGAGGGGCAGTGGCCGGTGAGTCTTCTGAAACAAAGTCCGCACGGCCGGCAAAATCAAAACGGGTGACCAGCACCGACCCCTGACCATTCAGGGCTCGTGCCGGCTGGGTGCAGAAGCCCCGGGCGATGATCCGGTAGGCGCGTTCCCGCATCGGGATGCCGTTGATCGGTTCCTGGCGCAGCTCATCGATCGTGCATTTGTTGTCACCCTGCGTGCCATAAAACTCGCCGGTGCCTTCGCGCATGATGGTGAGATTGGCGGGCAGCGCCTTGCCGGCTTCGCCCTCTTTCAGGCCGGCGATGCCGAATAACAGAACCAGATTGGCTTCATCCTTCCTGCTGGTGCTGGCAAAGCGCAAGCGAATCCCTTCTGCATTGGGACGCACCGAACCGGCACAGCTCAGGTCGCTGCCGGTCCAGGACAGCTCGGTGTCGATGGCGCCTTTCAGTCGGGCGCGCAGAAACGCTTCATCATCTGGCAGGCATTGAACTTGCACACTGTGCGCACCCGGCAGGGCGTGCTGCTGTTCCGTTTGCACCTGGATGTTGCTGCCGGCGGCCAGGCTGAAAGCTGCTGGTGCAAGCAACGGGCTGGCAGTCAGGAGAAATGCACATCGCAACCGGATGCGCCGATGCGTTACAGTGCGGACAAAAGGATATGTGCTCGGGGTTTGTGCGGAACAGGAAGACATTGCGCTGAAATCGTTCGTGACTGGCACTGCGGCGCAGTGTAGTTGGGATGGTGGATTAAAACGAGGTCGTGGCGTCCAAGCGGCCATGATCGGTTAAATAAACAAGTGAGGTTTATCATGGACCAGCCATTGCCGGAACAAAGAAAAATACCTGCTGGCAAGCACGCTTTGCCGAAACGCTATGTCAGTCGCCTTACCCAGAGTACGCTGGCCGTCATCATGGCCGGTGGTCGCGGCGAGCGACTCAAGCATCTGACCGCCAACCGCTGCAAGCCGGCCACCCAGTTTGGCGGCAAGTTCCGCATCATTGATTTCGTCCTGTCCAACTGCGTCAATTCCGGTATCCGGCGCGTGTCCGTGCTCACGCAATACAAGGCGCATTCATTGATCCGGCACATGCAGCGCGGCTGGAATTTCCTGCGCGGCGAGTTCGGCGAGTTCATTGAAATCATTCCGGCCCAGCAGCAACTGGGAGAAGGCTGGTACCGGGGCACCGCCGACGCGCTGTACCAGAATCTGTCCATCATGAAACTCCATCATCCACGGCTGGTGCTGGTGCTGGCCGGCGATCACATCTACAAGATGGACTACGGTCCGATGCTCGCCGCTCATGTGGAAAGCCGTGCCGACATTACCGTGGGTGTGGTGGAAGTGCCCCGCGAAGACGCCAAGGCGTTTGGCGTCATGACGGTTAATGAAGAACACCGGGTGCTTAAATTTACCGAGAAAGTGCCGAATCCAGATGGCATTCCCGGACGTGAACACCTGTGCCTGGGCTCGATGGGCATTTATGTATTCAATGCCCGCCTGCTGTACAAGCTGCTGGAGCAGGATGCCGCCGATCCGAACAGTGCCCACGACTTCGGCAAGAACATCATTCCGCAGGCCATCAGCAAGCTCAAGGTGATGGCTTATCCGTTCCGCGATGTGCGCACCCGCGCCCAGCAATACTGGCGCGATGTCGGTACTGTGGACGCCTTTTACGAAGCCAACATGGAGCTGGTATCGGTCGATCCCGAATTGAACATTTACGACTCGCAGTGGCCGATCTGGACTTTCCAGCGGCAGCAGCCGCCCGCCAAGTTCGTGTTCAATGAAGAAGGCCGGCGTGGCATGGCGGTGGATTCGATGGTGTCCGGCGGCTGCATCATTTCCGGCGCCGAGGTGGTGAGTTCGCTGCTGTTCACCAATGTGCGTGTCGACGAACGCAGCTATGTCGAGAAATCCCTGCTGTTCCCGGATGTGCGCATCAGCCCGGACTGCGTCATCAAGAACGCGATCATTGATACCGGAGGAGTGGTGCCGCCTGGCACACAAATTGGCGTGAATCCCGAAGAAGACGCCAGACGTTTCTATGTCACCGAGAAGGGCGTGTTGCTGGTGACGCGCGACATGCTGGCCAAGCTATGACTGCCGGACGGGGCGGATGCAATCCGCCCCGTCATGTCCAGCCAGTGCGACAGATTACCTGCGCCGGTGCGGACCCCGTAGAATTCAAGCCAATACTTGTTCATGACGGGGATATGCCATGAGTTTCAAGCGCGGGATGCAGACAGCCGGCGTGTTGCTGCTACTGTCGATGTTCACTGCCTGTGTGACTACAAAGTTCGAGACGCCCAGGCTTACAGTGGTCAGTGTCGGCATGACGTCGGCGGACGTGTTCAGTCAGCAATTCCGTATCCGCCTGCATGTGCAGAATCCCAATGCGCGCGAGTTGCCGGTCAAGAGCATCGAGTATGAGTTATTCCTGCAGGGCGACAGCTTTGCCGAGGGCATCAGCAATCAGCCATTCGTGGTGCCGGCCATGGGCGAGGCCGAGTTCGATACCGTGGTCAACACCCATTTCATGAGCAGCGTCGGCCGCCTGCTCAGCAAACTGAACAGCAGCGATGGCAACAAGGTACAGTATGTTTTTGTCGGCAAGGTGCATCTGAGCAAGGGCATGTTGCGCAACCTGCCTTTCAGCGAACAGGGCATGGTGGAGCTGGGGATCAAGCGATAGAGGCCGGGTCGCAACCCGGTTTGCATGGATGCGTGACTGAGCTATTCGGTCATCATCTGTTCGTACATGCGCAGGTATTCCCGGGCCTGATGGCGCCAGGAGAAATCCCTCGTCATGGCATTGCGCATCATGCGCGCCCAGGAGGGCTTGTCCGCGAACAGATCGAGCGCCGTGTTCAGCGCCCAGTTCACGGCGGGCGCATCGTAGTCGTTGAATACGATGCCATTGCCGTCGTTGCCATCCCACATCTGCACTGAATCAGCCAGACCGCCGGTTTTGCGCACGATGGGAATGGTGCCGTACTTGAGGCTGTACATCTGATTCAGGCCGCAGGGTTCATACAGTGACGGCATCAGGAACATGTCGCTGCCGGCTTCGATGAGATGCGCCAGCGATTCATCGTAACCATTGCGGAAGAACACCCGCTCCGGGAAGCGCTGCATCAATTCCGTGAAAAAAGCCACGTACTGCGGATCGCCGCTGCCCAGCACGCACAGGACGAAATCCCGCGTGTCCAGCAGTGCCGGCAGGCTGTCTACCAGCAGGTCGATGCCTTTCTGCATGGCCAGGCGCGATATCAGTCCGACAACCGGCATGGCTGGGTCGGCCGGCAATCCGGCCAGTTGTAGTAAAGTCTGCTTGCAGCGTTGTTTGCCTTGCAGATCATCGACCGTGTAGGGCGCTGGCAGCGTTTTGTCGATGGCGGGGTTCCAGATCTCATAATCAACGCCGTTGAGGATGCCCAGCACATGATCTCCCCGGCCACGCAGGACGGCATCCAGTCCCTGACCGCCGGCGGGAGTGCATATTTCATGCGCATAAGTGGGGCTGACCGTGCTGACCATGTCGGCATGGCGAATGCCCTCCTTGAGCCAGTTGATCTGACCCAGCGCCAGATCTTCCGGATGTATGTATGCGCCTATATCGACGATGCCCGTGTCGCTGGCATTGGCTGCGGCAAACACTCCTTGATAGCCGATGTTGTGAATGCTGAGCAGCGACCGTGTGTTCTGGAACAATCGATCCCAGCCATAGCTGGTCCGGATCATCAGAGGCAGCAGGCCGGTGTGCCAGTCATTGCAATGCAGAATGTCGGGCGCAAACTGCATGCGTTGCAGCGACTCCAGGACGGCGCGCTGCATCAGGATGAAACGCAGATGTTCATCGGTATCGCTGGTATACAGCATGCTGCGCGCAAACAGGGCCGGACAGTCGATCAGGTGGATGGTCAAGGTCGAGCCGGGCAGGGTGGCGCTGTATAGCGAGAATTCATAAGGATGTGTGCCCAGCAAAAGCGGCACATCCTGGATCGACGGCACCGGCTGTAAGACAAAGCGTGCATCACGCACGCCGGCATACAATGGCATGAATACCCGCAACTCGTGCCCGAGTTCATGCAGCGCCCGGGGCAGGGCAGCGGCGACATCGGCCAGACCGCCGGTCTTGGCAAAGGGAGTGATTTCCGAGGCAACGAAGGCGATTTTCATAAGGCTGCAAGTTTAACAGAGCCATCTCATGCTGCACCGGCGTGAGTGCGCGTGCATCGCCAGCAGGCTTTGCATAAGCTAGGAGCCTGTCGGATTCAGGAATGATCTACTGCGGCGGTGGCTAATCGGTCCATTTTTTCGATTGTTCTCGTTAAATAGCGACGGCTATTCGCCTCAAACAGTTTCGAAAAACTGTTCTCAATTTTCCACTCGCCTCGCTACGATCACCTGAGTGCGACAGACTCCTAGACTTGTTCAAGCATCATCGTATCAATGCAACTTTCCCAAGGCCCGGCGTGAATCAAGCGGCGAATCATTCCAACTGGATCGATGCCTGGCTGGAAACCCAGCGTGGCTGGGTGGGTCGTTGGCAGTCCCTGGCCGGCGAACAGCGCGTCGATGCCATGCGCGAAAGCATGAACATCCTGCGCGAACAGCTCAATCCAGCGGCCATGTCCCCCGAAGCATTGAATGTGGTGCAGAGTTTTCAGGCCCTGTTGCAGTCCTGCATGGCCAATGCCGGCGAGATGGTGCTGATGCTCAATGCCGAAGGCGAGCAGCCGCTCAATCCCTGGCAGCAGATGCTGCAGGTATTTCCGCTGGGACCGGCCCGCGAGCAACTGACTGCCTGGCAGGAATACACCAGGGCACAGGCCGAGTATCAGTTGCGCCTGCAGGTGGTGTTGCAGGCCTATGGCAAGGTATTCGCGCAGGCACTGGAAGCAGTGCCGAACCTGGCCGAACAGCGGGCGGCGCAGGGTAAACCCATCAACGGTTTTCGCGAGCTGTATGAGCTATGGATCGAATGTGGCGAGCAGTCCTTCGCCGGACTGGCCCATGATGAAAACTTCATCAGCGCACAGGCCGCCTGTGGCAATGCGCTGAGTCGCCTGAAGCGTTGCCAGAATGTATTGATCGAGTACTGGCTGAAATCGCATGACCTGCCGACACGCAGTGAAATGAACAGCGTGCATCTGCGTTTGCGTGGCTTGACGGCCAGAGTGGCCGAGCTGGAGCAGCAATTGCAGCAGCAAAACAAACCGTCGGTCCGCAGGACCGGCAAGCGATCCGGGGTTTAAAGGCGGCGCATGAGTGATTTCACGCTCGATCCAGAACAAACCCGGCATGAAATGGCGCAGATGCAGCAGCGCGCCACCGAGTTGCTGAGCAGTCTGGCCGCTCTTCGCGATGTGGACATTGGCACGGCGCCCAAGGATGCGGTGTATCGCGAAGACAAGCTCACCTTGTATCGCTATCGCCCCGCGACATCGGCCAGGACGGCGGGGCCGGCAGTGCTGATCTGTTATGCGCTGGTGAATCGTCCCTACATGATGGATCTGCAACCAGACCGTTCGCTGATTCGCGGTCTGCTACAGCAAGGCATGGATGTGTTTCTGATCGATTGGGGTTATCCAGATGGTTCGGATCGTTTTCTGGAATTGGACGACTACGTGAATCGCTACCTGCCGCACTGCGCCAGCAAGGTATGTGAATTGCGCGATGAAGCTCACGTCAATCTGTTGGGGGTTTGTCAGGGCGGCACCTTGAGTCTGTGTTTCACGGCCCTGCATCCCGAACTGGTCGGCAACCTGATCACGATGATCACGCCGGTGGATTTTCAGACGCCGGACGATCTGCTGTCGAAGTGGGTGCAACCGCTGGATGTCGATGCGCTGGTGGCCGCATCGGGCAATGTATCGGGCGACTGGCTCAACGCGGCGTTCGTATCGCTGATGCCGTTTCGTTTGCTCAGCCAGAAGTACGTGGCTCTGCTCGACATTGCCCACGACCGGCACAAGCTGGAAAACTTCCTGCGCATGGAAAAATGGATCTTCGACAGTCCTGACCAGCCGGGCGCCATGTTTGCGCAATTCGTGCGTTGCCTGTACCAGCAGAATCAGTTGATCAAGGGCGAACTGGTCATTGGCGGCAAGCCCGTGAAGCTCCAGTCAATCACGCAGCCGCTGTTCAATGTCTATGCCGCGCAGGATCATCTGGTGCCGCCGGCCGCTTCACGTTGTCTGCGACAGTATGTGGCCTCCACGGATTATTCAGAGCTGGCTTTTGCCGGCGGCCATATCGGTATTTATGTGAGCGGCAAGGCGCAACGGCAGATTCCTGCCGCGCTGGTGGACTGGCTGCGGCAGCGTTCCTGAATCCATCTCAAAAAATCGGGACGGCTTGTCTGTTACCGCCCTGTCCCTCGTGGTTTCGAAATGCAGCCGTTGAAGTCCAGGTTCTGGTAGATATAGCCGCCTACTGTTCGCAGATGCCTATTTGGCATGTCAATAGGCGTCAAGGCTCTCGCCCGGGAAACCTGAACGAGTGATACTCGCCTTCTGTACTAGTCCTCTGTTCCGGCCATTTGTTCTGGTTGCAGCGAACTCGCTGCGCTGCCATTGAGTTATTGGGGGTCCCATGATTTACGACAATATTCTCGGCACCATCGGACGCACGCCTGTCGTCCGCATCAATCGTCTGGCGCCGGTGCATGTCGCCATGTACGTCAAGTGCGAGTTCTTCAATCCGCTGTCTTCGGTCAAGGATCGTCTGGCCATTGCCATCATCGAAGACGCCGAACGTCGCGGCGTGCTCAAGCCTGGCCAGACCGTGGTTGAGGCCACTTCCGGCAATACCGGTATTGCGCTGGCCATGGTGTGTGCCGCCAAGGGTTATCCGTTCGTGGCCACCATGGTGGAAACCTTCTCGGTCGAACGCCGCAAGATCATGCGCGCGCTGGGTGCGAAAGTGATTCTGACGCCCGCCGCCGAACGCGGTACCGGCATGGTGCGCAAGGCCAAAGAGCTGGCCGAGAAGAACGGCTGGTTCTGGGCCAGCCAGTTTGAAAATCCGGCCAATCCCGAATATCACCGCAACACCACGGGTCCGGAAATCCTCAGCGATTTCGCCGGCAAGCGACTCGATTTCTGGGTGACCGGCTGGGGCACGGGCGGCACGCTCACCGGCGCCGGGCAGATGCTCAAGAAGGCACGACCCGACATCAAGATCATTGCCACCGAGCCGGCGGGTGCATCGCTATTGAAAGGCGCCGAATTCAAACCGCACAAAATCCAGGGCTGGACGCCGGACTTCGTGCCCGCCGTGCTGGATCGCACAGTGGCCGATGACATCGTGCCGGTCACGGACGATGAAGCGATTCAGACTGCGCGCTCACTGGCCACGCAGGAAGGTATTTTCTGCGGCATTTCTTCCGGCGGCACTTTCGCGGCCGCGTTGAAAGTGGCGGCCACTGCCCCGCAGGGCGCGACGATCCTGGCCATGTTGCCGGATACCGCCGAGCGCTACTTGAGCACGGCCCTGTTCGAAGGCATCAACGATGGCACGGATGCGGAGTTCTAGTGCGAGTCAGTTTGAGCGACAGCCTGTCATGCCGGCCGCGCCATTCATTGCTGGTGCTGTGGGCACTGGCCTTGCTGGCCGCTTGCAACAAACCAGCCGATAGCGGCGCACTGGGCGGCAAACCTGCTGCGGGCGCAAAGCGCGTCACGGCCGTTACGACCGAGACCGTCAAGCTGAGTCGTTTCATCGACGAAACCGAAGCGCTGGGCACGGCCAAGGCGAATGAGGCGGTGGACATCACCGCCAAGGCCACCAATCGCGTGGTGGCGCTGCACTTTCGCGAAGGCGAATATGTCAGGCAAGGCGCGGTGTTGGTCGAGTTCGACGGTGCGGAGGCGCGCGCCAATCTGGCTGCGGCCGAAGCAGCCTTGCGCGACACGCAGAGTCAGTATCAACGCAGTCGCGAGCTGTATCAAAGCAAGGCCTTATCCGAATCCGATCTGGTGCAACTGGAAGCCAAGATGCTGAGCAGCAAGGCGCAGGTCGAGGCCGCGCAGGCGCGGGTGAACGACACCGTGATTCGCGCGCCCTTTGGTGGTCGAATCGGCTTGCGCGCGGTCAGCATCGGCAGTCTGGTCACGCCTGGACAGGTGATCAGCACGCTGGACGACACCAGCATCATCAAACTGGATTTCACCGTGCCGGAAAGCTATCTGGCCACCGTGAAGGAAGGACAACAGGTCGAAGCCAGAAGCAGCGCGTTTCTGGATGAAGCGTTTCACGGTCGCGTCAGCAGCATTGCCACCCGCGTCGATCCGGTGAGCCGTTCGGTGGTGGTGCGCGCCTTGCTCGACAACCGCACGCAGCGCCTCAAGCCGGGCATGTTCATGACCGTGCATCTGACGCGCTCACAAGGCGATGTGATGTTGATACCGGAACAGGCCCTGCTGCCGGAAGGCAATCGGCAGTACGTCTATGTCGTGAACCAGGAAACCGCCAATAAAGTCGCCGTCATCATCGGGCGTCGCAAGCCGGGTCTGGTTGAAGTGCAACAGGGACTGCAAACCGGCGATGTCATTGTGGTCGAAGGCGGTGAAAAACTCAGCGATGGCGCCAAGGTCGCCGTGGCAGGTGCGAACCGGCCGGCGGAGTCCTGATGATCATTTCCGATATTTCGGTGCGGCGTCCGGTGTTCGCGGTGGTGGTCAGTCTGTTGCTGGCCATTCTGGGATTGATGGCGGGCGCACGCCTGGCGATCCGTGAGTATCCCAACATCGAGTCGCCTCAGGTCAGTGTCACCATCAACTACCGCGGCGCCTCCGCCGATGTGGTGGAAACCAAGATCACACGTACTGTCGAGAACCAGCTCGCCGGTATTGAAGGCCTGGAGAAGCTGCAATCTTCCAGTCAGGACCAGCGCTCGCGCATCAATCTCGAATTCAGCGTGGCCACCGACATCGAAGCAGCGGCCAACGATGTACGTGATCGCATCTCGCGCATCCAGGCCAGTTTGCCCAATGAGGCCGATCCGCCCCGCATCAGCAAGGTCGATGCCCTTTCCGATAACCTGATCACGATCAGCATGGGCAGCAAGACGCGCAGCCTTGGCGATCTGACCGACTATGCCAATCGTTACATCGTGGACCGCCTTACGGTGGTTCCCGGCGTGGCGACCGTGCAGATCAATGGCGCACAGAAATTTTCCATGCGCATCTGGCTGGATCGGCGTGCACTCGCTGCACGCCAGTTGACGGTGCAGGATGTAGAAAGCGCCTTGCGCAAGGAAAATGTCGAATTGCCGGCAGGCCGTCTGGAGTCGCAGCAGCGCGAGTTCACCCTGCGCACCGATACCGGCATGCGCACCGAAGAGGATTTTCGCCAGTTGGTGGTAGGCCGTGCCGTCAATGGTTATCTGGTGCGCCTCGGCGAAGTGGCCACCGTGGCCATTGGCGCTGAAGAGTTGCGCAGCATCTCGCGCAGAAATGGCCAGTCGGATGTCGGGCTGTCAGTGACGCCCACCTCGACAGCCAATGTGCTCGATGTGGCATCGGGCGTGCGCCGGGTAGTGGATGGCATCAGGCAGGATCTGCCCGATGATATCCAGATGGTGATTGCCCAGGACAATTCGACCTATGTTTCGGAATCCATCCATGAAGTGATCGTTACCCTGGGGATTGCACTGGTGCTGGTGTTGGTGGTGATTTATGCATTCCTGGGCACCCTGCGCGCCACCCTGATTCCAGCGCTCACCATTCCGATCTCGATTGTCTCTGCCTGCATGGTCATGTCGGCGCTGGGATTTTCCATCAATGTGCTGACGCTGCTGGGGGCGGTGCTGGCCATTGGTCTGGTGGTGGACGATGCCATCGTGGTGCTGGAAAACATCGTGCGTCGCATGGAGCAGGGCGAACCGGCCCTGATCGCGGCCGTTGATGGCAGCAAGGAAATCGGTTTTGCGGTGATCGCCACCACCCTGGCGCTGACCGCAGTGTTCCTGCCGATCTCCTACATCCCCGGCAATATCGGTCGGCTGTTCGGTGAATTCGGCATTTCAGTCGCGGCGGCGATCCTGTTTTCCTGTGTGATCGCACTCACGCTGACGCCGATGCTGGCTTCCGTCCTGTTTGCCAGTGGTGTGCAGCATGGTCGGGTGACGCGTCTGGTCGATACGGCGTTTCATGGCCTGTCTGCAGCTTACCGGCGCAGCCTGTCCGTCGCCGTCAGTCACTCATGGTGGGTGGTGATCGGCGCGCTGGGCGTGACGGCATTGGGTTACGGCATCTATAGGACCCTGCCCAGTGAATATACGCCGGCCGACGATCGCGGCCGGTTGACCATCAATCTCACGCCACCTGAAGGTTCAAGCATCGAATACATCGATCGTTACCTGCATCAGGTGGAGCGGATTGCGGATGAGGAGATGCAACGGGGCAATGTGAGTTCCATCATTGCCGGCGCCGGACAAAGTATGAGTGGCAGCTTTAACGGCCGGGTCAATGTTCTGCTGGTGCCATGGGGACAACGCGCCGAGTCGGCGCAGATGATTGCCAATCGTGTGCGCGGCAAGCTCAACTCCCTGCCGGGCGTGCGCATCAATGTGGTGACGCCGGCCGGACTCGCCGGTCGCGGCAGCAGTCAGCCGGTACGATTTGTACTGGGCGGTCCGAGTTATGAAGAACTGGTCAAATGGCGCAACATCGTGTTGCAGCGTGCCCGTGAGAATCCGGGATTGCTCAATGTGGATTCCGACTACGACGAACGCAAGCCGCAGTTGAAGATCGAGATCGATCGCAGCCGCGCGGCTGATATGGGCGTATCGCTGGAGACGGTGGGGCGCACGCTGGAAACCATGATGGGCTCGCGCCAGGTCACCACGTATGTGGATCGCGGCGAGGAATACAACGTGATGCTGCAGGCGCGCGCCGAGGATCGCGCCACGCCCAGCGACCTCGACAACATTTATGTGCGTTCGGAAAAATCGGCCACGCTCATTCCGCTGGCCAATCTCGTGCAGATCAAGGAAGTGGCGGGGCCGAGCCAGTTGAACCGCTTCGACCGTCAGCGTTCGATTCAGATCTCCGCCAGTCTGGCCGACGGCTACTCGCTGGGACAGGCGCTCGATTTTCTGGAACAGGTGGTGCGCACCGAACTGCCGCCTGAAGCCACCATCAACTACGACGGTCAATCGCGCGAGTTCAAGAAAGCCGGTGGCGCGCTCTACAGCACTTTCCTGCTGGCCATCGGCATTGTGTATCTGGTGCTGGCGGCGCAGTTCGAGAGTTTCCGTCACTCGGCCATCATCATCACCACGGTGCCGCTGGCCATTACGGGGGCAGTCATCGGCCTGTGGTGGCAGGGCGGTTCCATCAATGTGTTCAGTCAGATCGGCGCGGTGATGCTGGTGGGCCTGGCTGCCAAGAACGGCGTGCTGATTGTCGAGTTCGCCAATCAGTTGCGCGATCGTGGCGTCGAGTTTGTCGAGGCCATTGTGCAGGCGTCCACCACCCGTTTGCGTCCCGTGTTGATGACCAGCTTGTGCACCGTATTTGGCGCCATCCCCTTGCTGATCGCCACCGGCGCCGGCGCCGAGAGCCGCCGACCCATTGGCGCCGTCATCGTATTCGGCGTCATGTTTTCGCTGGTGCTGACGCTGTATGTCGTGCCGGCGACGTGCATGCTGATTGCGCGCAATACCCGTTCACCCGAATATATCGGGCAACTGATCGGCAGGATGCGCGTTTCGCTGGCCAGCAAGGCGAGCGACAGGGCAAACGAAAGCGGAGTGTGACGATGGGCAAGGGCCGGTTGGAGGCATTCAGCGATGGCGTGATCGCCATCATTATCACCATCATGGTGCTGGAACTGAAGGTGCCGCACGACACCAGCCCCGGGGCGTTGCACGAACTGTTGCCGGTCATGCTCAGCTATGTGTTGAGCTTCGTGTTCATCGGCATTTACTGGAACAACCACCATCACCTGCTGCATGCGGTGGTTCATGTGAACGGCCGTATCCTGTGGGCCAATCTGCATCTGCTGTTCTGGCTGTCGCTGGTGCCCTTCGTCACCGGCTGGATGGGCGAGAATCATTTCCCTGCATTGCCGGTGGCCTGTTATGGAATCGTGTTGCTGGGCGCCGCCATCGCCTACACGATTCTGGCGCATGCCCTGGTGACGCGTCATGGCAAGGATTCGCCATTGGCCAGGGCGCTCGGCAACGACCGGAAAGGCAAATTGTCATTGCTGATGTATGCAGCGGCCGTCCCGCTGGCGTTCGTGAGCGTGTGGCTTGCCGGTGCGCTGTATGTCGCCGTGGCGCTGATCTGGCTGGTGCCCGATCTGCGCATCGAGCGTGTGCTCAGCAAAGCCGGCGAATGACCGGCCAGTGATTGCTCCGATCATCCAATGAATGCACTCACCTCGTTCTGGTCGCCACTCGTCATCGGCTTTGTCGTTGCATTGGGCGTGGGTCTGCTCATCGGTGTGGAGCGCGAGCGCAACAAGGGGAGCGGACCCACACGTGGCGCAGCAGGCGTGCGCACCTTTGCACTGGTGGCGTTGCTCGGCGCGATCGCTGCGGCGCTGGACAGCACCTGGCTGGTCATGGTGTTTGCCATGGGGCTGGCGGTGTTTACCGGCGCCTCCTATCTGCGCAATCGCAATGAAGACCCCGGCCTCACTACTGAAGTGGCCATGCTGGTCACGTATGCGCTGGGTGCGCTGGCGCAATCGCATGCGCATATCAGCGCCTCGCTGGGCGTGCTGGTGGCGTTGCTGCTGGCTTCACGCTCATGGCTGCATGAACTGATTCGCCAGCGTCTGTCGGATCGCGAAATGCTCGACGGCATCCTGCTCGCCGCCGCCGCGCTCATTGTGCTTCCCCTGCTGCCCGATCACGCCTTCGACGCCTATGGCGTGATCAACCCGCATCTCATCTGGCGCATCACCGTGTTGTTGCTGCTCATCAATGCCGCGGGCTATGTGGCATTGCGCAGTTTCAGCAACGGTCTGGGTCTGGCATGGGCCGGCTTCTTTGGCGGCTTTGTATCCAGTGCGGCCACCGTGGCGGCGATGGCTGCGCATGCGCGTCACAGCACGCAATGGCTGCGCGCAGCATCCGCGGGTGCGGCAGTGTCATCGGTGGCCACCGTGCTGCAACTGATCCTGATCCTGTATCTGGCTCATCCCGCGCTGGCCACAGAGCTGTTGCCCGCATTGCTGGTCACGGCGTTGGTCAATACGGCCTACGGCGCATGGCTGGCGTATCGCGCACAACAGGCGCGCCAGTCCGGTGAACTGCCGGGACGCGCCTTTGAACTCAAACGCGCAGTTGGTTTTGCACTGCTGATCACGGTGGTGATGTTTGTGTCTGCATTCCTGGCGGATCGTTACGGCGCTGCCGGCGCCAGTGTGGGCGTGGCGCTGGCTGGTTTTGCCGATGCGCATTCATCGGCCGCTTCCGCCGCCACACTGGCTGCGCGCGGCAGCATCACCGATCACACCGCCATGTTCGCCATCCTGCTCGCCGTGACCGCCAACACCATCACCAAGGCTGTCATTGCCTTTGTCAGCGGCGGTACCGCTTACGGCATGCGCGTGGTATTGGGACTCGCGTTGATGATGATGGCGCTGTGGGGTGGCGTGGGATTGACGGCGCTGGCGTAATGTTTTGCTCAAAGTCCCTTTTGCTTTTTTCAATACGCTCCGCTACACAGCGGTAACTGACTGTCTGGCAAGGAAATCGGGAGGAGCAAGGTGCATATCACTGACGTAAGTCCCTTTGCAAAGCGACATTTAGGTCGCATATCACTTGGCTCTACTTCTAGTTGGGCCAGATGAACTCACCCGATAACAGGTATCAAGTGATGCGCGGGGACTTCTATGAAATTAGAATGGGAAGCCCGCAATTCGCTTCTTTAAAAATTTCTAACTCGCCCTGCCAAACGGTTGGCCGCTCTTTCGGTGAACTAGTCTCGTTTAGTTCCGA
>JBFWSR010000006.1:0-151224 GCA_050248275.1 Steroidobacteraceae bacterium
GAGGTTGGCAAAGCACCATCCAATCTTGGGTTCTTCGACGACGGGAAGTTAAAGCATGAAACGAATCCATCCGGTTATCGGAAGAAGCCCGGCCACTATGATGATTGCATCATGAGGAAGCTATCGCGAGTGCTGCGCCACCACCTTCCTATTGCTTAATAGGCCGCAACTGCCAAACATGGGCAGACAATGTTCGAAAAGAGTACAAGCGCCTGGAGAAAAACCCTGTAGTCAAGAAAGAATGTGAGGTCTGCAAATGATTGTCGCTTATTTCATTAGTGCAGCTATCGGCGTAGGGATGTTCTTTATTGCATCGAAGTTAAGCTTGCCGATGCGGCTGGGACTGAGTATTGGCACCTTTCTCGTGCTTATGCTTGCTGTAACGATCATCATCAATCGCGTTGGTGATCGTGCCCCACCAGATGCCGTGACTATTGATCCTAAGCAGTTGCAGGATGGTGGCAATAGCAAAGAGTAGTCACATAGAGTGGGAGTCCTTAATATGGCCCTGCTAAGTTTCCGTGAAATGTATGCGTCAGAACACCTTCATGTTTTCGCATCCTTCTCCCGGTATGCACAGTGATCGGCTATGGCTATAACAGCATCGGCCAGCTCCATGGGTGGTCGGATCGTAGGTATTTTGGTTCGATAAGTTCTATGAATACCTGCGGATCGACAACTCACGCCACCAGTATTTGTCTGCGGGTGAACAAATAAAACTTTGTTCATTCCGGCTCAGGCGTGTTTCCTGACAACCAGCAGCGCCATGGCGCAGGACGCAATCCGGGCATGACTCAGGTCGGCGCGGCTGGTGAGCACGATGGGCACCCGTGCGCCGAGGACAATGCCTGCCGCTTGCGCATTGGCCAGATACTGCAATTGCTTGGCGAGCATGTTGCCCGACTCCAGTTCCGGCACCACCAGAATATCCGCGTGTCCCGCCACGCTGGAATGCAGTTGTTTGGCCTCGGCGGCGGCGGCTGATACCGCGTTGTCGAAGGCCAGGGGTCCATCGAGAATGCCGCCGGTGATCTGTCCCCGCTCGGCCATCTTGCACAGCGCGGCCGCATCCAGGGTGGAACGCAATTTGTCGTTGATGGTTTCGACTGCGGCCAGAATCGCCACGCGCGGCTCGGGGATGCCCAGCACATGCGCCAGATCAATGGCGTTCTGCACGATGTCGCGTTTGACGTTGAGATCCGGCGCGATGTTGATGGCTGCATCGGTGATCAGCAAGGGATGCGAGTAACTGGGCACATCCATGGCGAATACATGACTCATGCGCCGCCCGGTGCGCAGACCGGACTCGCTGGATACCACCGCCGCCATCAGCTCGTCGGTATGCAGGCTGCCCTTCATGATGGCATCCACTTCGCCACCACGCGCCAGCGCCACCGCTTGTGCCGCAGCGGCATGACTGTGCGGCGTATCGACCATCGTGTAGGCAGCGATATTCAGTCCGGCACTGGCCGCTGTTGCCGCAATCTTCGCGGCAGGCCCCACCAGGGTGGGCACGATCAATTCCGCATTGGCGGCTTCCACCGCGCCGCGTAACGATTCGGCATCGCAGGGATGCACAACCGCCACGCGAATCGGATTCAGGCCCTGTGTCAGGCCCATCAGGCGCCGGTAACGTGCGTTCTGGTCGATACGCTGTGCCGGTGGCATGGCCGTGCGCGTGCGTCTGATTTTCTGTGTGGGCGCCAGTACTTCGGTGGTGCCGCTGACCAGTATCTCGCCCCGCTGGCTGACACACTGGCACTGCAACGTCACCTGTCGATTCTGCGGGTTCTTCTCCAGCACCGTAACCGTCGTGGTCACGTCTTCATCCAGATGCAGGGGCCGGCAGAACTCCAGCTTCTGTCTGAGGTAACGGGTGCCCGTGCCGGGATAGTCGGCGCCCAGCACCGTGAAGATCAGGATGCCGCCCCACATGCCTTGCGCGAGCCGTTCAGGAAATACCGCGTTATCAGTTGATGGGCCAATCCCCGACAGGATGTCCAGCAGCCGCATATCCTCTGCTGTCAGACGACGCACGGCACTGACCGATGTGCCCACTGCAATTTCATCAAAGGTGAAGTTGTCGATGTATTCCATGATGGTTCAATTTGGATGTAAAGCGCCCGGTGAGCAAAGTTTAAGCCTTTCATGCCCGTCCCTATGTGACGAATGCGCGACAGTCCCAGATCAGGGGTTGCCCGATACAACAGTACAGAAGCCACCGTCAGGCGCTGGTTCAATCACATCAATGACACCTCAATGGATGTCAGGCTTTCAGACCGAGTCTTGATTCTGCAGTGCGTTTTGGCACCGAGGTCTTGAATGCCTCCGGCTTGACGATCAGCAGGTCGCAACGCAGCTTGTCGATCAGTTTCTCCGCCGTGTTGCCGATGAACGAGCGCTGCAGCCCGCTGCGCGAGACTGCGCCCATCACCACCACGCTGGCCTTGTATTTCGTGCTGAGCGCGCTGATGACCTCGACCGGATCGCCTTCCTTGACGAGACAGCGGCTGGCCGCGATGCCATGGCGCGTGGCCAGTTGTGCCACCTGCTCCTTGATGCCGGCGAGAAAACGGCGCGCACGATCCGGCGCAACGGGCAGTCGCAGGGGTTCAATGAAGTTGGATGTCGCAGCGCTGAGCGGCGCGCTATAGGCATGCGCCAGCGTCACCGAACCACCGAGCTGGGCAGTCAGCGCCGCAGCATGCTCGAGAATGCGATCGTCCAGTAGCGAAGGCTTGGCATGGGCGTGCAGCGGATCAACCGCAGCCAGCACGGATACTTTGGCCGGCAAGCGCCGCGTTTTGACGAACCACAGCGGACAGGGACAGGCGCGAATCAATTCCCAGTCGGTATTGGCCAGTAACCAGCGTTCAATGGCGCCGTGGCGATGCGATTCCGCCACCAGCAGATCCGCTTTGCTTTTCAGCAGGTGCCGCACGATGGCTTCATGCGCTGGAAAATCCCATTCCACGGCGCATGTCACTGCAATGCCTGCCTTCTGCAAAGGCTTGGCCAGACGTTCCAGCGCCTTGCGGCGATAGGCGATCGCCGCCCGCAGCGCTTCCGCACTCGATTTCGGCGCAGGTTCAGGTAGTGGGTATGGCAGCGAGAACGCATGAAACAAGGTGAGGCGTGCGCCGCAACGGGCCGCCATGTCCGCCGCCTTTTTGAGCGCCATCTGTTTCTTGATGAAGGGATCGGCGATGGCGACGACGAGATGTTGCCAGGTTGTCATTGCGGACCAGCCTTTTTAGACGATGCAGAATGTTGCATGCTACTCCGGAAACTGCCGGCAACGACATTGCGGCGAACACTCATGATGGCGTGCGCAGCCGTTATGACGGTTGCTCGCCGGCGCTGGAAAACGACATCAAGTCACAATTGAGCCCATACTTCCTGAATATCGCCCTACCTGAATTCTGCCGGCGCGGTAAGCAGTAATGACGACGCTTGTCCGCGATCAGCAAACAGTATTTAATCGTTGCGGGTGCCGGTGCCTCTAGTAACCATCTCCGGCAGGTATGAGTTGGTCGGGCCGCCAGCTATGGAGCCATGTTCATGCGTACTCATACCCCCCATCCGACCTGGGGCACCTCTCAGCATATAACCGATCGGGTTTTACGTACCCTCGAACAGTTCCTGCATATCGAAGCGGTCAGCGGCGGCGTGCTGATTGCCGCCGCCGTAGTCGCGTTGCTGTGGGCCAATTCGCCATTCTCCGATTCGTATCATGCACTATGGCATCTTCCGGTGACGTTCGGCATGGGCGGCATGGTTGTCACGCAATCGCTGCATTTCCTGGTCAACGACGGACTGATGACCATTTTCTTTCTGGTCGCCGGTCTGGAGATCCGCCGTGAACTGTACGAGGGCGCGCTCTCCAGTCCCCAACAATCGGTATTGCCGCTGGCTGCGGCCATCGGCGGCGTCCTCCTCCCCGCCTGCATTTATCTCGGTCTGAATCCTGACAATGCATCCCGGCAAGGCTGGGCCATACCCATTGCCACCGATATCGCCTTCGCATTGGGCATCCTGGCTCTGCTGGGACGCGCCATTCCGCGCGGCATACGCGTGTTGTTGCTGGCGTTGGCGATTATTGACGACATCCTGGCCGTTCTGGTCATTGCCATTTTTTACTCGCATGACTTGCGGCTGGATGGCGCATACATCGCCATTTGCGCAGTTGCCTTGGTGCTGTTGTTCCAGCGTTTCGGCATCCGGGCGGCCCTGGCGTATGTGATCCCGGGCTTGATGTTGTGGTTTGGTTTGCTGCGTCTGGGCGTCCATCCCACCTTGGGCGGCGTCATCCTCGGGTTGCTGACGCCTGTCGTGCCGCTGACCACCCGGCATCGAAAGGCGCTCTTCACCAGCAAGCTGAACAAGGCAGCGGCGCTGGCACAGGCCGATGACATCAAGGACGATGAATGGATCGATTCACTGAAGCAGATACAGACCGTACAGCGCGACCTGATACCGCCGGCCATCGACGTGCAGACAGCGCTGCATCCCTGGGTGGCCTATGGAATCATGCCGTTGTTTGCCTTCGCCAATGCCGGCGTGACATTTACGCTGACGGATCTCGGCGCCGTCTTATCCAGTTCAGCAGTTCAGGGAATTTTTCTGGGTCTGTTGCTGGGCAAGCCTGCCGGCATCCTGCTGGCCAGCCTGATCGTTGTTCGTTTGCGCTGGTGCGTTCTGCCTGTCGAGGTGGCCTGGAAGGGATTGATCCTGGTGGCCATTCTGGCGGGCATCGGTTTCACCATGTCGATCTTCATCGCCACACTGGCCTTTGGCGAAGGCGAGGCGCTGTCGTCCGCAAAGATCGCCATCTTGTTTGCATCCTGTCTGGCGGCACTGTCCGCATTGATTTTTGGAAAATGGATGTTTTCCGCAAGCACGCATCCTGTGGAGCCAGCACAGCTTGCTTCAGATCAGGAAGCAGGCTGACTCGCAGAAGCTGAGCATCACCATTGTCTTTGTCCCACCCTGTCGAAAACAGATTCAAGTCATGACACCGAAAAAAATTCTGGTTGCCACCGATTTTTCATCCGCCGGCGAACTGGCAGTGCAACGCGCAGCAACCCTGGCGCAACGCTACCGGGCCGAGTTGCGCTTGCTGCACGCCGTCCCACCACAGCGCTGGCTTGATGGTCTGCTGCCATCGCGACAGCACTGGACGCAACAGGTCAGCGCCCGGGCAAGCGTTGCGTTAAAGGCCCTGGCCGATCAGCTTGCCACGGACAGGAAGATCGACGTCAGCACTGCATTGATACGAGGCAGGGCTTCCGTCGCCATCGCCTCCGGCATGGAACAATTCAAACCCGATCTGGTAGTGATCGGAGCCGTTGGCGAACGATTGCTGGATGCGCAAACCGGTCTGGGAAACACCGCAATGCAATTGCTGCGCACCACTGAAACGCCTGCGTTGCTGGTAAGGCGACACGACATCGAATTGCCGACGCGCATGCTTGCCGCGCTGGATCTGACGCCCGCTTCGGTGGCTGTAATGCGCTGGGCAAGGCTGCTGGCAGCCAGAGGCGGCGTATTGACTGCGCTGCATGTGTTCGATGCCCCGTTTGCCGATCGTTTACGCGGCTACGGCGTGTCACGCAGGACCATTGATGTCTACGCCCGCGACCAGCAACTTGAACGGGAGCGCCTGTTGCGTTCAACGTTGCTTGAAGCCGGAGCCGGCAGGCAAACCAACAAACTGGTGTTACGCGGCGAAGCCATCAGGAGCATTACGGCGCAACTGCGAAAACTGAAAATAGACACTCTCGTCATCGGCAAGCATTCCCGACGCAAGCGCGATGCCGCTGCCCCATATGGCAGCGTCTGCCAGCATCTCGCGTATTTTGCGCCTGTCGATGTACTGATTGTGCCCTGAGAGCGGACGATGACTGACTGGCACTGCCTGACCGGCGCTGAAACGCTTGCCGCGCTCAATGACGCCCGGACGGATGCAATCGGGCTGACGGACGAACAGGTCGCGCAACGCCGCCTGAAGCATGGCGCCAACGTGCTCACGGAAGCGCCGCCGAATCCCTGGTGGCGCTTGCTGTTCAAACAGTTCGCCGATTTCATGATCCTGTTGTTGCTGCTCGCAGCCATTGTTTCCGGAATCATCGGCGACATTATCGATACCCTGGTCATCAGTCTGCTGGTGTTGTTGAACGCAGCCATGGGCACCTTCCAGGAATATCGCGCCGAACGCGCCATGCGCGCCCTCAAGGCCATGTCGGCACCCAATGCCCTGGTGATGCGCAACGGCCAACAGCAGGAAATTGCGGCAGCCGATCTGGTGCCCGGCGATATCGTACTGCTCGATGCCGGTCGTATCGTGCCGGCGGATCTGCGTCTGCTGCAGAGCATTGCCTTGCGCATCAACGAAGCGGCGTTGACCGGCGAATCGTTGCCGGTTGAAAAAAACGATGCGGCGTCGCTGCACATGGACGCGCCGCTGGCCGAACGCAGCAACATGGCATACAAGGGCACCTTCGTCAGTTATGGCCGGGGACGCGGCGTGGTGATCGCCACCGGCATGCAGACCGAATTCGGCCGTATCGCCGGGCTGTTGCAACAAACGCAAGTGATGGCCACGCCATTACAACGCCGGCTGGCAGTCTTCGGGCGACGTCTGGCCATCATCGTGCTGGCGATCTGCATCGTGGTTTTTGTCCAGGGCTGGTTGCGTGGCGAACCGCTGCTGCCCATGTTCATGACCGCATTGAGTCTGGCCGTGGCTGCGCTGCCCGAAGCCCTGCCGGCAGTGGTAACCATTGCCCTGGCCCTGGGTGCGCGCAAGATGGTGGCCCAACATGCGCTGATCCGCCGTCTGCCTGCGGTGGAAACGCTGGGTTCGGTCACTTACATTTGCTCGGACAAAACCGGCACGCTCACCGAAAACAGAATGCGCGTGGAAGCGTATTACTGCGCAGGCGAGCGTACTGCCGCTCCCGGGCAGGGTAACTCATGGCAGTCGCTGCTGCGCGCCATCGGCGTCAGTCACGATGCGCAAACGAATCATGCCGGCGAACTGATCGGCGATCCCACCGAAGTGGCGCTGCTGGCAGCGGCGCTTGACGCCGGCTTCGATCAGGCGCGTCTCAGCGCAGAACTGCCGCGCGCCGACGAGATTCCCTTCGACTCAACCCGCAAACGCATGACCACCCTGCATGAAGATGGCGAACGCGGATTTCTGGCCATCACCAAGGGCGCGCCGGAAACATTGATCACGCTATGCAACAGCATGCTATTGGATGATGCCGCCGTTGCCATCGACCATGAATCGGTTCGTAACATGGCAGACCTCATGGCGGCTGATGGCATGCGCGTATTGGCAGTGGCCACACGACGCTGGCAACAGCATCCACAACGCATGAGCGCAGACCAGAGCGAACGGGATCTGACATTGGTGGGACTCGTCGGTTTGCTCGACCCGCCGCGCGCCGAAGCGCTGGATGCGGTGCGCATGTGCAGGCAGGCCGGCATTGTGCCGGTGATGATCACCGGCGATCATCCGCGCACGGCGCAGGCCATCGCTCGCCGCCTGGAACTGATCGACGGCGACGGCGAGGTGATGACCGGCCAGGAACTGGCGGAATCGCCGCCTGCGGAACTGCAACGCCGAATTCACGACATACGGGTATTCGCCCGCGTTTCGCCCGAACAAAAACTGAAGCTGGTGACCCTGTTGCAAGAACGCGGCGAATGCGTCGCCATGACCGGCGACGGCGTGAACGATGCCCCTGCCCTGCGCAAGGCTGACATCGGCGTGGCAATGGGCATCACCGGCACCGATGTGGCCAAGGAAGCCAGCGCCATGGTGCTGATGGATGACAACTTCGCTACCGTGGTACGCGCAGTACGCGAAGGACGACGCATCTACGACAATCTCCGGCGCTTCATCCGCTATGTGCTCACCACCAATTCAGCAGAGATATGGATCATTTTTCTTGCGCCCTTCGTCGGCCTGCCGATTCCATTGCTGCCCATCCAGATTCTCTGGATCAACCTGGTCACCGACGGTTTTCCGGGTCTGGCGCTGGCCGCCGAACGCGCTGAAGCGCAGGTGATGCGCCGCCCCCCCCATCCGCCCGATGAAAGCATTCTGGCGCGCGGTCTCGGATTACAGGTACTGTGGACCGGCTTGTTGATGGCCGGTCTGGTGCTCGCCGGTCAGGCCTGGGCGCTGCATACCGGCTCTGAAAACTGGCAAACGCTGGTTTTCACCGCCTTGTGTTTTTCGCAGCTTGCTTATGTGCTGGCCATCCGCTCCGAACATCAACTGCTGTCTGAACTGGGCTTGTGGTCGAACCGGCCGCTGTTGGGCACGGTTGCGCTCACGGTGCTGCTACAACTGGCATTGATCTACACGCCGGTTTTGCAACGGCTGTTCAAGACCACGCCGCTCGCTCTTGACGAATTGCTGGCTGCCGTCGCCACAGCAGTATTCATTTTTATTGTGGTCGAACTGGAAAAACTGTTGTGGCGGTCTCGACGATTCAAAGCGGATGCCAGCAAGGAGCCGGCGGCATGAAGGAATTTTTGCTCGCGTCACTGACGGGACACGGTCTGATGCTGCCATCAGGCGCGTTTGCACTTGCCGGAATTCTGGTGTTTGTGGCTGCTTCAAAGCTTGCGCATCATGCTGATGCCATCGCCGACGCCACGGGACTGGGGCGTTTGTGGATCGGCAGCCTGTTGCTGGCTGGCAGCACTTCCTTGCCGGAAATCATCACCGATGTCAGCGCTGCCGCATTCTCACTGCCCGATATCGGCGTCGGTGATCTGTTCGGTTCCACATTGGCCAACATGTTGATTCTTGCCTTGCTGGTGATCGTCTATGAACGACGCCAGTTGCTGCAGAAGGCGGCGCTGGACCATGCAATGGTCGGAACGCTTGCCATCCTGCTGACAGCGTTGGCAGGCCTGTCCATTGCCAGCGGCGGTCTTCGCGGTTTCATTGGCATAGGCGCCGATACGCTGACAATTGCGGTGGTTTATCTGGTGGGCATGCGTATCGTGTTCGATCTGACCAACACCGTAGCCAATGCGCCGCGCGAGCCGACGCCTGACGAAGAGCATGAAAAGCCGCAGGTTTTGCTGCGCCGTGCATCGCTTGCCTTTGGCATGGCGACGCTTGGTCTGCTGTGCGTTGTCCCCCTGCTCATTTTCAGCGCCGAAGCCGTGGCGCTGGAGGCAGGATTGAGCAATAGTTTCGTGGGCACCGTACTGGTTGGCTGCACCACATCGTTTCCGGAAATTGCAGCGGCGGTTGCCGCAGTGAGGCTGGGCGCGGTCGATCTGGCGGTGGGCAACATCTTTGGCAGTAATGCCTTCAACATGATCGTGTTGTTGCTGATGGATTTCGCCTATCGCGGCGCGCCATTGCTCGCGTCCGTATCGCATGATCATGTCATCAGCTCATTCTCCGCCATCATGGCGATATCGCTTGGGGTCATGGCCATTCTGGCGCGCACGCATCGCAAGGTCTGGGTCGCAAGATTCATTGCCGTCATGATCATCGCCATTTATGGAATCAACGTATTTTTGCTGGCGCATGCCCCATAGGGATAATGAGGGTTGAGCTAAGGTCTCAAGTTGGTTAAGGTCATGTCATGACTTTACGCGGCCCATTTGTTCCAGAACGTAATATTGCCCTTTTTCTGGATGTTGACGGCACATTGCTCGAAATTGCATCGACGCCGGACGCGGTGAAGGTGCCTGCGGCATTATGCAATACCTTGCAACTGGCGGCGGCGCATGAAAACGGCGCGCTGGCGCTGGTCAGCGGCCGCAGCATCAGCGAACTGGACCGGTTGTTTGCGCCCTGCGTGTTTCCCGCTGCCGGGCAGCATGGTCTGGAGCGGCGCAACGCGGATGGCAAGGTTTTCCGTCCTCCTCTTGATACTGGTTTGTTATCCCCCGCCCGGGAAATGCTTTCCGACCTGCAACTGCGGAACAAGGGGTTATTGCTGGAAGACAAAGGCACCGCGCTGGCGATGCATTACCGTCTGGCGCCCCAATATGAATCCATCGTGCGTGAAGTGATGACCGCAGTGGCGGAGCCGCTCACGGGACAATTCGTATTGCGCGCAGGCAAGTGTGTGCTGGAATTGGCGCCGGCAGGCTATTCCAAACGAACCGCGATTGAAGCCTTCATGGCCGAAAAACCGTTTGCCGGGAGGGTGCCTGTGTTTGTCGGCGACGACGTCACCGACGAAGACGGCTTTGCCGCAGTGAATGCATTGGGCGGACACTCCATTCGCGTCGGTCACAATGGACTCACCGCCGCACGTCACTGCTTTGGCAGCGTATCGGCAGTGATTGCCTGGTTGCGCGAACGCAATATCAATCCTTGATCGTTTACGCCGTAACCAACGGGAGAATGCCCTGTGAGCAGACTGGTCTGTGTCTCCAATAGAATATCGTTGCCGCGCAAAACCGCCGCTGCGGGGGGATTGGCCGTCGGCGTGCTGTCGGCGATCAAGCGCTCCAGCGGACTGTGGTTCGGCTGGGGTGGCGAAACCACCGATGGCGATCCTGACGATCCCGATCTGCATGTGCGCGGCGGCGTTACCTACGCCACCATCGACCTGCGCGCCAGCGATCTCGAACAGTATTACAACGGCCACGCCAATGGCGTGCTCTGGCCCTTGTTCCACTATCTGCTCAAGGATTTTCAATTTACCCGCGACCGGCAGACAGCCTACGAAAACGTCAATCGGCTGTTTGCGCAAAAATTGCTGCCGCTGCTGACCAGTGATGATGTCATCTGGGTGCATGACTATCACCTCATCCCGCTGGCCAGTCGTTTGCGTGAACTCGGCGTCAAGCGGCCCATCGGCTTCTTTCTGCACATTCCCTTCCCGCACATCGAAATGCTGCGGGTATTGCCCACTTATGCAGAATTGTTGCGTGACCTGATCAACTATGACGTGATCGGTTTCCAGACTGAAAGCGATCTTGAGGCATTTCATTCCGGCATCGCGCATTTGTTCGGCACCGGCGTACAGCGTCGCGACCGGCATGTCACTGTGGGCGATCGTACATTCATTGCGGATGTGTTTCCCATCGGCGTCGATGTGGAAGGCATACAAAATGAGGCGAGCGAGGCGCGCAACAGCGAAACAGTGCGTCGCATGGTGGAAAGTCTGGTGGGCCGAAAACTGATGATCGGCGTCGACCGTCTCGATTACAGCAAAGGACTGGTGCCGCGATTCACTGCATATCAGCAGCTGCTGGAATATTTTCCTGACAATCTGGGTCGCATTACCTATCTGCAGATTGCACCGCACTCACGCACCGATGTGCTCGCCTATGCGGAAATCCGCCAGGCTCTGGAACAGGAAGCCGGGCGCACCAACGGCCGCTTCGCCGATGCGGACTGGACGCCCATCCGCTATCTCAACCGCAACTATCCTCATGACATCTTGATGGGGTTTCTGCGCGCCGCAAATGTGGGCCTGGTAACGCCGGTGCGCGATGGCATGAATCTGGTAGCCAAGGAGTTCGTGGCTTCACAGGATGAAACCGATCCGGGGGTGTTGATTCTGTCAACGCTGGCGGGAGCGGCGCGTGAATTGGGCGGTGCGATTCAGATCAATCCCTACGATACTCTGGGCGTGGCGCACGCCATGCAAACGGCGCTGTCGATGCCGCTTCCCGAACGTCGGGAACGCTTCTCATCCATGATGGCCGCTCTCAAGAAAAATGACATTCACGCCTGGTCGCAACGTTTTACTGCTGCACTGGAAGAATTCATCGGTTAAGTCTCTATGTGACTACCTATATGTAGCCATGACAAATCATGGCATATTGCACAATGAAAATGATTTCCGGAACGGGTCGCCATTTTAATGGTCGTCATCTGAAAGCAAGTCATGGCAAGCAAAAAAAGCAAAAAATCGGTGGCATTGCCGCCAGCCAACAAACTGACGTTTTTCTTTGAACGAGGCAGCGCCAAGTTGCGCGATCAGGAATTACCGAAACTTTCCTCATTGGCCAGACTCATGCGACGCAATCCCGATGCCTTGCTGATGATCCGCGGCTACACGGTTGGCCGTGGTAGCGATGATTACAACAAACGCCTTGGTGCGCGCCGCGCCCACGCTGTTGCCAGTGCATTAGCGCAGCTCGGCATCAAGAAAGAACGAATCATTACGTCATCCTCCGCCAATAAACGCGCATTTGAACAATTGCAAAAAATCGAACTCAAACGTCGGCGACGCGCCGAAGCGGCGTTGATGGATGGCACTGCGGCGACCATGCATGTACCGCCACTTCTGGCACAAGTATGGCTGCGGCAGCAGTCAGCGCGTGCCATAGCTGCGTGATCAACCCGATAAACGCCATCAGGCCGGTCAATTTGTTCTTGCTCTGCTTATATTACATACCGCCATGGAACAAATCTTAAGCTGGCTGAAACGCACTATTGAGGCCATCAACAGCGCCGCCATTCAGATCGGCGACAGCCGGTTCAGTCTGGCGAACATTGTTATCCTCGTTCTGATATTGGTGGGAAGCTGGCTGGCCGCCCGCTGGCTGGAGCGTGCCATTCAACGCCTGTTGCGTTCGCGTGCCGACGTCGGTTCATCCACCGGATATGCCATTGGACGGTTGCTGCGTTATTTCGTATGGATGTTTGGCAGCATCATTGGTCTGCAACTGGTCGGTTTTGATCTGTCCAGTCTGGCCCTGATTGGCGGCGCACTCGGCGTCGGTATCGGTTTTGGCCTGCAGAATATCGTCTCCAATTTCGTCTCGGGCATCGTTCTGTTGGTGGAACGCACCATCAAGGTCGGCGACTTTGTCGATTTGGAGTCCGGGGTGCGGGGGACGGTAACCGAAATCGGCGTGCGCTATACGCGCGTGACCACCAACTCCGCCGTGGACGTCATTGTTCCCAACTCGGAATTCACCAGTCGTCGCGTAGTCAACTGGACGCTGGATAATCGCTATCGACGCCTGAACATTCCCTTCAGTGTCGCCTATGGTTCGGATAAGAACCTGGTGCGCGAAGCCGCCATGGCCGCTGCGGCAGCCGTACCCTTCACCATTAGCGACGAACGACGTCATAGCAGTGTATGGTTCACCAAGTTCGGCGACAGCTCCCTGGAGTTCGATCTGGTGGTATGGGTCGGACGCGATGCGGTAAGCCGGCCGGGTTCTACCATATCGCGTTATCTGTGGGCGCTGGACGATGCTCTGCACGAGCGCGGTATCGAGATACCTTTCCCGCAACGGGATTTGCATGTGCGCTCCGGGCGTCTGGCTGTGACCATTGAACAGGCCGCAAATTCGTCGGGCGACGAATGGCCGCCGTGAATCAATGAATGTATGGCGTGCTCGTCTTCGGGTACGCCTCATAGTTGGAGGAAGTATTCATGCCATTGGTCGTCATACTCGTCTTGCTGATAGTGGTTACGCTGTTCGCCGTGCAGAATTCGGTGGTAGTGACCGTCATTTTTTTCCTGTGGCGCGCCGAAGCCTCGCTTGCGGTAATCATCACAGTGTGTTTCGTCAGCGGCGCATTGGTCGCCGCGCTGGCGCTGGCGCCCGGGATTTATCGCCTGCGCAGCCAGGAACGCAAGTTGCGCAAGGAACTGGCCGAGATTCAGGCGATCAGCAACGTGACTTACAAGCCGGATGATCTGCGTTAATATGCATGTGAATTGGTTGACTGCTCCGCAAGCGGCCAATGCTGGAAGCAGCATGACTCCATTTCAAAAACAGCAGCAGAGAAATACATGGAATCCTCCACCGCCGGCAGCAATGACTTTGTGAAGGACGACAAGCAGGAAAAAACCTTGCGGATCCGCTCAGCCGCGCTGACAGACATTGACGGCATCATGGACCTGGTCGCGCGCGTCTATCCCGGCATGTCCACTTATCCACGCGCCATGCTGCTGGGACAAATCAATTCCTTTCCAGAAGGCCATATGGTCGCCACGCTCAACGAGCGCATCATTGGCTATTGCGCCACCATCCGCATAAGCGGAGAACGGGGTCTGTCGCAGCATACCTGGCGCGAGATTACCGGTGGCGGTTATGGCTCGACGCATGATCCTGCGGGCGACTATTTATATGGCTACGAAGTATGCGTCGATCCCACCATGCAGCGCTGGCGGCTGGGACAACGGTTTTACCGGGAGCGCCGCCGTCTTTGCGAGCACCTGCGGCTCAAAGGGATCATTATCGCCGGCCGGATTCCCGGTTATCACAAACACGCCAGGGAGATGGGTACGCCGGAAGACTATGTGGCGGCAGTACAGGCGCGCAAACTGCGCGATCAGGTGCTTAACTTCCAGCTTCGCAATGGTTTTGAACCAATCGGTGTGTTGCCGGATTACCTGCCGTACGACAAGGAATCACATGGGTATGCCGTACACCTGGTTTGGCGCAATCCGCAGCTTGTCGAGGCGCCGTCCACACCGGCCATAATATCCGAGCGCGGCACAGTGAACCGGGTGCGCATAGCCAGCGTGCAGTATGGCCAGCGACGAATCCAGTCCTTCGATGACTTCCGGCAGCAGGTGCTTTATTTTGTGGACACCACTTCCGACTATGGCGCGGATTTCGTGGTGTTTCCCGAACTGTTTACCATCCAGTTGCTGTCGATCGCCAATGAGCCGATGCGCCCTCACGAATCGATCGCCAAGCTGACTGAATATGGAGAGCAGATCGATGCGATGTTCCGTGAACTGGCGCTTAAATATAACGTGAACATCGTCGGTGGCTCGACGCCGATACTCCGTGACGAACGTGTTTTCAACGTAGCCAGGATGTATTTGCGCGACGGCCGGGTGTTTGCCCAGGACAAGATTCATGCAACGCCCAACGAGCGTTACTGGTGGAATGTCGCCGGCGGCAATGCCGTTGCCAGCATTGACACGGATTGCGGGCCGGTGGGCATGTTGATCTGCTACGACGTGGAATTTCCCGAGCTGGTTCGCTACCTGGTTGACCAAGGCATCAACATCCTGTTTGTGCCGTTCCTGACCGATGAACGGCAAAGTTATTGCCGCGTCCGCTATTGCGCCCAGGCGCGCGCCGTGGAGAACCAGATATACGTGGTCATGTCAGGTAGCTGCGGCAACCTTCCCAATGTGCATAACAATGACATTCATTACGCGCAAAGCTGCATTCTCACGCCTTGCGACTTTCCCTTTGCCCGCGATGGCGTGGCAGCCGATACCACGCCGAATGTTGAAATGGTGGCCATTGCCGATGTGAGCCTGCGTGCGCTGCGCGAAGCCCGTCACCGTGGCACCGTGCGCAATTTGATGGACCGACGGCACGACCTGTACAGCGTGGTCTGGAACAAGCGATGACGCCAGCCTTGCCGAACTTGTCGAGAGTCCTGTTCGGCGCAAGATTGGTCGGTTTGTGGTTATGCTTGCTGCTGACAGCAACCGGGGTATTGGCGAACAACGGTTCTGCGGTGGAAGCGCACAGCCAGGCCGGCGAGGAAATAGTTGCTGTACGAAACCCCGTTGAGGCAGCGACACCGACAGCGTCGATGCTGCCACCCGACTATCACGCCATCGCCGTCCACATTCGTGAATTGATTGCCGGCACGCTGCCGGTAACCGTGAACGTCCAACAGCTATTCGATGTGCCGCTTGCAGACAATACGGCTGTCGAGCTGGAGGCGGCCCGGTTGCAGATGTTACTGGGTGCGGCCGATGCCAGGCCTGCGGGGAAAACCTCCAGCACCAGCAGCAAGAAAGCCGCCCAGACTGCCGAGTCTCTTGAACCGGAAACCTGGAATGCGCGAATCGAACTGGATCGTGCGCGTCTCGAGTTCTATTCGCTGCCTGCGCCAGAGCGGGAGAGATTGCTGGCCGGGCATGTGGAAAAGCAGAATGCCGACGCGCATAGCCGGGCGCTCAAGGAATCCAACGACGCTGCACAACGCGCTCAAGCGGCCGAAACCGAGCGTCAGCAGGCGCTGGCTGAAATGCAAATGGCCCGCTCCGAGGCGGAACGCCTGCTTGCCGAAGAACGTGCGCGGCTGCTGGGCTTGTCGTCCCAATTCGCCGCGCAACAAGCTGAACTGGCGCGCAAATCCAGTCAATTGAGCGTGCACGCCGAGCGCACGCTGGCCTTGCACCGTAAAGTACGCCAGGTGGTGGCCGGTCGTACTGACATGGCAGCTACAACAGCAGATGCGCTGTACAACGAGCTGCGCGCCTGGCTGCGCGCCTCGCGTGAAGAGTTGGCCGCAGCCATCAATACTCCCCTGCCGCAAGTCACTGCGGTACGCAGCGCGGAGGAAGACCCGCTTGCCAAATTGACCGTGCAGGTCGATCGCAGCGATGTTGATAAGCTGTTTAACGATACCGTGGCTGCTGCGGCGTCGGTGGCAAAAAAGACTGCGCAGTTCCAGCAGCAACTGGCTTATCAGTTGTATGAGGAAGTCCAGAGCCTGAACGATGACCGGCTGGCGTTGCTGCCCTATCTGTCTCCAGAACGACGCAAGGCCATTACCGGCTTTGATCAATCAGGTCTGGATCAGGCATGGGCCGAACTGCGGCAAGTGACGCTGGTGCTGAGTTATCACCTGCACACGGTTTCGGACTGGGTGCGTACTGGCGTATGGCGATCCTGGTCCGACCGTACCATGGGCGTGGCCACGGCAACTGCCTTGCTGCTGAAAATTCTGCTGCTGATCGGTCTGTTCTACTGGAGCAGACGCACCGGTGTCAGTTTGTTGGTCGATTGGCGTGAGCGGCTGCGCGAAGAGGCGCGACGTGCGCGTACGCTCCATGCAAGCCGGCTGGATGGGGCGATAGATTTATTGTTACGGGTGCTCAAGCCGCTCAGTTGGTTGCTGCTGGTATTGCTCATTTTCTGGTTGCTGCCCGATTCCATTGCCCGCTTGCTGGAAGTGGAGCTGGCAGTGACGATTCTGATGTGGTGTCTTGGCGGCTGGTTCGCTGTAGTGACCATCGACAACCTGGCGATGAATCGCGCCGTCCGCATCGGGCTTCATAATCAATACAGCACGAATACAATCCGCCTGCGTTCCCTGCGGCTGTTGGGCATCACGATAGTCGCCATTGGACTGATCCTGTCGATGAGCCGCCGCATAGTAGGAGCCGGCACGATTTATTCATGGGTGCTCAGCACTTGCTGGTGGATAGCGCTGCCGATCGGTCTGCTCATCGTGCATTGGTGGCGTGCAGCGATTTTCACACGGATCGGTTTTGTGCGCCGCAAGACCCGCTTCGAAAGCTGGGTGCTGGCCAATCAAACGGGCTGGCGTGGCTTGCCTGCCGCGGTACTGGGCGGCGCCTATCTGTTCACCAAGGGTTCGATGGCGGTTATCAAGGCGTGGCTGGGAGGATTCGAGATTACCCGGCGCCTGCTCGCTTATCTGTTCCGGCAACAGTTGGATCGCATGAGCGAACGGCGTGAATCGCTTGCGCTGACTCCCTTGCCGGCAGACTTGTTCACTTCCCTGTCGCCCGGCACAGGTTCCGTCGAAATCATCCATTGCGAAGATGATCCGCAAGTGTCGGAGATCATCAATCATATCGACCGTACCGGCGGCGGCGTGTATGCCGTGGTAGGAGAACGCGGTTCTGGACGCAGCACAGTGCTGCACCGAGTGAGCGACACCCGCGATGACGTGGTCATGACCGACTGCTCATTTGGCGGACTGGCAGCGCTGACCGCTGCTTTGGCGCAGGCCGCCCATCTACCAGTCAGCAGTGATCTGCAAAGCATTGCAGCCTCACTGGATGCTCAGGAACGCGATCTGGGCATTATCATCGACAATGCGCACCGGCTGATTCATCCCGTCATGGGCGGGTTGGCTGAATTCGATCAGTTGATGGATTGCGCCCGACGCAACAGTACTCATTGCGCCTGGATCATTTCAATGGATCGAGTGGTCTGGCGGTTTTATGGTCGCGCACGCAGCGTCAATCTGCTATTCGACGAGATCGTCATGCTGGATGACTGGCCTGAAGAGGATATTGCCCTGTTGCTGCAAAATCGTTCGCGTCAGGCCGGCATCAGGCCGGTATTCGAGCGTCTGGTGCCGGATTTGCCAACCGATTTGGACGATATTGAGCGCAACGATGCCCTCGCCCAGGCGGAGAAGAGCTATTACCGTTTGATCTGGGATTACGCTTCCGGCAATCCTGGCATCGCGCTGCATGCATGGCGCACATCGCTGGGCATCGCTGCCGACAAGCGGGTATTTGTGACGCCGTTTCGGGTTCCTGAAGCCGCCACGTTTGACAAGCTTCCCGACTCGGCCGTATTTGTATTGCGCGCCGTGTTGCAGCTGGAGCGTGCGCATCCGGAAGATGTTTCCAGAGCAACCATGGTTCCTCTGACGGAAGTGCAGAATTCGCTGCGTTTTGGGTTGCAATGCGGTTATCTGCATTGCGTGGATGGCTTGTACGCAGTCACCTGGAACTGGTACCGGCCAATCACCCGCTTCCTGCAGCGCCGCCACTTGCTGTCGAGCGAGTAGTTGTGTTCCGGAGGACGAAGAATGATTGATCAGATGATGGAATTCATGCTTGGCAACCCGGCCGCCAGGCGCATGACTTGCCTATACAAGGTCGTGGCATTCATGTATCTACTGCCTGCGACCGCCAGCGCACAGGAAGTTTCCGATGTCAACAAGTTGGCGCAGTTCATTCGCTGGAGCGGCGTTACGCTGTCCATATTAGTGATAATCGGCGCCCTGGTGCTGCTGCGCCTGATTGCCAATCTGAGCAATCGCCTGAGCGCACGCTTCGCACATCGCCGGCCAACGATTCAAAAAGCCGAATCCATTACCCGTTTCGGCGTCTACACGTTGACAGTGGTACTGTGCGTGGCGTTAAGCATACGGCTCGATGCAACCGCGCTTGCCGTCATTGGCGGCGCACTGGCCTTCGCCATGGGCTTTGCACTGCGCGACCTGGTGGCTGCCTTTATCGCCGGCATCACCATCATGTTCGATCGACCGTTTCAGGTCGGCGACCGGGTCACTTATGCGGGGGAATATGGCGATATCGTCAAAATCGGCTTGCGCAGCGTGCGCATGAATACCCTGGATCACAATGTAGTGACCATTCCCAACAACAAGATTCTTACCGACGTTACTTCCAGCGGAAACTATGGCGCTCTGGAAATGCAGGTGCCGATGGATTTTTACATCGGCGTCGATCAGGACGCTGCGCTTGCGGTGGACTTGATTCGCGAAGCCTGTCTGACCAGTCCCTATATGCACCTGGATCAACCCGTTCCGGTACTGGCCAAACAGGTCATCATGCAGGATTATGTGGCTGTACAACTCAAGGCACGGCCATACGTGTTTGATTGTCGTTATGAAAAGCCTTTTGAAACCGACGTGCATTTCCGGGTGCTTCGGGCATTCCGGGAACATGGCATCAAGCCGCCCGCCATCCTGCATAGAAATGTAAGCGGCGAAATACAGTTGACTGCGCCGTCATCCAGCGCCACGCAGCATGCGACAAGTCATACCTAGGGTATGTAACGGCTGCGTATCGTCCCGGTTCCCTGCGGCATCGACACGTCGAAAGCCGGCATGTTGACGATTTCCATGGTTGCGGAGGCCAGGCGGATATTGCCACCTGATTGATCGACCTCTTCCAGAATACGTGTAAACAACTGATCCTTGACCATACGGCGGGCACGATAGTGAACGATGTAACGCGCGGTAAATTCCAGCCAGTTGTCGTTTGCCGCCAGCGTAACCATGGGTTCGACACGCGCTTCTTCCAGTGCATATTTACGCACTGCCACATGCCATGCCTCCAATGATTGGCGCGCGTAATCGCCACAGATTTCATTCGTGACTTTTTCCAGCATGCGGCGGGCTGCTTTCCAGTCCGACCCATAACGCACCGGCAGCTTGATTTCGTCCCACAGAAAGGGAAAGTCGGCCGAATAATTGAATACTGGTTCCTTGAAGATGAAGCTGTTGGCGATGCGGACAATACGGCCATTATATAAATCGGAATCCACCCATTGCCCGACTTCCATCAGGGTGGTTCGCAGCATGCCTACATCAATCACATCGCCCTTGATACCACCCAGTTGCACCCGGTCACCCGGCTCATAGAAGCGGCCAAAAGAAATGGCCACCCAACCGGCGGCGCTGGCGATCACTTCCTGTAATGCAAAGGCAATCCCGGCGCCGGCCACCCCAAAGGCGACTGTCAGTCCGCCCAGCCGGTCGCTGAATACCACGGCAACAGCCAGCACTGACAGCAGATAGCCAACCAGTGCGACGGACTTGCGCGCTCGATAACGGGTGGTGGCGTCGCTCACGCGTTGTGCGACTGCGCGCTGCACCAGCCGGCTCACGATGAATACAGCCAGTACTACTGTCCCTGCCGCCACCCACTTGCCGACGATGGGATCAAACAACCACGCGCGAAGTTGATCGTTCATGATGCACCCGGTACTGATGATTCGCGAGCATCCATGGCAATAAGCTGATCGTGGGCATCAATCCGCAGATCCGGATCCTGCCAGAACATGATTCTTTTGTCGTTCCTGACAATACCCATCACCAGGGTGTAACGCAGTTCGCGCACCAAGCGGCCGATTTCTGCAGGATGCGGCATACGCTCGGTCAGACTTAATTCCCCGCCGGGAGAAAGTACATCATGCAACAAATCGACGATATGCCGCTGGGTAATGGCATCGGCAAGCAGATACCCGCTGAAAGTCCATGGCATCACAATGACATCGGCTCCGGCATTGCGCAACAGTTTGATGTTTTCATTTTCATGCGCACTGACAACGATTCTTGCCGCAGTGCCCAATGATCGTGCCGTCAGTACAACCATCAATGCGGTATCGTCCCGACCCACCGTCACGATCAGGCCTTGCGCACGATCCAGCACGGCGACACGCAGCAGTTCCTCACGTGTTGCTTCACCGTGAAGCGCCACAAACCCGCGATCAATAGCTTCTCTAACCGCCCGTTCGTCATGATCAATCACAATGATATTGTCAGGTCTGACGCCCTTGCCCATCATTTCTGCAGCCGCGCTCTTGCCGTTGTTGCCAAAACCGCAAACCACCACATGATCCGCCAGACGTTGCTGCAATCGTGACATGCGCCAATCCTCGATGACCCTCTGAACAACCAGCTGGTATGCAGTGCCGATAAAAATGAACCAGACAAAAATCCGTATTGGGGTGACCAGAAACGCATCGATCATGCGGGCGCTTACCGACACGGGAACAATGTCTCCATAGCCTACCGTGGTAATCGTCACCATGGTGAAATAGACCACATCGGTCACGCTCACTGCGCCATCAATGCTGTCTCTGAGACCGTCCCGGTCCAGCAGGAATATTGCGAGCACAAGCACAAACAATGCGGCGACGATGGCCGCGCGTATCCCCAGCACGGCTTCTGCGCTCACAGGTGACCCTGTAAATAAAATACGGCCTGCACCGTGGGCGCGTTTGCGCCGCAGCCGACGCAAGACATTCCGCAGGTCTATTGGATTGTTTCTGGACAGAGGGGTCTTTGCCACTACGGATTCTTTCAAAAATACTTTGCCGACAGCGAATACGAGAGAATGCCGGCCAGCATGATCGCCAATGGCAGCCCTACTTTCACATAGTCGCCGAAGCGGTAGTTGGCCGTGGCCATGATGAGAATATTGGTCTGATAGCCCATTGGGGTCACAAATGACAGGTTGCAGCCGAACAGCACGGCCAGTACAAACGGCTCAGGCGCCAGATGGAGCTGTTGCGCCACCGAAATTGCCAGCGGCGTGCCCACCGCAGCGGCCGCATTGTTGGAAACGAAGTTGGTCAACAATGCCATCGCCACCATCATGATGCCAAGCAGCAGGCTGGGTGGCAGTGCATGGGCTGCGGCAGCCAGTGCCGAGCCCACCGTGTCGGCTACGCCGGTGGCGGTGATGGCTTTTCCCAGCGCCAGGCTGGCGGCAATCAGTAAAATGACATCGGTTTTCAGCGCCCGTCCAATGTTCGTGACCAGAACGGTGCGTGTCAGCAACAACACAATTACGCCGATGAATGAACCGATATAAATGGGCACCAGGCCAGTACCGGCGGCCACTACCACCAGCAACATGGTCAACATGGCATGCGGTGCCTTGTGCGTATGCGGCAGATCGGCGCTGCCATTGAGCACCAGCAATGACGGCTCGGCCTTGAGTCTGGCGACCTGGGATACCGGCCCCTGCACCAGCAGCACATCGCCGCTGATCAACGGTACATCGGTAAGCACCCTATCCAGAATTTCACCCGCCGGCGGACGATGCAACGCCACGACCGCAACCCCGAAACGATCCAGAAAACGCGTATCGCGCAAAGTGCGCCCAGCCAGATCGGAATGGTCGGTAATGACCACCTCGGCCAATTGCTCCCGTTTTTCCTCGATCTCGGCAGTGTCCATCATGTTTGCCGTATGCAGCTTGACATTGAGCACCTGCTCGAATTCCTTGATGTTCTCGCGCGTGTCACGCACAAACAGGCGGTCTCCCGCCCGCAGCTTCAGAGTCGGTACGCGAATGACATAGTCGCCCGAACCACGCTGGACACGATCGACATGCATATGATGACCGGTACGCTCCAGCGTTTCCGCCAGGGTTCGTCCATCCGGATAACTGCCGGACTCGATATGCAGCACCGTCTGATAAACCCGTTGTTGCGTCGATTCCATCGGTGGCCGGCGATCGGCAAGCAGGCGCGGCGCCAGCAACCAGAGATAGAGAATGGCTGGCACGACAGCAGTCAGGGCAATGGCAGTGAAATCGAACATGCCGAAGGGACGGATACCCAGATCCATGGCGATCGACACCACCAGCAGATTGGTCGAGGTGCCGATGGTCGTGGCCATACCGCCGGCTAATACGGCAAAATTCATCGGCATCAGGGTTTTCGACGGCGCCGTGCCGGTACGCAACGCAACGCTCACCAGCACCGGAATCATCAGCACCACCACCGGGGTGTCATTGAGTACGCTGCTCAACACCATGCTGATGACCAATACCGCAAGCAGGGCAATGGGCGCATTCCAGCTCCATAATCTGCTGAGCAGGCGAGCGATGGGTTCCAGTCCGCCAGTGGCGACCAGCGCATAGCCATGGATCATCAGGCAGCAAATGGCTATCAATGCCTCATGCCCGAAACCGAAAAAAAAGTCTGTGGCTGACACTACCCGTCCTGCCACCGAGAATGGAAAAACGTAGAACAGCAGTACCAGCGACCCCAGAATGATCAGGCTAGCCAGTTCAACCGACAACAGATTGCGCGCCAGCATGAAGAAAACCACGGTCGCCATGGCGACCACGGCGAGCCCATGTGGCGTAATCAGGTCCGGCATCATGCTGAGTTCCAGAATATTTTCGTTTGTAGAGATACGCTCTATATTACCCTTTCCGGATTACACACGGTGAAACCGTGATTTTCAGACAATGTCTCCAGGATCGAACCAAGAACCTCCGGGCCCCGCTCCTTCCGCGTATCCAGTAAAGGACTCTGCATGTCGACCCGAAGTGAACCCGTTTCCAGAAAAATAGATAACCTGCGCGAAGCGCTGCGTTCACGATTCAGCCTGAAGGATGATCGCGCCAACGATGCCGAAATTGACGCCGATCTGCGCTCAGGCATCAGCATGCGCGGCACCAACCTGTGGGTGCTGATGTTCGCCATCCTCATTGCGTCCATCGGACTGAATGTCAATTCAACCGCAGTCATCATCGGCGCCATGCTGATTTCCCCGCTGATGGGACCTATCATGGGGGTCGGCTATGGCGCCGGCATTTACGACTTCCAGCTTATCCGTCAATCGCTCAAGAACCTGGGCATTGCCGCGTCCCTTTCCTTGCTGACTTCCACAATTTATTTCGCCATCAGCCCATTGACCACCGCACAGTCGGAACTGCTGGCGCGCACCAATCCAACCATCTGGGATGTGATGGTGGCCTTCTTCGGCGGACTGTCCGGCATCGTGGCCGCAACCCGCAAGCAGAAAACCAATGTGATTCCCGGCGTGGCCATTGCAACGGCACTGATGCCACCCTTGTGTACGGCCGGCTACGGCCTGGCCACCCGCTCGTGGGGATACTTCCTGGGCGCGTTCTACCTGTTCACCATCAACTGCGTGTTCATTGCGGCCGCGTCGGCATTCGTGACACGCGCCTTTCATCTGCAGCGAAAAAAATTCGTTGATACCCCCACTGAAAAACGCATGGCCTTCTACATGTGGCTGGCCATGATCGTCACCATCCTGCCCAGCCTGTATCTGGCATATCGGCTGGTGGGCGAGGAAGTTTTCAAGACCCGGGCAGAGCAATTCGTCCATGAACAACTTGAATTCCGCAAAACCCATGTCTCCGGCGTTGCCATTGACTCCAAGAAAAAACAGATCGAAGTGACATTGATCGGCGATGTGCTGCCGGAAAGCGCGCTGGCAGACATTTCAACCCGTCTGGCGCGCAACGGCCTGAGCGGCGCCCGGTTGGATGTGTATCAGGCGGATGACAATCGTGTGGATGTGGCATCGCTGAAAACCAGCCTGCTGGGCGACTTGTACAAGGAAAGTCAGGTGCTTCTGGCAGAGAAAGACCGGGAATTGCAGGCGCTGCGCGTGCAACTCGACGGCATGAATGCCGACCGCAAGCGCCTTGAGCCCATACCGGCGGAACTGCACGCCTTGTTCCCGCAAGTCGTTTCGATCCATCTTGCAGAAGGATCGGCATGGTATGCGGACCAACCAGTGAATCTTGTGGCGCTGGGCACATCCGTGCCGGATATTGTGGTCGTGCTGGGGGTCAGCAGCGCGCTGTCAAAGACGGATCAGGATCGCATTGACCGCTGGTTGAAAGCCAGAGTGCAGAATGCCCGGCTCAGACTGGTGATCGAACGTCACAAACCTCAGCAACTGGCCAGCAATGTCAGCCAGGGTGGCCAACGCTCCCCTTGAGCCGGAAGTTCGGTTCGAACGAGGCAATCAGATCCAGCCACTCTTCCATGAGACGGGTCATCAGGAATTTTTCGCGAACCGTCTGTTTGGCTCTGGCGCCGATATCGAGCCGTAACTGTGGATCCTTGAGCAGTTGCACTATGCGCGCTGCGGCAGTTTCGATGCTGTCAACCAGGAAGCCATTGACGCCATCTTCTATTTGGTGGCGTATGCCGCCGACATTGCCTGCCACCACGGGCGTTCCCTTCCACATGGCCTCGGTCACCGTCAGGCCGAAGCCCTCGCGCAGTGACTTTTGCAGCACTACTGCGGCGCGGCGCTGCAAGGCATTCACCAATGCAGTGTCCTGCACCGACAATACAATGATTCTTTCTTCACAGCTCCGGCAGATCGACTCGAACACCCCCTGACCCTCCGGATCATCGGTGGCCACGTTACCGATCAATACCAGAGTCGCTTCGACATCCTTGCGGGCGATCTTGAATGCCTCGATGACTCCCTGCGGGTCTTTCCAGCGATCAAATCTTGATACCTGCACCACCAATGGCAAATCGGTGGGAATCTTGTAATGCGCCAGACGTTCATCCATTTCCGCCTCGCTCAGCTCCACATTGGTTGACGAAAACGGATTGATGGCCGGCATGATGAACCGTTGCGGCACTGTCAGTTTTTGCGCATATTCCGGCAACGACAGCACCACCGCGTCGTAATGCTCGATAAATTCCGAAAGATAGGACCATAACTCCTGGTGCGGATGCGACAAGTCTATGTGACAGCGCCATATCCATGGGCATTTCCTGCGGAAATGTCCGATCAGGGGCAATGGTTGCGGGTCATGCACGATCACCACGTCGTGATCCAGATGCATGCGGATGGCATTTTCGAAAACCACTTCCTCGTAAATGCTCTGTTTCATCTCGCTGAAATGAATATCCGCCCCCTGCAGCGCATTGTGCATTTTTTTGGTGACGCTGAAAAAATCACGACGTCCCTGAATGACGCGCCAGCCGGTGCGGATGCCTGCGGCATTCATCAGCAAGGTCATGGATGAGAGAATCTCGGCAACGCCACCGCCGTAATACGTGGAGTTGATATTGACGATGTGCATGTCCCGAAAGGCATGCGCTTTTTCGAGGATGCGCTGTATGGCGTCGGCGCCAATCAGCGCTTCATAATCGGCAACAGTATGCAACTGATAGCCATCAGGACGTGCGGCCATAATGTCCATGTACTGCCACCTGTAGAAAAACCAATGTGAGAATCGTTGCCATCAGGAAGCAGCGACCTGCGCCAGCCACAGCTTCTGTGTGGGATAGGCAAACTCGATGCCGCGCCGCCCAAATGCTTCAAAAAGCTGAAAATTGATATTCTGCTGGATATCCATGTAATGGTTGTAATCGGCAGAAAGCACGTAATAGACGGTTTCATAGTCCAGCGACGCTGCACCATACTTGGCGAAGTGACAACGGTCGAAGCGGACGTTGTCCTGCGCATTGACGATGTCCCGGATGATTCCCGGAATCTCCTCGACCACTGCGCGGGGCGTTTCGTAGGTGACGCCGATGGTAAAAATGACGCGCCGCTCCTGCATCCGTCCATAGTTGCGCACCCGGCTGGCAAGCAGATCGGCATTGGACATGACGATTTGCTCGCCGCTGAGACTGCGCAATCGCGTGCTTTTGATGCCTATGTACTCCACGCTGCCCATGAAATCGTCAACAATCAGAAAATCCCCGACTACGAACGGTTTGTCCAGCGCGATGGAGAGTGATGCCAATAAATCGCCCAGTACATTTTGCACCGCAAGAGCGATGGCGATACCGCCAATGCCCAAACCTGCAACCAGTGTCGTGATATCGACGCCGAGATTGTCCAGTGTCAGCAGCAGCACTACTGACCAGATCAGACCGCGAACAACCACGGCAATAATGCTCAACGTACCGATCACTGCCCGATCCGTCACAGCGCTATGCCGTTGCTTCAATTCGATCCATGCAATGGCGGCAGTAGCCACCCACAGCCCGATCTGCCAGAAAACCGCGATTGCCAGGGCCTTCTGCGCAATGTTCTGCACCCTGTCCGTGACATCGAGAATGGCAAGACCGCCAAAAAGACTGAGCACACACAGAAACAAGGTCGAAGTTCGGGCAATGACCTGAAGCGGTACTTCAATCAGTTCAACTTCTTCGGTCTGCATCAGGCGGGTGTAGTGACGACGCGCGATGCGGCGCGCGAGTGTGGTGCCCACGAGAATGAGCAAAGCCGTCCCAAGCGCCACGCTCCATCTGGAAAGACTGTTGCCAAAAACGATTTGATCAAGCGTGCCGAGCGTTAAATTCATGACTGCTCCACTTCATGATGGACGCTTAACACCATTTGTCCGGCAATTTCCAGAATGGTGTGCAAGCAAGATATGAAGGCAAACCGTAACCAACCCATCAGTGTCAGTCAACCCATTGCGACGGAAGATTCACAGAGTTTTCATCAATATCTGTTTTAGGTGCTTTTTGACACCAATTATTCATGACCTCAAACAGCCGGCAATATGCCATACGATAATCTGGTCGTCGTTAATGCGTTTTCATGTATCGTTGAAAATAATTGTTATTGATCGGCAGACGCCGCCAAAAAGTTTTGGCACCCAGCATCAGACTGAACAGGTGTTATTTACTTTACTGACGTCGTCCAAGACTTACATGCTTTAAGAATTCTCAGGTAAATCTGTTTTTTTACAGGTCGCATGAACCGGATTGCCGGCACGGGCTTCAGCGAGCAAAGCGATGACCTGTGCATCCCGGGTCTGATCAAACTCGTGATACCAGCGTCCCACCGCAGTGAATGGTTCGGGGATATCAACACATACCACCTGATCCGCAACCTGGCGTAAATCCGCGCAGGCTTCGCTGGATGCCGTAGGCAACGCAACGATAATCCGCGCTGCCTGCTTGTGTCGCAGCGTCTGTACTGCGGCACGCATGGTTGCGCCGGTGGCGGCGCCGTCATCCACGACAATCACCGTCTTGCCGGTCACATCCAGAGGCAATCGACCGCTGCGATAAAGATGTTCGCGCCGTTCCAGTTCCTGCTGTTCGCGCATGACCACGGCATCGATGAGTTCCGCATCGCCTTGCAGCCAGTGAGCGATTTCAGGATTGAGTACTTTCACACCGCCCGCAGCGATGGCGCCCATCGCCAGTTCCGGCTGTCCGGGCACACCCAGTTTGCGCACTACCAGCACGTCCAGCGGCAGGCACAGCGCCTGAGCCAGGGCAAAGCCCACCGGTACGCCGCCGCGCGGCAGTGCCAGCACTATCGTGTCGGCTCGGCCGGCATGCTCGCTCAACAGAGGAACAAGCGCTTTGCCCGCCGCAATGCGATCAGCAAATATTTTCATGCCGGACTCCGCAGGATGCCGCCAGCCGGATGACTGATTATCGATCGGTCCACCAGCCAATGAATTCCGGAAAATCAATCAGGCCATCATGATTCGTATCGATCTCGTGAAAACCAATGCGGATTTCTTCCCCGGACATGCCGGCATCGAGATTATCAAGCAGGGCCATGAATTCAGCGTATTGCAGATAGCCGTCCCGGTTGGCGTCGCAGTACTCGAAATCCTCACGCAATTCATCCTGCTGCCCGGCATCTGTTGATGACAGGCTCGCGTTTTGTTCAGAAGGTATCGTGTCGCTTTTGAGTTTCATCGACTTCATGCGGGTGCTCTCCGAAGGGTGATGCCTGCAATACGCTACTGCATCAACGATTGCAGCGGCATGCGTGTCTGCCGCACTGGCCATGCGCGGCGTGGTGTCAGCCGTCATGCAGATACGCAGTTACCGCAGTAACCGGATGCTGAACCTGATTACCATCCGATGGTCATTGATCTGAAATTTGCAACCTCTAGTCTGAGCAAGATTCCAGCCAGCAAATAGCAACGGAACCAGCCATGGCTCACAAAGTTCTGACCTTCCGTTCTGCCGCCCGCGAAAAGATCCTGCGTGGCGCCAGCCAGCTCGCGGATGCAGTGCGCATCACCCTCGGCCCGAAATCGAAATCGGTGCTGATCCAGAAACAATGGGGCAATCCCATCGTCTGCAATGACGGCGTCACCATCGCCAAGGAGATTGATCTGGAGGATCCTGAGGAAAATCTCGGCGCGCAGATGCTGCGGCAGGCGGCGGAGAAAACCGGCGACATCGTCGGCGATGGCACCAGTACCGCCACCATCCTTGCGCATGCCATCCTGGCCGACGGCATTCGCAATGTGACCGCAGGTTCCAGCGCCATCGACATCAAGCGCGGTCTGGACCGGGCGCTCAAGATGGTGGTGGATGAGCTGAAGTCCCTGTCGAAACCGGTCAGCACCGCTCGGGAAAAAGCCCAGGTGGCGACCATCTCGGCGCACAACGATGCCGGCATCGGCGAGCTGGTGGCCGACGCCATGGAAAAGGTCGGCGGCGATGGCGTCATCACCGTCGAGGAATCCAAGACCACGGAAACGGTGCTGGAAGTGGTTGAAGGCATGCAGTTCGATCGCGGCTATCTTTCTCCTTACTTCGTCACCGATTCCGAGCACATGGAGGCCGTGCTTGAAGACGCCTATATCATGCTCACCGATCGCAAGATCAACATCCTGAAAGGTCTGGTGCCCCTGCTCGAACAGGCGGTCAAGGCGGGTCGCCCCATCCTGTTCGTCGCCGAAGACATTGAAAGCGAGGCGCTGGCCACCTTGATCGTCAATCAGGTTCGCGGCGTATTGAAAAGCGTGGCGGTCAAGGCGCCGGGCTTCGGCGATCGCCGCAAGGCCATGTTGCAGGACATGGCCATCCTCACCGGCGGTCAACTGATTTCCGAAGAACTCGGTCTGCGGATCGAGGACGTGCAACTGGAGCAACTGGGACGCGCCAAACGCGTGGTGGTGGATCGCGATCACACCACCCTCGTCGGCGGTGCCGGCGAACGCAAAGCCATTGAAGAGCGCATGGCGCAACTACGGCGCGAAATCGATCAGGCCGGCAGCGATTACGACAAGGAGAAACTCACCGAGCGGCTGGCCAAGCTGTCCGGTGGCGTGGCCGTGATTCGCGTCGGTGCGCCGTCTGAATCCGAGATGAAGTCCAAGAAGGATGCCCTTGACGATGCCATCAGCGCCACCAAGGCCGCCGTGGCCGAGGGCATTGTTCCGGGGGGCGGACTGGCGTTGCTGAAAACCATTCCCGCACTGGTTCGTCTGGAAACGCAATGTGAGGGCGACGAGCGCACCGGCGTGCAGATACTCAAGCGCGCGCTGGAAGCGCCGGCGCGACAGATTGCCGACAACTCGGCCATCGATGGCGGCGTGGTGGTCAACAAAATGCTGGAGGCCAGCGGCAACATCGGCTTCGATGCGGCGCGCCAGCAGTATGTGGACCTGTTCGAAGCCGGCATCGTCGATCCCACCAAGGTGGTGCGCGTGGCGCTGGAAAATGCCGTGTCGGTGGCCAGCATCCTGTTGCTCACCGAAGCGACCATGACAGAAAAGCCCGAAGCCCGAAAAGAAGCCGGCGTTCCGCCGGAAGCCATGTAGTTGTCGCTATTGTCATGTCAATGGACTCCAGACAACATTTTTCCCTGTGGTACTTCATCGCCGCCCTGCTGGTGCTGCTGGCGCTGCAGACCTGGCTGGCCACTGCCCGGATCGAATCGCTGGCCTACAGTGATTTCAAGATACTGTTGCAGGCCGGCAAATTGCGTGATCTTTCGCTGAGTGAAACGGACATCATGGGCACCATGGATCTGACCGCCACCGAATCGTTGCTGCCGCATGCAGTGTGGCAGGGGCTGACACGCAAAGGTGGCAACGAACGTTCCTTTGTCACCAAACGCGTCACCGACCCGGAACTGACCGGTCAGATGCAAGCTGCCAAGGTGCGCTTTCAGGGCGTGACCAGCAGCAACTGGCTGCCTGCTCTGCTTTCATGGGTTCTGCCGGCGCTGATCTTCGTGGCCATCTGGAGCTATGCCATGCGTCGCATGGGCGCAGGCGGCGGCGCCGGCGATCTGATGGGCGTGGGCAAGAGCAAGGCAAAGGTGTACGTGCAGAAAAACATCGGTGTGACCTTCGCCGATGTTGAAGGCATCGACGAAGCCAAGCAGGAGCTCATGGAAGTCGTCGATTTCCTGCGCACGCCGGAACGTTATCAACGACTGGGCGGTCGTATCCCCAAAGGCGTACTGATTGTGGGTGCGCCGGGCACCGGCAAGACCCTGCTCGCCAAAGCGGTGGCCGGTGAAGCCGATGTGCCCTTCCTGTCCATCAGCGGTTCGGAGTTCGTCGAGATGTTTGTCGGTGTGGGCGCGGCGCGCGTGCGCGATTTATTCAAGCAGGCCGAACAACTGGCGCCCTGCATCATCTTCATTGATGAGCTGGATGCATTGGGCAAATCACGCGGTGCGGGCGTGTGGAGCGGCCAGGACGAGCGCGAACAGACGCTCAATCAGTTGCTGGTCGAAATGGATGGTTTCGATACCAACAAGGGAGTGATCATCATGGCGGCCACCAACCGCCCGGAAATTCTCGATCCGGCATTGTTGCGACCGGGACGCTTCGATCGAACGGTGGCCATCGACCGTCCCGATATCAAGGGTCGCGAAAAAATCCTGCGTTTGCATGCCAAGCGTCTGACGCTGGCGGCCGATGTCGATCTGGCTTCCATTGCAGCCCGCAGCGCCGGCTGCGCGGGCGCCGATCTCGCCAATATCGTCAATGAAGCCGCGTTGCATGCCGCACGTCTGGACAAGGCGGCGGTGGACATGAGCGATTTCGAAACCGCCATTGATCGCGCCCTTGGCGGTCTGGAAAAAAAGAATCGCGTCATGACCGCCAGCGAAAAGCAGACCGTTGCCTGTCACGAGGCCGGGCATGCCCTGATTGCCGAACATCGCGCCAGCACCGACCGTGTCGCCAAGATTTCCATCATTCCGCGCGGCATTGGTGCGCTGGGGTATACGCAGCAATTGCCTACTGAAGACCGTTACCTGCTCAAGCGCAGCGAACTGCTGGACCGGCTTGACGTGCTGCTGGGCGGCCGCTGTGCGGAAATGCTGACATTCGGCGAACCATCCACCGGCGCGCAAAATGATCTGCAGCGGGCCACCGATCTGGCGCGTCACATGGTAACCCAATATGGCATGAGCGACGCGCTGGGTGCGGTAACGCTGGAAACCCGTAGCGGACCCGCCTATCTCGGTGATGGTTTGCGCGCCACACAGCACGAATACAGTGAACTCACCGCGCAGCATATTGATGCCGAAATTCAACGACTGCTGCAGGAAGCAGAACAACGGGTGCGCACCACGTTGTCACAACAACGTGAGACGCTGGAATCCCTGGCAACGCTGCTGCTGCAACATGAAACGGTTGATCGGGACATGCTCAAGAAACTACTGGACGGCAAACAACTACCATCGTCGACTACCAAGGGGGTCGCTGCATAGCGGATACATTCATGAAGAATCAATATGGTTTTGGCAAAGTGATCAATCTGCCGTTCGCCGCGGCCATTGACCGTGTCACGCATGCCCTACAGGACGAAGGATTTGGGGTGCTGACCGACATTGACGTGGCGGCGACGCTCAAAAAGAAACTGGACAAGACTGTGCCGCCTTATCGCATTCTGGGCGCCTGCAATCCAACACTGGCCTCCCAGGCGCTGGACAACGAACCTTCCATCGGATTGCTGCTGCCCTGCAATGTGGTAGTGCGACAGGATGCACGGGCTCAGGTGCATGTTGAATTCATGGATCCGGTGGCCATTCTGGACCTGGTGGACAATCCAAATGTTGAGTTGCTGGCCGCCGAAGTTCGCCGCAAGCTTGAACGCGTTTTGCAGTCACTGGAGCCCGACAGACTTTCCAGAAGCGCCTGAATGGCGCTTGAGCAGACAGTAACAATAATCCCTCAGGAAATAGCCAAATGAAAACCAAATCGTGGAAAAAGTTGATGGTCGCGGTACGCGACTTCGATCGCTCATCGCAGAAACTGCTCAACAAGGCTGCCGCATTGGCGCAACGCTTTGGCAGCACTCTGGAAGTTGTGCATGTCTCGTCGAACGCCATCGAAGCCTTCAACATTCCGGGTTTGCTTTCAGCGCCGAACAGCTCCAACGAAATCGCCAAAATACAACTGCAACGACTGGAAAAAATGGTCAGGCCACTGTTCAAGATGGGCATTGCCATCCAATGCAGCTCGGTATTCGACCATCCTCCAGCCGACGGCATCGTGCGACAGGTGCTCAAGCACAATCCTGACTTGTTGATTATCCAGTCGCAACGCCATGGTGAAGCTGCGCGAATCTTCCTGAGCAATACCGACTGGGAATTGATCCGCAACTGTCCCTGCCCGCTTTGGATCGTGAAGAAGCCCCGACTCAAGCCATCGCTGTCGGTATTGGCGGCTATTGATCCTTTCCATGAACATGCCAAACCAGCCAATCTGGACAATGAAATTCTGAATGCCGCCGGGCGAAGTGTCGGCACCGGTGCGGGTCGTTTTGGTCTGTGCCATGCTTATACCACGCCGCAAAGTGTCGTTACTGCCTTGGGTGAAGCCGCTCTGATTCCGGCAACGCCAGCCGAAGCACGCCGCTACAAAAAACAGGTTATCGACACAACCGGACGGGTAAGCAAGCAATACGCCATTGCCCGCAAGGATCAACTGGTGATCGAGGGCGACCCGGCAGACAGCATTCCGGCTATCGCCAAACGCTGGAAAGCGGATCTGCTGGTCATGGGCGCAGTGTCGCGACGTGGCCTGAAACGCATCTTCATCGGCAACACTGCAGAACGTGTGCTCGATGCCGTCAATTGTGACCTGCTGGTGATCAAGCCGCGTGACTTCAAATGTCCGGTGCCGCGCAAGGCGCCATGATTTAAGAGCATTTAAAATGCCCCTATTTACAGGCAAGGGCTCAATTCATGAGCCCTTATTGCAGGACGACCAGCGGCAGGATTGTCTTTTTGTTAGATGCTCTGACCGCTATTGTTCATCTCAAACGCGTGAACAGCATGTCGAGCAGCATGAACACCAGTGCAATCACCGCACTGGCAAGCCAGTTCAGATGCAGGAATGGCGCAAAGAAAAACAAGGGCAATAACGCTTCAGGCAGTTGATCGAGCCCGGGCACCGAAGCGCCGGGACGCATGCCCAACCGTCGTTTGATGCTGCTGGACAGCGCATCCCCCAGCAACGACAAGGCGCCAAAAGCGACGCCAAACAACAGCCCGAATCCCAGCAGCATGGCCACCAGTCCTGCAGCCAGTGAACCTGCCGTCAAACCACGCCAGGTTTTATGATCGCCAAACAATCGCATGCCATCGCGCAACACCAGTCCGCAATCCAGCGGTGTCGTCCAATGGCGTGACAACATCCTGCCGGCCAGCCAGGGAACGGAATTGGCAACGATGATCAATAACAGCGCGACGGTGGCGTTCCACTCCTCATTGCCAAATACGTTTTGCATAAACAGGTGGTCACGCATTTAAACCTTGTGGCCTGATATTGACATAGTCTTGCCGCGACAGCGTGTCCGCTTTTTCATGAAACCGCGCGCTCATTTATCCACACGCTTAAATCAAAAGGTTCTTTAAGCGGAACCACGTACTCAATTAAAACGAATGGGCGCCGATTCCCGTGCAGATTAAATGGTTTTTTCGTCTTGATTCCCTACTCCTGAACAGAGATGTGACCATGCGCACCAACCTGCCGATCACCAACAACCAGTATGTAGTACCCAAAAACACCCTGCTGGTTTCAACCACCGATCATCGTGGCTATATCGTTCACGCCAATCAGACATTTGTGGAAACCAGCGGTTTCGACTACAACGAACTGATTGGCCAGCCGCATAACCTGGTGCGACACCCGGACATGCCCCCCGAAGCATTCAAGGACATGTGGGCCACCATTGGCCGCGGACGTCCCTGGACCGGGATCGTCAAGAATCGTCGCAAGAATGGCGACCATTACTGGGTCCAGGCGAACGTGACTCCCATTCTCGAAAACGGCAAACCGAAGGGCTACATGTCCATCCGTTTTGCTGCCAGTTCCGAAGAAATCCAGGAAGCCGAACAGATCTATGCACGACTCACGCGAGAGCGCGAAACCGGACATCGAACGATTCGTCTGCACGCCGGGCGGGTGCGTTACAATGGCTGGCGCGACGTCTTCGGCAGATTGCACCGCCTCACCCTGACACAACGCCTTGGCATCGCTGTTTTTTCGCTGTGCTTGCTCGGTCTGGGCACCCGGTTGCTAGGCGCGCCGTTCGACGGACTGCTTGCGCAGGCAGTCATACTGCTGGCTGGCGCGGCAGGTGTATTGACCTGGTTCCATATGCGTTTCTCCACGGCTCTTCGCGAAGCCGATGCATTTGCGGGCGATCTGGCGAGTTGCAATCTCACCACTTCCATCAATCTCAATCACTTCAACCCGCTCGGCTCGCTGATACGCCGCCTGTGGCAAATACAGATCAATATGCGCGCCATCATTTCGGATATCCGCACCGAAGTCGAAGGCACTACGTCGGCCATTGCTGAAATCGCAGAGGGAACCATCAACCTCTCCAAGCGCACCGACGAACAGGCCAGTAGTCTGCAACAAACAGCGGCATCAATGGAACAACTGGCGAGCGCTGTCAGGCAGAGTGCCGACTCGGCATATGAAGCCATCCGTTACAGTGAAAACTCGAACGAGGTGGCGCAGCGTGGCAGTCAGGCGATGCAGGATGTGGGCAGCACGATCGGCCAGATCGAAAAATCCTCGACCACTGTCAAGAACATCATTTCCGTGATCGAGGAAATCGCTTTCCAGACCAACATTCTTGCGCTCAACGCAGCCGTGGAAGCCGCACGCGCCGGAGAACATGGCCGTGGATTCTCCGTTGTCGCTGCCGAAGTTCGTTCGCTTGCGCAGCGCAGCGCCGATGCAGCCAGGCAGATACGTGAACTGATCAACAGCTCGTCGCTTCAGGTAACCAACGGGACACGCCGGGTGGTCGCTGCAACGGAGACCATTCAGGAAACGCTGATGGCAGTGGATCGTATCGGGAAAATGGTTGCGCAGATCAGCCTGGCCTCGCAGGAACAATCGGCAGGCATTGCACAGGTAAACGACGCTGTCACACATCTCGACAGCGTTACCCAGCACAATGCCAGCATGGCGCAACAGACGGCGATCACCACCGAAGCTCTCAAGAAGCGCACGGCGACACTACGAAGATCCGTACAGGTTTTCAGGCTGAAAGAGTCCGATAGCGGAGTTCAGATGATGACGGGAACATGAGTACCTCCTCCTCGACTGTTCGGCATGGTTGCCATTGCGGCAAAACACCACCCCAATCTGAGTAACAGGATTCTTTCAGCCGCGTTCGATGCGTTTGGCTTCATCCCAGTATCCATCCATTTCGGCCAGCGTTGCCTCGGTCAGTTCGCGGCCCTGTTCGCGCAGACGCGTTTCGACATGCCTGAAGCGGCGCTCGAATTTGAGGTTGGTCTTGCGCAGCGCAGTCTCGGGATCGACTTTCATGTGCCGGCAGATGTTCACCAGGCAGAACAACAGGTCGCCCAGTTCATCTTCAATGTCGGTCTGCGAAATGCCGGCCGCAATGGCGGCGCGTGCTTCGTGCAATTCCTCCTCGGCCTTGTCGAGTGCACCCTGTACGTCCGGCCATTCGAAGCCCACCGTAGCGGCGCGTTTGCCCAGCTTGGCGGCGCGCGTCAATGCCGGCAATGAGACGGGCACGTTATCGAGCACACTGGGTTGCATGGCCGTTTGTCCGGTTGCCTGTTTGACGGCGCGTTCGCGTTTCTTGTGCGCTTCCCACGCGACGGTCTGTTGTTCGGCGGTTGCAATCCGTTCCGTGCCGAACACATGCGGATGGCGGTTTTCCATCTTGTCGCAGATGCCCTGCACGACATCGCCAAAGGCGAAGCTGCCCTGTTCTTCGGCCATGCGTGCGTGGAATACCACCTGAAACAGCAGGTCGCCCAGTTCTTCTTTCAATGCCGGTGCATCGGCACGCTCGATGGCATCTGCCACTTCGTAGGCTTCTTCCAGCGTATACGGTGCAATGCTGGCAAAGGTCTGTTCTTTATCCCAAGGGCAACCCCTGTCGGGATGCCGCAGAGTGGCCATCAAGTCGATCAGTCGCTGCATGTCGTGTGGAGGTGCCGAATCGTTCACGGAGTGTCCTGCTGTTTAACAAGCATTCGATACAGGCTCATAACAATACCGGCGGTCGCGCCCCAGATGCGGCGTTCGCCATAAGGCAGATCATAAACCCTTGCAGTCATTTCGCCGACCTGTCGGTCGCGCGCCAGATGATTGGCCGGATCGAGAAAATAGACGAGCGGCGCTTCGAAAACTTCCGCCACTTCACGGGTGTCCAGACGCAGCTCGAAACCCGGTTGTACAAAACCGATCACCGGCGTAACGCAATAGCCGGTAAAAATAACATGTGGGACAAGATAGCCGACCGTGTGAATGTATGTACGCGACAGGCCGATCTCTTCTTCCGTTTCGCGTAATGCAGCGGCCAACGGACCAGCATCGTTGGGTTCAATGCGGCCACCGGGAAAGCTGATCTGTCCGGCATGATTGCGTAAATGCGTGGCACGCTGCGTGAACAACAAACTCAAGCCTTCGGGCCTGAGCACAATAGGCATCAGCACGGCGGCCTGGATGCGCTGTGCCGGCAGCAAGTGCTGCACCAGCGTCTGTTGTTCCGGGGAAATGCCGGCAATGTTGAAAGGCGTCGTTTCATCGGGCGCCGTCGCCAGCACGCAACCTTCGATCAGGCGCCGCAGTTCATGCGCGCCGCGCAAATGCAATGCGGCATTACTCACGCGCACCGCCGTTGCCAGTGCCGCCTTCCGTCAGCCGGCGCGGATCGAGCAGACGCTGCAACTCTTCGCGAGTGAATGAAGTATGTTCCAGCGCCACATCGATGATGGGACGCTGCTCGGCATAGGCCTGCTTGGCAATGGCCGCCGCCTGTTCATAGCCAATGATTTCGTTTAACGCAGTGATCAGAATGGGATTACGCGCCAGCGTGGCTTCGATATGTGCTGCATTCACGGTGAATCCCCGGATGGCCTGATCGGCCAGCGCGCGACTGGCATTGCCGAGCAGCTCAATGCTTTGCAGCAGGTTGAAGGCAATCACCGGCAGCATGACATTCAGCTGGAAATTGCCCGACTGTCCGGCCACCGCAATGGTCAAGTCATTGCCCATCACCTGCGCGGCCATCATCGCTACGGCTTCGGGAATCACCGGGTTCACCTTGCCCGGCATGATGCTGCTGCCGGGTTGCAATGCGGGCAGCGCAATTTCGCCCAGCCCGGCCAGCGGACCGCTGTTCATCCAGCGCAGATCGTTGGCCATCTTCATCAGGCTCACTGCTAACGCACGCAACTGGCCGGACAATTCCACGGCTGTATCCTGCGTGGATAACGCCGTAAAGAAGTTGGGATGCACAGCGAGTTCGAGCCCGGTATGCGCCGACAACCATGCAACGACCTTGGCTGCAAACTGTGGATGCGCATTGATGCCCGTACCGACGGCCGTGCCGCCCATGGCCAGTTGCTGCAGACGCGGTAAACAGCTTTGAATGCGTGCGCTGGCCTGATCGATCTGCGTTTGCCAGCCGCCCAGTTCCTGGGCCAGCGTGATTGGCATGGCATCCATCAGATGCGTGCGGCCGGTTTTGACCTGTGCGCCCACTTCGATGCGCTTGTTGGCGATGGTCTGCGACAGATGCTGCAACGCAGGCAACAGATTCCGCGTCACTTGCAAAGCTGCACTGAGGTGAATCGCGCTGGGAATGACATCGTTGGAGCTTTGACTGCGATTCACATGATCGTTGGCATGCACCGCCTGCCCTGCCTGGGTGCTGGCCAGATGCGCAATCACTTCGTTGATATTCATGTTGGTGCTGGTGCCCGAACCGGTCTGGAATACATCCAGCGGAAATTGCCCGACATGTGCACCGTCGGCGATGGCCAATGCCGCCTGTTCAATCGCGCTGGCAATGCCGGCATCGAGCCCACCCAGTTCAACATTGGCCCTGGCCGCCGCCCATTTGATCAAGGCCAGCGACTGGATGAAAGCCGGCGGCAGGCGCAGGCCGCTGATCTGGAAGTTCTGCACGGCGCGCTGCGTCTGCGCGCCCCACAGCGCCTCGGCAGGCACGGCCAGTTCGCCCATGCTGTCATGCTCAATGCGGTGTTTGCGGGAAGTCATGGCTGGCTCGGTAGTAAGGTATGATGCGCGCCCCAAAATCCTACCACCTGATGCCTTGGGCCATGCCTATGAATCTCAGTACCCTGACCGCCATTTCCCCCGTTGATGGCCGTTACGCCGACAAGGCCGATGAGCTGCGTCCGGTGTTCAGCGAATATGGCCTGATCCGTCAGCGGGTACGGGTCGAAGCGCTGTGGTTCAAGGCGCTGGCGCAGGAAAAAGGCATTGTGGAGCTGGCTGGCATGCCGGCCAGCGTGCTGGCTGTGCTGGACGAGCTGGCCGCCGGGCTGAGCCTGGAAGACGCCGCCAGGGTGAAGGAATACGAATGCACCACCAACCACGACGTGAAAGCCGTGGAGTATCTGGTGAAATCGCGTCTGGATGCGTTTGCCGAGGGCAAGGCCAAACGCGAATTCGTGCATTTCGCCTGCACTTCGGAAGACATCAACAATCTGAGCTATGCCCTGATGCTCAAGGAAGCGCGCGATCAGGTGCTGCTGCCCGCACTGGCCAAGCTGATCGCCCGCCTGAAGGACTTCGCCCATGCCCAGGCCAAGGTGCCGATGATGGCGCGCACGCATGGTCAGCCGGCCACGCCGACAACGCTGGGCAAGGAAATCGCCAACGTGGCCTATCGCCTGCAACGCAAGTACAACCGGCTGGCCGAAGTGGAGATTCTCGGCAAGATCAATGGCGCCGTGGGCAACTTCAATGCCCATGTGGTCGCCTATCCGGCGGTGAACTGGCAGACATTGGGCCGGCGTTTTGTGGAATCGCTGCATCTGGCCTGGAATCCCTACACCACGCAGATCGAGCCCCATGACTGGATGGCCGAGTATTTCGATGCCCTGTCGGGCGTGAATACGGTGCTGATCGATTTCTGCCGCGATGCCTGGGGTTATGTGTCGCTGGGTTACTTCAAGCAGCGCGTGGTGGCCGGTGAAACCGGTTCTTCGACCATGCCGCACAAGGTCAATCCCATCGATTTTGAGAATGGCGAAGGCAATCTGGGGCTGGCCAATGCCCTGCTGCGTTTCCTGGCTGACAAGCTGCCGATCTCGCGCTGGCAGCGCGACCTCACTGACTCGACGGTGGTGCGCAATGTGGGCGTGGCGGTGACGCACAGCCTGCTGGCCTGGAAATCCATCAATCGCGGTCTGGATCGCATCGACGTCAATGCCGCGCGTCTGGCCGATGACTTGGACGCCAACTGGGAACTGCTGGCCGAGCCCATCCAGACAGTCATGCGCCGCTACGGCGTCGAGAATGCCTATGAGCAGCTCAAGGAATTGACCCGTGGCCAGCGTGTGGATGCCGCCGCCATGCAGCGCTTTGTCTCCGGCCTGAATCTGCCGGAAGAAGCCAGACAGGCGCTGCTCAAACTGACGCCGGCCAACTACATCGGGCTTGCTGAAATGCTGGCCAAATCGGTGTGATTCTTCGGGATTTACCGATACAAAAGGCTTTTACGTAATTCGCAAAGCGTGATCTGGTCAACATCCCGGCCAGGTTCAAATGTTTACTGTCGCATTACTTTCACGGGTTCCCCGGTAGTCAGGATGAGAGCGGCCAACCCCTATCTGGCAGCGACGAGTACACAATGACGACCAGCCTTGAACAGGCCTGCACCACCAGTGCCGATACGGGTAGCCATGCACAGCTGCCCGGCGAGCCCGTGGTGTTCACGACCCAAACGGAAACCTACGAACAACTGCTGGGTCTGACCCGCTCTGCGGTCAAGCAACTCGCCATCTGGTCCACCAATCTGGATTCGGGTTTGTGGGAAAGCCCGGGATTTCTCGAGGCCTTGAAGCGTTTTGTTCTGGCGCGTCGCCATGCCCGCGTGCGCGTCCTGACACCACAGCTTCCGGATACCGGTGAACGCAGACATGCCCTGCTGGCCATGGCGGAACGCCTGCCGGCCTCCTTTGAAGTGCGCACCGCCGCTCAGGCCGGGCTGGATGCCGGCGAATTGTTGCTGGCTGACGATCGCGGCGTGTTTTACCGCATTCACGTTGATCGCTGGGACGGCATGTCTGATCTCAACGACCCCTTGGTGGCCCGTTTTTATCTGACACAATTCGATTCTGCCTGGCGCGCCGCCGTGCCTGCGCCGGTGGAACAATCAGCCGGTTTTTGACAGAGATCGACTTTTTCGCATCGCTTATCGCTATATCCTGAACAACATGGTGTGGAAACCGGACGTTACAGTCGCTGCAGTGGTTGAGCAGGAAGGTCGCTTCCTGCTCGTCGAGGAGCATGTGAATCATCGCCTGGTCATCAACCAGCCGGCCGGTCATCTGGAAAGCAACGAAACCTTTGTCGAAGCCGCCATTCGCGAGGCGCTGGAAGAAACCGCCTGGACCTTCGTGCCCGAAGCTGTCAGCGGTATTTATCTCTGGCCGCACCCCGAGCGTAATCTGAGCTTTCTGCGCGTCGCCTTCGCCGGCCGCGTCGTCGAACACCAGCCGGACCGCCATCTGGATCGCGGCATCCGTCGCGCGCTATGGCTGACTCGCGATGAAGTCGTGCAGCGCACGGCGCAGTTACGCAGCCCGATGGTGCTGCAATGCATTGACGATTATCTGGCTGGACATCGGTATCCGCTGTCGCTGCTCACGCATTTCCCGAATGCAACAGCTCTGCTGGATTCCAAATCCGCTTAGGCGCCAAGCCGCTGCACTCCAGCCCGTATAATGGGCGCATGAATCCTGCGATTGCTCCGTCCCCTGCTCCCTTGGTCATCGTCGGCATGTCCGGTGGCGTCGATTCGTCCGTGGCTGCACATTTGTTGTTGCAACAGGGCTATCGCGTCGAAGGCCTGTTCATGAGCAACTGGGAAGAAGATGAAGACGGTTATTGCACCGCTGCCCAGGACTATCAGGACGCCCGGCAGGTCTGTGCGCAGTTGGGCATCGCGCTGCACAAGGTCAGTTTCGCCCGCGAATATCGCGATCGGGTGTTTGCGCATTTCCTGTCTGAGTATCGCGCCGGCCGCACACCCAATCCCGATGTGCTGTGCAATCGCGAGATCAAGTTCGGTGTGTGTTTTGACTACGCACAGCGCTTGGGCGCCGACCTGTTCGCTACCGGCCATTACGCTCGTGTGGCGCATGAACCAGTACCGCGTTTGTTGCGCGCAGTGGATCAGAGCAAAGATCAAAGCTATTTCCTGCATGCCATGCCGCGCGCAGCCTTGTGCAAAACCCTATTTCCCATTGGCGGGCTGCATAAGGATGAAGTCCGGCGCATCGCCAGACAACTCGCTCTGTCCACACATGACAAGAAAGACAGCACCGGCATCTGCTTCATTGGCGAACGGCCGTTTGCCAAGTTCCTGTCGCACTACCTGCCGGCGCAGCCGGGAGAGATTCGCAGCATGGATGGCGCCCTGCTCGGCCAGCATCGCGGCCTGATGTATTACACATTGGGACAGCGTCAGGGACTGGGTATCGGCGGTCAGGCCAATCGTGCCGAAGACGCCTGGTACGTGGCCCACAAGGATCTGCAGCGCAATCAACTCATCGTCGTGCAGGGTCATGATCATCCGGCGATGCAGCAGATAGCGCTCGAGGCCATTGAGTTGAGCTGGATTGCCGGCGCACCGCCCGCACCGCGTTTCGCTTGCACGGCCAAGGCGCGTTATCGTCAGCCGGATCAGTCCTGCAATGTTGAATGTCGCGATGATGGCACGGCGCGAGTCAGTTTCATCCAACCGCAGCGAGCCATTACGCCCGGACAATATATGGTGTTTTACGATGGCGAAACCTGTCTGGGCGGCGGCGTGATCGCCAGCACCGAATCGGCGCCAGTCTCCGCGTTGCAAATCGCTATTGCCTAACGGGTCGGGACAGGCGTAACTATTCACCAGGCCTTTCAATGACAGGCACTCGGGAGCCACCCGCGCAATCCTCCTGGAGGACAGATGAGCGACTCATACAAGACACGCACTGTGTTGCAGTGCAACGGCAAGAACTTCCAGATGTTCAGCCTGACTGCGCTGACGCCCCAATACGATCTGGATCGCCTGCCCTTCTCGCTGAAAATCCTGTTGGAGAATCTGCTGCGCTTTGAAGATGGCGTGAATGTCACGCGCAAGGATATCGAGGCCATTCTCAATTGGGATCCAAAGGCGACGCCTTCATACGAGATTGCCTTCACTCCCAGTCGCGTGATTTTGCAGGACTTTACCGGCGTGCCGGTGGTGGTGGATCTGGCAGCGATGCGCGACGCCGTGGTCAAATTGGGTGGCAAGGCGGAGGAAATCAATCCGCTGTCGCCGGTGGAGCTGGTCATTGATCACTCGGTGCAGGTGGATCATTACGGCACGGCGCAGTCGCTGGCCGAGAACACGCTCATCGAATTCGAGCGTAACCGCGAGCGTTACGCCTTCCTGCGCTGGGGTCAGACCGCCTTCGACAATTTCAAGGTAGTGCCGCCGAACACCGGCATCGTGCATCAGGTGAACATCGAATACCTGGCGCGTGTGGTCTTTGATGTCACGCAGAATGGCAAACGCATCGCCTATCCCGACACGTTGGTGGGCACCGACTCGCACACCACCATGGTGAATGCGCTGGGTGTGCTGGGCTGGGGCGTGGGCGGTATTGAAGCTGAAGCAGCGATGCTGGGACAACCGGTGACCATGCTGATTCCGCAAGTCATTGGCTTCAAACTGTCTGGCAACCTGCCGCCCGGCGCAACCGCCACCGATCTGGTACTTACCATTACCGAAATGCTGCGCCAGCATGGCGTGGTCGATAAATTCGTCGAATTCTTTGGCGATGGCCTGAGCAACCTGCCGCTGGCCGATCGCGCCACCATTGCCAACATGTCGCCCGAGTTCGGCAGCACCTGTGCGATTTTTCCCATTGATCGCGAGACCCTGCGTTATCTGGCGCTCACGGGTCGCAGCGCCGAGCATCTGCAAGTGGTGGAGACTTATGCGCGACATCAGCATCTATGGCGGGAAAATGGTCAGCGTCAGGCGGATTACTCCGCTGTCATCGAGCTGGATCTGGCCGGTGTTGAGCCGTCGCTGGCCGGCCCGAAGCGTCCGCAGGATCGCGTACCGCTGCGCATTGCGCAGCAGGCATATCAAACCAGTTTCAAAAAAATGGCCGGGGAGCGTACTCAGAAAAACCCAGCTGCTACCGGCGTGGCCAAGGCCACTGTCGCCGGTCAATCATTCGACGTGAAAGACGGCGCAGTGTTGATCGCCGCGATTACCAGTTGCACCAACACTTCCAATCCTGCCGTGATGCTGGCTGCGGGTCTGGTGGCGCGCAAGGCGCGGCAATTGGGTCTGGCTGCCAGGCCCTGGGTGAAAACCAGCCTGGCGCCCGGCTCGCGTGTGGTGACCGATTATCTGCACAAGGCGAATCTGCTGACCGATCTGGAAGCGATGGGCTTTTATACCGTGGGCTACGGCTGCACCACCTGCATCGGTAATTCTGGTCCATTGCAGCCGGCAATTTCTGCTGCCGTGAAGCAGGCCGATGTCATTGCCTGCTCTGTGCTGTCCGGCAATCGCAACTTTGAAGGCCGCGTGCATCCAGAGGTCAAGATGAACTTTCTGGCTTCGCCGCCACTGGTGGTGGTATACGCCCTGGCGGGTACGCTCAACATGGATATCAATAACGATGCACTGGGGATTGGCTCTCATGGCAAGCCGGTGTATTTGAAAGATGTGTGGCCCTCACCGGCAGAGGTACAAGACGTGCTCGCCAGCGCCGTGGATGCAGCCATGTTCAAACACAGCTATGCCAGCGTGTATGCCGGCGATGCCAACTGGAACAACATCCAGATTCCTGCCGGCAAGGTTTATCGTTGGGATGACCGTTCCACTTACGTCAAGCATCCGCCCTACTTCACAGGCATGAGCATGCAGCCGAAAGCCGTGCCTGATATTTATCGCGCACGCGCACTGGCCGTACTGGGCGACTCGGTGACCACCGATCACATTTCACCTGCCGGTAATATCGCCAAGGCCAGCGCCGCTGCAAAGTATCTGCTGGAACAAGGGGTAGCTGCGAAGGATTTCAATTCGTACGGTTCGCGGCGCGGCAATCATGAAGTGATGATGCGCGGCACCTTCGCCAACATTCGTCTGCGCAATCTGTTGGTGCCGGGCGTGGAAGGCGGCGTCACGATGCATGTGCCTTCCGGTGAAGTGATGAGCATTTACGACGCGGCCATGCGTTACCAGAAAGACGACACACCCTTGGTGATTATCGCCGGCAAGGAATACGGCACGGGCTCGTCACGCGATTGGGCAGCCAAGGGCACGATGCTGCTGGGCGTGAAAGCCGTGATCGCTGAAAGCTTCGAACGTATTCACCGGTCCAACCTGATCGGCATGGGGGTGCTGCCCTTGCAGTTCATGCCAGGACAGAATGCACAGACCTTGGGCATCACCGGCAAGGAAACGTTCGCCGTGATGGGCGTGGACAATGGTCGCGCCAGACAGGTCATTGTCATGGCCACGCCGCAGAGCGAATCACCCATCCAGTTCAACGCCCACGTGCGCATCGATACACCCAAGGAACGCGAATACTTCCAGCATGGTGGTATCCTGCACTATGTGTTGCGGCAATTGGCAGCAAAGTAGCCGAAGCCAGAACCAAGAAATGGATTTTCTTCTTGAACTGTAACCCGCTGCAGTTGCCAAACGTATATCCCGGTAAAGTCCAGCATTGATTCAAGGTGCCGTCATGTTGATCCATCGCTCCAAACCTGAAGATTGCGCGAAAATTTTGCCTTCGGAAATCACACCGGAATCGGCATACCTGAACCGCCGCGACCTGCTCAAGGCCGCTGTTGCCGCTGGTCTGGTTGCACAGACAGTCTGGGGACCTGCATCAGCGGCAACACAGAAACTCAATTACAACCAGAACGCACAGTTCAGCATCGCCGAGAAACCCAACAGCTACGAAGACATCACCACCTACAACAATTTTTATGAATTCGGCACCGACAAGGACGATCCGGCCAAGTATTCAGGCAATTTCAAACCCGCTCCGTGGAATGTAAAAGTCGGCGGCGCATGCGAAGTAAAAGGCAACTTCACGCTGGAAGACATCCTCAAACCACATGCCCGGGAAGAACGCATTTATCGCTTTCGTTGCGTCGAAGCCTGGTCAATGGTGATTCCATGGGTAGGTTTTCCGCTGAAAGATTTGCTGGTGCGCTTCAAACCCACCTCCAAGGCCAAGTACGTGGCTTTCAAGACCGTGCTACGGCCCAGCGAAATGCCCGGACAGCGTTTTACCGTTCTCGACTGGCCCTATGTGGAAGGTTTGCGCATTGATGAAGCCATGCATCCATTGGCTTTCATGGCGGTCGGGCTTTATGGCCAGACGCTGCCCAATCAGAATGGCGCGCCCATGCGTCTCGTCACGCCCTGGAAGTATGGTTTCAAGAGCATCAAGTCAATTGTGGAAATCAATTTTGTTGAAAGGCAGCCACCTACCAGTTGGAACATTGCTGCGTCGCGCGAATATGGTTTTTATTCCAACGTGAATCCCAACGTGGATCATCCGCGCTGGAGTCAGGCACGCGAACGGCGCATCGGCGCCAGTGCTGGTTTATTTAACTCGCGCCAACCAACGCTGATGTTCAATGGCTATGAAGAACAAATCGCCGGTCTGTACAAAGGCATGGATTTAAAGAAGTATTTTTAAAGGATTCCCATGCCTTCAACCAACACGGTACGACGCGTCTATAAGCCGATCGTCTTTATTCTGTGCCTGCTGCCACTGTTATTTCTGGCGGCAGGTGCCTTTGGCATTGCCGGCGTATCGTTAGGCGCCGATCCGGTCGCTCGCCTGTTGCACGAACTGGGCGAGTGGGCGTTGCGTTTTCTGGTGATCACACTGGCAGTGACACCGCTGCGATTCATGCTGGGCCAACCATGGTTGCTGAACTTCCGGCGCATGCTCGGGCTATTTAGCTTTACCTATGTGCTGCTGCATTTCCTGACATGGTTGATACTAGATCAAGGCCTGTATTGGAGTGGCATCCTGACCGATATCGCCAAGCGTCCTTATATCACCATTGGTTTTACCGCACTGCTGCTACTCATACCGTTGGCTGTAACGTCCACCAACAAGATGATGCGCCGCCTTGGTAAACGCTGGCAAAAACTGCATCGGCTTATCTATGTGATCGTGCCGCTGGGCGTATGGCACTTTTACTGGCAGGTTAAGAAGGACGTGACCGAGCCCCTGATCTATGCCGCCATTACGGCGTTTTTGCTGGGTTATCGTTACTGGCGTGCGCAGCGGCGTAAACAATCCATACCTGCCTGAGCTATGACCACCGATATGGGACCTGAATACAACCACGCCAAATCAAGAGATCAAACGTCGCAGACAGAAATGATAAAGCACTGCCTTGCAAGTTGATTTTACTGCAATGCTATAACGGCGGCCCTGGCGATGGCCATATCCTCGCCGCCGCTGACGCCAACTGCCCCAATGGTTTTTCCACCTACTACGATGGGGATACCGCCAGGCATGGATACAAAATCAGGTATGGCGATGAGCGCAGCCGCTTTTTCTGGCGGTGGCGTAAATGTAGCCCTGCGTGATCTGGCAGCACCCCGTGCCTTAATCGGCGCATATCCGACAGAGTGGGTCGTTGCGTCATCCATTTTGGCAAACGCTACCATTTCACCATGGGTATCTACCACTGCAATAACGTTAACGTTTAATTTTAAACGTGCAGCTTCCGCTTTGGCAGCAGCAATCGCTTTCTCTGCCTGCGCCAGAGTGATGGGCATGCCGTAGGGCGGTGCCGCACTTTTCTCACCAGGTAATGCTGGTGGACTGTCGCCGGGACTGGGCTGTTGAGCCTGTGCACCGAGAGAAAGGAACATCAGTGTCGCGATCAACAGTCGAAACGAGCCAAGCATCATGTCCTCCTGCATCAATAAGTTGAAATCAGCACAAGCAAGCAAACTCTCAAGCCATTCTCGAAAAATGGGAATGCAATTTTCAGTGCAATGCATAAAAAATGGTCAGTACCCGTCTGTTGCGCAGATAGGTACTGACCATATATTTTCACCACATAATCAAGTGGCCATCATTTTTCGCAAGTTTTTGCATTCAGATGGATCAGAACTTGTAAGCCAGCTCGACTCCAGCCTCACGCGGCCGGCCCACATCAATGTTGTCAAAGCCAAACAAGTTGTTATGCGGCCCTGTGCCATAAGTAAATTTGCTGGCCGGACCCGAGGCATCTATACCGCCAACAATATAGTACTTGTTGAGCAGGTTGGTTCCGAACACGGCAAGGCTCCAATTCTTGCCTGACCGGTATTCCAAACGCCCGTTCAACAATCCATAACTCGGCATGTAAATGGCATTGCCGGGCGTGGACGAGCTGAGCTGCCAATCTTTCCAACCCCAGCTGACATCCATCACCAGTGCGGCGTCATTGGCCAATGGCTGATCATAGGTTGCCGCAACGGTATAAGAGTATTCCGGGCTTCTCAGGAACGGTACAGTCGAATTGAAAGAACTGATACCGCTGACAGGATTGAAAGTGATTGCGGCAATGCTGTTGTCAAACTTCGATTTGGTGTAACCGAAGCTGGCTTTTAATGTCAGTTTATCCGTAACCGCCGCGACTGCATCCAGTTCAGCGCCTTTCACGGTGGCAACACCCAGATTGGTGGTAACCACGGAGATCTGGTTAGCACCGTTCACCACACTTTGAATGGTTTGCAGTACCTGGATATCCTTGTAGTCGGTATAGAAAAGAGTTCCGTTCAGACGGATACGGTGGTCGAGAAATTCCGAACGAAAGCCCCCTTCATACGTCGTCAGATTTTCAGGTGAAAAAGGGTAAATGCCATGATTGGGAATTCCGGGGGTATCGACCACCACATCGACGAATCCACCGGCCTTGAAGCCTTTGGCTGCCGAGACATAGGTCATGAAGTCGGGCGTCCATTGCTGTTCCAGACCGAGTTTTGGCGTGACGCTCGACCAATCATCTGTATTGGAAACCGGTAGACCGCCATTACGGCCACCACGTTTCACAGTGATATCCTTGTCATCGCGGCTCCAGCGTACCCCGGCAGTGGCGCTGAACACATTGGTAAACTTAAACGTGCCCTGGCCAAAAACGGCATAGCTTTGGGTTGTTTGGTCTTTGTTTTCAAAGTTATTGACAATAGGATCGCGCGGCGAAATACGCAGGCTATGGTCCGATGAATTATCGTGGTAGTAGAACACACCACCGACCCATTTCAGACGATCTTCAAAGGCACGACCGGTCAGTTGGAACTCCTGTGTGTAATATTCCGAATTGATAAAAAACTCGTTTGCCTGAATAAACACCGGTGAGCGATCCGTATCTGCCAGCAGATGTTGCTTGGAATGGCTGTAGCCAGTCAACGATTTCAACGTCAGGTTATCGGCCAGTTCATACTGCACCGAAGCGCCAAAACCATTGGATGAATATTCATCGCGGTCAGGAGTGCCGCCATAGACCGTATAGCGATCATGGGTCTCAAAATTCTTCAGGTTCGCGGCATTCGCTGGCGTGAACGACCCTCCTACAAGATTAAGAACGTTCTGTGACGTAAGCGCCCGTAACGCCAGAACTCCGGCCGACGGAGTCGCGCTAAACAGCGAGGCCACATCGCCATCGGCGGGGACATAGGCGCTAACCGTTTTTGCCACACCATGATCGTTAGTGCGGGTACTGTCCGCCGATAAATTCACATCCAATCTGTCAGTGGGCTGCCAACGAAACTGGCCGCGCACAGCGGACACATGGTCGTCGCCTGTACTTACACCATCAATCAAACGATAGATATAGCCATCACGGTCTTTTTTCGCGAACGACACGCGAGTGGAAAAAGTGTCTGACAAAGGCACATTCACGGTACCGGTCAGGTCGCGGCGGTTATAAGTTCCGATGGTCGCTTTAACATTGCCGCCAAAATCCGCAGTCGGCTTTTTCGACACGTAACGAACGGCACCACCCGCGGTGTTGCGTCCAAATAAAGTGCCTTGCGGACCACGCAGCACTTCCAGACGATCCACATCAATCATGTCCAGAAAAGCGCCGTTGGGATGCGCCAGCAAGACGTCGTCCACATAAACACCCACGGAGCTGTCCTGGGTAATAAAGCCTGAAGCCGCGCCGCCAATGCCGCGAATGGAGAAATTGGCCACGGCAGTACCCGTACCCAAGCTTGAGCCAATACTGACATTGGGCAGAAAGGCCTCGGAGGATTTCAAACTGTCCAATCCCATGGAAGCCAGCTCATTGCCACCAACGGCAACCACCGAAACCGGCGTGGTTTGCAGCGTTTGCTCGTATCGCTGGGCAGTAACGACAATTTCCTGCAGAACGGCCGCCTTCTCTTTGCCGCTGACTGGCTGTCCCTCCTGGGCATAGGTACTCGTTCCGAATATGGATAAAACAAAGGCTGACACGCTGTTCAACAGCGTCCTTTTCTTGAAGTTTTTCATGTTCCCCTCACTTGGAAGTTTTTCAGTTGGTTCCGGAACAGGGCTTACCACGATGACGCCCATGCCATCGATGGTGGCGGCCAGTCCGGTGTTTTCCAGCAACTTGTCCAGTCCTTCCTTCAGCGTGAATTCCCCTTGAAGGGGGTTTGCCTGGCGGACCTTGACAAGATCGAAGGGAACTAGAAGAGGTGTCGATGCCTGCTGCGCTAATCGCATCAAAGCTTCACTGGCATCTGCCTGCGGAATATCAAACTTGAATATTGAATCCGCTGCAGCCACACAGGCGGGTACAGCCAGCAAACTGACCCACAAGAATGCTCGCAGCAGAAACCTTCCCCCCATCGTTATTTCCTTCTGGCAGGTGATTCGCGACCTGTAGCTCTCGGTCCCATTGGGCCCGCATCATGCCTGCTAAGTAGTAAGGCAATTATGTAGGCAATATTACCCACTCGATTGGATATTATTTTGAAAGCGGCCGGAAGCCAGCTTGTAGGTGCTTCCCGGACGGGAATGACAGTTTCGCATGAAGGCAGATTCCGGCAGGATAATGAGCGGGAATATCTAGCCTTGCTTGTCTTTGTGATACAGATAGACTTTGTTATCGTCGATGAACCTGACGCCGATATCAAAGGACGTTTCGAGGGTATGGAGAAACTTCTGGACATCGTCGGCGCTGAAATAGCCCACGATGCGCGTGTCCTTGATTTCCTGATCCAGGATGACGATATCGGCCTGCGTATAGCGCCTGAACTCATGGACGGCTGTTTCCAGGGTGTCGCCATTAAATAGTAATTTTCCGTTCCGCCAGGACAGCTTTTTCGTCAAATCCTCTTTATCTATCGCTTCGACGGAAATCAGATCTTCGCCAAAAACGGCATCGCGACCAGCGCTGACTGACGCAATTGTCTTTTCCGACCCAGTCCCGCCTACTCGATCCGCCAGCCGTGCCGGCAAAATGCGGGTAAGTTTTACTTCCCCCTCCGTCACAGTGACTTCCGTAGTTCCTTTATTATTGAGATACACGGTGAAAGCCGTACCCACTGCCTCAACGGCGCCATTGCCCACATAAACACGAAATGGTCGTTGTGCGTTCTTCGCAACTTTGAAATGGGCCTCTCCTTTCAGAAGCCTGACTTTACGCTCAGCATTCGTATAAACGACTTCCACTTCGGTGTCGGTATTCAATTGAACGGTCGAGCCGTCCGTCAGATCAATCGTTTTTCTCTCGCCCACCTGGGTGCGCGCCGCCATCTGCTCGAAAGCAGGGTCAGCATGGGGCAATAAAGAGACCGAAAGAAACCATCCAACAATCAGGATGGCAACCAAAGCCGTCATGGCTGCGATCCGGGTTCTTATCGGGTTCAATTGCGCCCAGGCGGCAGAAATGCGGCGAATGGATAATGGCTCCTTGACCGGTTTGCCATACAGATCAAACAGCGTGCCGGCATCATGCCAGGCACGCGCCATTTTCCTGAAAGCCTGCCGGTGTGCTTCATCTTCGTTTAGCCAGTCATCAAAAGCGAAAATATCGTCACGCGCAACCTTGCCGGCATTGAGCTTTATAACCCACGCCGATGCCTCTTCCATTATTGCTTTCCGTGTTTTCATTTGCAGGACTGGTACTTTGCGGTCCGCTTGTTCAAGCGTTTTCGATGATGCTCCAGACTTTCCACTTTGTCGGCTCCATCCGCGGCATCAGTTTGATGGTCATAAAACCCATTCGCAACCAGATGCTCTGCACATCGTTGCAGCGCCTTTTCAAGATGCTTCTCTATCGTTCGAGGAGAGCAGCCAAGTCGCGTGGCAATTTCCTGATATGAGAGCCCCTGCATGCGCTGCATGATAAAAACCTTACGGCACTGTGGCGGCAAGGCATCGAGCGCCTTGCAGAAGGCGCGCATTTTTTCCTAGCTGTAAAATTTATCAAGCGGACTGGGTGCATCATCTACGGTAATCAACTCATCCACATTCCCTACTGCTTCCTCGAATTTTTTTCTTTGTTTCTTTTTCCTGTTCAAGGCAATGTTGCGCGCCACCCTGAAGAGAAATGCCTTGGGGGATTGAATTTCCGTATTTTCCTCCGCCATCAGGGTCCTGAGATAGGTCTCCTGAACTGTATCCTCGATATCTTCGCGCCCCACAAAGAAGGTGGCCACGTAACGAGCAAGAGAATTCCTGCATGCGATGAATGCCCCGGTTAGAGGAGTCGCATCCCTGCCATCATCTTTATCTTTATTCATTTTGCCTCCAGTAAGAAGCAGACGGCATTGACGGAGGTCAATTTGGCATAAAGTATCCTGCAAATGCAATCGGCAGTCTTAATGGGGAGCTGCTTTTACTGCACTTGTCCTGAAAGCCTGTTCGACTAAAACCGCTCTTGAACAATGACTCGCCGAATAAATCGGGACCTATTGAAAAAGCTGCCGCATCAATTCCGGCAGCATCAAACCAGAAATTCTGCTGCCGGATCGCGCAGGTTGTAGTGCGAGCTCATGGCATGCCCATAAGCGCCGGCAGTGCCGATCAGGATCACATCGCCCTCGTGTGTGGGTGGCAACAGTCGATCCGAACCCAGCAAATCGCCCGATTCACAGATGGGACCCACCACATTCACGGTCTGGGTTGCCGCTTCGTTAAGGCGACTCAGATTGAAAATGTCGTGATGCGCGCCATATAAAGCCGGACGGATCAGCGAGTTCATGCCAGTGGTGATGCCGATATATTGAACATCGCCCTTGCCTTTGCGCTGGGTGACCTTGGCCAGCAATACACCGGCTTCGGCCACCAGGTAGCGACCCGGCTCCATCCAAAGTTGGATGCCCGCATGCTTGTTCTTGAATTCGGACAACATCCGTGACAGAGCAGCAATATCGAAGCCGGGTTGACCCAGCTTCTCCGGCACGCCCAGCCCACCGCCAATATCCAGAATCCGCAGATCATTGAATCGCGGCGCCAAACCGGCCAGCACATCAGCCACCTCACGCCAGTTATCAACATTGAATACGCCGCTGCCGGTATGCGCCTGCAGACCCACTACACGCACATCATGCTGCTTGATCATCTGCATCAGCTCATCGAAATCCGACAGGGGAATGCCGAACTTGGAATGAGTGCCCGCAGTACGCACATGGTGGTGGTGACCCCGGCCATAACCGGTATCCACACGCAGCAACACTTCCCTGCCCTTGAATAATTCCGGCCAGGCCTGCAATAGATACAGATTGTCCAGCGTCACCCACACGCCTTGTTGCAACGCGAATTCATATTCGGCACGCGGTGCAAAATTGGGCGTAAACAACACGCGCTTGCGATCCATACTGGGCAGCGTGTCGAATACATGTTCAAGTTCGCCGCGCGACACGCACTCAAGACCAAGGCCCTCGGCGGTGAGCAGCTTCAATACTTCCGGATGCGGATTGGCCTTCATTGCGAAGAACACTTGATCGACGCTGGCGATGCTTTTCATCGCACGCGCCTGGCGCTGCAAGGTGGCGCGATCATAGACATAGGCTGCGCCATGTTCGTTGGCGATCTGCAGCAACGCAGGCTGCTTGTCATGCCACCAGGCAGTTGCATTGCCAGCCTGCTTTTCCTTGGAACCATAAAGCTGTTCCCAGGTGGGTCCCAGGATATGGCTGTCCGGCGAATCGCTGATGGTGATTTGATGCAGGCGCGATACCAGACGATCGCCCTGCTCTTCATCCAGCACGAAAGTCAGATTCAGGTCATTGGCTGCCTGCGTGACCAGATAGATCTTCTGTTCTTCAAACAGCTCCAGCGCTTCGCCCAGCTTGTGCAGGATGGCGCGAATGCTCTTGCCAACCAGGCTGACGGCCGCGCAGGGTCCGATCACCTCAACTCGACACAATTGCGCCAGGTCGGCCACGAGCGCATCGACGGCTTCCTGCGTCAAGGTATTCGCGGCCGGGTCCAGTGAAACCGTGACATTGGTTTCCGATGTCGATACCAGATCCACTGACATGCCGTGCTGTTTGAACACCTGGAAGGCATCGGCCAGGAAGCCGACCGAATGCCACATGCCAACGGTATCCATGGATACCAGGGTGATGCCGTTCTTCACGGTCACGGCCTTGACGTGCGCACCGCCATCGCCGCCATGCGCAGTAATGACCGTGCCTTCAAGATCGGGGGTCTGGGTGGCAAACACATGCAAGGGAATGCCATGGTGCTTGACCGGCATGATGCAGCGCGGATGCAGCACCTTGGCGCCGGCGCTGGCGATCTCCTGCGCTTCATCGTATTCCAGCGCCCGCAGCAGACGTGCCGAAGGAATGGAACGGGGATTGGCGCTGAACATGCCCGGCACATCGGTCCAGATTTCCAGGCGACGCGCCTGCAGCTTGGCGGCAAAGTAGCTGCCCGAAGTATCGGAACCCCCGCGTCCCAGCAATACCGTGTCGCCGGCATCGTCACTGGCAATGAAGCCCTGAGTGATATACACGCGACCAGGCTTGGACCACTGCGATTGCAGCGCTGCATCCGCCTCAAACTGACAGGTCGCCGACAGATAACTGGCGCGCGTGCTGGCGTTCTTGAGCACGACTGACTTGAGTACGGTGCGTGCATCAATCCATTGCACATCCAGTCCCTGCGACGCAAGAAAGGCAGCGCCGAGACGGGTGGCCATCAATTCGCCCTGCGCCATGACCCGTGCGCGCAGGCGTTCGCTGATCTCACCGACCAGTGCGACACCCGCAGCGATCTGGCGCAGGCGAATGAATTGATCTTCCAGTTCGGCACTGGTGGCAATGCCGAGATCGCGGGCCAGATCGCGATGCCGGGTGATGATGGCATCCAGTGCTGTTTCCCAGCCTCCTGTCAGCGCCTTGGCCAGCAACTGTTCAAGGCTGTCAGTGATCTTGGAAACTGCCGAATGCACTACAACAGGTTGGAGTCCTTCGGCCAGACGCGCTTTGACGATACTGGCGATATTGCACCAGTTGTTCACCGAGGAAACGCTGGTGCCGCCAAACTTCAACACCACCCAGGCATTGGCTGAGGACGCTGCGCTGGCAGCAGGGTTCATTGACTTGCTTGGCTTATTCATCTGCAAGACCTGTTATGAGCGGTGCTTTGTCGTGTGCAAATAAAAACGGGACTCACATGCCCAGCTGTGGCCCCGTGTTGGAATCTGTAGCCAGCATCATGAATGCTGGAGGTAGTACGGCAACGAGGGTCAGGCGTCTTCGTCGAAGTCCTGCAATTGTTTCTGGAGGCGTTTCTCTGCAAGCACATCCTCCAGCTTGCTCCACGCCGCCTTGCCTTTCTTCACCGTAGGATTTACAGCGCGCGCGCGACGCTCGGCACGCTCCATCAAGCGGTCATAGTCTGTTTCGTCGTCACTGGACGCGACAAATTCATCGTCGATATCGAAGTGGTCGCCGTCTCTTTCCACGCTGGTGTTCCTGAAATATCCCCGGAAATCAGCCTAAAATCAGTTACTTCAAGTGCCGGGTTCGCCTTGAAGCCCGCGGACTATATACGATGTCGCGCGGTTTTCAATGGCTGTAGCGGAATGAACATTTTCCGGCACCTCATGAGTCAGCCCGCTCCACGGGCCGCCTCCACCACCCGCACCACTTCGCCTGGTTCGGCCTGCAGGCACCGTTGGGCATTACCATGCGCCCGGGCGATTTCTAACGTACCCCAGGAATTGACCAGCCCCAACAGCTCACCATGCGCCGCAAAGCCATAACTGGCGCGGATATGGAACTGCTGGTCGCGAAACTGCAGTACGGGCTGCCTGAACAGGGTCAGACAATCTGCAGCGACATCCGTAATCAGATTGCCGTAGTGATCCGCATAGATGATTTGACCTGCCCCTGTTTCCTGAATTACCGGCGCAGGCATAGTTTCGAGCGCTTTCCCCAACATCTCAGGCGACTGTCTATTTGCTGTAATTTCAGCCACTAAGGGAGCGAATATGTCTCTACCATGAAAAGTCATACTGGGCGTCAATGATAAATGCACCAGATCTTCCACCCTGAAGACCCGCCAATGCCCAGCGGGAGCCGACCGGAATACCGGGTCCAGCAGTCCATTGTCAGGAGCGATAAACAACTGTCCAGCGAGAAACAACAGCCGCATGGCGCGCTCGGTGCCCACCCCCGGATCGACCACCGCCAGATGGACAGTGCCCGTCGGGAAGTATTGCCATGAACGCGCCAGCCAGAAGCCCGCCACTTCAGGTTGAAATACCGGCGTCTGATGCGTCAGATCCACCAGCCGTACCGATGGATGACGCACCAGAATCGCACCTTTCATGATGCCGACATAGGGATCGCTCAGACCAAAATCTGTCGTGAGCGTGACAAGACCACATGCCTTAAATGGTATGACTGACATAAAAACAAGTATATTCAGTTAATTACATATTTTTTATATATCTGTTTATTACTACCGCAACTGCAACGCGCGCGTCAAAAACGGCAGGGAATGATCCAGGCGGTAATCGATATCCGAGTGTGTGTCGTCGAACTCTTCATAGCGATGAGGAATGCCTGCCGCCTGCAAGCGCTTCGACAGAATGCGGGTGCCGTAGTGGATGTGGTACTGATCGCGCCAGCCACAATCCATATAGATGCCTCGCAGTGATCGCAGATTGCTGCGATACCGGGCAACCAGATTGATGGGGTCATGCCGTTGCCATGCCTGCCAGCGCGCAGGAATAACCTCACCGGTGTCCAGATTGAAAGGCAGCCGAAATCCATTGGGTGCCCGGGGATCGGGGTCGTAACTGGCGGCCATGCAGAGATTCATCAGGGCGTGCACTTCCGCGCCAGACAGCTTTACTTTCTTGCTGATTTTTTCCAAGAACCGTTGGACACGACCATCATCCAGACCGCGATCTGCGTCCCGCTCCAGCTTGCGCACTTCGACACGACCGGTATGCAGCGGCCTGGCGCGATGTTTGGCAAGTTCATTCAGCGTATTGGGCCAGTCATGCCAGTACACGTAATCGAAATAGGCGTCGCCGGAATGATTGGCAATCGCCCCCCAGGTGGAAGCGTATTTCATGCCATGAATCATGGCGCCATAACCGCCCGATGATTTACCGAAACAGGCTCGGGACTCGCGGGTTGCCAGTGTGCGGAACTCGCGATCGACAAAGGGAATGATTTCCTTGAGCAGATAATCGGCATAAGAACCAATGGCCGACGAATTGATGTACTGATTGCCACCCAATGCCGTAAAACAATCCGGAAAGACGATGATGGCCGGCGCCATTTTGCGTTCATGGACCAGCCGCGCAGCACGCTCGGGAATGTTTTCGCTGAAGTTTTTCCAGCCGATGTGCGCCAGTCCTGACCCGGTAAAGCCTGCCAGATCCATCAGCATCGGAAAACGTTTGCCGCGTCCTGCCTTAACGCCATCGTCGTATTGAGGCGGCAACCAGACTGCCAGATTGCGCACATGCGGATCGCCGAGCGGATTGCCCTGCAACACCTTGGAAACATGCTCCAGCACGACCACCGTGCCCGCCTGCCATTGCCTGCGCTTGATTGCCACTGCTCCGCTCCTGATCCATAGCTTTGAATAGCGGCATCAGGTTAGCAAGGGTTTGGTGACTGGTGTGTTTACCGTCTCCAGTCAAGCCGGAAGCCGGGTTCCCGGTTCATATGCTTTTACGCGCCGACAGTACCTCTTTTTGATTCCAGAAAAAAATAAAGCGCGAACATGACAAACCGATTAGGTTCATCAAGTCCGCGCCTTATCTTCAAAAGCAGCCTGAAAACTTCAGGCTGCCAGATCGCCTGGGTTTACCAGCGACCGCCGCCACCGCCATAGCCGCCACCGCTACGACCGCCGCCACCATAACCGCCGCCGCCACCCTTGGGCTTGTCCTGGGCTTCGTTGACCTTCAACGGACGACCGCCCATATCCTGACCATTCAGACTCTGAATGGCGCGCGCAGCGTCGGCGCTGGGCATTTCAACAAAGCCGAAACCGCGAGGACGGCCGGTTTCGCGATCATTGATCAGGCTGACCGAATCAACCGTGCCGTGTTGCGAAAACAAGGCGCGAACTGCGGCTTCGTCGGCCGTAAAGGGCAGATTGCCCACATAAATCTTGCTCATAAAAACCTTCTAAAAGAAACCTTCACCGGCCTGGTTAGAAGCACGGGAGCGGGTCAAAAACACGATAGGTGCGCGAAAAGCGCACGCTGTCTCCTGGATCGGGAAGGATTCGGCGTTGTCGGCCTAGTTGGGTTGCCACCAAGCGTGGACAGTCAGGAAGACAAAGTAAAATCTCACGAACGGAGTGCAATATACAGGTTTGCAGCGCAACTGCGATGAAAAGTTGGCCAAACGGACAAATCTTTAGCCAACACCCCCATTTACCCGCTTTTTTCGCGTCCATCCTGTTTGTAATGCCCGCAGCTCGAAGAGATGGACAAGAATCCCGAACCAAATTGACCATCAGGCATTACACTGACCGGGCATCATGGCATGCGAGGCATTGCACTGCCTGACGCCGTCATCACTTTAACTGGAGAGTTCAATTGGTCAAAACACCTAATTTCAAGCAGGAAAAGAAACAGCGCGAGATGGCGCAGAAGAAAAAAAACGAGCAAAAACAGCAGCAGAAAGCGGCACGCAAGACCGGCTATCCAGAGCCCCAGCCACAGTAAATTACTGGCAATAACCTTGGCCTTCTGCTGACAATCCGCTGACTGCAAACAGGGTTCAACGCCCGATCGCTGCCAGCATGGCAGGCGGATACCGATCGCCACAGGCAGCCAGCTCGACAATCCGGTCAGCCAATACACGCCATTCTGCGGCGGTTACATCGAGATTCATGGCAGCCAGATTGTCCCTGAGATGAGTACGCGTCTTCATGCCGGGAATGACATGCACATGGGTCCCCTGCGCCAATACCCAGGCAATGGCAACCTGAGCCGGGCTGACGCTCTTGTCTGCCGCGAAATGCCTGATCAACTCCACCAGCTTGAGATTATGGGCTGCGTTGTCGGCAGCAAAACGCGGATGGGTTCGGCGGGTGTCGTCCTCGGGTAACTCGCTGAGGCTGCCAAAATTGCCGGCGAGGAAACCACGACCCAGCGGACTGTAGGCCACAAAGCCTATGCCCAATTCACGGCAAGTCTGCAAAATGCCGGCCTCGGGATCGCGCGTCCACAATGAATACTCCGATTGCACAGCGGTAACCGGGTGCACGGCATGCGCCCGCCGCAGCGTATCCACACTGCATTCCGACAGGCCGATATGACGCAGCTTGCCGGCCTGCACCAGCGCCTTGAGTGCGCCTACCGATTCTTCAATCGGCACCTGCGGGTCGATACGATGCAGGTAATACAGATCAATGTAATCCATCCCCAGACGCTGCAGGCTGGCGTCCACCGCGCGGCGCAGCGAATCCGGATGATTGTCGATGACCAGGCCACCCTCGGCATTACGCGTGATGCCGTACTTGCTGGCGATGAACAACTGCTGACGGCGGCCGCGCAGCAGTTCGCCCACAAATTCTTCATTGGCGCCATTCTGATAACTCGATGCCGTGTCGAAATGGACAATGCCGCGTTCCAATGCTTCGGCAACGGTGGCTCTGGCTTCGTCATCATTGCGGATGCCATACCAGCCGATCAGCGTCATGCATCCGAGTCCGATGGCCGGCAGTTGCACTCCCTGGCTACCCAGCGCACGTGTTTGCATGGTGTTCAATCCGCACAAAAAAAGGAGGCGCTAAGGCTAACAAAGCCCAAGCGCCTCTGTAAGGACCAAAGGTACCCGCGAGTAACGAGTCAGCCAACACGTTGCCGCAGTTCACGCACCTTCGGTTAGTTCTCCAACAGCAGCCATGCTGCAGTATTGGAAAGCGTCCTGAAGTGTGCGGATTGTTTTGCCACGGAGAGTTTGCGTCGATACGGGGTTCCTCGTGCATCCCTAGGGCCTGCCGCCAGAAATGCAAAGATCAGGCAAGGAAGCCATGGCAAAGGCCTGGCATGGACCAGGCTCTGGTACGCTGCAATCTCTCAACGAAACCTCATGGGATACATGACCGACGACAGTAGCAACTGGTCCTTTCCACCCGTCCTGCAACCCCAGGCCGCCCTGCTGCCATTTGATCTGGAGGCGGCCTTGCGCAGCGTATTGCGAGTGCGCAGTGAAATTCCTGCCGATGCCTTCACCGCTGCGGCGCTCGGCACCGAACGCATTGGCAACGGCATCGTCATCGCCGCCGCAGGCCGCAAGGTGATCCTGACCATTGGCTATCTGATCGCCGAAGCGCAGCACATCTGGCTGACGACTCACGATGGCCGCGAACTGCCCGGTCATGCCCTTGCCCATGATCAAGTCACGGGTTTCGGTTTGATCCTGCCACTGGGCGAGCTCGACTCGCCGGCGCTGGAACTGGGCAGCAGCAAGCAACTGGCCATCGGCAGTGAAGTCACCGTCATCGGTCACGGCGGCATTCGCCATGCCATCAACAGCAAGCTGATCGCCAAGCGCGAATTTGCCGGTTACTGGGAATATCTGCTGGAGGAGGCTCTGCTGGTGGCGCCGCCGCATCCGCAATGGGGCGGCACCGCCCTGCTCGATGCACAGGGCAAGCTGGCCGGTCTGGGTTCGCTGCTGATCCAGGAGAACGTCAGCGGCGATCAGTTCGATGCCAACCTGTTCGTGCCCATCGATTTGCTGGCGCCCATTCTCGATGACCTGCTGACCACCGGCAAAACACGTCAACCGGAACGGCCATGGCTGGGTTTGTACACCACTGAACAGAACGGTCAACTGGTCATTGCCGGCGTTGCGCAACGCGGCCCGGCTCATGAAGCCCGGCTGCGCAATGGCGACATCGTCACCCATGTGGCCGGCCGGGCCGTGCATACCTTGCCGCAGTTCTATCGCGCACTATGGGCGCAAGGCAATGCCGGCAGTATGATCACGCTGGATATCAAACACGGCAAACAAGGTCGAACCATCAAGCTGCGCTCGGCGAGCCGTGATGACTATCTGTTCAAGCCCAAAGCTCACTAGTCCTGCTTCGTCACCATTAAAGCTGACCTTTTCCACACATGCTCTCAAGGGGATACCATATGAAAACGCAGCCATCTTTTATTCTGTGCAGCCTGTTGTTATTGCTGGGTAGCAGCAGCCTGGCGCAGACGCCGGCAGCAGCACCTGCGGGCGGCGCCACGCCGCCACGCACCAGACCCCAACCGGCGCGTGGCCCGGCACTGGATATTGCGCTGGAAGCGGCACAAACCGCCATGGCTGCATGTGTTACAGACAATCTCAAAGTCGCGGTGGTAGTGGCCGACTCTGCTGGCGGCATCAAGACGGCGTTGGTTGGCGACGATCTATCTGGTCAGTTTGTCAACTTTGCCCTGCGCAAGATTGCCGTCGTCAAGGAGTTCAAGCAGGCCACATCGCAGGTTGCCGCACGAGCCAGGGAAGATCAGACACTGGCTGAGCGCATTGCCGCCAACAAGGACTGGATGGCCATGCCGGGGGCGGTGCCACTAATGGTGTCGGATGAGCTAGTGGGCATGATTGCGGTCAGCGGCGCCAAGAGCGAACAGGACGAAGCCTGTGCGCTGGCCGGCGCCGAGGCCATCAAGAATAAACTGAAGTAATCGACTGCCAATGAAAACGCCGCGTCACATGACAATGGCGCGGCGTTTTTTTATTGTGAAAGCCAGTAATCGCGTTCAGGTTTCCGGACGCATGTGCGGGAACAGCAGCACATCGCGAATCGAACTGGAATTGGTCAGCAGCATCACCAGACGATCGATGCCAATGCCCAGCCCTGCGGTGGGTGGCATGCCGTATTCCAGCGCGCGAATGTAATCGGCATCGTAGAACATGGCCTCGTCGTCGCCATCGGTCTTGCGCGCCACCTGTTCATGGAAGCGCTGCGCTTGGTCTTCGGCATCGTTCAATTCAGAAAAGCCGTTGGCCAGTTCGCGGCCGCAGACGAAGAATTCAAAACGATCGGTGATGAACGGATCGGCATCGTTGCGTCTGGCCAGCGGCGATACTTCCGCCGGATAGCTGTAGACGAAGGTCGGTTGCAGCAGGCGATGCTCGCCGGTCTTCTCGAAAATTTCGATCTGCAACTTGCCGGCGCCGTCGCCTTCCTTGTACGGCAATTGCAGCTTGTCACACCACTTGCGCAGGTAAGCCACCTCACGCAGACGTTCGCGCTCGATACCCGGATTGAAATGCACAATGATGTCTTCCACGGTCACCCGCCGGAAGGGCTGCGAGATGTCCAGCGACTGGCCTTCCCATTCGATATTGCGCGTACCGACGATGGTGTCGCACAGACCATGGAACAGACGCTCCACCATGTCCATCAGGTCGCGGAAATCCGCATAGGCCTGATACAGCTCGACCATGGTGAACTCGGGGTTATGGCGCGTTGACAGACCTTCGTTGCGAAAGCTGCGATTGATTTCGTACACCCGCTCGAAGCCGCCGACGATCAGACGCTTCAGATACAGCTCCGGCGCGATGCGCAGGTACATCTGCATGTCCAGCGCATTGTGATGCGTGACAAACGGTCGCGCCGTGGCGCCGCCGGGAATGACCTGTAGCATGGGCGTTTCCACTTCCATGAAATCCATGGAGTCGAGGAAGCTGCGCAGATACTTGATGATACGCGTGCGGGTCGCAAACACTGCGCGGCTGTCAGCATTGATGATCAGGTCCACATAACGCTGGCGATAACGGGTTTCATGATCGGACAGGCCATGCCACTTGTCCGGCAGCGGCCGCAAGGACTTCACCAGCAGACGCAGCGTAGTCACCTTCACCGACAGTTCGCCGGTCTTGGTCTTGAACAGCATGCCCTCGGCTGCGACGATGTCGCCGATGTCCCAACCCTTGAAGGCGTCATAGACTTCACCCAATGCCGCCTGTTGCAGGAACAGCTGAATCTGGCCGCTGTGATCCTGAATCTTGGCGAAGCTGGCTTTGCCCATGACGCGCTTGGCCAGCATGCGGCCGCTGACTTTCACGGCGATGCTGCCATGCGCCTCGAACCACGCCGGATCACGTTCGCCATACAGCGTGAACAAATCATCCGCGAGTGCATCGCGGCGAAAATCATTGGGGAACGCCTGGCCTGATTCGCGCAGTTTGGCAAGCTTGGCGCGACGTTCGGCAATGAGATGATTTTCGTCGATCGGTTGTTCTTGCGGTGTGTCGGTCATGTTCAATCTCGTCGTGTCTTATCGTAGGGGTGCCATTCATTGCACCCTTCTTGCTGCATCATAACGGGCGCGATGAATCACGTCCCCGCGCAGGTCATTACAATCCCTGCTTCAGGCTCGCTTCCAGAAACTGGTCCAGATCGCCGTCCAGCACGGCGGTGGTATTGCCCACTTCCACGCCGGTGCGCAGATCCTTGATGCGTGACTGATCCAGCACATACGAGCGGATCTGGTTGCCCCAGCTCACGTCGGACTTGGAATCTTCCAGCACTTGCGCGGCGGCATTGCGCTTGTTGATTTCCAGTTCATACAACTTGGCTTTCAGCATCTTCATCGCCTTGTCACGATTCTTGTGCTGCGAACGCTCAGCCTGACACGCCACCACAATGCCCGATGGCATGTGAGTGATCCGCACTGCGGACTCGGTCTTGTTCACGTGCTGACCGCCGGCGCCGCTGGAACGATACACGTCAGTCTTGAGGTCGGCCGGATTGATGGCGATGTCGATGTCGTCGTCGATTTCCGGCGAGACGAATACCGAGGCAAACGAAGTATGCCGCCGCGCATTGGAATCGAACGGCGACTTGCGCACCAGACGATGCACGCCGATCTCGGTGCGCAGCCAGCCATAGGCGTAATCGCCTTCGAAGCTGAGGGTGCAGCTCTTGATGCCTGCCACTTCGCCACCGTTGGCGTCGATCACTTCCGTCTTGAAACCATGGGCGTCGCCCCAGCGCAGATACATGCGCATCAGCATGTTCGCCCAGTCCTGCGCCTCGGTGCCGCCGGCACCGGCCTGGATGTCCAGATAGGCATTGTGCGAATCCATCTGGCCCGGAAACATGCGGCGGAATTCCAGATTCTTGACATCGCGTTCCACCGCAGCGACATCGCGCTCGACTTCGGCGACGGTGCCCTCGTCGCTTTCTTCCACGGCCATGTCCAGCAGTTCAGTGGCATCGGCCAGCGCCGCCCGGATGCGATCCAGCGTGCCGACGGTCTGTTCCAGCTTGGCGCGTTCCCGGCCCAGTTCCTGGGCCTGTTCAGGCGTATCCCAGATTTTGGGATCTTCGAGTTCGCGGCTGACTTCAGTCAGGCGCTCGGCCTTGTTATCGTATTCAAAGAAACCCCCGTAACGCAGTGCTGCGTTCGGTCAGGTCTTCAATGCTGCGGCGGATCAGGTTGACTTCCATCGTTTGGGACTCAGACAGGAAAAGGCGTGCAAGGATAGCAGTTTGCATTGCCATCGGTCAGACCCTTGCCGGGCTGGAAACTCCACAGTAGCTATTCCGGCTGATTCTTCTCGATGATCGCCCGCAGTTCCTTGACGGCCAGCCAGTCCTTTTCCCGACCCAGCGCTTCTTTGGCTTTAATCAGGTCATCAATACTGATAACGCGCACGTGTTGCCCAAATAAGTCAACTTCAATGGAAGCAGCACGCACACGTTCGTAGTCGCCTACGCCAAGCCGCCGACGATCACGAAATCGACTTCAGCGTCGCACCGGCGTTGCAGCAGACGATTGAGCTCGGTCACGGAGCTGTTTTCCTATTCGTTCCAGTGCCAGCGCCAACTCCAGCGCCTCTTGATGCTGGCGCGCACGCTGTTCGTATGAGCAGCGAAGACTTTCGTCTACCAGACTCAGATCAAAACCCGCTTTTTGTGCTTCCTGGATGGCAGTCATGGACAACATTTCAACGCCGAGATGAACGAAGCATAACCCTGGAAGTCCTTGATCTCCACAATTTCGGCGGCCGGTAATCCTTACGCCCGCTCCAGATATTCCACTATCAGCTGCAGCCGTTCATCACCGCGAAACTCGTTCACATCCACCCGGTAGGCCAGATGTACTTGATCGCCAATCTGCACCTGCGGTGCATCGTCATGATCGAAGTGCCTGAACGCAATCGCTTCGCAGGCTTCGCCGCCGACATCGACCTTGAGTTTGAGATGCCGCTCGCCCAGCACACGCGCCTCCAGCACACGGAACTGGCCGTCGAACAGGGGTTCGGCAAAGCCCTGCCCCCAGGGACCGGATTCGCGCAGCTGCCGGGCAGTCTGCAAAGTGAATTCGCTGATCTTGAGCTCGCCATCGCTGAGCACCACGCCAATGGCATCGTCGTGTGTCATCCAGCGATTCACTTCAACATCGAATGCGACACGAAAATCATCCAGCCGGTCCGCCGCAATGGACAGACCCGCCGCCATGGCATGGCCGCCGAATTTGTCGATCAGGCTGGGATGATGCACCGCCACCGCATCCAGCACATCGCGGATGTGCACGCCGGGAATCGAACGTGCCGACCCTTTCAAGATGCCGGCATCGGCGCGCGCCATGGCGATCACCGGACGATGCACGCGATCCTTCACCCGTGAGGCGACCAGCCCCACCACGCCCTGATGCCAGTGTTCTTCATACAGGCACAGCCCGAGCGGCAGCTTCTCGGCATCCAGCTGCATTTGTTCCAGTGCAGCCAGCGCTTCCGCCTGCATCTGTTGCTCGATGTCGCGACGATCCAGATTCATCTGCGTCAGTTGCGCGGCGATGGCGCGCGCCGCGGTGATGTCGTCGGTCAGCAGGCATTGAATGCCCAGACTCATGTCGTCCAGACGCCCGGCTGCGTTCAGACGCGGCCCGACCTGAAACCCCAAATCGGCTGCCACGCAGGCTTCGATGCGTTTGTTGGCTGCTTCGAGCATGGCGCGAATGCCGGGCACACAGCGACCGGCGCGAATACGCTTCATGCCCTGCGCCACCAGAATGCGATTATTGGCATCCAAGGGCACCACATCGGCCACCGTGCCCAGAGCGACCAGATCCAGCAATTGCGCAACTGACGCGATGTCTGCTGACAGCAGTCCCTGTTGCGTCATGGCGCGCGTCAATGCAGCCATCAAATAAAAAGCCACGCCGACACCCGCCAGTGCCTTGCTGGGGAAAGCATTGCCCGGCACATTCGGATTCACAATAGCCGCTGCATCAGGCAGCTCATTGCCGGCCAGGTGATGATCGGTGACCAGCACTGGAATGCCCAATGCATTCGCAGCAGCGACGCCAGCCACACTCGAAATGCCGTTATCAACGGTGATGATCAGGTCGGGTTTATTTACGGCCGCCAGCGCAACAATTTCCGGCGTCAGGCCATAACCGAACTGGAAACGGTTCGGCACCAGAAAATCGACGTGCCGGAATCCCAGGCGGCGCAGTTGCCGCACCACCAACGCCGTGCTGGTCGCGCCGTCGGTATCGAAGTCACCGATGATGACGATATGGCTCTGTCGGGCGTAATGCGTCAGCAACAGTTCCACCGCAGCATCAATGCCGCCGAGTTCACGTATCGGGATCATGCGCTCCAGTGAATGATCGAGTTCCCGTGCGCTGGTCACGCCACGCAGGGCATACAAGCGTGACAACAACGGCGAATCATGCAGATCGTGGCGCACGCCATCAGGCAGGGAACGGCGGCGGATGATGCGTTTACTCAAGCGGTAACCCCAGAGGGAAGAGTCGGAATCATGGATGGATTGTTGTCGGGCTAGGCCAGCATTTCTGCCATATCGCGTGGCCGACGGGTCAGCCGCCGTCGCCACTGCCGCCAGCGGCCACCCTGCAAGCGCACGCGCCAATGATCGAGATGAATGTCCAGTTGCTCGATCGCGCCTCGCCGTGTCGCTGTTTGCAGCGGCTGAAACCATTGGGTATCCAGCACGGCCAGGGATTCAGTGGGCAACACCAGCAATTGCCGGCCGGCATCAACATCGAGCAACGCACGTGCATCGGGCGGCAGCGGCCAGCAGGTCAGATGCAAATGCTCGCACAAACCCTGTACATAAGGCTCATTGCCGAGCACTCGCAAGGTGGTGGATTGCGTGACCAGTTCCAGCGGCGCGGCGCCCCAGAACCACAGTGCGTTCAGGCCTGGAACGCCGCGCTGTTCACGGCGTCGATTGACCGGATGATCATGCAACAGCATCTGTGCTTCGGTCATCAGGCGTCGCAGCTCGGCGCTGTCGTCACCCTGCGGCATGATGTCATATAGCCGACTCGCGTAACCGCTGCGTGGCGAATAAGTGGTCAGCAACAAAGCACGTTGTGTATGCAGATACCAGGCTCCCGGCCGCCCGCCGGGCGAGGCTTGCAAATCGAAGCCGGCCAGTGTCATCAAGGGCTGCAAGCTGGCCAGCAGTTGCGCCTCTTCTTCCGGAGTCGGCACAGGCGGCCAGACCAGACGCAGATCGTCGAGTCCGGCCTGCAAATGCACCGGCTCCACATGCAAGCAACTGCCTTTGCTCCATTCACCGCCCTCGCCGCGCCAGCTCAGGGCGGCACTGCTCAAGCCGTGCTCGCGCAATTCGGCCGGTAATGCCTGCAACAGGGAATGCTGCCAGGGATCGAGTCGCGCCTGATATAGCTCGTCCGGCATCCACAGGCGCTGCCGCTCGCCCTGCTGCAACCAGTCCAGCAGCACCGGGCTCTGCTGCGGGGCGCCATCGGGCGTACGCAACTGCGCAAGCGCTTGCGGCAAGATCAGTTGCAGATGTTTGATTCGGCTCATTCAGCTCATCAATGGAACAATCGCTGCACTGCAAATTGAGCAGCCACACAGATACCGCTATCGTAGCGGCACGCTGTCCACGATGAAACGCAACACACCATGAAATTGACGCTTGCTTCCCGCAGCCAGAACTTCATCCGGGCTTATGAAGCAGGCGAGGTTCGTCTTGCCGAGCGGATCATCCGCAGTCATTGCCTGATCGCTCCCGAACAGATCATGGCCGAATGGTCGGCGCGCAGCGTGGACAGCCTGACGCTCGACGATTTACAACCCATCTTTGCACTCAAGCCGGAGATCGTGATTCTGGGTACCGGCATGCGCCAGCAGTTTCCGGCTGCAGCCATTCATGCAGCATTTCTGGCCCGGGAAATTGGCTTTGAAGTGATGGATCTGGGCGCAGCCTGCCGCACTTTCAATGTGCTGCTAAGCGAAGATCGCCGGGTGGTCGCCGCCTTGCTGTTGGATGTTTGATGTGGTACGGCAGGAAAGATGGATTCAAGACCACCGAGAGAAGACGCGAAGCAATGAAGTCGTTCGAACAATCCGCCGCCATACGCTAAAGCCAGGCCACGGCAATTCTTGTTATTCTTCTGCTCTTGTTCTTATTCGCACTGTGCCTCGAATCCCCCTCCATACTCGCGTCTTCTCTCGGTGGCCCTGCATCCGGCAAGGCATGTCGCCATTTGTCCACGGCAAGTGGTTGCGCATAGTGCACAAACATGTTTGTTGTTGCAACGGCTTCATGACATTTTTTTAACGTTTTATTCACCGGCCCGGCAGCAGCGGCAATGGATCGGTGGGTTGACCATTGACCCGTATCTCGAAATACAGCATCGGTGCGCCATCAGGACCATTGCCCATGGCGGCAATGGATTGGCCGGCTGTCAACCATTGCCCTTCGTTGACCAGCACTGATTGCAGATGCCCATAGGCGCTGAGAAATACTTCATCGTGCTTGATGATCACCAATTGCCCATAACCCAGCAGACCACTGCCGGTATAAACCACACGCCCTGCGGCGGCTGCGCGGACGTCCTGTCCGGCCTGACCATTGATTACCAACCCCACGCCGCCATTGGGTCGCGTGGTGGCTGCATAGCTGGAACTTGAAGCCGGCCAGTTCCATTTGATATTGCTGACCGGCGCCGTTACCGCCCGGGTGCCCTGGATGACTTGCCCCGGAGAAAGCGATCCCGGCATGGCGGTGGTTTTGGACAGGCGCAATACCTGACCTGGATAAATACGGTAATCGTTGCCAATGCCGTTCAGCCGGACCAGTTCCCGCAATTCCACATTGTGGCGCCGGGCAATGGAATACAGCGTGTCGCCGGCCTTGACGGTATAGGTGCCTGTCGCCACCGGTTGCGTGCCGCAGGCTGTCAGCAGCAACAGCAGACTGACCCACAGCACACGCAGCCGCTGCCACACCTCAACGCAATCCTTTGACCAGAGGGACGAACGCCACCAGTCCCAGACGCTCGGTCACAAACTCTTCGCTGCGTGCATCGACACGGCGCGTAATGCGAATGAGTTCCTGCCGGCCATCGGGCCCCACCGGAATGATCAAACGACCATTGGGTCCCAGTTGCTTGAGCAATGCCTGTGGAATCTCCATCGGCGCCGCCGCGCAGAGGACGGCATCGTAAGGCGCATGTCCCGCCCAGCCCTGAAAGCCATCGCCGTGCCGGAAATAGACATTGCGCAGCCCCAGTTGCGCCAGGGTCTGCTTGGCGCGATCCTGCAAGGCCTTGATGCGCTCGACGCTGTAGAGAAATTTCACCAGTGGCGACAGCACCGCCGTTTGATAACCGCAGCCTGTGCCGATCTCCAGCACCTTGCGCGGCTCAGCCCCTTCAAACAGCGCTTCGGTCATGCGCGCCACGATGAAGGGCTGCGAAATGGTCTGCCCCAGTCCGATCGGCAAGGCAGTATTTTCATAGGCGCGTGTCGCCAGCGCTTCATCGACAAACAAGTGTCGCGGCACGCGGCGAATCTGTTCCAGCACGGCTTCATTGCGGATGCGCTGGTCGCGCAGCAACTGCACCAGACGTTCACGGGTGCGCGCCGAAGTCATGCCAATACCATTTTTTATCTGGGCGGAATTCATGCGCGGCCCGCCAGCCAGTCGCGCAAATCATCCAGCATGGCGTGCCGGGTCAGATCGATCTGCAACGGCGTGATCGAGACGTAGCCATGGGCGATGGCATGAAAGTCAGTACCCGGTCCGGCATCCTCGCCACTGCCGGCAGGACCGATCCAGAACACTTCGTTGCCCTTGGGATCCAGACTGCGTACGACGGGTTCGGAACGATGCCGGAAACCGAGGCGCGTGACCTGTGTGCCCTTGAGCTGTTCATAAGGCAGGTCCGGCACATTGACATTGAGGATGGTGGCCGCACCCAGCGGCGCACGCTGCAAGCGCATCACCAGCTCCGCCGCCACGCGTGCCGCCGTGGCGAAGTGATTGCCGCCCTGGTTGACCAGTGAAATCGCCACGGCAGGCAAACCGAGAAAACGCCCTTCCACTGCCGCAGCCACCGTACCGGAATACAGCGTGTCATCGCCGAGGTTGGCGCCGTCATTGATGCCGGATACCACCATGTCGTGGTCCTGTTCGAACAGACCGGAGATCGCCATGTGCACGCAATCGGTCGGCGTACCGTTGATGTAGTAGCGATTCTCGTCGTAACACGTCACTCGCAAGGGCACATCGAGTGTCAGGGAGTTGCTGGCACCGCTGCGGTTGCGTTCCGGCGCCACCACCGTCACGTCGGCCAGCGACTTGATTGCCTCGACCAGATGCTGCAAACCTTCGGCTCGATAGCCATCGTCATTGCTGATGAGAATCTTCAAGGGAATTCCGCGAATTGAGTCAGTGGGTTGCCAGATAGTTGCTATATCGTTTTCTATGCATCGTTATTACGTGCCTCCGCTTGCAAAGGCCGGACAACTATACTTCAATCGAGGCGAATCCTCATGCACCGATGGGCCTCTGGTCGTGACCAAGCTGCCAGCACATGAAGCCGAATTGTTTCGCAACGCCGTGTGTGACGTACAGCCGCGTCCGGCAGCGACGCCCTCACCGGTAACCTCGCCCAAACCCCGCGCCAGCGCGCGTTTCACGCGCGCCGATCAGCAGCAGGTATTGCGCGAATCGCTGCTGCCGGTCGGCGATCCTGCCCTGCTTGAAACCGGCGACGAACTCAACTTTCGTCGCGACCACGTGCCGCAGCGGATATTGCAGCGATTACGTCGCGGCGAATATGCAGTGGCCGCGGAAATGGATCTGCATGGCATGACCGCCATTCAGGCACGCGCTGCGCTGGCCGAATTCATCAAGGACGCCTTGCACCAGGGACAGACCTGCGTACGCATCGTGCATGGCAAGGGACGACGCTCGGGACCGCGCGGACCGGTGCTCAAGAATGTCGTGAACCTGTGGTTGCGGCAATGCGATGCCGTCAGCGCCTTCGGCTCGACGCGTCCCGTCGATGGCGGCAGCGGCGCCGTCTATGTGCTGCTGCGCACGCGCTGAGCAACCCATCGCGCAGCCTCAAGCATCTTCGTTCTCGCCGAAAGTCTCTGCCGCTGTTCCCAGCAATTCGGCGAGTACGGCCGTGGCGAATGCACCACGGTTCAGGCGGAAACAAAGCACCAGACGCGAGTCCTGCAATGTCCAGGTGAAATCCCGCACCCATACGCGCAATGCACGTCGTTCCTGCTCCAGACCGGCGAGCGCCAGTCCGGCTGCCAGCGCTGCATACTGTGCGCCAATCTGAGTTTCGAGTTCTGCGGCCACTCCATGCACGCGCAACTCGCCTGCGCCCCATAACGGACCGGTGGGATGCACATCGAATTCCAGACAGCGTTGACGCAAGGCTTCATCCACGGTGTCCACGGCAAACACACTGTTGCTGCCGTTGAGATTCGCCAGATCGCCGGGCAGCAACTGATTCCAGTTGCCCTGCTCGATACGCGCCTGCACGACCGCATTGAAGATCAGCGAACGGGCGGCCGACAGCGCAAAACCACGCTGCACGCGATCGCGAATTTCGCGGCCCTGTACCAGCCAGTCATCGGCCATGCGCAGATTCTGTCCGTCATGACCAAAGCGTTGCGCACCGAAATAATTCGGCGCGCCCAGTTCCTTGATCTGCTGCAGGCGCTGCAACAATGCCGCTTCATCGCCCTGCACATCGCTCAGCACGATCTGGAAATCATTGCCCTTGTGCGCGCCGCGCCTGAGCTTGCGCCGCTGACGCGTAGCGGCAATCACTTCAAATCCTTCGCCAGTAAATCCCAGCCAGGCTTCGGGCGGCAGATTGCGTGAAGGCACGGTATAGGCCTGTTCGGTCACTGCCTGACGATCCTTCAGACCGGCAAACCCCACATCGCGTCCATCGGCATTGGCGAAACGCGCCAGTTGCCTGGCCACCCACATCGTATTGGCGCCGCGCTTGCGCACGGTCAGCAACATATGATCGCCTTCGCCGTCGGGTTCAAAACCCAGCCACTCGCGCACCATGAAGTCTTCAGGCTGGACCTTGAAACGGGCAGTGATGACCGGCGCGCCATGCGCAGCGCGGGGCGTAACAGAATTGTTCATGACGGGAATCGTTACCTGGGTGCGATTGATTCGATCAAGGCAATGGCATGGCAGGCCAGACCTTCGCGCCTGCCGATGAAGCCCAGCCCCTCACTGGTGGTGGCCTTGATGTTGACCTGCGTGATGTCGATGCCCAGATCGGCAGCAATGTGGGCGCGCATGTCGCCGCGATACTTGCCCAGGCGGGGCGCTTCGGCCAGCACGGTGGCATCCACATTCACCACTGCGTAATGGCGCTCGGTCAGCAGGCCGGCAATGTGCCGCAGAAATACCCGGCTGTCGGCGCCGCGCCACTGTGGATCGGTATCCGAAAAATGCATGCCGATGTCGCCCAGCGCCAGCGCACCCAGCAGCGCATCGCACAGCGCATGCAGAATGACATCGCCATCGGAATGCGCCCGCACGCCTGCACTGTGCGGAATGCGCACGCCCCCCAGCATGACATGATCGCCTGCGCCAAAGGCATGCACGTCGTAGCCCTGACCGACTCGTGTGGTAGTACGCATGGCCATTCCAGTTAATTACTAATGAACACAGTGAAGTGGTAACGATCAGCGGCGCGCTGCCAGCACGCACTCTGCCATCAGCAGATCTTCCGGCAGGGTGATTTTCAGATTGTCGCTGCGTCCGGCAATCAAACGCGCTTGCATGCCCATAGCCTCGATCGCTGCAGACTCATCGGTCACCGTCATGCCACGTGACAAAGCGTCCTGCAATGCAGCGCGCAACATATCCAGACGAAACATCTGCGGCGTCAAGGCGCGCCATAGTCCGGCACGCGGCACGGTATGCGCAACACATTCATCTGCTGTCGCCTGTTTCAAGGTATCGGCCAAGGGTGTCGCCAGCAGGGCGCCGATTGCTTCATGTGCGGTTGCCGCCGCCAACAGGGCATTCAGGTCGTCCCCATGCAAACAGGGGCGCGCCGCATCGTGTACCAACACCCAGTCATCTGCCTGTGCGACGGGCTCCAGCAACAAGGCATCGAGACCCGCCATGACGGAATCCGCGCGTTCAGCGCCACCCTGAGCGACGCGCAACTTGGGATGTTGCAATGACAAACGCGGCCAGTGTGCATCATCCGCCGCAATGACCGCCACCACTGCGCGGCAACGCGCATCGGACAGAAAAGGCATCAACGCCCATTCCAGCACACTGCGACCATGCAACGACAGGTATTGCTTGGGAATGTCGCTGGCCATGCGTTTGCCAACGCCAGCGGCAGGAATCACAGCCCAGTAATTTGCAGTCACACCGGCACCATCACTGATGAACCTGCGTTCACGGCGCGCTGACTTGCGTACCCGTCAGCGGTTTGGGTGCATCGGGTTTGCTGAATGCGGCTCCACCATAGGCAGCATTCGTTTTAGTGTCTGCGCTGAAGCTCTGTTGCGCTGCCAACACACCGGCTGTTTTGGCAGCGCTTACGCTGCCAGGCGCAACCTGGAAAAAAGTTTCATTGAAACCCACCATCCCCAGATCGGTACGTGCGCGCTCTTCGATGGCGGACTTGCCTTTCTTCAGATCCTGCACTTCAGCAGCCAGCGTGCGATTGCGATCCTTGAGCTGGGCATTCAGATCCTGTTGCGCCGCAACTTCGCGACGCAAACGCCAGACCTCGCGCATGCCGGTATCACTTACCCACAGGCGGTACTGCAGCAGCACCACAATGGCCAGCAATGACAGCGCGAGGATTCTCATCGACTCGTTCCGATGCCTCTATTTTCTATTTCTATCAGCAACTCACGCCATGCATGGGGACCGGGAAGGCCTCCACACCGGCATAGCGGGCTTCAGCGCCCAGCTCGGCCTCGATGCGCAGCAGCTGGTTGTACTTGGCGATGCGATCCGAACGCGACATGGAGCCGGTCTTGATCTGCGTAGCACGCGTCGCCACGGCAATGTCGGCAATGGTGGAATCTTCGGTCTCGCCCGACCGATGCGACACCACCGAGGAATAACCGGCATTGGCGGCCATCTCAATGGCTGCCAGGGTTTCCGTCAGGGTGCCGATCTGATTCGGTTTGATCAGGATCGAGTTGGCAATGTGCTTGTCGATGCCTTCCTTGAGTATTTTGGTATTGGTGACGAACAAATCATCGCCCACCAATTGCACGCGCTTGCCCAGACGCTGAGTCAACAGACTCCAGCCATCCCAGTCGCCTTCGGCCATGCCGTCTTCAATGGTGATGATGGGATAACGACCCACCAGGCCTTCCAGGTAATCCGTGAATTGCGCCGAAGTGAACTTGCGGCCTTCGGATTCCAGGTTGTAGATGCCGTCGTGATAGAACTCGGAGCTGGCGACATCCAGACCGAGGAATACCTGACGGCCCGCCTTGTAACCGGCCTTGTCGATGGCTTCCAGAATCACTTCCAGCGCCGCTTCATTGGACGGCAGGTCCGGCGCAAAGCCGCCCTCATCGCCGACTGAAGTCGCCAGCTTGCGTTCGTGCAGCACTTTTTTCAGCGTGTGAAAAATTTCCGCGCCGTAACGCAGCGCTTCCGACAGGGAAGGCGCGCCCACCGGCAGGATCATGAATTCCTGAATATCCACGCTGTTGTCCGCATGCGCGCCACCGTTGATGATGTTCATCATCGGTACCGGCAGCGTACGCGCCGCCACACCGATTTCGGGACGACCGAGATAGCGGAACAGACTTTGACCTTTGGACTTGGCGGCGGCATGACCGGCGGCCAGCGAAATCGCCAGCAGTGCATTGGCGCCCAGGCGTGCCTTGGTATCGGTGCCATCCAGATCCAGCATGACTTTGTCGAGACCGGCCTGATCGGTGACATCGCGACCGAGCAGCGCTTTCTTCAATTCGCCATTCACATTGGCAACGGCCTGGGTCACGCCCTTGCCCAGATAACGGCTCTTGTCGCCATCGCGCAGTTCAACTGCCTCACGAGTACCGGTGGAAGCGCCTGACGGCACGGCAGCGCGGCCCATCACACCGGAAGCCAGCATCACGTCGGCTTCCACCGTGGGATTACCGCGTGAATCAATGATCTCGCGACCACGAATGTCGACAATCTTCGTCATAACAAGTCTTCCTCGTAAGGTTTTGATTTCACCACTTTATCGATTTCTTTCAGAGTCTCAAGCAAAGCCGCCATGCGCTGCAAGGGCCAGGCATTGGGACCATCGGATAACGCCTGGTCGGGATCGGGATGGGTTTCCATGAACAGCCCGGACACTCCCGCCGCCACCGCCGCACGCGCCAGCACCGGCACGAATTCGCGCTGACCGCCCGATGCATTGCCCTTGCCGCCCGGCAACTGCACCGAATGCGTGGCATCGAACACCACCGGCGCGCCAGTGTCACGCATCACCGCCAGCGAACGCATGTCCGATACCAGATTGTTGTAGCCGAAGCTGAAGCCGCGCTCGCAGACCATGATCTGCTCATTGCCGGTGGAGCGCGCCTTGTCCACCACGTTCTGCATTTCCCAGGGTGACAGGAACTGACCCTTCTTGATATTGACCGGCTTGCCCTGCGACGCACAGTTGATGATGAAATTGGTCTGACGGCAGAGAAAAGCCGGGGTTTGCAATACATCCACCACCGCCGCCACTTCATTCAGCGGCGTATCCTCATGCACATCGGTAATTACCGGCAACTGCAACTGACGCTTCACTTCCGAGAGGATGCGCAATCCCTCGGCCATGCCCGGTCCGCGATAGCTGCTGCGTGAAGAACGATTGGCCTTGTCGAACGAGGCCTTGAAAATGAAGGGGATCTGCAAACGTTGCGTGAGCTCTTTAAGCGCGCCTGCAGTATCGAGAATGAGCAGTTCGCTCTCGATCACACAGGGGCCAGCCAGCAGAAAGAATGGCTGATCCGGCCCGACTTCAAAGTTGATTAACTTCATCGCTTAAATGCCACAACCCTTTGATTGAATGGTTCTTTGAAAAAATCCAATCAGGCACTGGCCGCTTTGGGCATCTGCGCCAGATGATAGGCCCTGGCCGCTTTCACGAAACCAGTGAACAGGGGATGTCCGTCACGCGGCGTCGAACGGAATTCAGGGTGAAACTGGCAGGCGACGAAGAACGGGTGATCCGCCAGTTCAACCATCTCCACCAGCCCATCGCGCGAGAAGCCCGAGAAGCGCAGTCCGGCATTCATTAACTTCTGCAAGTATTTGTTATTGAACTCATAACGATGACGGTGACGCTCCATCACCACATCAGAGCCATAAATATCATGAGCCCTGGAGCCATGCGAAATGCGGCATTCCTGCGCGCCCAGACGCATGGTGCCGCCGAGGTTGGAGCTGTCGCTGCGCTGCTCGACGGTGCCTTTCTGATCCTGCCATTCCGAAATCAGCGCCACCACCGGATGCGGCGTGTTGCGGTTGAACTCGGTGGAATGCGCGCCTTCCAGACCGGCCACATTCCTGGCGTTTTCAACGATGGCCAGTTGCATACCCAAACAGATGCCCAGATAGGGAATGCGATTCTCGCGCGCAAAACGGATCGCCTGAATCTTGCCTTCCACGCCGCGTTCGCCGAAACCGCCCGGCACCAGAATCGCATCCACGCCTTCCAGCACCGCCGTACCGTGCTTTTCAATGTCGGTGGCTTCAATGAAGTCGATCTTCACCCGGGTTCGAGTGCGCAGACCGGCATGCATCAAGGCTTCGTTCAACGACAGATAGGCGTCGCGCAGGTTCACATACTTGCCCACCATGGCAATGTTCACAGTGGCATCGGGATTGGCCTTGGCATTGACCACCTGCTTCCACTCGTGAAGATCGGCGGGCGGTACATCCAGGTGCAGCTTGCGCACCACGATGTCGTCCAGGTGTTGCTCATGCAATAACTGCGGAATCTTATAGATGTCGTCGGCGTCCACCGCCGAAATGACCGCCTTCTCTTCCACATTGGTGAACAGGGCAATCTTGCGCCGCTGTTCATCGGGAATCGGGTTGGCGCAACGGCACAGCAGAATGTCCGGCTGAATGCCGATCGAACGCAGTTCTTTCACCGAATGCTGGGTGGGCTTGGTCTTGATCTCGCCGGAGGTGGGGATATAAGGCACCAGGGTCAGGTGCATGAACAGCACATTGTCATGTCCCAGCTCGACACCCAATTGACGGATGGCCTCCAGGAACGGCAGGGATTCGATATCGCCCACCGTACCGCCGATCTCCACCATGCACACATCGGCATTGCCCGCGCCCAGACGGATGCAATGCTTGATCTCGTCGGTGATGTGCGGAATCACCTGCACGGTCGCGCCCAGATAATCGCCGCGGCGCTCCTTGGCAATCACCCGCTCGTAGATGCGTCCGGTGGTGAAATTGCTGTTACGCGCAGTGGTAGTGCGAATGAAACGCTCGTAATGGCCCAGGTCCAGATCGGTTTCGGTGCCATCGTCGGTGACGAACACCTCACCGTGCTGGAACGGGCTCATGGTGCCGGGGTCCACATTGATATAGGGGTCGAGCTTGATCATCGACACCTTCAGACCACGCGCTTCAAGAATGGCGCCCAAGGACGCGGCGGCAATGCCCTTCCCCAATGAGGAAACTACACCGCCCGTCACACAGATAAATCGAGTCATTGACGACACCGTCGGAGTGAGCTGGGGATTGGAATTGTGAGCGAAGGGGCTGCGAAAAGGTCACGCGACCGCCCTGCACGACGGGCGCTCAGTCTACCGGAAGGGCATCCGGGATTAAAGGTTGACTTGCGATGAATGGAGAGTCAGTCGGTGTGTATGCGAATGTCGCTCCTGCCCTTAATCATTCAACACTTGAACGGGTTTCATGTTGGTTAGCACGCGATGCTCCGCATGATTAGCCAGAAAACCCCTGGAATGCTAAATTCCACGCCCCTTTTCCAGCCAGTTCACCAGCCATGGCCACCATCAAGCAAGCCGATGTGATCCAGAGCGTCGCCGACGCATTGCAGTACATTTCCTACTACCACTCGCCGGATTTCATCGAGGCGATGGCCGCCGCCTACGAGAAAGAACAAAGCCCGGCGGCGAAGGATGCCATCAAGCAGATTCTGGTGAACTCGCGCATGTGCGCGGAAGGTCATCGGCCGATCTGTCAGGACACCGGCATCGTCACGGTGTTCTGCAAGGTGGGCATGAATGTGCGCTGGGATGCGACCATGACGCTGGATGAGATGATCAACGAAGGCGTGCGCCGCGCCTACAACCTGCCGGAGAACCGGCTGCGCGCGTCCATCGTCAATCCTCCTGCTTTCGCACGCAAGAACACCCGCGACAACACGCCAGCCGTGATTCACACCGAAATCGTGGCCGGTGACGAGCTGGAAATTTCCGTGGCGGCCAAGGGCGGCGGTTCGGAAAACAAATCCAAGCTGGGCATGCTCAATCCCTCCGACTCCATCGTCGATTTTGTCTGCGAGATGATTCCCAAGATGGGCGCAGGCTGGTGTCCGCCCGGCGTGCTCGGCATCGGCATCGGCGGCACTGCCGAGAAAGCCATGGTCATGGCCAAGGAAGCGCTGCTGCAACACATCGACATCGCCGAAGTGCGTGCACGTGGTCCGCAGAACGACATCGAGAAGCTGCGATTGGACATCATGGATCGCGTCAATGCACTCGGTGTAGGCGCACAGGGGCTGGGCGGTCTGACCACGGTGCTCGATGTAAAGATCATCGACTACCCGACCCATGCTGCTTCATTGCCAGTCGCCATCATTCCCAACTGCGCCGCCACCCGGCATGCACACTTCGTGCTGGATGGTTCCGGCCCGGCCACGCTCGATCCGCCCGACATGAATGTCTGGCCCAAACTTACTTATGAAGCCACGCCCGATGCGCGGCGTGTGAATCTGGATACCTTGACCAAAGCTGAAGTGGCTTCGTGGAAACCGGGCGAACGTATCTTGCTCAACGGCAAGATGCTCACCGGCCGCGATGCCGCTCACAAACGCATCTGCGATCTGCTGGAAACCGGCAAACCGCTGCCGGAAGGACTGGATTTCACCAATCGCGTCATCTACTACGTCGGCCCGGTGGACCCGGTGCGCGATGAAGTGGTCGGCCCCGCCGGCCCCACCACCGCCACGCGCATGGACAAGTTCACCGAAACCATGCTGGGCAAGGCCGGCCTGATCGCCATGATCGGCAAGTCCGAACGCGGCGACAAAGCCATTGAAGTCATCAAACAACACAAGGCCGCGTATCTGATGGCCGTGGGCGGTTCAGCCTATCTGGTATCCAAAGCCATTCGCAGCAGTCGCGTCGTGGCCTTCCCGGAACTGGGCATGGAAGCCGTCTATGAATTTGAAGTGAAAGACATGCCCGTCACCGTCGCCGTCGATGCCAAGGGCGAATCCGTGCACACCACCGGCCCGGCATTGTGGAAGGCGAAGATCGCAGGGATTCCGGTGACGGTGGAGTGACCCGCAAAGACGCTTCGACGATGCTCAGCGATCGGAGCCGGTCATTGAGCGGAGTCGAAATGCCCGGTCGCTGAGCGACTTGTACTGAGCTTGTCGAAGTAACCCGGGTATCTTGAAGTAGTTGTTCATATTCAATATTTGGCGCTCAAGGATGACTTATGCCCTACGTCTACATTCTCGAATGCAATGACGGCACCTTCTACACCGGCAGCACCTGGGATATGGAACGCCGGCTTTGGCAACATCAGAATGGCCTCGGCGCCAACTACACCAGCGACAGATTACCGGTAAAGCTCGCGTTTTGCGAAACCTCTGACCGCATTGAAGATGCGTTTCGACGTGAAAAACAAATACAGGGTTGGAGCCATAGCAAGAAGCTGGTATTGATCAACAGCAACCTCGAACAGCTCAGGAAATTATCCCGGCACAAAAACAGCGACGGTTCCTGATATTGGGAACGCATGCCAAGCATCAAGCATAAATAATAAGACGCTTCGACGATGCTCAGCGACCGGAGTTGCAGATTCCGGTCGCTGAGCAAAGCCGAAGCGTCCTAACGAACAGAATTCCAGGTCGATAATCGCCCTGCTCAAGGCACCGATGCAAGACGCGTTTGCGGTTTTGATTTAGGACATGTTAAAAATAGCCAAGTCTTTGAAACCTTGGGCACAAAAGGAAGCAAGAATGCGGATATTCACTCTCAAGACGCTTTATAAACCGTCTTTTCGGACGGCTACTTCTAGTTGGGCCTCTTCATCATGAACAAAGCCGACCGCGAATCACGCCTTCTCGAACTTTGGCTTCAGCGTCCGCAAGACGAGAGAACCATGAACGACGTTCTTGCCTTTACCGGGTGGATTCAGCAAAACTATCCACATCTCTTCTACGGTATGCGGGGTGATCCGTATCAAAACCTCAAGTCCGTTCTTCGAAATCACATCCGTGAATAACTACTCTGGGGTAACTCATCCTGCAAGTTCCTACTGATCCCATCGTCTGGCTAAAGATCGTTGGGGCGGCCTCAACTGCAATCGGCTCTATTCTTCTCGCGTGGAGAGTCAAGTCAATTCTCCAGTGGGTTGTCTATTGCCTTGTCGCTCATGAGCAGTCAATTTCGCAGCTCAGAAAAATCGCATCAAACCAACCTCAGGACGGAAACATCGTTGAGGGTGTGACAAAGCACCTTCTCGACGTAGAGAGCAAGTTGGGGTTAGTTCTACTCGTTCTTGGTTTTCTACTTCTAGGCGTCGGCATGCTTTGCCAAGCAGCAGGCTATTTCCTTGTGGGCCAGTAGCCGTGGCACGAGGCCCAACCCATCATTCCACCGGACCTGCGCGAAAAGCCGCGCAGGTCCGGTGAATTCAAACGTTAAGCGCTATGAAGACAGTGCGCGATTACTCCATGAAAGAGGAAGCCGAACGAGCCCCCTTTCGCAATTTCGTGGATCAGATGCATGAGTCCAACTTGTGGCTTCGCATGGAAAGCACCACACCTCTCGCATCAGACCTACAAGCAACCCTGCGCGGCAGCACTCACTGTATGAACCCCGCCTTCACATCGTCCTGTGACAACAACTGGATCGGCACCGGTTTGGCTTTCCAGATATCGCTGCAATATTCGCGGATGGAGCGATCCGAAGAAAACTTGCCGGTGCGTGCGGCGTTGAGGATGGACATGCGTGTCCAGTGTTCGCGATTCATATAGGCAGCCGATACCTGCTGCTGGCAATCCACATAGGAAGCAAAGTCGGCGAACAGCAGATAGGGATCGTGATACATCAGGCCATCCACCAGCGAGCGGAACAGTTCGGTATCGCCGCGTGAGAAGAAACCGCCGCGAAGCAGGTCTATGACGTCTTTCAGCTCGGGGTTGGCGTGATAGTAATCCTGCGGGCTGTAGCCGCTGGCCTTGAGCGCATAAACTTCATCGGTGCTCAGTCCGAACAGGAAAAAGTTCTCCGCACCGACCTCTTCCCGGATTTCCACGTTGGCGCCATCCAATGTACCAATGGTCAGCGCACCGTTCATGGAGAATTTCATGTTGCCGGTGCCGGAGGCTTCCTTGCCGGCGGTGGAAATCTGCTCTGACAAATCCGCAGCCGGATAAATTTTCTGACCGTTGGTGACATTGAAGTTGGGAACGAACACCACCTTGATCTGGTCGCGAATATCGGGATCGCGATTCACCACATCGCCCACCGAATTGATCATCTTGATCATCAGCTTGGCAAGGTGGTAGCCCGGCGCCGCCTTGCCGCCAAAAATAAAAGTGCGTGGCGAGATGTCCAGGTTCGGATTTTCCTTGAGCTTGCGATACAGCGCGATGATGTGCAGCACGTTCAGATGCTGGCGCTTGTATTCGTGAATGCGCTTGACCTGCACATCGAACATCGAATCCGGATTGATGATGACGCCGGTGCGGTCGGCAATGAGCCTGGCGAACTGTTCCTTGTTGCCGCGCTTGATGTCGCGCCACGATTTGCGGAAACCCGCATCTTCCACCAGCGGCTCCAGCTTTTTCAGTTCATCGAGATTCTTGATCCAGTCCGTGCCGATGGCGTCGGAAATCAGCGAGGTCAGGTTCGGGTTGGCCAGCACCATCCAGCGACGCGGCGTGACGCCATTGGTCTTGTTGCCGAATTTCTCCGGCCACAATTCGTAAAAGTCCCTGAGCACGTCCTGCTTGAGCAGCTCCGAATGCAGTTCGGCCACGCCATTGATGGCATGACTGCCCACGCAGGCCAGGTGCGCCATGCGCACATAGCGGTCGCCGTTTTCATTGATCAGTGACAGACGCGCCAGACGCGCCTCATCGCCCATGAACTTGATGCGCACTTCATCCAGGAAGCGCACATTGATTTCGTAAATGATTTCCAAATGCCGTGGCAACACTCTGGCAAACAGCTCCAGCGGCCATTGTTCCAGCGCTTCCGGCAGCAATGTGTGATTGGTGTAGGCAAAGGTGCGCTGGGTAATTTCCCAGGCATCGTCCCACGGCAACACATATTCATCCACCAGCAGGCGCATCAGTTCCGCCACGGCAATGGCCGGATGCGTGTCATTCAACTGCACCGTGAATTTCTCATGGAAACGGCTCAAGGGAATTTTCTGTATGGTCAGAATGCGCAGCATGTCTTTCAGGGAACAGGCCACGAAGAAATACTGCTGCTCCAGACGCAGCTCCTTGCCGCGCACCTGCTCGTCATTGGGATACAGCACCTTGCTGATGTTTTCCGAAGTGACTTTCTGGTTTACCGCGCCGTAATAATCGCCGCGATTGAACACGGCGAAGTCGAATGACTCGGGCGCCTCTGACTTCCACAGTCTCAGCGTATTCGCCGTATTGTTGTGATAGCCGAGAATCGGCGTGTCGTAAGGAACGCCGTTGACGACTTTGGCCGGCACCCAGCGCACGCGCATGCGTTCGTATTCATCGGTATAGGTTTCGGTGTAACCGCCGAGCTTGACCTCCTGCGTCCATTCGGGACGGACAATTTCCCAGGGATTGCCGAAGCGCAGCCAGTTGTCGGTCTTTTCCATCTGCCAGCCATCAATGATGCTCTGCTCGAAAATGCCGAACTCATAGCGGATGCCGTAACCCAAGGCAGGCACTTCCAGCGTGGCCAGTGAATCAATGAAGCAGGCAGCCAGTCGGCCCAGGCCGCCATTGCCCAAGCCCGGCTCGGCTTCCTGGGCCAGCAGTTCATCGAAATTCAAACCCAGCTCATTGACGGCCTGTTTGACCTGCTCATGGATGCCCAGGTTGATCAGGTTGTTGCCCAGATGCGGGCCCATCAGGAATTCGGCGGACAGATAGCAAACCGTGCGCGAGCCCTGTTTGGTATAGGCAGCGGCGGTGCTGACCCAGCGACGCAGCAGGCGATCTCGAATGGTGAAGGCCAGCGCCATGTAGTAATCGTTCCGGGTCGCCAGGGCGGGAAACTTTCCCTGGATATAGAACAGGTGATCCAGAAAATCCTGCTTCAAGGCATCTTTGCCCAGCGCGGTATGTTCATCGTCTACATGCAGTGGAGGTTGCGCAGTCACTAGGCGTCTCTTTGAATTAACAGTGGAGTGGAATCCGGCCGGGATTGTCTGACCATGAATGTGCAAGTTCCGTGCGCATCCTGAGCACTTCGACTGACGCAGCAATAAATGCCGATCATGCGGTCGAATGCAGGTGGGGATTCAACCCGACATCTGCAAAATATCGGGTTTCAACCCGATCTGCGCCGGATCAAGCGGCACTCTGCGCCTCCGCAGAGATCAATTCAACACTCAGAATTTCTCACTGCCGCATCAATGAAAACCGTTTTCTCGCACCAGCAACGATCACAATAAAAACAAACCGCACGTTTAATGGGCACTGACCAGATACGCACGCCAGCCGCCAAAACCGGAAATATCACGCGCCGCAGCCACTGCATGCGCCTCGCACAGGAAGCCGCTCACGTGCTCGCCATCTTCGAGTTGCACCTGACCCAGACATAGCGGCGCAGGGATGCCTGCCATGAAACCGCCCCATTGCGTCTGCGGCATGGCCCACACCTCCACTTCGATCTGCATGCCGCTGGTCTCGACACGCACCAGTCCGGGCCGCTGTGGCGGACCGCCCGGCAAGGCATAGAAACGGTACTGCGGCGTCGTGCGCGTGCATTGCAGCAGATAGGCGCCGCGACTGGTAAGCTGTGAATTCAGCGGCAGCCCCTGCATGTGGGCGCCACACACGGCAATGGGCATGAAACCGGGCAGCAATGCCGGGAGTGTCTGCGTGGGCAACATCCATGACATCGCGCCCAGCGTGCCGACGCTGGCGCGATGCACGCGTTCGGCAAGACGCAGCAGCGCCTCATCGGTATCGCGTGCGGCAAACAACGTGATGCCGAACGGCAAGCCATCCTGACGAAACCCGCTGGGTACCGCCACCGCGGCCAGATCCAGCAGGTTCATGAAATTGGTGTAATAACCCAGATTCGAATTCAACCGGATGGGATCTGCTTCCACTTCGGTAATGCGATAAATGGTGCCTGCCGTCGGCGTCATAAAGACATCTGCCTGGGTCAGTACTGCGGCAGCGGCACGCTTGAGTTCCTGCAAGCGATACTGGGCCTGAAAAGCCTGTACGGCAGTACGCCCATGCGCACCCAGGATGATTTCCCGCGTGACTGGATGCAATGCTTCAGACTGTTGTTCGATGAAAGCCTCAATCGCTGCGTAACGCTCGGCCACCCATGGCCCTTCATACAGCAGCCGCGCGGTTTCCAGTAAGGGCGCGAAATCCACTTCAATGCACTCACCGCCCAGCGATTCAATGTTGCCGCGCGCAGCCGCAAACAGGCGCGCGTATTCCTGATCGCCGAAAAACTGCAACTGGTCCGCTCTGGGCACACCGACACGAAACATATCTGCCTGCAGGCAACCGGCACGCTCTGCCGTTTGCACCGGCCGCGACCAGGGATCGTCTGCATCACAGGCTTGCGCCACTTGCAGCACTGCTGCTGTATCCGCAGCGGTCAACGCAAAAATGGACACGCAGTCAAGACTGCGGCAGGCAGGCACTACGCCATTCGTGCTTAACCGGCCGATACTGGGTTTCAAACCAATGAGGTTATTGAAGGCCGCTGGCACACGACCGGAACCGGCGGTATCCGTACCCAATGAAAAACTCGCATAACCCAGCGCCACTGCCAATGCCGATCCCGAGCTGGAACCGCCCGATACATATTCCCGATTGAAACTGTTTCTGCCGGCGCCATAAGGCGACCGCGTACCCACCAAGCCGGTAGCGAACTGATCCATGTTGGTTTTGCCCAACGGGATGGCGCCGGCATCGAGCAGACGCTGCACTACGGTCGCCGATTTCTCCGGCGTATAGGCAAATGACGGACAGGCCGCACTGGTAGGCACGCTGGCCAGATCGATATTGTCCTTGATCACAAAGGGCACGCCATACAATGGCAGTTCATCAGGTGATTTGTCCTGCAAGGCAGTTACAAAGGACATCACCTGCGCTTCAGTCAGGCGCGTGATCCAGACATGATGTTCAGGCGCCTGATCGATGCGTTGCAACAGTTTGCCAAATAAGGTTTCCGGCGTGATGCGCTGACTGCGATATGCAGCCAGCAATTCGCTGACCACCAGTGTCGGCATGAATTCACCACTCATTGACTTGTGCCACCCCGGCTCATGGCAGGCGCTGCCTTTGGACGTACTACGGCAATGATTTCGCCGGCTGCCACGGCCTTGCCTCTGGCGCAACGCAGCTCCACCACTTCACATACTTCATCGACTGTCACGGGAATCTCCATTTTCATCGCTTCCACCACCAGCAATTCATCATCGGCGTTCAATTGAGCACCGATGGCGGTACTCAGTTGCCAGACGCTGCCGGTGACCGGCGAGGCGATGCCAAAACAATCTGGCGGAATATCGCTTTCTGTCCCTGACGCCGCATTGACTGGCGAATCAACTTCCACATTCAGTTGCCCGGCTTCCGCCCAGCGTTGCCGTTCCGCTTCAAAAGCAGCCTGCTGTCGCAGCTTGAAGCTACGGATCGAATCCTGATTGGTTTTGAGGAATTCACGATAGTCATGCAAGCGCAGCGTGGTTTCTTCCACGCGCAGTTGAAAGCGACCTTCGATGAAATCTTCACGCATATGCAACAGTTCATCTGCGCCCACCGGATAGAAACGGATCTGATCGAAGAAGCGCAGCAACCATTGCTTGCCTTCCTTGAAATCCTGCGTCTGCCGGTAGCGGTTCCACATCTGCACCGTGCGACCGACAAACTGGTAACCGCCCGGCCCTTCCATGCCATACACGCACAAATAAGCACCGCCGATACCCACGGCATTTTCCGGGGTCCAGGTGCGCGCCGGGTTGTACTTGGTGGTCACCAGACGATGCCGTGGATCAAGGGGCGTGGCCACCGGCGCGCCCAGGTACACATCGCCCAGGCCCATCACCAGATAACTGGCTGCAAACACGATCCGGTAAACATCGTCCATGGAATCCAGTCCATTGATGCGCCGGATGAATTCGATATTGCTGGGACACCAGGGTGCATTGGCGCGCACCGACTGCCTGTATTTATCAATGGCCAGCTGCGTGGCCGGATCGTCCCATGACAACGGCAGATGCACGATGCGGCTGGGCACTTCGACCTCGTCCACCGCAGGCAGCTCACGCTCGGCGCGCAACAGCAATTGCAATAGCTGCTGCTGCGAGAGGTGCTGGCTGTCATAATGAACTTGCAGCGAACGGATGCCCGGCGTCAGTTCCAGTACGCCGGGAATGTGCTGCGATTGCAGGTATTGCATCAAGGCATGCACACGAAAACGCAATTCCAGATCCAGCACCTGCGCGCCATATTCGACCAGCAGATATCTATCGCCCGCCTGTCGATAACACACGGTGGGCGTATCGTTGCCAGCACTCTCGTTCGTGAGTAGGGGCGCACCTGAGCGTGCGCCCGTCATGGGCATACCAACATCTGCGCTTGGCGCAGAGGAGCCGGGATCCAGATCAGCTTCGGCCATCAACGAGGCGATAGCCTGTTCCATCGCCCGATCACGCATCACGGCTTCTTCATAACTGATGCAATAAAACTCAATGCTGTCACCGGGTTTGAGTTGTCCCAGTTTCCACAACTCAGCCTGCACGACGGTAACAGGACAAACAAAGCCGCCCAGACTCGGGCCATCCGGCCCCAAAATGACCGGCATGTCGCCGGTAAAATCGACCGCGCCAATCGCATAGGCATTGTCATGAATATTGGAGGGATGCAGTCCTGCTTCGCCACCATCGCGGCGCGCCCATTGCGGTCTGGGACCGATCAGACGCACGCCAGTGCGGCTGGAGTTGTAGTGCACCTGCCAATGCGTTCTGAAAAAGACTTCAATATCTTCCGGCGTGAAAAAGTCCGGCGCGCCATGTGGCCCGTACATCACTGCAATCTGCCAGTGCGAGCGATACGGTGGAATCAGTTTTGTCGGGATGACCTTGCAATCGGCAAAGGTCAAGCGAGTGCGATTGATACGCAACACATCGCCGACTCGCAACGCGCGACCGCCATGGCCGCCGAACTGACCCAACGTAAAGGTGGCGCGACTGCCCATATACAACGGCACATCGAAACCGCCCTGCACCGCGAGATAGCTGCGCTGTCCCGCACCCTGTATGCCGCGCAGTTTGAGCACATTGCCGCGTTTGACCGGAATGGCCTGCCAGAATGGGATGGCATCCCCATCCACCTCGGCACGCATGTGTGCGCCAGTCAGCGCAATCACCGTATCGACATCGAACTTCAGCGTGGGGCCGGTCACCGTCAGTTCCAGCGCCGCAGCCTGCTCGTCATTGCCGAGCAGGCGATTGGCCAGCCGAAATGCGTAGGGATCCATCGGCCCCGACGGCGGCACGCCAATGTCCCAGTAACCGATACGTCCCGGATAATCCTGACTGCAGGACTGCGTTCCCGCTTGCAGCACTTCAATGGTGGCTGAATGAAAATCCTTGCTGGACAGATACCGCGTGTATTGTTCGCCACCGATAAATACCGGATCGGTCAGTACGTCCTGCAAATAAGAAAGATTGGTTTCGATGCCGTGCACCTGCGTATCCGCCAGTGCGTCTTGCAATTTTTGTATGGCCTGCTCACGCGTCGGTGCATGGCTGATCAATTTAGCCAGCATCGGATCGTAATAAGATGACACTTCCGTGCCGGTGCGAATCCAGGCATCGACGCGAATGTCATCCGGCAGCTTCACCTCCGTGAGCAAGCCGCTGGAGGGACGAAAACTGCGCGCCGGATCTTCGGCATACAGACGCACCTGGATGGCATGTCCCTGCGGCTGGTGTCGATACTCATGCAGCGCTGGCGGCTCACCGGCCGCCACACGCACCATCCACTCCACAAGATCGACGCCCGTTACCTGTTCGGTCACGCCATGTTCGACCTGCAGGCGAGTGTTGACTTCCAGAAAATAGAACTCACCGTCGGCGATGTCGTAAACATACTCGACCGTGCCGGCCGATTGATAATTCACCGACTGCGCCAGACGCACGGCGCTGTCCATCAGTTGTGCACGCACTGCATTGCTCAAGCCCGGCGCGGGCGTTTCTTCCACTACCTTTTGATTACGCCGTTGCAATGAGCAGTCGCGTTCACCCAGGGCAACCACCTGTCCCTGACCGTCGCCAAAAATCTGTACCTCGATGTGACGCGCGCGCTCCACATACTTTTCCAGGAACAGGCCGCCCTGACTGAAATTGTTTTTCGCCAGCCGTTCCACCGAATGGAATGCTTCGCGCAGTTCGGTTTCCTGTCGGCACAACTGCATGCCAATGCCGCCACCGCCGGCAGTGCTCTTGAGCATGAGCGGATAGCCAATGCGCCGCGCCTCAGTGAGGGCATGTTCCATATCAAGCAGCAAACCGCTGCCGGGCAACATGGGTACACTGGCCTGCTGCGCCAGCTCGCGTGCTGTGTGCTTCAGGCCAAAGTCGCGCATTTGCTGCGGCGTGGGACCGATGAACACGATGCTCGCTGCGGCGCAGGCCTCGGCAAAAACGGCATTCTCGCTGAGGAAACCATAGCCGGGATGAATGGCCTCGACGCCGCTTTCCTTCGCCGCAGCCAGCAGTGCGTCCTGATTCAGATAGCTTTCCGCAGCAGGCGCCGGACCGATGGCAATGGCTGAGTCGGCCTGCAATACATGCAGTGCATGTTTATCGGCTTCGGAATAGACCGCCACCGAGTGAATGCCCAGGTGGCGCAAAGTGCGAATAATCCGGCAGGCAATGGCGCCCCGGTTGGCGATCAGCACTTTCTTGAATGATGTTGGCTTGCGCACGGGCCGCGATCCTCGACCGCTGCCGGGTCGTCCCGGCAAATTAGAGAGGATCTGCGGGTCGTCCCGCAGTCGTGACTGCCGTTTTTCAACTGTCAATTATCCATTATTCCCATACCAGCAATTGCACCGGCGTCGGGTTGTAGGCATTACAGGGATTGTTCAACTGCGGGCAATTGGAAATCAGCACCAGTACATCCATCTCGGCGCGCATTTCCACATAGCGTCCCGCGGCTGAAATGCCATCGGCAAACTGCAACTCACCGTCGGTCGTCACCGGCACATTCATGAAGAAATTGATGTTGCTGGACAGATCGCGCTTGGTCAGGCCGCAATGCCCCTGCGCAATGGCCATCAGGAAGCTGTCCCGACAACTGTGCATATCGCGCTTGTCCAATGCATAACGCACTGTGTTGCTTTCCGCTGAACAGGCGCCGCCCAGCGTGTCGTGACGACCGCAGGTATCGGCCACGATGGTCAGCAAGGTATTGCCGCGATTCGACAGCAGCCTGCTGCCGGCACTCAGATAAATGTTGGCCTGGGCGCGGATGGTGTCATTGGCGCTATAGCGTTCCTCGCTATCGACGGCGTTATAGAACAGCGTGTCCACTGCCTGGTTGCCTTCCATATCCACGATTCGGACAGTCTGTCCGGACTTGACCACACCCACCCATGGCTCGCCGGCAGGAACGACGGTATTCATGATGGCCTGGCCGGACGCAAGTTTGCTTTCAATAATATTCATATTCATGACACCTCAGCGATACAGGACTTCGGTGTTGTAAAAGCCGCGCTGGTTCTCTTCGCAAAGATTGCGGCACATATCGTTACGCGATGCCGGGCCGGAACGCCAGGCAATCAGATGCACGGCGCGCGGCTTGTATATCGGATCGGGGTCCAGCGGATGCTGGCAGGACGACACTGCCACCAGCGCATGCATCTCAAAGCGCAGATCAACGAAATCATTGACCTTGGCATTGCCGCCGGCGAACTGCATGGCGCCGTTTTCCGCCACTGTCACCTTGCTGAAAAAATTGATGGTGGAGGCCAGATCGCGCGCTCCCAATCCATGCTTGCCCAACTCGACCAACAGGCTGTCGTGTCCATTCTTGTAATAGGCATTGCGCTGCTGCTGGAACGAGCTTTCGCCATACTTGGCGCGTACCAGCGCGGCGTTCGAGACACCGCTGATGGTGTCGTGCCAGCCACAGGTCTCTTCCGAAATGGAACACATGACCCGGCCCATGTCCGAATAACAGACATGGCCCTTGCCCAGAAAGGCCGTATGTTGCGCCTTGAGCGTATCGGCCATGTTGTAACGTTCCAGCATCTGTTCGCTATTGAAAAAGGTCATGCTGACATTGGCGCCCGGCTCCAGCGCCAGCAATCGCAGCGTGGTGCCGCGGCGCACGATGCCGGACCAGTGCGCACCGTTACGCAGATGTTCTTCCCACAAGACCCATTCCGGGACTGTGCCTGACATATCTACCTCTTGCCTCTGGCGCAACCGCTCACCGATACATGCATGGCTTCTTGAGTGCGTCACGGCGCTCTCTAACGATAACTTAGCAAGTCTCGTACCAGTCATGACGGCCAACGGCACACAAATGTATCTGCACCATTACCATTATCTCTAGTCATGACGCAGACGATATGACGCACCACCGCGTGGCCAACTACGATCATCATTGCACCTAAATAGAACAAAAACAGTTCACGCATGACGATCACGCAAGCTCAAATGCACCAACAACAACTGAGCCGTCAATGAACACAACAGGGGATTGGCCGGTTTTTGCTGCCATCACTCGTGAACAGGCCGGTCAGGCATGCGACTTGCAAAACATCACGGTAAATGTGCGTCTAGGGTTCCGGCTGACAGCAGTGAATGCGCCAGCGCTGGTCCGAGAGAGGCAGTCCAGCATTTGCCGCAGATATAACGCAGCATGCTGGATACACGGCGGGACAAAAGCCCGGGAGACAGAGCACTGCGCGTGTTGCTGACTCCATAGGAATGGGAACCGGCAAGGAGCAACAGCAATACGCCAGCATCTTGGATTGCCGAACCGGCTCATACCGATCATGAGGAGAATCTGATGCGCGCGTCGATGAATTCCACTCTTCGTTCCCTGGGATGCTCAATCAAGTCCCGTGTCGATTTCCTGGCCGGATCGCTGGGTAAAACCCTGACCCTGCTGCTGTTGGGCAGCCTGTTGATGGCGCAACCGGCCAGCGCTGCCGAAAAAACCTCCTTCAAGGTGGCCTGGAGTATCTATGTCGGCTGGATGCCCTGGGATTACGCCAATCAAAGCGGCATCCTGAAAAAATGGGCCGACAAGTACGGCATCAAGATTCAACTGACCCAGATCAACGATTACGTCGAGTCCATCAATCAATACACGGCCGGCGGCTTTGATGCCTGCGTGATGACCAATATGGACATGCTGACCATCCCTGCCGCCGGCGGCGTGGATTCCACCGCCCTGATCATGGGCGACTTCTCCAACGGCAACGACGGCATCGTGCTGAAAGGCAAAGGCAAGAAGCTGGCTGACATCAAGGGCCAGAAGATCAACTTGGTCGAACTGTCGGTTTCGCATTACCTGATGGCGCGTGCGCTGGAATCGGTGGGACTGCGTGAACGCGACATCAAGGTGGTCAATACTTCCGATGCCGATATTGTCGGCGCGTTTGCTTCGCCTGACAGCACTGCGGTCGTGACCTGGAAACCGCAATTGAGCGAAATCCTGCAAATGCCCAACACTTCGCTGGTGTTCGATTCCAGCAAGATTCCCGGCGAAATCATGGATCTGATGGTGGTCAACACCGCCACGCTGAAAGCCAATCCGAAGCTGGGCAAGGCGCTAGTGGGCGCCTGGTATGAAACCCTGGCGGTGATGTTCAAAGGTGACGCCGGCACCAGAGCCGCACGCACTGCCATGGCCAAGGCTTCCGGCACCGATCTGGCCGGCTTTGAAAGTCAGCTGGCGACGACTCACATGTACGTCACTGCCAGCGACGCCTACGCTTTTATCAATGGCGAGAACGTCCTGAAGAACATGGATCTGGTGCGCAAGTTCTCATTCGCACACGGCCTGCTGGGCGAAGGCGCCAAGAGTGTCGATGCCGTGGGAATTGAATTCCCCAATGGCAAGACGCTGGGCAACTCCAAGAACATCAAGATGCGCTTCGATAACAGCTTCACCAAACTGGCCATGGATGGCAAGTTGTGACGGCTTTTCTTGAAGACGAGTCATGCCACGCCTGATCAACCTGCACCCACGTCGTGGCAGTGCGCTGGCTCTGGGCGTGCTGCCCTTCATTCTGCTATTTCTGGCTTACTTGTTTAGTTCCAGTCTGCGACTGGCGGAAAATGCCGATGACAAGTTGTTACCGGCATTAAGCAGCATCCTGGGTACCGTCAGGCAATATGCCTTTGAAGAAGATGCCCGCAGTGGCAGGGTGTTGTTGTGGCTGGATACCTTCGCCAGTCTAAAGCGCATCGGCATGGCCCTGGGCATCAGCGCTGCCGTGGCGCTGCTGGTGGGGCTGGCAATCGGCATCATTCCCCTGCTGCGTGCCACCTTCGGCAGCTTTATCACGGTCATTTCCATGATTCCGCCTCTGGCGATCCTGCCCATCCTGTTCATCGTGCTGGGACTGGATGAGCTGTCGAAAATTGTCCTGATCATCATCGGTATCACGCCCGTGATGATCCGCGATCTGGCGCAACGCTGTCAGGAGCTGCCGGACGAACAACTCATCAAGGCACAGACGCTCGGCGCCAGCAGCTGGCAGTTGATCATGCGAGTAGTGTTGCCGCAGTTGCTGCCGCGTTTGCTGGGCGCCCTGCGGTTGTCGCTGTCCTCGGCCTGGCTGTTCCTGATTTCCGCAGAAGCGATTGCCTCCACTGAAGGTCTGGGCTACCGCATCTTTCTGGTACGCCGTTATCTGGCCATGGATGTCATCCTGCCCTATGTATTGTGGATCACGCTGCTGGCCTTCCTGATGGACTGGGCGCTGCGCCTGTTGAGCCGCACGCTGTTTCCCTGGACGGAAGCGCATGGCTGAAGTCACCATCAAACGCCTGTGGAAGGAATACGGTTCGCAGGTGGTGCTGGAGAATCTCAACCTGACCGTGGCCGATCACGAATTCGTCACCATCGTGGGCGCCTCCGGTTGCGGCAAAACCACTTTCCTGAAAATGCTGCTGGGTATCGAACAGCCCAGCCGGGGCGAGCTGCTGATCGACGGTCAGCCCATCTTGCCCGAACCTGACCAGGATCGCGGCATTGTCTTTCAGCGTTATTCACTGTTTCCGCATCTGAGCGTGCTCGATAACCTGTTGCTGGGTCTGGAACTGCAAGGTGCGCCATTGCTCGGCAGGTTGTTTGGCAGCAGGCGGCGTCAGGCGTTGGCCAAGGCCCACGAGTTGCTCAATGCCGTCGGCCTGTATCACGCCCGGAATAAATATCCAGCGCAATTGTCCGGCGGCATGCAGCAACGGCTGTCCATCGCACAGTCGGTAATCTGCGAGCCGAAGATACTGCTGCTCGATGAACCCTTCGGCGCACTCGACCCGGGCATCACCGCCGACATGCATGAACTCATTCTGAACTTATGGGCCAGCCGGCGCATGACCATTTTCATGATCACCCACGATGTGCAGGAGAGTTTCAAGCTCGGCACGCGGCTGCTGGTGTTCGACAAGTTGCGTCACGATCCGCAGGCGCCCGAAGCGTTTGGCGCCAGCATCACGTACGACATTCCCCTCAAGCACGGCAAGCCTGCGACCGATATCGCTGCGTGAGCAACGTGACTTGATCAGGCGTCCAGATCCCAATTCTGTGATCAGCCACGCGAATCCCTGCTTGTGTGCGCCAGGTCTCGCTCGACGACAAGGAAACGCCTGCCCCCTAAATATTGCCGCACCTGTGCCGATGAGGGCCGCATGAACCCGCTCATGTAGCGGTATGCCAATACCGGGCCCAGCGGCCCAATGCGGAGCACTATCCATGTCGAGCGTTATTCTCGCCGTAGACGATTCAGCCTCAATGCGACAGATGGTTCGGTTTACCCTGGAAGGTGCGGGATATGAAGTCGTGCAGGCCACCGATGGTGTGGAAGCGCTGGATTACGCCAAGGCCGGCAAGGCCGATCTGGTGCTGACCGACGTCAACATGCCGCGCATGGATGGGATCACCCTGGTACGCGAACTGCGCGGACTGTCCAACTACAAGGGCGTGCCGATTCTGGTGCTGACCACTGAAGCCGGCCAGGAAACCAAGATGCAGGGCAAACAGGCCGGCGCCACCGGCTGGATTGTCAAACCCTTCAACCCGGAGCAATTGCTCGCCACCATTCAACGCGTGCTGTAACCCTTGAACCGCCAGACTCACGGCCGGTTTGGAACCGAATTCAAGTGGACAGATAAATGCACACAACTCTCGCAGATATAACCAGTCGTCACGCCGCCGTCGCGCCCACCGTCACCTGGTCGCCACAGCAGCAAACTGCCCGCATGCTGGCGCTGTGCGAAGCACAGATGGAAGCCGCCACTCAGGATGCCGATGCGGCCGTCGATACGCTGGTAAAGGCTTTTACGGATCTGATTGATGCCGTACGCGAGCTGGGCAGTCTGTCGAAAACCGACACTGGCGACACCACACATGCCCAGGCATTGAGCGAGATCAATACTCGTTGTGCAACCTTGTCCAGCCAGGTGGCGGCAGCGGTGGTCGCATTCCAGTTCTATGACAAGCTGTCGCAGCGACTGGGTCACGTGCGTTACAGCCTGTCGACGATGGCCCTGTTCATTTGCGACCGTTCCAATTCGCAGCGTCCGGAACACTGGGAAAAACTGCTGGCCACGCTGGGGCGTCTGTATCGCACCGCCGAAGAACGCGCCATTTTCGACAGCATCGCCGGCAGTCTGGCGCTGACCATCAGCGATCAGGATGAACCGTTGTCGAAAGCCATGTCGGATGCCGGCTCAATCGAACTGTTCTGATTGCAGACCGGACTGGTTCCAACCTGCGTCCACGCCGCGTCAAACCAGCAGTTGCCGGTGGGTCTCGATATCCGCAGGTGAAACAATGCCCTGTCCCAGACGCCGCAGGATGCCATCGCGCAGATCGTAAACCAGCGCATGCACGGCAATCTGCTGACCGCGCGCCCAGGCATCCTGCAACAGCGTAGTCTCGGCCACATTGATGGCCTGCTCCAGCGCATTCAGTTCACACAGACGATGCAGGCGTGATTCTTCGTCATGCAGGGTATGCATGTTGGGCCGGTTGCGCTTGTAGACATCCTGAACATGGCGCAGCCAGTTATCGATCAATCCCAGTTTCTGATTGCGTAATGCCGCAGTGACGCCGCCGCAGCCGTAGTGGCCGCACACAATGATGTGCTCGACCTTCAGCACTTCAACGGCATATTGAATGACGGACAGGCAGTTGAGGTCGCTATGTACCACCACATTGGCCACATTGCGATGCACGAAAATTTCGCCCGGCAACAGGCCGAGAATCTGATTGGCCGGCACCCGGCTGTCCGAACAGCCAATCCACAGGAAACGCGGCGCCTGCTGCGCTTCGAGTTTGGTGAAAAAGTCCGGCTGTGCATCGGCAACGGATCGCGCCCATTGACGATTCTGCTCAAGCAAGCGTTCGAGTCCGTCTGGCAGTGGCTGATGGTTATCGGTCATGCTGATGTTTTCCAGAAACGAGTGACGATCACACAACGGCAGGTCTCTGCACATTGCAGGACCGGATTGTAATGGAAGTTTACCGGCAGCAAGATCTATTCCGGCCGCCAACTGACGGCCAGTGGCTGCCCCACCTGCAATTGCGTACCGATGCCATCGGCAATGACCAGATTCTGCCCGAAGGTGACGCCCTTGAGCGCCACGTTGCGGCGATAGCTGCGCAGTGTATTCAATGGCTCGAAACCCTGTGACATGCCGGTGGCTTGATCAATGGTGGTGATCTTGCAACGGGTACAGGGCTTGACCACGCGCAGCCGCGTCGCGCCTGCCTGAAACTCGTGTACCTGATCTTCACCGTAGGCGGGCAAGCCAGCCACCACCAGGTTGGGACGAAAGCGACTCATGGGCAGCGGCGCCGACAAGCGATCATTCAGGTCGTCCAATGAAGCCGTGGAAATCACCAGCAGCGGAAAGCCATCGGAAAACTGGTTCAATGCCTGTAACTCACCAGTCCACTCACGGCTGCTGATACGTGGCTGCGCGTCGTCAAAACGCACCAGCCGCACCGGCTGTCCAAGGAAGCCGGAGAACCATTGCGCAACGTTATCGCCTTCATCAAAAGCCTGGCATTGATCATTCCACACCGTTACGGCAACGGCTTGCTCGCGTGCAACGCCTGCGATCTCCAGCATCGGCATGCCGGGAGCGGTCACCTTCAGACCCATCCCCTGCAAGGCAGGCGTCACCAGCGCCAGACGACCCTGCTCACGTTGCGTAACGAAGCGTCCCTGCGCATTGACCAGCATCCAGCGGCGATCCTGCACCTGACCGCTGGCCAGCCCCGTGGCCGACAACTGCGCATGGGTCAAGGCAATGCCGGCACATGATTTGATGGGATAGATGAACAGACCGGTAATGCAGGCGGTGGCATTCATTGCGATATCACTTTAAGTCATCCGCTGTCATCGTTCGTTCAAGGAGCAACCAACCGATACTCCGCCGAAAATATCTGATTTTTGGCATCCTTCAGACTCAACTGTACCTGCATATGCAGATGGTCGTAACCCTGGCGCTGATAGCGCTCGACAATCTCAAGACCCTGTTCAACATCCCGGGAATGAACCACAAACTCGTTGTTCTGCCAGCCCGACTCGATGCGCAGCGTTGCATAGTTGCTGACCAGGGTGCTGTCGATTCCCCGGTCGAAATGACGGCGCGCACCCAAATCGGGAATCAGCTCGATACCGGACGCCGACTGAGTGATCTGCAATTGCCTGCTGGGCAACACGGCATTCAACAAGGCTTCCTCCTGTTCACGTTGTTCGCGAATCTCCCATTTACTGCGCCGGAATCCGGGACTACGCACCGCATCGGCATGGGCTGACTGACCCGCCGCCCCGTCTGGCGCTGGCTTATCATCGGCAGCATCTGGTTGCAGTATCTCCGGCGGTGTGCGGGATGCGTAACGCCTGTTGCGCTGTTCCTGTTTGGCATTGGCCTGTTCCAGCACCGTGCGCAACTGGCTGGCCAACGATTCCCGCTCCGGCGTCACCAACTGCCAACGACCGGCAATGCCACTCTCCTGGGTCAGCGGATCGGGTCGCAGGTTCATGCTGCAGCCAGTACAAAACAGTACGGACAGCATGAGCAATCGCACCGACCAATTCGGGTGCTTGCCGGGAAAATCACCAATGTGCATACGTTTTGACATCCACCCAGTTCGTCATCGGAGAAATGACACATTTACCAATGACAAGTGTGACCTTTTTGTTGCCCCGGGGGCAATCCGGTCGATGCGGAAGATCGTGTCACTTTCCTGCTGGACATTGGCGTCATCAGGACCGGCTCGCCCAAGGTTTCACTGAATGCCAGCAGTTGCCCGCAAGGCATCACTTCCGCTCAATGCAACCAGCTACACGCCAGCATTGCTGCTGAAACCGCCGATCTGGAAGCGAAAGCCAAAAACTACCATTTGATTTTCTCCCCTAGGCTGGTACGGCAGCGGCGGCTATGGGCGCTCTGAGCGCCCTGGCAGGTGGACTCAGAGATTCAAACCGTGCCTGAGTTTGCGGACGAAATAGAATCCGCTGGCACTGACCTCAATGGAAACGCCACCCCTGACCAGATAGCCATCCTTCGGGGCGAACCGCACGGCGCGAGCCAGTAAGTAATCCGCCACGGCGACTGGCTGAGTTACAACATTTGATAGCACTCTCTCGAACAACCTTCGACACAGGGAGCTTGCACCTGCGGCAGGAATTCTGTCACCAGCCGCATCGTGCTCCCAACAATGCCAGGCCATCACATCGGCATCGGCCTGATTGTCGCCAATGATCTCCATGCCAGCATCCGTCATCATCAACGGAATGTCCCATGTATGTTTGACCCGATCTAGATTGCTGCGCGTGATCTGATGATTGGTCAGCTTAAGCCCCTTGGTGAGCTGTTTTGCATCGAGTGAAGTGACCAACATTTCAAACTCTGGCGCTTTCACTCCTGCAGCCAATTGCTTGGCTGCAGCCTTTGCGCATGCCGCTGGCGCTGTCGGCGCTGATTTGATGAATTGATCGCGGCCACTATCTGATCGGTCAAATGGTCGGTCGCTACAGATGGATGCGCATGCAGCTTTTGAATAGGTGATGCCTGCAGGTGTCCATTGCCCAACATCGAAATGGCAGTGCTGCCCGGCTGCGTAATAGCTGGCTGGAATGCTGCGCGGGTTGTTCGCGACAACCACCTCAAAATATACAGAACAATTATCTCTGACCTCTGTGCGCGTAATCGACACGTCAGAGGCATATCTCTTTAGCCCCGGGCATGCAGCAATCAACTGCTGCCGCGCTGAATCGATTAACGTTACATCTGCTGCAGGCACAGTCGCTGATCTCAGTGCCACAAACATCATAAACAAAAATAATGTGCGCCTCATATTCCATCGCTCTTTTGCTAAAAACTAACTCGTTGTCTTGATCATCATGCTAATCGCTTCACGCTGATCATCTGCAATACCATTGTATTGCTTGAACGGATACAAGAACGCGATCAGCAGATTCGCACGCTTGGCTGGTGTCGGACTCACACCCGTATCAACTCGCGTGAATAGACGTATGGCGATGTGGCGGTATAAGTCGCCACCTCTTCAGCCAATGCATCACGCTGTTAACGGCCTGCACCATCAATCAGCCAGCCGGAACTTGTGCTCGTCACGTCACACAGGTTCCGCACATCGCTGGAGTTCGGCTTCGATTCGCCATTGAGCCAACTTCGTGTGGCATCCGGTGCTTGACCTGGGCATAGCCATCCGTTTCTGATGCATCGGCTGTCGATGCTTGATGTGCCTGCTGCGCAGGCACATCAAGTTGATCCCTGCAAGCCTTGACCGATGCCATTGACCGATGCCAGCAAGGCCTGCAGCAACTGCCGGTCCTGACTGCCGCTGGCGCGCCAGCGCGACAGCAGATCCACTTGCATCAAGTGCATGGGATCGAGGTAAGGATTCCGCAGGCGCACCGCACGCTGCATGGTCGGTTCGGCATCCAGCAGGAAGGCGCAGCCTTTCAGGCGCAGCACATGCTGCCTGGTGAGTTCATATTCCTGGCGTATCAGTTGCGCGATACGGGCGTACCCGGGGCCAGCCAGTTCATCGTAATAACGTGCAATATCCAGATCGGCACGGGCCAGCCCCATCTCGACCTCATTGATCAATTGCCCGAAGCAATACCACTGGCCAAACATGTCGGATAACACATCATCGCCGAATTCTTGGCGTGCGGCTTCCAGCGCCGTACCCGCGCCAAACCAGCTGGGCAGCATGTAACGACTCTGCGCCCAACCATAGCTCCAGGGAATGGTTCGGGTATTACCCACTCCGGTAGGGGAGTCATATGCGGCGCTATGCGATCCGATCTGCATGCGCTCGATGACATCCGCCGGCGTCGCACGCCGGAAAAATTCGAAAAATTGCGGATCGTCATAAACCAGCGAATGGTAGCTGCGGCCGCCTTCGCGCGACATGACATCCATGACCTGGCGCCACTGAGGCGCCACCCGTTCCGGGGGACGCACGCCGGCCTGTGTCTGGCTCAAGGCATTGAATGCCTGTTCGAACACGCGCAAGGCAATCGGCCGCAGACTGTATTTGTCGTGGATCAGTTCGCCCTGCTCGGTCATGCGCACGCGGCCACGCACTGCGGCATCCGGCATGGTTCTGGTGAGCGTTTCCACCATGCCGGCGTTGCGGCTCGACGTGCTGCCGCGACCATGAAAGATGGTCAGATCGATATTGGCCTGTTTGGCTACTTCAACCAGCGTTTCCTGTGCGCGGCGCAACAGCCAGTGAGAGCTGACCGGACCGGTTTGTTTGTTGCTGGCGGAATAGCCCAGCATGACAAACTGGTGATTGCGCCGCCCGATCAAATGACGTTGATATACCTTTGTGCTGAGCAGCTCCGCCATGACGGCGCCGCAATTTTCCAGCTCGGCTTCGGTTTCAAACAATGGCGCAATGTCCACGGCAACGTCACCGGTGCGACGGTCGATCGTGTCTGCCCAGCGCGCCAGCAACAGTACGGACAACAGATCGTCCGCGCCCGCAGGACCACTGATGACAAAAGGACCGATGGCGTCCGGTCCCTGGCGATGCCGGCAATGAGCAATGGTTTCGAATACCCAGATACTGCGTTTGCCGGTCGGATCGAGCGTATTGACCGGACCTTCATCCCGGGTGATGGCATCACACAGACGTTGCGTACGTTCGGCAGGCGCGAGTTCATGCCAGCTCGAATCGCCGAAGCCATTGGCTATCACTGCGCGGTGCACATCCGCATGCTGGCGCAGGTCCAGTGTGGCCAGATGGAAGCCGAAGGTACGGATGCGACGCATGAAACGGCGCACATGGAACAGACCCGCATGTTGTCCCTTGTTCTGTTTGAGGCTGTTGGCGATCAGCTGGATGTCATGCAGCAGCTCCGCCGCCGTCTCGTAATGATGTTGACGGGATTCATAACTGGCGCGCAGGCGCTCGGCCACCTGACCGAGAAACACACGATAAGGCATGAAGTCCTGACGCACTGCACTCACTGTATGAGTGGACGCCAATAGCACCGAATAGGCTTCGATGCGTGCCTGCAACTCGTCGGAAATGCCAATGCGGCTGGCGCTTTGCGACATCAACTCGGACAGTTCCTGACATTCAAGAAAGTAGCTGTTGATGATCAGTTGATGATGACGGGCAATGGTTTCACGAATGCTCTTGGCGTTGACCTCGGGATTGCCATCCATGTCGCCGCCCACCCACGAGCCGAACCGGATGATCTCGGGCACATCCATGTCGCGTGCAGCCGGACCATAGACACGCTCCAGCGCCGCTTCGATTTCCTCGTAAAACACCGGGATGATCTTGTAGATCACTTCCACCACGAAGAACAGCACATGCTCGCGCTCATCGGCGACAGTCAACCGTTCTCGCGAGTTGTCGGCCGTCTGCCAGCCAGTGGTGACTTCCACCCGCACCCGTTCCCAGTTGACCCGTTCCTCCATGGAATTGGGTGGCAGATTCAGACGACTCAGCAGCAGTTCGGATACCAATTGCTGCTTGCGCAGAATGGTGCGGCGTTTGGATTCGGTGGGATGAGCCGTCATCACCGGCTCGATCCAGATTGCCTGCAGCAGCTTGCGCACTTCTTCCAGTTGCAGGCCCTTGGCTTTCAGTCTTTGCAACGCCTCATCGATGCCTCCGGGTTGCGGCGTGCTGGTGTCATTCAAATACTGCTGGCGACGGCGGATGCGGTGCACCTTCTCCGCCACATTGACCATCTGAAACCAGGTGGAGAACGCACGCACCAGATCACGCGCCTCGGTCGCCTCACGACCGCGGGTACGCACTGCCAGCTCGACGCCGGCCTCGGCATCGCCAGCTCGACGGTTCAACGCCGTCTGGCGATCGCCCTCCACGGCATTGAACAGGTGATCGCCGCCCTGCTCGCGCAGTACCTCCCCCACCAGGTTGCCCAGCATGTGGACGTCGTCGCGCAGCGCTGCATCTTTTAAGGGAAAGTGAATATCTTGCCGGGCCATGATGATGTGCTTTGGAGACTGTTCAAGGACTCGTCAGCAAGGGCCGCTGATTGTCAACCGCAGCATCCGCGCCCCCGCACAGTCGCCAAGTCTAGCAGAAGCAGACTGGGCATCCGATGCGGAATGAGCGCTTATTGACAGATCCTTTGACACACTGTTGAAAACAAGATTTTCAACAGCGTGCCAAATTATCCAGCAGGAAAGAACTCGATGGGATGCGTGACGGTCAGCGTTTCCACATCCTGAGCGGGGAAACGAATCATCTTGATGCGCGCGGCCAGCTTGCGCTCCAGTTCAGGATTGTTCAGCTCGCTCGATACCACATCGCAACTGAGCACATCGCCGCTGGGCGTAATCACCAGTTTCAACACCACCTTGCCCTGCAAATCAGGGTTGTCGCGCAACGCACGAGTGTACAGCGCAAAGATGGCGCTCTTGTTGGCATCCAGTACTTGGGCGACTTCACTGCCATCACGCTTGCCTTTCTTGCTGCCGGAAGTCCGTTGCACGTCGGCGCGCGGATCGTTGGCGCCAATGGTGGTAGTGACCTGGGTAGTGCTGTGCCCGGCCAGTTCTCCGGTACTGCCGCCATAGCCGCGACTCAGGGCGGCATTGTTGATGCCGCCGCTACCTTTGCCCGTTGCCGAGGTGATCATGTTGCGTTCCGAGCGCGTCGCAGCTACGGCATTAGTCAAGGTCTGTGTCTGTTGGGCCCGGGCCGCAGCCGAATTATCCCGCAAGGCATTCAGTTCATCGAACACTGCCAGCGCCTTGGCTGCCTGCTTGCGCGCCTGTTCAGTCCGGTCTGGCTCCGGCTTGGGCTCGGCCTTCACTTGCGGTTTTTCTACTGGCCGGGGTTCTTCGATCTTCTTGTCAGGTTGCTTCTCGGGTTCAATGACTTTTGGCGGCGGTGGTGGCTTGCGCTGTTCCAGCACCAGATTGACCACCCGCTCCGGCAATGCCGGCGCCTTGAATTTCTGTGATTCCGGCGTGGGCAGCAATTGCAGCAATATGCTGAACGCAACGAACACGAGCAACGCATTGCGCACTACCCTGTGAAAGCGACGTTCAACCTCGGCTGTCGGCGACCAGGGCAGCTCGAATGTGCGGTAGTACGGAACCAGCATCATGCGCTGCCCTCGCGCTCCATGACCGCCAGCGATACCTTGCCATAGTTGGCCTGGGTGCAAGTGGCCATGATCTTCTTGAGCACTTCATAGGGCAGATTACGATCGCCCATGATGGTGACTTCACGCTCGGCAATGTTTTCCTGTGCTGCATCAGCCAGCACGCGATCAGCCTGCGACATCAGCACTCTTTTGAGCGAGTCGATCACCGCGTCAGGTCTGGACTGGATCTCGGCAATACTGATGACACTGCGGCCATCCACCAGCACTTCATCCTTGGTAACCATCACCACCACGGTGGCGCGTGGCTTGGTTTGCGAAATGGATTGTGGAATCGAGATGTTCTTGGTGTTGGGCAGTAAATCCACATCTGACATGTGGACCAGCAAAAACACCACCAGGATCGTCATCATGTCGATGAACGGGACCAGCGCCATGTGACTGTCGCCGGGATGCTGGCGCTTACGATGCCGTTGCAGGCGATAAGGAGTCATAGCGGCGCATCTCCCACCGAAACCTCGGGAAACAACTCCGTCTGCACCACATTCTTGCCCTTGGGTGCATAGACACGCACGGCATCCATCACCTGTACCAGTGTGTCATAGGGAATTTCCGGTTCCAGCAATACGCTGGCATCCTGCTTGTCCTGATACTTGGATTTGACCAGTAACAGATATTCGGCCAGACCATTCAAGTCATAACCTTGTGCAGTGCTGGGCAGGCTTTTCAGTATGCCGGTATTACGGTCACTGATCTCGATACCACCCTTACGCACCACCACTTCCAACTGTAACTGCGGCAGATCGGGAATGGCTGCATTGGCGGTCGGAAAGTTCAGCTCGAGAATGCTGGTGCGGGTAAATACCGCCGAAAAAACCAGAAAACATACCAGCATCACCATCATGTCGATCATGGGCACGACATTCAGGTCATAACTGCTACGCCCCCGGTGATGGCGGCGCATCACGCGTTTGGAAGCCTTGCTAGCCATTTTGCTTCAGGCCATGCCGCGAGCAGGGGCAGCACGTCCAGCCGGACTCGTTACCGGCTCGTCTGTCTCTCCGCGACGCTCCACCACCGAGTTCAGGAATTTGACCGAGGCAATTTCCAGGCTATCGATCAGTTGGGTGGTTTTGGAATCCAGGAACATATGGCTGAGCAACAAGGTAATCGCGCAGATAAGTCCTGAAGCGGTACAGTTCATGGCTACGGAAATACTGGCGGCAAGCAAGCTGGCCTTCTCTGCCGGATTGGCGTTGGCGATGGATGCAAAGGCGGAAATCAGACCGACCACCGTGCCCAGCAAACCCAGCAACATGCCCACGTTGGCCAGCGCCCCCAGATAATGAGTGCGTTTTTCCATGCGTGGGATGATCTCCAGCATGCTTTCGTCCATGGCCTTTTCCACGTCATCGCGGCGCCGTGCGTGCGCCAGACGCGCCATGCCGTAATTGAGCACCGTGGCAATGGTGGCCTTGGATTTGGAAGTGAGCGCCAATACCTGCTTGAAGTTACCGGCGCCCAGGTGCGGCACCAGTTCGTTCCAGAGCGCACGATTACGCTGTGTTTCCACGGTCAGAAACATGAAGCGTTCAATGGCGATGGCCACGCCCACCACAAGGATCAAGATCACCGGATAAATGAAAAATCCGCCATTCTTGAAGAATCCGACAAAAAACGAGTAAAGCTCTTGCACAACACTTACCTCACCGCTGTTCGCGCTTGCGAACGTTCTGACAAATTAAAAATTAAGTCCGCGACGTAACTCTCATCCTATCTGCTGACATGGTTCATTTTCTGTCGGCAACTGGCGTCGCCTGCCTGTTGGAGGCTCGATTGGCTGCATCACGGTCCTTATCTGCAATGACTTCGTAATAATCGACTTCGCGACGGAACACCTCGCGATCGACCGGCGCCAGCGTCTCATCGACCAGTGTGTTAAAAGGCTGACCCGGCAAATTGCTCAATTCGGCCTTCTTCCACGGCACGATATACATGACCTTGGGCAGTTCACGGTTGCCAGTCACCACGGTCGCATCCAGCGTCAATTGATCATTGCCCCGACTCGCTGCGGGAGGCGTCGTTGCATCTTTTACCGGCTGCTTCGCCTTGCTGCCGGACTTGACGGCAGCAGCGGCAGGCCTGGCATCCGCCGCCCGGACATCCTCGCCTCCCAGCATGAGCAGGAGAATTGCCATCATCATGGCGCATGTTTTCATGGCTGTGCTCCGCCGGCAGCCGGTCTGGCTTTCTTGTCGGCATTCAATCGACTGCTGAGTTCCTTGATCCAGCCTGACACCTTGGCATCGGGCGCATCGAGCAATGACTGGTAGCGCTCATACTGCTGCAATGCCGATTCCGGTTGTTGCAGGTACAGGTCATACAGGACGCCCAGATTCAGATGCGCAGCAGGATAAGTCTCGTCAGCCGCAATGGCCGCCTGATAAGCGGCTTCTGCTTCCTTGAAACGGCCGAGATAGCGGTAGCTGACGCCCAGGTAATTGTTGGCTGCTGTCGATCTGGCGTCACGTTCCAACGCTTGCTGAAACAGTTTCGCAGCCGCGTCATAGCGACCGCCCTTGAGTTCAATCAACCCCAGGTTGATCAGTGGACCGGCAAACGCCGGATAACCTGCCGCCAGTTGCTGCAACTGCTGCGTGGCAGAGGCGGTTTGTCCGGCTCTGAGCAGCAGCAAAGCTTTATCAAACTGCTGCTGCGCCTCGGCCGGAACCACGGCGGCTGCCGGCGCAGCAGACGCAACTGTTTCGGGCACCCTGACAATGGGCGTCATACCCCTCGGTGCAGCGCCAGATGACAGTGCACAGGCGCTCAACAGCATCGTCACCGACAACAGCGCCGGGGCCTTGAATGCAGATGTCAGAACAGCGGATAACTGCTGCCGATTCAAGTTCAGGCACATCTAGAGGCCACTCACATAATCTTCGCTTAATTCATTTCTGGCATAGCGCGCCGGCACCAGTTTCGCCAGCACGGCATAGCTCTTCTTGACCCATTCATCGTAAATGCCGCTGCCGGCACGCTGCACATTGCTTTGATGCAGGCTGATGGCCTTCTCTTCAAAAGGAAACGCCTGTTCTTCAAGCAATACGTTGTACTGCTCCAGTGCATCGGCATCGAGATTCCCTGGCCGTTCCGAAGCCAGCATATCGGCACCCATCTGCCGATAGAGTTCGGCAATGCTGAAAGTTGCTTCAGTGGTCACTTCCGCCACCTTGTAATCCAGCGCCTGGCTGTAGATGGCCAATGCTTCTTCCATGGCTGTACGTTTGAGCTTCAACGACTTGGCCAGCGGCGTGGTCAGCTTGAGGGCGGTGAAACTGGCTACGCTCGGTTGGGCAATCACCAGCGTGGCCCGTGCCGCCAGATATCTGCTGCGATCGGTTCTTGCAGAACCGGCATTTTTATCGGCCAGAATGACTTCCCGCAGCCAGCGTTGTTCGGTGACATTATCCTTGGCAGTTGCCGCCAGTTCGGCAAGATGCTGTCGTGCTTCCATCGCGGCATCGAAAGGCTGTGGATATTGCGTCACATAGCTGCCATAAGCAGCGGCGGCCTTGATTGCCGCACCGGCCTGTCCCTTGTGTGCCGCCTGCAAATACAGCTCGGCAGCCTGTGACAGCGCCACACGACGAACTTCGGGAGTTTCTTCGTGCCGCGCAGCGATACGTTCGTATTCGCTGGCAGCATCCATGTTGCGGCCGGTTTCCTGATAGCCGACAGCCAGTTTCTTGCTCACATCCGCATCCAGTTCATGTCCGGGATGCACGCGCCGGAACTGTTCCAGCACGGCGATGGCTCGTGGCCAGTTATTCTGTGTGATCAACACGGTGGCAGCGTCAAACTCGGCATTGGCGCTGATCTTCGAACTGGGGGCCAATGCCACCACGCGCAGGAAATCATCCACCGCTCCGGAGTCATTGCCTGCATTCTGCTTGGCTTCGGCCTGCTTGTAGATGCTCGCCGCAATACGATCATTGATGGCGGCCAGATCCGGATCGTTGGCCGGCAGCAACTGGCGCACATTGAGATAGGCCGCTTCAGCTTCGGAATAACGCGCCAGATCGAACAACGAATGCGCCATCAGGGTCGTCGCAGTACGACGTTGCTTGAGATCGGCGGGCGGTTGGCGCTCCAGCAATTGCCTGGCCACTTCAATGGTGCGCCCGGACTCGTTCAGCGCAAACAGATCTTCAGTTGCTTTGGTCAGCACAGGCGCGGCCTGCGGGTCAGCCGGAAAACTGGTGGCAAACATGACGGCGCTATCAATGAACTTGCGATGCCAGGTTGCCCTGGCCGGGCCATTGAGCGTCGGTTCATATTTCTGATAGGCCACCAGCGCCGCATAACCGGCTGTCGCAGACTTGGCATGTGCCGGGTAGTCATACGCCGTGCGTTCGTATTCCTGCGTGGCATCGGCATAACGGCCGGCATCAAACAACAGCTCGGCCAGCAGATAGCGATTGTTTGCCGCAGCGGCATCTTTCGGGAATGAATCCAGCAGGCTGCGATACCAGTGCGTCGCGGCGTCATAATCTTCGGGCTTTTTGCTCTTGCCGGCCTGGGCATGATAGTACTGGGCGAGATCCTGCAGATTGCTCTGCAATTGCGTCGCCACTTCGGGCGCATCGCTACGCTGCCGATTTTTCCAGAACGGCATGTTGAACGCATAACGTTCGACAAATTCCTGCTTGGCTTCCAACACACGAGCCGCAAAGCCGCCTTTCTGGTAAGCATCGATGGCGCGCGCCTGCAGCGTCGGCGCCTGACGCGCATCCGGCTTGCGCTCGGCAAACGCAGTGAAGGCCTGCGCCGCATCCTGATAGCGCTCCTTTTCCAGGTACAGCTCACCCAGGCTGCTGTACATGAGATAGGCGTAGGCAGGATCGCCATGCTTGTTGAGCATGGCGCCCAGGCTGGCGGGACCCTCTTCATCGGAAGCCATCACTGACAGTACATGCAAGGTGTCATCCGCCAGTTCCTGTTCAGGGCGCGACAACGCATTCATGTCGCGTAACTGTTTGTCCTTGAGCAGCAGGCGATCCAGTCCCTTGAGGAAACTGGCCGCACTGTCGTCTGCCTTGCCTTGCTTGAACAGGGCCCAGCCTTGCTTGTACAGGCCCTGATCGTAAAACGCCGTTGTTTCATCCAGCCTGACCACGGCCGCATAGGCTTTTGCCGATTCCGCATAGCGTTTGCCGCTGAACAGGATTTCACCGCGACGGAACTGAGCTTCACCCACCCAGCGCGATTGGGGATATTGCGTCACCAGCTTGTCGAGTGTCGCCAGGGCATTGGGCAGCTTGCCGGCCGCTTCATAGGCGCGCGACAACTGATACAGCACCGCATCGCTGCTTGCGTATTGCGGATAGGCCTTCAGCAAATTTTCGTACAGCTCAATTGATTCATTCAGCTGTTTGGTAGTCAGCGTTTCACTGGTGCCGCTGGAAAACAGGTTTTCATTCGTCTCGATATTAAGGTCGCCGAGACGGCGCATGGCTTCAACACGTAATTGCGGACTGGCATTCTGCAATTCGAGAAAACGGCGGTAGGCGGCGGCGGCCTGCTCTGGCGTAACGCCATTGACGGTCTGCGGCGTCACTTCCACCTTGCGACCGGCCAGATCCTTGAGCGTTCCGGTCGGCTTGTTCTTGTCAACCGCCCATGCCGGCAATGTCAACAACGCACTCACAGCAACGCAGAGAAGACGGGATGACTGCTTCATGGCGTCACCTCGCTCGGCTCAGATGCTGCGGGCTGTGCGACATGTTTGTCCGCAGCGCGATCGTAGATGGACGCCAGGGCAAATTGCGCCTGCAAGGTGTATTGCGACAGACGTTGCTTCTGTTGTTCCAGTTGCTGCACAGCCAGTTGCGCCAGGTATTCGGATTGCGCCGCGCCGACTGACTGACAACGCTCTATCAGCGTATTCAGACGCGGCGTCAGGCCGGCAACACGCGCGGCAAACTCTTCGTTGCGCAGCGGCACCTGTTCACGGGCGCGCTCCACCAATGTGTGTCGCCGGCGTGCTTCCTTGGTGGCGACGGCCAGCTCCCGCATCTCTTTCTTCTGGCGCCACAGACGAGCCTTGTAACTGGCATTCATGTCCCAGTACAGCACACCCCGCATCAAGCGAGTCTTGTCCTGCATCTCGGCAACAGCAACATCGCTGGCATCGGCATGCCGCAATGCGTCTTCCAATGCAGTCACACGGCGCCAGTTGGCCTGTTCACTCGTAGTCGCCAGAGTCACCGCATCTTCCTGTTGTTCGACAGCATTCAGACGCGCTTCCAGTTCCAGCGTCTGGGCTTCAAGGCCATCTACATCCACCACATCCAGCGCCTTGCGCATGACTTCAGTGCGTTGCATGAATGCCAGCCTGCGAGTGTCCAGAATATCCTGGAACGCCGACATGCTCTGGTTCCAGTTATCCAGATTGTGCTGCATGACCTTCAGGTCACGGTAATTCTTGAGCGCCTCCTGAAAGACATTGGACGCCAGCAGGTCATAGAGATAACGGGTTTCCGGCGCATCGGGCAGGTTATGCAATTGCCAATACCAGCCGGATTGCTCGGCGCTGTCGTTTTCCAGCACGGTCTTCAACAACGACCCGTTGCGAATGGCGGCAATCGATTCATCCAGACGCAGGCTTTCCTGACGGAATGAATCAATCGCGAAATTGTAATACTCGGCAGCCTGGGCATCCGCATTCAGTTGCGCATAGGCATAAGGAATGGCCAGGTAAGCCTCCTGTACGGCCGCATCCAGCAAATCGCGCTGCTTCAACTCCAGCCAGGGAGCCAGCGCCTCCTGATACTTGCCGGCGCTGGATTGCGCCCAGCCCAGACCCAGCAACGCCTTGTTCGACTGCGGACCATTCAGACGCACGCGTTGCAGCACTTGCTCGGCATCAGCAGAGCGACCCTGCTTCAGCCAGGTAAATCCCAATGCGAGATTGGCTTTGTCACGCAAGGCTAATAACTCCGCCGAGCTGGATTCGAGCTGCCCGACGCGATTCAATAACACTGCCGCCTCATCGATACGTTCCTGACGCACCAACGCCACGCCCAGGTTAAAACGCGCATACGCCAGCCAGCTGTCGCTGACCTGCTGGCCAGTACCGCCTTCAAAGGACTGCAAGGCAGCAATGGCTTCCTCGAAGCGCCCCTGATTCAACAATACCTGTGCGAACAGCATGTTCCTTTCGGCATTCAATTCCTGTGGCAGATCACCCTGAATCGATCGCAAGGCGTGTTCTGCATCAGTCAGGTAGCCACGTTGATACCAGAGTTTGGCCAGATAGAACCAGGCCCGGTTGCGCACATTGAGCGCGACATTGTCATTGAGCAAGGCCTGGAAAATCCGTCCTGCTTCAGTGTGCTGCCCTAAAGACAAATACAGGGCGCCCTTGATCAGCTCCGCTTCAGTTTGATGGTTCGGCACACGTCCCAGGGAAGTGGCTGCATCCAGATGGACCAGGGAACGAAAGTAATCATCCTGGTAAAAATAGAACAAGGCATCGCCATAATAGAGATCGCGCACCGGTTGCGGCACGCTCATCAAGGGTGCAGCAGCCGGTTTGGCCGCGACCGCGGGAATTGCCGCCATTGCCAGGCCAACACCGCCGAGCAGCGCAACGCAATGATTCAAGCGGATTGTTCTCAGGCGCATCGTCATGACAAGCTCAATGCTTATTCCCATTCCTTGACGATGAATTCCGGCTGTTCTTTTACCTGCTTGTCGCTGATCTTGAGTTCCAGATATTTAGCGCCTACGCCCTTGCTGAACTTGAGTGTCGCGCCGCGTTTGTAATCGCGCTGGTTCGGTCCCTTGCCGGTGAAGAAGGCAATCAATTCATGCTCGCCCGCCTTCAGGTTACCGACATACAGACGCTGTACCCCGCCCTTGAGCAAAGCCTGGGTTTCGCGTGCGGTATACAGGTAATTGGATACATCCTTGTTGTCCATCCGCAGAGTGACGGTATCCAGACCGAAAAAAGCCCCCACGTCCATGGACAGGAACACGGCCACCTGTGTATCCGCCGGATAAAGCAATTCTTCTTCCAGCACGAACAACTCACGATTCAGGTCCAGCACATCCTTCTTCAAAGTCTGCACATCCTGATCCAGCGTCTTGAATTCGGCTGTGGCCGCGGACTGCGGTTGCACATCCTGAGCCCATGCAGAGGTGGCGCCCAGAGTCATGAGCAGCAGCAAGATTGAAATCACACGCGTCATATACTTGTTCATGTTCGGTTAGTCCCGGCAGTCCAGTTCGTTCATTCGTTCAGCAACTGGCGCAGTTGTTCGGTAATCAGCAGTTCCTGACCGCGCTCGAACCCGGCATGGGTGTAGCGCAAACGACCGTCACGATCTATCAATACCAGCAAGGGCATTGACTTCAGGTTGAATTGACTGCTGGCTGACTTGTAGGTATCCACCAGCACTGGAAAGTTGAGCGCCAAGCTATGCGCCATGGCCGCCGCCTGTTCTTCGGTATCATCAACATCAATACCCAGGGTCACCAGCCCGGCGCTGCCATATTTGGCATGCACTTCGTTCAAGGCCTGCATGGCCTGACGGCAATCCCCGCACCATCGGGCCCAGAATCCCAACAACACCACATTCCCGCGGTATTCGGAAAGCCGAAGGTTGTCACCATTGAGTGAGCGCAATGCAAAGTCCGGGGCGACGGCATATGTGGTCACCGGTTCAGGCGTTTGAGCGACAGATACGGCCGACAGGCTTAATACCGTCCCTGTCAGCAACGCCCAACGTAAAAAGAAGCTCGAACTCTTTGATGTGATGGAATCGAACAAATTTCAGACCTTTCAGAATGCAAGGCAGCGCGGCAGCACAAAATCAGCCAGTTGTGAAACAACCTGGTTACTCGCCAGTCTTCGAGACTGTCGGTATTCAGGACATTTCGCAAAATGTCGTGAAATACCGGCAACCTCCCACCGGCCGGCAGTGTGCAGTTATGTCTACAGGTAAGGATGTGAAGACATGCACAGAATGGGGCGCCGCGTTAGGGGAAAAGCAAGGATGATGCACGGTATGGTGGACGCTGCGACATAAAGAAAGGCGATGACTTGAAGTCATCGCCTGCAAGAGCGGCCTTCGTCAGATCAACCTGATGAGAAGCCGTGGCGACGCTGAAACGGGTCCAGCCTGCGCCCCTGGATAGAAGCGCGGAATCAGCTCATCAGATCGGAGCCTTGGGCGCTACATAGGTCGATGACGGCCAGTAACGGTATTTGGCTTGCAATACCTCACGCTGCCCGGCGGTCAGGTTTTCCACGGAAACTACCCCGAACTCGCCAGAGCCAGCAACCGCAGAGTCTGTTACTGCGTTAGGTTGATCGGACTTGCCGATAGCGCTCGCCGCCACCACGATGCAAATCCCGACAGTGAATGTAACTGTGCGTTTCATGACATTGCTCCTGGTGGTAAGTAATTAGGCCAATGCGGTTTCAGCGTTCACGCGTGGCAACTTGGGAAACACGATTCCATCCGCCAATGTCGCCTCAGCGTTCACGCGTGGCAGCTTGGGAAACACGATTCCATCCGCCAATGTCGCCTCAGCGTTCACGCGTGGCAACTTGGGAAACACGATTCCATCCGCCAATGTCGCCTCAGCGTTCACGCGTGGCAACTTGGGAAACACGATTCCATCCGCCAATGTCGCCTCAGCGTTCACGCGTGGCAACTTGGGAAACACGATTCCATCCGCCAAGACGGTGCCGGAAACCAAAACTGCAGAAATTAAATAAAACATAAACAATGACTTACACATAACTCCTCCGGTAAATTGATTGATATTAGTGACCGCTACCACGCGCTCATTCTTTGCATAAGCGATACCGAAATGAGAAACCAATCACGCTTGTGGGAGTTTTCAGGGAAATTCAGGCGAGCGCTTAGGAACCAGACAGGCTCGGTCGGAAATAGCTTTTTGACCGGCAAAATCAGCCTTTCGGATGTTTCCTGTCCACTTGCCCGCCAGAATCGGGACAAGACAGAGCTGACCTGGATGCTCTTGCATGTCACAATGTCACCAGAATCACTTGAACTGAGTTCAACAAGTCACTGATTAGCAGGCATGTACGTAACTCCCTTGCCCATCTCAGCGATCAATCCAGACGGTGGCCCTACCCAAAACCGGCAGGCAGTGACACGGCTGCTATCCGCATGGCGCGCCGGTGACAACAACGCGTTGCAACAGTTAACGCCCTTGGTCTATGAAGAATTGAGATTGCTGGCGCATCGCTACATGCGTCGTGAAAGAAGCAGCCATACTTTGCAGGCGACGGCAGTAGTTCATGAAGCCTTTGTCCGCATGGTTGACTTGAATGTGGCCTGGCAGGACCGGACGCATTTTTATGCCGTGGCCGCCACGCTGATGCGCCGCATTCTGGTCGATCACGCCAAAAGCAGATTACGCGCCAAACGAGGCGGCTCTGCCCACATCCACAGTCTTGATGCTTATGACTTCCCGCCAGTCGCCGCCGGCCCTTATGACGTACTGGACATCGATGAAACCCTGAACCAACTGGCACAGGTGGACACGCGGCTGGCGCGTACCGTGGAATGGCACTATTTCGGCGGACTGACCTGCCCTGAAATCGCCGCCATGCAGGGCATTTCGGAAGCCACTGTGCACCGTGACTTGCGGCTGGCCAAGGCCTGGATGCTCAAGGAATTGCGCCCCAACACCGCCGGCGCCCCTGCATGAAAACAGTCAACCCGCGTTGGGGACGAATCCAGGACTTGTTCAATCGTGCGGCTGACATGCCGCAGACCGAGCGCGCCGCCTTTCTGGATCGTGAATGCGGCGATGACGCCAGTCTGCGCAAGGAGCTGGACGACCTGCTGGCGGCCGATGCCGGTCCGCCGTCCGATGTACAGAGCGGTATCCGCGCAAGCCTGCTGACCCAGGCTGTCAGCATGGCCATCGACAAAACCACCCGTGACCGTCGAGCCGAACTCATTGGTTCCGTGGTGGGTGCTTATCGGCTGACCGCCGTGCTGGGCCATGGCGGCGCAGGGACTGTGTACTTGGGAGAGCGCGCCGATCGGCAATACTCCGCACAGGTAGCGGTCAAGGTCGTTGAAAACGCCTTGATGCACGAAGAAATCGCCAAACGCTTCCAGGCCGAACGCCAGATCCTGGCCAACCTGAATCATCCGCACATCGCCCGCCTGCTGGACGCCGGCGAAACCAGGACCGGACAGCCTTTCCTGGTCATGGAGTACGTGCATGGCGAACCCATCGACAAATACTGCGACAGCCGCAGGCTGTCACTGACGGAACGGCTGCAATTGTTCATCAAGGTTTGCGCCGCAGTTCAATACGCTCACCAGAACCTGATCGTGCATCGCGACCTGAAGCCGGGAAACATCCTGGTCACACCTGACGGCACTCCCAAATTACTGGACTTCGGCATCGCCAAACTGATGGATGCCAGCGCCAAGGCCGCTGCAGAGCTGGCCCTGACCAGAATGAATGATCGGGTGCTGACTCCTGAATACGCCAGCCCCGAACAGATTCTTGGGCAGAATGTCACCACCACCAGCGATGTGTATGCACTGGGCATCGTGCTGTATGAACTACTGACCGGCACCCGGCCTTACCAGGTCAACGCCGTCAGCCAACTGGAACTGGAACGCTCCATCTGCGTGATGGACCCTCCCCGCCCGAGCCAGATATTGCAGAAGCCAATCGTCAATGGCACAGCCAGCATACCGACCTGGGACATAAAGACAGTGGCTGCCGCACGTGGGCTCAGCCCCAAACGATTGCCGCATGAACTGGCGGGCGATCTGGACGCCATCGTGATGCGTGCATTGCGCAAGGAACCCGAACGCCGCTACAGCTCGGTCGAACAGTTGGTCTAAGACATCAAACGCCAACTCGATCAACAGCCAGTGCTGGCCCGCCAGGGAAACTGGCTGTACTACACCAAACGCTTCGTACGCCGGCATGCCATTGGCGTTGGCATGAGCGCGGCGGCTGTCATGGCTCTTGTCGCGTTTTCAATCATCATGTCCGTACAAGCCAAACGCATCGCCGAACAGCGCGACCTGGCCCAGCAGGAAAGCGCCCGCGCCGAAAGTGTGTCTTCTTTCATGCTGGAAGTATTTACTGCTGCCGATCCCTTCAAAGCACAAGGCAGGGAAGTCACCGCCAAGGACTTGCTGGACAACGCCGGACAACGTATCGCCAGCGACCTGAACCAGCAACCGGAAGTACGCGCGCGCCTGCTGGAAGCGATTGGACGTTCTTATCAGAGACAGGGGCAATATGAATCTGCTGTCAAATACCTGGACGACTCTCTGCAACTGCAGCGCAAAATGAAAACTACAGCGGGTCAGGAAATATTACCTAATACTCTTAGCTACCTCGGCATAGCATTAAGAGATCGTGGGGACTATATAGCTGCCGAAAATGCACTGACGGAAGCGAAAAGTATTCTTGAGCGTAGAGGTCAACAGCAATCAGCAAGGTACATCCAACTGCTATCCGATATGGGGAGACTAAAGCTCTTCCGCAGCGATCCAACATCTGCAGAACGTTATATGGAACAAAGCTTAGTATTAGCGCGTCAGCTTTACGGCAATGCTCATCCTGAAACTGCTGCGCTGCTGAGCAGCCATGCTCAAATTTTGTTGTGGCAAAACAAGCCTGAACAAGCCATCAAATCAGCGCGAGAATCCGTTTCCATATATCACTCAACTCTTCCAGAGAAACACCCTGATCGAGTCATGGCGGACTATACACTTGGTGAAATGCTTTTCCGCCAAGGAGAACTTGATGAGGCAGCCGATTTAGTAGAGCACGCACTATCCACACAGAAGTTTCTGTATGGTGAAAACAATATTATTCTAGCTGGAACTCTAGACACGCTTGGAATGATTCAACAAAGCCAAAAACAGTGGGACGCAGCGGAAATGAATGCCAGAGAAGCGCTCACCATCACCCAAAAAGCTTTAGGCGCAGACAATATCAACACTGCTTATTATCATTCCGCCCTAGCCGACCTATTGATCAAGCGAAAAAAATACATAGAAGCAGAGCAATCTTCCCGCGCTGCTCTCAAAATTTTGCAATCAGCTACCGCACCCGACCACCAATACCTCGCCTCCGCCGAATACCTGCTTGCCGAGGTGCTGGTCGCGACCAGACGCAGCAAGGAGGCCGAGCCACTGTTGCGAGCCAACATCGAGCGATGGCAGCAGGCCAATGCGCCTGGCTGGCGTATTGCCCGTTCCAGAAATCTGCTGGGTACAGCACTGCTGCAGTTGCACAAGACGGCTGAAGCCAAGACGTTGCTGCAAGAGTCTTATGAAGCGTTGAACGCCAAGGACAGTGGCGCTTCTGCCGACATCATCGCTGCCGCCAGGGAACGACTGACCAGCGCCGGCCTATCGGCTGCTGTCTCCGGACCGCGTCAGCCCAATTGATCGTGGGCCAATTGATCATTGGATAGGAACTTCGGCATTGACGCCGGCGTCTGTTACAGTCTCGCTTTATTGATTGAGACTGCAGGTACTTCACCGATGCGCACACATATTCGCCCGTTAGGCTTATTCACTGCCCTGATCCTGTCGCTGGGCCTGATTGGTTCAGTATCCATCATGGCCGCGCCGCGCCAGGAAGCGACCTTGCTCAATGCCACCCAGGTACTCACCGAACTGAGGAATGCCCCTGACCAGAATGTCCCAAGCTGGCTGCTGGAACGCGCCTACGCCGTGGCAGTGGTGCCTAATGTCATCAAGGTAGGCCTGATTCTGGGCGGACGCCGCGGCTCGGGAGCCATGGTCGTGCGTCAGCCTGACGGTAGCTGGAGCAACCCGGTATTCGTCAATCTGACCGGCGGCAGCGTCGGTTTCCAATGGGGCGTACAGTCTACCGACGTCATGCTGGTGTTTACTTCGAAGGCCAGCGTTGAAGGCCTGATTGGCGGCAAAGTGACCCTGGGTGCGGATGCCTCGGTAGCAGCGGGCCCGGTAGGCCGTCAGACTGCGGCGGCAACCGACATTGGTTTGAACGCCCAGGTGTATTCGTATTCGCGCAGCAAAGGCTTGTTCATCGGCGTCTCCCTGGACGGCTCGGCCATCACCATCGATAACAGCTCGAATGAAGCCTATTACGGCAAACCCGGCATACTGGCCAGCGAAATCACGGCCTCTTCCAATGCCCCCCATACGCCCGACTCGGCCAAGTCATTCATCACGGCATTGGGCAGTGCCCCTGTTGCCGCTCCGCCAGCCAGCCATCCGGCGCCGATGACGCCTGTGCAGTCACCTGCTCCCTCGTCAGCAAGCACACCCAACAATCAGCCCAGCGGTCTGGTGACTTACCCTATGGAGGACAGCCATCCGGGAACCGAACCTCCGCCCTGAGATGACAAAGCTGGTTCGTTTCCAAGTTGGAATCAGTTGCCGGTTGATCATTCACCAGCGGCTATTCCGATTGGGCAACTGATGCCGGTCCCGCCCAGTCCGCAGTAACCATCCGGATGCTTGGCCAGATATTGCTGGTGATAAGCCTCGGCAAAATAGAAAGCCGGGGCGTCAATGATTTCGGTGGTGATGATGCCATAGCCGGCCTGCTTGAGACGTTCGGCATAGGCGTCCCGACTTTGTACCGCTTCATGCCGCTGTTCCGCTCCATAAACATAGATGCCCGAACGATACTGGGTACCCATATCGTTGCCCTGGCGCATCCCTTGCGTCGGGTCGTGAGACTCCCAGAACACTTGCAATAACTGTGGGTAACTTACCTTGCCGGGATCAAATACCACGCGCACCACTTCATTGTGGCCGGTCAGCCCCGTGCATACTTCTTCATAGGCGGGATTGGGTGTATAGCCAGCGGCATAGCCCACCGCAGTACTGAATACACCCGGCTGCTGCCAGAACTTGCGTTCCGCCCCCCAGAAACAACCCAGACCAAACATGGCCAGTTGCATGCCAGTGGGATACGGCGGCAACAGAGTATTGCCATTGACGTAGTGCCGGCTGGGAACCGGCACAGCGGTGTCTCGACCCGGTAGAGCTTCGTCAGGCCGGGGCATGCGAGCCTTGCGAGATGAATTAAACATGACGACGCACCTGAATCCAGCCGAGGTTGCAGCTAGAATAGCACCTTCGAATCCGTCGCCATTCGCCATACACCATGCACATCTGTCAATCACACAATCTCGTTACGCCTCTTGAAACCAACAAGCGCTATGGCATCAAGGTCAAGGTGCGCAGTTCCGATCCCTTCCGCAATCTGGTTGGTAACGACTGGAGTCGGGAACATTGGTTCAGCAGCGCCACCGAGCGTGACGCCGCACTGGCCAGCATGAGCGGGAAATATGTGTATTTCCGGCCCGGCGACAAGCCCAGCCTGGACTTCGAGAAAATCGAAAAGAAATAACCCGGCGGCCACACTGGCGCCGTGCTGCTGTACGCGCGCCATGAATGCAGGCAACACCTCAATACAATCAATAATGAGTGTCGTCGGGGTTCTGTAAACGACCGATCAGATTGCGCAGAAACACCTTGTTGAAGCGTAGCTGGCAGGCTGCCGATGCCTGCTCAATCAAGGTGGAACTCACCTTCATCAAGGTCAGATCGGTGGCCGCCTGAATGGTCGCGAGGCGTTTGGCGCCACGCAGATAGCTGGTTTCGCCAAAACAATCGCCCGCCTCGATCTGCCCTACGCTCCGGCCATTACGCATCACTTCCGCAATACCGGAAACGATGACGTAGAAACGGTCATCCATTTCACCCTCGCGGACAATTTCCTCGCCGGCTATATAGTCCTGCCATTGGCTGGCGCGCAGCACCTCCATGATCTCGGCATGCGAAAAGTCATGGAAGAACTTGAGGGTACGCAGAATGGAAAACTGCTCCTGACGATCCAGCTTGGAATAGCCTTCACGCAGCCGTTGATGCACGCGCGTCAGTTCCGCCGCAAACTCCAGCCCGTTGCGATAACGCTTGGCAGGCTCTTTCTGCAGCGCCTTGGCCACCACTTCCTCGATCACTTCGGGAATATCCGGGCGCAGCGTATGAATCGGCGGCGCAGTGGCAAACACGATCTGATGCAGCAGCTTGGAAAGATTGCCGCCACGGAATGGCCTGAAGCCGGTCAGCAATTCATACATCACGGCGCCGAGCGAATAGATGTCGGAACGATTGGTGATCTCTTCCGACTGCACCTGTTCCGGCGACATGTAAGACGGGCTGCCCGCAATGCCTTCAATTCTGGAAATGTCCGAGTCGGCCACCAGCGCAATGCCGAAATCGATGATGCGTACATCGTTTGACTGCGTCAGCATCAGATTGGATGGCTTGATGTCGCGATGAATCACGCCGCGACTGTGTGCGTAGTGCAAGGCCTTGGCGCATTTGTAGATGATCTCCACCACATCTTCGATGGGCAACAGGTTATCCGGCTTGCAATAGGCAGCCAGCGTGCGTGCGCCATGCACATGCTCGGTTACGATGTAACAACGTTTGTTCTCTTCGCCTGCATCGTAGATGGGCAGAATGTTGGGATGCTGCAGCATGCCCACCATGTGCGCTTCCGACAGGAACATCTTGCGCGCCACCCGGGCGCGATCCTCATCGCTGGCTTCGATGTTGTAGACCTTGATGGCCACATCGCGCCGGTAATACGGATCGTGCGACAGATACACCACGCCGGTGCTGCCACGCCCCACTTCCTTGACGATGAGGTATTTGCCGATCTTGGTCAGCGGCTGATTATCGACAGCACTACGTGCTGCATGGAGCAAGGAAGTTGGCTTCACGTTAACTCGACGAAACTATGTCAAACCAGACGGGCTATATACGGATGGCCACATGCAACAGGACACATGAAAAAAGTCCTGCGATGATGTCGTCCAGCATAATTCCGAATCCGCCGGTGAGTCTGTGATCAGCCTCGCGTATCGGCCACGGTTTGACGATGTCGAAGAAGCGAAACAGCAAAAAACCAAGCAACAACCAGCGTAATTGCAGAGGCACGGCAATCATTGTGATGGCCATTCCCGCAAATTCATCCCAGACAATTCCCGGATGATCGTGTGTATTGAGCCGGCGCGCGCTTTCGCCACACAGATAAATACCAAAGACACACAACATAACGATGCAACATAAGTAAACAGTCAATGACAGATGCATCAATCCATACACCATCGGCAATGCCACCAACGTGCCCATGGTGCCAGGCGCTTTGGGGCTCAGACCCGAGCCGAAACCGAAGGCGAGAAAATGCACCGGATCGCGCAGCACTGTTTTTGGATCGGCACTGAAACGCATCTTGTTAAAACCTATCTTAAAATGTAGCGAGCGAAGGTAGGTTGCCCACATCGTAATCGTGGGCCGGCGCGCAGGAACCGGAGTGTATGCGGCAATACATGAGGATTCCGAGCACCGCCGGAACGCAAGACACCGAGCGCAGTAATTTTGAGATGGGTTCTACTCACGTTACTCATGCGCGGCAAAGTGATCAAACCCCTCGCCCGGCATCACTGCCAGCTCGCCCTGACGGAAACACTGCATAGCCGCCCCTTCGACAATGCGTCCTATTGGCGTGCAGCGCACCGGCAAGCCGGCGATGGCCGCTTCCAGTTGCAGCAATCTGTCGCCTGGCACGGTAAACAACAACTCGTAATCATCACCGCCTGACAGCGCATGACGTTCCGCCGTCTGTTCACCGAAGACGGCTGTCAAAGCCTGCGAGTGAGGCAAGGCCTCAAGATCAAGATGCGCGCCACAACCGCTGGCTGTACACAGCTTGCGCAGATCGGTCAGCAACCCATCCGACACATCCATGGCGGCGCTGGCCAGTTTCCGGATGCATCTGCCCAGCGCTACGCGCGGCGTGGGGCGATAAAACCGCTCCAGCAAGTGTCGTCGATGGGGTTCGGATACGGATAGGGACGTCTGCAGCAGCTGCAATCCACCGGCAGCTTCTCCAGGTACGCCTGATACGAACAGCACATCGCCGGGTCTGGCGCCGGAGCGGGTCAACCATCCATCCGCTTCAACCAGGCCCAGTATCTGAACGGAAATATTCATCGGTCCTTTGACGGTATCGCCGCCTACCAGTTGCACGTCATGGTGTTGCGCCAATTGCCGGAGACTGCCGGCAAATTCATCCAGCCACGGTACTTCAGCCTGCGGTATGCAAAGAGACAGCGTAAACCAGCGCGGCTGCGCGCCCATGGCTGCCATGTCGCTGAGATTTACCGCGAGGGCGCGATAGGCAATGTCGGCAGCGCGGGTATTGGCCGGAAAATGAATGCCTTCGACAATCGTATCGACGGCCGCCACCAGTTTGTAACCGGCAGGCACTTCCAGCACAGCGGCATCATCGCCCACGCCCAGCAGGACATCGGTCGAATAGGCCGCCGGTGTGAAATAACGTTTGATGAGATCAAATTCACCCAGAGCCATGACCATCTGCTTTGCAAGGCGACAGGTCGCCGGTTGGAGCGGGAATGTAGCCTCACCTTGGCGGTGACGCGATTGAAGTCAGTGACGAGGCTGTTGCCGTTCGCCTGCACGGATATCACGCGCGGCGCGGTCCAGCAAGGCATTGATGTACTTGTAACCATCGGTCGCGCCGAACTGTTTGGTCAATTCCACCGCTTCGTTGACCACCACGCGATAGGGTACGTCCAGACGATTGACCAGTTCATACATGCCCAGCAGCAACACCGCACGCTCGATCGGATCCATCTGCACCCAGGGTCGGTCGGCAAACTCGCTGACGCGCGCGGACAGGGTCTGATGCTGTTCGATCGCACCGGACAACAGCTCATGGAAGTAGCCGGGATCGGCGGTCCGGTACTCATCGCGCTCGATGAATTGCGCCAGGATTTCCGCAAAACTCTGTTCGGTCAGTTGCCACTGATACAGCGCCTGCATGGCACAGCGGCGCGCCTGACTGCGGGCCCGTGACGGGCTGACACGCCGGGAACGCTTCGTTTTGCCGGCTGCGTCCTGTCCTGCTTCAGGCATTGCATCCACATCGGTCATTTGCACTCGTCCTGCTCAACCAGTTGCTTGACCAGATTGGCCATTTCTATGGCGACCAAAGCCGCCTCGGCGCCTTTATTGCCTGCGCCAGACCCGGCACGTTCCTGCGCCTGTGCGAGGTTGTCGGTGGTCAACACGCCGAATACTACCGGCACGCCGCTATCGAGCGTCGCACGCATCAACCCACTGGCTGTCTCGTGACACACATATTCAAAATGCGGCGTGCCGCCACGAATCACTGCGCCAAGGGCAATCACCGCGTCATAACGCCTGCTGCTCGCCAGCTTGCCGGCAATCAGCGGCAACTCGAATGCGCCCGGTACACGTATCACCACCACATCATGGTCGCTCACTTCATGCGCCTTGAATGTCGCCACCGCACCATCAAGCAGAGACTCAACAATTTCTTCATTGAAGCGCGCGGCAACGATGGCGAATTTCAATCCGCCTGCCGCAAGCTCGCCCCGGTTTTTATTGACCGTACCCATGACGCTCCGAAAGCAGTATCAAACAGCCCGCAGTATAACTTCGCGCATACAGCGCCGCCGACTTATTCCACGTAGTCCACCACTTCCAGATCGAAGCCCGACAGCCCCTGCAACTGTCGTGGCGCCGACAATACACGCATGCGCTGGATGCCCAGGTCGCGCAGTATCTGCGCGCCGATGCCAAAGGTACGCAACACGCCTGCCGTGGTATGGCGTGCGTTCCCTTCCTGCAGATGGGTGACGGAATCCATCAGGTCGCGGGGCTCCTCATTGGGACGCAACAGGATGATCACGCCACTGCCTTCGGCGGCAACACGCTGCATCACCGCCCGCAGCGACCAACTGCGTTTGCTTTCATGCACCCCCACCAGGTCACGCAGCGTGTCCTTGAGATGCACACGTACCAGCGGCGCATCCACTTTCTCCGGCTCGCCGCATACCAGCGCCATGTGCACCGTGCGATTGACATGATCCTCAAAGCACACCATGCGGAACGGACCGAAATCGGTATCCACCTGCTGTTCGGCAATACGTTCCACCGACCGCTCCTTGTCGATGCGATAACGGATCAGATCGGCAATGGTGCCGATCTTTAAATCGTGTTCAGCCGCAAACTTCTCCAGATCGGGGCGCCGGGCCATGGTGCCGTCGTCATTGAGAATCTCGACGATCACTGACGCTGGAGACAGCCCCGCCAGTCTGGCCAGATCGCAACCTGCTTCAGTATGTCCGGCGCGGGTCAGTACACCGCCGGGCTGCGCCATCAGCGGGAAGATGTGACCCGGCTGACGCAGATCTTCCGGTTTGGCCGCAGGCTTGACAGCAGCCAGCACCGTTTGCGCGCGGTCATAGGCGGAAATGCCGGTGGTCACGCCTTCGGCCGCTTCGATCGACAGGGTGAAATTGGTGCGATGATCGGAATCGGTATCCGACACCATCAAGGGCAAACGCAGTTGCTTGCAACGTTCGCGGGTCAAGGTCAGGCAAATCAGGCCCCGACCGTAACGCGCCATGAAGTTGATGTCTTCGGGTCGCACCAGTTCGGCGGCCATCAGCAGATCGCCTTCGTTTTCGCGATCTTCATCGTCCATGATCACAACCATCTTGCCGGTGCGCAGATCAGCCAGAATTTCGTCAATGCTGCTCAGCTTGTCACTTGTCATTTTGCAATCTCGATTTTTTATTTCTGTCAGGAAATCTGTTGGCCATTGTCCGGCTTTTAGCCGGCTTGCTGCGCGCGCTCGAAATAGCGGGCGATGATGTCGATTTCGATATTCACTTCAGTACCGGCCACATAGCCACTGAGGATCGTCACCGCCAGCGTATGCGGCACCAGGTTCACTTCAAACCAGCTGTGATCGGCCGCATCGCCGACTTCGTTGACGGTCAGGCTGGCCCCATCGACGGTGATCGAGCCTTTCCTGGCGATATAGCGCCCGAGGTTGCGTGGTACGGCAAAACGCATGCGCACCGAACGCGCATCGTCATGACGTGACTGTACCGTGCCCACGCCGTCCACATGCCCCGACACATAGTGACCGCCCAGCGCATCGCCGGCGCGCAACGCCTTTTCCAGATTGATGCGCCGCTCCGCCTGCCAGTGTTTCAGGCTGGTCACGTCCAGCGATTCGCGCGACACATCGGCCGCAAAGGCATCCGGCCACAGCCGGGTAACGGTCAGACAGCAACCATTGACAGCAATGCTGTCGCCCAGTTGCGTGCCGTCGAGAAAACCCTCGCCCACCGCAAACACCATTTCGGCATCGCCGTTCTTGTCAGTCATGGCGCGCACAGTGCCGACGCGTTGAATAATACCTGTAAACACGATTACCTCTGGATTCGGTAGTGCAAGCGCACATCGGAGCCGATACTTTGGGTATCCAGCAAAGTCAGTTCAATACGTTGTTTCATGTCGTCGATCAGGGGCAGTTGCAGCAGGACGCGCGCCTCCGGCCCCAGCAATACCGGCGCAACATACAGCAACAGCTCATCCACCAACCGTAATTCAAACAGGCGGCCGCTCAGACGGGCGCCCGCTTCCACCAGCACTTCATTGCATCCGCGCCTGCCCAGATCAGCCAATACCGTCGGTAACTCCACGCCCTTCTCTACATCGGCGGGAATCTGCATCACCTCCGCCTGCCCACGCGCCTGCGGTGTCACTGTGGTATAGATCAACGCACCCGCCGCCTGCACGGCACGCGCAGTGGCCGGCGTTTGCAGTTGCGCATCGCAGATCACCCGCAGTGGCACACGTTCAAGCATGTCGATGTCACCGGCGCGTACATTCAATTGCGGATCGTCCGCCAGCACCGTACCCACACCGGTCAGGATTGCCGAACTGCGTGCGCGCCAGCGCTGCACGTCGGCACGCGAAGCTTCGCTGCTGATCCACCGACTGACGCCATTGGCCAGCGCCGTGCGGCCATCCAGGCTCGCGGCCAGCTTCACCCGCACCAGCGGCATGCCCGTGCGCATGCGCTTGATGAAGCCCGCATTCAAGGCTTCAGCCTGCGCCTGCAGCAGGCCGCTGCGTACTTCGATGCCTGCGGCACGCAGCCTGGCCAATCCCTGACCATGCACCAGCGGATTAGGGTCGGTCATCGCCACCACCACGCGCTTCAGACCCGCTGCAATCAGCGCCTCCGCACAGGGCGGCGTGCGGCCATGATGGCTGCACGGTTCCAGCGTGACGTAGGCCGTTGCACCGCGCGCATACGCGCCGGCCTGCGCCAGTGCATGCACTTCCGCATGCGGCTCGCCCGCCTTGCGATGCCAGCCTTCGCCCAGCACATTGCCGCCGTGAGCAATGATGCAACCCACTCTTGGATTGGGATCGGTTGTATACAAGCCACGCTGCGCCAGTTGCAACGCATGGGTCATCAAGGCTTCATCGACAGCAGTAAACATGATTCAGCGCTTCGGCTTGGAAGGACCAATGCCTTCCCACAAGGGCAGTTGCGTCTCATCGGCATCGCGCTTGCGTTGATGGCGCAGGCGTTCGATCTCCTCACGAAACGCATCCACATCCTGAAAGCTGCGATACACCGAAGCAAAGCGCACATAGGCCACTTCATCCAGATGCCGCAGTTCTTCCATCACCAGTTCACCCACCATGCGCGCCGGCACTTCACGTTCACCCAGCGCACGCAGCTTGTTATAGATATGCACCACTGCCGCATCCACCGCTTCGCTGGCCACCGGGCGCTTTTCCAATGCCTTGAGCATGCTGCCTTTCAGCTTCTGCTCATCGAAAGGCTCGCGCCGCGCATCGCTTTTTACGACGCGTGGCATGACCAGTTCGGCAGTTTCAAAGGTGGTGAAACGTTCGCCACACTTCAGGCATTCACGGCGCCGACGAATCTGCTGCCCCTCGCCGGCCAGGCGCGAGTCAATCACCTTGGTTTCTTCGTGACCGCAGAAGGGGCAGTACATAAATTACCGGCGAGAGGTCGCAATGAATTGCGCCCCTACGATATGAATTTTCGTAGGGGCATGCTTCATCATGCCCGCGCCATTACCCACATCACACCTCAGCCATACACCGGAAACTGCTTGCAGATCGCCAGCACTTCCTTCTTCACGCGCGCAATCACGGCCTCGTCATTGAGATTATCGAGCACATCGGCAATCAGACTGGCCAGCTGGGTGGCTTCGGCTTCCCTGAAACCGCGGGTGGTGATCGCCGGCGAACCGATACGCAAACCGCTGGTGACGAACGGCGAACGCGGGTCGTTCGGCACGGTGTTCTTGTTCACCGTGATGTTGGCCTTGCCGAGCGCCGCATCGGCATCCTTGCCGGAGTAATCGCGGCCGATCAGATCCAGTAGGAACAGATGATTATCGGTGCCGCCGGACACCACCTTGTAGCCCCGGCTGATCAACGTGGCCGCCATGGCGCGGGCATTGGCCACCACCTGCTTCTGATAATCGGCAAAGCCGGGTTCCAGCGCTTCCTTGAACGCCACCGCCTTGGCGGCGATGACATGCATCAACGGACCGCCCTGCGTACCGGGGAACACCAGCGAGTTCAGCTTCTTGGCGATTTCTTCGTTGTGACGCGCCAGAATCAGACCGCCACGCGGACCGCGCAGGGTCTTGTGGGTCGTCGTCGTGACCACATCGGCAAACGGCACCGGGTTCGGATACAGACCCGCCGCCACCAGACCGGCCACATGGGCCATGTCCACCACCAGATAAGCGCCTACCGAGTCGGCAATGGCGCGGAACCTGGCCCAGTCGATGACGCGCGAATAAGCCGAGAACCCGGCAATGATCAGGCGCGGCTTATGTTCCTGCGCCAGGCGTTCCACCTGTTCGTAGTCGATCAGGCCATTTTCCGGTTTCACGCCGTATTGCACCGCCTTGAAGATACGGCCGGAGAAGTTGACCTTGGCGCCATGGGTCAGATGGCCGCCGTGATCCAGACTCATGCCCAGCAGGGTATCGCCCGGATTGATCAGGGCCAGATACACCGCCGCATTGGCCTGCGAACCGGAATGCGGCTGGACGTTGGCGTAATCGGCGCCGAACAACTGCCTGGCGCGGTCGATGGCCAGTTGCTCCACCACATCCACATGCTCGCAACCGCCGTAATAGCGCTTGCCGGGATAACCCTCGGCATACTTGTTGGTCAGCACCGTACCCTGCGCCTGCATCACACGCGGACTGGTGTAGTTTTCCGATGCGATCAGCTCGATATGTTCTTCCTGGCGCACCTTTTCGGCATCGAGCGCAACCTGCAATTCGGGGTCAAAGTCGGCGATTTTCAATCCAGCTGGGAACATGTGGCCTCCGGGCAAAAAATTGAGGCGCATTCTACCGGAAGGCAGACCGCGACTTGCGCCGAAAACCTCGGCATGGACACTTTTGATTACCCGTCGGCAGGCGCAAAGAATTGCGCCCCTACGAAAACATTGCTTTGTATGGGGTGCGATTTATCGCGCCCGTCAGAGACATAGTGGCCAGCGGGCTGAATCCCGATCGCTCTGACCAACAGTTCAGGCCGCCAGCGCCTGTACCACCCGTGTCCAGGCCCGGGCCAGATTGCGACGGTTATAGCCGCCGCCGCCCATGGCCAGCAACCGGCCATGACCCAAACGATCCGCCAGAGCACACAGACGCTGGGCGGCGTGGGCATGAGCGGCCTCGCTGTAACGCAGATGCGTAATCGGGTCGCCTTCCAGGCTATCCGCGCCGCACTGAAACAGAATGAACTCCGGTTGCCCGGCCAGCAAATAACTTTCCACCTGCTCCCAGGCCGCCATGAACTCCGTGTCCCCCGACTCGGGCGGCAGCGGAATGTTCAGCTTGGTGCCGGCCGCCGCACCCTCACCCGTTTCGCTGGCCGCGCCGGTGCCGGGGTACAGATGACGGCCATCCTCGTGAATGTCGGCAAACAGTAAATCCGGGTCGTCGATGAAACCATAGAACACGCCATCGCCGTGATGGGCATCAATATCCACATAAGCCACGCGTCTGAGCCCGTAACGGCGCCGCAGGACTTCAATGGCGACACCGCAATCGTTGAAGACGCAGAAACCCGAAGCGCCGGTGCGTGCCGCGTGATGCAAACCGGCAATGGGAATGAAGACCCGCCGCGCCGTGCCGCTCATCAGCGCCTCCACCCCCATGAGCGTGGAGCCCACCACATGACTGGCCGCCTCGAAAACCCCCTTGAACGCCGGGGTATCGCCAGCATCCAGAAAACCCATGCCCGACTGCGAACGTTCAGCTACCAGGTCGATGTATTCCGGTGTGTGGAAAAGTTGCAGCTCGTCGCGTGTCGCCATGCGGGGATCGGCATGTTCGACTACCGCGCACAGACCGGCATTCTTCAGCTCGGTCATGAATGCTTCATGCCGGTCCGGCCCGAATGGATGCCCGCCCGGAAAGCCATAACGCGCAATGGCATCGCCGGCAATCAAGAGCGTCTTGTTTGTAGTGGAATCCCGCACACCCTAACCCGCAACCGAGCGAGGCGCGCAGCGTAGCATAGGGCTGCATGAAGCAAGCAAGTGACTGAACCCGGGCAACAGGCACCTGCCGGTTCAGCAGAACTCCATTACGACAACTTCATCAAAACCGTCACATGGGATGAGTAGCATGCGCCTGTTCGGAATACCGCCCACCAAACATCATAGCAAGGAGAATCTTTATGAAGCTTAAATCCGCACTGATCATCGCCTGCATGGGCATCGGCATGAGCGTCATTACAGTTAACGTCCATGGCGCCAATAGTCAGCAGAATCGCATGACCACCTGCAATGCCGACGCCAAAACCAAAGCGCTGGCAGGCGATGCACGCAAGACCTTCATGAAAGGCTGCCTGAGCGGCGACACCGGCGAAAGCGCCAGCACCACCGCCACCACGCAACAGGAAAAGATGAAAACCTGCAACGCAGACGCCGGCAAACAAGCCCTGAAAGGCGACGGCCGCAAGCAGTTCATGAGTAATTGCCTGAAAGCGAAGTAGGCAGCAACTGTCGAACAACCATAATTGATCGTTCGACAGTTCAAAGCTTATAACTCTAAACGTGACCCAAGGCATCAATCCTTAAAAACCAGGCGGTATGCTACCAATCGCTATCGATTCCAAATGGCCAGTTATATCGTCCTTAGCGAACACCTAAGCAGGATATAAACTCGCGGTGAAGCATCATCGCTGCCACCAAATAGAGGCCAACTCTAACGGAATAGAAACTCCATCGTAATGTGGCAACACTCGCACCGTATAGTCAGTTGCTGCACGAACAGCAGGAATCGTAGTGGCATATACAAATTCGGTGGTGCTTTCTGAAGTTTGCGGGAGACGTCGCATGTTGTGATTCTCCAAAATGCCGCCGCCCGCCGGTTTGGCATATAGCTCCACCCGTATCGCTTCGCTATCGAGTTCGCCAGTAGAGACGCCAATTTCAAACTGCCAATATTCCCCGATCATTGTGACTTTCATTTCACCAATTCGCAGCGAATGCCAGCATCGTTGCAACTCGTGCCGCCAACTGACAATCTGTTTGCCCAACGCGCACTGATTGGCGGCACGTTCACGATAACGAGATGCCATAGGCAAGTAATGCCGTTCGGCATATTCACGCACGGCACGATTGGTTGAAAAACGCGGTGTCAAGCCCGCCATACTTTCGCGCATTCTCGCGACCCACGCGACAGGAATACCCAGTTTGTTGCGAGTGTAAAACTCCGGAATTACTTCGCGTTCCAGCAAATCGTAGAGCGCTTCCGCTTCGATGGCGTCCCAGGCCGGATCGTCGTCATGCTCCTGGCCATCACCCAACGCCCAGCCGACTTCCGGTGTATAGGCCTCCGCCCACCAGCCATCCAGCTCCGACAGGTTGATGCCACCATTCACCAGCACTTTCATGCCGCTGGTGCCGCACGCCTCCCACGGTCGCCGTGGTGTGTTGAGCCATACATCCACGCCCTGTACCAGTTGCTCGGTCAACAGCATGTCGTAGTCGCTGAGAAAGATCACGTGCGGGCGTGCTGGCGACTGTCGAATGAATGTCGTCCACTGTTGAATAAGGTCTTGTCCTGGACGATCTGCAGGATGCGCCTTGCCTGCAATGATCAATTGCACGGGACGTGCAGGATTGGTCAACAAGCGCAGCAACCGATCTGGATCGTGAAGCAACAAATTGGGTCGCTTATAAGCAGCAAAACGGCGCGCAAACCCGAGCGTCAATGCGTTGGGATCCAACAGATGCCTTGCGGCTTCGATCGCATCGCCATCGGCGCCGGTTGCCATCAATAGCAGTGACAGTCGTTCGCGCGCGTAGGCAATCAAAGACTCGCGCGTGCGATTACGAAAACGCCATAGCTCATCATCAGTGACACAGCGGACATCTTTTTCCACCGATTGCGTGCCTCCTAACCAGCGATCTTTACCGCAGGCGGCAGTCCATAATGTGTCGGCGACGGCCGAGTCCCAGCTCGGGGTGTGCACACCGTTGGTGACATGCCCAATCGGCACTTCGTTTAACGGCCAGCGCGGAAACAATGGTGCGAATATCTTTCTGCTTACTTCGCCATGCAAGCGGCTCACGCCGTTCACTGCGCCACTGCCACGCAGCGCGAGATACGCCATATTAAATCGCTCCGACTCGTCGTCCGGATTTTTGCGCCCAAGCGCGAGTAAATCGCGGCGCGCGATGCCAAGCTTCATTTCAGCGTAGCTGCCCAGGTAGTGTTCGATCAGTGACGGATCAAAGCGGTCAAAACCGGCCTCCACGGCGGTATGTGTCGTAAACAGATTGCCCGCTCGAGTGATGCTCAATGCAACCTCAAACGACTCGCCGGTGTCTTCCATGAAACTGCGGGCACGCTCCAGCACCGCAAATGCTGCATGTCCTTCATTGAGATGACACACTGTCGGTTTGATGCCCAGTACAGCCAGCAACCGCCAGCCGCCGATGCCGAGCAGTAATTCCTGCTGCAAACGCAGTTCCGGCGTACCACCATAAAGTTCGCTGGTAATGCCACGCAGCGCGGGCACGTTGGCAGCGTCATTACTGTCGAGCAGATACAGACTGGTGCGACCTACCTGTACATGCCAGGCACGCACTAACACCGGATAGCCGGGCAGCTCGATCTTGAGCCGCAGCCATTCGCCGTTTGCGCCGCGCAACGGCGTAATCGGCAACTGACCAGGATCGTTGTAAGGATAAAGCGCCTGTTGCGCGCCATCCTTGTCGATCACCTGGCGAAAATAACCTTGGCTGTAGAGCAGCCCCACTCCCACTACCGGCACGCCAAGATCGCTGGCTGCTTTAAGCTGATCACCCGCCACATTGCCCAGCCCGCCAGAATAAATCGGCAAGGCTTCACTCAACATGAATTCCATACTGAAATAGGCCACACAATTGAGTGGCGACTGCGGATAGGTTTTCTGAAACCAGGCAGGTGTTCGCGCCGCGAGCCGTTTTGCTTTCAGCAGGCTATCAACTTTTTCTCGAAATGACGGTTCGCTGGAAAAGCGTTCGATTTGATCCCGCGATGCGGATTGCAGCACCACCCATGGATTATGAGTGAGTTGCCACAGTGCCGGATCAAGTTGTTGCCAGAGTTCGTCGGCCGCATGATTCCACGACCAACGCATATCGAGTGCAAGCTCGGCAAGGGAATCGAATCCGGCAATCTCCTTGGGCAGCAGGCTATAGAGTGGACTACCGACCTGGGTTGGATTACTCATGGGCGCCTTTTCCATCAACCGCCAGTCGTCGGCACTTTACGTCGCCGCCAAAGCGGCGCTGACAATGCTCTGAGCTTCCTCCTGGATACGACGCAGATGAGCGTCACCGCGATTGCTCTCTGCATATATCTTGTAAATATCCTCGGTACCGGATGGGCGTGCGGCGAACCAGCCCTGCTCCGTTGCAACTTTCAGCCCGCCGATGAACGCATTGTTACCGGGTGCCTGTGTGAGGATCGCTTGAATCCTGTCGCCTGCCAGATCGGTGGAGTGGATTTGCTGCGGAGTCAGTTTCCCCAGAATCTTCTTTTGCTCGGGCGTCGCGGGCGCATCAATGCGTTCATAGACGGGGTCGCCAAATTCGCGGGTGAGCTCGCGATAAACCTCGCCCGGATCGCGCCCCATCCGCGCCGTGATCTCCGCCGACAGCAATGCCGGAATGAGGCCATCCTTGTCAGTGGTCCACACCGTCCCATCCTTGCGCAGGAAGGACGCGCCCGCGCTCTCTTCACCCACAAATCCCAAAGAGCCATCGAGCAGGCCATCCACAAACCATTTGAATCCGACCGGCACTTCATAAAGTTTGCGGCCGAGCTTCGCCGTCACGCGGTCGATCATCTGGCTGCTCACTATGGTCTTGCCAACGCCCGCGTCTGATCGCCAGCGGGGCCGATGCTGGAATAAATAATAGATGGCCACTGACAGGTAATGGTTGGGCGGCAGCAGACCCACGCTGCGTGTAACGATGCCATGCCGGTCGTGATCGGTATCGCAGGCAAATGCAATATCGAAACGGTCCTTCAGATCAATCAGGCTATGCATGGCGGATGGCGAAGAAGGGTCCATGCGAATCTTGCCGTCCCAATCCACCGTCATGAAGCGGAAGGTCGGATCAACATCCTGGTTGACCACCGTCAGGTTCAAACGATAGTGCTCTGCAATCGTAGCCCAGTAATGTACACCAGCGCCGCCGAGCGGGTCCACACCCATACGAATGTTTGCATCCCGAATTACCGCCATGTCGATGACATTGTCCAGATCGCGAACATAGGTATTGAGGTAGTCGTGCCAATGAGTGGTAGCGGCGGCGCGTGCCCTGGCGAACGTGGTGCGTTTCACGCCGCTTAAATCGGCTTCCAGCAACCGATTGGCTTCACGCTCCATCCAACTGGTAATTTTCGTGTCAGCCGGTCCGCCATTCGGAGGGTTGTATTTGAAACCGCCACTGTCGGGCGGATTGTGCGACGGCGTAATGATGATGCCGTCCGCCAAACCACTCTCGCGTCCACGGTTGTACACCAGGATGGCGTGCGATAGCGCCGGGGTGGGAGTGTACTCATCCTGGTCGGCGATCATCACCTCGACCTGGTTGGCGGCCAGTACTTCCAGTGCGCTGGCGAAGGCAGGCGCCGACAAGGCATGGGTATCAAATCCCAGAAACAGCGGCCCGCTGATATTCTGCTGCTGGCGATAGGTACAGATCGCTTGTGTGATCGCCAGTACGTGAGCCTCATTGAAGCTGCGCTCGAACGACGAGCCGCGATGTCCCGAGGTGCCAAACGCAACCCGCTGCGCAGGCACCCCGGGATCGGGACGTTCGCTGTAATACGCCGTGATCAAGCGCGGCACATCCACCAGCAAGTTCGACGGGGCGAGCTTGCCAGCGAGGGGACTATTCTGCGGACTCATCAAAACCTCCAACGCGGCAGATGCATGCCAGTCATGGCTGATTGGCACTAATGATGGGCAATTAATAGCATGTTTTCAGGCGATAGTCTGACTTCAATGCCCTGCCGGTCTTGTACCTAATTATCCGCCTGCCCGTCTATCTCACATGCATGCTGCCAGCGCCGAACAGCCCCAACAGACCGATGGCGATCAGATAAATGGCAACGACATAGTTCAGCAACCGTGGCACAAGCAGAATCACCATGCCGGCGATCAGCGCAATCAACGGCGCAATACTGATAGTCATGTTCATGAGGGCTCCAAAGAGGTACTGACAAAGCGGGCGTCACGACTGGCCGATAGTCGCTTAGGGAGCCTCTGAAAAACCGTCGCGAGCGAAGGCAGGTTGGACGCGACCGGAGCGCAGGAACCGGAGTTTATCGAGAATAAATGAGGATTCCGAGCACCGTACGCGTTCAAGATGTCGAGCGCAGCAGGTTATTCAGAGGTTCCTTAAAGGTAAAACGCTACACCGAATTCAGCACCCGGTCTGTACGTCTTCATACTTAATGCACTCCGCCACACTCAGCACCACAGTATCGTGATAGCCGTCATTCGATCAGACTGAAAGCTGATGTTGTGAATTGGTAATGCGTTCATGCACTTGGTTGTTAATAAACTTGCTGAAAGCAGAACCAATCGAATAGACGTTCGAAAATGTAAATTCATAAGCCACCACCGCCCGGGCAGTCTGAATACACTCATTCAATGAATTTGCCTCGATCAGACCAACGCTTGATCGGCCTGGGCATTCGCCGAAGCACTCACGCCACCGATCGCACACTGGCACGCAATCGCGGTAGGCTTTCCGGATATTGCTGCTGTAGAAATACGATGAGCTTCTCTCGCACCACGCAGCGCAGATCCCAGGCGTCAGAAGCATTGCGTGCACTGGCCAGCGCGCGGATTTCCAGTGTGTGTTCCTTGGAATCGGTGACTTGCAGGACATTCACCTTCTTGTCCCACAACGGCGAAGCTTCGAGAATGCGCGTAAATTCGTCGCGCACTGCATCTAGCGGTACGCCGTAATCGGTGTAAAGGAAAACGGTACCCAGAATATCCGCCGAAGTGCGCGTCCAGTTCTGAAACGGCTTCTCGATGAAGTACGTGATGGGCAGCACTAGGCGGCGCAAGTCCCAGATACACACAACCACATAGGTCAGCGTGATTTCCTCGATGCGACCCCATTCGTTTTCGACGATGACCACATCATCGATGCGAATGGGTTGCGTCATGGCGATCTGGAATCCAGCCAGCAATGTGGCGATGCTTTTTTGCGCAGCGAAGCCAATGATAATACCGGCGACACCCGCCGAGGCAATGATGGCTGTGCCGAATTGTCGCACCGAGTCGAACACCATCAGCATGGAGGCGATGGCAAACAGACCGATGACTGCACCGGCTATTTTGCGCAGCACCACCACCTGGGTCACCACACCGCGCGCTTCACGATTGTCGCTGACATCCATTTGATTACGCTGCAGTACTAATGTCGAAATGGCGTTAACGAACTGCAACAGAATCACTGCAATTGACCCGATCAGCATCATGCTGCTGGCGTTTTGTACCAGTTTTTGCAGATCAGCAGACACTTCGAGCATCGGTGCAGCAAGGATGATTGCCAGCACCGGTAGTATCAGGCGCAGCGCCTTGCCGGCGAAGGCCGCCATTACATCGTCCCAGTCGCTGTGGGTGCGCGTGGCGATCGACACGATCAGCGCTTGCAAGGTACGGCCGATGCGTGACAGCAGCCACGTCAACCCCACCACCGTACCAATGCCACGCATCAAGTGCAGCAACGTTGTACCCTGGCCGACGAAGCGACCGGAAAGTAATTCGCCCAGCAGGCTGAGCAACGCGAAGTGCAGTCCATTCACCCACAACATCAGCGCCAACGGCGGCACAGCTTCGTACAGGCCACGGCCGATCCAATAGCGTATGCGCGCCATTTCTGAGGCGTGTTCGGCGAGTTCGCGCTCGTCACGACGTGTGCGCCGAGCCAGCCACCATTTCAGACCGCCATGCGCCAGGGCGATGAGCAGCACAATCAGTCCGACCGTTACCCAGGCGCTGCGACTCAACTCCGCCAGAAGTGCGTTAATTTCCGACATGATCTCTCCTGCTGCGGTTCTCAGGCAATTCGCGCCTGAGGGAGAGTACAAGTCATGTGGGGCACAAGTTCAATCTTGACTTGCGATGAGAAAGCGCTGGCAAAGAATGCAGCGCTGGTTCGGTGCCGAGGCGAAAATGCTTTCGTACAGGATTGGTGCATGAAACGTAGGCGCGCGCACCAGTTTCGAAGCGCCACCCCTCGGCAAGCATCCTCGAATGCAGAATAACTTAGCAGAGAAAGCAGGACAGGCTTTGATGCCCGGCAAGCTATACAGCAGACACCAGCTCATCGAGGTAGTTAGCAACGTGATCAGGCCAATCACGCCATACCATCGTCAAAGCAGTCAGTCGAAAGTCCGCTTTCTGGAAAACTGGAAAGAAGATACCAATGAACGCTTCAGGCCATTTCCAATGAACCAATGATGTCGGGCGCTCTAAGCCGGCTCCCACATTACGGGCGCTTTGGCAGCATCAGCTCGTTCCAGAATGCCGACCAGCGGTCCGGCGCGCGTTGCGAGTGCGAGTGGCGGCTCCAGCATGGCGTTTCCTTGGGTTTTCGTTTGGTACAGATTGATTCATGAGCTGATGCAGGTAAATGGGCATGGTGGCTAGCCTGCTCCACCCGACAAGGCCTCGAAGCCGGAGATCACATCGAATAATTCTTCGTCGATGCTGCTTTGGCGCACGCGGTGGAATGTGCCGCGCAGATGCTCCAGCAATTCGTCGATGTTCTTGTCGGCGCGTTGCATAGCCGCCAGGCGGCTTGCGTTTTCGCTGGCAAGTGACTCGGTACAGGCACGGAACAGCGAGATGAAAAGATATTCGCGAATCAGTGCGCGCAGCGTCGCCGTGTTGTCGCCCATCACCTCGGGCAAGTTGCCCGTCGGCCACGGCAGTCCGGCCAGCTTGCGGCGCCAGGTATCGTCGAGCGGCAGCAGGCGCTGACTGACGGGTTCATAACCCGCGCCGGAGGTCGGACAATTATAGAAAAGATGCAGCTCGGTGATTTCGTCCTGGCGGTTGCCTGCCTCGGTTTCCAGCAATATCTGTCCGACCAGCGGTGCAATGGCTTGCACGGAATTTGGCACAGGGAAGAGCCCTGCCAGCGGCAGACCCGCATCGGTCAGGCGCGCATGAACACGTTCGCCAACAGCCCAGACCTGATGCGCTTTGCCGGGCAGAGCAGCAAGAGCGTGCATCGCATGATCGGCAATCCGCTCATTGAACTGGCCGACCAGTCCCTGATCCGAACCAAACACCACTGCGCCGATCACGCCCGCATCAATTTTACGACCGCCTCGCACGCTCAATAGCATCGACTCGTTTTGCCGAAAGCACACGCTCAATCCCAACTCCACGGTGCGATAGTAATCCGCCAACGCGCGCACTGATTTTTCGTATTGGCCGATACTCGATGCGGCCAATGCTTTCATGGTGCGCACTACCGACTGGAGATCGCCGGCACTGTCGATCTTTTGGCTCAGACTGGCGGTGCTGTCGCTCATCACTCCTCCGGGAGATTCACTTCAGGCGGAGCCAAGTCGGCCATGTGATTCCGATGATCATGCAGCCGTCCGAGGGTGCTCTCGATCAAGTGGGTCATTTTATCTGTAGCATTGCCAATGGCCTGACCCAAGGTCTCCGCATGGTCGGTGACCGCCATCGGTTGACGGCCTTCGAGACGTACTTCGATCATGCAGCGCTTGTCGTGCTGACCGCCCTTTTTTGCATTCTCGTCGCCCAGGTGCACTTCCACTCGCGTGATGTGTGTACTGAATCGATCCAAGGCACTGGACACGATGCCGCGGACCCGTTCCGCCAATGCTTCACGACCTTGAATGTTGTGGTCGGTATTGATCTGGATTTGCATGATGTTCTCCGGTAGTCATCGTCAGAGGCTTCGCGCCAGCAACAAAGTCATTGTTCATGACATGTGCTTGAGCGGTGCGGCCACGGTGGATTCTGGCTTCGCTGCGGTCCTGGCATTTGCATCGGGCACAAAGGCCGCAAGTGCTTGGCGGGTGATTGCGATTATTGCTTTGCGATCCTCATCGCTCAACTTGTCTGCGGTGTCGAATCGCGTGCAGATTTCCGCCGGGATGTTCGCTGCCGCTCCGAGCACGGCCAGTTCGGCGTCCGCCATCTTGTCGAGCGGCACGGTGTCGAACAGGCCCGCAGTCAACGCCAGCAGCACGGCGATTTGCGCAGGTACGGACACAGGACTGAATTCCTGCTGTTTGAGGCACGCGCGGATGCGGCGTCCATGTTCGATGATCTTGAGGGTGTCGTCATCCAGGCGGGCGCCAAAACGGGCAAAGGTTTCAAGTTCCTCGAATTGCGCATAGGCAAGCTTGAGGTCGCCAGCCACGGCACGGTAGGCCGCCCGTTGCGCCTTGCCGCCGACTCGTGACACGGATTTACCGACATCGACTGCCGGCAATACGCCCAATTCGAACAGCGACGGCGAGAGATAAATCTGCCCGTCGGTGATGGAAATGAGATTGGTGGGAATGTATGCGGAAATGTCCTGTGCTTCGGTTTCGATAATCGGTAGCGCGGTCAGCGAGCCGCCACCGAGATCAGAACGCAGATGCGTTGCCCGCTCCAGCAACCGCGCATGGATGTAAAAGATGTCGCCGGGGAACGCTTCGCGGCCGGGTGGACGACGCAGCAGCAACGACAGCTCGCGATAGGCGCGCGCATGATGCGTGAGATCGTCGTAGACAATCAGCACGTCACGGCCTTGTTGCATGAAATATTCGGCAATGCTGGTTGCGGCATACGGTGCGATGTAGGCGAGACCGGGTGGATCGTTGCCTTCGGTGACGACCACAACGGTGTAATCCATCGCGCCCTGTTCACGGAGGGTGGCGACTGTTTTGGCCACGCCGGATGCTCGCTGCCCAATCGCACAGTAGACGCACAACACATTCTTGTCGCGCTGGTTGAGGATCGTATCCAGCGCAATGGCGGTCTTGCCGGTCTGGCGGTCGCCGACGATCAGTTCGCGCTGGCCACGTCCGATTGGGATCAGCGCATCGATCACCTTGATACCGGTCTGCAAGGGTACGGTGACGGGCGCGCGATCCATAATGGATGGCGCCGGGCGTTCAATGGGCAACCTGGCGCTGACAGTGACCGCGCCATTGCCGTCGAGAGGACGTCCCAGTGGATTGATGATGCGCCCGATCAATTCATCGCCCACCGGCACATCCATCACATGCCCGCGGCGTTGGACTTCGTCGCCTGCCTGCAAGCGCCAGTAGTCGCCCAGCAGCACAACGCCGATTTCATCGGCATCGACGTTGAACGCGATGCCATACACATCCCCGGGAAACTTCAGCACTTCCTCGAACCCCACCCCTGGGAGACCGGAGACTTTTGCAGTGCCGGTGGCAATGCTGATAATGGTGCCGACTTCGCGCAACGCCAGTTGCGGCGTGAAGACTTCGCGGGCCTGACCCAGCCCCGTAAACGCACTGTCAAAAACATGCTGCAGGCTTTCAGGTTCCGTATTCATGGATTCGTCATGTCGCAATGCCTGGTTCAGGGCTTGGGGTCTTGGCGCACGGGCTTGGCTACGGATGAGTTCTGCGCCTTCAGCAATTCACCGATGCTGTTTTCCAGCGTCGCCAGGTAGTCCGCGATGCTCCACGCTACCTTTTGTCCATGAGTGGTCAGTTCAATGCCGCTCACCAGGTCCGGTGCGGTTTCGAACCGGAGATGGATATCGGCAGAGAAAACTTCGTTAAGCGCATGCTGTATTGCGTTTCGTTGCTCTGCCGGTAACTCGAAGGCGCTGCGGATCAACACGGGATCGGAAGTGGCGGTCAGCGCTCTGGCAAGAGCCGTCTTCGTTTCACCGTTCAGTGCACGCAGACGGCTCGTGAACACCTCGATCATGCGATCCTGCAAGCCGGTTCCGGCAAGATCCATCAGCGCCTTCTGCGCGATGGCAAACACTTCCTGCTGGGTCCTGCGACTGATGGCCTGATTCAGATGATGGGCATCGTGTCGCAGTGTCTCCTGTCGCTGGACGCTCAAGGCATCGGCTGCCTGCCGCGCCAGATCGAGAAGTCGCTGGCGTTCCTCTTTGGCTTCATTCGTCGCCTTGCTCAACAGTGCGGCACGCTGCTGGTCAAACTCGTCGTTCTTGTGGCGAAACTCGTCACGCTCTTTCTGCGCTTCGGCCTGCTTCGCAGCGGAATCCGCGAGCGTCTCAGCGATCTGCTTTTCCCGCGCGTCGATGGCGTCGAGAATGGGCTTGTACAAAAAGCGCTTCAACAACCACACCAGAATGACAAAGTTGAGCGCCTGCGCACCGACGGTAAACCAATCGAAAAGCATGAGCTTACTTTCCCGCAGTCTGAGCGATGACGTGATTCCAGAACGGATTGGCGAACAGCAGAATCATCGAGACCACGAAGCAGTAGATGGCCGTGGATTCGATCATCGCCAGGCCAACGAACAAGGTGCGGGTGATGGTTGCGGAGGCATCGGGTTGCTGCGCCAGTGAAGTCAGCGCGGTTGCCACTGCCCTGCCTTCCGCCAGTGCCGGCCCCAGACAGCCGAAACTGGTGGTGATGCCGGCGATGACAATGGATGCCACCGCGATGATTGTCATGTTATCCATGATTTGTCGTTCTCCAGTGTAAATGGGTGTGTCAACGAATGGCGGCTGGTTCCGGCGCGTCGCTTTCAGGCTTGGATTTGCGGACCTGGGTCGCGGCCGCGATGTACACCGTGGCCAGAATGAAAAAGATGTAGGCCTGCACCATGCCGGTGAGCAGTCCAAGCGCCGTCATGACCAGCGGAAAGATGAAGGGCGTGATGGTAAGCAGAATGGCGATGATCATCGCGCCACTCATCATGTTTCCAAACAGACGCACAGCCAGCGCCAGCGTGCGCGACAGTTCGCTGATGAGGTTGAAGGGCAGCATGATGACTGTCGGTTCCAGGTAGGACTTGAGATAGCCGCCCAGACCCTGTGCCCGGATTCCGAACATGGGTACAGCCACCAACACGCACAGCGCGAGCGCCGCAGTCGTTGACAACGAGCCGGTCGGCGGTTCGTAGCCGGGAATGATGGTGCCCAGATTGGCGGTGGCTACAAACAGAAAGATCGTACCCAGGAATCCAATGTATTTTCTCGGTTGCCGCAGGCCAACATCCTGGATCTGCTTTTCGAGCGCAGTAACGATGATTTCCAGCAGATTCTGCCAGCGTGAACGTTGCAGATCCTTGGAGAGTTTGCGTGTGATGAGTTTTGAGCCCACCGCCAGCACGAAAATCAATCCCCACGTAAATACAATGGTGGCGTTGAGTTTGAAGAACCCGTGTTGCCAGAAAATCATTTCATCGGGACTAAGGCGCATGGTTGGCCTCCGGTACCTGCTGCGGCCGTTTGTCTGCCGGCGGCTGCGTCCGCCATTGCATGATCAGACGGGCCATGATGAAACCAATCATACATGCCAGCAGCCGCTGCCAAAGCCCCGCCCGCCCGACAAAATAAAAACCCGCCAGAGCAATGCTCATGCGCAACAACCAGCTGGCGAAGAACAACAACGCGGGCCGCTGCGCCGTCACGCTCATGCGTACCGTCCACCACAGACCACCGAAGAAAATCGTACCGAGCAGCAATCCTGCCACCCATGCCAATGCCAGGCTGAATAGTTCATTCATTGTCATTGCCGGATTCCTCATGCATGGCCTTGTCTTCCTTGGCCACCCAATGCCACGCGTTCAAACAGCCAAGCACGAGTCCTGCCGCCAACAACGCCAATGTCCAGGAATGCTCACCGGAATGATGTTTATCCAGCCAGATACCCAGCGCCGCCCCCAGCAGTGTCGGCACCGTTACCGACCAGCCAATCACACCCATCAGTCCCAAACCGAACCAGACACCTTGCGCAGGATGACGTCGCGCCTTGAGTTTACGTGCCGCTTTCGCGCCGACCTGCTCGCTGAAGGTCGGTTCTTGTTGCTCAGGTTTTCTGGGCTCGTCATTCATGTTGCAAGGCCACGAAGCGATGCAAAAAGCCGGTTTCCAGTTTCGCCATCACCGAGCGCACGCTTTGTGCGTGCTCGTCCAGTGTCAGAAACTCCTGCTCAACCGCATCGCGCAGCCGTGCAAGATCGGTTCCCACTAAAGCACGTCGTACCGACACGAGCACCTCATGGCCGGTTTTGACCAGCACGCCTTCATCCACGGCCACAAATACTTCTCCTTCGGAATCTGTTTCGTATATCAGAATGCCCGGCACGAGGGCCGCCACGCAATCGAGCCGGTGCGGCAGTAGTCCGAACGAGCCTTCACGGGTTTCCGCCACCATGCGCCGAACATCGGCTTTTTCGGCAAACAACTGAAAGGGCAGAAGAATCTTAAGATGCATGCGTGTTTTCCGGTTGCGCAGCAGGTTTCGCTTTTTCCTTCGCTTCATTGATCGTTCCGATCATATAGAGCGCACTTTCCGGGTAATCCTTGAATTCATCGCGCAGGATGCGTTCACAGCCATCAAGCGCGTCTTCAAGACTCACCAGTTTGCCTTTGAGACCGGTGAATTGTTCGGTCGTGAAAAAAGGCTGAGTGAGGAAACGTTCCAAACGGCGCGCGCGTGCGACCACGTTGCGATCCTCTGCCGACAGTTGCTCCAGACCCAGCATGGCAATAATGTCCTTGAGTTCAGCATATTGCGCAAGGGTGCGCCGGATCTCCTGCGCCAGGTTGTAATGTCGTTCGCCAACGATGCCTGGCGTGGCCATCTTGGAACTGGATTGCAGCGGGTCGATGGCTGGATACAGGCCTTCGCTGGCACGCTTGCGCGACAACACGATCGACGCGGACAGATGCGAAAAGGTATGCACTGCCGCCGGATCGGTGAAATCGTCCGCCGGCACATACACCGCCTGGATGGAAGTGATGGCGCCGGTATCGGTGTTGGCGATGCGCTCCTCCAGCCCCGATAGCTCGGTGCCCATCGTGGGTTGATAACCCAGACGGGACGGCATCTGCCCCATCATGCCGGAGACTTCCATACCCGCCTGTATGAAACGAAAAATGTTATCGACAAGCAGCAGCACATCGCGGTGCTCATCGTCGCGAAAATATTCGGCCATTGTCAGCGCAGCATGCCCGACGCGGAAACGGCTGCCGGACGGCTCATTCATCTGGCCAAAAATCATCACCATGTTCGGCAGCACGCCAGCCTGCTTCATGTCGCGGTAAAGCTCCTCGCCTTCGCGGCAGCGCTCGCCGATGCCGCAAAAAATACTGACGCCCTCATGGTGCCCGACCATGTTGTGGATCATTTCGGTAAGCAACACGGTCTTGCCCACGCCTGCCCCACCAAACAATCCCGCCTTGCCGCCACGCTCCAGCGGCAGCAATACATCGATGACCTTGATACCGGTTTCAAAGATTTCCGACCTGGTGGAACGCCGTGCCAGCGGCGGTGGCGCCTGATGTACGGAACGCCACTGAACATCGGACAACGCCGGGCCACGATCGATGGTGTTGCCAAACACATCGAACATACGAGCAAGAATCGCTTTACCCACCGGAGCTTTGAGAGGCCCATCCGTATCCATTACCACGATGCCGCGCGCCAGGCCCTGGGTGGGTGTCAAGGCAATCCCGCGTACATGGTACGCATCCAGTTGCGCCAGCACTTCGATGACAACCTGTTGTTCCGCTCCCGCGCGCAGCAGCGAATAAATCGGCGGCAGCTGCGTATCAAAGCGCATGTCCACAATGCTCCCGCGTATCGAGACGACGATGCCGAGATTCGCAATGCCAGATTTAACGTTCATAACTATTTTCTTGCTGTGTCTGCCGGCGCGTTCAGTTACGTATCTCGGGCATGTCCTGGCCATACTTGTTGATATATTGCCTGTGCTCGCTCAACTTGTCCTTGAGTTGCTGTTTGAGGTAAACGCCTTTGTCGCCGGTCTGCGGCAGGCGATCAATGGCATCCATCACCAGATGAAAGCGGCCGAGATCATTGAGCACGGTCATGTCGAACGGTGTGGTGATGGTGCCCTCTTCCTTGCAGCCGCGGACGTGGAAGTTGTCGTGATTGGTGCGGCAACAGGTCAGTCGGTGGATCAGCCATGGATAGGCGTGGCAGGCAAAGATCACCGGTTTGTCCCTGGTTAACAGTTCGTCGACATCAATATCGCTCACAGGCATCGACACCAAATTCGCGCGCGAGATGGGCTCGCAGATCATCCTGCAAACAATATCATTGTCGAGCAGCGTATTGTCGCAATCGAAAAGAAATACGCTGTCATCCTGAGGATTCATGCTGCATCTTCCACGATAGAAGTTTGCCGACGGATGTCTACGCAACTCACGCCAACTATCACGAGACATCACAACTCAACCGATCGAATATTCAATACACATTACTGACCATGCACACTGTACATATGAACAATTATCAACCGACAGACAATCAGACGATTTACTGATGCCACTGGTATCCGCATATCAGGCCATTTTCTGTCCGGTACCACACATTAGAAAAGCATCCGCCTTCGACGATGCCGTGAATATTTGACCGCCATCCACCAACTGTATCAACTGGTAGATACAGCTCCAAAATTTGCACTGCGTCATTCAACCATAAAAAGTGCGCATTCAATAAGAGCAAAGATTGCGCTGCAAAATACCACCCGGATCGTGTTACGCTTCTTGCACATGCGAGATGTTGTTTCCAAAACCGGCAATACATTGCTGTCATCACAACGCTGGCAGGCACGCCTGCTGCTCTGGACAGCGGCAATAGCCGTCGGCGCTGCTGCAGTCGGCTTCGCCTGGCTGGCGGATATGGCTCATGAGCTGCTGCGTCGATTGATTGACATTTGGCCTTATTGGCCTTTGCTGCTGGCGCCCTGCGGATTCCTGCTGATTGCCTGGTTGACCCGCCGCTTTTTTCGTGGCGCGGAAGGCAGCGGCATTCCGCAAACCATCTATGCCTTGCAACCCGACAGCGACGAGCAGACCAGCCGGCTGATGAAACCACGCGTGGTATTGGGTCGCATGGGGCTGGCCTGTGCGGGACTTTTTTGCGGCGCATCGGTGGGGCGCGAAGGACCTACGGTGCATGTTGGCGCTGCCATTTCCCATCAATTAGCACGATGGTTTCCGCATGGCGATGCCAGTGCGCAACAACGCATGCTGATTCTGGCGGGTGGCGCTGCAGGTGTCGCCGCCGCATTCAATACGCCACTCGCCGGCATTGTATTCGCCATCGAAGAACTGTCGCGCTCATTCGAAGAACGCGCCAGCGGCACCACGTTGACCGCAGTCATTCTGGCCGGCATTACCGCCATCGCATTGGCAGGCAATTACACTTACTTTGGGCACCCCACCGGAGTGACCATGACCAACTCGGTATCGGTTGCAGTATTAGGCCTTGCGTTGGCCAGCGGACTGGCCGGAGGTCTGTTCAGTCGCTTCACTCTGTCAAGCGCGGCAGGCTTGCCCGGTACACTTGGCAATTTGCAGCGGCAACGGCCGTTAATATTTGCGTTGCTGTGCGGAATGGGCGTGGCGATGCTGGGATGGCTATCAGGTGGTTTGACCTATGGCACCGGCTATGTCGAAGCGAAATCAATCATGGAAGCCAATACAAGTTTGCCATGGCTGTATGCACCAGCACGCGCCCTGGCCACCTTGCTCTCGTACTTGAGCGGCATTCCGGCGGGTTTGTTAGCTCCATCTTTATCGGTCGGGGCGGGGTTTGGACAAATGTTCGCCGAGTTGTCGCATCAGGCCATTGTGCCGTTCGCCATTCTTGGCATGTGCGGTTATCTGGCCGGCGTTACACAGGCGCCATTGACTTCATTCGTTATCGTCATGGAAATGACCTCTCAACATCAGATGGTGCTGCCATTGATGTTCACCGCAGCGCTGGCCACTACCGTTTCCAAGCTGCTGTCCAAACCGCTGTATCGCACTCTGGCCAGCCGTTATCTTGACAGGCAGTAACCCTCCGGTCTCGTTGGATTTCTTCCCGCACGGCGTTGACATCCGCAGAAATGTCCTGGCGGAAGAAGACATTCAATTCGTCATCGCCGACATCAGTCTGGACAGTGACCTGCTGCGGCAGGGTGGCATCCGAAACCTGGAAAAGAAATTCGCTTCCATCGCCAGGCTCGTAGCAGATACAACCATATTGGATATGGCGAGCAGCTTGCTCGATGGCACCCCGCAACTGGTACGAGCACTGTTTTTCGATAAGACCCCCGAAAAGAACTGGTTCGTCGCCTGGCACCAGGACAAGATCGTCACGCTGAACAAAAAAGCAGCGATGGCTGGCTGGGGACCGTGGTCGGTAAAGGATGGTGTCTGTCATGTCCAACCGCCTTGCGCGGTACTGGATCATATGCTGACCATCAGATTGCATGTCGATCCCGCCGATGAGTACAGCGGCTGCCTGAAGGTCATGCCGGGCACTCATCGCCTTGGGATACTGCAACAGACGGAAATCGACCGGATTGCTACATCCCGCAGCGCTGTCGAATGCGTCGTCTCCGCCGGTGACGCAGTCATCATGAGACCTCATGTGCTGCATGCCTCCAGCAGATCGACCCGCCGGTCTCATCGGCGCGTTATCCATCTGGAATACAGTGATTACAAACTACCCCAAGATATTAGCTGGGCGTAATCACAAAATGCGCACAGATTGGATTGTTATACAGCGGTCCTGACCAACAGCCATCCCAATCCGAGCAGCACCAGTACTGCCACCACCTGATCCAACCGCTGCCAGCTAAAAAACCTGCCGCTGAAAACGACCACACCGATAATGGTCATCGCAAACCAGACTGCTGTTTGTATTTCCGCTGAAGTCACTCCAAGACGCGCCATGAATCGCAGCGAAAAAACATAAAGCGCAATTCCAGAACCCCAGCCCAGCGCGGATTTCCCCAGCTCACTCCACGAAATCGCATCTCCTTGCCAGACTTTCGCAGCATGGAAAAACCCCAGTGAATCCGCAAACCCGGACAGCACCATCAACACAAGAACAATCAAGTAATTTGCGACTGGCATTTCCATATGGACACCTGCTTAGAACATCACGCTCGTTAGCGATCAACAGATCCTCCGAGCCAAACAATGATTGCCGGGTACTATTTTTCGATGCAAATGATGTGCGCCTGAATCTTGCCGTCTACCGCATCCGGGCCGAATCGATTGGCCATTGCTGCAGCCGCAACGTCGGTAACCTCGCCCAAACGCGATGGGCCACGCGCCAGTATTTCGTTTCGAAAGGGTGTGCCCTGGCAGAGGGCAACGGCGGGAATGTGCGATGAATCCGCCCGGCTACGTGCGGTCATCGTGGTGAACCCCGGCGAGCGAGCAAACCCGCCGGCTGCCAGATCCCGGACAATAACCGCCGGTTCATGGTAGCCATGAGGAACGCGGGCCAGGAAACGCGGCGGATCTTCCGGGAAGAGCCTTTCGACCGCCTGGGTCACCGTTTCGGCGAATTCATTTTGATCAAGGCGATCCCATACATTGAAGATGAATGCCCCGCCGGGAGCCAGCACCCGCCTCGCCTCGGAAAAGGCTTTTGGTTTGTCGGGGAAGAACATGACCCCAAACTGGCATGCCACTACGTCAAAAGACTCGTCGGGATACGGTAATTGCATTGCATCAGCCTGACGCCACTCAATCGGACGCTGGGCACCCAATGCAGCCGCCTGATCAAGCATCGGCTGGTTCAGGTCGGTTGCGACGATCGAAACATCAGGCGCCAGGATGCTCGCAAGCCGGCGCGTCAAAATGCCCGTCCCTGCCGCGATTTCCAATATTCTGGACGGCCGCCGTCGCGCAATGCGGGCAGCGAGATCATCGGCGTAGACTTCAAAGAAGAGCGGCACCATGTACTGCTCATACAGTTGCGGGATAGAGCCCGCGAATACCCGGTCATCGTCGGCATGATTCATGGCTGTGTCCTTGCGTAAGCTTGCGTTCCAGACCGTTTGTTTTAATCCGAGCTTGCCAGATACATTGGAATGATTTGTTCTGCAAGCATCTGCTGCTGTTATTTTTTGAAACAACCTGCCGCATACATGTCAAGCGATCTCAGGCGATGAAGTTTCACATTCGAAGCCGGGAAAACCAGTTTGGATTCTGCCAGCGGCTTGATCACTCCTCTTGATCAAGGCATTCGCCTCATTGTCGTCTCGAATTGCTTGCTCCCGCTCCTGTATCATCCACAGCCTTTCCCTCTGTCTGGATTCTCAAGCATGGCCCAGTTCATTTACACCATGAATCGTGTCGCCAAGGTGGTGCCGCCGAAGCGCTTCATCCTGCGCGACATTTCGCTGTCGTTCTTCCCCGGCGCCAAGATCGGCGTGCTGGGTCTGAACGGTTCGGGCAAGTCGTCCCTGCTGCGCATCATGGCCGGGGTGGACAAGGAATTCGAAGGCGAGGCGCGTGCGCAGCCGGGCACCAAAATCGGTTATCTGGAACAGGAACCGCAGCTCGATCCGAAAAAGGACGTGCGCGGCAATGTGCTGGAAGGCGTGGCCGAGGTTCAGGGGCTGATCGACCGCTTCAATGCGGTCAGCGACAAGTTTGCCGATCCCGAACTCGATCCGGATGAAATGACCAGGCTGCTGGATGAGCAGGCCAAACTGCAGGACGCCATCGACGCCAAGAACGGCTGGGATCTGGAACGCACGCTGGAAGTGGCCGGTGATGCGTTGCGACTGCCGCCCTGGGATGCGGATGTCACCAGGATTTCCGGTGGCGAACGCCGCCGCGTCGCGCTGTGCCGGCTGCTGCTGTCCAAGCCCGACATGTTGTTGCTGGATGAGCCCACCAACCACCTGGATGCGGAATCGGTGGCGTGGCTGGAACGCTTCCTGGAGGAATATCCGGGCACGGTCATCGCCGTGACCCACGATCGTTACTTCCTGGACAACGTCGCCGGCTGGATTCTGGAACTGGACCGCGGCCACGGCATTCCATGGGAAGGCAACTACTCCAGTTGGCTGGAACAGAAGAGCAAGCGGCTGGAAATCGAAGAACGCCAGCAGGAAGCCCTGCAGAAAATGCTGGCGCGCGAACTGGAATGGGTGCGCCAGAACCCCAAGGCGCGGCAGGCCAAGAGCAAGGCGCGCATGCAGCGCTTCGACGAACTGTCTTCGCAGGAATTCCAGAAGCGCAATGAAACCAATGAAATCTACATTCCGCCCGGTCCGCGCCTGGGCGATCTGGTGATTGAAGCCATTGGCCTGGAAAAGGCCTTCGGCGACAAGCTGCTGTTCGACAACCTGAACTTCAACCTGCCGGCCGGCGGCATCGTCGGCATTATCGGTCCGAACGGCGCCGGCAAGACCACGCTGTTCCGTTGCATGACCGGCCAGGACAAAGCCGATGGCGGCGAGCTGCGTTTTGGCCCGTCGGTGCAACTGGCCTATGTGGATCAGTCGCGCCAGACGCTGGACGACAAGAAATCCGTGTGGGCGGAAATCTCCGGCGGGTTGGACATCATCAAGGTCGGCAACTACGAAACGCCGTCGCGCGCCTATGTGGGCCGTTTCAACTTCCGCGGCAGCCAGCAGCAGCAACTGATCGGCGAGCTGTCGGGCGGCGAACGCAACCGCGTGCATCTGGCCAAGATTCTCAAGAGCGGCGGCAATGTCATTCTACTGGACGAACCCACCAACGATCTGGACGTGGAAACCCTGCGCGCCCTGGAAGAAGCATTGCTGGCCTTCCCCGGCTGCGCCGTGGTGATCTCGCATGATCGCTGGTTCCTGGACCGCATCGCCACGCACATCCTGGCCTTCGAGGGCAACTCGGAAGTGGTCTGGTTCGAGGGCAACTATGCCGAATACAGCGAAGACCTGAAGCGCCGCAAGGGCGACGATGCCGACCGGCCGCATCGCCTGAAGTACAAGAAACTGGGCGGATAACAGCAGCGGGTGAGGCATGCCTCGCCCCCAAGCACATGGACACGACTGCACTTGCACTGACACTGGCCGGCTTCGGCGTGCTGCTGATCCTCATCAGCTATCAACGGCATCGTCATCACCGCGATGTATCGGCGGTGCTGCATGGCGCCAGTGGCGCGCTGTTGATCCTGGGTGGTACGGTACTGTTGACGCTTACATTGAATTTCAACAGTTACGACGAGCTGACCGCCGACCAACCGCTGGCGGAACTGAATATCGAGCAATCCAGCCCGCAAACGTTTCGCGTGCACCTCATGCGCATCCCTGCAGGCGATCTGCAGGTGCTGACCTTGAAAGGCACTCTCTGGCAAATCGAAGCCCGTGTGCTCAGATGGCATGGCTGGCCCACCCGGTTGGGACTGGACGCCAACATCCGCCTGGAAAAATTGCATAGCGCTGATGACAAATCATCCGGCGCCCGCGCCAG
>JBFWSR010000007.1:0-146064 GCA_050248275.1 Steroidobacteraceae bacterium
AGTGCGTGTGGAACCGGAACCAGCAGCCGATGCGTTCCGGTCAGAGCACATATCCCGATCAGCTAAACTCCTGTTCACTGAACTGATGGAGCACGAGGCGTTCCGGTCAGAGCACATATCCCGATCAGCTAAACTCTGGGGGAACCTGCCTAATGGGACTGTGTAGTTCCGGTCAGAGCACATATCCCGATCAGCTAAACTTGCCCGCTGCACTCAGAGCAGCAACCTTGTGTTCCGGTCAGAGCACATATCCCGATCAGCTAAACTACTGTCCGTCACTGTATTGCTATATGCCATGTTCCGGTCAGAGCACATATCCCGATCAGCTAAACTATTGGTTGTATCAATGGCTACAGCATGCCTGTTCCGGTCAGAGCACATATCCCGATCAGCTAAACTCGCATTCGCGTGCAGATAGCCGTCCTGACTGTTCCGGTCAGAGCACATATCCCGATCAGCTAAACTGACGCAAGTACAGCCATCCAGCAGCATTACGTTCCGGTCAGAGCACATATCCCGATCAGCTAAACTCGGCGATGGCCGCATGATCTATCAACACGCGTTCCGGTCAGAGCACATATCCCGATCAGCTAAACTTTGACGCGTGGGCTTCTACGCATAGGATCGTTCCGGTCAGAGCACATATCCCGATCAGCTAAACTCTTTAGATGGCTGGGGCATCCCGCTCTATAGTTCCGGTCAGAGCACATATCCCGATCAGCTAAACTTCCAGCCCTGCCAGCACATCGGCGATTGTAGTTCCGGTCAGAGCACATATCCCGATCAGCTAAACTCGCTGTTGCATAAGCCCCTGATTCGTCAGGGGCTTCTTGCTTTCTGAGCCGGAAAAATACGACGCCAGATCAGAACAAATCGAACTGACCGGGTGATTTTTGAGGTGGCTGTTTGCTGCGGCCATGGAAGGTTTGGATACGCTCGTACTGTTTGTCGGTGAAGGTGAGGATATTGACCTTGCCGCCCTCCGGCAAGGCGTATTCGACCCGTTTGCTCAGCACATCAATGGCCGCCTGGCTGGTGCAAAACCGCATATAAACCGAGAATTGCGCCATCTCGAAGCCGAGGTCCAACAAGGTATTGCGAAAGGCAGTGGCGGCCTTTTGTTCAGCCTTTTCGACCACCGGCAGGTCGAACATGACAGTTACCCACATGAGTCGATACCCGGACAGCATTTCTCATCCCAGCAGATCCATCGGCAATCCAGGCAGTGGTAAGTCCAACTGCTCGCATTCGCCGAGGTAGAGCTGAGCCAACGAAGTAGCGAGGCGTTGTACACAGACATTCAATGGCGTTGCGCCGACATTCGTATGCATGTCGGCGTATAACACTTGCACCAATTCACGCTTGGTCTCGGATGTCACTGCATCCTGACCTCGACTAGCCAGTGCCCAGACGCGCAGGTCGATCATCGGTCTGAAGGGCTCCATCAAATCATCCACCAGTCGCATGGCATTGCCTTCATTGCTGTGGTGAATGCCCAGAGTTGGATGTAACCCCGCTGCTACTACTGCGCGTGCTGTGGCTGCACGCAGCACGGTGTAGCCATAGTTGAGTTGCGAATTGATGCCCTCCGCATCGCGGTCACGGCGAAACTCTTCACCGAATAATAAGCCCCAATAACGCCGCGCCGCCTGTGCCTCAATATTGTCAGGGTCACCCGAGCGAATTTTGTCGATTAAACTGCTGACTGGGACAGTATTTGCATTGATGGCATCCAGCACTGCCACTTGTTGTTGTAATTTGGCTTTGACGATAGCCGCCCATACCTGCTTGTGCTTGGGCTTGCTGGCGGCGATCTGAGCATCGAAACGCTTGGCCTGTTGATAGTTGCCTTCCACGGGGATCAGCATGCCAGCCGCATTGTGATTGGAGGCACACAGTACAAAAGGCGCGCAGCGTTCCGCCAGCGCCACCAGCAGATTGTTGGTGTAACTCACGCCGTGGGCATTGGCGATCACGGCGGAAATATCGTCGAGCGGGATACGCCCCAGCTCGCCACCTTCATCGGCTGTGTCATTCACCACCATGAACCCGCGCAGCAGATTCAAGTGGCGACGATCTTCAGCGATTTCGACAATGCGCCCGAGCATGGTTATCCAGTCCGCCTTGATGGGGTTCCAATTTCGCCAATTGCATTAACGGTTATGAGTTTTGCATTGGCAGTTTGTAGTGATCCTGGAGCCTTGAATATGTAGCTGTAACTTTTCTCTCTTGTTCTGGCGTCAACATTCGCTTGGTTATGATCAAAGAGTGCCAATGTCCCAGAACCACTCATTTTCTGTAGAACACACAGCCGCTCTTTACCGCTGTCTGACAATTTGATGTAGTCACCCTTCATCAAGCGCATTACCAACGGCTTGCCATTCAATGCTAACTTGGGATTACGCAGCGCCTGCCAACCCTTCTCCATGACAATACGATTGGCTTCAAAGGTGGAAATCACTTCACCTTCCCACTTGCCCTTATCGTTGCACCAGATTTCCATGCAATAATTGCTGTCACCTTTGTAACCCTTGTACGCTTGCGGCTGGCCCGACTTATCCTGGCCATGCCGCGCAGCCGTACCCGGCCGGCCGGCAATCGGAATGACTTTGAGGGTATCGACGATACGGGCTCGTCGAATGCCTTGTTCGCGTGCGATCAACTCGATGCGTTGCATAAATTCCTTGCCGTCCAATCCTGCCACCTGTTTAAGCAACCACTCCTTGAAGTGAGGGTTGGCAAATTCTGTATCGGCCACCTCCTTGGAATTCTTGAATTTGTCCAGCGGCACCCGCCACGCAACGCGACCGTCGGCACGCAACCCATATGCCGTGTCGTTATGCAGTCCCCCTTGATAACCATGATCCGGCCTGAAGCTGACAATGATGTGCTGCAGGCCGCGTGAAACCTGTTCACGGAAGCTGGGCCATGGCAATGGCATATTTTCCACCAGCTTCCGCAGGCCTTTTTCTCGGGCATGCTGATTGGCATTGGCGAAACGTTGCAACAAACCCTGGTCGGTAATGCCGATTACCGCAGCATCAATCGCATGGTGGCGATGGTCATTGCGGTTTTTTTCATACGATCCAGAGAGAAATTCGTTCAATCCATACTTGCCGCGCAACATGGCGGTCAGGCGACCGGGAACAACTCTCACATTGTCTTTGTGGCAGACCAGCATGAGATATTCCTTTGCCACTCTCGACAGATAAGCCGTATCGTTCAGGGCGCGAGCCAGAAAATCCTTCTCATCACGCAGCCAGCGCTCGTAGGCATCTGGCGCAAAGCGTCTCGCCTTTTCGGGCATGAGTGCTGCTCTTTCGAGAATGGCTGTGTAGTCATAGCCTGTGGGTGAATGGCCGAAAGCTTCAAATGGAGTCTGATTCGTTTTATCCCGATTGGCGCGACGCAGCGCCACAGTCTTGTTATTCATGCTGTCGTCCAGCGTTCTGGAGAACGGCAATATGTGTTCGATTTCCACTGCGTCGGAGAACAGCATCGTTGGACCGATGTGTTCTCCCGTGTAGGGGCAGCACCGATTGAGTGGATCATTTCTGTTAAGCTCAATCCAAAGTCGATAACGTTGCAAGTCAAACACAGAAGGTTCGGCTCCATTGATGAGGTCCCGAATTTTTTCTCGATAATCTTTGTTTTCGTCTTGCCGTTTAGCTTGTTCTTCCTGTATTCGATTTCTAGTCTCAACACTCTGTTTCAAGTCGCGTGCCACTTCGACAATCACTTCAGATGGATTGCCATATCTCTTGATCAAAGCATTGATGACCTTGCGCAGTTCATTCAGGCCAATGTGCGCGGTGGGATTGGCAATACGGCCAAAGCGTTTTTCCACGGGATCAGTTTCTTTTCCAGAGCCGAACCCGACATGACGTTGTAGCACTTCGCCGTAATAGGGTAGTGTTTTCATTACTTCGCCGGTTTGTTCTGCGTGGGACAGCGCACTGTGACTGTCGAAACCAGCTTTCGTGACGGCCTTGGCGAAATCGATCACTTCTTCCTGGAGCTTGGGCAATATCCGTGCAATAGCCACGCTGCTCAGGTTGCCATAGCCATCCGGCTTGAGCGCAATACTCGCAATCTTCTGAGCCCGTTCAGTCTCCAACGAAAACGTGTCTTGCAACCATTGCGCCAGCGCGTTTTCGGACTCTTCGTTAATCAGTTTGGCAGCAATCTGATCCTGTTGCTCAGCGGACAAGGGATGCCAGGCATCGCCAAAGTGATCTTCCTTGGCAAGTTGAACGCTTACGATGTTTCCCTTAAGTCGATCCCGCTTGGTATTTTCCAGATTGAATTTTACGGTGCCTGGCCACTTGAGCAATTTACGCATGCCGTTAAAGCTGAGCTCTGCCTTTCGCTCCAACGCCTGCACCAGCAAATCACGATTGGTGATTGGCAGGGGCACATCACGCAGATTGGCATCCAGCGTTCGTAGATTGTTGACCTCTTGATAAATCCTGAACCGTTGCACGGATGGCAGAGCCAGGGGTGCGCGTGGCTCTTCTGGAAGTAGCGTGCAACGTCCTGGTTCTACTGGCTTCAAAGGCCGTTGATACAGCAGTGCGTCTTTCAATCTCGTCCGTGCGGATTCGTTGAACAATACAGGATCGAACTGCGCCTGCTTGGCCCAGATGGCATCGAACTCTGCTTCAATCATGGCGCGGCTAATGTACAGATCATAAGCGCGATCCTTCACAGACTTGCCACGAAGGCGTGCCCGCACACCTTCCCGATTGGCGTGGCGATTGGCAAGCCATTCGCCAATGGTTCGAGCATGGTGCTCCTGCAATGATTCAGATACGCGCTTAATGGCTGTTTTCAAGGCTCCGCTGTCGTTGTCTTTCTTGTCAGTTTTGCGATTACTTTTGAAGCCCCGCCGCTGATTGATATGAAACAGGGCGCGAGCAAATTCGGCCGGCGTCAGCTGTTCATCCAATGCCTTTTTACGCAAGGTATAGGGATCGAGCGTGGTCAATGCCTTGCGTTCGATTTCATCAATAGGGAAAAATCCCAGCTCGATCAAAGCCTGCATCATGCGGCGCTTTCGCAGCAATAAACGATCACGACGACGGCGCATTTGCCGTTTCAGTCTTCGGCTCTCGGCAAGCGACGTGCCTACCTTCCCGGGTGCTGCCGGTTCTCGCCCATCCGGAAATACCCGCACGCCCATTTTGATAAGCGCCACAGGTTCGTCCTGGGCATTCAGCCGGATCATGGCCCAGCCAATGGACTTGGCTCCAATATCCAGCCCCAATCGATAACGCATCTTGGGTAACATACTTGTCTCCTGGCGGTTGACGTTATTCGTATCAGCCTATATCTTAACTGCCGTTAGTTGATCGGGATATGTGCTCTGCCCGCTAACAAGCTGAAAGATGCACAAAATGAAAGGCCGCTATATGCGGCCTTTTTTATTTCTGGCTGCATTTCCAATACCAAGTCCATCGGTGCGATTTACCGCGCCGGACATCGTTATTACTGCCGTGATGACGCTGTGGAGTAATACAGACTGGCCAGAGCTGGTCTGACTCTGCCGTCCCATTCCCTCATGCCAGGTAACGGGTCGCTTCCATTATTTGTTTTAAATTTTCTTGTTTACTCCCCACGCAAGCGCCAGCACCTGTGCAACAGCGATGTAGAGTTCGCCGGGGATTTCCTGGCCGAGGTCTACGCGCGACAGGGCGCCGGCCAATGCCGCATCTTCATCCAGCGGCACGCCATGGGCGCGGGCGGTGGCGATGATGCCATCTGCATCGTCGAGCACGAAGGATCTTAGTCATCGCGATTTGAGAGCAGCAGCATTGATTTCCGTTTCAGGCCACCTCTGCGACTCAGGTGGCCAGAACATGGACATACACCGTGAACTGACTGGCTTCACCAGAACAGTCATCCTTTCATCAATTGAATCCACGTACACTGCGGCTGCGTATTTATGCCAGTCGTTGTGACGGTCGGGATTCATGTCAGTCAAATTGTCGCGCCGCGTATTACTCGTTTCCGGGATGGCTGCTTTCAGCAGTGCCTGTACGCAACTGGCATTTCTGACGGCCAATGTGCCGGCTTCGTTTGGCGATTATTCACGCACGCGTGATCTGGCTTACGGCGCCATGTCGCGTAACAAGCTGGATGTGTATCTGCCTGCCAAACCGCAGGCTGCGCCGGTGGTGGTGTTTTTTCATGGCGGCGGCTGGAACAGCGGCGACAAGGCTGACTACAAGTTTGTCGGCGCGGCGCTGGCGGAGCAGGGCTACATTGCCGTACTGCCCAATTACCGCTTGTATCCGCAAGTGAAGTTTGCAGGCTTCATGCAGGATGCGGCGGCCGCAGTGGCATGGGTGCACATGCATGCTGCCGAATGGGGCGGCGATGTACGGCGTTTATATCTGGCCGGACATTCGGCAGGTGCGCATATCGCAGTGATGCTGGCGTTGAACGAGCAGTATCTGCAAGCGGCCGGCATGAGCGCCGGGGACTTGCGTGGAGTGGTGGGTCTGGCAGGGCCTTACGATTTTCTGCCATTCAGATATGGCTACATGAACGATCTGTTCGGTCCTGCGGATCGCTATGCGCAATCGCAGCCCATCAACTATGTGCGCGCCACGGCGCCGCCCTTGTTGTTGCTGCAAGGCATGCAGGACAGGACCGTCGCGCCCGGCAATACCGTCAATTTGACCAAAGCGTTGACGGCCACGGGTGCGTCGGTCACGGCAAGGTATTACCAGCATGCTGATCATGGCGATCTGGTGGCGGCATTCTCCATTCCGGCGCGTAGGCGGGTACCGGTGCTGGAAGCGTTGCGGCAGTTCATCGATGCCTCCGGCAGAACGCCGCAATAGAACGTGTATCTACTGCTTGACAGCCGTTTTTCCCGGCGATTGTCCGGTATCCCGGAGTTATGTACAGCAATATGCTGCTGGTGAAACGCAGGCAGGTGGCGCAGTAGCGCAATGTTCAAGGTACAATGTCACGACGGCATGGTTGAGGTATCGGCCGCAACTCATGCCCCAGAACAATCCTCTGGCAGACTGTTTTGAACAACAAATTAGGGACTCCTATGAATCGCTACGTAATCCCCTTCAATCAATTGGGCAGGGGCGATGTCGAACTGGTCGGCGGCAAGAACTCCTCGCTGGGCGAGATGCTGCGTTTGTTGTCGGGGCTGGGCATCCAGGTGCCGGATGGTTACGCCACCACGGCCGACGCCTATCGCGACTTTCTGCGCCAGGGCGCTCTGGATGCGCGCATCAACGAAGCCCTGAAAAAACTGAATGTGGACGATCTGCAGCAACTGGCGCGCACCGGCGCGCAGATTCGCCAGTGGATTCTGGAGACGCCGTTCCCGGAACGTCTGAACACCGAAGTGCTGGAAGCCTGGCGCAAGATGGACGGCGGCAAGGGCATCGCTGTCGCCGTGCGTTCCTCAGCCACGGCGGAAGACCTGCCCGAAGCGTCGTTTGCCGGCCAGCAGGAAACCTTCCTGAACGTGCGCGGCGAAGAAGCCTTGCTGCACACCATGCATGAGGTGTTCGCCTCGCTGTTCAATGATCGCGCCATTGCCTATCGCGTCCACCAGGGCTTCGATCATTCGCTGGTGGCGCTGTCGGTGGGCGTGCAGTACATGGTGCGCAGCGACGTCGGCGCCGCCGGCGTGATGTTTACGCTGGACACGGATTCAGGCTTCCGCGATGCGGTGTTCATCACCAGTTCCTATGGTCTCGGCGAAACCGTGGTGCAGGGCGCGGTGAATCCGGACGAGTTCTACGTTTACAAGCCGGCGCTGCGCGCCGGGCGCAAATCGGTATTGCGCCGCAATCTCGGCGCCAAGGCCATCAAGATGGTCTATGCCGAGCCCGGTTCCAAAGAGCGTGTCACCACCGTGGATGTGCCCGAGCAGGACCGGGTACGGTTCTCGCTCACCGATCAGGACATTGAAAATCTGGCCCGTCAGGCGCTGACCATCGAAGAGCATTATGGTTGTCCCATGGATATCGAGTGGGGCAAGGACGGCAATACCGGCCAGTTGTTCATTCTGCAGGCGCGTCCGGAGACGGTGCAGAGCCGCGCCGGCCGCAGCATTCAGCGCTACACGCTCACAGCACGTTCGCGCATCCTGGTGGAAGGCCGCAGTATCGGTCAGCGTATTGGCGCCGGTCGCGCCAAGATCGTTCGCAATGTCAGCGAGATGGATCGCGTACAGCCCGGCGATGTGCTGATCGCCGACATGACCGATCCCGACTGGGAACCGGTGATGAAACGCGCTTCGGCCATCGTCACCAACCGTGGTGGACGTACCTGTCATGCCGCCATCATTGCCCGCGAGCTGGGCATTCCGGCAGTGGTCGGCTGCGGTGAGGCCACAACCCTGGTCAAGGATGGGCAGGAAGTCACCGTGTCCTGCGCCGAAGGCGACACCGGCTATGTGTATGAAGGGCTGCTGGGTTTCGAGCACAAGCAGATCGAACTCGACTCCATGCCGCCTGCGCCGGTGCGCATCATGATGAATGTCGGTAATCCCGATCGCGCGTTTGACTTTGCCGGTATTCCCAACCGAGGCGTGGGTCTGGCGCGTCTGGAGTTCATCATCAATCGCATGATTGGCGTGCATCCCAAGGCCTTGCTGGATTTCGACCGGCTGGATTCCGCCCTCAAGGACACCATCCGCAAGCAGATGTCCGGCTATCCCGATCCGGTGAGTTTCTATGTGAGCAAACTCTGCGAAGGCATCTCGCAGATCGCTGCCGCCTTTGCGCCGGAACCGGTGATCGTGCGCATGTCGGATTTCAAGTCGAACGAGTACGCCAACCTGATTGGCGGCAGTGTGTATGAACCGCATGAAGAGAATCCCATGCTCGGTTTCCGCGGCGCATCGCGTTATATCGACGAAAGCTTCCGCCCCTGTTTCGAGCTGGAATGCCGTGCGCTGCGTTATGTGCGCGAGGAAATGGGCCTGACCAATGTGCAGGTGATGGTGCCGTTCGTGCGCACGGTGAATGAAGCCCGGCAGGTGACCGAGCTGCTGGCCGCGAACGGGCTCAAGAGCGGCGTGAACGGCCTGAAGCTGATCATGATGTGCGAACTACCCACCAATGCCGTGCTGGCCGATCGCTATCTGGAATATTTCGATGGCATGTCGATCGGTTCCAACGACATGACGCAGTTGACTCTGGGTCTGGACCGCGATTCCGGCATCGTCGCGAAGCTGTTCGACGAGCGTGATGATGCGGTCAAGGCCATGCTGTCGATGGCCATTACTGCCTGCAAGCGTCAGGGCAAGTATGTGGGCATCTGCGGTCAGGGACCTTCCGATCATCCCGATCTGGCGCGCTGGCTGGTGGACCAGGGCATCGACAGTGTGTCGCTCAATCCGGATACGGTAGTGGAAACCTGGCTGTTCCTCGCAGGCGTCAAGAGCTGATCGGAATCAGCCGGCAGGGCAGATGTGGAGTGCACATCTGCCGCATGTCCAATCGGTTTTCAGGTTTTTGACAAGGACAGAGCAACATGCGGACTGTGTGTTTTGTTTCGGATCGAACCGGCGTGACGGCCGAAACGCTGGGTGACAGCCTGTTGTCGCAATTCGAAGGATTGGAATTCCGTACTGTCACCATGCCGTTCGTCACCAGTCTGGAACAGGCCCGTGGCGTGGTCACCAGAATCAACGCCATTGCCCATGAAGAACATGTGCGGCCGTTGATTTTCTGCACGCTGGTGGATGATGAAATCCGCGCCATCGTCAAACAGGCGAACGGTTTTTTTCTGGATTTCTTCGACGCCTTTCTGGCGCCGCTGGAATCCGAACTGTCGCTGAAGTCGGCGCACATTACCGGCAAGAGCACCGCCGGCAAGGCCAGCGATCCGGCGCATTCAGCGCGTATTGACGCCACCAATTTCACTCTGGCCAACGATGACGGCGCGGGCGAGCGCGACTACCGCAGCGCGGATGTGATACTGGTCGGGGTCTCGCGCTCCGGCAAGACGCCCACTTCGCTGTACATGGCTTTACAGTACGGCATCTTTGCCGCCAATTATCCCTTGACCGATGATGATATGGAGTCGGCCAAGCTGCCTGCGGTGCTGATCCCTTACAAGCAGAAGCTGCATGGTCTGACCATCAAGCCGGAACGCCTGCAGCAGATTCGCAACGAACGCCGGCCGGGCAGCCGTTATGCGTCGGCGCAACAGGTGCAATACGAAGTGCGTTCGGTGCAGACGCTCTTCGAGCGTCACGGCATACCCTATATCGATGTCACCGAATGCAGCGTCGAAGAGATTGCCAGCCGCATCCTCGACAAGATGAACCTGGCGCGTCACGTACGCACCTAAACAAGCTCATGGTCAGTCAGAGCTGTGGCTGACGCGTCTATACCTTGAACTTCGCCAGCATGGCCAATGCTTCACCGGCTGACTGAATGCGCTGGTTGGGATCTTTATTGAGCAGGCTCTGGATCAGCGGATCGAAGCGGGCAAGCTCGCCGACCACATGCGGCGCCGGTGTGTTCTTGTGTGCATTGATGACCTCAAACACCGTCTTGCCCTGGAAGGGCCGCGTACCGGTGAGCATCTCGTAGAACATGATGCCCAGACTGTAAAGATCGCTGCGCTGGTCGCCGTTGGAACTGCCGTCAACCTGTTCCGGGCTGATGTAATAGGGCGAGCCATGCACTTCGCCGGCTTTGGTCAGGGAAGCGCTTTCCAGCGACAGCGCCAGGCCGAAATCAATCAACACCACGCTGCCATCCTGTCGCAGCATGACATTGCCCGGCTTCAGGTCGCGATGGCATAGCCCGGTACGGTGAATGTAGACCAGCGCTGCGGCAATCTGCAGGAACATGTCGATGCTGTCGCGCACCGTCATCAGATTGCGGATACGCAGTTCCAGGCTGCCGGCCGGAAAGTATTCGGTGACCAGGTAATGCTCGTGAGCGGTATGTCCCCAGTCGTAGATATCGACCACCGATGGATGCTTGACGCGCATCAGCAGTTCTCGTTCGCGCTCGAAGCGTTCTATCTGTGCGGCGCTCAGCTCGCGCTGATCGCTGTTACGCAGCACCTTGACGGCGACGTTATGATTCAACTCGGTCGAGTGCGCCAGGTAAACGGCGGCATGCGGCGAGCTGGCGATGGGTTGGATGAAGCGATAGCCGGCAATGACCGGGAAAGTCGGCCGGCGTACTGTGGTTACACTCATCTTGGAGGGTTTTTTCCCTGAATCCATGAACCTCAATCCCCGGCTGGTCAGTTCTGGTTTTGTTATTAAGCTAAGATGAAGATGTCTTGCCGACGCCGCGCAGGCTAAGGGAGCCCGCCAGCGGATTCCGCGTGCTGGATCACAATTGCGTTGAGCTGGGTCTGCGTGGCGGCTACCCTTCCCGGCCATGCCATGGTGAGCCTGGCTGGTTAGGCGGGAGTCAGCGATGTCGATCAAAGTGGAAATATTGCGAGTGGCGCAGGATGCACGGGGGTATGTCTTTGAACCGTTTGGCGCGGAGCTCGGACAGTTCCGCAATGTGCATGTGGTGTACACCGTACCGGGCGTGGTGCGCGGCAATCATTATCATGTGCGCGGCACTGAGGTCTGTAGCGTGACCGGTCCGACCCTGGTCAGGTATCGGATTGCCGATGAAGTTGGGGAAACACTGGTGCCCGCAGGTCAGGTGTGGCGTTTTACCTTTCCGCCGGGGGTTGCCCATGCGTTCCGCAATGAGGGATCGCAGCCGGTCCTGATCGCGGCTTTCAACACCGAAGAACATGATCCCGACCGGCCGGATGCAGTGCGTGCAGTCCTGATCGAATGACCGGTCGATGATCTGCCAATTGGCGGCAGCCTTAACCCCCAGCGCTCCGGTATGCTTGGGGGATGAATATGCAAGCCATCTATCTCGCTTCCGCCTCGCCGCGCCGCAGCGCACTGTTGCGACAGATCTTTGTGCCCCACCAGATCCTGATTCCGAATATCGACGAATCCCGCCTGCCTGCTGAAACCCCGGGTGATTATGTGGTGCGATTGGCGCGCGCCAAGGCACAGCGTATCTGGGAACGGCTCAAGCCCGACGAGCGCAAGCCGGTGCTGGCTGCCGATACCACGGTGGCGCTGGGCGAGGAGATTTTCGGCAAGCCACAGGATCGTGCCGGGGGCGTGGCCATGTTGCAGCGTCTGGCTGGTCGCAGCCATCAGGTCTATACCGCCGTGGCGGTTTGTCATGCTGACGGACTGCAACACGCCTTGAGTGTCAGCGAGGTCAGTTTCCGGAAATTGTCAGAGGCCGAATGTCAGGCTTACTGGAACAGCGGCGAGCCGCAGGACAAGGCGGGCGGCTATGCAGTGCAGGGACTGGCGGCGGCTTTCATTACCCGGTTATCCGGCAGTTATTCCGGGGTGATGGGGCTGCCTCTGGCGGAAACCTCGCAGTTGCTGGCGCAGGTGGGCTGGTCATTGAATGCAGCGCTGGATGAAGTAGACGATGCAAAGGGAGAACGGGCATGACTTCTGAAGTGCTGATCAATGTCAGCCCGCGCGAAGTGCGCGCCGCCCTGGTCGAGGAAGGTGTGTTGCAGGAACTGTTCATCGAACGCGCCAACAAGCGCGGGCTGATCAGCAATATCTACAAGGGCCGGGTGTCGCGGGTGTTGCCGGGCATGCAGGCGGCGTTTATTGATATCGGTCTGGAGCGCACCGCTTTCCTGCATGCTTCGGATATCGTCACGCCATCGGATGCCGAGCATGTGGAAAACGGCCACAAGCCCGAACGCAGCGACGACATTCAATCGCTGGTGTCCGAAGGGCATGAAATCCTGGTGCAGGTGCTCAAGGATCCGCTGGGCACCAAGGGCGCACGGTTGACCACCTTCGTCACCATTCCGTCGCGTTATCTGGTGTTCATGCCCAAGGGGCGTGGCGTCGGCGTGTCATCGCGCATCGAGGATGAAACCGAACGACAGCGGTTGCGGGAAGCCATGTTGAGTTTTGTCCGGCCGGAAGACAGCGGCGGTTACATCGTGCGCACTGCCGCCGAGGGCGCCAGCCTCGATGCGCTGCGCGCCGACATGATGTTCCTGCAGAAAATGTGGAGCGTACTCAGTGAAAAGACCTTGTATGCCAAGCCCGGCCAACTGGTGCATGCCGATCTGCCACTGCAACAACGGGTGTTGCGCGATGTGGTGCTGAGCGGCGTGACCAAGGTCAGCATCGATCATGAAGAGTCCTGCCAGTCCATGCTGGAATTCGCCAGGACCTTCATGCCCGAGATGTGCGAGCGCATCGAGTTGTTCCAGGGCGACCGCCCGATCTTTGATCTATACGGCATTGAAGAGGAGATAGAGCGTTCGCTGGATCGCAAGGTGCCGCTCAAATCCGGCGGCTACCTGATGCTGGACCAGACCGAAGCCATGACCACTATTGATGTGAATACCGGCGCCTATGTGGGGCACCGTACGCTGGAGGAAACCATTTTCCGCACCAACCTCGAGGCCGGCGTGGCCATTGCGCGGCAACTGCGGCTGCGCAATCTGGGCGGCATCATCATCATCGACTTCATCGACATGGAAGAAGAAGAACATCGTCGCCAGGTGCTGCAGGCGCTGGAAAAGGCGCTGGTTGGCGATCATGCCAAGACGCATATCTCCTCGGTATCGCCGCTGGGGCTGGTGGAAATGACCCGCAAGCGCACGCGCGAGAGTCTGGAACATATGCTGTGCATCGCCTGTCCCACCTGCGAAGGGCGGGGGTTCGTCAAGACCACTGAAACCGTGTGCTATGAAATTTTCCGCGAGATTCTGCGTCAGGCGCGGCAGTTCAACTTCCAGGAACTGATGGTGCTGGCGCATCAGGATGTGATCGAACGGCTGCTCGACGAAGAATCGGCGGCGCTGGCGGAGCTGGAAGTGCATACCGGCAAGCCCATCCGTCTGCAGACTGAAGCCCTGTATCAGCAGGATCAATATGATGTGGTGTTGATGTAGAACCCGATGTTGTTTTGCGATGAATGAACCTGGCGAAGCCGCAGCAACCATGAATGACCGCACACGCATGCAGCGTGTGATCAAATGGCTTGCTGTGGGCCTGGGTATGCTGATCCTGCTGGCCGTACTGGCCTTGGGCGCATTTACGGCAGTCATGGCGCGCATGCCGGAGTATCGTGCGCAGATGCAGGCCTGGTTGAGCGAACGGGCCAGACTGGATATCCAGTTTGCCGAACTGCGTGCCGGTTGGCGCGGTTATGGTCCGGAGCTGGTGTTCACTCAGGCCGTGGTGCGCAGCGCCGATCACCAGCGAGTGCTGGCAGTGGCGGAGCGGGGTGGCGTGGGCTTCGATCTGTGGCGCGCATTGCGTACCGGGCGTCTGGTGGCCGCGCGCTTTTCCCTGCAGGGCACCGAGATCAAATTGCAGCGTCGCACCGACGGCAGTTTTGAACTGGTCGGTCAGGCCGACTGGCCCGAGTTCGAAACCGATACCGCCTTCAAGCTCGATTCCCTGCCCGTGGGTGAGATTGCGATTCGCAATGTGCGCTTGAGCTTCCGCGATCTGAAAACCGGACGCGGTCCCTGGATGGTTGACAATGTCACGCTCGATATCACGCGCAGCGCCCAGGTATTCGATGTAACCGGTCATGCGAGTCTGCCTGTCACTCTGGGCAAGGAGCTCAATTTCTCAGCCCACGGCGAAGGCAATCTGAATGAAGTGGCCCGGCTCAAATGGCAGGTACAGGCGGCCGGTACCCAACTGGATCTGGCTGGTTGGGCGCAGGTCATGCCCAATGACTGGGTTGCGCCTGCCAAGGGCAAGGGTTCCTTTCAGTTTCAGGCGGATTTTCTCGGGCCACAGCCGCAGGGCCTGAACGGCCATGTCGATTTTGTCGATGTGCAGATGCAGTTGCCCAGATGGTCCATGCCGCTGCCGCAAGCGGATGCATTGCAGGTGCCGGCGGATGATCCGGATGCTGTGCCGGTCAGTACACCTGTCCAGCCACTCACTCAGAATGTAGTCGCTGCCGGCGATGCAACGCTGCATTACACCCATGTAGGTCTGGATTTCACCGGCGCCCGGACCGAGCAGGGCTGGCGGGTGCAATTTGCGCGTCTGCAACTGGCCTGTGAGAACAGTCCATGGCCGGCTGGCAGGGCGAGCCTGCTGCTCAGGTTCGATGAGGAACAGTCAAATTGGCGTCCTGCACTATTGCAGATCAATGCCGAGCAGATCGTGCTGGAGAATCTGTGGCCGTTACTGGCCTATCTGCCAGAGAGTGAGCGCAATGCGCAGATGCGTGCCCTCAATGCCAGCGGCCGTCTGTACAACCTGGCCTTGCGTTACGAGCATATCGAGCCCACTGCTGCGCCCCGCTATGGTTTGCGTGTGGAGTTTGCCCAACTGGGAGTATCGCCAGTTGGCAGGATGCCGGGCGTCAGCGGCTTGTCAGGCGTGCTCAGCGCCACGGGAGCACGGGGTCAGTTGCAACTGGACAGCCATGATATGGCGCTCAGCATTCCGCGTCTGTTTCGTACGCCACTGCCTGGCGATCAGGTTACCGGACGCATCAACTGGACGCGTACCGCCCAGGGCGTGCAGCTATCGAGTACGGACCTGGCAATCAACAACATGGATGGCCATGCGCAGGCACAATTCACGCTGGATATTCCATCTGCCGGGTCACCCATCATCGACCTGCATGCCGTCGGTACGAATTTGCAGACATCAGCGGCTCCGCGCTACATCCCGGCGGGCATCACACACAGACGCACGCTCGCCTGGCTGGATGCAGCTTTTCCGGCGGGCACGGTCAGGCAGGCGGAGGCCACGCTTAAAGGAACTTTGCACAAGTTTCCCTTTCGTGGCGACGAAGGACTGTTCCTGATCAAGGCGCACATCGAAGACTTGACACTCGATTATCAGCCGGGCTGGTTGCCTGCCACGGAGTTGCAGGTCGATGCCGAGTTTCGCAATGCCGGCATGAGCGCCAGGGCCACGGCCGGGCAGGTCAATGGCGTGAAACTGGATCATGCGGAAGGCCGCATCAAGGATTTCCGCGATGCCGAGATTGACATCAAGGCCCAGGCGCAGGGCGATCTGGCCAATGGATTGACCTACGTGCAACAAAGTCCGGTGGGACCGGCCATCGGCAACCTGTTCCAGCAACTGTCCGGACGCGGCGAATTGCAGAGCCGGGTCAGCTTGTATTTCCCGCTGAAAGACTTCGCCAGGCACAAGGTGGATGTGGATGTCACCTTGAAGAATGCCAGCGTCAGTCTGGCCGGGGTCAGGCAGTCCGCCGAGCAGATCAAGGGTCGCCTGCACATACTCAACGATGCCATTACCGCTGCGGATCTGCATGGACAGTTCCTGCAGGGCGAATTTGCCGTGGCGGCCGAGCCGGTCCTGCGTGGCCGTTACAACGTAGTGGCCACCGGTCTGGCGCAGGCACGGCCATTGATGCAATTCCTGAAACTGCCCGCCTGGATCAGACTCGATGGCGCCGCGCGTTATCGCTATAGCATGCCCGGCTATGCACAGCGCGATACCGATGGCATTCGTCATCTGTACAGTGTGGACAGCGACCTGCGCGGCTTGAGCATCAGTCTGCCTGCGCCGGTGAACAAACCCGCCGGCAGCAGCCGCATACTGCATCTCGATGCCGATCTGCGTGGTGATGACATGCTGTTGCGTGGTTCCCTGGGAGAATTGCGCACGCTGGTGCGTCTGCAACAGGAAAAGGATGCCTGGCGATTTGATCGTGCCGGCCTGCGCGCCGATGGCATTGCGGCGGCGCTGCCCGCTCATACAGGGTTACGGGTGGACGGCAGGCTGGAAGAGCTCACGCTGGATGACTGGCTCAGGCTGGGCAGTATGAGTGGCGGGGAAACGACGGCCGGCAGTACGGCTGCGCCGCATGTACAGGACATTTTGCGTGCCGCCAATGTGAATATCGGTCGTTTGCGTCTGTCTGGTTTTGAATGGCCGGAGGTGCGCGGCATCCTGCAGGCAACGGATGCAGGCTGGCGTGTGGATGTGGCTGGCGATCAGGCTGCAGGTCAGGTGCTGGTGCCTTACGAATTCGCCAGCGGACGACCGCTGATCCTGACGATGGATCGCTTGAAGCTGACACCGGTCGCAGCAAAACAGGAAGGCCGGCAGCAGGGCGGTTCGACGCTGGATCCGCGCGATCTGCCGGCGTTGCGCGCCGACATCAAGCATTTCCAGTATGGCGAACATGATTTCGGCACGCTGCAGTTGACGGGTACGCGTACTGTGCAGGGCTTGCAGGTTGGTGCACTGCAGGTCAGCGGCGAGTCATTCAATGGCAATGGCTCCGGCAACTGGTTGCAGACGGCCGCTGGTCAGCAAAACAGCTTGCAGTTGACGCTGGAAAGCAGCGATGTGCGCGCCACCATGCAGCAATTCAATTACGCGGATTTCATTACCGGCAAACGCGGCAAGCTGATTGCCAACCTGCGCTGGCCGGGCGGACTGGATGAAAATCTGCTCGGCAGATCAACAGGTACGCTGGAACTGCAGATTGATGAAGGACAGTTGCTCAACGTGCAGCCTGGCGCCGGCCGGGTGCTGGGTTTATTGAGCGTGGCCGCCTTGCCGCGCCGCCTCGGTCTGGATTTTCGCGATGTCACTGACAAGGGGCTGGCCTTCGACACCATTCATGCGGATTTCACCGTGATCAATGGCGATGCGCGTACCCAGAATCTATTGCTGCGTGGTCCCACAGCGGAAATCGGCATCGTGGGCCGCATGGGACTGGGCGCGCGTGACTACGACCAGACCGCCATTGTCACCGGCAACGTGAGTTCAGCCTTGCCGGTAGCCGGCGTGGTGGCGGGTGGCCCCGTGGTGGGCGCAGCGCTGCTGCTGTTTTCACAGATTTTCAAGGAACCGCTCAAGGGCGTGGCGCGCGCCTACTACCACATTGGCGGCAGTTGGGACGATCCGCAGGTGGAACGTATTGATGCCGATGTCGGCAAGGCTTCGTTATCCGGCGCCGATTCGAGCGTTGCACCATGAGTATTGCCGCCGTCATTCAAATGACTTCCAGTGCCGATGTACAGGACAACCTGCAGACGGCTTATGCGTTATTGCAGCAGGCAGCGCAGCAAGGGGCAGAGCTGGCGGCGTTGCCGGAGAACTTTGCCTTGATGGGCATGCGTGAACGCGACAAGCTGGCCATCGCCGAGACGGATGGGGAAGGTCCCATGCAGGAATGGCTGACTCATACCGCACGTGAGTTGCGACTCTGGATCGTTGCCGGCACGCTGCCGCTCAAGGTTGCAGATGACCCGCGCGTGGCTGCTGCCTGTCTGGTCGTCGATGCACATGGTCAGCGCGTGGCGCGTTACGACAAGCTGCATCTGTTCGATGTGGAAGTGGACGACGCCACCGGCAGTTATTGCGAGTCGGCCACCATTGCGCCGGGTCAGCAAACGGCGCTGGTCGATACGCCCATTGGCAGACTGGGGCTGGCGGTGTGCTACGACGTGCGCTTTCCCGAATTGTTTCGTCAGCTCAGCGCGCAGGGCGCGCAAGCATTCGTTCTGCCATCGGCCTTCACCGTGCCCACCGGCCGGGCGCATTGGGAAGTGCTGTTGCGGGCGCGCGCCATTGAGAACCTCGCTTACCTGTTGGCGCCGGCGCAAACCGGATTGCATGCCAATGGTCGTGAGACCTATGGACATTCGATGATCGTCGATCCCTGGGGCGAGAGACTCGCCTGTCGGGTTGCGGAACCGGGCGTGGTGCTGGCGGAAATTGATCTGGATGGCCAGCGCGAGCGGCGGCAGCGATTCCCGGCGCTGGCGCATCGGCGTCTATAAGCGGTAGGCTTGCTGTCAGTGTTAACTAAGTGAGCCTCATGTCCATATTGCCCGGTCAAACCGCTTCGGAAGAATCATTCGTCCTGTCGGACCTGCATCTGCAGCCGGCGCGCAACGTCGATGTGGCCGCGCTGCCGGCGTTGAGCGTGGCGCGCAGCACCATTCTTGAGCCCTCCGGTCTGGACGAAAATCAGCTGTCGCAGGCGCTGGGGACGGTGATGGGTTCGGCCGTGGATTATGCCGACCTGTATTTCCAGGTGTCGCGCGAAGAGTCCTGGGCCCTGGAAGACGGCATCGTCAAGGAAGGTTCCCATAGCATCGAACAGGGTGTGGGCGTGCGTGCCCTGGCCGGCGAAAAAACCGGCTTTGCCTATTCCGATGAAATCGTCTTGCCCGCATTGACCCAAGCCTCCAAAGCCGCACGGGCCATTGCACGCGGTCAGGGATCAGGAGCGGTATCGGTCTGGCAGGCCATCGGTGCGCATCGGTTGTATGCCGTCACCGATCCATTCGACGGCATGACGGATCAACAGAAAGTGGCGCTGCTGGGTGAAGTGGATGCGGCGGCGCGCAAGCTCGATCCGCGTGTCACGCAGGTCATGGCCAGTGTGGCTGCCGTGCATGAAACCATTCTGGTCACGGCCAGCGACGGCACGCTGGCAGCGGATGTGCGGCCGCTGGTGCGCATGAATGTATCCGTGATTGTTGAACACAATGGCCGGCGTGAGCAGGGTTACTGTGGCGGCGGCGGGCGTTATTCCCTCACGGAATTTTTACGCGGTGCGCGCTGGCAGGGTCTGGTGCGTGAAGCCGTGCGCAGCGCGCTGGTCAATCTGGAAGCCGTGCCTGCCCCGGCCGGACAGATGACCGTGGTATTGGGCGCCGGTTGGCCCGGCATCTTGCTGCATGAGGCCATCGGTCATGGTCTGGAGGGGGATTTCAATCGCAAGGGTACCAGCGCATTCTCCGGGCGCATTGGCCAGCAGGTTGCGTCACCGTTGTGTACCGTGGTGGATGACGGCACACTGAGTTATCGCCGCGGCTCGTTGAATATCGACGATGAAGGCACGCCGACACAATGCACGACCCTGATCGAAAACGGCATCCTGCGCGGCTACATGCAGGACAAGCTCAATGCCCGTTTGATGGGCGTAAAGTCCACCGGCAATGGCCGGCGTGAGTCCTTTTCGCACATGACACTGCCGCGCATGACCAATACCTACATGCTGAATGGTCCGCACGATCCGCAGGAAATCATTCGCTCGGTGAAAAAAGGGCTGTACTGCCATAACTTCGGCGGCGGTCAGGTGGATATTACTTCCGGCAAGTTTGTTTTTTCGGCGAGCGAGGCGTATCTCATCGAAGATGGCAAACTCACCGCGCCGGTACGTGGCGCCACCCTGATCGGCAATGGTCCGGATGTGCTGACCCGTGTGTCGATGGTGGGCAATGATCTCAAGCTGGATGAAGGCGTGGGCACCTGCGGCAAGGAAGGCCAGGATGTGCCGGTGGGCGTCGGGCAGCCGACGTTGCGTGTGGATGGCTTGACCGTGGGTGGTACGGCAACCGAATAACAACAAAGTCTATGGCCGTCGATCAGGCGGAGCTTGCAGAGGTGTGCGATGTGGCTGGCGCGACCGGTTTATGAATTCTTGCCCTATATCTACATGCTGGCGGGCATCTTGTCGCTGGGCATATCGTTCTTTGTCACCGCTTGGTCCACCCTGCTGATGCTGCTGGGTGTCGGCTCCCTGATTCTGGGACTGGTGTTCTGGCTGAAGCGCCGCGACTATCGCACGGCGCAAGCCGAGTATAACCGCAAGTCTCTGGATGACTAATCCTCGGCGATAGTGTCATCGTGGGCGGCTTCCATGCTTTTGACGGCCATATCTTCCGGCAAGTTTGTGGTTTCGGTCAGGAGCGGTACGGCATCATCCATTCTTGATGTTGGTGGTCGTGCGCGAGCAGTACGTTCATCCATATAAGCGAGTTCGTGCTCACCGATCTGGAGTACGTCCCCATCGTTTAAAACGCGTCGCCGGATCCGCTTGCCATTGTGTGAGATGCCGTTTGTGCTGTTCAAGTCTTCGATGATGCAGCTGCCGTTGGTACTGACGATTTGTGCGTGATGCCTGCTGATAAACTGACTATCAATCAGTAAATCATTTTCGCGAGTACGGCCAATCAGGAATCGCCCGGCCGTAAGTTCAAATTCGCCCAACGATTCACCCCGGCGGGACAACAGCAGGCGCGCCAGGATTTCACCTCTGTTGATCGGTATGCCACGAGCAATAGCCGAATTTGATGTCGAGGACTTGATAATCGGCAGTTTGACGGAGCGGGCGGCATATTCGCTCCAGCGTAGTTCTTCGATGGCGCTCTTCAGGGTATCCAGGCTGACAATGTCCTGATCTCCAGCAAATGCAGCCATCATGGCCGTATCGCATAGGGTATTAATCAAGCGTGGTACGCCCCCGGTATAGCGATAAATAAACGGATACACATCCGTCATAAAAATTTCCCGGCCATTGGAGCCGGCCACTTCAAGCCGGTGTCGGATATAGTGGTCGGTATCTTCGCGGGATAATGGCGTGAGATGAAAGCGCAGACGCACGCGTTGTGTCAGTTGCGCCAGCTCGGGCATGTCGAGCTTGTCATTGAGTTCAGGCTGCCCTGCCAGAATGATGCGCATTACCTTGTCCTTGGTGCTTTCAATTCCGGACAGCAGCCGTACTTCCTCCAGAACTTTCATGGACAGATTCTGTGCTTCGTCGATGATGAGCAGTACGCGCCGGCCATTGGCATACTGTTCGATCAGAAAGTTATTCAAGGTGGACATCAGTTCCACTTTTTTCATGTGGAAAGGCTGAAAGCCGAATTGCACCAGAATCGACTGCAGGAATTCCGTTGGCGACAGTTGCGTCTGATTGATCTGGGCAACGATGACGTCTTTTTCCAGCTCTTTGAGAAAAGTTTCGATGAGAGTGGTCTTGCCGGCGCCGATTTCACCGGTGATGATGACGAAGCCATCGGTGAACCAGATGGTCGACTCCATATACGCCTTGGCGCGGGCGTGATTCTTGGACAGATACAGGAATGCGGGGTCAGGCGAGAGCCGGAAGGGCAGTTCCTTCAGATTGAACAGTTCGAGATACATGCGCGGTGTGGATCCTTGTTCGACGCTGAGGCTCCAATCAAGAGTCCCAGTCTAAACCCTGAGTGGGCGCATGCAAACCAGGCATCGCCGGGACGTGAGGTGTGTCACTGGCCGGATTCATCGGGCGAGCTTGAGCAGTTTCTTCAACGCCAGATCGCGCTTGATCGGCGTTTCGGCTACCACGGTGGCGTGACCCAGCTTGCGGGCCGGGCGCGCATCCTTGCCGTAGTGATGAAAATGCACGCCTACCTGTTTGAGCGCAGCATGCAGGGGCGGAATCGTACCGACAAAATTCAGCATGGCGCTATGACCCCGCGGCGCGGTGCTGCCCAGCGGCAATCCGCAAATGGCGCGCAGGTGATTCTCGAACTGGCTGGTCTGCGCGCCTTCGATGCTGGCGTGGCCGGAGTTGTGGACGCGCGGCGCCATTTCATTGGCCACCAGTTTGCCGCGCAGCACGAAGAATTCAATGGTCAGGACGCCCACGTAGTTGAAGTGTTTGAGCAGCTTTTTCAGATAGGTTTCCGCCTGTTTTTGCAGGGCGGCATGACGGTAGGGTGCGCGCGAAACCTGCAGGATGCCATCACGATGGGTGTTCTCGGACAAAGGATAAATCGCAATTTCGCCCGTGGCGCTGCGGGCGCCGATCACCGAGACTTCACGCGTAAAGGGTACAAACGCTTCGTAAATCAATGGCGTGTCACCCAGCGTATCCCAGGCTACGGCGATGTCTGCAGGTTTACGCAACCGGAACTGGCCGCGGCCGTCATAACCCAGGCGACGGGTTTTCAGGATGCCGGGCAGGCCGATCTCGGCGACGGCCTGTTCCAGGTTGGCGAGGTTGTTCACCTCACGGAATGCCGGAGTGGGAATGCCCAGTTGACGAAACAGGGTTTTCTCGGTGAGGCGATCCTGTGAGGTGCCCAGTGCCTGCACCGGCGGATAGAACGGCTTGAGTTTGGCGATGGGTTCGACAGCTGCTACCGGCACATTCTCGAATTCGAAGCTGATCACGTCGACGGCTTCGGCCAGCTCGCGCAACTTCGCCGGATCGTCGTAAGCACCCTGGATGCATTCACCCACTTGCGCGGCACAGGCATCCGGATTCGGATCCAGAAAAGTAAAGCGCATTCCAAGCGGATAACCTGCCAGGGCCAGCATGCGTCCCAGCTGGCCGGCGCCGATGATGCCGATTCTCATGTCAGTAGGTCACTTGTGCGGGGTGGCAGCGCGCGGATCGGGCTGGGCCAGTACTTTCTCGGTTTGAGTCTGGCGGAACACCGCCAGGGAACTGTGAATCTCGGGGTATTTGTTACCCAGCATCGCCGCAGCGAGCAGTGCCGCATTGGTGGCGCCTGCCTTGCCGATAGCCAGGGTACCGACCGGAATGCCCGCTGGCATCTGGGCAATCGACAATAACGAGTCCATGCCATTCAGCGCCTTGGACTGTACCGGCACGCCCAGCACTGGCAGCGTGGTTTTGGCGGCGGTCATGCCCGGCAGATGCGCTGCGCCGCCGGCGCCGGCGATGATGATTTCAATGCCGCGCGCACGCGCTGTTTCGGCATAGTCAAACAGCAGGTCGGGAGTGCGATGTGCGGAAACCACGCGAATCTCATGCGGTACACCCAGCTGGGTGAGCATGTCTGCGGCGGGCTGCATGGTTTCCCAGTCGGAGCTGGAGCCCATGATGATGCCAACGAGTGGAGTGTTCATGCGGCAAATTTTAGCAGCAGCGCGCAATCCCGACCGCAAAATATTGGCTGGTGCTGCATGGATTGGAGGCGGGCATGTTCCTGAGAGTTACCCGGCAGCCATCAGGTCGCGCAACACCGTAAACAATTCGCGTGCCGCGACGGGAGCCTGCTTGCGCTGCTGCTCGTGATGCGCCCTCGCGATCAGCCGTTCCAGCTGATTTCGATCGGCATCAGGATGCTCTGCCAGCAGCGCGGTCAATGAGCCGGCATCCTCGCCCAGCAGGCGATCGCGCCATTGCTCGGCGCGCCGGAAACGCAACACATCGACGCGATGCTGCTGCCGCTTGGCTTCCAGGGCGGCGCGGATGGGTTCGATATCGATCTTGCGCATCAGCTTGCCGATGAATTGTTTTTGCCGATACAGGCCGCCATGCGCGGTGATGCGCCTGGCGATGTCGACGGCATCGCGCAGCTTTTCCGGCAATTGCAATGCATCCAGTTCCTCAGGCGTTAGTTCAATCAGCGATTCGCCCAGTTGCTGCAGCTCCGTACTCTGTCTTTTCAGCGCGCTTTTGCTGGGGCCGGTATCAATGTCGTCATCCTCGGGACGATGGGTGTCGTAAAACTTTTTCATGTGCGACATGCTAGCTTGGCCGCTGTTAAACTGCGCAGAATTTTCTGCTGCCGAGCCATGGAATTCCGCATGCCCGTCACTCGCGAATTGACTCAAGCCGATCTGCAATCCTGTGTCGAACTGGCGCTGAAGGAAGCACGCCAGTTGGGCGCCAGCGAGGCGGAGGTCGGAGTGAGCGTGGATGTTGGCCTGTCGGTCACGGCGCGGCTGCGTGAAGTCGAAACGCTGGAATATCACCGCGATCGCGGCATGGGCGTGACTATATATCGCGGCAGGCGCAAGGGTTCGGCCAGTACCGCCGACCTCAGTGGCCGGGCCATTCACGAGACAGTGGCCAAGGCTTACAGCATTGCCGGTTTCACTGCTGAAGATGCTTGCGCCGGTCTGCCCGACGCCGACACCCTGGCGCGCGATATTCCCGATCTGGACCTGAATCATCCCTGGGGCATCGAGCCGGACGAAGCACGCGATCTGGCTGTAAGCTGCGAAGCCGCGGCGCTGGATGCAGATCCGCGCATCAGCAATTCCGAAGGCGCGACGTTATCGAGTCATCAAGGCCTGCGGGTATTCGGCAACAGCCTGGGTTTCATTGCCGGCTATGCCAGCACCATGCACAGCCTCAGTTGCTCAGTGATCGGTCAGCAGAATGACGACATGCAGCGCGACTATTGGTACAGCGCGGTACGCGACTACCGCGATCTGGAGAGCGCAGCGAGCATCGGAGCACGTGCAGCGAAACGCGCGCTGGAACGTCTGGGTGCACGGCAACTGGCGACTTGCGTGGCGCCGGTGCTGTTCGTTCCGGAACTGGCGCGCGGTTTGATTGGCAGTTTCCTTGGCGCTATCCGCGGCGGCAGTCAGTATCGTCGCGCTTCATTCCTGCTGGATGCAGCGGGTCAGCAGATATTTCCAGCGTGGTTCACCTGTACCGAGCATCCGCATTTGCGCAAGGCACTGGGCAGTGCGCCGTTTGATTCCGAAGGCGTGGCGACGCGCGACCGCATCCTGGTCGATCATGGCGTGCTCACCGGTTATGTGCTCAGCACCTATTCGGCGCGCAAGCTGGGACTGAAAACCACCGGTAATGCCGGCGGTGTGCATAATCTGATCGTCGAACCGGGTTCGGCCACAGGGGTGCATGATTTTGCCGCCCTGCTCAGGCAGATGGATCGCGGCCTGGTTGTCACGGAACTGATGGGCAGCGGCGTCAATGGCGTGACCGGGGACTATTCACGCGGCGCCGCAGGTTTCTGGGTGGAGAACGGTCGGCTTGCCTATCCGGTGCATGAGATCACCATCGCCGGCAATCTCAAGGACATGTTCAAGCACGTCGTTGCCATCGGCAGCGATGTCGATGTGCGTGGCGGCATTCGTACCGGCTCGATACTGCTCGAATCGATGACGATTGCAGGCTCCTGAGCCTGTGAATCTGCTGTCAGCCTGGATGATGCCGGACTACTAGATTCGCCAGCGTCTGGTTCTGCAGGCTGAGATTCATGGCTTCGGTTGCAGTGTGCGCCACGGCTTCCGCCGCTGCCGCACCGCGTACCCTCGGAATGCGTGGATTGTGCGAGTCATTGCGCAAGGCATCGAAGATTTCACTCAGTTTGATGTGGTTCGGATCGCGGCCGGGCAGGTAACGTTCGGCATCGCTGGTTACCAGCAACTCGTGGCTTTCCAGCGTTTCGATGACGGGCTTCAGCGAACTGGCAGGTACGTCGAAATGTTTGGACAGCTCGTTGAGGGTCCAGCGCAGTATGCCCTGCTGGTAATCGCGCGCTACCAGGTACATCACCGACAGGCCCAGGCGTTCGCACAGCGCGGCAGTCAAATGGACTTCGCGATGGCCCGCACGCAACGACTGCGGATGTTGCGCATAGAATGACACTTGTGCGCCCAACAGCAGGATCAGCCACGACATGTACAGCCAGATCAGCGCCACAATGACAATGGCGAAACCGGCATAAATCAGCGCTGTCTGCGCCGAACTGGCCACAAAGCGTGTAAACAGGGCGCCGCCCGCTGTCCATAGCGCACCAGCTGACAGGCCACCAGCCAGCGCCGGCAGGAAGCGCACTGTGGTGTTGGGAATGAAACGATACAGAAAAGTAAGCGCCATGCTGATCAACAGGAACGAGGCCAGATGCTTGATGTGGTTCAACACCCAGGCAATTCCCGATACATGACTGAAGGTTGTGATGGCATCGGATTGCAGCAAGCCCAGCAGCGCGACGATGAACACCGGGCCGATTACCATGACGCTCAGGTACTCGCTGAAACGGCGCGCCCAACTGCGTGGCTTTGCCACCTGCCAGATGAAGTTGAAGCATTCCTCCACTTTCTGGATGGTGGAGATCACGGTGTAGATCAGGAATGCCAGACTGATGGGGCCCAGCACGCCGCCACGGACGCCGTTGACGAAGCCCATGATGCGTGCGGTCAGTTCCGTAGCCTTGTCGCCGATCGGTTCGAGGAACTGATACAGCACGACTTCCAGATCCTGGTCATAGCCCAAGCCTTTTAGAACCGAGAAGGCCAGCGCCAGAAATGGCGCAAGCGAAAGCAGTGTGGAATACACCAGGCTCATGGCGCGCAGGTTCAACTGACCATGGGCGAGGTCGCGGGTCAGGGCGTAGGGATAGCGCAGCAGCTTGAGCAGAGGCTGTAATGTCCTGCCGAGCAAATGCGTGGGCGGATCGAACAGCCATTGCAGCACCCGGTTGGAAAACACTTGCAGCATGCATACGGTCCGTTGGAATGAAGACAGCTGCCTAGACTACACGATGCACTCTGGACCCGGCATCCGAGTGGCCTGCCATCCAGATCGCCGGCTAGTGATGGTGGCGGTCGCCAAGATTCAGTTGATGCCAGTGTGCGGCGCCGGCATCGCGGAACCGTCGCGGAATTTCCCGCACCAGAACCGGAATGCGTTCGGCGTTGACAGGACCGGCATAGAAGTAACCCTGAGCATCGTCACAGCCTGCCTGACGCAGGAAATTGGCTTGCGCCAGGGTTTCCACGCCCTCGGCGACGATTTTCATGTCCAGGGTTTTCCCCAGTGCGATGATGGCGCGCACGATGGACTGGTCGCCGGCGCTGTTCTGGGCGCCGCTGACAAAACTGCGGTCAACCTTCAGGCAGCCCAGACGAAAGCGCTTGAGATAACTGAGGGAGGAGTGGCCGGTGCCGAAATCGTCCAATGCCACTTCCACGCCCATCCGAGCGAGCTTGGCGATCAATTCTGTGGCGCTGACCGGGTCGCCCATGACCATGCTTTCGGTCAGTTCCAGACGCAAATGCTGTGGCTGCAGTTCGTGCTCTGCCAGGGCAGCAGCGATACGTTGCAGCAAATCCTGATGGGCGAATTCACGTGAGGACAGGTTCACTGCCACATGCGCTTCCTGCCAGCCATCCAGTTGCCAGCGATGCAATTGCGCGCAGGCGGTATTCAATACCCAGTCGCTGATCGGCAGGATCAGGCCGGTTTCTTCCGCAATGCCGATAAAGTGGTTCGGGCTGACCAGGCCCAATTGCGGGTGATGCCAGCGCAGCAGCGCTTCCACGCCGGTGACCTGGCCGGTATGCAGATTAACAACCGGTTGATATTCGAGTGCAAACTGCTCCTTGCCCAGCGCCAGCGGCAGGCTGTTCTGCAAGGTAAAGCGTTCGCTGGCGGCCGCATCTTCGGCGGCCGAGTACAGGGATACGGCATTGCGCCCGGATTGTTTGGCGAGATAGACGGCCGCATCGGCGGCGCGCAACAGCGATTCGTAATCCAGTCCATCGGTGGGATAACAGCTGATGCCAATGCTGGCGGTGATGAATAACTCGCGCGCCCCGATGACAAAGGGCTTTTCCAGCGCGGCACGAATGTTTTCCGCATAGGGCAGCACGGCATCGGCACTGCGCGATTCGTGGCGCAGCAGGACGAATTCATCGCCGCCGATACGCGCCAGAAAGTCGGCCGGGTGGCGGATGTGGTTCAGGCGTTCGGTCACCGCGCGGATCAGCGCATCGCCTGTGCGATGACCCAATGTATCGTTGATGGACTTGAAGCGATCCAGCTCGATCAGCAGCACCGCCGCGATATGCGCCCGGTCCTGAATGCCGGTGATGCTGCTCAGTAGCTGCGTTTCCAGTGCGGCACGATTGGGCAGGCCGGTAAGCGCATCGTGCTGTGACAGATATTCGATGCGCCGTTCGACATTGCGCAACGAGGACAGATCGGTCAGCACGGCAGTGTAGTGTCCGATCTGTCCTTGTTCATCGCGTATCGGGTTGATGCTGAAAATTGCCGGAAAGGTTTCACCGCCCTTGCGTCGGCTGCTGAGTTCGGCGCGCCAGCCGCCATCGAGTAATTCCGGCTGAATGGTTTCACTGTTGTCTTGCTGGTTTTCCTCGCCGGTGATCACCGTCCACAGTGGCAGCCCCATGACTTCGTCCGGTTCATAGCCGGTCATCGCGCTATAGGCATTGTTGACGGCAATCACTTGCAGTGCTGCATTGGTAATGACTACGCCGTCGGTCAGTTGTTGCAGTGCATTGGCATTGATTTTCAGTTGTTCTTCCACACTGCGGCGTTCAGTGATATCGACATGCATGATGACTGCACCTGCGTCGTGGTGGGCGTCATGTCGGGAAGGGCTGACTGGCGTGGCAATGAGGCGGAACCAGCGTCGCTGCGTATCCGTGCCACTGGGATATTCGACGGCAAAGTAATCGCGGGTGCCGGCCAGTACTGCGCGTACGCCGCGTGCAATCTCGACCGCATGCAGATGATGTTCCTCCAGCAATTGCAGGCAGGCATCGGGATAGTGCGTGCCTATCCCCCAGTCGGGATTGCTGAAGCTGTTGCGTCTGCCATCGCAACGCCATGCGGCATTGGTGGCGATGATATTGCCCTGGTGATCCAGCAGCGCGGCATGTGCCGGCATGGAATCGAGCAGTGCCGTATTCAGCGCGGACAGGCGTTGTTGTTCGCGTTCAGTACATTGCTTGGCCTCGCGCTCGCGGCGCATCGTCAGGGCATTCTCGATGGCTGAACTCAGGCGGGTCAGGCGGTCCTTCAGCAGGTAATCGGCTGCGCCGAGACGCATGCAGCGCACCACGATCTCTTCGGTGACAGCGCCGGTAAAAACGATGAGCGGAATGTTCGAACCGTATTGCTTGAGTATGCGCAGCGCTGTCACCGCGCCGAAGCCGGGCACTTCATAATCGGCAATGATGATGTCAGGTTGCCAGGCCAGTTCGGCAATGAATTCGGACTCGGTGTCGATCCGATGCCAGTCGATGTCACGCCAGGTACGTTGCAGAGCGGCGACGGCGAGCTCTGCATCCGTCGGAGAGTCCTCAATGATTACCACTTTCAGGGCGTTGTTCATGGTAGCCGCCAGCCGAGATGTGTCGAACCACCTGTAGTGTACGGCGCATGAGGCGCCGACGTGGTACGTGTTTACCTTACAGGGTGCAATCCCTGCCCTGCGTCAGGTCTTTCATGCATGAGCCGTGTTGTCGTCTGTACATGGCAGCGTGAAATAGAAGGCGGCGCCTTGTTGCGCCGCCGCTTCGGCCCACAGTTTTCCGGAATGCCGGCTGATGATGCGTTGTACGCAGGCCAGGCCAATACCCAGTCCATGTTGCTCGGTATGGGCCTGCAAGTGCTGAAAGGGTACGAACAGTCGGTCCGCATAGCGCATGTCAAAGCCAATGCCGTTGTCGCGGACACATAGCGTCAATGTTTCGGCCTCGATGGTGGCATGGATACTGATCTGTGCATCGCTGCGCTCCCGGGTGAATTTCCAGGCGTTGTGCAGCAGTTCGCTCAAGGCAATGCGCAGCAGGTGTGGATCGCACCATGCCTTGATGGGTGTGGCGACGTGGACAAGCGGATGCTGTTGCGGATTCTGCTGGTTCAGTTCCAGGACGAGTTCGCTGCATAGCTGGCTGAGGTCAACCGCCATCGGTTGCATGTCTGCCTGTGACAGGCGTGACAGGCGCAGCAGTCCATCGATCATGGCGCTCAACAGTTGCGTGGACTCTTCGATGCGCTGCAGGTAATGCAGTGCGCTGGCATCCAGCGTGTGCGCGGCCTGCTCTTTCAGCGCCTGACTGAAACCGGCAATGGCACGCACCGGCGCGCGCAGGTCATGCGATACCGCGTAATGGAGCGACTGCAGTTCGCGTTGCGCCTGGGCCAGTTGGTCTGCACAGTCGGTAACAGGTGCGATGGTGGAGTCAGGCGCTGTATTCATGCGGCGAGGCTCAGTCGCTGGTCAGGCGGCGCAGCGCTTCCTGATATTTTTCACTGGTGCGTTGAATGATGTCGGCGGGCAACGCAGGTCCGGGTGCACGCTTGTCCCAGTCCAGCGTTTCCAGATAATCGCGCACGAACTGCTTGTCGAAACTGGGCGGGCTGATGCCGGGACGATAAGTGTCCACCGGCCAGAAACGTGATGAATCGGGTGTCAGCGCTTCGTCGATCAGCACCAGCTTGCCGGCTTCATCCACGCCGAACTCGAACTTGGTGTCGGCAATGATGATGCCGCGTTGCCGCGCGTAATCGGCGGCATGGCGATACAGGGCGATGGCCGTGCTGCGCATCTGTCCGGCCAGTTCGGCGCCAATGGTGTTGACCACCTGGGCAAAGTCGATGTTTTCATCGTGCGTGCCCACCGGGGCTTTGGTGGTGGGCGTGAAGATGGGTTCAGGCAACTGGTCGGCCTGCCGCAGTCCGCCGGGCAACTTGATGCCGCACACCGAACCGGTTTGTTGATAGTCTTTCCAGCCTGAACCTATGAGGTAACCACGCACCACCGCTTCGATGGGCAATGCCTTGAGTTTGCGGACCACCAGACTGCGGTCGGCAATCAACGCACGTTCGCTGGCATCCGGTACGATATCGCTCAAGATTCGATCCGCCAGATGATTCGGCACAATGTGCGCGGTTTTGGCGAACCAGAAGCGCGAGATCTCCGTCAGTACCCGGCCCTTGCCCGGAATCGGGTCGGGCAAAATCACGTCGAAGGCGCTCAGGCGATCGGTGGTTACGATCAGCATGACCTGATCGTCGATGGCATAGATGTCGCGTACTTTGCCCTGATGCAGGCGCTGTAGTCCGCGCAAGTGCGATTCGCGCATGGGGGGAGAGACAGGTAATGGGTTTGACATGGTTGAGGGTGGCGGCACGCACCGCATATCTGGAAAGGGCGGCATTCTCGCAGCGCCGGGCGTCGCCACACAAGGTGAGCCTGGGTGAACGCGGCGGTAACTTGGCAAGGTGACAGGCGTAGATGTGGTACGGCAAATTGATTGGCGGCTTGATCGGCTTCATCGTTGGGCATGGCTTTGCCGGCGCCATGATTGGTGCTTTCATCGGTCATTTGTTTGACGTCGAGCGCTCGCAGGGTCGTTCAGCGGCTGGCGCTCAGGCGGTACAGCAGCTCTTTTTCCGCGCCACCTTTCAGTTGATGGGGCATGTGGCCAAGGCGGATGGCCGGGTGTCGGAGCAGGAAATTCAGGCGGCACGGACGGTGATGGCGCAGTTCCGGCTGTCCGAGACCGATGTGCGCAGGGCCATCGAGCTGTTTACCCAGGGCAAGGCCGGCGATTTTCCGGTAAACGCTGTTCTGCGGGAGTTGGCTGCTGCCTGCGGCAAACGCATGGATCTGCGCTTGATGTTCGTGCAGATCCAGTTGCAGGCCGCGTTGCTGGGCGGCGGGCTGAATCCGCCCAGCCGGACCATTCTGCGCCGCTGCTGCGATGCATTAGGCATCAGCGAGTATCAGTTTGCGCAGATGGAATCCATGCTGCGCATGCAGTGGCGCACCGGCGACGCCACTCCCGGCAGTCGCACTTCATCATTATCTGAAGCCTATCAGGTGCTGGGCGTGACCAGCGGCGTCAGCGATGCCGAGGTGACCAAGGCCTATCGGCGTCTGATGAACCAGAATCATCCGGACAAGCTGGTGGCCAAGGGGCTGCCGGAATCCATGATGAAGGCCGCAGAAGAAAAAACGCGTAGCATCCGCGCTGCCTATGAAGTCATTTGCGAAGCGCGCGGCATCAAATAGCTGGATGCGCTGCTGTTAAAGTACACGTCAATTTGCATAGACCGGAGCCGATATGCTGCCTGCCTGGATTGCCCCATCGATTCTGTCTGCCGACTTTGCGCGTCTGGGCGATGAAGTCAATGCCGTGCTGGCGGCGGGTGCGGACATCGTGCATTTCGATGTCATGGACAATCATTATGTGCCCAATCTCACCATCGGTCCGCTGGTCTGCGAGGCCCTGCGCAAACACGGCATCACTGCACCGATTGATGTGCATCTGATGGTCAAGCCGGTGGATCGCATCATTCCCGACTTTGCCAGGGCGGGCGCGAGCCTCATTACCTTTCATCCGGAAGCCAGCGAACATATTGATCGCACACTGGGGTTGATCCATGAATGCGGTTGCCAGGCCGGTCTGGTGTTCAATCCCGCGACGCCGCTCAACTGGCTGGATCATGTCATGGACAAGGTCGATCTGATTCTGTTGATGTCGGTCAACCCGGGCTTTGGCGGACAGCAGTTCATTCCCGGCGTGCTGCCCAAGATCGTTGCCGCGCGACAGCGTATTGCGGCATCAGGTCGGCCGATCCGGCTGGAGATCGATGGTGGTGTGAAGGTGGATAATGTCGCGGCGATTGCCGCGGCGGGTGTGGATACCTTTGTTGCCGGTTCGGCGATCTTTGGTACGTCCGATTATCAGGCGACGATCGCCGGTTTGCGTGCCGAGATCGCCGCAGGCTACGCAAGCAGTCGTTCTGCCTGAACTGCTGCGTGACCAACAAAAAGCCCGGCATTGCCGGGCTTTTTGTTGCTTGTTTCTAATGTCGGACGCGGGCAATCAATCCTCATCGTCGTCATCATCCGGCACAGCGACACGCGCTTTCTGCTGCGTGGCGCGTGTCGCCAGCATGGGGCGGGTCTTGACCTTGGGTCTTGCGCCAAACACCACAATGGTCTTGCCGGTGGCGCGCAATAAACCCTGTTCTTCCAGTACCTTCAGTACCCGGCCTGCCATTTCGCGCGAACAGCCCACCAGTCGCGACAGTTCCTGACGGCTGACCTTGATCTGCATGCCTTCAGGATGGGTCATGGCATCGGGTTCACCACACAGATCCATGATGGCGTGCGCCACGCGGCCGGTGACATCCACGAAGGCCAGGTCGCCCAGCTTGCGGTTGGTGCGGTCCAGTCGTGTGGCCAGTTGTGTTGCCAGCTCGAATACCAGCCCCGGACTTTCGGACGCCAGTTGCCGGAAGCGTGGATAGGTCATTTCCGCCAGTTCGCATTGCTGCCGGGTACGTACCCAGGCGCTGCGAGTGGGTTGATCGTAGAACAGGCCCATTTCACCGAAGAATTGGCCTTTATTGAGGTAGGCAAGCACCATCTCGTTGCCTTCCTCATCTTCGATCATGACTTCGACTGAGCCACTGACGATGTAGTAAAGCACGTCGGGCAAATCGCCCGCGTGGATGATGACCGTCTTGGACGGCACGGTGCGAATGCGGCAATAGCTCAGGAAGCGATTGATCGCGGGTATATCACTCAACGGTCGAGCGCCTTCATCCATATCGGACCCCTATCGTTATCGTCGTGGCGTTGTTGTTTGTACGCGCACTGCCAGATGCGCAAACCATGTAACGCGTTTTAATACAGTATCTTGGCGACTGCAAGTGCTGTAATGCTTGAGCTTGTGGCGCGAGCCACCCTGTCGGGCCGGGTTTTCGCTGTCGGTTATGCGTAAATAAGCCCTAAATATGCTGTGCGGTGGCAGTCATGATCTTCGCTGTCAGCTTCATGGCCAGCCTGAGCGGAGCGGGTGGTAATTCTCCACCCTGCTCAAGGGCTGCGCCGCCATGCCTGGCTTCGTCCGCAATCATTTGTTCAAGAATAGCCTGTGTGCGCGCGTCTTTTTGTTGCAGTTTGTTGACATGCGACTGCAGATGCGCAACCACTTGGCGTTCGGTTTCGGCTACAAAACCCAGGCTGCGATGATCGCCACTGATGCCTGCCAATGTGCCGATGGCATATGCACCCAAATACCACAACGGATCCAGCAGGCTGGGACGATCGCCCAGTTCTTCCAGCCGCTGCGCACACCAGGACAGATGATCAACTTCTTCCCTTGCCGACTGGTTCATGGTGTCGCGCACATCGAGGCGTTTCGCGGTCGCCGCCTGAGCGTGATACAGCGCTTGTGCGCAAATCTCTCCAGCATGATTGACGCGCATCAGCCCGGCTATCTGCCGGCGCTGCGCTGGATCGGTCACCGTTTCCGGCAGGTCTGCGGCCGGATAGGACCGGCCTGCCACATGGGGGCCGGCAGCGTATTTCAGCAGCCGATCCAGTTTGGTCAGAAGGGTATCAAGCGGCCCAAGATGTCGGGAAGAGGTGTTCATGAGCGGATTATGTGCCGTATGGCGGCCGACGGTCATCTCCATCCATTTCCTGTGAGCCGTGCCCGGCACCTACTATATATATGTATTGGTCTGGAATGCGCCAGTGATTGCAGGCCACAGGTTTATGTGGGTTTGCAAACAGGCAGGGCGTCCTTTAGAATCCCGCGCCTTTCGCTGCAGGCTTGAAGTCTTTCGGAGTCTTTGATGAAGACCGTTTTCGCAAAAGCATCCACCATCCGCCGTGACTGGTATGTTGTGGATGCTTCAGAACAAACCTTGGGCCGCCTTGCGACCCAGTTGGCCATGCGTCTGCGTGGCAAGCACAAGGCCGAATACACGCCCCACATGGATACCGGTGACAACCTGATCGTCATCAATGCTGACAAGGTGCGCGTCACCGGCCGCAAGCTGACCGACAAGCTGTACCACCATCACACCGGCTGGCAGGGTGGTCTGAAGACCATCAGCCTGGAAAAACTGCTGCGCGAACATCCGGAACGGGTGATCGAGTTTGCAGTGAAGGGCATGCTCCCGAAGAATCCTTTGGGTCGCGCCATGTTCAAGAAGCTGCATGTGTTTGCCGGTGCCGAGCACCCGCATGCCGCGCAGCAGCCGAAGGCGCTTGAGATCTGAGTCTCTGGCGGGTTTTCCTTAAACAATTTCGATACGACAGAGTGATCTATGGCGACTTCGACTAACTATGGCACCGGACGCCGCAAGACGGCCACTGCTCGCGTGTTTCTGCAGAAGGGCAAGGGCAGCATCGTCGTCAATGGCAAACCCATTGATGAATTCTTCGGTCGCAAGACCGGCAGCATGATCGTGCGCCAGCCGCTGCAGACGGTAAGCATGGAAGATACGTTCGATGTCACCGTGACGGTTGCAGGTGGGGGTATCACCGGTCAGGCCGGTGCCATTCGTCATGGTCTGACTCGCGCCCTCATCGAATATGATGAAACCCTGCGCAAGCCGCTGCGTGATGGCGGCTTCGTGACGCGTGATGCCCGCGAGGTCGAGCGCAAGAAGGTTGGTTTCCGCAAGGCCCGTCGCGGTACCCAGTTCTCCAAGCGTTAATGCTCATACACTAAATCCACTGGTTGCGCGGCATAAGCAAGGCTTGTGCGCTTACAACCATCTGGACTCAAGCCTTCAAGCCATTTGGGGGATCGTCTAGTGGTAGGACTGCGGATTCTGACTCCGCCAACCTAGGTTCGAATCCTAGTCCCCCAGCCAATAAGCTTTAAGCCCGCCTCGAGCGGGCTTTGTCGTTTTTACGTCAGATCATTTGGGTGACAGGTTTCTGTCGTTTTGGAGCTCGGCAGCGATCCCATCCAGCGCCAGCTGCTGATGGACATGCACCGCCACCATTGCGGTTTGGGCTGACGGTGGTTCAAGTGATGCTTCCTTGCTACTTGTGCCATGGGTAATGCTCCGCAGGTCGCACGGTTACTGGGCGGCGATTTTTCCATCATGGGTATCGTTGGAATCTGCTCCGGCATCGAAGCGCTGGCGTTGCGGCGGGCCGGCAACATCTTGCAATGCCCCATTGAGTGAATGTTCCCGGACCGACGCAATGCGTGGCGCGCGATAACGCGGGTTTAGGGAAGGATTTTTACGCCGTCAGCGCTGCCAACGATCAGTACATCTGCGGGGCGGCCGGCAAACAGTCCAACTGTTACTACACCGACAATCTGATTGATCCGGTTTTCCAATGTGACCGGGTCAATGATGCGCATGCCATGTACATCCAGAATCAGATTGCCGTTGTCGGTGACAACTCCTTCACGCCATACCGGTTGACCACCGAGCTTCACAAGCTGTCGCCCCACATAAGAGCGCGCCATGGGGATTACTTCCACTGGCAGAGGGAAGTTGCCGAGCACCTCGACCTGCTTGGATGCATCCACGATGCAGACAAAACGCCGGGATGCAGCGGCGACAATCTTCTCGCGAGTCAGTGCCGCACCGCCGCCTTTGATCAGGTGCAGGTGTGGATCGGCTTCATCGGCGCCATCGACATACACGTCGATATCGCCGGTCGCATTGAGATCAAAAATTTCGATTCCGTACCGTCGAAGACGCTCGGTAGAGGCGTTGGAACTGGAAACTGCGCCACGAATGCGCAACCTGCGCGCAGCCAGGGCGTCGATGAAAAGGTTCACGGTCGAGCCGGTGCCGACACCGATAATGGTCTCTTCCTCAACGTACTTGAGCGCCGCTTCGGCGGCGCGCTGCTTGCCCAGATCTTTGTTCATCACTCTGCTCTCTTGCAGGCTGCTGCGCGAAAACGCCTGTTTTTCCAGTGTCAAAAACGATTGTGCCCGCTTTCGCGGGCACAATCATTGAGGTTACATCCTCGGAAGAAACTACTTCTTCTTCGCTGCCTTCTTGGCGGCCTTCTTCTTCGCTACTTTCTTCTTGGATGCTTTCTTTACTTTAGTTGCCATGATTAACAGTCTCCATATCAGGTTAGTCCGGGCGCAGTATATACATAAAACAAATTTACCTAGCAAGAGGGGGGTATGAAGTATCTGTGAGCGACTTCACGCTCACGACTTAGTCGAGATGGCGTTGCGCGCGCTGTTGGCGTGTTCGATGCGTCATTCCAGACCGATAATGAACTGCCATTCCTGCTTGCTGACTGGAGTGATGGATAGCCGGTTGCCGCGTTTGAGGATCAACAGTTCCTGCAGTTGCTGGTGATGGTGCTGACGCAGTTCGTCCAGGGTGATGAGGCGTTTGAGCTTGCGGTGCAGCTTCACGTCGATCATGTACCAGCGCGGAGCATCCGGTTTGCTGTCCGGATCGTAGTGCTCGTGTCCGGCGTCGAACTGCGTATGGTCGGGATAGCCCGCCTTGCTGACGGTGACGATGCCGGCAATGCCAGGCACTGCGCAGCTGGAGTGATAAAAGAAAGCCTGATCGCCGACGCGCATCTGATCGCGCATGAAATTGCGTGCCTGGTAATTGCGCACACCATCCCAGTGAGTGGATTTCCCTGTGATGGCAGACAAGTCGTCGATGCTGAACATGTCGGGTTCGGATTTAAGCAGCCAATACTGCATGGCTTGGCCTCGTGCTGGATGATCAAAGACTGGATATGCGCTGTTTCAGCGCGGGCGAATCATCGCACGTTCGGTCACGATCATATCCAGTCTGACGTCATGTGCCCGGGCGGCGAGCGCGGGTACTTCCTGGCATGCGTATGCCGCGCCGATCAGACGTGGTCGTCGCCAATGCCGCAGCCGCCGCAAATGCGCGAAGTGGCGATCATAAAAACCGGCGCCCATGCCCAGGCGATGGCCGTGCCTGTCAAAACCCACCGTAGGCACCAGTACGACATCCAGCATGATGGCTGGCATGCGCTGTTGCGGATTGCGCAGCTGCGGAATGCCCCAATGGTTTGCTTGCAAGGCATGAGCAGGCGCATACCGGTAGAACATCATTTGTTTGCGGCGGACACTGGTGATGTGTGGCACGAACAGCTGGCAGTGACGTCCCCAAGCCATCCTGATGAAGTCTTGCAGATTCAGTTCGCCAGGGAGCGCCAGATAAACGCCGATGCGCGCACCGGGTTTGAAGAGCGGGTGTCGTCCCAGTCTGCGCGCTACGGCGGTGGCTGCTTTGCGTTGTGCATTCCGGGGTAGAGCGCATCGTATCTGACGCAGTTGTTGTCGCAGCGTGTCGCGTTCAGCCGCGAGTGCGGCTTGCGAAGAGGGAGAGGCGCCACCCGCCTGTGCCGTCATAGGCCATTGCTCTCGACGCGGAGCAATAGGTGGGACCGGGCTGCGACACATAAGGCTTTCCGCATGACACGGACATGCACAGTGTTGCCGCGAACCATAGCCCCGAGGGTATTTACATTAGGGTCGAGAGGTAACCCGACCATATGTCGAACACCGCAGGCAGCGCCAAATCGAATCATTCCAAATCTTGTCATCCGAGTCCCGCTCGAAACCTTGACGCGGATGCTTCACAGCACTCACCGGTCAGATTTCGAGCTGCTTACCGCGTGTAATCGCCGTTTCCACCCGTTCGCGCAGATGCCGCATGCGGTCCACCAGTTCCACATCCACATCGGCGCCGACCTTCTTGAGCTTGAGCAGCTCATTGGCCAGATTCAACGCCGCTACCACGGCTATGCGGTCCAGCCCCAGCACGCTGCCGGTATCGCGGATCTCGCGCATCTTGCCGTTGAGATATTCGGCGGCATCCAGCAGGTCGGTGCGTTCCTCGACCGGACAGGCAACCTGGTATTCCTTTTCCAGGATGCGGATGCTGACGCGAGCGGTGCGATCATTCATGCGCCATGCTCCAGAGATTTCAGTCGGCCGATCATACCCTCAACGCGAGTGCGGACCTGCTCGTTTTTTTGCAGCAGCCCGCCACGCTCGGCGACCAGGGCCTCGTTACGCTGGCGCAGCGTGTAATTTTCTTCCTTGATCTGCGCCAGGGTGGCAACCAGCTCCGCCACACGCATTTCCAGGCGACGGAATTCTTGCTCGATGGCGGATTTGGCAGTGGGCTCACTCATGGCGAAATTATGCGGGTGCGGGTTCGGCATGGTCAAACTTTACCGCGATTCTTTTTTCCGGTGTGGCTGCAGCGGTCGTGAATGCCGTGCATGGCGATGGAATGAATGGCGCGCAGGCCCTAACATAGCTTCATGTATACCATCAGTTTTACCGACGCCGAACGCGCGTTGCGCGCCGCCGATGCGTCTGTGACGATTTCCGAGGGCCATGGTTGCCTGTGCGGCGCCTTATGTACCCTGTCGCAATTTTCCAGTCAGAATTGGTTGCAGGAACTGCTGCCGGATCCGGCCGGTGACGAGCTGTTGTCTCCAGTCGCGCCGATTGATGCCGTGCTCGAGCGATTGTACAGCGAGACGCAGGCGGCTTTGCGCGGCGATGAAATGGGGTTTGCGCCCCTGTTGCCTGATGATGCAGCGCCGCTTGCTGATCGTATTGCCGCTCTGGCGCAGTGGTCGCAGGGCTTTCTCTATGGATTTGGTATTGGCGTCCCCAGTGCTGCCCGGCAATTGCCCGGCGATGTCGGTGAGGTACTCAAGGATCTCAGTGAGATTGCCCGCGCCGACGCCATCGATGCCAGTGACAGCGATGACGATGAACAGGCCTATGCCGAACTGGTGGAATATCTGCGTGCTGCGGTGCAGCTGGTGCATGACGAGTTCGCCGGACAGCGTGGCCTGCAAGCGCAGCAGCAAACACTTGCGCATTGACCGGTACAACGAGCCCATTGAAATAACGGACGCCTGCCATGCTGACTATGCAGGCTGTCCGCATACCCAACCCTGAGTGGCCACCATGAGTACGGATGAGTTCCAGCGACGTCGCAAGCAGTTGATGAAGATGATTGGCAAGGGCGGCATTGCCATTCTGCCTACGGCGGTTGAAAAGCAGCGCAACAACGATGTGCACTATCACTTCCGTCCCGACAGCGACTTTCATTACCTGACGGGGTTCAACGAGCCACAGGCGGTGGCGGTGCTCATTCCCGGACGCGCTCAGGCCGAATATGTGCTGTTCGTGCGCGAGCGCGATCCGTTGCGCGAGACCTGGGATGGCCGGCGTGCCGGTCCCGAAGGGGCGGTCAAGCAGCATGGCGCGGACGACGCCTTTCCCATCAACGACATCGACGACATCCTGCCGGGGTTGATGGAAAACTGCCCGCGTGTGTACTACACCATGGGGCTGAATGCGGAATTCGATCACCGTGTCATCGGCTGGGTGAATGGTCTCAAGGCGCGGGCGCGCGCCGGTATCCAGCCGCCGCAGGAATTCGTCGCACTGGATCATGTGCTGCACGACATGCGTCTGTACAAGTCGCGCGCAGAGGTGGCGCTGATGCGCCATGCCGCCAGGATTGCGGTCGATGCCCATGTGCGCGCCATGCGCTTCGTCAAGCCGGGCCGCAAGGAATACGAAGTGATGGCCGAGCTGCTGCATGAATTCCATCGCAACGAGGCCGACATTTCCTATCACCCGATTGTGGGCGGCGGCGCTAATGGTTGCATCCTGCATTACCAGGAAAACAATGCCGTGCTCAAGGATGGCGACCTGTTGTTGATCGATGCCGGTTGCGAATACGGTTTCTATGCGTCCGACATTACCCGGACTTTCCCGGTCAACGGCCGCTATAGTCCCGAGCAGCGGGCGGTTTATGAAGTCGTGCTGCGCGCGCAATACGCAGCCATCGCCGCGACCAGGCCGGGCAATCACTGGAACGATCCGCATGATGCCGCGGTACGCGAAATCACGCAGGGCCTGATCAAGCTCGGCCTGCTAAAAGGCAAACTGCAGTCGCTGATCAAGGAAGGCGCCTATCGCCAGTTTTTCATGCATCGCACCGGACACTGGCTGGGCATGGACGTACACGATGTGGGTGACTACAAGGTGGGTAATGAATGGCGGGTGCTGGAGCCGGGTATGGCGTTGACGGTCGAGCCGGGCATTTACATTCCTGCGGGCAGCAAAGGCGTGCCCAAGCGCTGGTGGAACATCGGCATCCGCATCGAAGACGATGTGCTGGTGACCAGGGATGGCTGTGATGTGCTGACCGGCGCGCTGCTCAAAGAGCCCGATGACATTGAACGCCTGATGCACGCTTCCTGATCAATCCCCGTACCTCAAGTGACCCACATGTCTGACAACCCGGCTTCCTGCGATCTGCTTATCTGTGGCGGCGGGCTGGTGGGCGCCAGTCTGGCGCTGATGCTCAAGCCGCTCGGCCTGCGGGTGGTATTGATTGAGGCGACGGCTTTTGCCGATGCCGGGCATCCCAGCTTCGATGAACGCACTACGGCCTTGTCCAATGGCAGCCGGCGCGTGTTCGAAGCGCTGGGCGTATGGCCCTTGCTGCAGCGGGCGGCGACACCGATCAAACGCATCCATATTTCCGATCAGGGCCGGTTCGGTTTTGCGCGCCTCTCGGCTGAAGAGCAGGAACTGGCGGCGCTGGGTTATGTGGTGCCCAACTGGCAGATGGGTGCGGCGCTGTGGCAGCGTCTGCAGCAGGAGCAGATTGAAGTGGTGACCCCGGCGCGGGTGGTGCAACTGGAGTCCACAGCGAATGCACGCGTGGTAACGATTGAAATCGACGGTCAGCAACGACAACTGTCTGCCCGTCTGGTGATTGCCGCCGATGGGTCGCAATCGCTGCTGCGCAGCGCCGCTGGTATTGCCAGCAGCCAATGGGATTACGGCCAGACGGCCATCATCAGCAATGCGCTCACGCAACGCTTTCATGAGCATGTGGCATACGAACGCTTTGCGCCGTGTGGACCCTTGGCAGTGTTGCCGCTGGCCGATGCGCGGGTCGGTTTGATCTGGACCGTGCCCAGTGCGCAGGCGACGGCGGTCATGTCCTGGTCGGACAGCGAATTCCTGACGAACTTCCAGCGCGAATTTGGTTTCCGTCTGGGGCGCTTCTTGAAAGTAGGGGCACGCCATGCCTATCCACTGTCGCTGATTCGTGCCGAGCAGCATCAGGCCGAGCGTCTGGCGGTGATCGGCAACGCTGCGCAAATGTTGCATCCCATCGCCGGGCAGGGATTGAACCTCGGACTGCGCGATGCCGCCAGCCTCGCCGAGCTGCTGGCTGATGAGCTGCGCGCCAATGCAGCCTGCGATGTGGGCTCGGCCGATTTGTTGCAACGCTATGCCGCATGGCGCCATGAAGACAGCAAACGCATTGTGGCGTTCACCGACAGTCTGGTGCGTGTGTTCAATCAGCCTCTGGGTGTAGTGAAGTGGGCGCGCGATGCCGGCCTGTTGGCTTTTGATCTGCTGCCGGTGGCCAAGGATGCGATGGCGCAGTTATCCATCGGTGCTTCCGGACGCATACCGCGTCTGGCGCGCGGTGCGCCGTTATGAAAACGAAAACCACCACGGATTTTGATATTGCCATCTGCGGCGCTGGCATGGTGGGCGCGACCCTGGCGGCGCTGTTGCGCAGCGATCCCGTTTTACGCGACTTGCGCGTCGCATTGATCGAAACACATTTTCCAGCACAGGCGCCGGGTACCGAGGTGGACATTCGCGTCTCGGCCATTTCCCGTGCCTCGCAACGCATTCTCACTCATGCCGGTGCCTGGCAACTATTGCCGGCTGCGCAGCGTGCTCCCTATGGCGACATGGTGGTCTGGGATGCTTTAAGCGGCGCAGATAGCCGCGAAGCGTTGCGCTTTTCGGCCAGCAGTCTGGGCGAGCCGGATCTGGGGCATATCGTGGCCAACAACTGCCTGCAATGGGCGGCGTTGGAAGCCGCAGCCAACGCCAATGAACGTATAACGCGTTTCGCCACGGAGCTGGCGGGCATCACTGTCGATGAAGATGCTGCACGTCTCTCCCTGACGGATGGCCGTCACTTCAGTGCGCGTCTGGTGATCGGCGCTGATGGCGCCCACAGCGTCAGTCGTGACTGCGTGGGCATTACCACGCATGCCCGGCCTTATCGGCAAACTGCCCTGGTCACGCATGTACGCACCGAGCAGCCGCATCGACAGACTGCCTGGCAACGGTTTCTGCCGCAGGGTCCCATTGCCTTTTTGCCCTTGAACGATGGCCGCAGTTCGATTGTCTGGACGACTACGCCGGAACATGCGGCCGAATTACTGCAACTTGACGAGACGACCCTGGCTGCACAGATCGCTGCTGCCGGCGATCATGTGCTCGGCGCGGTCGAAATGGCTGCGCAGCGTGCCGCCTTTCCTTTGCGGCTGGCGCAGGTGGACGAATATTGCCGTCACCGATTCGTGCTGGTGGGCGATGCGGCGCACAGCATGCATCCGCTGGCCGGGCAGGGCGTGAACCTGGGGTTCATGGATATTGCCTCGCTGGTGCAGGTCCTGAGCGAAGCGCGACAGGCAGGCGCTGCCGTCGATGCACTCAGCGAATTGCGCGTGCTGCGCCGTTACGAACGCTGGCGCAAGACGGAAAACAGTATCGCGCTGGGTCTGGTCGATGCACTCAATCGCCTGTTCAGCAATGAACAACGTAGCGCCAGGGCATTGCGCCGTACCGGTCTGCGCCTGATCCAGCAGCTGCCTCTGGTCAAACGCAGTCTGATGTTGCGGGCGCTGGGCATGGCGGGCGAGCGACCGGACATGGTGACCCGCGCAATCTGATGCAATTTGAATCGGTCGCTTGACCTCTAGCGCTTTTGAGTCGCCCGCTACCGGCATTCACCTACAGTTTCCATCTTGTAGCCGTGGCGTGCCGGGTGCATGCTGGTCCGCATCGAAGATACTGTGTGGAGGAGTCATGTCTCTTGCACGTTATCAGGACGCTTTACGCCAGATGCTGGCGCCTGCCCAGGTGATGCTGGGCGGCCATAATCCTTGGGATATCCAGGTACACGATCCGGTATTCGCACGCCGCGTGCTGGCCCAGGGTTCGCTGGGGGTGGGCGAATCCTACATGGATGGACAGTGGGATTGCGAACGTCTGGACGAGATGATGTTTCGCGTGTTCCGCGCGGGTATCGATCAGCATCTGCCCGGCCTGCGTCTGCTCTGGGCCTCGTTGGTGGCCAAGCTGTTCAATCCGCAAACGCCGACCCGTTCTTTCAAGGTCGGTCAGCAGCACTACGATATCGGCGACGATCTTTATCAGCGCATGCTCGACCCGCGCATGATCTACAGTTGTGCCTATTGGCGCGCTGCTCAGACGCTCGAGGCCGCACAGGACGCCAAGCTCGATCTGGTCTGTCGCAAGCTGGGATTGCAACCGGGTATGCGCGTACTGGATATCGGCTGCGGCTGGGGTGGTGCGGCGCAATTTGCGGCGCAACGTTACGGTGTGCAGATTACGGGCGTCACGATCTCACGCAATCAGGCCGCGACAGCGCGTGAGCGCTGTCAGGGACTGCCGGTGGAGATTCACCTGTGCGACTACCGCAGCCTGCAGGGTCGCTTCGATCGCATCTATTCACTGGGCATGTTCGAACATGTCGGCGTGCGCAACTATGCCACTTACTTCCAGGCCGCACGCCGCCTGCTGGCTGACGATGGGCTGATGTTGCTGCATACCATTGGCCAGAACACTTCGCAGCATGCCAACGATCCCTGGATCGAGCGTTATATCTTTCCGAATTCCGTCATTCCTTCCATGGCGCAGATTGCCCGCGCCCTCGAAGGTGTTTTCGTGCTGGAGGACTGGCATGGTTTCGGTCCTGACTACGATCGCACCCTGCTGGCCTGGCATGCACGCTTCAATGATGGCTGGCCGGAAATTGCCGCGCACTATGGCGAACGTTTTCAGCGCATGTGGAATTTCTGGCTGCTGGCTTCCGCAGCTTATTTCCGGGCGCGGCGCGATCAGTTGTGGCAGCTGGTGCTATCGCCCGAGGGTGTGCCTGGCGGGTACGCCGAGGTCCGGTGAACGGCGGCCACTGAAAATATCCAGCGCATCCCGCGCGGGCGGAGGTGATCATGGTCGAACTGTTCATTCAGTCGCCGCCGCAGCTGGGCAATCAATATACGGATGACCTGTTCCTGCGGCACTATCTGCAGCGAGTCGTGCCGTCTGCTGTGTTGCGCGAGATCGAACCGCAGTTACAGGCCATGGGCGACCTGGCGGGTGGTTCTCTGTACGCCCTGCAACTGACGGATCGTTTGCACGAACCAAGGCTCATGCAATGGGATGCCTGGGGCAATCGTATTGATGAGGTTGAGCTGACGTCGCTGTGGCAACGCTGCGCGCGTCTGGCAGCGGAACAGGGGCTGGTAGCGCTGCCTTATGAACAGGCGCATGGCGCGCATTCCAGAATCCATCAGTTCGCATTGGTATATCTGTTTCATCCCTCGTCGGATTTCTACACCTGTCCGCTGGCCATGTCCGATGGGGCCGCATGTTGCTTGCGGGAGTCCGGCAATCAGTCACTGATTACACGTGCAGTACCCAGACTGATCAGTCGCGATACCGATCATGCGTGGACCAGTGGTCAATGGATGACCGAAGCCAGTGGTGGCTCCGATGTGGGCAGCGCGCGCACGTGCGCGGTAAAGCAACCGGATGGCAGCTGGCGGCTATGCGGCAAGAAATGGTTTACCTCGGCCGTGAATGCCGAGATGGCGCTGACACTGGCCCGACCCGAAGGCAATGGCTTGGGAGGGCAGGGGCTGGCGCTGTTCTATCTGGAAACCCGCGATGCCGCCGGCCGGCTCAACGGTATTCGCATCGAACGTCTCAAGGACAAGCTGGGTACGCGCAAGGTGCCGACGGCCGAGTTGTTGCTGGAAGCCTGTGAGGCGCAACTGGTGGGCGAAATGCAGGGTGGTACGCGCGCCATCGAACCGATGCTGATGGTTACCCGCGTCTGGAACGCCATCAGTGCGGCAGCCTGCATGCGTCGCGGCATGGCGCTGGCACAGTCCTATGCAAGGCAAAGGAGCGCCTTCGGCAAATATCTGCATGAACTGCCCTTGCATGCAGACATTCTCGCAACACTGGAAGCCGAGACTCGCGCGGCTACGTTGCTGGCGTTTGAGACGGTGCGTTTACTGGGTCTCAAGGAAGCTCATGAGATCACGACTGCACAGCGTGCCTTGCTGCGCCTCCTGACGCCCATTGCCAAACTGGTTACCGCACGACAGGCGGTAGCGGTGCTCAGCGAAATAATTGAATGTTTCGGTGGCGCCGGTTATGTGGAAGATACCGGCCTGCCGGCCCTGCTGCGCGATGCGCATGTGTTGCCGATCTGGGAGGGCACGACCAATGTGCTGGCGCTCGATGCCCTGTTGCGCAGCGACGCACAGTCAGGAATGCATGCGTTGCTGGAGCGCGCTGAACACATTGTCGGAAACACGACCGATAGTCATTTGCAGGCCATCGCCATGATGGCCAGGACAGTGTTGATCCATGCCCGCCAATGGCTGACGCACACGCAGGACATGACTGTAGTGCAAGCGGGCGGCCGTCGTTGGGCGCTGAGTTTGGGACGGGCTTTCGCCCTGTTATTGCTGGTGGAGCAGGCGCAGTCGGACTGGGTACAGCGTCAGGATGCGGCAGCAATCCTGAGCGCGAAAAAGTTTGCTGAATCTTTTGCCGGAATGGCGGCGCAAGTCGGCTGATCGGGGTTCACTCAGAGGCTCAAGGCATCGATTCTGGCGGCACAGATGAAATCGTTTTCCGACAGACCGCCGATGGCATGAGTGGTGAACTTGATCCGGCAGTAGTTGTAGCCTACTTCCAGATCCGGATGATGGTCTTCCGTGTTGGCGATATGCGCGACGGCATTCACAAAGCTCATGGTGCGGTAGAAATTCTTGAAGGCGTATTCGCGGCGGATTGACTTGCCGTCGGCATCCAGCTGCCAGCCCAGCGAGAGTTTTTGCAGGTAGTGATGGCTGGCTGCGCCATCCAGAGGCTCGACGCCGCCTTCGCAGGGGACGCAATGTTTACTTACCAGTTCGTTCATGTGCCGGCTCTCCGCGTATAAGTTCGCGCCACATAGTCTTCCACCAGCGCCTGGAATTCCTCGGCGATCCGCTCGCCTTTCAGCGTGGGTCCCTTTTCGCCGTCGATATACACCGGCGCCACCGGACGTTCGCCGGTGCCGGGGAGGCTGATACCGATGTTGGCGTGTTTGCTTTCACCGGGACCATTCACCACACAGCCCATGACCGCCACCGTCATATCCTCCACGCCTACATAGTGTTTGCGCCATACCGGCATCTGGTGACGGATATGAGTCTGGATGTTCTTGGCCAGTTCCTGGAAGAATGTCGAGGTGGTGCGACCGCAGCCGGGACAGGCAACGACCATCGGTGTGAATGAGCGCAATCCCATGGTTTGCAGGATTTCCTGCGCCACGATCACTTCGTTGGTGCGGTCGCCATTGGGTTCCGGCGTGAGCGACACACGGATGGTATCGCCGATGCCTTCCTGCAATAACACGCCCATGGCCGCCGTGGAGGCGACAATGCCTTTCGAGCCCATACCGGCTTCGGTCAGGCCCAGATGCAATGCATAGTCGCAGCGCTTGCCCAGTTCCCGATACACACTGATCAGGTCCTGCACGCCGCTGACCTTGCACGAAATCACGATGCGGTCTTTGGTCAGGCCCAGTTCCAACGCGCGTGCGGCACTGTCGAGTGCAGAGACCACCAGTGCTTCGTGCATCACCGCTTCGGCATCCAGCGGTTCAGCCAGACGCGAGTTTTCATCCATCAGACGGGTTAACAGATCCTGATCCAGACTGCCCCAGTTCACGCCGATGCGTACCGGCTTGTTGTATTCGCATGCCACCTCGATCATTTCGGCGAACTGCGCATCGCGCTTGGAACCGCGACCGACATTGCCGGGGTTGATGCGGTACTTCGCCAGCGCTGCCGCACAAGCCGGATGCGCCTTGAGCAGTTTGTGACCATTGAAATGAAAATCGCCTACGATGGGGACGGATACATTCAGTTGCGCCAGTCGTTCACAGACATGCGGCATCGCTGCGGCGGCTTCGTCCGAATTCACCGTCACCCGCACCAGCTCCGAACCGGCGCGGGCCAGCGCCTTGATCTGCTGTGCCGTGCCCTCAATGTCGGCGGTGTCGGTGTTGGTCATGGATTGCACCACGATTGGCGCAGTGCCGCCGACTGTAACGGAGCCAATCTGAACGGGAAGAGAATGACGACGGATGCGGTTGGACATATTTCAGGATATCTGGAGCATTAATTTTTAGTGACGAGATTCCGGACAAGTATAAGTCATTGCCTGAATAGGCAATGGGTGTTTGGTTCTGAGCGGAATAAAGTTATAGGAACAATGACCGTACCCAAGAAGTTGATTTATAACGAGTCCGAAAAATAGTTATTACAGCGTGGCGTACAAGCTGGCAATGTTAAGCGGTATGCCGATTCAACATATTTTTACCGTAAAAATGGTTGCTTTGTATTGATTGAAATCGGATGTCGGCCCGCAAAGACAATTGCCGGGTAAGAGGTGATGCCGGTTAACTACCTCTACAGTCTCAAAAGCAAACCTGTTGAAAGACAGGGACGCAAAGCCACCGGTCTAAGGGTAAATTGCCTAAGGCAGCGGGGTTGCCGGATACATTCAGTCGTATTCGTTAATCGTGGGTTTCCGTCCCTGTCCTCACGTCGGTTTTGCTGATTGAGCCTGCAGCGCGGGCATTAGTAGGCAAAACGTTATCTCCAGCGTGAGGAGCTTTGAGCTAATGAAATCACTGAATGACTGGCCATTCCTCGTAACTTCGATTTGCATTATGGCTTTGAGCTTGAGCGCTTGTGGTATTGATTCGAGTTTGTATCCTTCTGCAAATGCGACTGGTGCTGGTGTCAATACGGCCTCTGTTACTGAGGGTAATGCACGGTCTGCTAATCATGCTCCGACTATCACCGGTACATCCGGTACAGTTGTTTCTGTTGGTTCCAAATACAGCTTTACACCGGTGGCTGTGGATGTGGATGGTGATGTATTGGTTTTTTCCATTGCCAATAAACCTTCTTGGGCTACTTTCAATACTTTGACTGGTGCTTTAACGGGCACGCCGACCACAGCGGGAACATACCCCAACGTTGAGATTTCAGTGAGCGACGGCATGAGCTCGGTTTCTTTGTCGGCATTTACCCTTACGGTAGGTCCGGACTCTACGGGGAGTGCTGCCATGCAATGGACTGTGCCTACACAAAACACTGACGGTTCACCGCTGACGGATTTGGCAGGATATAGAATTTACTATGGCACTAGTTCTACCAGCTTGGACCATTCTGTCGATGTCAATCCAGCCACTATTACCAGTTACACGATTGCAGGGCTTTCCAGAGGAGTGACCTATTACTTTGCTATTGCATCTGTCAATACCGCTGGAGTATCCAGCGATATCTCGAGCGTAATCAGCAAAACCATTTGAAGTACGGCAGGTTCAGCGAACCGAGGCGCAGCCTGGCCAAGGCTGCGCCTCATTTTTTTCTCACGAACAGCGCGCGCTCCGCTACCATATTGCCGCCCATGACAACTTGGCCGGAGAGAGTCGGTAATCCGACCGCCGAAGGCGCAACTCGCCCGGAAACGCTCAGGCAAATGAACGGCACAAGTTATTAAGTTGGGTCTCTGGAGAGCGATCGCCCGGAATTTCACCCTGCGTGAGAATTCACGATGCCGATCCACCGAAGGGGAGCGGTGCCCGTTGCGGCACCCGATCTCTCAGGTACCCGGACAGAGGGGCGCGGTCATGGCCTAGGCACGGAATCCGTGCGGGTGTATGACCGCGCCCTTTTGTTTGTGATGTGCAGGAGCACGAATGCCGCGAGCGCAGGATGCGCAGCAGCGGCGGATGTGCAGGAGCACGAATGCCGCGATCACAAGATGCGGTGGTTGCCTGAATACCGGAGACTTTCATGGGTTTACGTACTCCTTTGTATGACACGCACGTCGCGGCTGGCGCGCGCATGGTCGATTTCGGCGGCTGGGATATGCCGGTCAATTACGGGTCGCAGATCGACGAACACCATGCCGTACGTCGCGATGCGGGCATGTTCGATGTGTCGCACATGTGCGTACTGGATCTGACCGGCGCCCGCGTGCGTGAATTCCTGCGTTATCTGCTGGCCAATGACGTGGCCAGGCTCAAGACCGCCGGCAAGGCGCTGTACAGTTGCCTGCTCAACGAGCGCGGCGGTGTCATCGACGATCTGATCGTCTATCTGATGACTCAACAGGGCCTAAACGATGCCTGGTTCCGCATGGTGGTAAATGCCGGTACCCGTGACAAGGACGTTGCCTGGATCAGGCAACAGGCGGCGGCTTTCGAGGTGGCGGTGCAGGTGCGCGATGATCTGGCCATGATTGCCGTGCAGGGACCGAAGGCACGCAGCAAGGCCATATCCGTGTTAGGTGCGGTAACCCAAACGGCGCTGGAATTGAAGGTGTTTTCAGGCGGCGAGTTCGGCCGCTACTTCATCGCACGCACCGGTTACACCGGCGAAGATGGTTTTGAAATCATGCTGCCCAGGGAGGAGGCAGGCGAGTTATGGCTCAAGTTCAAGGCGGCGGGTATTGCGCAATGCGGTCTGGGCGCACGCGACACGTTGCGTCTGGAAGCCGGCATGAACCTGTACGGCAACGACATGGACGAGAACCAGTCACCGCTGGAATCCGGGCTCACCTGGACCATCGCCTTCGAGCCCAAAGAACGTAATTTCATCGGTCGTGCCGCACTGGAAGCGCAGCAGCAGGCAGGCGTGCCACGCAAGCTGGTGGGGCTGTTGCTGGAAGAACGCGGTGTGCTGCGTTCGCATCAGGCTGTGCTGGTCGATGGTCAGCCTGATGGCGAAGTGACCAGCGGTACGTTCTCGCCGACGCTGGAACGTTCCATTGCCCTGGCGCGCGTGCCGGCCGCGGCCGAAGGCGCTGTAAAAGTGGACATTCGCGGTAAACAATTGACGGCGCGCATCGTACCCTATCCATTTGCGCGCAACGGCCGGATCTGCATTCAACTCTGATTTTCATTGAAGGTTTTTCGAGGAACACACATGAGCAATATTCCTGCTGAACTCAAGTATCTCGCCAGCCACGAATGGGCGCGCGTTGAAGCTGACGGCACGCTGACGGTGGGTATCTCCGATCATGCACAGGCCGCGCTGGGCGATCTGGTGTTCGTGGAAACGCCCGAGGTGGGACGCAAGGTGAAGGCCGGTGAAGCCTTTGCGGTGGTGGAATCGGTGAAGGCCGCGTCGGATGTGTACAGCCCCGTCAGTGGCGAAGTGCTGGCGGTGAATGAGGCGTTGGGCGCCACGCCGGAACTGATCAATCAGTCGCCTTATGGCGAGGGTTGGCTCATGAAGATCCGCCCCAGCGATGCCAGCGAGCTGGCCAGGCTGCTCGATGCCGCCGCCTATCAGTCTGTCGCCGACGCTGCTCACTAAGGAATTCGTCATGCCTTTCATTCCGCATACTGAAGACGATGTGCGCGAGATGCTGGCTGTCATCGGTGCGCCCGACATCGAAGCGCTGTTCGATGAAATTCCTGTGGAATTGCGCTCACAGGGGCTGACGCAGGTGCCTGAAGCGCTGTCCGAAATGGAAGTGGGCCGGTTGATGCAAGAGCGCGCCGCGCAGGATGGCAAGTATCTGAACTTCATCGGCGCGGGTGCTTACGAACATCACATTCCCGCCGCCGTGTGGGCGATTGTCACGCGCGGCGAGTTCTATTCGGCGTACACGCCGTATCAGGCCGAGGCCAGTCAGGGCACGTTGCAGCTGTTGTATGAATATCAAACCATGATGGCCAGCCTCACCGGCATGGCGGTGTCGAATGCGTCGTTGTATGACGGCGCCTCGGCGCTGTCGGAAGCCTGTTTGATGGCGGTGCGCGCCAATCGCAAATCGCAGTCGCAGCGCTTCATCATTACCGCCAGCGTGAATCCGACCTATGCCAAGGTCACTCAGGCCATTGCCGGCAATCAGAATTTGCAGTTCGATCACGTGGCGTTCGATGCACAATCGGGCGCCACGCCGGTGGATTCGCTCAAGCCATTGTCCGGTCAGGACATCACCGGACTGGTGATTCAGCAGCCGAATTTCTTCGGTCAGTTGGAGGACGTGGATGCCCTGACCGACTGGGCGCATGCCAATGGCATATTTGTGATTGCCGTGGTGAATCCCATTTCGCTGGCGCTGCTCAAACCCCCCGGTGAATGGGGCGCCAAGGGCGCCGACATTGTCGTGGGTGATGGCCAGCCCCTGGGCGTACCGCTGGCTTCCGGTGGGCCGTATTTCGGTTTCATGACCACGCGCATGGAGTATGTGCGCCAGATGCCGGGGCGCATCATAGGCCGCACGGTGGATCTCGAAGGCAAGCAGGGGTTCACGCTGACTTTGCAGGCGCGCGAGCAGCATATTCGTCGTGGCAAAGCCACCTCGAATATCTGCACCAATCAGGGTCTGCTGGTCACGGCTGCCACCATCTACATGTCGATTCTGGGCGCCGAAGGGCTGGAGCGGGTAGCCGCCAACAGTCAGCAGCGCACCAGTGAACTGGTGAATGCCCTGACCAAAATTCCCGGCGTGAAGCAGGCCTTTAGCGGACCACGCTTTCACGAAGCGGTGATTACGCTCAATCGCAGTGTGCCTGAAGTGCTGGATGCCCTGGTCAGGCGCGGCATCGTCGGTGGCTATGACTTGTCGCAGCACTATCCGCAGCTGGGGAATGCGTTGCTGGTGTGCGCCACTGAAACGCGCAGCAGTGCCGATATTGCTGCCTACGCCAGGGCACTGCCTGAAATTCTCAATGCGTAACTGCTTTGTAGGCCGGGATGAAATCCCAACCGACATTGGATTCTTAATTACGAGTTTGTAACATGACTGAAAAACTCATCTTCCAACATTCGCGTCCGGGCCGTACGGCGGCTGCGCAATATCCGGCAGCAGTGGCCAGTGAAATTCCGGCGGCGCTGCAACGCACCGGGCGCCCACAACTGCCTGAAGTGTCCGAACTGCAGGCCGTGCGTCATTACACCCGTTTGTCGCAGAAGAACTTTTCCATCGACACGCATTTTTATCCGCTGGGTTCCTGCACCATGAAGTACAACCCGCGTGCCTGTAACAGTCTCGCGATGCTGCCGGAGTTCCTTAATCGCCATCCACTGTCGCCCGACGCCACCGGCCAGGGCTTTCTCGCCTGCATGTATGAGTTGCAGGAGATGCTCAAGGACGTCACCGGCATGCACAGCGTCTCGCTGACGCCGATGGCCGGTGCGCAGGGCGAATTTGCCGGCGTGGCCATGATACGCGCCTATCACCAGTCACGCGGCGAGGCGTATCGCGATGAACTGATTGTGCCCGACGCTGCGCATGGCACCAATCCAGCCACCGCGACGATGTGTGGCTGCAAGGTGGTGGAGATTCCTTCGCTGCCTTCGGGCGACATCGATCTGGATGCCCTGCAGAAAGCGGTGGGACCGAATACCGCCGGCATCATGCTCACCAATCCTTCGACCCTGGGTGTGTTCGAACGCCGCATCAAGCAGATGGCGCAGATTGTTCACGATGCCGGTGGCCTGCTTTATTACGACGGTGCCAATCTGAATGCCATTCTGGGCAAAGTGCGTCCGGGTGACATGGGCTTCGATGTGATTCACATGAATCTGCACAAGACCTTTTCCACGCCGCATGGCAGCGGCGGTCCGGGCGCCGGCGCGGTGGGGGTCAGCAAACGTGTGGCGCCATTCATGCCGCTGCCCATTGTTGGCAAAGAGGTTGGCAAGCAGGGCGAAGCGTATCGTTGGCTCACAGAAAAAGATCTGCCGCAGTCCATCGGCCGCCTGTCGGCCTTCATGGGTAATGCCGGCGTACTGATGCGTGCGTACATTTACATGCGCATGCTGGGCAAGGATGGCATGCATCGCGTCGCTGAATATGCCGCGCTCAATGCCAACTATCTGCTGGCGCGCCTGCGTCAAGCCGGTTTCGATCCAGCGTATCCGCAACGTCGCGCCAGCCACGAGTTCATCATCACGCTCAAACGTCAGACGCGCGATTTCAACGTCAATGCCATGGATTTCGCCAAGCGTCTGCTGGACTACGGTTTCCATGCGCCCACCACCTACTTCCCGTTGCTGGTGCCGGAATGTCTGTTGATCGAGCCCACCGAAACCGAAGCCAGGGAAGAACTGGATGCCTTCGTGGATGCCTTGATCGACATCCAGCGCGAAGCAGAAACCGATGCCGAAAAAGTGAAGGGTGCGCCGTATACGCTGCCCGTGCGTCGTCTTGACGATGTGCGCGCTGCCAAGCAGCTGGATCTGATCTGGAAGGGATATTGATGACGGACGCACCGATCGCCTTGTCCTCACGACCGGGAGCTTGGGCTTGTGTGAATTTGCTGGCCTATCGGATGCATTGATGATCGACCGTAACAAACCTTCGGGCATGACCCGTCTGTTCAAGGCCTTCGGCAACTCCATGCTGGGGTTTGCCGGCGTGTACCGGCACGAAGCGGCCTTCCGTCAGGAACTGCTGTTGGCGATCATTCTGGTCCCCCTGGGTATTTATCTTGGCCACACTGGCATCGAGCGCGCCTTGCTGGTGGGCAGCGTATTGTTCGTTCTGGTGGTGGAGATACTCAATAGCAGCATCGAAGCGGTGGTCGATCGCATTGGCCTGGAGCGTCATGAGCTGTCGGGACTGGCCAAGGATCTGGGTTCCGCTGCCGTATTTCTGTCCCTGGCCATGGTGGCGATTACATGGGGATTGGTGCTGCTGGGTTAATTGCTCATCCGGAACGTGCCCGGTACAGCGTTATTTGTCTTGTAAACGCCACAGGTCATCATTAGAATGCGCGGCCTCTGTTGCGGGGTGGAGCAGTCTGGCAGCTCGTCGGGCTCATAACCCGAAGGTCGTAGGTTCAAATCCTACCCCCGCTACCAATACCTGATCACGGTCAGGTCCTGATGCGTCAGGTTTGGGCCCCTTCAAGGGGCTTTTTGGTTTCTGGCCAAAGTGAATTGGAGAGACCGGGCGATGTCGGATGAAGTCATCGCAGGCAACGTGATGGGAGCCACTGGAGCTGCAGTGGCAGGCAGAGGCCGGGCGCAGGGATTGAGCGTTAATGAATGGGCCGCTGGCCCATTTTTTATTTGTGATGTACAGGACGTGCAAATGCCGTGGAGCGCAGGATGCGCGGGAACGGCGGATGTGCACGGATGCACGAATGCCGCGAGCGCAGGATGCACTGCAGCGGCGGGTTTATGAGCAGGTTGCGTGAGGAGGCAGCATGCGCGACAAGTTGATCGAGCTGCTGGAGCCTGTGGTTCGCGGCCTTGGTTTCGAGCTCTGGGAACTGGAGTACTCGGCGCATCGCGGCAATGGCTTCCTGCGCCTGTACATTGATGCCGAGCAGGGTATTGATCTGGAAGCCTGCGAGCGGGTCAGTCGTGCGGTCAGCGAAGTGCTGGATAAGGCCGATCCGATTCCGGTGGAATATACGCTGGAGGTGTCGTCGCCGGGGCTGGACCGGGTGTTGCGCACCGAAACGCATTTCAAGCGCTTCATCGGCGAACGCGCCCGGGTGGATATGGTGTTGCCGGTCAATGGCCGGCGCCGTTTCCTCGGCAGGCTGCTGGCGGTCAGCGACCGCGAGCTGACGCTGGAGCAGGATGGCCAGCCGGTCACCTTGCCGCTGGACGGTATCGGCAAGGCGCGGCTGGAACCGGATTTTGATCAGTAACATGTTGAGCGATTGAATGGCGTGGCGTTTTGGAGCAGTCGGTTTTTACTGGTGAGTGATGGTTGGAACATTGACTCTCAGGCGGGAGTGAAGTGATGACGATGAACAAAGAGATCCTGATGGTGGTGGACGCGGTTTCCAATGAGAAAGGCGTCGACAAGGAAATCATATTCGAGGCTCTTGAAGCGGCCCTGGCTTCCGCCACGCGCAAGCGTTATGGCGAAGGCTTCGATGTGCGCATCGCCATCAACCGCAAGACCGGAAATTACGATACGTTCCGTCGCTGGAAAGTATTCGCCGACGATTCCAACGAGCTGGAGTTTCCGGATCGCGAGCTGCGCATGGAAGATGCCCTGGATATATCCAAAGACGCCGAGCCCGGCGGCTATGTGGAGGAGCCGCTGGAATCGGTGGCCTTCGGACGCATCGCTGCGCAAACTGCCAAGCAGGTGATCGTGCAGAAGGTGCGCGAAGCCGAACGGGCGCATGTCGTCGATCAGTTCCGCGATCGCATGGGCACCATGGTATCGGGTCTGGTCAAACGCGTGGATCGCAGCGGCATCACGGTTGATCTGGGCGGCAACGCCGAAGGTTTCATTCCGCGCGAACACATGATTCCGCGCGAGCCGGTGCGCGCCCAGGATCGCATCAAGGCCTACCTCAAGGAAATCCGTACCGAACAGCGCGGTCCGCAGTTGTTCTTAAGCCGTACTGCGCCGGAATTCCTGATCGAACTGTTCAAGCTGGAAGTGCCGGAAGTCGGCCAGGGCCTGATCGAGATCATCGGCGCTGCCCGCGATCCGGGCGTGCGCGCCAAGATTGCCGTGAAGAGCAACGACCAGCGCATCGATCCGGTCGGCGCCTGCGTCGGCATGCGTGGCGCACGCGTGCAGGCCGTGTCCAATGAGATCGGCGGCGAGCGCGTTGACATCATTCCGTTCGACGACAATGCCGCACAGTTCGTCATCAATGCCATGGCGCCTGCCGAAGTCGTGTCCATCGTGGTGGACGAGGACTCCCACTCAATGGATGTGGCGGTGACGGAGGAAAAGCTGTCGCAAGCCATTGGTCGCGGCGGCCAGAACATCCGTCTGGCCAGCGAGCTGACCGGCTGGAACCTCAACATCATGACCAGCGAAGCGGCCGAGAAGAAGAGCGAGTCCGAAGCGCGCGCACTGGTCGAGATGTTCATGAAGCAACTGGACGTGGACGAAGAGGTGGCGGCTATTCTGGTCCAGGAAGGGTTCTCCACCATCGAGGAAGTGGCCTATGTGCCGGCTGCCGAACTGGCGGCGATCGAGGACTTTGATGAAGACATCATCAAGGAGCTGCGTAATCGCGCCCGTGACGTGCTGCTGACGCAGGCCATTGCCAGCGAAGAAGTTCAGGAGACGGCTGACGACTTGTTCCAGGTCGAAGGCATGACCCAGGAACTGGCCGGTCAGCTGGCCGGCCATGGCATCAAGACGCGTGACGAGCTGGCGGAACTGGCCATTGACGATCTGATGGAAATCGACGGTATGGACGAGCAGCGCGCGGGTCAGTTGATCATGGCGGCACGCAAGCATTGGTTTGAATCAGCCGAGCACCAGGTTTGAATTCAGGGCCTGAATCAGGTTCGGTGCTTAAGCAGGCGGCAGGCAGTGCGGAGGGTGTATGGCTGATGTAACGGTAAACCAGTTGGCAAAGGGCTTGAATGTCCCTGTTGACCGGCTGCTCAAGCAACTGGATGAAGCGGGCATCAGGGTATCGGGTGCGGATGCCCTGATCAGCGACGAAGCCAAAATGGAATTGTTGACCTTCCTGCGTCGCGCACATGGCCGTGACGACAATGCGGCCGCGCCGAGCAAGATCACCCTGAAGCGCAAGTCGCAGGGTGAAATCAAGGTGGCGACTGCGCAGGGCAGGGCGCGTACCGTCAACGTGGAAGTGCGCAGCAAGAAAACCTATCTGAACCGCAGCGTGCTGGAAGAAAAGGCGCGCCATCACGACGAACTGGAGCCCAGGCGCGAACAGCTTGAACCATCGCATCGCGAAGCCGACGAGCCGGTGATTGAGCCGGTCGAGCAAACTGCAGAGCAGATCGAGCAGGCTGCCAATGCCCGGCGTGAAGCAGAGCGTGTGGAGCGTGAGCGTCAGGAAGCCGAAGCGCATCGTCGCGCGCTGGAAGAAGTGCGCTTGCAGGCTGAAGCAGAAAATCGCCGCATGGCGGAAGAGCGCGATCTCGCAGAAACCGCGCGCAAGCAGCAGGAACAACAGGCCCGGGACGCACGCGATGCGCGTGCCGCACGCGAGCGTGAGCAGCAACAGCGTGCAGCGGGTCGCAGTGATGCGCCGTCATCATCACGCGGCGACGCGCCGGGTCGCTCCGAGTTGCACATCTCCACCGATGCCAGCGCCCGTTTCAAGAAAAAGAAGCAACAGCAACAGCAGCAGCTGAATCGTTCGCGCAAACCCGCGCAAGTCAGCGTCGGCGCGCAGCATGGCTTTGAAAAGCCGGTGGCGCCCGTCAAGCACGAGGTGCAGGTGCCGGAAACCATTACGGTATCCGAGCTGGCGCAGCGCATGGCTGTCAAGGCCACTGAAGTCATCAAGGTGATGATGAACATGGGCGTGATGGCCACCATCAATCAGCCCATCGATCAGGATACCGCTGCGCTGGTGGTGGAAGAGCTGGGCCATACCGCCGTCCTGCAGAAGGAAAGCGCGCTGGACGACGAGCTGCACAGCAGCGAAGCGCAGCATGAGCTGCTGCCGCGTCCGCCGGTGGTCACTGTCATGGGCCACGTTGACCATGGCAAGACCTCGTTGCTGGACTACATTCGCCGCACCAAGGTGGTGGCGGGCGAAGCGGGCGGCATTACCCAGCACATCGGCGCTTATCATGTCGAAACGCCCAAGGGTGTGGTGACCTTCCTGGATACGCCGGGTCATGCTGCGTTCTCGGCCATGCGCGCCCGCGGCGCACAGGTGACCGACGTGGTGATTCTGGTGGTGGCCGCCGATGACGGCGTGATGCCGCAGACCATCGAAGCGATCAATCATGCGCGCGCTGCGGAAGTGCCCATCGTGGTGGCCATCACCAAGGTGGACAAGCCTGAAGCCGATCCGGACCGCATCAAGAACGAACTGGTCAAGCATGGCGTGATCCCGGAGGAATGGGGTGGCGACACCATGTTCGTCAACGTCTCCGCCCGGGCGGGCACCGGCATTGATCAGTTGCTGGAAGTCATTCTGCTGCAGGCCGAAGTGCTGGAACTCAAGGCGCCTACCGAGGGCATGGCGGCCGGTGTGGTCATTGAATCCTCGATCGAAAAGGGGCGTGGCGCCGTGGCCACCGTACTGGTCAAGCGCGGCACCTTGAAACCGGGCGATCCCATCATTGCCGGCCAGGAATTCGGCCGCGTGCGTGCCCTGTTCGACGAAACCGGCCGTCAGGTGCAATCCGCCGGCCCGTCGTTGCCGGTGGTGGTGCTGGGCCTGTCCGGTGCGCCGAATGCCGGCGACGACCTGCTGGTGCTGGAAAGCGAGCGCAAGGTGCGTGAAATCGCCCTGTACCGCCAGGGCAAGTACCGCGATACCAAACTGGCCAAGGCCGCAGGCGCCAACAAACTGGAAGACATCTTCTCGCAGGCGGGTGATGGCAAGGCTGCGGTGGTGTCGATCATCATCAAGGCCGACGTGCAGGGCAGTGCTGAAGCATTGCGCGACGCGTTGACCCAGTTGTCCACTGATGAGGTGACCGTGAAAGTGCTGGCCAGCGGTGTCGGCGGCATCACCGAATCTGATGTCACCATGGCGGCCGCCTCCAATGCACGGGTCATCGGCTTTAACGTGCGTGCCGATGGCGCGGCCCGCAGCGCCATCAAGGACGGTAACGTCGATGTGCGTTACTACAGCATCATTTACGAAGCCATAGACGATGTGAAGCAACTGGCCTCTGGCTTACTTGCACCCGAGGTCAAGGAAACCATCGTCGGCCTGGCTGAAGTACGCGATGTATTCCGCTCCAGCAAGCTGGGCACGGTGGCAGGTTGCATCGTGACGGAAGGTTATGTGCGTCGTAACAATCCGATCCGCGTGCTGCGCGACAACGTGGTGATCTTCGAAGGCGGTTTGGAATCGCTGCGACGCTTCAAGGATGACGTCAATGAGGTGCGCTCGGGCACCGAGTGCGGTATCGGCGTGAAGAACTACAACGACGTGCAGGTTGGCGATCAGATCGAATGTTATTCGCGCGTTGAAGTGGCGCGCACGATGTGATGCAGGGGCGGGTTTGCAACCCGCCCTCACATTAGAGGTCTGCCCATGTCCAAAGCCTTCTCCCGCAGCCGGCGCGTTGCCGAACAGATCCAGCGCGTGCTGAGCGAACTCATCCGTCGTGAGCTGCGCGATCCCCGTTTGGGATCGGTCACCATCGTGGATGTACAGCTCAGCCAGGATCTGTCGCACGCCAAGGTGTTCTATTCCATTCTGGGCGGCGACAAACATCCTGAACTGACCCAGGACATCATGGCTGAAGGCGCCAAACTGTTGCGCGGCCCGTTGGGACGGGCGCTGGCCCTGCGCCATGCGCCGCAACTGACCTTTGTCGCGGATGAGTTGATCGAGTACGGCACCCATCTGACCACGGTCATCAGCGAAGCCGTCAAGAACGATGCAAGTCGTCATCAGGATGACGATTCAAATTGAGAATTGGTAATGGACAATTGATAACGCGGGCACCCTGTCCGTTGTCAGTTTCGTTCTGCTTATTCATTGCCAACTATGTCCAAGCGTTTTGATCGCGCCATCGACGGCATCCTGTTGCTGGACAAACCGCAGGGCATGTCCAGCAATATGGCCTTGCAGCGTGCGCGCGCCTTGTATCGTGCGCTCAAGGCCGGTCATGCCGGCAGTCTCGACCCGCTGGCTACCGGCATGCTGCCGATCTGCTTTGGCCAGGCTACCAAGGTGTGCGGTTATCTGCTGAATTCACGCAAGACCTATCGCGTGATTGCGCGTCTGGGTGTCAAGACCGATTCTGCCGATGCCGATGGGGCGGTGATGGAAACGGCACCGGTGCCGACTTTCGATGCGGCGCAGGCCACGGCAGTATTGCAATCTTTCGTCGGTGCGCAACAACAAGTTCCACCAATGTATTCGGCGCTCAAGCATGAAGGCCGACGCTTGTATGAACTGGCGCGTAGTGGTGCCAGTATCGAACGCGTGCCACGCGATATTTTCATTGAACACATCACTTTGCTGGCGCATGGGCCGGACAGCATCGAGTTTGAAGTACGTTGTTCCAAAGGGACCTATGTGCGTTCGCTGGTTGAGGATGTGGCAGGTCGTCTGGGCACCATAGGTCATGTCACCCTGTTGCGCCGTACCCAGGTCGATCCCTTCGATGCCAACCGTATGGTGACCCTGGAGATGCTGGCGGAAATGGACATGGCCGGACGCGATGCCTTGCTGCAATCGGCGGACGTGGCGCTGACGACCCTGCCGGTGCTGCCGCTGAATGCATTGCGCACCACCGAGCTGTTTCACGGCAAGCCTTTGACTGGTTTGACCGAGGCTGTGGCCGGCTTATGGCGCGCCTATGGTCCAGATGATGCCGGCGGACAGCGTTTTTTGGGCATCGTCCGGGCGGACGGCCAGGGTCGGGTGCTGGCGGAGCGCTTGTTTTCACCACCGGCCGGCCAGTAAGTGCCGGATTTCGCTTGAGCTTGCCGGGGGTGCAGCATAGAATGCGCGCCCTGTTTAATGGGTCATGGTTACAGAGGCGGCTGCGGTCGCCGGCATGAAAGTTTTAGAGGATTGAGCTGATGTCATTGTCGAGTGAGCAAAAGAGCAGTGTGGTGAATGACTATCGTCGCAACCCCGCTGATACCGGTTCTCCTGAAGTCCAGATTGCGTTGCTGTCGGCGCGCATCAATGGCCTCAGCGAGCACTTTGGCGCTCACAAGCGCGATCATGCTTCGCGCCGTGGCTTGCTCAAGATGGTCAACCAGCGTCGCAAGCTGCTGGACTACCTGAAGAGCCGTACTCCTGAGCGTTATCAGGAAATCATCAGCCGTCTCGGTCTGAGACGCTAACCGATCCGGTTCACTACGGGCTGCCTCTACAAAAGTGGCAGCCCGTTTTTCATTTGAGCAGAGTGCTTCTGCGCAAATCCATTTTAGAAGTTAAAAGCGGCGGGAAATATCGTGAGTGTATTTAAAAAGAGTTTTCAATACGGCAGCCACCAAGTTACTTTGGAAACGGGCGAAATGGCCCGTCAGGCCGATGGTGCAGTGTTGGTCACCATGGGCGAGACCGTGGTGTTGGTTACGGCGGTTGCCAGGAAGCAGGCCGATCCCGGCAAGGATTTTTTTCCGCTGACCATCAATTACGTTGAGAAGACCTACGCAGCGGGCCGTATTCCAGGCGGCTTCTTCAAGCGCGAAGGTCGTCCTTCCGAAAAGGAAACCCTGACCGCCCGTTTGATCGATCGTCCGCTGCGTCCGCTGTTCCCTGAGCATTTCTATAACGAAATCCAGGTGGTGGCGACGGTGGTGTCCCTGAACAAGGAAATCGATGCCGACATCGCTTCCATGCTGGGCGCTTCGGCTGCCCTGGCGTTGTCCGGCGTGCCTTTCCAGGGGCCTATCGGCGCTGCCAAGGTGGGTTACAAGGATGGCCAGTACATTCTCAATCCAACCGCCACGCAGATGAAAGACTCAAAACTGGATCTGGTCGTGGCCGGTACCGCGCAGGCGGTGCTCATGGTGGAATCCGAAGCCGACTGTCTGTCTGAAGAAGTGATGCTGGGTGCCGTGGTGTTCGGTCATCAGCAAATGCAGGTGGCCATCAATGCCATCAACGAACTCAAGGCCGAAGCCGGCAAACCTGCCTGGGATTGGCAGCCGGCTGCCGCCAATACGGCGCTGGAAAGCGCGGTAGAAGGCCAGGCCCATGCCGGATTTACCGAGGCGTATCAAATCACTGAAAAGCAGGCGCGTTATACCCGCGTAGGCGAAGTGAAGAAGGCCACCGTTGAAGCGCTGACTGCCGGCGACGCACCGCAGTTCACCGCAGCCGATGTCGCCAAGGAACTGGGCAATCTTGAATATCGCATCGTGCGTGAGCGCATTCTGTCGGGCGCGCCGCGCATCGACGGTCGCGATACCAAGACCGTGCGTCCGATCACCATCCGCACCGGCGTGCTGCCGCGTACCCATGGCTCGGCGCTGTTCACGCGCGGTGAAACCCAGGCTTTGGTGGTGACCACGCTGGGCACCGGCAAGGATGCGCAGTTGATCGACGCCATTCAGGGCGAACGCAAAGAGCCGTTCATGCTGCATTACAACTTCCCTCCGTTCTCCGTCGGTGAAACCGGCATGATCGGTTCGCCCAAGCGTCGCGAAATCGGCCACGGCAATCTGGCGCGTCGCGGCATCAGCGCCGTGCTGCCGGACATGAGCAAGTTCCCGTACGTGATCCGCGTGGTGTCGGAAATTCTCGAATCAAATGGCTCCAGCTCCATGGCTTCCGTATGCGGCAGCAGCCTGGCGCTGATGGATGCCGGCGTGCCGTTGAAGGCGCCAGTAGCCGGTGTGGCCATGGGGCTGGTGAAGGAAGGCGAACGCTTCGCCGTGCTCACCGACATCCTGGGTGACGAGGATCATCTCGGCGACATGGATTTCAAGGTGGCCGGTACCGCCGATGGCGTGACCGCGCTGCAGATGGACATCAAGATCAACGGCATCACCAGGGAAATCATGGAAGTCGCCCTGAACCAGGCCAAGACAGGCCGCCTGCACATCCTGGGCGAGATGAACAAGGTGTTGTCGAGCTCGCGTTCGAGCATGTCCGAATGGGCGCCGACCATCATCACCATCAAGATCGATCCCGAGAAGATCCGCGAAGTGATCGGCAAGGGTGGCGCAGTGATTCGCGCGATTACTGAGGAGACGGGCACTTCGATCGACATCGACAACGATGGCACGGTGAAGATCGCTTCGGTGGACGGTCAGGCTGGCCGCGAAGCCCAGCGCCGCATCGAACTGATCACCGCCGATGTCGAAGTCGGGCGCATTTACGAAGGCAAGGTGGTGCGTCTGATGGACTTCGGCGCCTTCGTCAGCATCCTGCCCGGCAAGGATGGTTTGGTGCACATTTCGCAGATCAGCAACGAACGCGTCGAGCGCGTCAGCGACAAGCTCAACGAAGGCGATGTGGTGCGCGTCAAGGTGCTGGAAGTCGACCGTCAGGGCCGCGTGCGTCTGAGCATGCGCGATGTGGATGGTTGATTGATTTGCAGGGGCGCGATTCATCGCGTCCTTGCTTCGATTAAAAACGCCGCATGATGCAAGTCATGCGGCGTTTTGTTTTTCATATGGCTCTCTGAAATAAATTGATCAAACTTCGATTGGGGTTTTATTCGAGTAAAGAGACTTGATAAGGCATCAATGCAGAGTTGCATCCACGCCTGTGAAACCAGAAGTAGGATGCAATTGCAAATGCGCGATCCTCTTCGTTTCAAGAGTTGGTTTAATTTCGGCGGGTTTAACCCGCCCTACGAAACGCTTTAACCCTTTGGCGGCGCATCGTCATTTTCATCCGGCTCTGGTTCCGGGCGTGTTGTCGGTTTATTGCGTGGCTGTGCCCCTGTCATTGACGCAAAAAACTGATCCTGCATGCTGCGCCAGAATTCCAGGTTCTTCTGCGTGAGATTGGCAAAGGCGGAGAACGGATCGGCGATGTTGTTCTGCTGCATGCGTTCGCGCATCTGCGCCTGCTGGCTGGTGAACAGCTTGAGACTGTTTTCCAGATAGCTGCCGACAAAGCTCTGCATGGCGCCGCCGTAGGAGCGGATGACTTGTGACAGAAAGTCATTGCTCATCATCGGTTCGCCATGTTCCTGTTCGGAGATGACCTGCAACAGGATGCTGCGCGTGATGTCTTCGTTGGTCTTCTTGTCGATCACCACGAACTCGGCCTTTTCCATGACCAGATGACGGATGTCGCTCAAGGTGATGTAGCGGCTCTCAACCGTGTCGTACAGACGGCGGTTGGGGTACTTCTTGATGACTCGGGGTCCTGACTTCGACTCGGACATGACTGCTCCGCCGGGCTTTGCGCGCCCTTGGCTGCGTGAGTCGTCCGTGGCACAGGCGGCCTGGTTTAGGTTCAGCTACCTGGCAAGCGGGCTTGCTGCGGTTTGCTGCGCAGCGGCAATGGTAGTCCAATCGGTGGCGATGCCCAAGCGTTCCAGAGAAAAACCTAAGTTCGATACTCAAGCTGGCGCAGATTGCGCAAATGGCCGGCATTCCAGTGCGCAATGGCCCATTGCCACAAGGTGTTCAGCGAAGCGGTTTGCAGCTCGTCCGGCGGTGCCTGGCGGAGAAAATACAGCGCTGACCACAAGGTTTGTGCTGCATGTGCGATCTCGACTGGCGCTGCAGCAGTGGATTTGGCGAGCTTGTTGCCCAGCCTGTCGGCGGCTATTGGTAAATGCAGGTAACTGGGTGTCTCCAGATCCAATGCGCGCTGCAAGGCAATCTGTCGTGGCGTGTTGAGCAGCAGATCGGCGCCACGCACGACTTCGCTGATGTGCTGCGCCGCATCGTCCACCACCACCGCCAGTTGATAGGCAAACCAGCCGTCACGACGCTTGATGACAAAGTCGCCAATGCTGTCCTGCAGGTTGATGCAGTGTTCGCCTTGCAGGCGATCGTGGAAACAGATCGGTTCGGCAGGCGTGCGAAAACGCCAGGCATAAGGTGTTTCTGTTCGTAAGGGACCGTGACGGCAGCGGCCGGGGTAGTGCAATTCTTCGCTGGTGCCGGAGACGTTATTCGCCAGAGCTTGTAATTCGCTGCGGGTGCACGAGCAGGGATAGCTCAAGTCTTTGGCGATCAGGGTTTGCAGTGCCTGTTCATAGGCAGCAGCACGCGTGCTCTGGAAAACCACGGCTTCATCCCAGACAAAACCGAAACCCTCCAGCGTGCGCAGGATCAGATCGGCGGAACCGGGGACGGTACGGGGTGGGTCCAGATCCTCGATACGCACCAGCCACTGTCCGCGCGCTTGCCGGGCTTGCAGATAACTGCCTACGGCAGCGACCAGCGAGCCGAAATGCAATGGGCCAGTGGGTGAGGGAGCGAAGCGGCCGCGATAGGAGAGGGACCGCTGCATGAGAGGCGTTCGTCGGGAGCAGGGCAGGTTTGAAACCTGCCCCTACGAATCACCGGTACCGATCATCCCGATCGCCGTACTGGCGTTCGCGACGTTCACGGCGTTCCTGGGCTTCCACGGATAGCGTGGCGACCGGACGGGCTTCGAGGCGCTTGACGCCGATTTCTTCGCCGGTCTCGGTGCAGTAACCGTAGCTGCCGTCCTCAATGCGATTCAGCGCTTCTTCGATCTTGCGGATCAGCTTGCGTTCGCGATCACGGGTGCGCAGTTCCAGGCTGAACTCCGATTCCTGCGTGGCGCGATCATTCGGATCGGGGAAGTTGGCGGCCTCGTCCTTCATATGCAGTACGGTGCGGTCCACTTCGTTCATCAGATCTTTCTTCCAGGTCTGCAGGATGGTGCGGAAATGCTCCAGCTGCGCCTGGTTCATGTACTCCTCGTCGCGCTTGACCTGATAAGGCTTTACGTTGCGAGGTCCGGCCAGCAGGCTGAAACTGTCTTCGGCATCGTCGGCATCATTGTTAACGGCAACAGAATCTTTCTTGGATTTGACGGCGGGCATGGATGACTTTACGGCTACGGCCGACCTGATGGGCGTCGGCGGGGTTACGGGTACGGGTTCTGCAGCCTTGGGCGCTGCCACGGATGGGCCAGGCTTTGCCGCCGGTGCTGCCGAAGCTGGAGAGGTCTTGATAGAGCTCTTTGGGGATTCGGGTTTGCTGCCGGATTTGTCCGGCACGGCTTTGACGGCGACGGGTTTGGCTACCGACGCTTTGACTGGAGCGGGCTTTGCAGGCGCCACAGTCTTGGTGACGGGCGCCTTGGCTGGTGCGGCTTTACTCGCAACGACAGGTTTGGCGGGCTTGGCGCTGGTCTTCGCCTTGAGGTTGCTCTTCACTGGCTGGGTCACTGGTTTGGCTGCGGGTTTTTTGGCCGCTGCTTTGGCGACGGTTTTGGGTGTCGGTTTGGCAACAGGTTTGGACGATGCTTTCCGCTTGCTCGCTGCGACGGTTTTTTTCTTCGCAGCAGCGGCCTTGCTGGCTGCTGGCTTGCTGGTCTGCTTCTGTGTTTTGGCAGGTTTTTTCGCGGGCATTTTAGTTGCCTCCATGGTGCGCGGCGGCTCTCTGGGTCGGCCTGATCAAGTGGCCGATTATACATAGGCATGCTGTCACGTACAGTCGCGTTTATGAGCCTTCGGCAGCGGGCTTTTGGGGACTGTCGCCGAATGCCGGCGAGTGTTCGTGAACGGCGGCGGGACGGCAATTTTTGTTACGGCGCCATGGCTTTCCCGTACACTACCGCGCCTTCGAATTCTCAGAAAAGCATCCGGCAGCAATGCGACTGAACAAGATCAAGCTCGCGGGTTTCAAATCGTTTGTTGACCCGACTACCGTCAATTTTCCCAGCAACCTGATTGGCGTGGTGGGACCCAATGGCTGCGGCAAGTCGAACATCATCGACGCCGTGCGCTGGGTGATGGGTGAAATCTCCGCCAAGCATCTGCGCGGCGAATCCATGGCGGATGTGGTGTTCAACGGTTCCGCTTCGCGCAAGCCGGTGGGCACGGCCTCGGTAGAACTGGTGTTCGACAACAGCGACGGCAAGCTGGGTGGCCAGTATGCGGGCTTCAATGAAGTCTCGCTGAAACGCGTGGTGTCACGCGATGGTACTTCGGCGTATTTCCTGAATGGCGCGCGCTGCCGTCGCAAGGACATCACCCAGTTGTTCCTGGGTACGGGGTTGGGCGCGCGCAGCTATGCCATCATCGAGCAAGGCATGATTTCGCGCGTCATCGAAGCGCGTCCGGAAGAGCTGCGTGGCTTCATCGAGGAAGCCGCCGGCATTTCCAAATACAAGGAGCGCCGCCGCGATACCGAAAATCGCATCGCGCACACCAAGGAAAACCTGGAACGCCTGAACGACCTCCGCGAAGAAGTCGATAAACAGCTGAATCGCCTGCAACGCCAGGCAGCGACTGCGCGCCGCTATCAGACGCTGAAGGGCGAGGAACGCACCCGTCATGCCGAGTTGCTGGCGATGAAGCTGCGCCAGGTCACACAGGACCTGCAGGCTCGCGAACAGACCTTGCTGGAACGCGATACCGCCATGCAGGGCGTGATTGCGGATCTGCGTGGCCATGAAGCCAACATCGAAACCTTCCGCGAGCAATCGCGCGAACAGGCCGACACCCTCAGTGCTGTGCAGGGCCGTCACTATGCCTTGAGTGCCGAGGTCAGCCGGCTCGAACAGGCCATACAACATGCACGCGAGTTGCGGCAGCGACAGCGCAATGAGCTGGAGCAGACCGAACGCGGCGTCAGCGATCTGTCGGCTCACTTCGAACGCGACCAGCAGCAGATCGAACAGCTGAAGCAGGAAATCGAACAGCTCGAACCCACTCTTGAAGCTGCCAGAGAACGCGAGCATGCAGCCGCCGAAGCGCTGGAGCAGGCCGATCAGGCGATGCAGGACTGGCAGGAAGACTGGAACGAATTCAATGCCCAGGCGCGCGATGCCAGCGAAAAAGCCCAGGTGGAACGCGCGCGTATCGAACAACTGGAAAACCAGTTGCGACGCGTCACCGCACAGCGCGAACGCACCCTGGCGGAAATCGACAACCTGTCGGTTGATGAATTCGAACAACGCATCGAGACCTTACTGCAACAGGACCTGTCGGCCGGCGAACAACTGGAAACACTGGAAGCGCGCGTGCATGACATCGGCAACGAGCTGGAACAATTGCGTGCCAGACAGCGTGAGTTGTTGACGGCCAGCGATGCCAGCCGTCGTGACATGCAGCAGACGCAGGGACGTCTGGTGTCACTGGAAGCCTTGCAAAAGGCCGCACTGGGACAGGCGCAGGGCAAGGTAGCCGACTGGCTGCAAGCCCATTCGCTGGACAGTCGTCCGCGTCTGGCGCAGCAACTGTCGGTGTCGGCAGGCTGGGATCGCGCAGTGGAAACCGTGCTGGGCGCGTATCTGCAAGCCGTATGCGTGGATCGCCTTGAAGACGTGGCCGATGTGCTGGGCACGCTTTCGGCAGGCGCAGTCACTTTCCTGTCGGCAGCCGATGTGCATACGGCAACGAGCTCTGCGCAGCAATTGCTGTCCCATGTCACGGGTCCGGCCAGCCTGAGTTCATTGCTCAATGGTGTGTATGCCGTTGAAGGGTTGAACGATGCGCTGGCCATGCGTGGCCGTCTTGCAACCGGCGAGTCCGTGATTACCCGCGATGGCATCTGGATCGGTCGCGACTGGTTGCGCGTCAGTCGTGATCAGGATGTGCATGCCGGCGTGATTACCCGCGAACAGGAAATGCGCGATCTGCGCGAATCGCTGCAAGGCGTGGAAGCGCGTCATGCCGCACTGGAAGCCGAGACTCTGGCCGTGCGCGCCAGCCTGACGGATCTGGAAACGCAGCGCGACAACGCCATGCAGGAACGTAATCATGTGCATCGCAGCCACAGCGAACTCAAGACGCAGTTGGGTGGTTTGCAGATGCGTGTCGAACAGTCGCGCGAACGCCTGCTCAAGTTGCAGTCCGATGTTGAAGAGTTTGCACTGGAGCTGACTCGCGCCGATGAGGAAATCGGCGTGGCGCGCGGTCGCTTGCAGGAAGCGCTGGATGACATGGAACAGCGCGAGCAGGAACGTATCGAACTTGAACAGCGTCGCGAAAATCTTCGTACTGGCTTGTCGATGGCGCGTGGCCATGCCCAGGATCAACGCGCCGAGGCCCAGCAGCATGCGATTGCCCTGGAATCCAGGCGTTCGGCCTTGAACTCGATTGTGTCCGGTCTGGGTCGCATGCAGTCGCAGTTGGGACAATTGCACGAACGTCGCGAAGCATTGCAGTTGCAGTTGCTGGAAGGCGAGTCGCCGCTTGAAGTATTCGACGCGCAACTACACGAACGTCTGGAACGTCGCGTCACGCTGGATCAGGAACTGGCGGCGGCGCGTGCGGCGGTGGATGCCGTTGAGCATCGCATTCGCGAGCTGGACGAAGCGCGCATGAGTACCGAGCGTCGTGTCGAAGAAGCGCGCCGTCAGCTGGACGAAGTACGCATGAGCCTGCAGGAAAGCAAGGTGCGTCGCGAGACGCTGGAAGAACAGTTCGTTGCCACCCAGTTTGATCTGGAACAGGTGCTGACGCAGTTGGCGCCCGAAGCGAACATTGCTGATTGGGAACGCGAGCTGGCTGAATTGTCAGGCAAGATTGAACGTCTGGGGCAGGTCAATCTGGCGGCGATTGATGAGTTCAAGGAACAATCGGAACGCAAGGAATATCTCGACCGTCAGTACGCCGATCTCACCGAAGCACTGGATACGCTGGAAAGCGCCATGCGCAAGATCGACAAGGAAACCCGCACGCGCTTCCAGGATACCTTCGATCGCGTCAACGCCGGTTTGAAAGAACGCTTCCCGCGTCTGTTCGGCGGCGGTCACGCCTATCTGGAGCTGGCCGGCGAAGACGTGCTCAATGCCGGCGTGGCCATCATGGCGCGTCCGCCCGGCAAACGTAACAGCACCATCAACCAGCTGTCCGGCGGCGAAAAGGCGCTCACCGCCGTGGCGCTGGTGTTCTCGATCTTCGAACTGAATCCGGCGCCGTTCTGTCTGCTGGACGAAGTGGATGCGCCGCTGGATGACAACAACAATGTGCGCTTCTGCGACACCGTGCGCGAAATGTCCGACACCGTGCAGTTCATTTTCATCACCCACAACAAGGTGACCATGGAGCTGGCCGATCAATTGCTGGGCGTAACCATGCATGAAGCCGGCGTGTCGCGTCTGGTGGCGGTGGACACCGAGGAAGCGGTACGACTGGCTGCGATGTAAAGTAGTGCAAGCACCCTATCCACAGAGACGATGATGAACCTCAGTACCCAGTTACGCATCATTCTGTTGCTGGCGGGCGCGGCCATCTGGCTGGCAATTTATTTGTGGGGCAAGCGAAAGGCTGCGGCAGCGCCGCAACGCATGATCGTCATGCCCGAAGCGGAAACAGCGGCGATGGAGGCAGTTTCCGACTTCGCGCCGGTTGATGAACTGGATGAAGACGAGTTTGATACGCCCGCTTACATGCGTCGTCATGGTCAGCGTGAAATGCGTCAGGATTACGAGCCCCGTATTGCCAATGCGCATGACTACGTCGATATGGATGAAGTGCGCGATGCCGATCGGCGGTTTGTTGACATCCCTGTACATGACATCCGAGCGGATGATGGGCATGACGCTGTCGTGGAATTTGCCGAACCTGCCGTCGATACAATTGCACCGCAAACACCGAGCTACGCCGAGCCTGTGTATCGCGAGGCCGTGTATGCAGAGCCTGTGGACGAGCAACCAGACAATAACCATGCGCTTGTTGCCGATGCACCCCTGTTCGACAATCGGCGCGAACCCAGCGTGTCGCTGGACGAGGAATTTGCAGTTACCGCTGTCAATGAGCCGGCGCTCAACGCGGATGAAATGGCCGGGTTCAGCGAACCCGTGCATTACAGTGAACCTGAGCCACCGACCATTCCTGCCATTCCGGTAGTGAAAGAGCCTGTTGCTGCAACCTCTCACATGGCAGCGCGGCCAGCCGAGCGTTCCTCTGATTCAGTGCCGGCCACCACACCCACGCTATCGGATGTGGTGCACAAACCTGCTGAACCCGTGCCGGCATCACGCGTCAGTGCGCATGCCGATCATCAACCAATTGCAGCCTCTGCCACTGCCAGCAAACCGGCAGGCGCTGCGGCTGCGCGCCGTAAAATCATTGCTCTGCGGCTGCCCATGCCTGAGCGAGTGCCGGGCAGTCGGTTATTGCCGCTGTTGCAGGGTGAACATCTGCAGCATGGCAAGTTCAGCATTTTCCATCGCATGCAGGAGTCGGGTACGGTGTTCAGCGTGGCCAGCATGGTGGAGCCGGGCACCTTCGATCCCATCAGCATGGCCGAACAGCAATTTCCCGGCGTGACCCTGTTCATGCTGTTGCCGGGTCCGCTCGACGGACTGGTGGCTTACGATCAGATGCTGTCCTGTGCGCAACGACTGGCGCATGCCACCGGTGGCGTATTGCAGGATGAGCGCGGCAGCAAGCTGACCGCCCATGTCATGGAGCGCCTGCGCGAAGAAGTGCTGGATTTCCAGCATTTGCTGGGCAACGCTCCCGTCGCCACGGCTTGATCGCCCATGCATATTCCGGCTGACATCAAGGCGCGTGCGCAGGCATTGCGCGAGCAGCTCAATCGTCATGCCCATCTTTATTACGTGCTCGATCAACCGGTGTTGCCGGATGTCGAGTACGACCGTCTGTTTGCCGAATTGCAGCAGCTGGAAACCGACCATCCCGCGCTGCGTACCGCCGATTCGCCTACCCAGCGCGTCATCGGCAAAATCCTGGAAGGCTTTGCGCCGGTCAGGCATGCCGTGGCCATGCTCTCGATCCGTACCGAGACCGATACTGAAGCCAGCGGCGCCGAGAATTTTGATGCACGCGTGCGCCGCGAACTGGAACTGACCGCCGAAGCCCCGCCGATTGAGTATGTCTGCGAACTGAAGTTCGATGGTCTGGCCATCAACCTTCGCTATGAGCAAGGGGTGCTGGTGCAGGCAGCCACGCGCGGCGATGGCGAAACCGGCGAAGACGTGACGCAGAACATCCGCACCATCAAACAGATTCCGCTGCGCTTGCAAAATGTAGCTGCGGCAGTGCTGGAAATACGCGGCGAGGTGTACATGCGCCGCGATGAGTTTGAACAACTCAATGAGCGTCAGCGCGCCTTGATTGCCGCAGGCGCCAAGAACGAAAAGACATTTGTGAATCCCCGCAACGCCGCTGCCGGCGCCGTGCGCCAACTGGATCCGGCCATTGCCGCCAAACGGCCGTTGAGTTTTTTTGCCTATGGCCTGGGAGAATTGCAGGGCTGGGAATTGCCGGAAACGCACAGCGGCATGCTCGATGCCTTCGAGCAGATGGGATTGCCGGTGTGCGCCGAACGCGCGGTGGTGCAGGGTGCTGCGGGGCTGATCGGATTTCATCAGCGTATTGCCGCCAGACGCGATGCCTTGCCTTTTGATATCGATGGCGTGGTGTACAAGGTCAATTCACTGGCTTTGCAGAAACGACTGGGATTCGTCACCCGCGAGCCACGCTGGGCGGTGGCGCACAAGTATCCCGCGCAGGAGCAAATGACCCGAGTATTGGACATCGACATCCAGGTCGGTCGTACCGGCAAGCTCACGCCGGTGGCCAAACTCGAACCGGTCTTTGTAGGCGGCACTACGGTCAGCAATGCCACGCTGCACAACGAAGATGAAATCCGCCGCAAGGACGTGCGCGTTGGCGATACCGTGATCGTGCGGCGTGCAGGAGATGTGATTCCCGAAGTAGTGAGTGTAGTGCTGGAAAGACGTCCATCGGATGCGGGTTCAGAGTTCAGTTTGTATGATCATCCGAAGGTCAAAGGACATTGCCCCATTTGTCGGAGCGACATCGCCCGTGAAGAAGGCGAAGCCGACTGGCGTTGCACAGGTGGCCTGTACTGCGCAGCGCAACGTAAACAGGCCATTCTGCATTTCGCCTCACGCCGTGCGATGGACGTGGAAGGTCTGGGTGAAAAACTCGTCGATCAACTGGTGGACGGTGACTACGTCAAGACACTCGCTGATCTGTACAAACTCGATACTGCCAAGCTCACGGAGCTGGAGCGCATGGGCGAGAAGAGCGCGCAGAACCTGGTCGCTGGCTTGAGTAACAGCAAACACACCACGCTGGCGCGTTTTATTTATGCACTGGGCATACGTCACGTGGGTGAGGCCACGGCCAAGGATCTGGCCAGGCACTTCGGCTCGCTGGATCGCATTCTCGATGCCAGCGTTGAACAACTGCTGCAAGTACCGGATGTCGGACCGGTGGTGGCGCAAAGCATCCAGGTATTTTTCGCGCAGACGCATAACCGTGAAGTGGTCAAGGCATTGCGCGATGCCGGCGTGACCTGGCAGGAACACGCGGGCGTCAGCGCAGATGCTGCGCCGAGGCCGCTGGGCGGCAAGGTGTTCGTCCTGACCGGCACGCTGCCTGGCCTGAGCCGCGATGAGGCCAGGGAATTGATCGAAGCGGCAGGCGGCAAGGTCAGTGGTTCGGTATCGAAAAAAACCGATTATGTGGTGGCCGGCAGCGAGGCGGGTTCCAAGCTGCAAAAAGCCCGGGAACTGGGCGTCGCCATCATTGATGAGATGCAGTTGCGGACCTTGCTGGCCACCGCCTGATGGGTAATGCCGTGTCGATGGGGTTTGGCTGTTTACAGGTCTATACTTTCCAGAGGGCGCATTCCGACAAAACAAAAGTTGCGTCTTGACCGGCCGATAAAACTGACAGCCTCGTTGCACTGCGGAAAATAATCATGCTCGACTCCACACCGGAGCAGCTGCGATATCAGTCGCGTGAATGCATTCAAGATGCGACCTTGTCTTCATCCATTCCAGAAAGGACGCCGGGATTGTTGAATGCCGGTCTGCATGCGCAACACGCCGACTATGTGCTGTCGCCCTTGGAGCGCATCAACCTCGCGTTGGCCCAAGGGCCTCGGTCACCTGCCTTTGCGCTGGTCATTCTTGCATTGGCAGCCCTGTATTTTTTTGCTGGTCAGGTGGGACATCTGTTTGCCATGGCGGGCGAGCAGGCGACAGCCGTGTGGGCGCCATCGGGCATTGCACTCGCGGCGCTGCTGTTGTTGGGTCGCCGGGTTTGGCCGGGAGTATGGCTGGGCGCGTTTGCCATCGACCTGTTGGGCCTGCTGGATCATGGCGGCGGCGCTCGTCCGGGACTGGCCATGATGGCTGCCGGTGGCATGGCCACCGGCGCAACCGTGAGTGCCTGGCTGGGGCATGCGTGGGTAATGCGCGGGAGCGGGTGCGATCAGCCGCTTGACCGGCTCCGTGGCATAGGTGCGTTGCTTGGCCTGGGCGGAGTGATCACCAGTACGATCAGTGCGACCAATGGCGCCCTGTGGCTGACAGCCGGTGGTTTGGCGCCGTGGAATGCCTTCGGCGAAATCTGGCTGACTTGGTGGCTGGGAGACGCGGCAGGCGTATTCGTGTTTACGCCGTTGTTGCTGGCCTGGTGTGGCCGGCCGGCATTTCGACCGCACCCGCACTGGCTGGAGGCAGGCATATGCTGTGTGCTGTTGCTGGCCTTTGGCTGGAGTGTGTTTATTGATGAAGCCCTGTTTGGTTTCAGCGGTAAACCCTTTCACTTCATGCTCGTACCCTTTCTGGTCTGGCCGGCACTGCGCTTCGGTCATCGCGGCGCCACGGCAGCCATCCTGTTCATCGCCACTGTGGCGGTTTGGGGTGCCAGTCACGGCTGGGGACCATTTCATCTCGATTCGCTCAATGCCTCACTGCTGGTGCTGGAAGCATTCCTGAGCATGGTGACGCTCACCGCGCTCACTCTTGCCGCCGTGGCGACGGAACATCACAAGGCCGACAGCAGGCATCGGCAGGTGCTGGCAGAGCTGGAGTCGCGAGTGCAGCAGCGCACCACTGATTTACAGGTGGTCAATCAGCAGCTTCAGGCCGAAATGCAGGCCGGCGCACGGTCCCAGGCCGCGTTGGCAGAAAGCGAAATGCGTTTGCGTGCCATCATTCAGACCGAGCCGGAATGCGTGAAACTGATTTCTCGCGAGGGCAAGCTGCTGGAGATGAATCCCGCCGGTCTGGCCATGCTCGATGCGACCAGTCTTGCAGAGGTCCAGGCGCAACCCTTGTTGAGTTTCATTGTTGCCGAATACAGAAAGGCCTTCAGCGACTTGCACCAGAAGGTTCTGGATGGCGGCAGCGGCACCCTCGAATTCGAAGTCATCAGTCTCACAGGCAGACGGCGCTGGCTGGAATGTCATGACGTGCCGTTGCGGGATACGCACGGACGGGTGAATGCAATATTGAGCGTGACCCGCGACATTACCGAGCGCAAGCAGATGGAAGCATCGCTGCGGCTCACTCAGTTCAGTATCGATCGCGCCGTGGACGCAGTGTTCTGGATTGCGCCGGATGCGGAAATTCTTTACGCGAATGCAGCGGCATGTCGGACCCTGGGTTATGTCCGCGAAGAGATCGTGGGCCAGAAGCTTTCCATCATCAGCCCCAATCTTACCCCGGAGGCATGGGAGTCCCGCTGGCAGGAAGTGAAACAGAGTGGGGTATTTTTCTTTGAATCCGAATGCCGCACCAAGGATCAGAGGCTGATCAATATCGAAGTGACCATCAACTATCTCGAGTTTGAAGGTCGGGAATGTCAATGCGCCATCATGCGCGACATTACCGGACGCAAGCTTGAGGAGACCAGGCGTCAATCGCTTGAAGCCCAGTTGCGTCAGGCGCAGAAGATGGAAGCCATCGGCACCCTGGCCGGCGGCATTGCGCATGACTTCAACAATATCCTGACGGCCATTCTCGGCAACGCACAACTGGCGGCCATGGATGCAGGACCAGATCATCCAGCCATGCAAAGCCTGCAGGAGATTCGCAAGGCAAGCATGCGCGCCAGGGAACTGGTGGGAAAAATCCTGGCGTTCAGCCGGCAGTCGCCTTCCAGAAAGCAAGTGCTGGATTTGCATATGGCGACAGCAGAAGTGGTTCAGTTGCTGCGCGCCACCCTGCCTGCCAGTGTCGAACTCACCGTTCACCGTGCTGCAGCCGTGCCGGCGGTTCTGGCCGATCCCACGGAATTCCATCAGGTGCTGATGAACCTTTGCACCAACGCCTGGCAGGCCATGGCCGATCAGGTCGGCAGGATTGCATTACGCCTCGACAGCGTTCTGGTGGAGGCTGAATCCACGTGCACCCATGCTGACTTGCAGCCGGGTCGCTATGCACAGATCACGGTGAGCGATACCGGCAAGGGCATGGATGCAGCCACGCTGGAGCGCATCTTCGATCCATTCTTTACGACCAAGGAAGTGGGTACGGGCAGCGGACTCGGCTTGTCCATTGTTCATGGCATTGTCAAAAATCATCAGGGCGCCATCCGGGTAATCAGTCAGCCCGGCGAGGGGACCACGGTCGAGTTACATCTGCCCACCGCCAGTCAGGAACAGTTTGCAGACATGAATGCGCCCAGGCCTGCTGCGTTGCTGCAAGGTCAAGGGCAGCATGTGCTGGTGCTGGACGACGAAGAACCGCTGGTGATCCTGATGACGCGTCTGTTGCAACGACAGGGTTATCGCGTCACGGGATTGAACCATTCCGCTGATGCGCTGACGGCGCTTGAAGATGCCACGAACAAATTCGATTTGCTGGTGACCGACTACAACATGCCCGGCGCTTCCGGCATCGAAGTGGCGCGCATCAGCCGCACCCTGCATCCTGATCTGCCGGTGCTGCTCATCACCGGGTACATGAGCGATCATCTGAAGATTCAGGCCAATGCGGCCGGCATTCAGCACTTTCTCGACAAGCCCCATACAGTTGAACAGCTTTGCGAAAAAGTGCACGCGTTGATGCAGTCGTTCAAGCAATCATAAGACCGATTGGCTGTGGTCTGTTCCGATATGCAACACATCGGCTGGTTCCTGTAATCGACCTGGCCCTGCTTCCCCGTTCTGTCATACAAAGAAACCGAAAGACGCTTTCGTGCATGCCATCTGTTCCTGTGCCATTGCAATTCCACAGAATGCACCGCAATGAATTTGAGGGGCAGGGTCCGGATGGATGTACTGGTCGTTGGCGGAGGTAATGCGGTGTTTACAGGCGATGCCAGATTGATGTCGGGCACGGTGTTGGGGCGCACCGCCGGTATCCATGCAGCGCGTGCAGCCGGCCTGTCTCACTGAAGCAACCGGAGTGCTTGATGGCGATCCAGATTTGGCACCAAAGCTTCACTACCCTGCAGGATCTCGGTCCCTATGCGTCGGCGTTGCGCGAACACTTCGCAAAAGTTGCGCGACCGGACACCACGATCACGCTGCATGGCATGAAGCCGGGCACTTACCGCACCAACTATCCTGGCGAAGACATCAAGTATGCGTCGCTGCAGTACCTGCACGGGTTGCAGTTCATCGCTGCCGCCGTTGAGGCCGAGCGCAGCGGTGCAGATGCCTATGCCATCAGCACCTTGCCAGAGCCGGCCCTGCGCGAAATTCGCGGTCTCGTCGATATGCCGGTCGTTGGCTATGGCGAGTCAGCGATGCTCACTGCCTGCATGCTGGGTCGGCGCTTTGGGGTGCTGGTATTCATCGATGAACTGGCGGAACTGGTGGTACACAACGCGGGACAGCATGGGCTTGCCTCGCGTTGTGTGGGCGCGCGGCATGTGGGATTTCGCTTTACTGATGTTCTGGCCGGTTTTACCGATCCTGAAGCATTGATCGGGAAGTTCATTGTTGCCGCGCGTGCGCTGATAGCCGATGGCGCCGACGTCATCATTCCCGGCGAAGCGCCGCTTACTGTCCTGCTGGCGCGTCACGGTGTCGCATCCGTGGATGGCGTGCCGGTGGTGGATTCACTGGCTGCGTGGGTCAAGCATGCCGAAATGCTCGTCGATCTGCGCCGCACTTGCGGTACGAAATATTCTCGTCATGGCTACTTCACTGCGCGTCCGCATCCGGGCCGTACGGCAGAAATACTCAGCTTTTATGGATTGATTCCCGAGGCGACGATCAAGTGAGCGTTACAGATCAAGCGGAAATTGCCGACCTTGTCGTGATTGGCGCCGGTCTGGCGGGTCTGGCGGCCGCCCTTGAGGCGGCTGAGGCAGGCGCGCACGTCGTGCTGCTGGAAAAACTCGAACAGGCTGGCGGTTCTTCGGCCATGAGCGGCGGCTGTTTTGCCTTTGCGGGCACCGATCTGCAATGCCAGCATGCCATCGAAGATTCTGCTGAATTGCTGTACCAGGATTTGCGTGAAGTAGGCAAGTTTAAAAACTCTGATGAAGTGGTGCGGGCATATGTGTCCGAACAGCTGGCGACATATGAATGGTTGCGTGCGCATGGCGCACAATTCAGCCCGGTCATCGAAGCGGCGTCAGGCCAGTCGGTGCCGCGCGTGCATTCGGTTGATCCTGCGGATCTGGTGCGTGGACTCATGGCATGTTGCCGGGCCACTGGCCGCGTAGAGGTTCGCTTCGGCAAACCTGCGGTGCAGCTCATATGTATATCGGATCATGCCCGCGTTGATGGCGTGGTGGCAGGCGGCATTGACGGCAACAGCGTTATCCGTGCAAGACATGGCGTGGTATTGGCAAGTGGCGGGTTCTGTCGTAATCCTGAGTTGATACACCACTATGCTCCCCAATACGATGAAGCCGTTTTTATCGGTGGCGACGGCTCGACCGGAGATGGATTGCGACTTGCCGGCGAACTGGGAGCCGCGACCTGCGACATGCAATACATCAAGGGAACCTTTGGCAAGCATCCGATTGATGAGCTGAATCACCACAGTTGTCTTGCGGTTTACAAGGGCGCTATCGCCGTTAACCAGGGTGGACATCGATTTGTGGATGAGTCGCTTTCATACAAACTGCTTGGCGATGCAGTGATGGCGCAGCCTTATCACGTTGCCTACCAGATACTCGATCAGGACATTCTTGAGAGCGGAGACGATCGTGTACGTATACTGGATTTCATGCGACGTTTCGAAGAGGGCTTGTTTGTAACGGCGGATTCCCTTGAGGCGTTGGCAGCTCGAATCGAAGTTCCTGCCAAGGTGTTGATGGACACCGTTGCACGTTACAACGCGGCGGTCACCGGCGGCGTTGATGCCGAATTCGGCCGTCGGTGCCTGGTGCATGAATACGGCCGGTTGCGCAAGATCGTGCGTCCGCCATTTCATGCCTATCCATCGACGGCGGCAGTGTTCGGGACTTACTGTGGCCTGCGAATCGATGGACGCATGCGAGTGCTGGACGGGCAGGGAACGCCGATTGCCGGCCTGTATGCCGCTGGCGAGGTAGTGGGAGGACTTCATGGCGCCGCTTACATGACTGGTTCGGCGCTGGGCAAGGCAGCTATCTTCGGGCGCATATCGGCACGCACTGCGCTTGCGGATGCGACATGATGGCGCGATCTTTATCCGTTGCCGTGCTGGTCACGCCGCTCGCCGATCCGCGCGCCGCCATGCTGCGCATCGAGGCTCGCGGCGATGCGCTGCCTGCGCTCGGAAATGTACGACGCGTTCTGGGGCCCTTTGCGGAATCTGCCCTCGAAGTGGCGCTCAAGATCCGTGATGCCTTGCCTGATACGACGATTCAAGTAGTGGCTCTGGGGGAAGGCGTTGACCTGCAGTTGTTACGTTCCATCACGGCATTGCGCATCGATACTGTGCTGCGCTGTGATCTTGCGCTGCGTCCCTGGGATGCAGCGTATGTCGCGCAACAGTTGTCTGCCACGGTGGCCTGCCTGCAGTCAGGTCCGGATCTGCTGCTGATCGGACGGGAATTCGGCGACTGGGACGAAGGTTCCATTCCAGCATGTCTTGCAGAGCGGCTCGCATGGCCATATCGATCGCTGGTGCAGGATGCACGGGTCGTCAATGATCATGTTGAATTGCTGGTGGAACATGATGGTATCGAGGATTGGGCGCCGCTCGGTGGACCGATGGTCGCCAGTGTCACCAACGATCGCCGTAACAGATTGCGCCATCCTTTGATGAAAAACGTGGCGGCTGCCCGTAATGCAACTTTTGCCACTCTCATGCCGGAAGCCATGAACCTGCAACCGGCAATACGGCTTGTCGATGCCGTCAACTATCAACGTCGTTCTCAGCGTACGGAATCCATTGTGCTTGTCGATTCCGGTTCTTCGTCAATCAATACTCTCGCCGAATTTCTGCGTTCCTGGGTGGTGTGATCGTGTTGCAATCCTCTCGGGTGCAGTCTTATCTCTTGGCGGTCGTGCCCGCTGTGGCGGGTCTGAATGCTGCGTCCGCAACATTCGAGGTCATAAAGGCTTCAGCAGAAGTGGTCGATGGAACGACTGCTGTGCACGCACTGGTGCTGATTCCAGCCAGTGAAGCGCAGGATGCGGCTGGCAAGGCATTGCAGCTCGGCGCCGTCAAAGTCTGGATAGTTCCAGTTCCGGAACCCGTTTCAAGCGCGCATTCAGATGATGTGGTGACATTACTGGCGGCCGCTGTTGCCGCCATTGCGGGGCAGCAACGAAAGGAACCGCTTGTGACATTGTTCGCCGCCGGACCGGCAGGCGAGGAATTTGCCGCACGAGTGGCCATGCGGCGCGGAGGCGTGGCGCTGGGCCGCTGTGCCTCACTGGGCATTGCAGATGAAGTGGTGCATGCGCGGCGCGCGGCGTGCGGCGGTCGGGCCAGTCTGCATATCGAATGTCAGCCGGGTAATGTGTATGCCGCAATGCGAGCGTCGAATCGGCCTGTTGCAACATCATCGCCGCTCGATATCGCTGCGAATACGTCGGTGCTTGCCATCGGCATACCGCTGCGTTCAGCGCTGTGCATGGATGCGTCGAAAATTGATACGTCACGCCGTGTGTTGCCTCTTGAACGCGCCAGGGTTGTGGTATGTGGCGGTCGCGGTATGGGAGACGAAATGGCGTTCAGGCAGCTTGCCGAACTAGCCGAATGCCTGGGTGGCACTGTGGCCGGCACGCTGCCTGCTGTTGATTCTGGATGGGTACCGGTGGCCTTCCAGGTCGGTCAGTCAGGCAAGTATGTAACGCCTGAGCTTTATATTGCAGTGGGTGTATCAGGCACACCGCAACATATGGCCGGTGTGGACCCACACTCGCGGATAGTGGCCATTAATTCCGATCGCCACGCCGATATTTTTGCCTTTTCGGAGATGGGGCTTGTGGCTGATTGGCGCAAAGCTGTGCCGGCGTTGCTAGCGGCCTTGAGCAAGCGCTAGTTTTTATGCGCGAGTCCGACCGCGACCGCGCGACCGGATCCCGATCTGCACGCCAGGTAACGGCCGTTTCTGTGCATCCAGCGACTCCACCAAAAAAGAGGTGAAAGCACGCACTTTGGGCGCAACGAAGCGGTTTTTGGGCGTCACGACATGAAAGGTCCGGGATGTGGTTGTCCAGTCGGCGCACATTTCAACCAATGCTCCTGAGGTGAGGTGCGCGTTGACGAATACATCGAGCACATGAATGAAGCCCTGGTTGGCCAGCGCAGCCTCAATGAGCGCGTCGCTTGTGTTGAAAGCGAGGTGTCCTGCCGGCGTTATCTGATATTGCTCGTCGCCCCTGGCAAATTTCCAGGGGCGGACTGTATAGCGGGTCTCGGTGAGAATGCTCAAACATTTTCCCGGATCAATGTCCTGGGGCGATCCGCCGCCATGCATTTTGGCAATGATGGGTGAAGCGCAGGTGACGTAACGCGATTGGTAGATAGGTCGCGCCACGAGAGCCGCATCATCCACCTGGTCGATGCGCAGGGCGATATCCGTACCACGTTCGATAAGACTCTGAGGTTGGTTCGTCAGCGTAACAGCTACCGATAGCCCCGGGTGGCGGGCGGTGAAACGCGGCAGCAATGGGCACAGAATCGCTCTGCCGAATGCCACCGGCGTTTCCACGCGCAGCACGCCGCGCATGGCGTCGTTCTTGCCGCGAACATCGCTTTCCGCCTCTTCCACCTGTTTTAACAAATCAAGGCAGCGTTCGTAGTATGAAGAACCTTCATCTGTAAGACGCAATACCCGGGTATTGCGCTGGATGAGCGTGACGCCCAGATGCTTTTCCAGGTTGTGAACGCTGGCAGTGACCGTGGCGTTGGCAAGGTCCAGCGATTCCGCCGCACGCGTGAAACTGCCGCACTCTACGACCCGCACGAATACCTGCATTGCCCACAGACGGTCCACGTTATATCTCTCGGAAAATTACAATTGTTTTTCGGGTTCAGCCCGGCAGTTTCTTGACTCGGTAATCGAGTTGGGCGCGTGTTATGCCCAGAATGCCGGCAGCACGGGAAATGTTGCCGCCAGCACGTTGCATCGCTTTCCGCACCAGCGCCGCTTCGACCTCGGCCAGCTGCACGGCGCCGTTGCACAGCACTTGCTCGGCCCAGACATCGATTCGCGAAGCGTCTGACCTGTCCGGCTCAGCAGCGCCGGCAATCGAGATATTTGCGCCCGGTTCGACGAGACTCTGCGCTTCCGCTGTCGTGGCCGGTGAATCAACGCTGAAGAGATGACGCATGTCGAGAGATTCGCCATCATCAGCCAGGATCACGCCACGTTCAATCACATTTTCCAGTTCGCGGATATTGCCGGGCCAATTGTGGGAATGCAGCGCCTGCAGGGCGCGGGGCGTGATGCCCGGCAAGCGGCGGTCATGCATGCGGGAAAATCTGGCAAGCAGGAATTCGAGCAGGACCGGCAGGTCTTCCCGGCGTTCGCGCAGGGGAGCTATCGTGATCGGGAATACGTTGAGGCGATAAAAAAGATCTTCCCGGAATCGTTGCTGGGCAACGGCCTGCTGGAGATTTTCGTTGGTGGCGGCAATGACCCGGACATCCACCTTGACGGTCTTGGTGCTGCCTAATCGTTCCAGTTCGCCGGTTTGCAGCACCCGCAGCAACTTGCCCTGTGCCGTCGGGCTTAAGGTTGCGATTTCGTCCAGGAACAGCGTACCGCCATTGCATATTTCAAAGCGTCCGGGACGCGCTGCGACTGCACCCGAATAGGCGCCGCGTTCGACGCCAAATAATTCGGATTCCATCAGTGATTCAGGGATTGCTGCACAGTTCACTTCGACAAACGGCTGGTCCCGGCGACGGCTCTGACGATGCACTTCGCGTGCGAATACGCTTTTGCCAACGCCGCTTTCGCCGAGCAACAGCACCGTTGCATTGGTGGCGGCAACCCGTCGCAAACGATGCAGCACGGATGTATAAGCGGCAGAGGCGCCCACCATGTTTTCATTTTGGTTCGGTTCGGAGTGCGGTTGCGCTGTGCTGGTTGTTACCGGTGCGAATACAGCCGCTTTGAGAGGGACGGACGCCGGTTGGGGTTGCAGGTAGCTCAATTCGATTTCGGGATCGTCCCATTCTTCAACGGGCAGCCCGAGTGCGCGGCAATGCGGGTGCCCGGTCGCAACGCACTCCAGTTCGCGCACCAGAATGCGTTTGCCCATGTGCGTGCTCAGATAACCGGAGCTATAGCCAACTTCCATCCAGCAGGCGGGTTCGCTGCCAATGCCATGATTGCGCACATGCGTTTCCGCTTCAAAGGAGCGATGCCAGATGAATTCAGCGTAACAATGCCCCCGGCTGCTGTCGATCTCGGTACGGATAGGTTCAACGGCGACGATGCCTTCGAGCGCATGTAATTGCGCGCCAGCGGCCATGAAATCAAGTTCCGAGCGTTCGCCATATGTCTTCCATGCGAGCTCTGCATCGCGAGCGCCCGCAAGATAGCCGACACGTGTCAGCAAGCCACGTGCGGTGTTCGCGCCCAACGAATCCACCAGTTCCCGTCGCAGCGTTCCGAATGCTTCGCTGTGCAGCAGGATCATGCGGCGATCATCGAGCCAGATCAGGCCTTCGTTCGGACTGAAATGCAGTCGATCCGCCAGATCGTGCATCTTGAGAATCCGCGAACGGATACTGGTGGCGATGTCCGGCTTATGGGCGCGCCGGCGGGATTTCACCGTTGGCTTGCTGGAAATGGTGGTCATTGGCCCCTCTCTCACAGCGATTGCTTATGAGCTGAATAATAGTTATGCGTTAATAAAATCATGCATTAATTTCCCGGGCAAGAACAACGATTTCATCAAATCATCAACAGGCGGGTTTCTTCCTGCAATTGTTCAGCCGCTTAGAAAAACGGATATACAGGCAATTTGTACGGCCAGTCAGCTAGTTAGCATATGCCATGGTTCTGTTTGGTTGAGAACGGAAGCCCTGGCACAGGAGCTGCATACATGTAAATCAAGCCGGCGCTTAATGACGCGGGCACAACAGGATCGGGGGATACGCTATGACTGGCTCATCAGCCAAAGATCATGCATGCGTTAGCGCTGCATACACCGCGTCCATCCGCCATCTCACGCTGCATTGCTGAGGAGTACGGCCGTGGCCAATATTTCCAATCTCGGATATGTCGTTTTTCAGGTCAGCGATCTGCCCGCATGGCATGCCTTTGCGGTCGATACATTGGGTCTGATGGCAGGCCATTACGATGCCGGACGTTCTCTGGCGCTGCGCATGGACCAGTTGGAACAACGCATCGTGCTCGAGCAGGGCTCCGACGATGACCTCATCGTCGCCGGTTGGGAGCTGGATACCGAGCGTGAACTCGAAGAGTTTGTCGCACGGCTCAGGCAGGCTGGCGCGCATGTCACGGCTGCCAGCCGCGAACAGGCATCGCAACGCCATGTCGAGAAGCTTTATCTGCTCGATGATCCGAATGGCTATCGGCATGAATTCTATTTCGGCGCGACCGTGGCGCTGATTTCGAATCCGTTTCGCAGCAAGAACCTGCTCGGTGGATTCCGTACCGGTCGTCTTGGCGTCGGTCACATCTTGCCGGTTGCCCGCGACTACAGTGCATCGGTAAGTTTTTATCGCGACATGCTTGGTTTGCGCATCAGTGACTATATCCGTCATGAAGTGGAGCCTGGCGTGGTGGTGGCGGATGCGACTTTCTTCCATACCGTGACCGGTCGTCATCATTCGCTGGCTACTGCCGCGATTCCCAGCGCCAAGCGCATCAATCACATCATGATCGAAGTCGACAACATGAACGATGTCGGCATGGCCTACGACCGCTGTGTTGCGGCCGGCGTGCCTTTCATTCTGGGGCTGGGCCATCATCCCAATGACCAGATGTTCTCCTTTTATGTTCGGACGCCATCAGGTTTCGGTCTTGAGGTGGGGTTTGGCGGCATCGTGATCGACGATGCCGACTGGAAAGTCGTGTCCTATAACAAGTTCAGCGACTGGGGACATGATCGCCGGTCTCAAAGCCAGTGAATCGCCGCAGTTAAGGAGACTACGATATGAGTTTGTGGACCGACTTTCTGGGCGCGGAAATCCGCTATGTCGACTTGCCGACCTATGGGCGGACACGCATTGCCGAGACGGGGCATGGTCAGCGCGAAGCGCTGCTTTTGATGCATGGCATCGGCGGACATATTGAGGCGTATGCGCCCAATGTTGTCGCTCTGGGAGGCAGCTTCCACACGATTGCTTTCGATTTCGTGGGACATGGATTGTCCGCTAAACGCATGGATATAGAGTATGGAATCGATACCTATGTTGAGCAGTTGCGCGAACTCATGGATGTATTGGGTATAAAGAAGGCCCATATTTCGGGCGAGTCTCTTGGTGGGCTGGTTGCCGGTTCGTTTGCGACCAAATACCCGGCGCGCGTCCTGCGCGCCGTTCTCAATACCACCGGTGGCATTCCGATCGTAACGGACCAGGGACGACAGGATCTCAAGGATCTTGCCGATCTCACCGCCAAAAACGTCGGCAAGGCCCCTACCTTTGACAGCGTGCGCGCCCGCATGCAGTGGCTGATTTATGAGAAGAACTGGGGACTGCTCACTGACGAAGTCATCCAGACGCGTTTGTGGATTTATTCCCAGCCGGATTATCAGAAATCGGCGCCGCTGGTGATGCAGCGACTGGCCAACGTCGCCAGCGGCGCGGGAAAGCCGGACATGCTCGATCTGAGTCGCATCGAATGCGAGACCCTGCTGTTATGGACACGCTATAACCCGATACACGATGTGGCTGCAGCTGAAGCGGCCTTGCCTGGATTGAAGCGCGGCTCGCTGTATGTACTCAAGCAGGATGCGGCGCACTGGCCCCAGTACGAAGCGCCAGACGAGTTCAACGCCGTGATGGTCCGGTATCTGCGCACGGGCCAGTGCGCATGAACGCCATTACCCGGCGTGAAGAAAGCTCCATTGGCAACGCCGGCGTAAATGGTGCAGCCACTGGGGCGGAATACAAAACCGGCATGCGCTTCCTCGCTGCCGGATGCTCGATCATTGCATCTGAATTTGCCGGGGATCGTGCCGGCCTGACCGCGACGGCGGTGGTCTCGGTGACTGCCGAGCCGCCGCGTCTGATTGTTTGCATCAATCATAACGTTCGCGCCTACGAGATCATCGCCAGATCCGCTGCGCTGAGTATCAATGTGGTGGCTGCGTCCCAGGATGGATTGGCACGGAGATTCGCCGGCATGGTGCCGGGCGTACAGGGCGCCGAACGATTCAACGAAGGTATCTGGGTCAAAGGCCGGTCGGGCGCGCCGGTGCTGGCCGATGCACTGGCCAGCTTCGATTGCCGGGTGGTGGAAGAAATACCTGCCAGCACCCATGCAATCTTCCTGTGCGAAGTGCTGGCCGTTGCCATCACCGATCCGACTACCGGTCCGCTTGTTTTCTTCAATGGTCAGTTCGCGACGCTGCCGCAAGCCATGTTGCCCATGGCCAGTCCGCTATCTAGTTGTCCTCAATCCAATCCATCCGGCCTCGGATGGCCAGAATACTGGGAGTAAATCAATGAATGCCATGCAACAGCCACTGACTGCGGATGCCGTTCCGACCGAAGCAGAGCTCGTCGAACGCGCCCGCGCCTTGATTCCCATGTTACGAGCTCGTGCTGACGAAGTTGAGAGTCGCCGCTCGGTGCCACCAGAGACGATTGCCGAGTTCAAGCGTGCCGGATTCTTCAAGATCCTGCAGGCCAGGCGTTGGGGCGGCTGGGAGATGAATCCGGCCGTGTTTTTCAAGGTGTTGATGGAACTGGGGCGCGGCTGTTCCAGCAGCGCCTGGAACATGATGATCCTGGGCGTGCATCAATGGGAGTTCGGCTCAATGGATCTGCGTGCCGGCGACGAGATCTGGGCCAGGGATAATTCCGTACTGATCGCTTCTTCCTATCCGCCGTTCGGCAAACTGACCCGTGTCGATGGCGGCTGGACGCTGGAAGGCACCTGGCGTACTTCCAGCGGCTGTGATCATGCCGAGTGGGCATTCATCGGCGCCGCGCCGCGCACCGAGAGCGGCGAACCGACTGACCGCTATGCATTGGTGGTTCATCGCAGCGATTACACCATCCTCGATGACTGGCACACATTTGGTCTTGCCGGTACAGGCAGCAAGAGCCTGGTGATCAAGAAAGCCTTTGTCCCGGACTATCGTTGCCACAGTCTGATTGACTACCGGCTGAATGATCGCGGTTCGATGTATCTGTATCCATTCAACCAGATATTCTGGAGCGCAGTTTCGTCGGTCATTGTCGGCTTTGCGCAAGGCGCCATCGACATTTACATCGAACAGATGAAAGTCCGCAAGGACAATCTGGGCAATGCCGCATCATTGAGTCACTATGTCAAGGACCGACTGGGCAATGCCGTGGCGCGCGTGCGTTCCTCGCGGATGCGGATTCTGCAAATCACCAGTGAGACCAGCGCTTACGTCACGGCTGGAAAACTGGTGCCGATAGAAGAACGTGTGCCGGTCATTCTCGATCTGGCGCGTGTTGGCCGGGAATGTGAAGAAGCCGTCATGCTGTTGTTCAAGGCAACCTCGGCGCGCGGAATATTTTTGTCCAATCCGCTGCAGCGTATTTTGCGTGACACCATTGCCGCGGCGAATCACATCACGCAGAACGCCGACGACAATGCGGGTCTCCTCGGCGGATACCTGCTGGGAGAACCACTGCCGCCGCTGTCGTTCACGCGCGATTGCGCCTGAGCCTGAGAGCCTGAGCCGTGTCTACCCTGACGGAAGCGGAAACCAGCCGCTACGCCACCGTCAATGGCCTGCGTCTTCATTACAATGACGCAGGCCGGAGCGAGGCAGTGGTCATGTTGCATGGCGGCGGGCCGGGCGCCAGCGGCTGGAGCAATTTCTACCGCAATGTGGATGCACTGGTTTTGGCAGGATATCGGGTCATCCTGCTCGACCAGCCGGGATTCAATAAGTCCGATGCCGTGACGATTGATGGGCCGCGTGACGCTTTCAATGCGCAAGCCTTGCTGGGATTGCTGGATTGTCTTGGCGTTGCGTCGGCGCATGTTGTCGGCAATTCACTTGGCGGCGCTACGGCAATTGCATTTGCCATCGATCACCCCGATCGGCTCAAACGGTTGATCCTGATCGGTGCGGGCGCCGGCTATCACAGCCTCTTCCAGCCTTTGCCAACTGAAGGCATGAAACTGTTCTTCGCTCTTTATCGCAACCCGACACGGGAAAACTTCCAGCGCTTGATGGAGGCATTCGTCTTTGATGCGCGCACGCTTACTGATGAATTGCTCGAACAGCGTTATCAGAACATTACATCGAACCTCGCGCACCTCAGCAATTTCGTAACGAGTACCGAAGCGAGCAAGGGACGGGTGGTTCAGGACCAGACATTCAGGCTTGCGGAGATTCGTGCCGAGACATTGGTTGCCTGGGGACGGGATGATCGCTTTGTGCCGCTGGATCATGCCTTGCGTTTGGTCACGCTGATGCCGAATGCTGAGCTGCACGTATTCGGACAGTGTGGGCACTGGGGGCAATGGGAACAGGCATCGAAATTCAACCGGCTGCTGCTGGAATTTCTGGGCCGTTGACCCACCGCGCTGTGATCCGGTCGTGTCACAAGCCAGGACAAAGCACATGCATAACAAGAGCTGGATGATCGACAGGCCATCGCGCGGCAAATACGAAACCGATTGCCTGCGGTGGCAAGAAGGCAGCATCCGGGCGCTTGGCGATCGCGAAGTGCTGGTGCGCACGATTTTTCTTTCGCTGGATCCGACCAGCCGCAATTGGCTGAAGCTGGAATCGCATTCCATGTATCTGCCGCTTGCGGTCGGCAAGGTGATGCTGGGTGTGGCGGTGGGGGTGGTAGTGACATCGAGGGCGCCCGAATTTTCGCCCGGCGATTTCGTAACAGGTCTGTGGGGATGGGAGCTCTATTCCATTCCCGATATCGCCTTGTTGCAGCGGATAGATCCTGCTCCGGGCCTGCCGCTGGAGAGCTACCTGTCAGTTTTCTCTCATGTCGGCCGTGCTGCCGTCATCGGCATGCTCGAGGTAGGCGCATTAAAGCCTTCAGATACAGTGCTGGTTTCGGGCGCTGCCGGCGCGACCGGCTCATTGGCCGCACAAGTCGCTAAAGCCCATGGCTGTCGAGTGATAGGGATAGCCGGAGGACAGGATAAATGCCGGTTTCTCCTGCAAGAACTCAAGCTGGATGCGGCAATCGATTACCAGAGTGAGGATATCAATCAAGCGCTGCATGACACTTGTCCGGATGGCGTCGATCTTTATTTCGACAATGTCGGCGGTCCCATTCTGGATGCCGTGCTTGCCAACATGGCAGTCGGTTGCCGCATCGTCATATGTGGCGCGATGTCGCAGTACGACCTGGCAGAGCCGGCCCAGGCCTATGGCTGTCGCAACCTGCCGCAGCTGATCTATCGACAGGGGCGTATTCAGGGGTTTGTCGTCCCGCAGTTTGCCGCCCGATATGCTGAATTCGACGCCATCCTGCATCGGCTTTTTGCCGAGGGGAAGCTGTTGAACCGCAGTCACATCATTGACGGCCTGGAACAGGCTCCCGAGGCATTGAAGCTGCTTCTGACGGGCAGCAACGACGGCAAGTTGATGATTCGCGTATCGATGCCTGAGCTCGCGGCATATTGATCTTGCCGGTCATGTTCAAGGCTGCTCGTTCGGTTTTTGCAAATAAGCTATTAGAGTCGCCGACCTCGTTAAATCGAGCGCTTCAACCTAGCATTTGCCCGGAATTGATAAAGGGGTTCGATTGACGTGCAAAAGCGATACTTCGACGTCGTCGTGATGGGTTGCGGTGCAGCGGGTCTTTCCGCAGCGGTTGCCGCTGCCGAGCAGGGCCTTTCTGTTGCAGTGCTGGAGCGCGCGACGGCTGTCGAACGCGGTGGCCAGACTCGCTTTACCGAAGCGTATCTGCGCATGAAGAGTCATCATGAAGTCACCGACGATTTCGAGACCTTGCTGGCAGCCAATTCCGGCCATTATCTCGACCCTGATCTGGTTGGTGAAATGGCGGAAGAACGCAGCAGCTGGTCAGCGCAGACAAAGGCGCTGCCGTTCGCCGATGTCGGCGTGATCGAATCATTCTCTGCAGCGGTCCCGGCGACGATCGAATGGCTGCAGAATCTTGGTATCCGTTTCGATTTTCTGCCGACGCAGTTTCTCACGAAATCACAGCCGCGCCTGCTGCCTGTCGGCGGCGGGCTGGCCATGGTCGATGTGCTTGCCGCGCGTGCCGAACAACTGGGCGTCGAATTTTTTTATGAGACCACGGGACGTGAATTGTTGTTGAGCGACATCGATATGGTTACGGGCATCCGTGCAGTCAGTCGTACGCAAGGCACGATGGAGTTTCAGGGCGACGTAGTGCTTGCCAGCGGTGGTTTTGAAGGCAATGCGGAAATGCTGGCGCGTTACATCGGCCCGCGCTCGGTCTATCTGCGTCCGGTATGCAAGGGCGGTTTCTACAATCGTGGCGAGGGTATCTCCATGGCGCTGGCCATCGGTGCGGCGCCGGCAGGAGAGTTCGGCAGCTACCATGCGGAGCCTGTCGATCCACGTTCCGGCGTATCGGAACCCTCCATTTTCATCTTTCCCTATGGAGTGCTGGTCAATCGTCACGGTCAGCGTTTTACCGACGAAGCGCCGGGTACCGTCGATGCATGGTACGAGCGGGTGACCCGCCGTATCTTTGAGCAGCCCGAGGGAATGGCGTGGGTTGTTCTCGATCAGCGCGTCAAGGACATACCCAACTACAGACTCGGAATTCGTACCGACCAGCCGGCGATTGAAGCACCGACACTCGATCTGCTGGCTGAAAAACTGGATATTCCGGCTCACGCACTGGTTGCAACTGTGCACGCGTACAACGCTGGTTGTCGTACTGCCGCCTTTCGGCCGCTCGAACTTGATGGCCAGTCCACCGTGGGCATTGAACCGCGAAAAAGCAATTGGGCCTATCCGCTTGATCGTCCGCCCTACATTGCCTATCCGATTGTATCCGCCAACGTGTTTACTTTTGGCGGTCTCAAGATCGATCCCAACGGTCGGGTGCTTAATGGTGATGGCAATCCCATCGGTGGACTGTATGCCGCCGGTGAGACGGTAGGAATGTATTTCGACAATTACACCGGCGCGACCTCGGTCTTGAAGGCGCTGGTATTCGGTCGACTGGGTGCATTGTTTGCAGCAGCCGGCAAGCGACGGGAAGCACATGGCGGCACGCCGGCATGAGGCGCATGTGAGCACGGTGGTGGTGACCGGCGCAGCCGGGATCATTGGCGCTGCCATTTGTCGCAGGTTGTTGGCCGACGGCCAGAGGGTTGTGGGCGTTGATGTGCCGGCACGGGCGCCAGCCGAGCTTGGCGAAATGCCGGGACTTGACTGGCGGCAATGTGACGTGACTGATCGCATGGCGGTTGAAGACACTGTCAATGACATTGAATCCACGCTGGGTGTTATCAGCGGGTTGGTCAATGTGGCCGGAGTGACTTCCCTGGGCAGCGCGCTCGCGCTTGAAGAGGCCGAGTACGACCGGGTGATGCGCATCAACATCAAGGGCAGTTTGTTGCCATGCCAGAGTGTCGCCAGACGCATGGTTGCGCGTCGCAAGGGAGCCATCGTGAACATGGGTTCGGTGGTTGGCAAGAATGGCGGCAATGCACGTTCCTGGCTGGAGCCGGCCGAGCTTGAGGTGGCGGCCAACGTTGCCTATGGCATGTCGAAAGCGGCCGTACACGCCATGACATTTTTCATGGCAAAGGAATTCGCACCATATGGGATTCGTGTTAACGCCGTGGCGCCCGGTCCCATCCAGACGCCCATGACGACAGTGTTTCCCGAGACACTGAAGAACTTGATTCCATTGGGCCGAATGGGGCGGGCTGACGATGTCTGCGAAGCCGTCGCTTTCTTGTTGTCGGATCGTGCGGGGTTCATCAGCGGCGAAATTTTAGATGTCAACGGCGCGTTATGGTGCGATTGAAACGATTCTTGTGATGCGGTGGGAAAATGAACAGTCTCTATTTAGTGCTTGATATGCAGAACGATCTCGTGCACCCGGAAGGCGCCAGCGGCGCGTCGCCTCTTGGGCGACAGATCATCGAGCGCGACATCATCATGCGGACAACTGCGGCCATCGCCAGAGCGCGTTCAGCGGGATGCAGGGTTGGCTTTGTGCGAGTGGCGTTCAGTGCGGATCATCGGGAGATTGATCCGCGGTCGCCAGTGTTCGGTCCCATACGCAAGAACGGCATCCTGAAAATGGGTTCCTGGGGCGCCCAGGTTCACGAATCCCTTGGCGCTACGGCGGGTGACTGGGATGTGGTCAAACATCGTGTTTCTCCTTTTTTCGGCACGGCACTTGAACTTCTGATCCGCACCGAGCGAATCGAACGTATCTATTGCAGCGGCGTGAGTACCCAGGCAGTCGTTCAGGCCGCCATCCGCGATGGGCATGACCGGGACCTTGAGATGGTGTTGTTCGAGGATTGCTGTGCGGCGCACTCTGCAGAAGAGCATCGCAACTCGATCGCGAGCCTTGGCAGGTTCTGTACGGTAACCAATTCAGAGTTGGTTTTTAAATGATGTTGAGAAATTGATGTCTGGATGCCCGATGTTGGCTGCATTTCTGCAGACAGAGATAAATAACTTGCATGATCCAGGGGAATATTCATGAATACTCAGCTAGCCAGGTCTTCAGTGTGCGGAATCACGGGCAGTCAGCCGTATCGGAATGCGTCGATTGTTCTGGGATCGTTGCTGGCGTTCAGTCATGTGCCAGCGCTCGCAGCGACATCGAACGATGGTGTTAAAAGCGATGAAGTCAGGCTCGAGGAAATTGTTGTCACTGCCCAGAAACGATCGGAGTCGATCAACTCCGTGCCCATGTCGATATCCGCGATGACGGGCGATCAATTGCTCGAGCAAGGCATTGCCAATACCAGCGATCTGGCCAAGGTGATCCCGGGATTCACCTTCGCCCAGTCGGCTTACAGTGCGCCTGTTTACAGTTTGCGTGGCGTGGGTTTCTATGATTACAGCATCGGTGCGGCGCCGACCGTCAGCGTGTATGTCGATGAGGCGCCTTTGCCATTTTCCACCATGACCCGCGGCGCCGGTTTTGACCTGCAGCGGGTCGAAGTGCTGAAGGGGCCCCAAGGCACCTTGTTCGGTTCCAATTCGACTGGCGGCGCAGTGAACTACATCGCCGCCAGGCCCGGCAAGGAATTCGAAGCCGGTGTCGATGCCAGCTATGGCAACTACAGTGTCTGGAATGTCGGTGGTTTTGTCTCCGGACCATTGGCGGAAACGCTTTCTGCACGTGTTGCGCTTCGTCACGAAGGTTCGGGCAACTGGCAATACAGCTCCACCCGAAATGAAAAACTGGGCTCAAAGGATTTCACCCAGGGCAGGTTTGTTCTCGATTGGCGTCCCAGCGATAGCGTGAGGACGGAGATCACCCTTAGCGGTTTCAATGACAAATCCGATGCGCAGGCAGCGCAGCTTGTCCAGGTTAATCCACTGATACCCCCGTTTGTCAGTCCGGCATTATCGACCCTGCCGCTGGCGAACCAGAATGCGCGCGTGGCTGACTGGACTGCGGGTCTCAACCCCAGTCATGACGATACCCAATTTCAAAGCGTGGCGCGCATCGACTACGACATTCAGGACAACCTGACTCTTACATCATTGACATCATATTCCCACTACAAGCAGAACGATGTCGTCGATCCGGATGGTACCGCCCTGAAGCTCGCGGATACCGTTGATGTCGGCACCATCAATGCCTTTTCCGAGGAGCTGCGGCTGTCCGGGGAGAGTGGCAGCGCTCACTGGATAGTTGGCGGCATTCACGAGTCCAACCGTGTCTATGAAGCGCAATATCTGAATGCGTCCGATGCTTCCGGGTTCAGGTCGTTCAATATCGTTTTTAGCGTGCCGACTCCGGATGCAACGCCCATTTATGCAACACAAAGATTCAAGACCAGTGCGGCTTTCGGCAACCTGGACTATGACCTCGGCGACCGGGTTACCGTTCACGGCGGCGTGCGTTACACCAAGACCAATATCACCTTTGACGGTTGCACCGGGAATTCGGGCAATGGTGGTCTTGGTCAGGGGTTGAGCATCATTTTGGGTTCCTTGAGCGTGCCGGTCTCCTTTCCGCCGGGTTCTTGCACGACGCTTGATGCCAATCTTCAGCCCGGCATCAGTCACCAGGAACTGGATCAAAACAATGTTTCGTGGCGCGCGGGCGTGGACTTCAAGCCTGCCGAAGGCAAACTGCTCTACCTCAATATCAGCAAAGGCTACAAATCAGGAAGCTTCCCGACGCTGCCGACCACATCCACGGCCCAGAACCTGCCAGCAAGCCAGGAAGGCTTGCTGGCCTATGAAGCGGGCTTCAAGTTGGGGTTGCTGGATCATACGCTGCAAGTGGATGGCGCTGTCTTTTACTACGACTACAGCGATAAGCAGATTCAGGGCAGCGTTGTGTTGAATCCCAACATATTCGGACCACTCAACAATCTCATCAATATTCCCAAGTCCAGCGTCAAGGGCGCCGAATTGCAAGTGAACTGGACTCCGGTACGAGGACTGAAGCTGAGCGTTGGCGGCACCTACCTGAAAACTTATATCGACGATTTCACCAATTTTGATCCTTATGGAGTGCAGAAAAACTTCAAAGGAGAGTCCTTCCCCAATACGCCGAAGTGGCAGGCTGTGGCAGATGCCCAATACACCTGGTCGCTGAGCAATTCACTCAATGGCTTCGGTGGCGGTGGTCTCACCTATCATTCCAGGACAAATTCAGCGCTGGGTGAGTACGAGATTCTCGGGGTGAATGCCTATACGCTTCTGGATCTGCGCGCAGGTGTTGCCAGTAGTAGCGACAAGTGGCGGCTGACCTTGTGGGGACGCAACGTGACCAACAAATATTATTGGAGCAATGCCTACAAGATCGCTGACATCACTTCTCGATTCACGGGAATGCCGGCAACCTATGGTGCCTCCATTTCTGTCCGTTTCTGATCTGTTATCAACCGGCGAGAGTCCGAGTCCCGTCGGCATGGAACGCTGGCGGGTGTGCAATGACTTTCGCGTGATCCAGGAAGAGTTCATGTGGCGAGAATCGTGTATGAGATGGATGGTATGGCGTTAACACCCGCGACGACGCTTCAGGCGGCATTATGCGAGGAAAATCCTCTGCAGATCGTCGGCACAATCAACGCGTATACAGCGCGGTTGGCACAGGTCAGCGGATTCCGGGCCATTTATCTGTCCGGCGGTGGGGTTGCTGCGAATTCTCTGGGTTTGCCGGATCTCGGCATCAGCACCATGGATGACGTGTTGACGGATATTCGCCGCATCACCGATGCCTGTTCATTGCCGCTTCTGGTGGACGCGGATACAGGTTGGGGCGGCGCTTTCAATATCGCGCGCACTGTCAGGTCATTTATCAAGTTCGGCGCAGCGGGATTGCATATCGAGGATCAGGTACAGTCCAAGCGTTGCGGTCATCGTCCGGGAAAGGAGATCGTATCCAGGAACGAAATGGTGGACCGCGTGAAGGCGGCAGTGGATGCCAGAACGAATCACGACTTTGTCATCATGGCGCGTACCGATGCACTGGCCGTGGAGGGAATCGACAGGGCGATTGAACGGGCGATAGCTTGTGTCGAGGCCGGTGCGGACATGGTTTTTCCCGAGGCCATGACGGAGCTGGCCATGTACCGACGCTTCAAGGATGCGGTCAAGGTTCCCATTCTCGCCAACATCACTGAATTCGGCCAGACGCCTTTATACACCCGGGATGAGCTGGGAGCGGTGGGCGTGGACATGGTGCTGCATTGCTGCTCAGCCTATCGCGCGATGAATGCCGCCGCACTCAACACCTATCAGGCAATCCGTCGCGATGGCACCCAAAAGAATGTTCTGTCCTCGATGCAAACACGCAGCGACCTTTATCGCTATCTTGATTATCACGCTTACGAAGACAAGCTTGATGAATTGTTTGCTGCTGGCAGGCCCCCAGACGCGTGAGCCGCCAGTTGGTCATGATTCGCGAATGCCCATACATGTATGTGGCATTCATGTCGTCAGCTATCACTGAATCACAGTTCGCAAATATATAGCCATCATGAAGATATTGGTCGGGATAAAACGCGTCGTCGATTACAACACCCGCATCAGGGTGAAAGCGGATGGCTCCGGCATCGATAAAGATGGCGTCAAGATGGCAATCAATCCGTTTGATGAAATCGCTCTTGAAGAAGCCTTGCGCATCAAGGAGATGAGCATGGCGAGCGAAGTGGTGGTGGTCAGCATTGGCGTTAACGATGCCCAGCAACAATTACGCTCGGCGCTGGCAATGGGTGCGGATCGGGCAATTCTGGTCCATGCGGATGATCCTGTTGAACCGCTCCTGGCTGCAAGAATTTTCCACAAACTGATTGAGCGCGAAGACTTCGCTCTGGTTCTGCTCGGTAAGCAAGCCATCGATGACGACAACGGGCAAACCGGGCAGATGCTGGCCGCAATTTGGGGTCGTCCTCAGGCAACCTTTGCTTCCAGGATGCATATCGAGGCAGGCAAGGTGCAGGTGGCGCGCGAAGTGGATTCAGGGCTGGAGACCATCGAGGTGGATTTGCCGGCGGTGGTCACTGCCGACCTGCGGCTTAATGAGCCTCGCTACGTAAAGCTGCCAGAAATCATGAAGGCAAAGAAAAAACCGCTGAGCATGATTTCTCTTGCTGAACTGGGCATTGGAATGACGCCGGGCTTCCGCACTGTTTTCACGGCACCGCCTCCGCCCCGACCCAAAGGCGTGATGGTCCAGGATGTCGCCTCACTGGTCGTCGTGCTCAGGCAGCGTGGAGTATTGTGATGCTGAAGGCGCTGATCGTAGCGGAGCATTTTCAGGGCCAGCTCAGTCCCGGTGCTGCAAAATGCTTGGATTGTGCGGCCCGGCTCGGTGATGTTCCTGTTGATATTGTCGTTTGTGCGGATGACGCCGCTGCAGTTGCGGCGCAGGCGGCGACGCTTGCTGGCGTATCACGCATCATCAAACTGGAACACCCTGCGTTTGCAAATCCGCTCGCTGCGCAACTCGTTCCGCCACTGGCAGTGTTGGTTGAGAGCTACAGCCATGTATTTGGACCATCGAGTACTTTCGGCAAGGACTTGATGCCACGGCTGGCGGCATTGCTTGGAGTGGGGTTAATCAGCGATGTGATACAGGTGGAGTCGCCATACCGATTCCGCCGTCCAATTCATGCCGGCAATGCCGTGATTACAGTTGAAGCGTCACCGGAGCACAAGCTCATGGCGACGGTGCGTACTGCTGCGTTTCAGGCTGCATCTCAAGGCGGCAATGCCAGCATTGAAAGTTTCGCGGTTACCGAGGCATTGCCAGCGCATACCCGTTTTGTCTCGCGATCCGGAGGTCAAAGCAATCGACCGGATTTGCAGTCGGCAGCGCGTGTCGTGTCCGGTGGCCGTGCGCTCGGCAGCGTCGAGAATTTCAGAATGATCTATAGCCTTGCCGACAAGCTTGGTGCGGGTGTTGCCGCCTCGCGCGCAGCCGTAGATGCCGGATACGCGGACAACGACATGCAAGTGGGGCAGACGGGGAAAATCATTGCACCGGAACTCTATATTGCAGTGGGTATCTCCGGAGCAATTCAACATCTCACCGGGATAAGAGATGCGCGCACTGTAGTGGCAATCAACAAGGACCCAGAAGCGCCGATTTTCGAATTGGCGGATGTCGGCCTGGTGGGCGACTTGTTTGACATTCTTCCGGAGCTTGAGCGGCAGTTGTAGGTGACGGTATGCAGTATCTGAGGATGGAACGCCGTGTGCCGATAAACCGTTTGCCATCGTGGACAAGACATGACTCAACGAGAGCAGATGCAGTATGACGTATTGGTGGTGGGCGCCGGTCCGGCAGGACTGGCCTGCGCCATCCGTCTTAAACAGCTGGACCCGGATATCTCGATCTGTGTTCTGGAGAAGGGGGCAGTTGTCGGCGCGCACTCCCTGTCGGGCGCAGTGCTGGAGCCGGGCCCGCTCGATGAATTACTGCCCGAGTGGCGCAACCATTATCCGGGAATGAGAGTGGCGGCATGCCGCGACGAATTTCACTTCATGACTCGTCGGCGTGCGCTTGCCCTGCCATTGCCGCCGCAAATGCGCAATCATGGCAACTTCATCATATCGCTGTCCCAGCTCACATCATGGCTGGCGCAGCAGGCGGAGAGCCTGGGTGTGGATGTGTTCCCGGGATTTGCCGGCGTCTCGGCGTTATTTACTGAAGAAGGCGCGGTGAAAGGAGTACGTGTCGGCGACATGGGACTCGATAGAGAGGGCAGGGAGGGATCTGACTACACAGCGGGCGTGGAAGTGATTGCTACTACGACAATCATTGCCGAAGGTTGCAGGGGCTCGCTGGCGAAACAGTTGATTAAGCGCTTTGCTCTGGATGCAGGCAAATCGCCACCCACTTTCTGTTTGGGCTTCAAGGAATTGTGGCAAGTGCCGCCGGGCCGCATACAGACCGGATTGATCCGGCACAGTGTCGGCTGGCCAGTCGATAGCAAAACGTATGGCGGCGGTTTTTTATATCACCTGAATCAGGACCGTTTGTACATCGGTTACGTGGCAGGGCTGGATTATCGCGACCCCCGCTTTTCACCCTTTGAGGCATTTCAGCAGTTCAAGCATCACCCTTCGATCAGATCGCTCCTGGAGGGGGGTGAAATTCTTGCAGCGGGAGCACGAACAATCGCAGCTGGAGGCTGGCAGTCCTTGCCGAAGCTCGAGATGCCGGGTGCAATACTAATCGGCGATGCCGGCGGCACTTTGAATGTTCCGAAGATCAAGGGCATACATCAGGCCATACGTTCCGGCGTTTGTGCTGCAGAGCACGTGGTGATCGCCGCCACCGCTGCGGGCTTCGATGCCCGGTGGCGCGCTTCGGTCGGTGGCCGTGAGCTTTATAGAGTGCGCAACATCAAACCCGGCTTTAAACATGGTCTTTGGCGGGTGTTATTGAACGGCGCCCTGGAGACCGTTACTGCCGGGCATATGCCATGGACATTGGCAAATCATGCCGATGATGCCGCCCGGCTTGAACGACTGGATGAACATCAATCGCCAATGCGTTCCTGGATGACACGCAGTCTGCCGCCGCGCGATCGCTTGTCGTCAGTATTTTTTTCCGGGAATGCACACGATGAGTCTCAGCCGATACATCTGAAAATTTCCGATCCAGCCATATGTACAGAGCGTTGCGGGCATGAGTTTGGCAATCCCTGCGAGCGCTTCTGTCCGGCGAATGTCTATGAAATGGTGGAGGGAAGCCAGGGAAAAAGAACACTACGCATCAATGCCGCTAATTGCATCCATTGCAAGGCTTGTGACATCAAAGATCCTTATGGTGTCATTACTTGGACAGCGCCCGAAGGAGGATCAGGTCCCAATTTCCAGAATCTTTAGTGCGGCGTGCGATCGGTATCGATCCATAGCAAAGGCGTTTGACGGCAGGTGCCACCGCGCCTGCCGTCTGGCGGGTTTCATCAGCCCAGTACTTCCTTCGCCTGTTGTCCGGCATGGAATTCGCTGTACACCACGACGGGGATGCCGAGTTCGCCCAGTTGTTCTTCGATGACTGGCAAGACATCCCGCCATTCCAGACCACCCACGCCGGTGGCCAGACGTGGCAGCGCAATCGAAGTGAATGCTTCTTTCTTCACCATCTTGGCCAGGACGCGCAGGCTGTCGCGAACATGCTTGATGGTGGCGCGGCCGGGATGGGCGGCATGACCATTGCTACCTTCCTGGGTCAGCAGATTGACGATGCGCACGCCATTAGTGCTACCCCACATCCAAGCCTCTCCGGGCTGGCCGTTGTGCTGTGCGCACCAGTGGTGAAAATCCTTGTGCATGGCCGGAAATTTCTGATGCAGCGACAGCGCCAATCCCTGATTCATCGGGTCTTTGGGCGCAACGCCATGGGCTATCACCTGGGCCTTGCTGAGCAGGATGTCGCCGGAAACTTGCTGGATCATGAATACCTCGTGCTGATGTGAATAAGATTTTTCTGTCAGCCACTTTAGTCTTGTACCGTAAGCAAATGAATCACATCCATGTCAGTACATTTGCGCATGCGGTTGCGGTGGCTCGCTGCTTGAGTTGATTGCGACAACAAAAAAGGCGCCGATCGCAAGATCGGCGCCTTGAAAGCGTTGGATGATAAATCGTACGTGTTTACTTGGCGGCCTCACTGGAGGTTGAAGAACTGCTGGCGGCGGTCACGGCCTTTACTTCGACCTTGGCTGACTTGCGCAGTGTTTCCAGGTAGCTTTCAATCTTCTTGTTCTTCACCAGACTCTCCACCTGTGGCTTGACGTCTTTCAGCGCCGGCGGGCTGGGTGCGCGGCTGTCTTCCAGCTTGATGATGTGAAAGCCGTACTGAGTCTGCACCGGCGCTTCGGTGATCTTGCCGTTTTCCAGTTGGGCAACGGCCTGACCGAACTCCTTGACCATGCTGCCCGGCGAGAACCAGCCCAGATCGCCGCCATTGCTGGCCGAGCCTGGATCCTGAGAATTTTTCTTGGCCAGTGCGGCGAAGTCGGCGCCGCCTTTCAGTTGTTTCAGCAGGGCATCGGCTTCTTCCCTGGTTTTCACCAGGATGTGGCGCGCGTGATATTCGCGCGGCATGGCTGCAATCTGCGTGTCGTATTCAGACTGGACTTCTGCATCAGTGACTGGATGTTGTTCGATGTATTGTTTGACCATGGCATCGCTGAGGATGTTGGTGCGCCAGAGGTTCAACTGCATCGCGGCGTCACCCTGTTTGTCCACGCCGGCCTTGACGGCTTCGGCAGCCGCCACATGCATGCCGATCAGACGGTCGGTCAATTGCTGGCGCTGTTCAGGCGTCAACTTGTCGGCAGTGATGCTGCCATTGCTGACGGCGTTGACGAAAGCATCGAATTCCTTGGTGGAAATCTGTTCGCCATTGACGGTGGCGAACAATTCTTCCGGCTTGACCTCTACGCCGCCCTTGGAGCAGGCGGTGGTGGTGGCGGCAGCGAGGGCAAGCGCAAGTGCATAGCGGTATTTCATGTTGGGCCTTTTGTTGTCCATTGATTTGAATGTGGATGTTGGCAAGGAACGTTTACTAAGCGATGTCGGCAATCAGAAAATGGTGTCTCAGTCCCGGGCTTCTTCCGGCGTTTGCGCGGTGATGCTCAGGGCGTGAATGTCGGTCTGCATCAACTCTCCCAGACTGCGATAGATCAGCTGATGTCTTGCGATCGGACGCAACCCGGCAAACCGGTCTGAAACAATGTGTACGCGATAATGACCTCGGCTGCCTTCGGCGCCGGCATGGCCGGCATGCAGGTGGCTTTCATCTTCCAGCACCAGGGCAGCAGGCTGAAGTGTGGCGTTCAAACGCGCCCGGATGATGTCATAGCGTTGGCTGTGCATGGGTTAAGACACGTTAATTTACTGGGAGTCGCCGGAGTGTTTGCTGACCGGACCGTCGGTCTCCTTGGGGAGTTTGCCGGCCAGCCACAGTCCCTGCAGGATCACGAACAGCACGGTCAGCCCCAGCATGCCGAATACCTTGAAGTTCACCCAGGTGGCTTCGTCGAACTGATAGAGCACATAAATGTTGAGCGCGCCCATCAGGGTGAAAAAACTCACCCACATCCAGTTAAGCATGCGCCAGAAGCGGGGTTCCAGCGTGATCTGGGCGCCCATCAGGCGCTGTACCAGCGTCTGGCCGCCAAAATAAGGCGCGAGCAGGAAGCCCATGGCAAACAGCCAGTTCAGCGCTGTGGGTTTCCATTGGATGAAGGCCTTGTCGCGTATCAGCAGGGTAATGCCGCCGAAGATCAGCACCAGCACGGTGGACAGCAGCATCATCGGACTGAGCTTGTCCTGCCGGAACCACTGCACCAGCGCCTGGACGACCATGGCGACCATGATCGTCGCGGTGGCCACATAAATACCACCCAGTTTGTAGGCGATGAAGAAGGCCAGGACGGGCAGGAAGTCGAACAACAATTGCATGAATGGCTGCGCGGACAGGGATAAAGGCCGCGTATCATACGTGAAGCATTTGACCGGCGCGCTCATGGTGCGCGGTTGACGCCGGATGGCGACCTGAACCGAAGTCCATAAACGAACCCATGCCCAGCCTGTATCTCGATATTCATCCCCGGAATCCCCAGCCGCGCCTGATCCGTCAGGCGGTCGATATCATTCGCGAAGGCGGCGTGGTGGTGTACCCCACTGATTCCTGTTACGCACTGGGCTGTCATATCGGTGACAAGGACGCCATGGAACGCATTGGACGCATCCGTGAAACCGACAAGCATCATCACTTCACGCTGGTGTGTCGCGACCTTTCCGAAATCGCCACTTACGCCAAGGTCAGCAATCAGAGCTACCGCCTGCTCAAGGCGCATACGCCGGGGGCGTATACCTTCATTCTGCTGGCGAGCCGCGAGACGCCCAAGCGCCTGCAACATGAGCGCCGACGCACCATTGGCATCCGTATTCCCGATCATCCCGTGCCCCTGGCGTTGCTGACCGAACTCAACGAACCCCTGCTGAGCTCCACCCTGCTGCTGCCCGGGGACGAACTGCCCATGACCGACGCCCGGGATATCCAGGAACGGCTGAAATACCGGGTCGATGCCGTGCTGGATGGCGGTAATTGCGGCTTCGAGCCGACGACGGTCATCGATCTGGAGGGACCGGCGCCGATCGTGTTGCGGCGCGGTCGAGGTGATCCTGCCCCGTTCCTGTAGGGGCAGGTTTGAAACCCGCCCCTGCGCAAGGTTGCCGTGCCCCGAACAGGCTGAACCCCTATAATCGCCGACCTCATTCCCGGAATACTGAAAAGGATGCGGTCAGGTGGCTTCCAACCCCACCCGCCGCAAGGGTCAAGCTTTGAGTTCACCTAACGCGAATAACAGAATCCTGTCGGGCATGCGGCCTTCCGGCGAGTTGCATCTGGGCAATTACCACGGCGCGCTCAAGAACTGGGTGGAGCTGCAGTACCAATATGAATGCTATTTCTTCATTGCCGACATTCACGCGCTGACCACGGGCTACGAGGACACCACCCAGTTGGAAACGCGGGTATGGCGCATGGTGGTGGACTGGCTGGCGGCCGGACTGAATCCGGCGGCCTGTACCATTTTCATCCAGTCGCGGGTGCCAGAACATTCGGAACTGCATCTGTTGCTGTCGATGGTCACGCCGCTGAGCTGGCTGGAACGCGTCCCCACCTACAAGGACCAGCAGGAACAGTTGAAGGATCAGGATCTGGCAACCTATGGCTTTCTCGGCTATCCGCTGCTGCAAAGCGCGGACATCCTGCTCTACAAGCCGCAGTTCGTTCCGGTTGGCGAAGACCAGGTGGCGCATGTGGAAATCACCCGCGAAGTGGCGCGCCGTTTCAATTTCCTCTTCGGTCGCGAAACCGATTTCGAGACCAAGGTTGGCAAGGCGCTGAAGAACCTGGGGAGCCGCGCCGCCCAGTATCGTGAGTTCCGCAAGGCCTATCAGGAGCAGGGCGATGCCGAATCGCTGGCCAAGGCGCATGCCTTGCTGGAAGCAAGCACCCGCTTGACGGTGGCAGATCGCGAGCGTCTGCTGGGATATCTGGAAGGCACCGGCCGCAGCATCCTGATCGAACCACAGGCCCTGCTGACCGCGACACCCAAAGTGCCGGGTCTGGATGGCCGCAAGATGTCCAAGTCCTATGGCAATACCATCGGCCTGCGTGAAGAACCGGACAGTGTGGCCAAGAAACTGCGTACCATGCAGACCGACCCGGCGCGGGTGCGACGTACCGATCCCGGCAATCCCGAACAGTGTCCGGTGTGGGATCTGCACAAGATCTATTCCGATGACGACACCAAGCAATGGGTGCAGAACGGTTGCCGTTCCGCCGGCATCGGCTGCCTCGACTGCAAGAAGCCGCTGATCGACAAGGTGGTGACGGAAATCAACGCCATCAGGACACGCGCCCAGGAATACGAAGAGAATCACGATCTGGTGCGCGGCATCATTGCCGAAGGCTGTGAAAAGGCGCGCGATGTGGCGCGGCAGACGCTTGATGAAGTGCGCCAGGCCATTGGCATGAATTACCGGTGAATATCGCAGGCTGGGATGTCATCCAGCCTGCAAGTTGGCAAACCAGATGAATTCCGAGCTGAAACACGTGGCAGAAGATGAATTGAGCAGCAGCGAAGCAGAACGCGCCGCCGAACAAGCGGCGTTGACTGAGGCTGTGGCGTCACCGCTGCCGCAACAGACGGAAATGCCGTTTGCCATGGTGGAGGGCGAGCCGTACACCGAAGTGCCGCGCGATCTGTACATCCCGCCCGATGCGCTGCAGGTGTTTCTCGAAGCATTTGAGGGTCCGCTGGACCTGTTGCTGTATCTGATCCGCAAACAGAATCTGGACATTCTCGATATTCCCATCGCCGAGATCACCCGGCAGTACATGGGCTATATCGACGTCATGGAAAATCTGCAACTGGAACTGGCCGGCGAATATCTGCTGATGGCCGCCATGCTGGCGGAAATCAAATCGCGCATGCTGCTGCCGCGTTCCCGAAGCGAAGACGGACAGGAAGAGGAAGATCCGCGCGCCGAACTGGTGCGGCGTCTGCAGGAATACGAGCGCTTCAAGAAAGCGGCCGATGATCTGGATCGCCTGCAGCGACTGGATCGCGATGTGTTGCCGGCCATGGTAGAAATGGTCGAGCGGCGGGTGGTGCAAATGCATCCCGAAGTGACACTCACGGAAATGCTCAAGGCCTTCCGCGAAGTGGTGCAGCGCTCGGAGCACTTCAGTCATCACCACATCCAGCGCGAACGTCTGTCGCAGCGACAGCGCATGACGGAAATCCTGGCCCTGCTGGAACAGGCCGAGTTCGTCGAGTTCATCCGTCTGTTCAAGCCGGAAGAAGGCCGCATGGGCGTGACGGTGACCTTCATTTCCATTCTGGAGCTGATGAAGGAAGGCATGCTCGACATTGTGCAGACCGAGCCCTATGCGCCCCTGCATGTATGCAAGGCCAGCGGTCGTCGCGGCGCGCCGGCCGTCGTCAGCGATGCCGACGCGGAAAACCAGGCGGCCCTGGCGCAACCGGAATTACCCGATGAAAACCTGGTCGAGGACGAGCTTGATGCAGGCGATGAGGCGCGTACCGAGGATGCCGGCAACGCGGCCAAATTGTTGCCGGAATCGACTCCTGCCGATGAAACGCCTTAACCGGATTCTGAGATGGAATGACTGCCGATGAATGATATAGAAATGAAATGCCAGTTCGAGGCGGCCATCCTGGCGGCCGGACGTCCCCTCAGCACGCAGCAACTGGCGGAGCTGTTCGATGAACGCGAGCGGCCCAGCCTGGAGCAGGTGCTGAATGCCCTGCAGGCGCTGCGCGAGGACTATCAGAGCCGCGGTCTGGAACTGGTGGAAGTATCCAGTGGCTGGCGCATCCAGGTGCGCAACAACTGCATCGATTTCGTGTCACGCCTGTGGCAGGAGCGTCCTTCGCGTTACTCGCGCGCATTGCTGGAAACGCTGGCGCTGATTGCCTACCGTCAGCCGATCACGCGCGGTGAAATTGAAGAGATCCGTGGCGTGGCGGTCAGCGCATCCATCATGCGCACCCTGCATGACCGCAACTGGATTCGCGTGGTCGGTCATCGCGAAGTGCCGGGTCGCCCGGAAGTGTTGGCCACCACCAGGGAGTTTCTGGATTACTTCGGTCTGAAGAGTCTCGATCAATTGCCTTCGCTGGCTGAACTCAAGGATGTGGAAACCATCGGCGTGCAGTTGGAATTCAACACCAGCGAGGCGGCGCCGGTTGAAGACACGCTGGAAGACAATGGCGCGGCGGCCAATGAGGATGTGGCTGCAGAGGCGGCTGATGCTGAAGCCATTGACGCCGGGCCCGCCGCAACAGTGGAACCGGTTGCTGAAGACATTACTGCAGAGCCTGACGCCGCTGCGCAGGCGCAATAGCGCATGTCGGAACGTCTGCACAAGATTCTGGCGCAACATGGCATCGGCTCACGGCGTGAAGTCGAGCGCTGGATCGAGGAAGGTCGCATCCTGATCAATGGCGTACTGGCCAGGACCGGCGATCGCTACGAAGCCGGGGATCGCGTGCAACTGGACGGCAGGGACATCGGCAAGCGGCTGGAACACACTGCCGTTGTCCAGGTGATTGCCTATCACAAGCCGCAGGGCCAGCCCATCGAGCGTCCCATCGCTGCGCGTCAATCGAGCGAACACGCGCCGGAGATCATCGAAGAATCTGCTGAGGAACGCTTGCCGGTACAGCGTGGATCGCGCTGGGTGGCCATCAATCCCATGCATCCTGGCGATAGCGGCCTGCTGTTGTTCACCAACGATGGCGCGTTATCCTATGCCTTGACCCGGCAGAAAAAGAAGATACCGACGACTTACATGGTGCGCGTGCATGTGCGCGGGGGCGTGGCGGCGGCGCCGGAACTGCCGAAGGTATTGCGGCTGGATGACGAGGTCATCGAGTTCAGCGAGGTGGCGGTCAGCCACAGCGCGCCGGAAGGCGATAACGAATCCGGCAACATCTGGTACAAGGTGGCGATGCCCCGTGCGGACAAGCGCGCGGCGGTGCGTGCCTTGTTCGTCAGCAACGGTCTGACCGTGAGCCGCATGATGCAGGTGGCGTTTGGCGACATCATGCTGACCAAGGAAATGCCGCGCGCGCGGCATATGCCACTCAAGCCTGCGCAGATTGAAAGCCTGTATACCCTGGCTCAGTTGAAAATGCCCGTGGATGCGGCCCGACAGCCATCGCGCTCGAAGCGGGCTGGCGATCAAGGAGCTCGTCATGGCAGCGAGATTGAAACGTCAGCGTCACGGAAGGGTTTTACTGCACAGGAGGCACGCGCAGCCACGCGCGCGCACCGTCCCGTCAAACCTGGTTACGCAGCGGGCGCAGATACATCCGGTTCGCGTGGCCCGCAACAACGTGCGGCCTTACGGCGCGGCGCCGGCGGTGGTTCCAATCGTCCTTCCAGGCCTGGTCCCTCCAGACCCAAGAGATAGTTTTCAGGAACATCCGGTAATTCAGCATGCAGCGCTTTGTATTAACCCTGTCCTGTCCGGATCGCACTGGTATCGTGGCTGCCGTCGCGAATTTCCTGCTCGATCAGCAATGCAACATTGTCGATAGCGCGCAGTTCGGCGACGCCGCCAACAAGCTGTTTTTCATGCGCGTCTGTTTTGCGCCGGAACGTACGATGCATGTCGAACCGCTGCGCGATCTGTTTGCGCCCATCGCCAGGCGGTTCGCCATGCAATGGGCGATTCACGATGCATCGGTCAAACACCGAGTCATGTTGCTGGTGTCGAAGTTCGGTCATTGTCTGAATGATCTGCTGTATCGGCATCGCATCGGCGCCTTGCCCATCGAGATTCCGGCCATCGTGTCCAATCATCGTGACTTTTATCAGTTGGCTGCCGCCCATAACATTCCGTTTCACTACCTGCCAGTGGCCAAGGACAGCAAGGACAGGCAGGAACAAAAACTGCTGGAGCTGTTTCAGGAAGAGCGCTGCGATCTGGTGGTGCTGGCGCGCTACATGCAAATCCTGTCGCCGCAGCTCTGTGCGCAATTGAATGAACGCGCCATCAACATTCATCATTCCTTCCTGCCCAGCTTTCAGGGCGCCAAGCCCTATCAGCAGGCGCATGATCGTGGCGTCAAGCTGATCGGCGCCACGGCGCACTATGTGACCCAGGATCTGGATGAAGGCCCGATCATTGAGCAGGATGTGGCGCGTGTGGATCACGCCATGAGCGTCGAGGATTGTGCTGCGGTCGGTCGTGATGTGGAATGTGCAGTGCTCGCGCGCGCCGTGAAATGGCATGTTGAACATCGCATCCTGCTGAATGGCAGTCGCACGGTGGTGTTCAAGTAGGCGGAACCAAGCCTGTTGATGGTCGTCTGAGGGTTGGATTGGCTGGTCACTGAGTCCGGCATTTTTATGTCGGTGCGGGGCTGCACTCATTATTTTTCGGGGAGATGCATATGCGTCGTTTGATTCGTTTGTTTGTCTTGCTGTGTTTGTGTTGCGGCATGCCGGTCTGGGCGGCCGATGCGCCGGTTGAAGGTCAGGACTATCAATTGCTGAGCCCGCCGCAACCGACCAGCACCCCCGGCAAGGTCGTGGTGACCGAATTCTTTTCCTACTATTGTTCGCATTGCTATGCCTTTTATCCGGTGGTGACCAGTTGGGCGAACAGATTGCCCAAGGATGTGGTGTTCGAGCGCGTACCGGTATCGTTGGGGCGCAATAGCTGGGTGCCCGGCGTTCAGGCGTTTTACGCACTGCAGGCGATGGGCAAGCTGGAGCAGATGGACCGTCTTATTTTCAATGCGATCAATGCCCAGAATGTCAGGCTGATAGACGAAGCGAGCATGACCGGTTTTATCGCCAAGCAGGGCATCAACGCTGCCGATTTCACTGCCGCCTACAATTCCTTTGGCGTGAAATCCAGCGTGGCACGTGCCGAACAACAGATGAAGACCTATCGGGTGCAGGGCACGCCTACTCTGGTAGTCGATGGCAGGTACATAGTGCTGAGCGAGGGCACTAAAAACTATGAGGATCTGCTGGCGCGCGCCGACAAGATCATTGCCAAGGCGCGTGCCGATAAGGGACACAAGTAAGCCGGCTGATACCTGCTCACTCTGCTGACCAGCGCATGGCCAGCAGAGGCTGTCCTGTCTATGCTGGCGGCGATGCTGCGTTTACGGGCGTCACTCGCAAAAAAGCCAGCAGCGCAAAAAACCACAGCAGGGATGCGCCCAGCAGGAACAATGCCCAATTGCGCAACTGGGGATTGGCCACTGCTTCAGTGATGCCGACCACAAAATAGGGCAATACGCACAGCGTCGCCCATGAATGGGTATAGCGCTTGCCCAGGATCAGCCCAGGCAGCGCCAGCAACAACGGCAGCGCAAACAGAATCGCCCATGCCACTTGCGCCAGGTTGATTCCCTGTTGCAACTGACGCGCGCAGACCAGCGAGAACAGCAGAGTCCAGGTCGAGAGCACCCAGCGCCGCACGCGTTGCTGTTGTGAGTTGCGAGACGTCATTTATGAATGCGGAGTCAATTGTGCAGCCAGACGGGCAACGCGTTCGCCCAGCAGTTGCGCCAGCAGCTTCTCATCTTCCGTGAGCGTGGGAGTGGCATGTTGCTGCGCGACATGGCTGGCGCCATAGGGCGACCCGCCGCCTTGTGTGCGCGTCAATGCAGCTTCGGTGTAAGGCAGGCCGACCAGATACATGCCGTGGTGCAGCAGCGGCAGCATCATGCTGAGCAAGGTGCTTTCCTGACCGCCATGCATGGTCTGGGTGGAAGTGAATACGGCGGCAGGTTTATTGACGAGGGCGCCGCTGGCCCACAGGGCGCTGGTGCTGTCGATGAAGAACTTCAATGGCGCGGCCATGTTGCCGAAGCGTGTCGGACTGCCCAGCACCAGACCCGCGCAGTCACGCAGATCGTCCACACTGGCATAGGGCGGTCCCGAGCCGGGCACTTCCGGTTCGCGAATGTGGCTGGTCACCGCGGTCACCGCAGGGACAGTGCGCAGGCGCGCGTGTATGCCGTGAACGGCTTCGACGCCGCGACAGACCTGACGCGCCAGCTCGGCGGTGGCGCCCTTGCGTGAGTAATACAAAACCAGAATGTCAGGCACGCAGGGCTCGCAATGGTGATGATTGGCCGGGCCACGATTGTAGTCACGCCATGCTCACTGGCATAGCCGCAGACACGATTTGTACGGTTGACTCTGCCGGGATGCGTTGTTACGTTCCTGTCACCCGCGTTCGGCAGACACGCTCCATGATCCACGCAATGACAACCTTATTACGGCGCTGGATACTGTTGTTGACAACTACAGGTCTGGCGGCAGTGCTGACAGCCTGTACGGTGGCGCCCGTGCAGGAAATGAGCGATGCCCGTCAGGCAGTTGAAGCAGCAGTGCGAGCTGGCGGCGACGGGAAAGCCGCACAGTCGCTGCAGGAGGCCCGCAGCGCCCTGGCTCAGGCGGAAACTGCCCTGAAAAAAGCCCAGTACAGATTGGCGCGACAACTGGCTTTGCAGGCGCGCACCAAGGCTATCGAGGCGCAGCATCCGGGCGAATGAATACGGACCACGAGTCGTTTCCCATGTCGGCAAGCCATGCAATGAGCGGCAGCGCGCGGCGTTTTCTGGTGTCAGGCCGGGTGCAGGGCGTGTTTTTTCGCGCCAGTACGCGTCAGCAGGCGCTGCGTCTGGGACTGGTTGGTCATGCCAAAAACCTGCCGGACGGTCGGGTCGAGGTCATCGCAGTGGGTGAGGCGGCGGCGCTGGAGGCCTTGGCACAGTGGTTGTGGCAGGGCCCGCCAGCGGCGGAGGTCCGGGATGTTGAACTGGTGAGTCTGGATCAGGAGACGGCCATCCAGACATTCAGCGGCTTTATCACCTTGTAATCCTTGGCGGTTGGGTTACTTGAACTGCCAGTGATTGGCCAGCCGCACCAGGACCAGATCTGAATAATTGCGCCGGCCGAGGCTGCCGTTGTAACGCGCCAGCGCGCGGCTGTAATCGCCGCGTTCGCGCTCCAGGTAGTATTTGAGAATGGTGCAGCCCATGCGGATGTTGTGCGGAATTTCCACCAGCTGGCTGTTATGCATGCCGAGTTGTCTGGGCCAGAACGGCATCACCTGCATCAGGCCGACGGCGCCGGCCGAAGAAATCGCCCAGCGATTGAAGCGGCTTTCGACATCGATCACCGCCATTACCAGCCCCGGCGGCAACTGCAGGCGTTTGGCCTCGCATTGCACCTGCTCGAGAATCAGCGTGCGTTCCTGATCGTCCTGGATGATGCGTTTCAGGCGGGGCTCCATGGCCGCGAACCACACGGCGCGATCGAACTTGTCCTCAAAGCAGCGGCCGTCGTCGAGCGCCTTTTGCAGTAGCGGACCCAGCGCCGGATCACGCTGCTGGTCGGCCTGTGCGGTCCAGGACAGCAACAACAGCGCAGCCAGCAACAGGCGGGATAGTGATGAAAGCGACAGCATCATTCCAGGTTGGTCAGTTGCAGTGAACGGCGAGGTCAAGCTGGCACAGGCGGCTGCCGGGTTCCGTGAGCGGCCTCTCGTTGCCGGCACCCGGATCGTAAACCGCCCTTTGATGCCGGAACTGGCCGCTATTCTAGCTTGAGTCTGGTTTGCGGCCATGCCTGCTATCATGCGCGCCGCGAAGGCCTTGCCAGGCCGGTCACCGGATTTACATCACTCATGAGTCTTGAAGCCGAATCCACCCCGACTGACGACGAGAACAAGCCCGGCCGCGGCGTCTATCTGCTGCCCAATCTGCTGACCACCGGCACCTTGTTTTCCGGTTTCTATGCCATCGTGGCGGCCATCGATCACAACTTTTCCCGCGCCGGCATGGCGGTGTTCATCGCCATGCTGTTTGACGGTCTGGATGGCCGGGTGGCGCGCTGGACCAATACCCAGAGTGCGTTCGGCAAGGAGTACGACAGCCTGTCCGACATGGTGGCTTTCGGTCTGGCGCCATCCATCGTAGCTTATCAATGGGGCGTGGTGCTGATTGCCGAATACGGCAAGCTGTGGGGACGGTTCGGCTGGCTGGCTGCGTTCTTTTATGCGGTGTGCGCTGCGCTGCGTCTGGCACGCTTCAACGTCAAGGCGGCCAGCAGCGACAAGCGTTATTTTGAAGGTCTGCCCAGTCCCTCGGCGGCGGCCTGCGTGGCAGGCTTCATCTGGGTGGCCAGTGAATACGGTGTCTCCGGTTTGCCGGCGCTGATGCTGGGTTTTCTGGTCACTGCTTCCATCGGCGCCCTGATGGTCAGCCGGTTTTCCTTCTGGAGCGGCAAGGATCTCAATCTGCGCGGCAAGGTGCCGGTGGCTTATCTGGTGCTGGTGCCGCTGATTTACGCGCTGTATGCCGCCGGGCCGGCCGAGACTTTGCTGATTACTTTCGGCAGCTATGCTGCGTCTGCACCCCTGCTGTGGTTGTGGCGTAAAGTGATGCGCAAACGCAATGCGGCTTCACCGTCATAGTCATAAGACGGAGTCGTTGTACAACGGTGGTATGTGGTTGATGGACGCCAGACGTCTGCAATATCTCAAAGCGATGGATGTCGATGTCTGGGTGCGTCGTGACCTGCCCGATCCCGATGTCGCGCCGGCAATGTCTGCGCTGCAAGCGCCCGCGGCGATGCCGGTGACGGCCACAACCAACGATGCCGCCGCGTTGCAGGCGGATTGGGATGAACTGGCCAATGCCGTGCGTGCCTGTACGCTGTGTTCATTGCATGCCACGCGTACGCAGACCGTGTTCGGCGTCGGCAATCGCCATGCAGAATGGATGGTGATTGGTGAAGCGCCGGGCGCGGATGAAGATCGTCAGGGCGAGCCCTTCGTGGGGCGTGCTGGGCAGTTGCTCAATGCCATGTTGCAAGCCATGGGCTTCCCGCGCGAACAGGTCTATATCGCCAATGTGCTCAAGTGCCGCCCGCCGAGCAATCGCGACCCCAAACCGGAGGAAGCCGCCAGTTGCGCGCCGTATCTGGCGCGGCAGATTGAACTGGTCAATCCACGCGTGATTCTGTGCGTGGGGCGCATTGCCGCGCAGAATCTGCTGGCGACCGATACCCCCATCGGTAAATTGCGCGGTCGGGTACACCGGCTGGGCGCACAGCAACGGCCGGTGGTGGTGACTTATCATCCTGCCTATCTGTTGCGCAGTCCCGGTGAGAAGCGCAAGGCATGGGACGATCTGCAACTGGCGCTGCGCACCTATGCCGCCACGTCAGGACCGGCTGCATGAACGCCGAACTGAAGCAGCAACTCACCCGTGTGGTGCGGGTGCGCGCCATGGCGCCTGCGGATGTTGTGCACATCATCCAGATTGAACAGGACGCTTATCCCTTCCCGTGGAGCGAAGGCATCTTCCGCGATTGTCTGCGCGTCGGTTATCTATGCCGCGTGATCGAAATGCGTGGCGAGATTTGTGGCTATGCCATCATGTCCTTTGGCGCCGATGAAGCGCACCTGCTCAACATCTGCATCCATCGCGAATTGCGCGAACAGGGTGTGGGACGCAAACTGCTGGAGTATCTGCTCGATTACGCGCGCAAGGCCGGCATGCATGATGCATTTCTGGAAGTGCGTCCCTCCAATCCGGTGGCGGTTCATTTGTATGAGTCGATCGGCTTTACGCGGGTAGGCGTGCGCAAGGGCTACTATCAGGGCACGCCGACCCGCGAAGATGCCTGGGTGTACAAACTGGGTCTGAAGCAGGCGGACACTGACGCTGTGGATGAAGAGGACTGATGTGATTGCATCGGCATTTTTTCCGGCGTTTAATGACTGGATGATAGCCAGTGCGCAGTTTTTGCCATTCCGCAGCACAGGACATCCGCCTGGCCGGACTTTGTGGTATCCATTTCCAGCAATGGATGCGGCAACCCACACTCACAATTCATACCAAAAATGGAGATTACAGATGAGCCCTCGTCTGACATTGTCTTCAAGCATGGTGACAGTGCTGTTTGCAGTCTTCGCCGTCACCGTGCGCGCCGAGGAGACGGTTGCTGCCCGGCTGCCGCTGCCGCAATTGACGGTCGATCTGAGTTCCGTGACGTATCCGGGTCCGGCGCAGCGCGCCGGTATGCAGGGCAGGGTGCTGGTGGCATTCAATATCACGCGCAGAGGCCGGCCCGATGAGCTGGAAGTCGTGAACGCCGAACCTGCCGACGTGTTCGATTCGGTGGCGATCAGGGCCGTCAAGCAAGTGGAGTTCACCGTTCCACGCGATTGGGAAGCCACCGGCGGCGCTTCGCATCGCTTCCAGTTCAGTGTCTTGTTCAAGCTCAATCCCTGTGAAGCACCCGCCTGCATCCCGCCTGTGCCGTATGAGTCGGCAGACGACTTTCTGATCGTCGGCGCTCAGGCCAAATAGCAGTACATTAGTTGTGCGATGATCGAGTCGTGACTTGGGAATGGCTTGACATCCGTACCGGGTCGCGTGCCAATCTTGTTGAGCGTCGCTTGAAGTATCTTCACGCCCGCCGGCCGGGTTTGTGAGTTATTCTTGAGCCGGCAAAAATTTGCTCAGCCCCTGCTCCGGCACCCCCACGAAGATCCGTTCTCCGCATTGGTTGAATGCGGGCGGCTGGTTTCATGGATTCAATTGTGGACGTTATTCATGGTTAGTCTGTTCAAGCGATTGGCTCAGGGTGCCGCTTGCGTTGCCCTGGCGGTGTGGTTAAGCGCCTGTTCCAAACCCGGTCAGGGCAATGCCGGTCCCGGCGGAACAGGGCCGGCGCCTCAGGTTGCGGTGGTGACCATTCATGCGCAGCCACTGACCTTGAAGACCAAATTGCCCGGGCGCGCTTCTGCTTACGTCATTGCCGAGGTGCGTCCGCAGGTGGGCGGCATCCTCAAGCGTCGCGTTTTCCGGGAAGGCGCGGATGTGAAAGCCGGTCAGGTGCTCTACGAAATTGATCCCGCGCTTTATCAGGCCGCCGCCGACAATGCGCGCGCAGCGTTGGCCAAGGCTGAAGCCAATCTGGTGACGATAAAACAGAAGGCACAGCGTTATGCACAACTGGTCAAGTCCGGCGTCATCAGCCAGCAGGATAACGACGATGTGGTGGCGGCGTTGGGTCAGGCCGAAGCGGATGTCACTGCCAGCAGGGCCGCTCTGGAGACCGCCACCATCAATCTGGGTTATACCCGTATCACCGCGCCCATTTCCGGTCGCATTGGCAAGTCCAGCGTCACAGCAGGCGCGTTGCTGACAGCCAACCAGACTACGGCGCTGGCGACGATTCAGCAGCTTGATCCGATTTATGTGGACGTGACCCAGACCAGTTCGGAGTTGATGCGGCTGCGTCGTTTGTTTGATAGCGGTCAGCTCAAGCGTGCGGATCGCGATCATATCCGTGCGGGGTTGATCTTTGACGACGGCAGTGCTTACGCACAAAGCGGCAAACTGCAATTCGCCGACATCACGGTGGACGAAAGCACCAGCTCGGTGACCCTGCGCGTGGTGTTTCCCAACCCCAGGCATGACATTCTGCCGGGCATGTATGTTCGCGCGATCCTGGAAGAGGGTGTGGAGGAACATGCCTTGCTGGTGCCGCAGCAGGCCGTTGCCCGCGATCCGCTGGGCAATGCCACGGCGCTGGTGCTCAACGTCGATGGCGTGGTTGAACTGCGCAAGCTGACCATTGATCGCGCTGTTGACAATCAATGGCTGATTCGCGATGGCCTGCAGGATGGCGAACAGGTCATTACCGAGGGCAGCCAGCGCGTCAAGCCGGGTGACAAAGCCACGGTGGCTGCTGCCGTTGCTTCGCCTGTCACTCAGTCGTAAGGAGAACTCATGGCGCGATTCTTCATCGACAGGCCGATTTTTGCCTGGGTTATTGCGCTGACCATCATGCTGGCGGGTCTGCTGGCGATCCGTGCCCTGCCGATATCTCAGTATCCGACGATTGCGCCGCCAATGGTGAACATCAACGCCACTTATCCGGGCGCTTCGGCGAAAACGCTGGAAGATTCGGTGACCCAGATCATCGAACAGGCGATGCAGGGCATTGATGGCCTGAGTTATATCAACTCGACCAGCGATGCCCAGGGGCAGGCCTCCGTCATGCTGACCTTTGAGGCCGGCACTGATCCGGACGTTGCGCAGATGCAGGTGCAGAACAAGCTGCAGCAGGCCACCGCCAGACTGCCGGTCGAAGTGCAGAGCCAGGGCGTGACGGTGACCAAGTCGGTCAGGGACTACCTCATGATTGTCGGTCTGTATTCCGACGATGGTTCACGGACGCATAGCGATCTTGCCGATTATGCGGTATCGAATCTGCAGGATACGTTGGCGCGTGTGGATGGCGTGGGCGAAGTGTCCATATTCGGTTCGCCCTATGCGATGCGCATCTGGCTGAACCCGGACAAGCTCAACAACTACAAGTTGTCGCCGGCGGATATCAAGAGCGCCTTGCTGGCCCAGAATGCCCAGGTGTCCGTGGGACAGCTGGGCGCATTGCCGGCGATGGAAGGGCAGCAACTCAACGCCATCGTCAATGCACAGAGCCGTCTGCAAACGCCCGAGCAGTTCAGGAACATCCTGCTGCGCACCGATCCGAATGGCGCACTGGTGCGCTTGCGCGATGTGGCGCGCGTCGAGATTGGCCGGGAGAACTACAGCCGTGAAGTCAGTTATGGCCGGTGGCCGGCGGTGGGTATTCCTGTCAGGCTGGCGGTGGGCGCCAATGCGCTGGCGACGGCCGAGCGCGTCAAGGCGAAACTGGCGGAACTCGAGCCATACTTTCCGCGTGGCATCAAGTCGATGTTGCCCTATGACAGCTCGCCCTTTGTGCGCGCCTCCATCGACGAAGTGGTGAAGACGCTGGTGGAAGCCATCCTGCTGGTGTTCGTGGTGATGTATCTGTTCCTGCAGAGCTGGCGCGCCACGCTGATTCCCACCATCGCCGTACCGGTCGTCCTGTTGGGCACGTTCGGCATCCTTGCCGTATTCGGCTATTCGATCAACATGCTCACCATGTTCGCCACCGTGCTGGCCATCGGTCTGCTGGTGGACGATGCCATCGTGGTGGTGGAAAACGTCGAGCGTCTGATGCATGAGGAAGGCCTGTCGCCGCTGGAGGCAACACGCAAGTCGATGGAACAGATCACCGGCGCACTGGTGGGCATTGCCCTGGTGCTGTCCGCCGTGTTTGTGCCCATGGCATTCTTCAGCGGTTCCACCGGCGTGATCTATCGCCAGTTCTCGGTGACGATTGTTTCGGCGATGATCCTGTCGGTGCTGGTGGCGTTGATCTTGACGCCGGCACTGTGCGCTACCCTGCTCAAGCCGGTTGAGCATGATGAACGCGCCAGACAGCCGGCTTTCTTTCGCTGGTTCAATGACTGGTTCGCACGCAGCCAGAATGCGTATCAAGGTGTGGTGAGGCGCTGGATTGCGCGCAGCAGCCGTATCCTGATCATCTATGGCGTCATCATCCTGGCCATGGGGGTGTTGCTGGCCCGCCTGCCCACTTCATTTCTGCCTGATGAAGATCAGGGCGCCATGTTCGTGCTGGTGCAATTGCCGGTCGGCGCCACGCAGGAACGCTCCATCAAGGTGGTGCGGCAGATTCAGGATTACTTTCAGGACAAGGAAAAGAACAATATCAGGGCCGTGTTTGGCGTGAACGGGTTCAGTTTCAGCGGTGGCGGCCAGAACGCTGCCCTGGTGTTTGTGCGTTTCAAGGACTGGAGCGAACGCAAGGGCGCAGCGAACCGGGCATCGGCGATCGCCCAGCGCGCCAACATCAATTTCTCGCAGTTTCGCGATGCATTGATCTATGCCCTGGTGCCGCCCCCGGTCAGTGGCCTGGGTACGTCTGCCGGCTTTGATCTGCAATTGCAGGATCGCGCCGGTCTGGGGCATGACGTTCTGCTACAGGCCCGCAATCAATTGCTGGGCATGGCCGCCAAAAATCCCAACATGGTGGCGGTGCGGCCAAATGGCCAGGAAGATGCGCCGCAGCTGCAGATTGAGATCGACGCCGAAAAGGCTACTGCATTGGGTCTGTCGCTTGCCGACATCAATGATCTGCTCAGCACTGCCTGGGGTGGCAGCTATGTCAATGACTTCATTGATCGCGGTCGCGTGAAGAAGGTCTATGTGCAGGGCGAGGCGCAGGCGCGCATGCAGCCCGAGGACATCGGCAAGTGGCGCGTGCGCAATAAGCTGGGCGAGATGGTGCCGCTTAGCGCCTTTGTCACTGCGCACTGGCAATATGGTCCCACCAAGCTGGAACGTTACAACGGGCTGAGTTCGATGGAGATCGTCGGCGTGGCGGCGCCGGGCAAGAGCACTGGCGAGGCCATGGAAGCGATCAAGCAGCTCATTGCCACGTTGCCGCAGGGCATCGGCTACGAATGGACCGGCGTCTCCGTGCAGGAACTGGCGGCCGGTTCGCAGGCGCCGGCATTGTATGCGCTATCCATCGTGGTGGTGTTCCTCTGTCTGGCGGCGTTGTACGAAAGCTGGTCCATTCCTTTTGCGGTCATGCTGGTGGTGCCGCTGGGCATTTTGGGCGCGGTGCTGGTGACCTTGCTGCGCGGCTTGAGCAATGACGTTTATTTTCAGGTGGGTTTGCTGACCACCATCGGTCTGTCCGCCAAGAACGCCATCCTCATCGTCGAATTCGCCAAGGAAGCCTATGCGCACGGCGCTGACCTGATCGACGCAACGCTGGAAGCCGTCCGGCTGCGATTGCGGCCGATTCTGATGACCTCGTTTGCATTTGCATTGGGCGTATCGCCGCTGGCGTTGACCAGCGGTGTCGGCTCCGGCGCGCAGAACGCCATCGGTACCGGCGTGCTGGGCGGCATTCTGGCGGCGACGGTACTGGGCATTTTCTTCGTGCCCGTGTTTTTCGTGGTGGTGTATCGGTTCTTTCCCGGCAAGCAGCGGGTGCGGCCAGAGTCGGGTACTGCTTGAGTTGTAAAACCAAAGACGCGACGGATCGCGTCTTGTGCCCGTGGGCTTATTTGCGCCGGAACCAATACATCAGCAGCGAGACGACTATGCTGATCACGATTGAAGTCGTCAGCGGAAAATAAAAGCTGCCGCCAGGACGTTCGATGCGGATGTCACCGGGCAGGCGGCCGAAAGGCAGCCTGGATATCCATGGCCACAGAACCCCCATCAGGGCAATGGCAAGTCCAAGCAGGATCAGCAGACGCGACATACGCAGGTAAAGTCAGTCAGTGAAACGCAAACAGTCTGGGGATCATTCTTCTTCCTCTTCAAGCGACAGCTCGCCGCGTTCGTAGGCTCCAAGCAACGCTCGCGCGGCGGGCGCAGCGCGTTCATCCACCATGATTGACAGATAGCCTACGGCTGGCACCTCGCCCAATCCGCCTTGCAACGCCGCGCCCTGTAGGAAAACCTCGAAACCCTGGTGTCTGAGCAATCCGGTCAGGAGTTGCGCCTCAATATAGTCGCTGCCTCGAAATACGGAAATCATGAATAGATGCTCCTGGTCGTACCGGGTCAGCATACGCCGCCTGCGCTGCGTTGATACGCAGGAGTCGCGCCCAGTTCCGACGGTCGGCTTGATATACTCCCGGGCTTTAAACGTGGCCCGAACCGTGCCGCCCACCTCCGATCCTGCCCTGTCCTGAAGGAAAGCCATGAGTGCGAAGATTATCTACACCCTGACCGACGAAGCCCCGGCCCTGGCCACGTATTCGCTGTTGCCCATCGTGCAGGCATTTACCAGGGCTGCGGACATTACGGTGGAAACCCGCGATATTTCCCTCGCCGGCCGCATCCTGGCCAATTTTCCCGACGCGCTGAAACCCGAGCAGAAACAGAAGGATGACCTGGCTGAGCTGGGCGAACTGGCCAAGACTCCCGAAGCCAATATCATCAAGCTGCCCAATATCAGCGCTTCAGTGCCGCAGCTCAAGGCCGCCATCAAGGAATTGCAGGGCCAGGGTTACGCCGTGCCGGATTTTCCTGAAGACCCCAGGACCGACGCCGAAAAGCAGCTCAAGGCCCGTTACGCCAAGGTGCTGGGCAGTGCGGTGAACCCGGTACTGCGCGAAGGCAATTCCGACCGCCGCGTCGCCAATGCCGTCAAGCAATACGCGCGCAAGCATCCGCATTCCATGGGCGCGTGGAGCGCCGACTCCAAGACCCATGTTGCCAACATGACCGCCGGCGATTTTTACGCCAACGAACAGTCGGCCGTGATCGGCAAGGCCGGCACAGTGCGTATCGAGTTCACCGACAGCCAGGGTAATGTGTCGGTGCTGAAAGAAGTGAAAGTGCAGGCCGATGAAGTGCTCGCCTCGACATTCATGAGCGCCAGCAAACTGCGCGAGTTCTATGCCGCACAGATCGCCGACGCCAGGGCCAGTGGCGTGCTGCTGTCGCTGCATCTGAAGGCCACCATGATGAAGGTCTCCGACCCCATCATGTTCGGCCACGCAGTGAGCGTGTACTACAAGGACGTGTTCGCCAAACATGCCGAAGTGTTCAAACAGCTGGGCGTGAACCCGCGCAACGGCATTGGCGATGCCTACGCCAAGATTCAATCGCTGCCTGCCGAACAGAAGACGCAGATCGAAGCCGATCTGAAAGCCGTGTACAGCGTCAACCCGCCGCTGGCGATGGTCGATTCCGACAAGGGCATCACCAACCTGCACGTGCCCAGTGACGTCATCATTGATGCGTCGATGCCCGCAGCGATTCGCACTTCCGGCCGCATGTGGGGCCCGGATGGCAAGCAGCACGACATGAAGGCCATGATTCCCGATCGCTGCTACGCCGGCATCTATCAGGCCACCATTGACGATTGCAAACAGCATGGCGCTTACGACGTGCGCACCATGGGCAGCGTCAGCAATGTCGGTTTGATGGCGCAGGCCGCCGAAGAATACGGCTCGCACGACAAGACCTTTGAGATGGCTAATGACGGCGTCGTGCGCGTAGTGGATGCCGATGGCAAGGTGCTCACGCAGCACAACGTGCAGCAAGGCGACATCTGGCGCATGTGCCAGACCAAGGACATCGCGCTGCGCGACTGGGTGAAACTGGCCGTGAACCGTGCCCGCGCCACTGGCGCCACCGCGATCTTCTGGCTGGACGATCAACGTGCGTATGACCGCAACGTCATCGCCAAGGTGAACGCTTACTTGAAGGATCACGATACCAAGGGCTTGGACATTCGCGTGCTGACGCCGGTGGCGGCCTGCAAGGTTTCGCTGGAACGCATTCGCCAGGGCAAGGACAGCATCTCCGTCACCGGCAATGTACTGCGCGATTACCTCACCGACCTGTTCCCGATTCTCGAACTCGGCACCAGCGCCAAGATGCTGTCCATCGTGCCGTTGCTCGCCGGCGGTGGCATGTACGAAACCGGCGCAGGCGGCTCTGCGCCCAAGCATGTGCAGCAGTTCCTCGAAGAAAACTATCTGCGCTGGGATTCGCTGGGTGAATTCCTCGCCCTGCAAGTCTCCATCGAAGATCAGGCCGCCAAAACCGGCAACAAGAAAGCGGCCGTGCTCGCCGAAGCCCTCGATGCCGCCAACGCCAAGTTCCTCGACAACGACAAGTCACCTGCCCGCAAGGTCGGTGAAATCGACAACCGCGGCAGCCACTTCTACCTGGCCCTGTACTGGGCACAGGCATTGGCCGCACAGACCAAGGACGCCGCCTTGCAAGCGATGTTCAAACCCGTTGCCGAAGCGTTGACCGCCAACGAACAGAAGATCGTCGGTGAATTGATCGGCGCACAGGGCAAGCCGGTCGATGTGGGTGGGTATTACCATCCCTCGCCGGGGAAGTGTTCGGCGGCGATGAGGCCGAGTGGGACGCTCAACTCGGTGCTGGCGGGCTTGTGTAATTGAGGGATAAAGGCTGCGATGTTTAAACATCGCAGCCTTGTTATGTATGGTCTGTTGTTAATTCACTGCTTTAGTTGATCTTGAATGAAATGATTAGTGCTGGCGTGGTCAGCTGTGCGGATTTTCTCTACGTGAGCTGGTCGTGCGGTCTCTTGGGGAAATTAAGGAGAGGGTTATGAGTGAATCGAAAATTGAAATCAGGATCGGCCAGATCACCTTTTCTGGGCAGGGTGAGCAGGATTGGGTTGCAAGTCAACTGGACAAGATTCTGGCTCAAGCGGAAAAATTGATTCAACTTGCACCCGCTCCAGATGAGGCCGATGGCAGTGAGAATGGTCACAAGCCCATGGGGAAGGACGTGGGAATCGCGAAGAAGACGCTGCCTGCTTTCCTACAAGAGAAGAATGCCAAGACTCAGCAGGTCAAAAAATTTCTCGCAACAGCTGTTTGGCTAGAAGCAAAAGGCCAGAGCAGGCTATTAACGAGCGATGTAACAAAAGCTTTAAGTGATGCAAACCAGAAACGTTTAGGAAATCCCGCAGATTGTCTCAATCAGAACGTATCAAAGGGGAATTGTGAGAAGGACGGAAAACAATTTTTTGTCACAGACGATGGAAAGAATTCTCTGTGACAAATGTAACTCGCAATACAGCTTTATCAGGAATCCCCGTTGGTTTGCGAACTCCGCTTCTTGCGGAGTTTAGCGCAATTATCTCGAATTTCACCGAGCGCCGGTGGGCTTCTGCAGAACTATCTGGTGGGCGATTTTGCGAAATTGTTTACACCATCTTAGATGGTCATGCACGTAGTTCATATGCCGCTTCTCCCATGAAACCGTCTAATTTTGTTGACGCATGTAGACGCTTGGAGGGGAATACTGGTGTTCCTCGTAGCTTTCAAATTCTCATTCCACGACTGCTCCCGGCATTATATGAAATTCGTAACAATCGAAATGTTGGGCATGTTGGCGGTGATGTAAGTCCTGACTTTATGGATAGTTCAGCAGTCGTATCTATGTCGAGCTGGATACTCGCAGAATTGGTTCGTGTATTGCATGCCGTCAGTACAGACGAAGCGCAGGCGGTTGTTACCGAGCTTGCGGAGCGCCGGCTACCTCTTGTCTGGCGATCCGGTGAAATTCTCAGAGTTCTTAATCCGGAGCTGCCGTTAAAGAGTCAAATTTTGCTGTTGCTAGCCTCTTCGTCCACGAAAATTCGCGCTGACAATCTCTTGAAGTGGACTGGTTACAAAGGAAAGCCTTATTTTAAGCGTCTCCTGCGACAGATGCATGAAGCGCGATTGATTGAATTTTATGAGCTAGCGGGGGAGGTGGAACTCTTGCCACCTGGTGCTGATGAGGCTGCGTTCATTGCTACAACGCGTAATCCGCATTCGTTATAGGGCGCCATTAAGCGAAGCGCAATGCACCGCCACTCTGATCACTTCTTTTTCTCCTGCAACTCCACGAAGCCGATAGATCGCTTATTCGGTTCGGGCGGGTTCATGAGCTGGCGGATGGTCTGAATAATTCCGGTGATGGCCTGATCGTGGGCGTCGAGTCTCCGAGACTTATGCTTTTCGTGCTTTGATCTGCAATCTCGCCATTTGCACATGCACCTGGCCGTTCGGATCTGCAGGATGAGTTCGCACATAGTTTTCGACCACCTGAGCAATGAATTCCTCGCGTAATTCGACAGGCACGGGTGAGGTGTAAGGATGCCAGGTGGTACTTATCCAGCCGGTGAGAGCGGTGGTATCCGTATGCACCATATCCTTGAGCAATAATTCGCATTGTTCTGGCTGCAGTCCATTTTCACTGAACCAGATGGCATATTTGTCGGGGTGATGGAAGCTGAAGCTGAATTTAAAGTCTGAAAAATACTTTTTCCATTCAGAAGTGGCGCGGATTTTATCGAACGCGGCGATCATTCCGGCGCCGTTGCCAGCACCGCCCATCTGGGCAATCAATCTTCCGCCAGGACGGAGTGCGCGACTGATGCCTGCGAGCACGGATTGGTGATCACGTACCCAGTGCAGGGCGGCGTTGGAAAATACCAGCGTGAACTCATTGTCGAATTGCAATTTGCTGGCATCCATCTGGCGGAATGACAGATTGTCTATGCCGGTAAACTCCGTGGTTGCATGCGCGATCATGTCGGCTGATAAGTCCACGCCAACCACACGACCTAGTGGAATTTGCGCGGCGATGGAGGCAGTGATGCGGCCGTCGCCGCATCCCACGTCCAGCACCTGTTCGTTTGTCTGTAATTGAATATCTGCAAGCAGCTCGAGTGCCCAACGTTCCTGTCCCTGTGAATGACTGGCATAGGCGGCTGCGTTCCACTGGTACATGACATGCTCCGGTTGCAGAAACTGGAATCAGCTTGCCGGAGTAGCCATGTGTTTGCACTGACGGCTGGTGACGCAGCCATCACTGCGGGCGATGGTCGGTTCGCAATTAGCGGAACCTCTGATGAACGTCATATCCGCGCAGGCGGGTATCCAGAAGAAACTGATTTAACTGGATTACAAACTGCATCATGCAATTTGCCCTTCGGGCCATCGGTCAAGACCGATGTTCGCTTCGGCATCCTGCCTGCGCAGTTCCACTTTCGTGGGAATGACGAAACAGAGGTTAATCAGACCTTTCCTGAATAAGCGATGCCGGGATTTTTATCCCAGCATATATTCCATGTGAGTGTCTGATCTCCTGCAGAATCTGCTGGCAGCCATCTTCCAGCAGATTCAATACATGCTCGAATCCTTCGGGTCCGCCGTAGTAGGGGTCGGGCACTTCGCGGTCGGTGTGCTTGATGCAGTAGGTACAGAATCGTTTGATCTTGTGGCGGTTGCGATGTGTTGCCAGCTTGAGCAATTCCACATGGTTGTCGTCATCCATCGCCAGGATCAGATCGAAGGTATCGAGATCGGCGCGTGTGACCTGTCTGGCGCTGCCGGTCATGGGCAGGTCGCGTTGGCGTCCGGCGGCATGCATGCGTGAATCGGGTGGGCTGCCGGTGTGATAGTCAATGGTGCCGGCAGAGTCACAGCGAATTCCATCGGCCAGTCCCGCCTCTTCCAGCAACCGGCGCATGACGTTTTCACCGGCGGGTGAACGACAGATGTTGCCCATGCAGACGAACAGGATGGAAGAGATAACCGTTGGTTGGGGGTTCATGTTGCTGATTGAAATGGTAGTGTCCTCGGCAACATCGTAGGGGTTTAGCCGGGACGCTGGCAACCGGTAGTCATGTTCTGGCCTTCAAGGGGGTGCAGTGTGCATCTACATTTTCTGCTTGAACGCGAGCACCACCTGACTGCGTAGCGTGCGCAGCAATCCCAGTTGCTGTTGGTTGATCTTGATGCCTTCTGCCTGCTCAGAGTCGGCGTAGAACAGGCCGATTGCCTGATTCTTGACCATGATCGGCAGCAGGATAAAACTTTTGGCTGACATGACTTTTTGATGCCATTCTGGAACACGGCTGATGATCTTTGGCGCCAGTGCATCTTCAATGACGATATCTACGCCTTTGTCCAGGGCAACATGGAATACATCAGGCGCGAACGTCAGCGGGAAGATGCATTGGGGAATGATCCGTTCAATGTCGCTACCAAAGCCAAACCGCGCACGCATCGTATCGAGCCTGATGTCGCGAATAAATATCAGGGTATGGCTGAATCCCATGCCCCGGTACATGGTTTCTAGCACCATCTGCAGTACATTATTCAGCACGAAGTCGGCTATCAGTGTTTCGGTGACATCGCGAATGCCGTCGGAAAGAATTTGTTCGGGGTCATGTGCAGACACACTGGCGTTTTCCAGTGCATCAAGCGCATCAACCTCCTGCATGAGCGGGTCAATGGCGGATTCGTCGGTCGTACAAGCGTCCACTTGGGATTCGCTGCCATCGCGGGCCCAGGTCTTGATGGTACTCAGCGTCGTGCTGTTCTTGACCGGTATATTGAGCGCCGGCGCGCACTCGGCAATTTCTTTCAGGCCAGCGTCGATGGCTGCGGTCAGCTCGGCGGTTTCTACTTTGAGGACGTTCGCATAGCGCTTAGCCAGTGCCTGCAGTGCGGCAGGCTTTTCCGCCTCAGAAGTGCGCAGGGCAGTGGCGCACAATTCATTGGCCAGATTGGCCGCGAGCTTCAGTTTGTCCGCATCGGTCTTTGGCAAGGTGAGGTCGCGTGCAGTAACTGGTTGCATGCCATGAACCAGCTTATCCGGAAAATTCCAGTGTCTGGCCATCCCGATTCCCAATTCGCGATAGGAAATCCCCAGCACCTGATGGGATGCGTGTTCCTCTGTCATGCCTGTTTCCATCAGGTCGTGCACTTTCAGACTTTCTTCGTACAGAAAAAAAGTGACCAGCAGCCGGCCCAGGTTCTGGAACATGGTGCAAATCACTGCTTCTTCACTGTTGCGCAGGTCCAGACGGTCGCAAATGGACTTGGACACCACACCGGCAAAGTACGCGCCGACGATTTCGTCCTGCATGGTTTTCGCCTGGGTCTTGCCTTTCGAGAATTCCAGCATCACCAGGCTCATTGCCGCGTTGCGTACCGCCTCGAAGCCGAGAATCAATACCGCTTTGGAGACGGTATGAATATGTCCGCGAAACTGGCCATAGGTGGCGGAATTCACCACATGCAGCAATTTGTTGGTGATCGAAACGTCGCGCAGGATGGTCCGCGTAAGCTGGCTGATGCTTTCCGAATCCGAGGCCACGATACGGTTGATGTCGGTGATGGTAGTGGACAAGGCCGGGAAGCCCGAGCTGCCACCCAGGCGTCGCAGCACGACCTCAAGGGGCGTAACGGTTTCTTCAATGCACTCGGCGGTATGGGTCATGGTTTTTATCGGCAGGCATCGCACAGCGGAATCATGATGATTGGCTATATGCCGCCTCGCCAGGTTGATTTCAGTCGGGTTGGAGCGATCTATCTGTTGATCGACCGAATGCTCGCTTCCTTTAATTGCCATTAATCCGCGCAGGTGGTTCTGAGTACTTTGGATATATCTAATAGATAAATCGGCTCTTGTATTAGGGCCTGTTAACCCTATTGACATTGCTGCGTTGGTGCCCCTAAAAGCGCCAGGCAAGGCGCGAGGAGAGAAGTTTGGTCACTCCAAATGAACGACGAGTAACGCTGCATGGCGCTTTTAGGGGCCCAACCCGAAGGGACGGGGCCAGCAAGGCTCAGGACTTTGTTGTGACCGAAGGAAATCCCCGTGGGACACCTCTCTTGAGTACGTTAAAGTACACCGCGCTCGGTGCGTCGCGTCCTGAGTCTTTCTGACCTCCGTCGCAGCGATGTCAATAGGGTTAACAGGCCCTAGTGCCGAATGCACCAGAGGAATATTGAAATGACCACCCGGACTCTTCCTACGTATTTCATATCGCATGGTGGTGGCCCCTGGCCGTGGATGATGGATCAGATGCAGGGTGCCTATGACCGGCTTGAGGCGTCGCTGAAACAGATGCCGGCGCAAGTGGGTACGACGCCGAAGGCGGTGCTGGTGATTTCGGGGCACTGGGAGGAGCGTGACTTCGTGGTGATGTCCAGCCCGAATCCGCCGATGCTCTACGATTACTATGGCTTTCCGGAACACACCTATCGCATCAAGTACGCTGCGCCCGGTTCGCCGCAAATTGCCGAACGAGTGCGCGAGCTCATCGCAGCCGCTGGTTTTTCCACGCATCTCGATCCGCAGCGCGGGTTTGACCACGGCACGTTTGCGCCACTGGCAGTGATGTATCCCGATGCCGATGTGCCGATATTGCAACTGTCCCTGAAGCGTGGTTTCGATCCACAGGAGCATATTGCAGTGGGACGCGCTCTGGCGCCTTTGCGGGATGAAGGCGTGTTGATTGTCGGTAGCGGTCTGAGCTTTCACAATCTGCGCGAATTCGGGCCTGCAGCAAGGGGATCGTCAAACGCATTCGATCAATGGCTTCAGGAAACACTGGTGGCGGCCAGCCCGGCTGAGCGCATCAGCAGGCTGATTCAATGGACGACTGCGCCGGCAGCGCGAAAAGCGCATCCACGGGAAGAGCACCTGCTGCCCCTCATGGTTGCCACCGGAGCAGCCGGGCAAGACAAAGCGACGCCTGTATATCACGAGGAAAATTTTTTCGGCGGCATTACCGTGTCGAGCTTCATGTTCGGCGGCGTTTGAGGCAACCGCGAATTCCATCGTGATCCAGCACTGAAGTGCGGCAACATCAGCTTGTCCTGCTCCCCAACAGAGACTAATCTGGCCGCATGTCGCACCGTGTCTTCCCGCGTAGTCTGCTGTCGCTGCTGCTTCTCTGGCAGTTGCTGGCAAGCGTGCTGGCGCATCCGCTGCCAGTGGCCAGTCATGCCATGACGGGAGAAGTTGCGATCATTGCCACAAACAACATCGAAGCAGCCGAACACTGCGCCGAGCATCAGAACGTGATGCACAGCGAACAGTTGGCCAATGCCCAGCTTCATGATGAGGCCCAATCCCAATTGATGACGCATCCCTGCAAGTCACTCTGCAAGTGTCCCTGTGCCGGTACGCCGGCGCTGGCTGCTGCGTTGCCTGTCCTTGGTCTATCCCGGCCCGATGCCTTGTTGTTGGTCCCGTCAACACCAGGCTATGGAGCGGCGGTTCCCGCCAAACTGCTGCGCCCGCCCATCGGCTGACTCCCTCGCCAGTACTTCTGGCATCCAGCCTGTTTTCTGCTTGATGCAGCCGGATCGCCTTGGTCATTCAGGCGCACCGGGCTGCGGGAGTTGCTTATGAAAATTCGATTTGTGTTGTTGCTGACCAGCACATGGTTGCTTGGCGCCTGCGCGGTCATTCCTGCCGATCGCGGCAGTGCGCAGAGCATTGAGCTGCTGCGATCGCGATCCGGCGTCGCTGCGTCCGTAAAGCTCGATGCCATGCACGCCAGCGAGGCGGATAGTCTGAAGGACATGCTCACTCAGCCATTGGATGCCGATGCGGCAGTGCGCGTGGCATTGGTGAGCAGTCCGCGCCTGCAGGCGCTATATGCACAACTGGGTCTGGCCCAGGCGGATGTCTATGACGCCAGCCGTTTGTCCAATCCATCGCTGGGCTTCATGCGCCTCACAGGAGACGGTGGAACACGCACGACCTGGACCCTGACTCAGGGCTTCATGGAGCTGCTGTTCATCCATTACCGCAGCGCTTTGAGCCACAGTGCATCGCTGCAGGCCAAACAACGGCTGGCGCAATCGGTGCTGAATCTCGAAGCAGAAGTCCGCACCGCTTATTACCGCTATGTCGCGGCCAGTCTGGTGGCGCAGTTACATGAACAGGCGCAGCTTGCAACACAGGTGTCAGCGGATTATGCGCAAAGCCTGTTTGATGCTGGCAACATCAGTGAGTTACAACTCAGTCGCGAACGCGCGGCCGGCAGCGAAGCGCGCGTTGCCTTGCATGTGTCGCAGAGCGACCGGCTGCAACGACGTGGCGAATTGCTGACCATGATGGGCGTGTCTGCATCGACCTCCGGCATTGCCTTTGTCGAACGTCTCGATATACCGGTGGCGCAGTCACTGGATTTACCGGGGTTGCAGCAATGGGCCGAACAGCAGCGGGTGGATCTGTTGCTGACCCGTGAACAACTGTCGATGTACGACCGGGCGCGCACGCATGCCCGCCGCTGGTTCTGGCTGGACGGCGCGGAGGTGCAGGCCGAGCGCGAGCGCGAAACCGATGGCGCACGTTTGAACGGCATCGGCGGCAGTGTCGGTTTGCCATTGTTCAATCAGGGCGGAGGTGCTCGTCTGCGCGCCCAGGCGCAGTGGGAAGCCGCACAGGCGGAACTTACTGCATTGCGGTTGTCGATCGGCAATGAACTGGCGGTGCAGGTCGAATCGCTGCAGCGTGCGCGTGCAGCAGTAAATGAATATCGCGAGACACTCATGCCCTTGCGCGAACGCATTGTCGAGCTGAGTCAGCAGCAACAGAACTTCATGTTGATCGGCACGTTTGAACTGCTCAGCGCCAAACACGAATTGTTGCAGGCCTATCAGGATTATTTGAACGCCACGGGCGAATACTGGATCAGGCATGTGGAGCTGGCCAGAACCGTGGGCGGCAGATTGCCCGATGCGGCAGGCGACGCGAGTTACGGTATCTCCGTTGGCGTGGATGCCTTGCCCGCTGCGGCAGCCGAATCTGCCAGGGCGACAGGCGCTGTAGATGAACACGCCGGACATTCACATGCTGACATGAATAGCGAGGAGACGCCATGAGGATTTCACGACGCAACATGATGCTGGCTTCGAGTGGAGTCGCCTTGATGACAGGCACAGTGAGCGCAGTGGCTGCGGCCGGACAACACGCATCTGCGCATGCCGGCTACACGCCGGTAAGAACACTCAATGGCTGGACGCTGCCGTACAAACTGGTGAACGGCGTGAAGGAATTTCATCTGGTCGCCGAAGAAGTCGAGCATGAGTTCGCACCCGGCTGCACCGCCAGATGCTGGGGCTACAACGGTTCGACGCCGGGACCGACCATCGAAGCGGTGGAAGGCGATCGCGTGCGCATCTATGTGACCAATCGTTTGCCGGAACACACCAGCATTCACTGGCACGGCATCCTGCTGCCTTCGGGCATGGATGGCGTATCGGGATTGACACAGCCTCCCATCGGACCCGGCGAGACCTATGTCTATGAGTTCACGCTCAGACAGAACGGCACCTACATGTATCACCCGCATGCCGATGAGATGGTGCAGGTGGCGGCAGGCATGATGGGAATGTTCATCGTTCATCCCAAGGAAGAAGCGCTCAAGATTGATCGCGATTACGCCTTTCTGTTGCACAATTGGGCGCTGCATCCGGGCACGTATCGTCCCGATCCTTCCATTCTGCAGGATTTCGATTTGTGGACCTTCAACAGCAAGGTGTTTCCCGCCATCGAGCCGCTGGTCGCAAGGGTTGGCGAGCGGGTGCGGGTGCGCATCGGCAACATGTCGATGTGGAACCATCCCATGCATCTGCATGGTCATGCGTATGAAGTCACCGGCTCAGATGGCGGGCGCTGGCCGCGTAGTCAATGGCGGCGTGAAACCACGGAAATTGTCGGCGTCGGCCAGACGCGCGATCTGGAATTCATTGCCGCTGAGGGCGACTGGTCATTCCATTGCCACATGTCGCATCACACCATGAATGCCATGGGGCATGGCGTGCCCAATACCCTGGGCGCCAGACTCGGTGACACCGAAGCCGCAATCCAGCGGCTGTTGCCCGGTTACATGGCCATGGGCGAAAAAGGCATGGCGGAGCATCAGGATCATTCCCTGCACATGCCGGGACCAGTCAACACATTGCCGATGATGATGGGCAAGGGACCGCATGGAAACCTGGAGATGGGCGGCATGTTCACCGTGGTGAAAGTGCGGCGCGATCTGGCTGCGAACGATTATCGCGACCCGGGCTGGTATAAGGCGCCGGCGAATACTCAGGCCCGAAAGATCGATGCTGGCGTAAAACTGGGCGAACCGGTCAGGCGCGGATAGTTGCGTGCCGGGCGCATTCGTTTGCGAATGCACCCGGCTTGTTGCTCAGAACAATGCCACACCGATCAGCTTGGCATGTGCCCAGACGACAAACACACCATACAGCGCCAGGCCGGCAATCACTGCGATCCGGTCGTTATAAGGCGTGGCGGGTGCGGTCTGGATGGCGCGCGCAGGGCGATGTTTCAGAGAAATGCGATCGGCTACGGCCCACAGTAGAAAACCGCCGAACAGCAACACATCCGCCAGCATGCCGTTGGACAGCAGATGCGCAACCGCCCACAGCTTGGTCGCCGTCAGCATGGGATGTTTGACTGTGGTCTTGATGCGGCCCGGCAAATAGGTGGCCAGCAGCAACGGGAATACCGGCAGCATCAGCGTCATGGTTATATGACGCATCCAGCCGGGCGGCACATACAGCACATCCGGCGCGAGCCGTGCAGCTGCATAACCGCGAATGATCAGCACAAAGCCCAGCAGCGATAACAGCGAATAGAGGCCGCGCCAGGCGAGGCCGAGTCGTGTTGCCGTGCGATCACGCCAGTCGGAAGCGAAGATGGCGATGGAGTGCATACCCAGGAACAACAACAAGCCAAAGACCAATGTGATCATGAGTCACTCCACGTTGACAGCAGGTTTAGAGCGTCTAACGAAATGAATAGCGAGCGCAGGCAGGTTGCGTCCGGCCGGAGCGCAGGAACCGGAGCGTACTCCGAAGTACGTGAGGATTCCGAGCACCGTACGGACGCAAGATGGCCAGCGAGCTCATTTTGTTAGACGCTCTTAGAAAGGAGCCATGCCGATGATCTTGTAATGCAGATAAAAAATGATGACCAGATAAGTTACCAGCCCGGCAATCACCGCGACCAAGTCGTTGTACTTGGAAGCCACGCCGCTGGGAATGATGCGCACGCGGTGTCTCAGCGAGATGCGATTGACGACGGCCCAGATGAGGAAGCTGCCGAACAGGAACAGGTCGGCGAGCATGCCATTGACCAGCAGATGCGCCACGGCCCACAGCTTGATGGCCACCAGGTCGGGATACTTCAATGCAGTGCGGATGCGGCAGGGCAGGAAGGCCGCATAGACCAGCGGGAATACGCCCAGCATCAATATGTCAGTGACGCGCCGCACCCAGCCGGGCGTGACATACACCACGACAGGCGTCAGACGAGTGCGATCGTAACCCCAGGCGATCAGCAACACGGCAATGATGGAGCCCAGCGAATAAATCCAGCGCCATGCGCTGCGACCCCAGCGCTGGCGTTTTTTCTCGCGCCAGCGCGGCGCAACGATGGTCAGGGAATGCAGGCTGAAAAACAGGACAAGGCCGAGCAACAGAATGATCATTATTGTTTCTAAACCTTAACAGACGAATTAGGCGGTCAAGCCGTGACCGCGAACTATAACCGCAGACCGCCGTCCAGTTCGATGATGCGCCCCGAGAAATAATCGTTATCCACGATAAACAGGGCGGCTTTGGCCACTTCTTCCGGCTGGCCGCCACGGCGCAGCGGCACCTGCATCAATACCCGATCCAGTATTTCCGGACGCATGGTGTTCAGGATTTCCGTGAGCACAAAGCCCGGTGCGATGGTGCCGGTGCGAATGCCGTAGCGCGCCAGTTCCTTGGCCCAGACCACGGTCAATGATGCGACGCCGGCTTTTGCAGCCGCGTAATTGCTCTGACCGATATTGCCGCTGCGCGAGACGCTGGACAGGTTGATGATCACGCCGCCGTTGCCGAACTTCACCATGCGTTCGGCTGCTTCGCGACCGCACAGGAATACGCCGGTCAGATTGACATCCATGACAGCCTGCCATTGTTCCAGCGACATTTTCCTGATCTGGCCATTGTCCTGTTTGACCAGCATGGCGTCGCGCAGGATGCCGGCGTTGTTGATCAGTACATCCAGTCGGCCGAAGTCAGTGGCGATCTGCTCAAACGTGGACATCACTTCGGTTTCGCTGGTGACATTGCAGCGATAGAGGGTCGCTTTCACGCCGGATGTTGCGCACAGGCTGCGAGTCTGGTCCAAGTCGGTTTCATTCACATCCAGCAGTGCGAGATGTGCGCCGCGCGCCGCAAAGGCCTGCGCCATGGCGCGGCCAATGCCCTTGCCCGCACCGGTAATCACCACCAGTTTGTCTTTAACTTGCACGGCAGTCCCGGAAATGCAGATTGAGTACGCGGAATTGTACGTGCTGGCCAATCAGCGCGACCAGTCCGGTTTGCGCTTTTCCAGAAAGGCCTGCAGCCCTTCGCGGCCTTCATCCGAGGTGCGCAGCTGCGCCAGCAGTCGGGCCGTACGCGCGGCCAGCAAGTCGCGTTGTTCGGTAGCGGGCATGGCGATCTCGCGGACCAGTTTCTTACTGGCCTGCTGTGCGAGTGGACCGCCCTGCAACAGCAGTTCGATTTCCTGTTCGATCGTCTGGTCGAGTTGCTGTGCGTCGATATGCCGATGAATCAGCCCCAGTTGCAGCGCCTGCCCGGCATCGAAGCGGGTGGCAGTAAGTAACAGCCGGCGTGCCTGACGCTGGCCGATGGCGGCAAGCACATAAGGTGCAATGGTGGCGGCCACCAGCCCGAACTTCACTTCCGACAAGCTGAACCTGGCTTGCGAACTGCCAATGGCGATGTCCGCGCAGGCAATCAGCCCGATGCCGCCGCCAAAGGCATTGCCGTTGATGCGGGCAATGACCGGCTTGCTGAATTCATCCAGCTTGCGCAGGCAGCGTGCCATCGCCAAGGCATCGCTGAAATTATCCGCTTCACTGGTGCGACCCATGCGTTGCATATGTTCGAGATCGGCGCCGGCACTGAAACTGACGCCGGCGCCGGTTAGTACCAGCACCCGCACGCTTGGATCGCTTTCCAGTTGCACAAGTGTTTCATGCAGACTGTCGATCAACTCGGCATTGAAAGCATTGTGCCGCTCCGGCCGGTTGAGCATCACGGTGGCGATGCCACGGGGATCAATGGTGAGCAGGACGGTGGATGACATGTTGATTGCCTTACCTGTGCATCTACATTCTGAAAATTCCATAACGTTCTGCACCGGGCGCCGGACCCTGTGCGGCGATTTGCAGCGCCTGCGCCAGCACCTTGCGGGTATCGAGCGGATCGATGATGCCATCGTCCCACAGTCGCGCAGTGGCGTAGTAAGGGCTGCCTTCGGTTTCATAGCTGGTGCGGATCTCGTTCATGAACTGCTGTTCCTGTTCCGTCGACCAGGTTTGGTCGCGTGCCTGCAGCGCATCGCGACGTACCGAGGCTAGCACCTGCGCCGCCTGTTCGCCGCCCATCACTGAAATGCGCGCATTCGGCCACGTCCACAAAAAACGCGGCGCATAGGCGCGGCCGCACATGGCGTAATTGCCGGCGCCGAACGAGCCGCCAATGATCACGGTGAATTTGGGTACGCGTGCGCAGGCCACGGCATTGACCATCTTGGCGCCATCCTTGGCAATGCCGCCGTGCTCAACATTCTTGCCCACCATGAAGCCGGTAATGTTTTGCAGGAACAGCAAGGGGATGTTGCGACGATTGGCCAGTTGAATGAAATGCGTGCCCTTGAGCGCCGACTCGGAAAACAGGATGCCCTGGTTGGCGAGGATGGCCACCGGATAACCGTCGATGTGCGCGAAGCCGCACACCAGTGTCTTGCCGTACAGCGGTTTGAATTCATGGAATTCAGAGCCATCCACCAGGCGCGCAATGATTTCATGCACGTCATAGGGATAGCGCGTGTCCTGGGGAATCAGACCGTAAATATCCTGTGCGGCATACAAAGGTTCGCGTGACTCACGACGCGCCAGCCACGGTGCGGGCGCATCGCCCAGATGCGCAATGGCTTCACGCGCCAGTTGCAAGGCATGTTGATCGTCGTCCGCCAGCAGATCGGCCACGCCGGAGATGCGCGTATGCACATCGCCGCCGCCCAGTGTTTCGGCATCGACCACTTCGCCGGTGGCGGCTTTGACCAGCGGCGGCCCGCCCAGAAAGATGGTGCCCTGTTTGCGCACGATGATGGCTTCATCGCACATGGCCGGGACATAGGCGCCACCGGCGGTGCATGAGCCCATTACCACTGCAATCTGCGCAATGCCGGCGGCCGACAATTGCGCCTGATTGAAAAAGATGCGTCCGAAATGTTCGCGATCTGGGAACACTTCGCTTTGCAGGGGTAGATAAGCGCCGCCGGAGTCTACCAGATAAATGCAGGGCAGGCGATTCTCGGCGGCGATCTCCTGGGCGCGCAGATGTTTTTTGACGGTGAGCGGAAAGTAAGTGCCGCCTTTGACCGTGGCATCATTGGCTACCACCATTACTGCGCGGCCCTGGATATAACCGATGCCGGCCACCACACCGGCTGCCGGCGCGCCGCCTTCGTACACATCTTCCGCAGCCAGTGGTGCGATTTCCAGAAAGGGACTGCCGGGGTCCAGCAACACGGTGATGCGATCGCGTGCCAATAATTTGCCGCGTTCGGTGTGCTTGCGACAGGCGGCTTCACCGCCGCCTTGCTGGGCGGCGCCCATACGCGCTTTCAGTTCGTTGACCAAGCCTTGAAAGTGCGCGGCATGAGTCTGGAAAGATTCACTGCTCGTGTCGATGCGACTATCGAGTTTCATCCGCTGGCTCCGAAAATTTCGCGACCGATCAGCATGCGCCGGATTTCGTTGGTGCCGGCGCCGATTTCATAGAGCTTGGCATCGCGCAACAAACGTCCTGCCGGATAGTCGTTGGTATAGCCATTGCCGCCCAGCGCCTGAATGGCGTCCAGCGCCATCAAGGTGGCTTTTTCCGAAGCCTGCAGAATGCAGGCAGCGGCATCGATGCGCGTGACCCGACCCTGGTCGCAGGCGCGTGCCACGGCATACACATAACTGCGGCAGGCATTCATGGTCGAATACATGTCGGCGATCTTGGCCTGTATCAGTTCAAAGGTGCCGATGGGTTTGCCGAACTGTTTGCGTTGATGCACATACGGCAGCACCAGATCGAAGCAGGCGCGCATGATGCCCAGTGGACCGGCGGCCAATACCACGCGCTCGTAATCCAGGCCGCTCATCAATACCTCGGCGCCGCCATATTCCACATGCAGCAGGTTTTCCGCAGGCACCTTGCAGTTGTCCAGCACCAGCTCGCAGGTGTCGGAGCCGCGCATGCCCAGTTTGTCGAGTTTTTGTGCGCTGCTGAAGCCGGGCAGGTTGCGTTCGACGATGAAGGCAGTGACGCCTTGCGCGCCGCGCGCAGGATCGAGTGTGGCGTAGAGAATGATGACATCCGCAGTCGGACCATTGGTGATCCACATCTTGCGGCCATTGAGTACGTAATGATCGCCACGCCGTTCGGCGCGGGCGGTCATGCCCATGACATCGGAACCGGCGCCGGTTTCGCTCATAGCCAGCGCACCCAGGTGTTCACCCGAGATGAGTTTGGGCAGGAAGCGGGCTTTCTGCGCAGGCGTGCCCCAGCGTCGCAGTTGATTCACGCACAGGTTGGAATGCGCGCCATAAGACAAGGCTACCGACGCCGAGGCGCGGCTGAGTTCTTCCATGGCAATGACATGTTCCAGATAACCCAGGCCGCTGCCGCCCAGTTCTGTTTCCACTGTAATGCCCAACAGGCCCAGTTCGCCCAGCCTGGGCCAGAGATCGCGTGGAAATTCGTTGTGCTGATCGATGCGCTGGGCGCGCGGCGCGATTTCCTTCGCGGCGAATTCAGCCACGGTCCGGCGCAGCAGATCGAGGTTTTCGCCGAGCAGAAAATCGAAGTCTTCCATGTGGCTCTCCCGTGTCATGCTGTGCGGAGATCAGTAAGGTCATGGAACCCGTCTTAAACAGCCCCATGATCGGACAGCCTGGACTAAAACTGTAATCGCCAATACTGTGGTGTTGATTATGCTCGCTTCGGCGTTATCTGGAATGCGCGCTGATCGAGGTTGCGGCTTGATCAGATCAGTTCAATCGCCATGGCCGTCGCTTCACCGCCGCCAATGCACAACGCGGCAATGCCGCGTTTCAAGCCACGCGTCCGCAGGGCATGAATCAAGGTAGTGAGGATGCGTGCGCCGGTGGCGCCGATGGGATGTCCCAGCGCACAGGCGCCGCCATGCACATTGACTTTGTCATGACTCAGGCCAACATCGTGCATGGCGGCCATCGCAACACAGGCAAAGGCTTCGTTGATTTCATACAAGTCGACATCGGCGGCCTGCCAGCCGGCTTTGGCCAGCACCTTCTTGATGGCGCTGCCGGGAGCAGTGGTAAACCACTCCGGCTCATGGGCATGACTGGCATGGGCGACGATATGGGCCATGGGTGGACGACCCAGCGTTGCGGCATGTGCGGCAGTGGTCAGCACCAATGCAGCCGCCCCGTCCGAGATGGAAGATGAGCTGGCGGCCGTCACCGTGCCGTCCTTGTTGAAAGCAGGTTTGAGGGTGGCAATCTTGCCAAGATCGCACGCGCCTGGTGTTTCGTCCGTATCCACCACCTGTTCGCCCTTGCGGGTTTTGACGGTGACAGGCGCGATTTCCGCCTTGAAAACACCGTTTGTCACGGCAGCCTGCGCACGTCGTACCGACTCGGCGGCAAAGGCATCCTGCTGTTCGCGCGTAAAGCCATATTTGGCGGCGGTGGCATCGGCGAAGTGCCCCATCATCCTGCCGTCATAGGGATTCTGCAGGCCGTCGTAGAACATGTGATCCAGGATTTCGCCATGCCCCATGCGATAACCGGCGCGCGCCTTGGCCAGCAAGTAAGGCGCGTTGCTCATGGATTCAAAGCCGCCTGCCAGAACAATCCGGGCACTACCGGCAACGAGTTGATCGGAGCCCAGCATCGCGGCTTTCATCGCCGAGCCGCACATCTTGTTAATGGTGGTCGCAGGGGTGCTCGCCGGTAATCCGGCGCCGAGCATGGCCTGGCGAGCGGGCGCCTGCCCCTGTCCGGCCATAAGCACGCAACCCAGAATGACTTCATCAATACGTTCGCCCGGCACGCCACTGTCGGTCAGGGCGGCGCGCACTGCCGCAGCGCCCAGTTGCGAGGCGGTGCTGGATGCGAAAACACCTTGGAACGCGCCAATCGGGGTACGACGCGCAGCAAGAATGACGATATCTGCAGTCATGACAAATTGTCCTGTGTGAAAGTGCGGATCATTCATGGATCGAGAGCTCCGCTGCCGGTTTCGGTTCCTCCGTCGGATCCGCCAGCAGATCGGGCTCCCCCAAGGCCATGAGAATGCGTGCCCGGGCCTGATCGCGCAGCAGTTCGACTTCGCTGCGGTCGGTGCGTGAGCTGTTACGGCTCAATGCACCGAGTATTTCCACTTCAATCCGTCCGGGTCGTGGCCACGGACTGCCGGGCCGCAGGATGCGGCGCGTGCCATGAATGGCCACCGGCACCACCGGCAAGGCAGCGCGCTGTGCCGTGGCGAAGGCGCCCAGATGAAAAGCCTGCAAGCCGACCCGGTGGGTGAAAGTGCCTTCCGGAAAAAACACCAGCGACCGGCCATCGGTCGCCTGACGCATGATGCGCCGCGCATCCATGCCTCCGGCATGACGATTGGCCCGATCCACAAACAGGGAGCCGATGCGTTTCAACAGCAGTCCGGCCAGCGGCACCTTGACCATTTCTTTCTTGATGACAAACGAAAAGCGTGCTGGCAGGGCAGCCTTGAGCAGCAGGCCATCCAGATAGCTGCCGTGATTGGCGACGACCACACAGGGTTCATCCGGCAGGAGGTCAAGATTGAGCAGTTCAAAGCGGATGCCCGTTACTCGCAGCACTGCGCTTGCCGTCCAGTGCGCCAGCGCGCGCCGGTTGTGGATGCCGGGGACAATGAACAACAGCAGTAGCGTGACGACACTGAATGCGACCAGCACCGACCATACATAGCATCCATAAACCAGGCGCATGAAGAAGCTGAAGGGGTTACTCATTGCGCAATTTGCAAAACGGGTTGTGACCAATGCACGGCTGGCGGCTTCCTGACGGTATCCAAAGCAGACATTTTCTGTGAACTGTTTCTCTTTATGTTAATAGGCAATATGTTCTGTGATTGTAATCACAACGGTGGAATTCGAGCTCAGCATACTGCGTGTCAACCAAGTTTCATGGGGCGATTACATCAATTGGTGTTTATGCCCGATTTTAGTGAATCCCTTAGTGGTCGATGCAGTCTGGAATGCCAATGAGCGTAGCACCGAAGTCATCAGTGTATTCAAAGTCGGACCTTCCCGTGTCAGCGAACAGGCCAACAGCCGCTACTTCCGTCATTGATCGCTTCCTGGATGCGGTCTGGATGGAGCGTGGCCTGTCACCCAACACCCTGTCGGCCTACCGGGCGGATCTGGTGGGTCTGGACCGCTGGCTGCAGGGGCATGGTTCGCAGATCAGTACCGCTTCGCGGGCCGATTTGCTGGCTTTCCTGGCCTGGCGGGTCGAGCAGGGCGCGCGACCGCGTTCCACGGCACGCCAGCTATCCAGTTTCCGGCGCTTTTATCGCTACCTGTTACGTGAAAACGCGCTCAAGGAAGACCCTACTTCGCAAATCGCCATGCCCAAGATTGGCCGTGCCTTGCCCAAGTCGCTGACTGAAGAGGAAGTGGATGCCTTGCTGGATGCGCCGACCACCCGGGATGCGCTGGGCAATCGTGACCGCGCCATGCTGGAAGTGCTGTATGCCACCGGTTTGCGGGTATCGGAACTGGTGAATCTGAAGATCAATCAGGTCAATCTCAATCAGGGTGTGCTGCGCATTGTCGGCAAGGGCGACCGCGAGCGGCTGATCCCGCTGGGGGAAGAGTCGGTCAAATGGCTGGCGCAATTTGCCCAGGGTGCGCGTCTGGAAATACTGCTGGAACGCCAGTCTGAATATCTGTTCCCCACGCGCCGTGGCGAGCGCATGACGCGTCAGGCGTTCTGGCACATCATCAAACGTTATGCGCTCAAAGCAGGTATCAACAAGGATCTGTCGCCGCATACGCTGCGTCATGCCTTTGCGACGCATCTGCTGAATCACGGCGCCGACCTGCGCGTGGTGCAGATGTTGCTGGGACACAGCGACCTGTCCACCACGCAGATCTACACGCATGTGGCGCGTGAACGCATGAAGGAGTTGCATGCCCAGCATCATCCGCGGGGATGAGACAGGTTAATGCGCTGGACTTGTAGGCTTTTTATGCAAGACTCGCCGTCCCCCGCCAGGGATTTCGCAGCGTCACAAGTACATCCCTGTAGGTGCGACGGCCGGGTCCAACCGGCCGACGGTCTTGAATAAAAAGCCTGCACATCCAGCATGAATTGCAAACAACAAGGCCCGCAAAAGCGGGCCTTGTTGTTTGCGGAAGGTAAGGGGAATCAGCGTTCCAGCAGCTTGAGCTTGTCGGGTTTGCCGTCCCAGTCCTTGGCGTCGGCGGGCGGAGTCTTGCGTTCGGTAATCACCGGCCAGTTCTTGGACAGTTCCGCATTGAGCTTGAGGAACTGTTCCTGGCCTTTAGGGATCTCCTCTTCGGAGTGAATGGCTTCGGCAGGGCATTCCGGTTCGCACAGGGTGCAATCAATGCATTCATCCGGGTCGATCACCAGAAAATTGGGGCCTTCATGGAAGCAGTCCACCGGGCAGACTTCCACGCAGTCCATGTATTTGCATTTAATGCAGTTTTCGGTGACGACGAAGGTCATTGAACAGCTCCAGACACGGCCGGACAGGGCCGGGAAATTGCGAAGGGGCGCTATTCTGCCAAAGCAGGGGAGGATGGCAAGCCATTCACGCAATAGTGTGCATGTGCAACAGCTCGCGCGCCGCAGCGCGGTCTTCCAGGAAGCGAACCAGGCTGAAATGAATGCTCTCGAAAGCCAACTCGTTCCACGGGATTTCGTGTTCGCGCACCAGCTTGACTTCCAGGCTTTCCGGGCCCGCACCGACATTGAGATTGCGCAGTCTGGCGCGGAACATCAGGTGTACCTGATGGTTATGAATGATGTTGATGACGGCCAGCAGCGAGCCGATTTCGACATCCGCCAGCGCTTCCTCCCGGGCTTCACGGGCGGCGCCGGCCTGCACTGTTTCGCCGTTTTCCATGAATCCGGCGGGTAATGTCCAGTAGCCACGCCGGGGTTCGATGGCGCGACGGCAGATCAGGATCTGATCCTCCCACATCGGCACGCAACCGGCGATGATGCGTGGATTTTCATAATGGATGGTCCGGCAGACGGAACAGACATGACGGAAGAGATGGTCGCCCTCGGGGATCTCGAGCATCACCGGGTGGCCACAACTGGCGCAAAATTTCATGATGGACGGGCTCAGGCAATGATCGCTGAATTATGGCAGGGAAGGGTTGCGTTCGGGATGTCGTGGCCGACCCCGTAACGACCATGCCATCCGGTCTTTGCGCGAGAGGTACGGTTACGGGGCCGCGCTGCTTCCTGCCGCCAAATCCCGTACACTGATCAGCTTCCATCTCCAGCCAGTAGCAAGGTGAGTCAGCAATGAAGCGCGTGTTCAATTTCAGCGCCGGTCCGGCGGTCCTGCCTCTTGAAGTCCTGCAGCAGGCGGCTGCGGAAATGTGTGACTGGCGCGGTACCGGCATGTCGGTCATGGAAATGAGTCACCGGGGCAAGGAGTTCATTTCCATTCACGCGCAGGCCGAAACCGATCTGCGTGAGCTGCTGGCAATTCCCGCCAACTACAAGGTGCTGTTCCTGCAAGGTGGCGCGATCGGTGAAAACGCCATCATCCCGATGAATCTGTTGCGTGGCCGCAGCAGCGCGGACTACATCAACACCGGCGAATGGTCGAAGAAGTCGATCAAGGAAGCGAAGAAGTACTGCGCGGTGAATGTGGCGGCGACTGCCGAAGCCAGCCACTTCACCAGCGTGCCTAGGCGCGAGACCTGGAAGCTCGATCCGAATGCAGCTTATGTGCACATCTGCTCCAACGAAACCATCGGCGGCGTGGAATATCACTTCACGCCGGATACAGGCGATGTGCCGCTGGTGGCGGACATGTCGTCCAATATCCTGTCGCGTCCGGTCGATGTGTCGAAGTACGGGCTGATTTACGCCGGTGCGCAGAAGAACATCGGCCCGGCGGGTCTGACCATTGTCATCGTGCGCGATGATCTGATTGGGCAGGCGCTGCCGATCACGCCTTCCGCCTTTGATTACAAGCAACAGGCTGACAATGACTCCATGTACAACACGCCGCCGACCTATGGTGTTTACATCGCCGGTCTGGTGTTCCAGTGGATCAAGAAGCAGGGTGGCCTGGTTGCAATGGAAGCGCACAACCGCAGGAAGGCGGCGTTGATATATGACTATCTCGAAACCACTTCTTTTTACGTTAACCCGGTTGCGCGTGAAGACCGCTCGCTGATGAATGTGCCGTTCAAGCTGAAAAATGAAGCTCTGGACGAGGCTTTCCTGAAAGGCGCGCAGGCGCTGGGCATGTTGCAGCTCAAGGGGCACCGCTCTGTCGGCGGCATGCGCGCCAGCATCTATAACGCCATGTCCATTGAGGGCGTACAGGCTTTGGTTGCTTACATGAAGGAATTTGCAAGCAAGAATGGCTGACGCTGTGGGGATGGAGAGGGTCATGGGCGCACAGGGCGCAATGAAGTGCGCCTCTATAGCAACCAGCTATCTTCTTGCAGGGGTGCGATTTTTCGCGTCCGCAATTTAATGGCGGCCAAACCTTAGAACAAAGACAATCACCATGCCATACAAGATTCTGACACTGAACAATATTTCCGTGCGTGGACTTGAACGTCTGCCGCGCGATCGTTTTGAAGTGGCTTCGGAGATCGGTCATCCCGATGCCATCATGGTGCGCTCGGCCGACATGCATACCATGGAGATTCCCGCCAGCGTGCTGGCCATCGGTCGCGCCGGCGCCGGCACCAACAACATTCCGGTGCCGAAGTTATCCAGGCGCGGCGTGCCGGTGTTCAATGCGCCCGGCGCCAATGCCAATGCAGTGAAAGAACTGGTGGTGGCCGGCATGTTCCTTGCTGCACGCAACATTTGCCAGGCGTGGGGTTATACCCGGGGCTTGCAGGGCGACGATCATGAGTTGGAAGACGCCGTCGAAAAAGGCAAAAAGAAATTCGTCGGTTATGAATTGCCGGGACGCACACTCGGTGTGGTAGGTCTGGGCGCCATTGGCGTGGAAGTTGCCAACACCGCGCATCTGCTGGGCATGAAAGTCTTGGGATTCGATCCGGCCATTACCGTGCAGCGCGCCTGGCAGTTGTCATCCGGGGTGGAACAGGCGCTGTCGCTGGATGATCTGTTTGCACGTTCCGACATGGTCACCGTACATGTGCCGCTGATTGATGCGACCAGGCATCTGGTCAATGCCGCGCGCCTGAAGCTGATGCGCAAGGGCAGCGTGATCCTGAATTTTGCGCGCGCCGGGATTGTCGATGAAGCAGCGATGATTGCCGCGCTGGACAGCAGCCATCTCAGTGCCTACATCTGCGACTTTCCCACCAATGCCGTGAAGGATCATCCCAGGATCGTGGCGCTGCCGCATCTGGGCGCATCCACCAGCGAGGCAGAAGAAAATTGCGCCATCATGGTGGCCGATACCCTGCGCGATTTTCTCGAGCACGGCAATGTGCGCCATGCGGTGAATTTTCCGGAAATGATATTGCCACGCACCCAGAATTCGGTGCGCATGGCGATTGCCAACGAGAATGTGCCCAACATGGTGGGACAGATTTCCGGCGCACTGGCCGGCGCCAATCTCAACATTGCTGATCTGCTCAACAAGTCGCGTGGCGATCTGGCCTATACCTTGATGGATGTGGATGGTGCGGCGGTGCCAGCAGGGGTGGTTGAGCAATTGAAAGCGATTCCCGGCGTGTTGTCGGTTCGGGTTCTGTAGCGTTCATGCGCTTGATAAAACAAATGGTGATGCAGCGTGGCTAACAGCAAAAGCAAGACAAAGAGCAAGCAGACCGCCGGCCAACGCAAGGCGGGTGCCAAAGCATCTGTCGGCAAGGCGCAAGTGGCGATGCCTGCCCTGAACGAGATTCGTGCGCAGATTGACGCCATTGATGACCAGTTGCTCAAGTTGCTCAGCGAACGCGCACGCGTGGCCCAGACGGTGGGCCTGTCCAAGAAACAGCAGGGCAATATCACCACGGCCGATCTGTATCGTCCCGAGCGCGAGTCGCAGGTGTTGCGCCGTGTGCTGGACAACAACGACGGTCCCCTGCGCGATGAGGAAGTGGCGCGCCTGTTCCGCGAAATCATGTCGGCCTGTCTGGCGCAGCAGGAACCGCTCAAGATAGGGTTTCTGGGGCCGGAAGGCACGTTTACCCAGCAGGCCGTCTACAAGCATTTCGGCCATTCGGTGCGTGCCGTGCCGCTGCCATCCATTCCCGAGGTTTTTCACGAAGTGCAGGCGGGTCATGCTGATTTTGGTGTAGTGCCCATCGAAAACTCCACGGCTGGTGTCGTCGAGTTTTCCATCGACATGTTCCTGAGCACCACGCTGAAAATCTGTGGCGAGATCGAACTGCGTATTCATCAGAACCTCATGGGACGCATGACAGGTCTGGAGCAGATCAAGCGTGTCTGTTCGCATCCGCAGTCCCTGTCGCAATGCCGGCAATGGCTGCAGCGGCATCTGCCCGATGTGGAACTGGTGCCGGTCAGCAGCAATGCCGAAGCCGCACGCCGCGCCCGTGATGAAGACGGCACCGCAGCGATTGCCGGTCAGGTGGCTGCCGAGATCTACAACCTGCAGATGATCGTGCCCGAGATTGAAGATCAACCCGATAACACCACGCGCTTTCTGGTGATCGGTCCCAAGTTGTTCGCGCCCAGTGGTCGCGATAAGACCACCTTGATGGTTTCTG
>JBFWSR010000008.1:0-135297 GCA_050248275.1 Steroidobacteraceae bacterium
GCGCCGGCAATGTTCCCGGCGGCATGCCCGAACATCCCGCGCGCGCCGCGCGACTGCAACCGCCGCGTCACCGTATTGGGCTTGAGATCCGAGCCCTGCACGGCATAGCCGAGATTGAGCAGCACTTCGGCGATGCCGCCCATGCCAGCGCCGCCAATGCCGACAAAATGGATGGTGTGAATGCGGCGCATGCGGTCCTGCATTGGCTGACTCATGCTGCGCTCCTGTTCAAGCCAGGTTGCGCCAATTGCATGCAGCCATCGGCAATACGCACATCGGCATCGACAATGGCATGAGCGCGGGCGCGTTCAGCCATGCGCAACAGGTGCTCACGGCCCTGCACGCACAGATTGTGCAAGGCATCCGCCAGACGTTGCGCCGTCAGCTCGCGCTCCTGAATCAGCACCGCTGCACCGGCCTGCACCAGAAACTGTGCGTTATGAGTCTGATGATCATCGACAGCGGCCGGAAACGGCACCAGCAGCGACGCCACGCCTGCCGCCGCCAGTTCGCTCACCGTCAAGGCGCCGGAGCGACACACCACCAGATCGGCCCAGCCGTACATGCCAGCCATGTCATCGATGAAGGGACGCACATCCGCCTCAAGATTCAGTTCGCGATACCCCATCTGTGCTGCCGCGAGATTGCGCTCGCCGGCCTGATGAATCACCTGCGGCCGCTCGGCCGGCTGCAACAAGGCCAGCGCCGCCGGCACCAAAGCATTCAAGCGCTGTGCACCCTGACTGCCGCCCAGCACCAGCACGCGAATGGCATCATTGCGTCCGGCAAAGCGCGCAGCAGGCGCGGGCAGCACGGCAATTTCACGACGCACCGGATTGCCCACACAGATGGCGGACCTGGGGAAGGAATTCGGAAACGCCTCGAACACACGTCGGGCCAGATGCGACAACCAGCGATTGGTCATGCCGGCGATGGCGTTCTGTTCATGAATCACCAATGGCTTGCGCAGCAGCCATGCAGCGATGCCGCCGGGACCGCTGGCGAAACCGCCCGCGCCGAATACCACCACCGGCTGGCGACGGCGCAGCACCTTGATGGCCTGCCACACTGCGCGCAGCAGATGCAGCGGCGCCAGCAACGCCGTCAGCATCCCCTTGCCACGCACGCCACTAACACGGATGAACTCCATTTCAATGCGATGCTGCGGTACCAGTTTGCTTTCCATGCCACGCTCGGTACCCAGCCACACCGGCGTCAAACCCCGTTCACGCAGCACGCGCGCCACTGCCAGCGCCGGGAACACATGTCCACCCGTGCCACCGGCCATGATGAGTGCGATGCGTGGCGTGGCGCTCATTTGCTCACCTTCGCACTTTTCTCGCGAGGCATGGCCGAGCGACCGGACAGATTGGCTTCATGACCGATGCGCAACACCATGCCCAGCCAGGCCAGCGACACCAGCAGACTGGAACCGCCATTGGACAACATCGGCAGCGTCAATCCCTTGGTAGGCAACACGCCCATGTTGATGCCGATATTGATGCAGGCTTGCAGGCCCACCCACATGCCGAAAGCAGCCGCGACAAATGCCTGGAATGGCAGACTGGCTTCGGCGGCGGCGCGGGCAATGCGCAGGCTGCGCCATACCACCAGACCAAACAGACTCAGCACGCACAACACACCGATGAAACCAAACTCTTCGGCAATGACGGCGAACACAAAATCAGTGTGGGCCTCGGGCAGATAAAACAGCTTCTGCACGCTGGCGCCCAGTCCCACGCCAAACAACTCGCCGCGACCAATGGCGATCAACGATTGCACCAGTTGAAAGCCCTTGCCGAAGGGATCGTCAAACGGCGCAATGAAACCCGTGACGCGTTTCCAGCGATATTCGGACAACAGCATCAACAGTGTCATGGCGACCAGACCTGCAGCACTGGCCATGAAGAAATAGCGCAGCTGCATGCCACCCAGAAACAGCAGTCCCACACCCACCGCCACCAGTACTGTTGCAGCGCCCATGTCCGGTTCTGCCAGCAGCAATACTGCGGCCGCAGCGAGCACGCCCAATGGAAACAGCGCCGCGTGGATGCCTGCCTTCAATTCCTTCTGTTTACGCACCACGTAACCAGAGATGAAGATCAGGATGAACAGACGCGCCAGTTCCGACGGCTGGAAGTTACTCAGCGGCAGATGTATCCAGCGGCGGCTGCCATTGACCACCGAGCCGATACCCGGCACCAGCACCAGCACCAGCATGACAAATGCAGCGAGCAGCAGCGGTACCTGTAATTTTTCCCATAGCGCACTAGGGATACGAGTGACGACACCACAACCTACCGCACCCGCCACAATGAACACCAATTGGCGCTTCAGATAGAAAAAGGCATCGCCGGATTCCTTGCTGGCAATCGAGATCGAGGCCGACGCCACCATCACCGCGCTGATCAGCAGGATGGCCCCCACCGCCACGATCAGCACCGTATCGAACTGCAGCGGCCGACTGCGGCTGCCGCTGCGTGGATAACTCACTGAAGGGTTGCCCAATGAATTCGTATGGCTGCTCATGCGCCCAGCTCCTTGACCGCTGCGGCAAACACCGCGCCACGATGTGCATAATCACGGAACATGTCCAGGCTCGCGCAGGCCGGCGACAGCAATACGGTATCGCCGGACTGCGCCGCGCTGGCGGCGGCCTTGACCGCCTGTTCCATGCTGCCCACCTGTTCGGTGCTGCACACGCCCTTAAGCACGGCGTCGATCTGCGCTGCATCCTGACCCAGCAACACCACATGTTTGACCTTGCCGCGAAACGCCGTGGCCAGCGGTGCAAAGTCCTGACCCTTGCCCTGACCGCCGGCAATGACAATCAAGGGGCCCTGCATGCCATTCACTGCCGCCAGCGTGGCGCCGACATTGGTGCCCTTGGAATCTTCGATGTAGCGCACGCCCTGCACATCGGCCACCCACTCGGCGCGATGCGGCAGCCCGGGAAATTCACGCAGCGCCTTCAGACAGGCGGTCTGATCCAGACCAAGCGCCTCGCACATCGCCAGTGCGGCCAGCGCATTCGCGGCATTGTGCAACCCGGTGAGTTTCAATTCCGACAGGGCCAGTAATGCCTGGCCGCGTCGGCACAACAATATTTCCTTGCCTTGCTGTTGCAGGTGATAGTCCGCGGTGACCTGCGGCTGCGTGGTGAAGCTCAACACACGTTGTCCGTGACGCGGCATCGCCGCCACCAGCGGATCGTCATGATTGATGACGGCCGTGGCGCAGCGATCGAAGATGCGCGCCTTGACCTGGGCATAATCAAGCATGGAGTCGTAACGATCCATGTGATCGGAAGTGACGTTCAGCACCGTGGCAGTACGCGTATGCAAGCTGCAGGTGGTCTCCAGTTGAAAACTGGACAACTCCAGCACGAACAGATCGGCAGGCGTTTCCTGCAGCAGATCCAGTGCCGGACGGCCGAGATTGCCGCCGGCAAAGGCACGCAGACCCGCAGCCTGAGCCATCAGCGCGACCAGTGTCGTCACGGTGCTTTTGCCATTGGTACCAGTAATGGCCACTACCGGCGTTGTACAGGCGCGCGCAAACAATTCCACATCGCCGATGATGGGCAGGCCACGAGCCTGCGCTTCCCGCAGCAATGGCGAACGCAGCGCAATGCCCGGCGAGGCGATCACTTCCACAACGTCTTCCAGCGCCGCAGGCGACAGGCTGCCCAGAAACAATGGCGCATCGGGCACAAATTCCCTGAGTGTTGCCAGTCCACCGGGTGCAGCACTGCCATCGGTGACGGCAAAAGCGATGCCCTGCGCGTGCAGATGACGCGCCACCGACAAGCCGGTGCGCCCGAGTCCGACAATCAGACGTTTGCCCTTGAGTATTTTTGACGGCTGGGTCATCAACGCACCTTCAGGGTGGCCAGGCCCACCAATACCAATATGAAAGTGATGATCCAGAAGCGCACGATCACCTTGGGCTCGGGCCAGCCCTTGAGTTCGAAGTGATGATGAATGGGCGCCATCTTGAAGATGCGCTTGCCGCGCAGCTTGAAGGAACCGACCTGCAACATCACCGATACGGTTTCCATCACGAACACGCCGCCCATGACGAACAACACGATTTCCTGTCGAACAATGACTGCCACCACACCCAGCGCAGCGCCCAGCGCCAGCGCACCGACGTCGCCCATGAACACCTGTGCGGGATAGGCGTTGAACCAGAGAAAGCCCAGACCGGCACCCACCATGGACGAACAGAACACCAGCATTTCGCCACTGCCGGGGATGTGCGGAATGCTCAAGTAATTGGCAAATACGGCATTGCCGCTGGCCCAGGCGAAGACACCCAATGCACCAGCCACCATGGCGGCTGGCATGATGGCCAGACCATCCAGACCATCGGTGAGATTCACGGCATTGCTCGATCCCACCACCACCAGATAGGTCAACAACACGTAACCCAGTCCCAATGGAATGGCGACCTGCTTGAACACCGGCACATACAGGGCGGTTGCCGCAGGCACCTGCGCGGTCAGGTACAAGGCCAATGCACAACCCAGACCCGCCACGGTCTGCCAGAAATATTTGTAACGCGCGATCAGACCACGACTGTTGCCAACCACCAGCTTCAGATAATCATCGGCGAAACCGATCATTCCAAACGCCAGCGTGGTCACCAGTACGATCCACACATAACGATTGTTCAAATCCGCCCACAGTAGCGTACTCAGAGCAATGGCGACCAGAATCAGCGTACCGCCCATGGTGGGCGTGCCTTTCTTGCTGAGATGCGACTGCGGACCATCGGTACGTACCTGCTGGCCAATCTGCTTTTCGGTGAAGGCACGAATCATCTTCGGACCCAGCACGAACGACATGATCAGCGCCGTCAGCGCCGCCATGATGGCGCGCATGGTCAGGTAGTTGAATACATTGAACCCCGAGAAATGCGCCGCGAGTTGTTGTGCCAGGTAGTACAGCATGATGTTTCTCTATTGTTCTTCTTCAGTGCCCATCATTCGCAGCCGCATCGCTGGCGCCCGCGGCACCGGCCGACAATGCAGCCGCAGCTCGCTCCAGTCGGTTGCCGCGCGAGCCCTTGATCAACACGGTCACGCCCGGCTCGATGGTCGCCTGTGCCGCAGCGATCAGTTCATCCAGCGAAGCAAACCACTGCCCGCCCGCGCCGAATGCATCAACGGCATGCCGGGCATTCGCGCCCACTGCCAGCAGTTTTTCGATGCCTGCGCTGCGCGCATAAACGCCCACTTCCACATGCATCTGCGGCGCATCGGGGCCCAGTTCCAGCATGTCGCCAAAGATCAGCCAGCGACGTCCACCCAGACTGCGCAATGCATCGATACCGGCCTTCACTGAATTGGGATTGGCGTTGTACGAGTCGTCGATCAGCGCCGCATCGTGAATGGCGGGTTTGGGCTGCAAGCGGCCACCGACCGGACGCATGCTGTTCAGACCGGCTTGAATCTGCGCCAGCGATGCGCCGGCTGCATGTGCGGCAGCCGCAGCGCCCAGTGCATTGCGCAGATTGTGAATGCCGGCCAGCTGCAAGCTCACGGCACAGACGCCTTGCGGCGTACTGAGCTCGAAACGTGTTTGAAAGCCGCCGTTGCCTCCCGGCGCATCGTGATGCGCCAGCACCTTGCTGGCGCTGAAGTCGGCAGCGCGATCCACGCCGAAGCTATAGATCGTCGCCGCATTGCAATGCACGCGCCAGTAATCGGCAAAGACATCATCGGCATTGATGATGGCCACGCCCTTGCCGGACAAGGCTTGAAACAACTCGCCCTTGCCGCGCGCCACGCCTTCCAGACCGCCGAAGCCTTCCAGATGCGCGGCGCCGGCATTGGTGACCAGACCAATGTCAGGCCGCGCGATACGCGCCAGATGCGCAATCTCGCCGGGATTGCTGGCGCCCATTTCAATGACGGCGGCCTGATGCCCGGCATTCAAACCCAGCAGCGTCAGCGGCACACCGATGTGATTGTTCAGATTGCCGCGCGTCACCAGGCAGGCACCGCGTTGCGACAGGATGCTGCCCAGCATTTCCTTGGTCGTGGTCTTGCCATTGCTGCCCGTGACGCCAATCACCGGATAACCGAACTGCATGCGCCAGACGTGCGCAAATTGCGATAGTGCGGTCAAGGCATCCGGCACCACGATCTGCGGCAAGGCCAGCGGCAACTCGCGCTCCACCAATGCCGCCACTGCGCCACGCGCCATGGCCACACTCACATAGTCATGTCCATCGAAATTCGGTCCCTTGAGCGCGACGAACAAGGCGCTGGTGGTCAAGGTGCGCGTATCAATCGACACCGAATCGAACGCCACATCGGCGCCGACCAGGCGGCCCTGAACCTGTTGTGCAAGACTGGCGCTGCTGAACTGCACTTTGGTCATGACAGCCCCCGCAAACAGGCCTGCACCACTTCGCGATCGCTGAAGCGACGCATCTCAGCGCCGATGAGCTGATAGTCTTCGTGCCCCTTGCCCGCGATCAGCACGATGTCATCGGCACGCGCCAGTTGCAGCGCCTGCTCGATGGCCAGTGCGCGGTCACGCTGCACGATGGCCGGAAAATCGTTCATGCCGGATTGAATGGCGGCAATAATCCGTCCGGGATCTTCGTTGCGCGGATTGTCGTCGGTAAGAATGACCTGATCGGCGAGGCGTGCCGCAACGGCGCCCATCTGCGCACGCTTGCCGGGATCGCGCTCGCCGCCACAGCCAAACACGCAGATCACCCGACCATGGCCATGTTCTTTGAGCACGCCCAGCGCCTTCTCCAGCGCATCAGGCGTATGCGCGTAATCGACAACTGCACGCTTGCCATGAGCTTGCAGCAACTCCATGCGGCCCGGCGGCGCGGCGGCCAGTCGCAAGGCTTGTACGGCCTGCGCCAAAGGCACATCCCAACCCAGCAATACGGCCAGTGCAGCGAGCAGGTTTTCTGCATTGAAGCGGCCCAGCAACGCTGAACGCAACTGCGCGGCACCGAAATGACCGTCAATATCCAGTTCCAGTCCGTGCGCACTCAAACGCACGGCGCGCGCATGCAACAGGTGCGCAGACGCTGTATTGATATCGACTTCCGCGCGACAGGAATAAGCCGTCGTGATCGCTGCAGCAGCCTTAACGCTTAACAACTCGCGGCCGAATGCATCGTCCGCATTGAGCACCTGATGACGCAGCTCAGGCGTCTGGAACAACCGCGCCTTGGCAGCGCCATAGGCCTGCATGCTGCCGTGATAGTCGAGATGATCGCGGCTGAGGTTGGTGAACACGGCGGTATCGACATGCATGGCGGCAATGCGCGCCTGATCAAGTGCATGCGAGGACACTTCCATGCCCACCACCTGCGCACCGGCATCACGCAGCTCGGCCAGTTGCCGATGCACGCTCACTACATCCGGCGTGGTATGCGTCGCTGTCCGCAGGGCGGCCATGCGTCCATAGCCCACCGTGCCGGAATACCCTGCTGCGAGACCGCAACGCTCGGCGGCATCGGCAATCAGATATGCAGTGGTGCTCTTGCCGTTGGTGCCGGTGACTGCGGCGATTTTCAGCGTCTGCGAAGGTTGTGAATAAAACCGATCCGCCAGCCGACCCAGCAACGCTGACAGTTGTGGAACGGCCAGAATCAATGTGCCCCGCAGCGCAGGTGCAACGCGCTCGCCACCCGGCTCCCACAACACCACACTGGCGCCGTTGGCGACTGCTTGCGCCACATAATCAATGCCATGACCGTGCAATCCCGGCACCGCCAGAAAAATCGAATTGGGCGTCTGCTTGCGGCTGTCCAGGCTCAGGTCACTGATAATTTTCTCGGGAACCTGCGCCAGCAAGGCATCGCTCACCAGACCGCGCAGCAGATCACGCAAGGAATACGGTGTTGGCGCTGACGAAGGGCTGACTGCAAGCGCGCTCATGGCGTGACTCCAGTCTGCACCAGGGTGGCGGCAGGCACGGTGTCCAGCCCATCGGGCGGCACTGCCAGCAGACGCAGCGCGCCGGCCATGACATTGGAAAACACCGGCGCCGATACCGTGCCGCCGTAATAGCCACCATCGCGCGGTTCATTGACCACGACCACGCAGGCCAGTTTCGGTTTGCTGGCGGGAACGACGCCGCCGAAGATGGCCACGTAGCTATCGGTTGAATATGCACCGCCGCTGGCCTTCCATGCAGTGCCGGTTTTGCCGGACACCTGATAACCAATCAAGGCAGCGCGGTTGCCCGTGCCTTCAGCCGTCACCACGCTTTGCATGATCTTGACCATCTCGCGCGCCACCCTCTCGTCGAGCACGCGCACGCCTTCCACCGGACCTTCGACGCGCTTGAACGACAGCGGCCGCGAGACGCCACCGGCGCCGAGAATGGCATAGGCATGCGCCAGTTGCAGCGGCGTCACCGACAGTCCATAACCATAGGACATGGTGGCCTGATTGATGGGCCGCCATTGCTTGTAATTGAGCAGCATGCCCGCGGCCTCGCCGGGGAACCCGCTGCCGGTCACCTGACCGAAACCGAACGCATCTAGCGTTTTCCACATCTGTTCGGGCGACAGCGACAAGGCCAGCTTGGTCATGCCGACGTTGCTGGATTTGGCGATCACCGTGGTCAACGACGCGGCGCCGATGGGATGTTCATCGCTGATGGTCTTGATACCGACGCGCACCAGACCTGGCGCCGTATCGATAACGGTATCGGCGTGATACCGCCCGGTGGCCACGCCCGCAGCGGCGACGAACGGTTTCATGCTGGAACCGGGCTCCAGCAAATCCGTTGCGGCGCGATTGCGATAATTGGCCGCTTCGCGTTGCGCAGGATCATTAGGGTTGTAAGCCGGCTGATTGACCATGGCGAGGATCTCGCCCGTCTCCACATCAAGCACAATCACCGAGCCGGAAACCGCCTTGTGATCCTGAATGGCTTTCATCAGCTCGCGGTACGCCAGATATTGAATGCGCACATCAATGCTGGCGGTGACGTCCTGACCGGGACGCGCCACGCGAATGCTTTCCACGTCTTCGACGGAACGTCCCAGACGATCCTGGATCACGCGCTTGGCGCCGGGCGTGCCGCTCAACCAATGGTCGTAGGCCAGCTCCAGCCCTTCACGTCCCTGATCATCGACATTGGTAAAACCCAGTACATGACCCGTGACCTCGCCGGCCGGGTAATAACGGCGGTATTCGCGCTGCAGATAAACGCCGGGAATGTTCAATGCCTTGACCTGGGCGGCATCCTTGGGATTCATGTGCCGCAGCAGATAGACAAAGTCGCGATCGAGATTGCTGCTGACTTTTTGCGTCAGCCACTGACGATCGCGATTCAAGGCTTCGGCAAGCTTGGGGATTTGATCGGCGGCCTCGTTCAGTTCTTCTGGATTGATCCACACCGAATCCACCGGCGTGCTGATCGCCAGGGTTTCACCATTGCGGTCATAGATGGCGCCACGATGTGCGGCCAGCTTGGCGACGCGCGCAAACCGGGCATTGCCCTGCTTGAGCAGAAAACCATCGTCCAGCAATTGCAGATCGACGGCGCGCAAGATCAATGCGATGCCCGCTACACCCAATGCCAGCAATACCCAGCGCAACCTGCCGCGGAATTGCTCCACGACAAAATGCTTGCTGTCATTGCTGCGCAGATCAATCAACTTTTTATCCTCGTCAAACCACCAAAAGCAATTTCAAGGCTGTTCAATCAGGTGCACCTGATTGGGATCCGGCACCACCATGCGCAGATCGTCATGAGCAATCTTCTCGATGCGTCCGTAAGTCACCCAGGTGCTCTGCTCCAGACGCAACTGTCCCCACTCGGTATCGAGCTGGTCACGCTCTTTCTCCAGCCGCTGCAACTCCACGAACTGGTTGCGCGACTGCTGCTTGCTCCACACCACGCCTACCGCCGAAACCAGCACCAGACACCATAGCGCCAGCAATCCCACACGCGTCGATGCACTCATGCCGCCACCTTTTCCGCGATCCGCAAAATTGCGCTGCGCGCACGTGGATTGCGCCTGATCTCCGCTTCGCTGGCGTGAATCGCTCGACCAACGCGCTTGAGTCGGGCGCGGCGCTCCGGTGGCACCTGCGGCAAGCCGGCAAACATGGGGTCATCCTGCGAGTGCTGCTGCATGAAACGTTTGACGCGTTGATCTTCCAGCGAATGGAAACTGATGACGCACAAACGACCACCCGGCCTGAGTACGGCCAGTGCCTGCACCAGCGCCTGATCGATCTGCTCCAGCTCAGCATTCACCACGATGCGAATCGCCTGAAAAGTACGCGTCGCCGGATGCTTGCCGGGCTCGCGCGTGGACACCGCCGCACTCACCAGCTGCGCCAGCTGTGCAGTCGTGGCGATGGGCTGCTCATGACGCGCCTGCACCAGCGCCGCGGCGATGCGGCGCGCAAAACGCTCCTCGCCGTATTCACTGATGACCTGCTGCAGCTCCCGCTCGCTCACCCTGGCGAGCCAGGCCGCAGCGGTTATTCCCGATGAGTTATCCATGCGCATATCCAGCGGCCCGTCTTGCATGAAGCTGAATCCACGCGCCGCCTCATCAAGCTGCGGCGACGACACACCCAGATCGAACAACACCCCATCAAAACCCTGCATCAAACCCGTCTCGACAACCGCCGCCTGCAACTGCGCAAACGGCCGCTGCACCAACTGCAGACGCGCTTCATCCGCAAAACGCACGCGGCCCGCAGCGATGGCGGCCGGATCGCGATCCAGCGCCAGCACACGACCTGTCACGCCCAGCCGCTGCAACACCGCCCATGTATGGCCACCCCGACCGAAGGTCGCATCGAGATAACAACCATCGGCACGGATGGCTAACGCCGCCAGCACCTCTTCAAGAAGAACCGGCTCATGCATCAACACCGGCGCGCTCATGACAGCGCCCACTACAGCGATATCGCGCCGAGTTCGGGAGACAGTTCCTGACTGCCCTGATGCAGCTTGATGCTCGCTTCGCGTTGCGCCACCCACAGCGCTTCATCCCACAACTCAAAACGGGTGCCCTGCCCCGACAGCACGACATCGCGCGTCAGACCGGCGTACTCACGCAAATTGGGTGGAATCAGCACACGACCATGCGAATCCAGTTCCACATCGGTGGCATGACCGATCATCAGGCGCTGCAGGCTGCGCGCCACGGGATTCAGCGCAGGCAATTTGGAGAGCTTGCGTTCGATCTCTTCCCAATCGGGCAGCATGTACAGCAGCAGGCAACGATCGGCATGATCGATCGTCGCCACCAGACGGCCAGCCGCGTCCTCCACGATGCTGTCCCGGTAACGGGTTGGCATCGCGAGACGCCCTTTGGCATCCAGCGTGACTTTGTTCTCGCCGCGAAACATATGATTTAGCTTGCCCCGACTGCCCGATCCAGAACCCGCTCCAAAAATCCCACTCAATCCCACTTTTTCCCACTTGAGTGCACTATAGGGAGGCAGACTCGGGCAAGTCAACGCTCAAATTGAATTTTCCTGTTGGGGGACAGTGACTTAGCCGCTCTTGTGAGCATCCCTGCACGGCCTCAAAAACGTCACTCCATCTGAATCAGGGAGTTAAGAGACTTTTGTTAAATACATTTCATGAAGCAAAAGTGGATGACGGCTCGCTCCAAACGGCCTGAATACGTGACGTATGTCCCATGCCGCGCAAAGCGATCAGCAACAGCCAACAACCAAGGGGATTAAGAGGGAGCCGGCCGGTAAGCCGGGTTCTGTCGAGGACAATCATTCATCTGGGATGCACGTCGCCGTACACCTCTAGCAACCTACCCGGAAGCAGTGCGGGCCACACTTTGCAGCCCCACTTTATAAGGTGAGGCCACTTGCTTCCCTATTTGGTCTTGCTCCGAGTGGGGTTTGCCGTGCCGTCGCATGTTGCCACCGACGCGGTGCGCTCTTACCGCACCGTTTCACCCTTACCGGCCGCACTGGCGTGCGACTTAGGCGGTTTGTTTTCTGTTGCACTTTCCGTGGGCTTACGCCCCCCAGGCGTTACCTGGCACTCTGCCCAATGGAGCCCGGACTTTCCTCCACTTGCGTCTTGCAACGCTCGCAGCGATTGTCTGGCCGACTCCCGGCGCGCATGGTGCAGAGACCACCGGCAACAAGCAAGCAATTCCCGAGTATTGCCCGGCAGTCCAGCAGAATGATGAATTCCGAAACTAAAGGGCCGGCTAGTCCTTTGCGGTCTTGCGCTGCACCGCCAGCTCATAAAGCTCGGCGCGATTGCCGCCACAGAGACGCGCCGCCAGCTTGGCGGCCTGCGAGGCCGGCAATTCTTCCAGCAGCACCGTCAGTAATTCTTCGGCCTCCAGCGTAGTTGTCTGGCTTGCTGCCCGAACCGCGCCGTCCACCGCCAGTACCAGCTCACCACGCGACATGTCAGCATCATGAGCGGCGCGCCCGGCCAGACTCGCCAGGTCGCCGTAGTAGCTGGTTTCATGCAATTTAGTCAGCTCGCGACAGATCGCCACCTGTCTCGTCGGCCCGAAGACAGCCAGCATGTCCTCCAAGGTCTCGCGGCAGCGATGTGGCGCTTCGTAAAACACCAACGTGCGTTCTTCATGCAGCAGTTCACGCAGCCGTTCCCGGCGCTTGTTGGGTTTCGCTGCCAGAAAACCTTCAAAGACAAAACGCCCGGTTGGCAAGCCGGCCACCGACAGCGCCGCGATGGCGGCACAAGCGCCGGGTATCGGCACGACACGAATGCCCTGTTGCGTCAGCTCATGGACCAGGCTGTAACCCGGATCGCTGATCAGGGGCGTGCCAGCATCGGATATCAAGGCAATGTCCAAACCCTGCCGCAGGCGCTGCAGCAGTTCCGCGCTGCGGTGCCGTTCATTGTGCTCATGCAGGGACAGCATGGGCGTGTGGCAGCCGATCATCTGCAGCAGCTTGCTGCTGTGGCGCGTATCTTCAGCAGCAATCAACTGCACGCTGGCCAGCACCTGACGCGCCCGTGCACTGAGATCGTCCAGATTGCCGATCGGTGTCGCCACCACAAACAATGTTCCAGACGAGGTTCCGGATGACTTGGCATCTGGCATCACGCTAAAGCTCCGTATAATGCGGCATTCGCGCGCCGCAGGCTTGCGGCGCGACATGCTGCGGGGGAAGCTGGCGACATGCAAGCACAGATCACGAGATGGACAATGAGATGGACGATGTCCGCCATCATGCTGATGGTTGTCATCGGCTTCGGCTTTCAGACCAATGTCCGGGCTGCAAGCAGCACCAGCACGCTGACCCAGGCAAACCGGTCGCGTCTGCTCAATGAAGCCGAACAACTGGCCGCACAGGGAAAATACGGCGATGCCGCCTCCCGCTTTGAATCGCTGGCCGCGCAATCGAGCAGCGCAGACCGCGATCACTTCATTCTGAAAGCTGCACGTAATGCGCAACTTGCCGGCGATGACGCCAAGGCACAGGGACTGTTAGATCTGTCAGGAAAAAACCTGGCTTCGCAGGACAGCACATTGCGCACGCTGGTCACTGCCGTACTGCAACTGCATGCCAATCAACCCGATAAGACCATCGCGGAGCTGGATCAGGTGCCGCTACCGCTGCCCGAGGAATTTGCCGCAGACCTGCTCATGACCCGTGCGCAGGCATTGTTTGCAACAGGCCGGATCGTGCCGGCAGTCAATACCAGCGTGGAACGCGAGCGGCATCTCAGCGCAGAGACCGAACTGGCGCAGAACCGGCAGTTCATCTGGGACAACCTGAAACAGGCGGTCAGTGCGGGTCGTGATCTCAGCCCCCCTATAGGTGCAAATCGCATGACAGCGGGCTGGCTGGAGCTGGCTCAGCTGTTTGGCAGTAGTCAGCGCGACCCCTTCGCGCTCGGTCGCGGTCTCAATGACTGGCGCAGCCGCTACCCGACACATCCAGGCAGCAGCATGCTCATCACCGGCGCCCATTCACCCGTCGTGGTCAGGAATGCAGGCACGCGCATTGCCTTGTTGCTGCCGCTGTCAGGCAGGCAACAAGCCGCAGGCGTCGCCATACGCGATGGCTTTCTCGCTGCGGCCCTGCAAACCAGCTCAGCAGCGCGACCCGACATTCAGATATTCGATACCAATGAAACCAATGCCGTCGATGCTTATCAACACGCCATCCAGGCCGGTGCCAGCATCGTGGTCGGCCCTTTGCTCAAGGAAGATGTCGAAGCACTGGCGAGCACGCAACAGGTAGGCGTAATGACCTTGGCGCTGAACGTTCTGGGCGATGCACAACCGCCTCCGGCGCTGATGTTCCAGTTCGCCCTGGATCCGGAAGAAGAAGCGCGACAGGTTGCGCGGCGCGCCTTCAGCGAGGGCCATACGCGCGCCATTGCGCTCACTCCATACAGCGAATGGGGCCTGCGCATACAAAGCGCCTTTGCTGCCGAACTCCAGGCTCAGGGCGGTACGCTGGTCGCACAGCGCAGCTACGATCCGGCATCACGCGACTATGTGGGCCTGAGCAAACAATTATTCGCTTCACGAAAACCTGCACAAGCCCGGGCGCTGGCAGAGGCCCTGAGCAACAAACACACTACTCCTGATGCGCGGGATGATTACGACTATATTTTTCTGGCGGCGCAACCCGTGCAGGCAAAACAACTGCGGCCCGCGCTGCGTTTCGTGCTGCCGGACAGCAGCGTACCTGTTTATGCCACCTCGGACAGTTATGAACCGGACACCATCAACACCGATCTGGACGGGTTGCGTTTCGTTGACATGCCATGGGTCATCCATCGCGATACGGATACCGAAACGTTGTATGCCAGCATGAATCGCGTCTGGAACAGCAACCTGCGCAGCCGCAGCCGGCTCTACGGCTTCGGCATCGATGCGTTCAAGCTGATCAACTGGCTGCAGACGCCGCAACCACAGTTGGCCGCGCCCTTGCAGGGTGTAACAGGCCTGCTGGCGCTGGACCAATCAGGGCGAGTGCGACGCCAAGCGGATTGGGCGCAAATCATCAACGGCAAGCCTCAAGTCCTGCCCGATGTGACGATCAATCAACCGCACTGAGCCAATGACCAGACACTATCGCCAGGAAGCGGGTGACCGTGGTGAGGATCTGGCGCTGCGTCATCTGCAAGCGGCGGGACTGAAGTTATTGCAGCGTAATTACCGCTGTGCGGGCGGCGAAATCGATCTGGTAATGAGCGATGGACAGACGCTGGTGCTGGTCGAGGTGCGCTTTCGACGCGACCGCAGTTTCGGCGGCGCTGCCGCCTCGGTCGATGTCCGCAAGCAACAGCGGCTGATGCGTGCCGCACAACACCTGCTGCAAACTCATGCAGCCTATCGAAGACAGCGCGCGCGTTTTGATCTGATTGCCATCGATGGTGAGGGCGCGGCAACCCAGATCAACTGGATCAGGGATGCGTTCCGGCAATAAAGCTGACGAGCAATTTAAATCTACTTGACGACTTTCAATTGCGGACGATTTCGCGCCGGCTTGGTTGCAGCGCTTTCTGCCGCGGCGTCACCCGGTTCAGGGCCGGCATCCGGCGGTGTCGGCGGCGGCGCATCCTCATCGCTGAAGATCATGCCCTGACCGGTCTCGCGGGAATAAATACCCAGCACGGCATGAACCGGCACCAGCACATGATGCGTCTGACCGCTGAAACGTGCATTGAACTCGACACGCTCGTTGCTCATCGTCAGGCCATTGGTGGCGTGATAACTGACATTCAGCACAATCTTGCCGTCCTGCACATACTGGCTTGGCACTTCCACCCCCGCAGCAAGCGCATCCACCACCAGATGCGGCGTCTGCTGATTGTCGGTCATCCACTCGTGCATGGCGCGCAGCAGATACGGCCGCCGCGAGGTGAGCACCGGCGTCTTGCCCTGACTCATGTGCGCAAGGCCCGTTCAGCCCAGGAAAGGCTGCGACGAAAAGCGGGACGCATGAACACTCGTCGTTCATATTGCAGCACGGCTTCCGCCTGTTGTGACGACAGCTTGATGTCCCAACTGGGCAAGCGCCACAGCACTGGCGCAATGGTGGCATCGACCAGCGTGAGATCCGCAGATTGGAAATAAGGCTGACTGCGGAACACCTCCACATTCGCCAGGATTACGTCATGCAACGTCCGGCGCGCTTCGTCGGCGCGCTTGCGATCGCCGGTTTGCTCGATGTCCGCCGCCAGGGCATACCAGTCGCGCTCAATGCGATACATGGTCAGTTTGAAACGGGCGCGCATGATCGGATCCACCGGCATCAGCGGCGGATGCGGATAGCGCTCATCCAGATACTCGATGATGATGCGCGAGTCATAGAGCACCAGATCGCGTTCCACCAGGGTCGGCAGGCTCTGGTAAGGATTCAAATCCAGCAAATCCTCGGGCAAGGCACGACCGTCGACATCGACGATATCAATCGTGACATCTTTTTCTGCCAGAACGAAACGCGTGCGATGACTCCAGATATCTTTGGGACTGGAGAAGAGCGTCATCATGGGAAGCGCCCTTATTTAGTAATTCATGTAAAACAGATCACAATGAAGCGCCTGTTGCCCGGCGATCACGCCAGGCAGGAACAAGCAGAAAAATCACTTCACGTCCTTCCAGTATTCCTTCTTGAGCGCATACGCCAGCAGGAACAATACCAGCAGGAACCCGACCACCCGGAAACCAAGATTGCGGCGTTGCAACTGCACCGGCTCGCCGATGTAATCCAGGAAATTCACCGTGTCGCGCACGAACTCATCGTACTCTTCCGGTGACAACTTGCCCTTGGTGGCCAGTTCGTAGCCTTTGAATTCCTTCTCGACATTGCCTTCTGCAGTGGTCACGCCCTCATAAACGGCTTGCTGTACGCCCTGCAGTTCCCACAACACATGCGGCATGGCAGCGCCAGGCAACACGGTATTGTTCATGCCAGTGGGGCGTGATGGATCGAGATAGAACGACTTCAGAAAGCTGTACAGATAGTCCGTACCGCGCGCCCGTGCAATCAGGGACAGATCCGGCGGCGCCTTGCCAAACCATTTCGCCGCATCGGCCTCCGACATGGCATTGGCCAGGGTATCGGTAAGTTTGCCGCCGCTGAAGATCAGGTTTTCCTTGACCTGCTGATCGGTGAGATTCAGATCCAGCGCCAGACGATTGAAGCGTACATATTTCGCTGCATGGCACCCGGAACAATAGTTCACGAAATTGCGCGCGCCGCGCTGCAACGATGCCTTGTTGGCCACGTCATTGTTGGCTTTCTCGTAGTGGCCTTCATTGGCCAGCGAAGTCGTGGTACCTGTGGTCAGTACACCGGCCGCCATGACGGCAGCCAACATCCGCAATTTGTTGCTTTTCTTGAACATGGTCTTAGTGGGCATGGTAGGTCACTCGTTCAGGAACCGGCTTGGTCTTGTCCACCTTGGTGTACCAGGGCATCAGGATGAAGAACAAGAAATACAGGACCGAGAACAGCCGCGACAGGTAGGTATTGGTGGTGGTGGCCGGGTTCAACCCCAGATAGCCCAGCGCCAGGAAGCTGATGACAAAGATGCCCAGGAAGGTCTTGAACAACCAGCCGCGATAGCGGATCGACTTGACCGGGCTGCGATCCAGCCAGGGCAGGAAGCACAGAACAACCACACCGGCGCCCATGCCGATTACGCCAAACAGCTTGTCAGGCACGGCGCGCAGGATCGCGTAGAACGGCGTGAAGTACCACACTGGCGCAATGTGCGCCGGCGTCTGCAGGCGATTGGCCGGATCGAAATTGGCCATTTCCAGGAAGTAGCCCCCCACGGTCGGCGCAAAGAACACCACCAACGCAAACAAGATGGCAAAGCCGACGAAACCCATTACATCCTTCACAGTGTAGTAAGGATGAAACGGAATACCGTCCAGCGGCTTGCCGTCCGCGCCCTTGTATTTCTTGATTTCAACGCCATCGGGATTATTCGATCCCACTTCGTGTAATGCCAGGATATGCGCCACGACCAGGAACACCAGCGCCAGTGGCAGAGCAATCACGTGCAGCGCAAAGAAGCGATTCAGGGTGATGTCGGAAATGTAGTAATCGCCGCGAATCCATTCCAGCAAGGAACTGCCCACGTAGGGAATGGCACCGAACAGCGAGGTGATCACCTGTGCGCCCCAGTAGGACATGTTGCCCCACGGCAGCAGATAGCCGAAGAAGGCTTCCGCCATCAGGCAGAGATAGATCAGCATGCCGAATATCCACAACAATTCACGCGGGTTCTTGTACGAGCCATACATCAGGCCGCGGAACATGTGGAGATACACCACGATGAAAAACGCGGAAGCACCGGTGGAATGCATGTAACGGATCAGCCAGCCCCAATCGACATCGCGCATGATGTATTCCACCGACGCAAACGCGCCTTCGGCGGAGGGCTTGTAGTTCATGGTCAGGAAAATGCCGGTGACGATCTGCAACACCAACACTGCCAAAGCCAGCGAACCGAAGTAGTACCAGAAGTTGAAATTCTTCGGTGCGTAATACTCGGTAACGTGCTCACGCAACATCTTGGTGAGCGGGAAACGTGCATCAATCCAGCCCAATAAACCGGTAGTCCCTACTTTATTATGAGTATCTGCAGCGCTCATCAAGCAGCTCCCGTATCAACGCCAACGACCAGAGTGCCATTCGCGCCGAAGGAGTACGGCGGCACGGCAAGATTCAAGGGGGCAGGCACGTCCTTGAATACGCGACCGGCCATGTCAAATTTGGAACCATGACAGGGGCAGTAGAAACCGCCCGGCCAGTCCGCCGCGACGGTGGCATCGCCCGGTTCGAACTTGTTCAAAGGTGCGCAACCCAGATGGGTGCAAACGCCAACCAGCACCAGGTATTCAGGTTTGAGTGCACGTGCTTCGTTCTTGGCAAATGCCGGCTGCTCAGATTGCAGTGATGCCGGGTCGCGCAACATGGAGTCGTTGGACGCCAGCCTGGCCAGCATTTCCTCGGTGCGACGCACGATGTAAATGGCCTGGCCGCGCCACTCCACTTTCATGAGCTCACCAATCTGCAATTTGCTGATATCCACTTCGACCGGGCCACCCATCGCCTTGGCGCGGGCGCTCGGCCGCCACGAAGCCAGGAACGGCACCGCAGTGGCGACTGCGCCCACCGCACCCACTGCGGACGTCGCCACCAGCAGGAAATGCCGGCGGCCCCCATCAATTTGCTCAGCTTCTGCGCTCATCCAACAGACTCCGGATTAACCAGACACTACCCCTCGCGAAGCAACAGTTGGTTGCAGAACCATCCAGCTACGAGGTGCGATTTCAAAGACTCAAGGAATTGCGCATTATACACATACACTGCGGCGCGCTTAGAAGCTCCACTCGCTCCGGATGATTGCTGCGGGCTTCAAGCACCCCTCCGCAGACCGGCTCCCGACCTGTTGCCGGCACCGTGAATCGCACTATTCTGTCACCGGAAACACCATGTCTCGCTGGTCCGATACTGGAAAATTTGTCCTCAAATGGACCGTGCTCGGTCTGGCAACCGCTTTCGTCGTGGTACTGGCGCGTCCGCAATGGTTATTGCATCCCGCAGCGGATAAACAGCCGACCGTTTTGGCCATGGGTTTTGCCAATGCCGTGGAGCGCACCGCTCCCGCCGTGGTGAATATCTATACTGCGCGTCTGGTGACCGAAGAAGTCGCGTCAGGCGCTCCAAACGGCGCCGGCTCGTCCTCACCGACGCGGCGACAGGGAGTGGAAACCGGCCTGGGTTCAGGCGTCATCGTCGATAATGAAGGTCATATCGTCACCAACAACCATTTGATTGCCTGCGCCCAGCAAATCAATGTGCAACTGGCCGATGGCCGCACCCAGGCTGTCGCCGTGGTTGGCACCGATCCGGCCACTGATATCGCAGTGCTCAAAATCAGCATGGACAATCCACCTGTTGCGCCGCTGGGATCATCCAGCGCGCTGCGCCCCGGTGACATCGCACTGGCCATCGGCACGCCTTATGGCCTGTCGCAGACAGTGACCCAGGGCATCGTCAGCGCCACCGGGCGCGGTCAGCTCGGCGTGACCGCCATCGAAGCCTTTATCCAGACCGATGCCGCAATCAATCAGGGCAATTCCGGCGGCGCACTGATCAATGCAGACGGTGAGCTGATCGGCATCAACACCGCCGCCCTGTCACAAGCCAACGGCGTCAGCGGCATCAGCTTTGCCATCCCGGTGGATCTGGTGCGCGGGGTCATGCAGGAAATCCTGCAATACGGCCGGGTCAAGCGTGGCTGGTTCGGCGTCGAAACACGGGGGCTGAGTACCCAGCAGGCGGCGGCCCTGGGCCTGGCCGCTCCTGACGGTCTGGCAGTCGTCCAGGTTTATGAAAACAGTCCGGCTGCCCGCGCCGGGCTGCAACCCGGCGATGTCATTACCCGCATCAATGGCGCACAACGCAGCCTGAGCGAGGCCCTCAGGGTGGTGGCCAGCACCGCGCCGGGCGAACGCATTTCACTGAGTGTGCTGCGGCAGGGTAAAACCTATGATCTGACCGTCACCGTGACCGAGCGCAGCCCGGATGCAGGAGTGCGCAATCCCTGCAACAACACCGACAAGTAGACGACATGCATTACTTGCTACGGGAACTCAGGCGCTTGATGCGCGCCCCCAGCAGTTCCAGCTTTTCCTCGATGCGCTCGTAACCACGATCAATGTGGTAGATGCGATCCACTACCGTCACGCCTTCGGCCACCAGGCCGGCCAGTACCAGACCGGCCGAGGCGCGCAGATCGGTCGCCATGACCGGCGCACCGGTCAGTTGCGGCACGCCCTTGATGATGGCCGCATGCCCCTCGATACGCATCTCCGCGCCCATGCGCTGCAGCTCATGCATGTGCATGAAGCGATTTTCGAAAATGGTTTCGATCACGGTGCCCACGCCTTCCGCCACGCAGTTCAATGCCGCGAACTGCGCCTGCATGTCAGTGGGAAACGCCGGGTACGGCGCAGTGCGAATGTCCACAGCTCGAGGGCGCTTGCCCTGCATATCCAGCTCGATCCAGTCGGAGCCTGATTCAATATGCGCCCCGGCCTCCTTGAGCTTGAGTAACACGGCATCGAGATGCCCGGCGCGGGCATTCTTCAAACGCACCTTGCCGCCGGTAATGGCCGCGGCAACCAGATAAGTCCCGGCTTCGATACGATCCGGCATCACTGCATAACGGGCGCCCTGTAAACGTTCGACACCCTGGATCACGATCTTGTCGGTACCGGCCCCCTGAATCCGCGCGCCCATGGCCATCAGCAAATTGGCCAGATCGACGATCTCCGGTTCGCGTGCCGCGTTTTCGATGACTGTTTCGCCTTCGGCCAGCGCCGCGGCCATCATCAGGTTTTCGGTGCCGGTAACGGTCACCGTTTCCAGCACCAGGCGCGTGCCTTTGAGGCGTTTGGCGGTGGCGCGGATATAGCCGTGTTCGATATGAATCTCGGCGCCCATGGCGCGCAGGCCTTCAACATGCAGATTGACCGGGCGCGCGCCGATGGCGCAACCGCCCGGCAGCGACACTTCTGCCTGACCAAAGCGCGCCAGCAAGGGGCCCAGCACCAGAATCGAGGCGCGCATGGTCTTGACCAGATCATAGGGGGCAACGAACCGGGCGGCAGGCCGGGCATCCACTTCGATCTGGAGTTTGTCATCCACCGTGATCTGCACCCCCATGTTGCCCAGCAGGGCAATCATGGTGGTCACATCATGCAGATGCGGCACATTGCTCAGGGTGACCGGGCTGTCAGCCAGCAGCGCGCCGGCAATGATGGGCAGGGCGGCATTCTTGGCGCCGGAAATACGCACTTCGCCGGCCAGCGGCACGCCGCCTTCAATTTGCAAACGATCCACGGTAGAGCCTCTGAGTATTTATTTTATTGCTGGGCGTTTTGCTGCGCCGCCTGCCATTCGGCAGGCGTATGGGTCTGCATGCTCAAGGCATGGATTTCGTTGCCCATACGTGCGCCGAGCGCGGCATACACCAATTGATGCCGCTGCAAAGTGCGCTTACCGGCAAACGCTTCGCTGACGATCAACGCCGAGAAATGCGTACTGTCATCCGATTCGACGACCACCCGCGCACCGGGCAAGCCGGTACGGATCAACTGCTCAACATCGTGGGGATTCATGGCCAGCCTTGTCTGCGTTAGGGCCTGCGGGGGCGCGATCATAAAAGATTCCTGCCCGCTTTGCGCCCGTGGATCAGTTGCAGATCAGGAACGAGTCCGCATGTTCACTTCCACCGTTACATGGCTGAGCTGTTCCAGCTTGGCCAGCCGGCCGCGATATACCGCCGGCGCCTGTGGATTGACGGATTCGATCGCCACCACCAGCGCATGGTGTCCCGGACCAATACGCCACAGATGCAGGTCGCAAACAGTATCGCCGTTGATTTCCAGACGTTCGCGGATGCGCTTCAGCAGGGGCTGATTCAGATTCATGTCCACCAGATAACCACCGGCAGAGCGCATCAAACCCCATGACCATTGCGCGATGACCAGCGCGCCGACGATGCCCATTAGCGGGTCCATCCATACCCAGCCCAGATAACGGCCGGTCAGCAGACCGGCAATCGCCAGCACTGAAGTCAGTGCGTCGGCAATCACATGCATGTAGGCCGCGCGCAGGTTGTTGTCGTGATGCTGGTGTGCATGGCCGAAGTTGTCGTCGTCCATCTCTTCATGGTCATGGTCATGGTCATGGTCATGGTCATGGTCATGGTCATGGTCATGGTCATGGTCATCATGATGATGCGTGTGTTCGCCCTGATGCAGCAATACTGCACTGAGCAAATTGACTATCAAGCCAAGCACGGCAATCCAGGTGGCCTGACTGAAATCAATCTGGTGGGGACTGACCAGGCGGGTGAGCGATTCCCAGCCGATCAACAGCGAAATCATGCCAAGCACCACCGCGCTGGCAAAACCGGTGAGTTCGCCGATCTTGCCGGTGCCAAAACTGAAACGCGGATCGGCTGCATGACGTCGGGCATAGCGATAGGCCAGCGCAGCAATACTCAACGCTGCTGCGTGAGTAGCCATGTGCCAACCGTCCGCCACCAGCGCCATGGAGCCGAAAATCGTGCCGCCGATGATTTCGCCGAGCATCATCAGCGCGGTGAGCGCCACCACCGCCCAGGTACGGCGTTCATTCTGATCATGACTGACGCCCAGAAAATCACTGCGTATCACACAGGTTCGTCCAACCGGCATTGCTTCGGTGGTGGCGCGTGACTGGAGTTCGCTCATATCGACCCTATCGAGACCAGAGACTTGCGCACCATGCTAGCAGTACGGCAGCAACTGCGCTGCCTGCAGTCGGTTATGATGCCCCCATGAAACCTTCACTGGACTCACAGCAAATCTTGACCCGGGCCCGGGCGGTGCTGGACATCGAAGCCGCAGCCGTGACTGCGTTGATCCCGCGCCTGGGCGAGGCATTCGCCACCGCCTGCCATCTGATCCTGGACTGCAAGGGTCGGCTGGTAGTTTCGGGCATGGGCAAGTCGGGCCACGTGGGCAATAAATTGGCCGCAACTTTCGCCAGCACCGGCACGCCGGCATTTTTTGTGCACCCGGCCGAAGCCAGTCATGGCGATATCGGCATGATTACCCAGCAGGATGTGGTGCTGGCCATCTCCAATTCCGGCGAAACCGATGAACTGGTGACCATTCTGCCAGTCATCAAACGCCTGGGGATTCCGCTGATCGCCCTGACCGGCCGCACTGATTCGACACTGGGTCGCGCCGCGAATGCCGCGCTGGATGTGAGCGTTGCAACAGAAGCCTGTCCTTTGAATCTGGCGCCTACCGCCAGCACCACCGCCACGCTGGCGCTGGGTGATGCGCTGGCGGTGGCCGTGCTGGAAGCGCGTGGTTTCACCGAAGAGGATTTTGCCCGTTCGCATCCCGGCGGCTCACTGGGCCGGCGCCTGCTGCTGTATGTAGAAGACATCATGCACACCGGCGCACAACTGCCACTGGTCACTCCAGACACCCTGCTGCGCGAAGGTCTGCTGGAAATGAGTCGCAAGGGCTTAGGGATGACCACGGTGGTCGATGCACGCAAACATTTACTGGGCGTGTTCACCGATGGCGACCTGCGGCGGGCGTTGGATAAACAGATTGACCTGCGCGCCACCCTGATCGGCGAAGTCATGACATCGAATCCCAAGCGCGCCACGCCGCGCATGCTGGCCGCCGCTGCCGTACACTTGATGGAAACCCACAAAATCACTGCCCTGCCGGTGGTCGATGAACACAACATCGTGGTGGGCGCGCTCAATGTGCACGACTTGTTGCGTGCCGGTGTGATGTGAGTATGGATATGAACCACCTTGCCGTCACCGAACGCGCCGCCGCCATTCGCCTGCTGGTGCTGGATGTGGACGGCGTGTTGACCGATGGCCGTTTGTACTTCACTGCCGATGGAGAAACGCTCAAGGCCTTTCACGTGCGCGATGGCGCGGGCATCGTGCAATTGCGCCGCGCCGGCATTGAGGTGGCCGTAATCTCGGGACGCAATTCGCCCATCGTCAACAAGCGCATGAGTGAACTGGGCGTACTGCACGTCAGGCAGGGCATTGACGACAAACAGGCCGCGCTGCAGGCGCTGCTGCAAACCCTGCAGCTTGATCAGAACTGCATCGCCTGCGTCGGCGACGACACGCCGGACGTGCCGATGCTCAACATGGCGCGACTGGCGGTGGCGGTGGCCGACGCCCATCCGGCCGTGAAGGCTGCGGCGCATTACGTGACGCAGATCGCTGGCGGACTGGGCGCGGTGCGCGAAGTCTGCGATTTGATCCTGCAGGCGCGTCACGCCGCACAGCGTAGCGGCTGAGCATGTCCTGGCGCACGGTGCTCATCACGGCGGTGATTGCCATATTGCTGGCCGGTTACGGCCTGCTGACTCACCGCAAGGAGGATGAGCTGACCATCACGCCCGCGCCGGCTCAACCGGGCTATTACCTGCATGAAGCCATTGTCACTGAAACCGATGCCAGCGGTGCGGCGCGTCTCAAACTGCACGCCAGCCGGATTGCGCAGAATCCGGCGGATAACAGCATCGAATTGCAGCAGGTGACGCTGGACTACCAGAGCGACCCGAATGCCAGGTGGTTGCTGACGGCCAATCGCGGTCATCTCGCTGCCGGCTCGCATACCATCAATTTCTTCGGCGCAGTCAACATCAAACCGCAGAACCAGACCGACAATCAGATCGAGCTGCGCACGGAGACCCTGAGTGTCGATACGCTGAACAACATTGCCACCGCGCCCGGCAAGGTCAGCATCGACATGGATCAACAACGTCTGACCGCCGTTGGCCTCAAATACGATTTGAAGCGCCAGACGCTACAGCTAGAATCCCGTCTTCATGGCCAATTTCAAGCACAATAAATCACTGCATTGCCGGTTATCCATCCTGATGGCCGCCGTCATGATGCCCATCCTGACAACCCAGGCCGCCAGCCCGAAGCAGATCAATGCCAATATCGAAGTGGAATCGGACGGCGCGGAAGTGGACGCCCGCACCAGGCAACTGGTGCTGCCCAAGGTACGCATCACGCAGCAGGGTTATGCCATTCAGGCTGACGAAGCCCGCGCCACCGGCCTTAATTTCGACAACAGTCAGTGGACTTTCAACGGCAAGGTATACATCACCACGCCGGATGGTTTCAGCACAGCCGACCGCGCCACCGTGCAGTTCGTGCAGAACCAGATCACTGAAATGCACATCAGCGGTCAGCCCGCCACCTTTGAACAGCACGATCCCGGCAAGCAGATGCTGGCACAGGGGCACGCCAACCACATCGACTACGATCTGCAAAAAAACACCGTGCGCCTGAGTCAGCAGGCATGGGTCAAGTATGGTCAGAATGAATTCACCGGCGCCACCGTGGTGTACGACATCATCAACCAGCGCGTGCTGGCCAGCCGCGAGGAACAACAGGGTGAACGGGTGCGCATCACCATCAATCCCAATGCCGGCAATCCGGCAACCATTCCTGAACCGGGCACAGGCAGCAAACCATGAGTGAGCTGCGCGCCGAACGCCTCGCCAAGAGCTACAAGTCACGCCCGGTCGTCAAAGACCTGTCACTGCGCATCGGCAGCGGCGAGGTAGTGGGCATCCTGGGACCCAATGGCGCCGGCAAGACCACCGCCTTCTACATGCTGGTTGGACTGGTTGCCAGCGATGCCGGCCGCATCTTCATCGACGAGCGCGATATTTCCAGCCTGCCCATTCACGCCCGCGCCCGGCTGGGCCTGGGTTATCTGCCCCAGGAAGCGTCGGTGTTCCGCAAGCTGAGCGTCGCCGACAACATCCGCGGGATACTGGAACTGCGTCAGGAACTGAATTCGCAACTGCGCGAACAGCAACTGGAGCAATTGCTGGAAGAACTGCACATTGTTCACATCCGCAACAGCCTGGGGCAAAGCCTCTCGGGTGGCGAACGCCGGCGCGTGGAAATTGCCAGGGCCCTGGCCGCCGAACCCCGCTTTATCCTGCTGGATGAGCCCTTTGCCGGAGTCGATCCTATTTCGGTCATCGACATCCAGCGCATTATCAAACACTTGGCAGCGCGCAACATCGGCGTGCTGATCACTGACCACAATGTGCGCGAAACCCTGGGGATTTGTGAACGCGCCTACATCATCAGCGCCGGAACACTCATTGCCAGTGGAACAGCGGAAGAAATCCTTGCCAATCAGCAGGTGCGTGAGGTGTACTTGGGCCAGGACTTCCGACTGTAGAAAATGCTCAAACCGGCCCTGCAATTACGCCTTGGTCAGCAACTGACCATGACCCCACAACTGCAACAGGCAATCCGCCTGCTGCAGCTCCCGGTTCTGGAACTCCAGGCACAGATCCGCGAAGCGCTGGAATCGAACATCATGCTGGAAGCCGAGGAAGAAGACTCGGTACTGGAATCTCTCGGCGCGGTAGAAGGCGCCACAGAAAGCACCACGGATTACGACAACAACTACCAGAGCGACAGCAGCCCCGAAGAAACCGCACCCACTCCTTACGAAGAGCGCGCCCAGGAGCAAAGTCGCGAAGAGCGCGTGGACATTGTCGATGATGCCGACTGGACCGAATCCCATGCCGTCAGCGGCAGCGAATCGCCCTGGAACAACGACGAAGACGATGAACGTGGCCAGGATTTCACCGCCGCCGGCGGCGAAACCCTGCAGGAACATCTACAGTGGCAATTGGGTCTGTCCAAACTGGGCGAACGCGAACAGCGCATCGGCACTGCGATCCTGGATGCCATCAATGACGATGGTTACCTGATCGAGCCTGTCGAAGAAATCGCGCTTAATCTCATGCCCGAACTGACAGTCCAGCCCGACGAAGTCGAACAAGTACTCAAGGTGGTGCAGGGTTTTGATCCGCCCGGCGTCGCGGCCCGCTCAGTGGGTGAATGCATTCAACTGCAACTCAGGCAACTGGACCCGCAAACTCCCGGCCTGGAGACCGCCCTGAATATCGCTGGCAATTATCTGGATGAAGTCGCGGCCCATCAGTACGCCGTGCTACGCCGCCAGTTGCGCACCACCGAAGAGGATATGGAACAGGCGCTGGCGCTGGTGCGCGCCTGCCAGCCGCGACCGGGCGCCAGTCTGCATGCCAGTGCCCCCGACTATATCGTGCCGGACGTGTTCATCCGCCGCACCGAGCATGGCTGGGCGGTGGAAATCAATCCGGCCAGCGTGCCGCGCATCCGCGTCAATCAGAGCTACGCGGGCATGCTGGGACGTTCATCCGACTATGCCACCATGCGTACCCAGTTGCAGGAGGCGCGCTGGCTGATCCGCAGCCTTGAAATCCGCAACGAAACCCTGCTGAAAGTGGCGCGCTGTATCGTGCAGCGTCAGGCGGCGTTCCTCGATCAGGGCGAGGAATTCATGCAACCCATGATCCTTAAGGACGTGGCCGATGCCGTGGAGATGCACGAATCCACCATTTCGCGCGTCACCACCAACAAGTACATGCATACGCCGCGCGGGGTGTTCGAGTTCCGTTACTTCTTCTCCAGCCACGTGTCTGGCACCGATGGTTCCGAGCTGTCCTCCACGGCGATTCGCGCCAAGATACGCAAACTCATCAGCGTCGAAGAGCCCGACAAGCCGCTGTCGGACAGCCGCATCGCCGAGATCCTGTCGGAAGATGGCGTGCAGGTGGCGCGTCGCACCGTGGCCAAGTACCGCGAAGCGCTGAACATTCCGCCGTCCAGCGAACGCAAACGAGTCACCGCACGATGAAATCATGATGAACCATCATAACCACGTGCGCGATCATGAATTGGCAACCGGTTTTTTGCGTATGTGCCAGCCGCTGATCATCTGCCAAGCTGCACATGCAACTGTTGATGCCTGATAACCCATCGGAGGCGCTATGCAACTTAATCTCACGGGACATCATGTCGAAGTCACTCCGGCCCTTAAGGCTTACGTCGAAAAGAAACTGGATCGGATCGTCAGGCATTCCGATCATGTAATCGACGTTCACTGCATTCTCACCGTGGAGAAACTGCGCCAGAAAGCTGAAGCAACCGTCAATCTGAGCGGCAGCCAGATTCATGCGGATGCCACGGAGGACAACATGTATGCCGCCATTGATGCCCTGGCCGACAAGCTCGACCGTGGTGTCAAGAAGCACAAGGAAAAACTGACTGATCACCATGCCCAGGAAGCCATCAAGGCCAAGCTCTCCTGAGATTTCTGATTCTGGCGATTTGATACAAAGACCCCGCAGAATCGGGGTCTTTGTCGTTCTGGCACACGGTTACGTCGCGTGACGCTTTAAAAGCCATCGGCGCTGACCGATACTCTGCCCACCGTCACTTGGATCCTTGCTTATGCGTCTCATCGTGGTCAGCGGCCTGTCCGGCTCCGGCAAGAGCGTGGCGTTGCGCATGCTGGAAGATATGGACTTTTACTGCGTGGACAACATGCCGGCGGGACTGTTGCCGCAATTCATCTCGCACACGGTGCGTTCCGACGAATCGCAGTACCGCCTGACCGCCATCGGCATCGATGCCCGCAATCGCGCCGAAGACATCCGGCTGGTGCCGCAACAGGTGGCGGAACTGAAACGCAGCGGCGTGAACTGCGAGGTGATCTATCTGCGCGCCGAAGCGGATGTCCTGCTCAAGCGCTACAGCGAAACCCGTCGACGCCATCCATTAAGCCGCGACGACCTGGGCCTTGCGGAAGCCATTGCCCAGGAACAGCAGCTGCTGGAGCCGATTGCCGGCGCCGCCGATCTGGTCATCGATACTTCACAACTCAGTGTGCATGACCTGCGTGAACTGGTGCGACAGCGGGTGGGCGAATTCAGCGATGGCCGCCTGTCCATCCTGTTCGAGTCATTTGCCTTCAAGCATGGCCTGCCGGGCGATGCCGACTTCGTGTTCGATGCCCGCAGCCTGCCCAATCCCTTCTGGGAACCCGGACTGGCGGAATACACCGGGCTCGACCAGCCGGTGGCCGAGTATCTGGCCAGACACGTTGCCGTGCAGCGAATGATCGACGACCTGACCCAGTTTCTGGAACGCTGGATACCGGAGCTGGCACGCACCAACCGCAGCTACCTGACCATTGCCATTGGCTGTACCGGCGGTCAGCATCGCTCGGTATATCTGGTGGAGCGCCTGGCGGCGCATTTCCGCAAAATATATCCGGTGGTGCTGGCGAGACATCAAGTGGTTGGCAAACTCAGGCGTTAACCCGTTAACCCCAACGCTGCAACTCAATTCATCGTAATGACGCACTGCGGACACGCAGTCCATCTTCCATCCAGTTCTTGATGCGTTTAGCGTCGGCGACCCGGGTGTACTTGCCATAGGAATCGAGCAGGACGATGACCACGGAGCGACCGGCGATCATGGCGCGCATCACCAAACATTTGCCCGCTTCCGCGATGTAACCGGTCTTCTGTACGGCAATGTCCCAATCCGGTCTGGCCACCAGTGTATTGGTGTTACGGAACGCCAGAGTCCGCTTGCCTATCTGCACGTCGTATTCGGGGTCGGTGGAATACTCGCGGATGGTGGCATTTCTGGAAGCAGCCAGCACCAGCCTGGCCAGATCCTGCGGGCTGGCCACATTGCGACTGGACAGCCCAGTGGGATCGACAAAATGCGCGCTGCTCATGCCCAGCACCGCCGCCTTGGCATTCATCGCCGCCACCATTGCCGGCAAACCACCGGGATGGTTGCGCCCCAAGGCATGTGCCGCACGATTCTCGGACGACATCAGCGCCAGATGCAGCAACTCCGCACGACTCAGCCGCGCACCGACAGCCAGACGTGAACCACTGCCGCGCTCCATGTCACGATCGGCGGCGGTAATCTGCAGTATCTCCGACATGGGCTGCCGCGCCTCCAGCACTACCAATGCCGTCATCAGCTTGGTGATGGATGCAATCGGCGCGGCCTGATCCGCGTTCTGAGCCAGCAATACTGCCGCCGTATCGGAATCGATCACCAATACCGATCCCGACTTGAGATCGGGCCGGCCAGATACGGCATGCATGGCCGTGTTCGCCACAGCAACCACAGGCAAACCACTCAGCATCAGTAATAGCAACCATTTCGGGATCAACAAACGCATGCACGCTCCACAGCAATCAACTCGATCAAGCGCATTAGCGCAGCGGATTATCGTAAATGCAAGTGCGGCGGCCGCTGCACGACTGCCGAGCTGCATGCCTGCATGACACGCACGCCTGCCCCTGTAACGGAAAATTAGCTGTAGTGAAGCACCGGCCGCAGCTACACTGCGCACACTTTTTCAACCCCGACCTGTCGAGCCCATGAACGAGACCGCTGCTCCTAAAACCAGCCGTCTGGATGAACTGCGCCATTCGCTGGCGCAGGGCTCGATGCGTCATGCCCACCGGCTGGTGAATGCGCTGCATCCGGCGGAAATCGCCGCCTTGCTGGAATCCCTGCCGGCTGCCAAGCGCGAGATCGTCTGGGGTTTCATTGACCCCGAAATCGAAGGCGAGGTGCTGGTCGAACTCAACGACCAGATGCGCGCCGACCGCATCGACGGCATGGACGCCGATGAACTGATTGCAGTGGCCGAAGGCATGGAAGTCGATGATCTGGCCGACCTGATCGGCGATCTGCCTGAAGAAGTGACGCAGCGCGTGCTGCATTCCATGGACATGCAGGATCGCGAGCGCCTGCACGCGATGCTGGCCTATCCCGAAGACAGCGCCGGCAGCCTCATGAATGTCGATACCGTGACGGTACGCCCGGATGCCACCATCGAAGTGGTGCTGCGCTATTTGCGCATGCGCGGCGAACTGCCGGAGCGCACCGATCGGCTGTTCGTCGTCACGCGGCTGGATCGCTATCTGGGCGCGCTGGATGTGACGCACCTGCTGACCAGCGACCCGGAACTCACCGTGGGTGAAGTGATGGATACCGGCATCGAAGGCATTGCCCCCGACTCACCGGCCGTCGAAGTGGCGCGGCTGTTCCAGAATCGCGATCTGGTCTCGGCGCCGGTGGTTGCTGCAGATGGCAAACTGGTCGGCCGCATCACCATCGACGATGTGGTGGACGTGATCCAAGAGCAGGCCGATCACTCGGTGAAATCACTGGCCAACCTGCAGGATGAAGAAGACCTGTTCTCCAGCATCATACCCAGCACACGGCGTCGCGCGGTCTGGCTGGGCATCAACCTGCTCACAGCCTTTCTGGCTTCGGGCATCGTCAGCCTGTTTGAAGGCACCATCCAGCGCGTGGTGGCGCTGGCTGTGCTGATGCCCATCGTCGCGAGCATGGGCGGCATTGCCGGCACACAGACAGTGACCTTGATCGTGCGTGGTCTGGCGCTGGGTCAGGTCAGCTGGGGCAACACCCGCTGGTTGCTGTTGAAGGAAGTCAGCGTGGCATTGCTTAATGGATTGCTGTGGGCCACCGTCGTCGGGCTGTATGCCTACCTCCTGTTTCACACCTGGATGATCACGCTCATCATGTTCATGGCGATGATGATCAATCTGCTGGCGGCGGCGCTGGTGGGTGTCACCGTGCCATTGATATTGAAACGCATGCGTGTCGATCCGGCGCTGGCCAGCGGCGTGATCCTGACCACTTTCACCGATTGCATCGGCTTTGCCTCCTTACTGGGTCTGGCTGCGCTGCTCCTGCGCTGACGCTCCTTCCGGTGCACTCGTCGAAGCAGTACGCTGCAGATCCAGACGGCGCAACACGGCGGTCATACCAGTGGTATCCACCATGCTGCCCTGGAGAAAATCCACCAGCTTGCTGCTTTGCGCCATGCCATCCTGATAGCCGAGGTCGATCAGGTCGCGGGTGAAACTGCTCTGGAACATCAGATAACTCATCAGTTCGCTGCCGCTGGCATTGAGTGCGCCCATGGTGCGTAACAAGACGCGCAGGGTGCGCGGCAGCGAATGCACGTGCTGGCGGGCAATTTCGGCAATATCGCGACTGGGCATCACCACCAGCATCTCGATGGGTTTCATCAGGCGTTCGTTGACGGTGACCGGGCCCACCTTGCGAATGATGTTGTTGATCTGCATGAGCCGCTCGAAATCCGCATACAGGCCATCCGAGAACAATGCATCCAGCATGTAACCGAATATCTGGCCAAAGCCGGGGCCGCGTGTCGGTACCTGTGTCCGTTGGCGATCGCCGCTGCGCGTCGCCACCACCATGATGCGATCGGCGCCGAGGTGGATGGCAGGACTGAAAGGCGAGGACTGACGCATCGAACCATCGCCGTAAAATTCGCTGCCCATCTGTACGGCGGGAAACAGGAAAGGGACGGCAACGCTGGCCATCAGATGATCCAGCGTGATCTCGGCCGGCTCACCGGCATGCCGCACCCGTGTCCAGGGCTGCTGATGCGCTGCCGCCTGGAAAAAAAACACCGAACGCGAACTGCCGTAACCGGCTGCGGAAATCGCCAGCGCATCCAGGTTGCCTGCATGGATGGATTGTTCGATACGCGCGAAATCGAAATTGGCGCTCAACAGTGCGCGCAGCGGCGAGTTGTCGAACATGGCGCGTGGCGGCGGCAGCAGCCACCCTCCGGACAACATGGCCAATAACCAGTGCAGACCGCTCTTGAACATGCTCAATGCATCGATTTCGAAAACCTGCGGCACCTGGAAGTTGCGCCATACCCGTTCCAGGTTGCCCACCGCGACACGAAAACGATGCGCATGGATGGCCAGTTCGGTGGCATTGATTGCCCCGGCGGAAGTGCCGATCACGATCGAAAAAGGATTGTTTGCGCGCACAGGCAACAGGTCGGACAATGCCTTGAGCACCCCAATCTGATAAGCGGCGCGCGCACCGCCGCCCGGCAGTACCAGCGCCGTCTTGCTTACCTGCCCCGTGTATTCGTTTAACTGCGTCACATTGCCTGCTTCGGCGTGCGCTGCGGAACCGCCCGATAAAACGACTGTCCCATTCACAGCTTCATGTCGATTTGGCGCTAGTATTGCACGACCCGGCTATAACCTGCGTCACACACCCATCACGATCGTATCGCCCTGCACAATACAATCATCGGCCAATAACATTCGGAAATCCCGCCATGAAACTCTTACGTACCATTAGCCTCCTCGCCCTGATGCTCTTAAACACCATGCCGCTGGTCCATGCTGCGACCGCCCCTGTCGTGGGCAGCGCCGCACCGGCATTCAAGCTGCAGGACCAGAATGGGCAATGGCATAGCCTGGAAGAATACAAAGGCAAGTGGCTGGCCCTGTATTTCTATCCCAAGGACAACACCCCTGGCTGCACCACCCAGGCCTGCGAATTCCGCGACAACATCTTCGCGTTTCGCGATGCCGGCGCCGTGATTGTCGGCGTCAGTCTGGACGATACCGCCTCGCACAAGAAATTCGCCGAAGAGCATGGCCTGCCGTTCACGCTGCTGGCCGACACCACCAAGGAAACCGCCAAAGCCTACGGCGTATTGACCAAGATGCTGGGCGTCATGGAAGTGGCCCAACGCGATACCTTCCTGATCGACCCGGAAGGCAGAATCGCCAAACACTATGTGCGCGTCGACCCCAAGGGACATTCGCAACTGGTGCTGGCGGACATCAAGGCGATGCAGGCAAAGAAGTAAACCCACAGGGGCCGGTCTAAAACCGGCTTAATTTGTTCTGTAATTCAAGAGGTCGGGTTTTAATCCACTCTACAGTAAAGACGCTGCATCGCGTCTTTGTTACAGATGCACCTGCAGAATGGTCATGGAATTGGTCTTGCCCGATACCCCCGACAGCTCGCCGCCGGTGAGAATGACCTTGTCACCGTCATCAACGATCTTCTTTTCCAGCAACAGCTTAAAAATGGCTGGATACACCAGATGCGGACTGGTGTGAGTGATGTCGAAAGACACGGGATACACGCCGCGATACAGGGTCACGCGGCGGCGCGTGGCTTCATGACGCGTGAAGGCATAGATGGGAATGTCGGAACGGATGCGAGACATCCAGCGTGGCGTATTGCCCGACTCGGTCAATGCCACGATGGCTTTCACATCCAGATGATTGGCGGTGTACATCACCGCCATGGAAATGGCTTCGTCGGGACGCTTGAATTCACCATCCTCGATACGCCGCAAATGCGTATGGGTGGTCTCGTATTTTTCCGCACCGAGAATCACCTGCGCCATCGCTTCCACTGCCTTGATCGGATATTTGCCGGTAGCGCTTTCCGCCGACAACATGACTGCATCGGTGCCGTCGAGTACGGCATTGGCCACATCTGATACTTCAGCCCGTGTGGGGATCGGATTGGTGATCATCGACTCCATCATCTGCGTCGCCGTGATGACGATGCGACGATGCTTGCGGCTTTCTTCAATAATATGTTTCTGCAGACTGGTGAGTTCGGCATAACCGACTTCGACGCCGAGATCGCCGCGCGCCACCATGATGGCATCGGAAGCCTGAATGATTTCCGTCAGATTTTCGATGGCTTCGATACGCTCGATCTTGGCGACGATGCGCGCCTCGCCGCCGGCTTCACGCAACAGACGCCGGGCTTCTTCCACATCGGCGGCACTGCGCACAAACGAGACCGCCAGATAATCAATGCCCATGCCGGCGGCCAGTTTGATGTGCTCGCGATCGCGTTCCGTCAGGGCATCCGCCGACAGGCCGCCACCCTGACGATTGATGCCCTTGTGGTCGGAGAGTTCGCCGCCCACCAGCACCTTGGTGTGAATGCGCGGCCCCTCGACGTGGATGACTTGCAGCGAAATCTGACCGTCGTTGAGCAACAGCACATCCTCCGCCTTCACATCTTCGGGGAGTTTCTTGTAAGCCACACCCACCGCCTTGGCAGTTCCGTCCTGGGGATTGAGGGACACGTCCAGCGTGAAGTCATCGCCTTCGGTCAACTGCACCTTGCCTTGGGCAAAACGGTCAATACGAATCTTGGGACCCTGCAGATCGCCCAACACACCCACCCATTTGCCCACCGCCGCACCGGCCTCGCGCGCCAGTTCGGCACGCCGTATATGATCTTCCGCCTTACCATGCGAAAAATTCAGACGCACGACATCCGCACCGGCGCGGATCATGTCGGCAAGTATCCTGGGATCATCCGTGGCAGGACCGAGGGTGGTTAGAATCTTGGTTCGACGCAGCATGGTTGACTCGATTCATCAGAAATTGAACAGCTTCGCTTAGAGTGTAAGACGACGCCCGCCCGTTAGCTTGCGCAATGTCAGTGCGTGTGACCCATTTAGCAGGCCAAAATTGCACTTTAATGGCAACAGGGTCCATCCCATATGCAACAATGGCGGCTCATCGGCCGCCCTTGTTGATTTTTGTTAATCGCTGGCAAACAAACCGCTCGCGCGATCGCTGCGCGCATAGCATGGTTACGCAGCGCGTGCCTCCAGCGCAGCCACTGCGGGCAGAACCTTGCCTTCCAAAAACTCCAGAAAGGCGCCGCCGCCGGTGGAGATGTAGGAAATATCCTTCTCCACGTCATATTTTTCGATGGCCGCCAGGGTATCGCCGCCGCCAGCGATCGAGAATGCACTGCTCCTGGCAATGCTCGTGGCCAATGCCTTGGTGCCTTCGCCAAAGGCATCGAACTCGAACACGCCCACCGGTCCGTTCCAGACGATGCTGCCGGACTTCTGCAGCAGTGAGTCAAACAGCGCTGCCGTCTTGGGGCCCACATCCAGAATCAGATCGTCGGCCGCCACCTCGCTGATGTTCTTGATGGTGGCTTTGGCAGTGGCAGCAAACTCTTTTGCGACCACCACATCAATCGGCAATGGAATGGCCACGCCACGTTGTTTGGACTTTTCCATCAAGTCCTTGGCGATGCCCAGCATGTCGGCTTCATACAGAGACTTGCCGACCGGATAACCGGCAGCAGCAAGGAACGTATTGGCAATGCCGCCGCCGACGATCAGTTGATCCACCTTGCTCATCAGACTTTCCAGCACGGTGAGCTTGGTGGATACCTTGGAACCTGCGACGATCGCCGTGACCGGTCGCTTGGGTTTGGCCAATGCCTTGTCCAGTGCTTCGAGTTCATTGGCCAACAGAATGCCGGCACAGGCTACCTTGGCGAAACGCGCCACGCCATGCGTGCTGGCTTCGGCGCGATGCGCCGTACCGAAGGCATCCATCACGTAGACATCGCACAGCGCCGCCATCTGTCTGGCCAACTCTTCCTTGTCTTTCTTCTCGCCCTTGTTGAAGCGCACGTTTTCGAGCAGAACGACTTCGCCCGGCTTGCAGTCGACGCCATTCAACCAGTCTTTCACCAGCTTGACGGGTGAACCGAGCAGTTCCGATAAACGTTTGGCTACCGGCGCCAACGAAAACTCTTCCACATACACGCCTTCTTCTGGACGACCGAGATGCGACATCAACATGACAGCCGCGCCCTTGTCTTTGGCGGTTTGAATGGTCGGCAGCGATGCGCGAATGCGCGCATCCGAAGTCACCACGCCATCGGCAATCGGCACGTTCAGGTCTTCACGAATCAGAACGCGTTTATTCTTCAAATCCAGATCGGTCATTCTCAGGAATTTCATGGTCATCTCTCGTCACAGGCTGGGTGAGGCACCCAGCCTACAAAATTCGGTCTCGCAAACAAAAAGGGGCGTGACCTGCACACCCCTTTGGTCGTCACTTCGAGATGACGCGCGCCATCTCCAGCACCTTGCTCGAGTAACCCCATTCGTTGTCGTACCAGGACACGACCTTCACGAAGGTGCCATCAAGCGCAATGCCGGCTTCGGCGTCAAAAATGGACGTGCGCGGATCATGGCGAAAGTCGGTGGAGACCACTTTTTCTTCGGTATAGCCCAGCACGCCCTTCATCGCGCCTTCGGACGCGGCCTTCATGGCGGCGCAGATCTTCTCGTAGGTGGTGTCCGTCTTCAGCTCGACAGTGAGATCCACCACGGAGACATCCGAAGTCGGTACGCGGAATGACATGCCGGTGAGTTTCTTGTTCAACTCCGGGATCACCACGCCGACAGCCTTGGCAGCGCCGGTGGATGACGGAATGATGTTCTCCAGAATGCCGCGACCGCCGCGCCAGTCCTTGTTGGAGGGACCGTCAACCGTTTTCTGGGTCGCGGTGGTGGCGTGCACAGTGGTCATCAAGCCGCGCTTGATGCCGAAGCTATCGTTCAACACCTTGGCGATCGGCGCCAGACAGTTGGTGGTGCAGGATGCATTGGAAATGATGGCCTGACCGGCGTAGGTCTTGTCGTTCACGCCGAACACGAACATCGGCGTATCGTCTTTCGAAGGCGCCGACATGATGACCTTCTTGGCGCCGGCAGCGATGTGCTTCTGCGCAGTGTCCTTGGTGAGGAACAGGCCGGTGGATTCGACCACGATATCCGCCCCCACTTCACCCCACTTCAGTTCAGCCGGGTCTTTGATGGCGGTGAGACGAATCTTCTTGCCGTTGACTACCAGGGTGCTGCCTTCCACGGCAATCGTGCCCTTGAACTGCCCATGCACGGAGTCGTACTTCAGCATGTAAGCCAGATAGTCGGGCTCGAGCAGGTCGTTGATCGCGACGATTTCGACGTCCGGGAAATCGTGCACCGCAGCGCGAAACACCATGCGTCCGATGCGACCGAACCCGTTAATACCGACTTTGATAGCCATGCTCCGACCCTCACCTTTCAAGGTTGTAACCACTCAAACCCTGCCGCCCGGGGATTCCCGGCCGGCTGTAAAAACTTACCATTACGCAGTCAGTACCTGCTGAGTAATCTGGACCACGTTTTCAACCGTGAAACCAAATCGCTTGAATAAATCCTTGGCCGGCGCCGACGCGCCGAAGCTATCCATGCCGATCACTGTGCCCTTCAGTCCCGCGTAACGCCACCAGCCGTCGCGCACGCCGGCTTCGATAATGACGCGACGCTCGACTGCGCTCGGCAGCACCCGCTCACGATACGCCACCTCCTGGGCGGCAAACAACGTGACATTGGGCATGGACACGACCCGCACCCGCTTGCCCGCCGCGTCCAGCTGTCTGGCCGCCTCCACCGCCAGGGAAACCTCGGAACCGGTAGCGATCAGGATCACATCCGGCACGCCCTGCGCATCCACCAGCACATAACCGCCACGACCAATCTCCGCGACCTGCCGGGCGGTGCGCAATTGGTGCGGCAATGCCTGACGCGACAGCACCAGCGAACTGGGGCCCGTGGCGTGCTTGAGCGCCTCGCCCCACGCCACGACAGTTTCAACAGTGTCACAGGGACGCCATACCTGCATATTCGGGATGATGCGCAGGCTGGCTACGTGTTCCACCGGCTGGTGGGTGGGGCCATCCTCGCCCAGACCGATGGAATCATGGGTGAATACATAAATAACGCGCTGACGCATCAGGGCCGACATACGCACGGCATTGCGCGCGTAATCGGAGAACACCAGAAAGGTGCCACCATAGGGAATGAAACCGCCATGCAGGGCCAGTCCATTCATGATCGCGGCCATGCCGAATTCGCGCACGCCGTAGTGCAGATAATTGCCGCTGGCGTCGCTGCCGGTGATGGCCTTGGAATCCTTGCGATTGGTGTTATTGGAGCCGGTCAGGTCGGCCGAACCGCCCAACAATTCCGGCAGGCTCGGGCCAATGCCATTAAGCGCCGCTTGCGAAGCCTGACGGGTGGCCACTGTTGCCGCCGCTGCCGCCGTTTTGGCGATATAGGCATCCAGCACCGGCTGGAAATCAACCGGCAACTCGCCGGCCATGCGGCGCGTGAACTCCGATGCCAGTTCCGGAAATTGTTTCGCATAGGCGCTGAACAATTCATTCCAGGCTTTTTCCAGGGCGGCACCGGCATCGCGGCAATCCCAGCCGGCGCGAATTTCAGCGGGAATTTCGAAGGGTGCATAGGGCCAATCGAGGTTCTTGCGGGCTGCCGCCACCTCCTCCGCACCCAGCGCACTGCCGTGAGTCGCTTCGGTACCCTGCTTATTGGGTGCGCCAAAACCGATAATGGTTTTGCAGCAAATCAAACTGGGCTTGCCGGCCGCTTTGGCCTGTTGGATGGCGCGTTCGACAGCAACGGGATCGTGACCGTCCACACCCGGCACCACCTGCCAGCCATAGGCCGCGAAACGCCTGGGCGTGTCATCGGTGAACCAGCCGTGCACCTCACCATCAATGGAAATACCATTGTCGTCGTAGAAACAGATCAGCTTGTCGAGTTGCAGCGTACCGGCCAGCGAACAGGCTTCGTGCGAGATGCCTTCCATCAGGCAACCATCGCCCAGAAACACATAGGTGTGATGATCGACGATATTGAAACCCGGACGATTGAACTGCGCCGCCAGCAGCTTTTCAGCCAGCGCCATGCCCACGGCATTGGCAATACCCTGCCCCAAAGGCCCCGTGGTGGTTTCGATTCCCAGATGCAGATCATGTTCAGGATGCCCGGCCGTGTGCGACCCGAGCTGACGGAAACGCTTGACCTCATCCATGCTCAACGGATAGCCGGTCAGATGCAGCAATGCATACAGCAACATCGAACCGTGTCCATTGGACAGCACGAAGCGATCACGATTGGCCCAGCGCGGATTGTTCGGGTTGTGTTTGAGATGATCGCGCCACAGCACCTGCGCAATATCGGCCATGCCCATGGGCGCACCCGGATGTCCCGAATTGGCCTGTTGCACCGCGTCCATGGCGAGAAAACGAATGGCATTCGCCAGAGTACGACGGCTGGGTGTCGAGACGGACATTGCGGGGGCGCTCCGAAGCGGCGGCCATGGCCGCCAGAAGAAAGGGCGCGCATTTTCCACCAGGATGCCCCCTGTCGCAAACCGGAATGTCACCTCGCCCTGCCAGCAAATTTATGGCGCATGGCATTTATGTAACGCGACACATCGTTATACTGCGCTAATTACTGCTTTAACTATCGACTTCACTTCTTAACCAAGGGACATACAACACATGTCGGGCAGCTACCTGTTCACTTCCGAATCCGTTTCCGAAGGCCACCCGGACAAAATTGCCGACCAGATTTCCGATGCCGTGCTGGACGCCATCCTCGGTCAGGACAAGGCTGCCCGCGTTGCCTGCGAAACCCTGGTGAAAACCGGCGTCGCCATTGTCGCTGGTGAAATCACCACCAGCGCCTGGATCGATCTGGAAGCGTTGACCCGCAAAGTGATTCTCGACATCGGTTATGACTCCAGCGACGTGGGTTTTGACGGCGCCACCTGCGGCATCCTGAACCTGATCGGCAAGCAGTCGCCCGACATCAATCAGGGCGTGGATCGAAAAATTCCCGAAGAACAGGGCGCCGGTGACCAGGGCCTGATGTTCGGTTATGCCTGTAATGAAACGAAGGAGCTGATGCCTGCGGCGATTCATTACGCGCATCGTCTGGTCGAGCGCCAGGCCAAGGTGCGCAAGAAGGGCGTGCTGCCCTGGCTGCGCCCGGATGCCAAGAGTCAGGTGACGCTGCGCTATGAAAACGACAAGGCCGTGGGTCTGGATGCCGTGGTGCTATCCACCCAGCACGATCCGAACATCAAGCACAAGGATCTGCGCGAAGCTGTGATCGAGGAAATCCTCAAGCCCGTGCTGCCCAAGACCTGGTTCGAAAAAGTGCCGGGCAAGAAGATCCATATCAACCCGACGGGCAAATTTGTGATTGGCGGCCCGGTCGGCGATTGCGGTCTGACCGGACGCAAGATCATTGTCGATAGCTACGGCGGCATGGCGCGGCATGGCGGCGGCGCGTTTTCAGGCAAGGACCCCTCCAAGGTGGATCGTTCCGCCGCATATGCGGCGCGCTATGTAGCCAAGAACATTGTCGCGGCAGGACTGGCCGATCGCTGCGAAATCCAGGTGTCCTATGCCATTGGCGTGGCGGAGCCCACGTCCATCACCGTGACTACTTTCGGTACCGGCAGGATTGCGGACGACAAGATCGAGAAGCTGGTGCGCAAGCACTTCGACCTGCGTCCTTACGGCATCACCAGGATGCTCGACCTGCTGCACCCCATGTATCAGGCCACAGCATCATACGGTCACTTCGGCCGCGCCCCGGTGGAAACGGTCAATCCGGCCGACAGGAACGAACGTTTCACGGCGTTCTCCTGGGAAAAGACCGATCGCGCCGAAGCGTTGCGCAAGGATGCAAAGTTGTAAACTTGGATCCATCCTGCCTGCGATGCGTAATGCTGCGCAGGGAGGATAGTCTGGCACCGAGGAGCGCTGCAGCGGCCCGAAGATAAAGGGTCGTCAGGCTCGGTGACGGGGCACATGGTCAACCGCGCTCTTAACTCCAGTTCGTTACTTCAGTTAGGAGAAGCTCGCATGAATGCTGTCGTATCCAGTAATTTCACCGATTACCTCGTCAAGGACATCGCCCAGGCCGGCTGGGGCCACAAGGAAATGGCGATTGCCGAAACCGAAATGCCCGGCCTGATGGCGATCCGCAAGGAATATGCCGCCAGCCAGCCGCTGAAAGGCGCGCGCATTGCCGGCTCGCTGCACATGACCATCCAGACTGCGATGCTGATTGAAACCCTGAAGGCGCTGGGCGCCGATGTACGTTGGGCTTCATGCAATATCTATTCGACCCAGGACCACGCGGCTGCGGCGATTGCCGCCAACGGCACGCCGGTGTTCGCCTACAAAGGCGAAACCCTGGACGAATACTGGGACTACACCCATCGCATCTTTGAATGGCCCAACAACCAGAACGCCAACATGATCCTCGATGATGGCGGCGATGCCACGTTGCTGTTGATGCTGGGTGCGAAAGCGGAAAAAGATGCGTCAGTCATCGCCAAACCGACCAACGAAGAAGAAGTCGCCCTGTATGCCTCGATCAAGAAGCGCCTGGCCACTCAGCCCGGCTGGTATTCGACACGCCTGGCGCAGATCAAGGGCGTGACCGAAGAAACCACCACCGGCGTGAAACGCCTGTATCAACTGTCGAAGGATGGTCACCTGCCGTTCCCGGCCATCAATGTGAATGACTCGGTCACCAAATCCAAGTTCGACAACCTGTACGGCTGCCGCGAATCGCTGGTCGATGCCATCAAGCGCGCCACCGATGTGATGCTGGCCGGCAAGGTGGCCGTGGTGGCCGGTTATGGAGATGTCGGCAAGGGCTCGGCAGAAAGCCTGCGCGCGCTGTCGGCGCAGGTATGGGTCACGGAAATTGACCCGATCTGCGCCCTGCAGGCGGCAATGGAAGGTTATCGCGTGGTCACCATGGAAGAAGCCTGCGACAAGGCCGACATCTTCGTCACCGCCACCGGCAACGTGAATGTGATTACTCACGATCACATGAAGCGCATGAAACATCAGGCCATCGTCTGCAACATCGGCCACTTCGACAGCGAAATTGAAATCGCCGCGCTCAAGCAGTATCAATGGGAAAACATCAAACCACAGGTTGATCACGTGATCTTCCCGGACGGCAAACGGATCATTGTTCTTGCCGAAGGTCGTCTGGTGAATCTGGGTTGCGGCACTGGCCATCCTTCATTTGTGATGTCCAACTCCTTCACCAATCAGGTGCTGGCGCAGATCGAGTTGTTCCAGTACGGCAGCAAGTACCAGAACGATGTGTATGTGTTGCCCAAACATCTGGACGAGAAAGTCGCACAACTGCATCTGGAACGCATTGGCGTGAAGCTCACCAAGCTGACTGCCGAACAGGCCAGGTACATTGGCGTATCGAGTGATGGCCCATTCAAACCGGATCACTACAAGTACTGATTCTGTCTTCATATTGGCCGCTCTGGCGCATCCTGCACGCGGCATCATGACAAACAGGAATCCCTGTACGTCATACCACAAGGCCGACACAAGTCGGCCTTGTTGTTTATGCCAATCGTTTTCATGACATGGGAAATATGTCGGCATTTCGCGAAAGCAGCAAAACTGCGAAGCACTGCCGATAATTCTGCGAACTCGTCCGATTCTGCGGCAGTCCCAACCCAAGCCGTTCAAGTTTTTCCATCGTGAGCATCTATAAGATGCTGTCAGCTGATACGGAATGTTGCCTGCTTATGTCGCACCTGCGCTCCTTAAAACTACTTCAGATTACCGACACTCATTTACTGGGCAGCCGGGATGCCTTGCTGCGCGGCGTGCCCACGTTTGCCACCTTGCAGTCGGTGCAGGCCGACGCGCAACAGCGCTTTCCCGGCTGCGACGGCGTGCTGCTGACAGGCGATCTGGTACAGGATGATGCAGCCGGCTACGCACTGATCCGTGAGGCATTTGAACACTCGCCTGTCCCGGTGTACTGCATCCCCGGCAATCACGATCTGCCGCAAGCAATGCATCAGACATTAAGCGGCGCGCCATTCGTGCTGGACGATCACGCGATCATCGGCGACTGGTTGCTGGTATTGCTGAATACCTGGCGGCCTCAGCGTGCGGACGGTCAATTGGGTGCAGCACAACTCCAGCAACTTGATGTACTGCTGACCCGCCACGCGCATCTGCATGCGTTGATCTGCCTGCATCATCATCCCATGCCCATGCACAGCGATTGGCTGGATCAGGTGGGACTGCAGGATGCTGCTGAATTTCAAGCATACGTGGCAGCGCATGAAAATGTGCGCGGCGTGATCTGGGGTCATGTGCATCAGGAACTGGACCAATACCACAGAGGTGTGCGCTACATGGCCACGCCTGCCACCTGCACGCAATTCCTGCCGCACAGCCATGACTTCGCCATCGACAACCGCCCGCCCGGCTATCGCACGCTGGAGCTGCTTGCCGACGGCAGCATCGTCAGTGAAGTCGTCTGGTTAAGATAGATGCATCGAACGTCTTCACTGCCAAATTGCCGGTACACTGCCGAATAATTCCTCACCAGAGAATTTCATGCTGCGACATGGTCGGGTTCTGTTCGTGGCCTTCTGCGCGTTGTGTTCAGCATCGCTGGCAATGGCTGAACCCGCGATCTGGCATGTCAAGGGCAGACACAACACCCTTTATCTGCTGGGCACCATTCACATGCTACGCAATGACGAGCCGCTGCCGGACAATATCGGCAGGGCTTATCGTGAAGCCGAACAGTTGCTGATGGAAATCGACCTGGACGACATGGACCCGATCGCAGCACAGGTATTGACGCTCAAACTGGGCATGCAGCCGGCAGGCAGGACGCTGGAATCGCAACTGGATGCCGATACCAATCGCAAACTACACACCGCCACCGACGACCTGGGACTGGATGCCGGCATGCTGTCGCCGTTCCAGCCCTGGCTGGCAGCCCTGACACTGGAACAATTGCAACTGGCGAGACTGGGATTGGCCGCGGATTCGGGTATTGAAATGCAACTGATGCAGCAGGCCGCACGCGATCACAAACCCATTCATGGGCTGGAAACGCTGGAGCAGCAACTCAGCCTGTTCGCCAACATGGATGATCGGGCACAGCTGGACTACCTGAAACTCACCCTGACGGAGCTGGAAACCGCACCGGCCGAACTGGAAACGCTGCTTGCCGCATGGCGCAACGGCGATGAACGGCAGTTAAGTCAGGCTTTGCAGCAGGGATTTATGGATGATCCCAAACTGTTTGCAGCGCTGACCACTGCGCGCAATCGACGCTGGCTCTCGGTGATCAAACCACTGCTGGATCAGCAGCAGGACGATTATCTGGTCGCCGTAGGCGCGTTGCACCTGATCGGCAACGAGGGATTGGTGACATTGTTACGACGCGCCGGCTATACCGTAACACGTCAGTAGCAGCCATCCCTCAGACACGGGCCAGGGCGGATATCAAGGTAAAGCCGCACCAGGCTGCAAACAAACACAGCGCGACCGACGCCAGTACATTGAGGCCGGCGCTCAGCAACGCGCCACTGCGCATCAGCATCAGTGTCTGCAAACTGAACGATGAGAAGGTGGTAAAGCCGCCCAGTACGCCGATCATCAGAAACTGGCGCGCAATCAGCGACAAGTGCCAGCGCCCCGATTCACTCAAAGCCGCCAGCATGCCGATGGCCAGACAGCCGAGCACATTCACGAACAAGGTTCCCCAGGGAAAGGCGGCGGACCAGCGCGCCTGCATCCATTCAGCCGAAGCGAAACGCGCCATGCTGCCCAAGGCACCGCCGAATGCTATCCAGAGATAGGTGGTCATAATGAAAAGGCCGTGGGCCGTGGGCTGTGGGCTGTGGGCCGGACCTTGCGAATCAGGCTTTTTCCTGTTCTGGCTACAGCCCACAGCCTACGGTCTACAGCCTGCATATCTCACACCTCGATCATGTCGAATTCTTCCTTGCCGGCGCCACAGTCGGGGCAACGCCAGGATAGCGGCACGTCTTCCCACTTGGTGCCCGGCGGAATGCCCGCTACCGGATCGCCTTTTTCTTCTTCGTACACATAGCCGCAAATCACGCACAGGTAGGATTTCATTTGCCCACAACTAAATCGGAGAGTTTTTGCAAGGCTGCGATTAAACCGGGAACCACAGACGCAAGCAACCCGAATGGTGCGAATCCATGTAGAAGCCCCTACACTTCCGCATTCTTTTGTGGAGTCCAGAGCCAGTGAGCACATCAACCAGTTTGTACAGTGAAGCCTGCCGCTACATTCCCGGCGGCGTCAATTCACCTGTGCGGGCGTTTCGTGGTGTGGGGGGCGAACCCGTGTTTCTCGCCCGCGCCAGCGGCGCTTATGTGTTCGATGCCGCCGGCAAGCGTTATATCGACTATGTCGGTTCATGGGGGCCAATGGTGCTGGGACATGCGCATCCCGAGGTCATCAAGATCGTGCAGGAGCGGGCTGCCCTGGGTCTGAGCTTTGGCGCACCCACAGAGATCGAAACGACACTGGCGCGCAAGGTGTGCGAACTGATGCCCGCCATCGAGCTGGTGCGCATGGTCAGCTCCGGCACCGAAGCCACCATGAGCGCCATCCGTCTGGCGCGCGGCTATACCGGCCGCGACAAGATCGTAAAGTTTGAAGGCTGTTATCACGGCCATTCCGATTCGCTGCTGGTCAAGGCCGGCTCCGGCGCATTGACGCTGGGCGTGCCCACTTCGCCAGGCGTGCCTGCGGCCCTGGCAGCGCACACCATCACGCTGAACTACAACGACAGCGCGCAGGTGGAGCAGGTGTTCAAGGAACTCGGCGAACAGATCGCCTGCATCATTGTCGAGCCCGTGGCCGGCAACATGAATTGCGTGCCGCCGGCGCCGGGATTTTTACAGACACTGCGCAAGGTCTGCGATCAATCCGGCGCGGTGCTGATCTTCGATGAAGTGATGACCGGCTTTCGTGTCGCACTCGGCGGCGCGCAGGCCCTGTACGGCATCACACCGGATCTGACCACGCTGGGCAAGATCATCGGCGGCGGCATGCCCGTGGGCGCCTTCGGCGGCAAGCGCGCCATCATGGAACAGCTTGCGCCCCTGGGTCCGGTGTATCAGGCAGGCACTTTGTCGGGCAATCCAGTGGCCATGGCCGCAGGACTGAAGACGTTGGAACTCATCAGCGCCCGTGCGGATTTCCATGCATTGCTGACAGCACGTACTGAAGCACTGACAAGCGGCCTCAGGCAGGCGGCTCAGGAAGCCGGCGTTGCGTTCACCACCACGCAAGTGGGCGGCATGTTCGGGCTTTATTTCAATGCCGACAGTGAGATCCGCCATTACGCACAGGTGATGCGCAGCGATGTCGAGCGCTTCAAGCACTTTTTCCACGGCATGCTGGATGAAGGTGTATATCTGGCGCCTTCCGCCTTCGAAGCCGGATTCGTTTCCGCGGCACACAGCGAACAGGACATTGCCGACACTCTCGAAGCGGCGCGGCATGTGATGTCCCAACTCAGCTAGATTCGATTGCTCATGCAACTCTCAGAAAAACAAGAGCGTAACTGGTCGGTCGGTTTGTTTGCCCTAGGCCTGGGCATCGGTCTGCTGATGGTGTGGAACTCGCAGATCGGCGGCGATCAGTCGCTGATGCTGGATCTGGGCTGGAGCCTGTATCACGACGGTGTGTGGCTGCCCTATGGCATGCCCACTTCAGCGGGCGGTCGTTCGCCCGGTGGCCTGACCGGCTTGCTGGTGGGATTGCCGCTGTATGTGTGGAGTGACTATCGCGCGCCTGCGCTGTTCACCTTGATCCTGCATGCCGCCGCATTCCTGCTGCTGTGGCGTCTGCTGAAACCGGCGCTGAGTGGTGCAGGCCGGCTGCTGCTGTTGCTGCTGGTATGGCTGGCTCCCTGGCATCTTTATTTCGCCGCGCACATCTGGAACGCCAATTACATGTTCGTGTTTGCAGTGTTGCATCTGGCCAGCACGCAGCGCATGGCCAGATATCGCGAAGCCTGGAGCACCTGTCTGCATGTACTGCTGATCGCCCTGGCGATGCAGGCGCACACCTCTGCCTTCGTGCTGGCCATCCTGTCGCTGTTGCTGTTCCTGAACATGCAGATCAAGGTGCATTGGGGCGGCTTTGTCATTGGCGCACTGCTCGGCATCGCCAGCTTCGTACCCTGGGTGCTGGCCATCCAACATGACCCCACACTGGCTCCAGGCGAGAAAGGCTTTTTCCTGCGCGGCCTGATTTATGTGTTTCCACTGGTGCGCGGCGTGCTGTACTCGCTTGAGATGCCTACCCTGAGCGTTGCCAGCCGCATGATCGACTTCGATTTCACGCCTGCCCTGGGCGCCAGCATCAATGCCTGGCTGGGTCCTGTCGCCAAAGCGATGGGGATAGCGATGCATGTGAGCCTGCTGGCATCCCTCTGGGCCAGCTGGCGCTTCTTCAAGAAAGCACGCCATCTGTTGCACTGGCGTACCATTACGCCGGATCGGCCACGCGCCTGGCTGCGCCGTTACATCGCCCTGGCGTCAGTTGCCGCGCTGATTTCCTTCGCCATTTCGCCCACTACCACCATGTTCTGGCAGGCCTTCGTCATACTGCCTGCCATCGCACTGATTCTGGTGATGGCGGGCGAAGCCCTGTTGCGCAGCGGTTGGCGTCAGCACACTACTCTGACCATCAAGGTGTGGGGTATGGCAACGGTGATGCTGCTGCTCTGCCAGGCCATTGGCGCGCCGCTGTATCGCTGCGGCGGTCGTGAACTTGGGCCCATGAACGCCATGCTCGAAGCGCTGCATGTGGACGGACAATGCATCCAGCCGCATTAAACACTGCGTCCCACACTACGCTGTCAGCCGCCGCGCGTGAGCGGCTGCAGCAGATCACCGTCGTCAGCGTCACCTTCAACAGCGCGCACTGCATCAAGCGGCTGCAACCGTTTCTATGTGACTGCCCACATGTCGTGTTCGTTGACAACGCCAGTCGCGATGACACCCTCGACACCATTGCCAGGCTGTTGCCGCACGCTATGGTGCTGCGCAATGCGCACAACCTGGGGTTCGGCGCTGCCAACAACCGCGCCCTGCAGCAAGTGCAAACGCCCTATGCACTGTTGCTCAATCCCGATTGCGAAACCACGCCCGAGGTTATCGCAGAACTGGTTGAGCTTGCTCATGCCTGGCCGGATGCCGCCATGCTCGCGCCGCAACTGACCAATGGCAGTGGGCAGCCGGAGATCAATTATCGTTGGCCGCGTTCGCGCTGGAGCTCCAAAGGTCCGGGCGCAGACGCATTGTGTTGCGTAGGCTTCATCACCGGCGCCATCGTGCTGCTCAACATGCGCGTCATGCAGCAGATTGGTTTCTTTGACGAGGACTTTTTCCTCTACTACGAAGATGACGATCTGTGCGAACGGGTTTTCGCACAACGCCAACCCATCATGATCGCGCCGCATCTGCGCGCGGTGCATCATTCGCGCGGCTCGGTGAAAGGCAAGTCACCATGGCGTGCGGAATACCTGCGCGGTTTTCACCATGCGCAGTCCAAGATACTGTTCGTCGCCAAACACCAAAGCCTGCCGCAGGCGCGTCGTCTGCGCTGGCGGGTGCTGCTGCTGGCATTACTCAGCTTTCCACTGCGCTGCCTGATTCCGCAACCCAAGTATCTGGCGCGACTGGCAGGCCGTATCGTCGGCCTGCTGCAACCGCGCTGGCCCAGCCCAGATCGTCATCACAGGCCTTAGTCATGCCCTATACATTGACCATTGCCATCCTCACGCTCAATGAAGCGCATCACATTGAAGGCTGCATCAATAGCGCGCGTTTTGCCGATCAGATCGTGGTGATTGACAGCGGCAGCAACGATGGCACGCAGGAGATGGCCGGCCGGCTGGGCGCACAGGTGGTTGAATACGGCGACTGGCAGGGATTTGGCGAACAGCGCAATCGCGCGCTGGCGCATGTCACATCGGATTACGTTTTCTTTCTGGATGCCGACGAAATCATCACGCCCGCCCTGCAGGCCGAGATGCAGGCCGCAGTCAGCAGCGGCCAGGACGCAATCTGGAAAGTGGTATGGACGCAGGTAGCGTTTGGCAAGCCTCTGAGCCTGATGACGCACTCTGGCGGCGTGCGGCGCATGTTCAAGACCCGTTCATTGCTGCGCTTTGAAGGCGCCGTACACGAACGCGCCATGACCGCCACCAATCTGCCCGTCGTGACGTTCAAATCACGTCTGCTGCATTATTCCCGGGAATCGGTGTACGGCAGCCTGTTGAAACTGGCGCAGTACGTACAGCTCGGCGCGGCCAAGCGCGCTGCACAAGGCAAGCGGGGTGGCATTCTGCACGGCATGGTCTCGGCCTTCTCCATTTTTTTCAAGAACTACATCCTGCGGCGCGGCTTTCTGTGCGGCGCGGAAGGGTTTCTGCATTGCTACCTCATCGCCCAGGAATGCTTCTTCCGTTACGCCGCGCTGGCCTACGACAAACACGACCATCGCTTCCTGAGCAAGCGGCAACACACGCCACAGGCAACCAAAGAATAATTCTGATCAACCGGAACTGCTGGTGATGTAGACATATAAATCGTCCGCCACATCGCGCCAGCTGCGCAGAGAGGCCGCAGCAATTGCCTGTTCGCGTTGTTGCAGATAAGACGGATCCAGCAGCGGTTTCAGGATGGCCCCTTTGATACTGTCCAGATCGTCCGGATCGACATAGCCAGCCAGATCGCCACACACCTCCGGGACGGAACTTGCTTTCGAAGCGACACAGTACCGTCCGAACCAGGCTGATTCGCCCACCGGCAACCCCCAACCTTCCACATGGCTGGGATATGCCGAAAACAGGCAGTGCCGATACAGCCACGCCAATGCCTGATCGGAAGGCATATCAATAATCTGCACATAACGTGTCAGACCGGCATCGCTCGCCACGTACTCCCTAAATTCTTCACCACCAATCCTGCCATAGCGACCGGCAAACACCAGTAGCGGCGTTTTTTCACCAAGCTCGGCGATCAATTGCTGCCACACCTTGAGCAGCGACAGGCCGTTCTTGCGCGCCTCAATGGTGCCCACGCACAGCACAAAGCGTTTGCCTGCAATGCCCATGAGGTTCGCTGGCGCAGCCACGGTCGCATTGCGCTCGAAGCCGATGAACTCATGCGCCAGTGGCGTCACGTGAATGCTGAGATGACGCTTCTGCTGCTGCGCATACCGTTCCAGATCATGCGCGGTCCACTGCGAGTTGCAAGGAAAACGCGTCGCGTAGTCGAGCGCATGATTCAACCAGTTGATGAACAGCGGCGGTTCCTTGGCGGGCATGAAGTGCGGGTGCATGACCGGGATCAGATCGTGTACATATTGCACGACATCACCGCCGCGAGCGCGATGCTCTGCCGCGAACTGCCACACTTCAGGAAAAAACCACGACGAACCGAGATGAACCAGATGGCTGTCGGATGGCAATGCCGTTACCCGAGCCAACGCCAGCGTGCCGCCACGACGACCTTGTCCACTCGGCGCCAAACCTTCGCTGTGCAATCGTTGCGGCGCAAACAACGCCCACAGGTAAATGCGCGCCTTGAGCAGCGCCCGCTGCAATTTGCTTCGGGCATGACGACGCAGAAAACCCTTGATCTGCACCTTGCTGGGAAAACGACCCGATGGCCTGGCAAGACCGAGGTCGATCAACAGGCTTTCCGCATCAAACTCGTCATCATGCGGGCGTACGGTCGGGTCGAACTCATACATCGCCTGTTTCATCCGCTCGAAAAATACGCAGCGGATCGCACTCCCACCATGCTGGCGCGCCAGCAGGTTGACGATGTTGAACTGCACCCGCTGGATGCCCGTCAGCCGGTTGCTGCGGCCCGCAAAGTGCACGATATCAGTAATGTCGAAATAGACCTTGCCCACACGCAACTCCGGATGAACTTCACTCGAGCAGGAAACGTAATCGCCGGCACCATGGCATAATCCAATGCGTCATGATAACAAGCGCCCATTCTGTTTGCGTCGTCATACCGGTGTACCAGTCCAGACTGTTACCGTCGGAACAACTGGCACTGAATCAGTGTCTTGCAGTGCTGGGCAAACATCCGATTGTGCTCGTCAAACCCGAAAACCTGTGTCTTGATGAGCTAACCAATCAGCATCCACAATTGCTCACGGAAAGCTTCCCGGATGATTTCTTCGCAAGTATCCAAGGCTACAACCGTCTGATGTTATCGGACGACTTCTATGCTCGCTTTGCCAGTTATGAATTCATTTTAATTTATCAGCTCGACGCATTTGTTTTCAGCGATCAATTGCTGCATTGGTGTTCATGTGGTTATGATTATATTGGTGCGCCTTGGATTCCAATGAGAGTTGCGCCAACCATAAAAAACCAATTACGTATCGCAGTACGGCGCAAATGGTACCGATTGCTGGACATTACCAACCCTCAAAGCGGACTAACCCACGAGGCACAGCTTAACTATTCTGTTGGCAATGGCGGCTTTTCCCTGCGCCGCATAGCGACCATGCGCAAGGTGCTATCAACATTACATGATCGAGCCGAGCCCTTCAGATTAGGTACACGGCGCACTTGGGCTGAGGATATTTTCTTTTCGATTGAAGCCAATCGATACTGGAATCACGTTCGAACTCCTACCGTACAACAAGCTTCTAGATTTTCCTGGGAAACCAATCCCGCCGTTGCTGCCCAGCTGAGCGATGTGCAACTACCCTTTGGCTGCCATGCCTGGAACAAACTGCATCGCGATGAGTGGCGGCCGATATTCGCGCGCCTGGGGCATTCGATTGATGCATTGCTGCAGGCGCAGTGAACCTGCGTAAGGACATTATCTTACGAAACTCCACCTAATCTGCGATGAAGTGGCAGTACATCAGAGAAATCACAGCTACCTGGGTAATTCCACACGGAAATCCCGCTTAGAAGCGACGACTTGCATACACAGCATAACCCTTAATATCAAAATGTATGCGGGGGCGTTCAATGGTGTACGGGGGGTCGTTGGGCAGCACTCTGTTGCGGGACAGTTTGTCATAGTGCCGCAAATCAAGCCCGACATCCCACTTTGGAAGCACATTCATCCATTGCAAACCACCCCCCCAGTAGTAGCCAAAAGCCGGCGCACCAAACTGGTATCGGCCGACACCAAAAAATGTCGACGCCGCGATACTGCGATTAAATCGATACCGATAATCAAGCGCACGTACGGATAGCAAAGCTCGCCTGTCAACACCGTCGAACTCCAACCTGACTCCCAGATCACTGTGTTCAGATACGGCGCGACGTGCACCTACACCGACGTGATAGTCGACTCGGGTTGGTGTCCATTGATTGGGGTAAAGCCACGAGAGCAATTGATACACGCGACTGGAATTAATGCCGACGTCCAGGAATACATCGCTATCAGCATCTGAGTCAGCTATCGCGCGAGGCGCTGGCGTGCTCGCCGAGAAACCAGATGACTTTGCCAGATCGAAAGTAGCCGCAATGCCGGCAAACGTACCGCCGAATACGTCCCTTCCTCCAGACAGCTCAGCCCCTATTGTGTGTCCATTCCAGGAAGTCGTGTATCTGAGACCAAGTTCATGCAGATGCCGATAAGACACTGGCGGAACAATCTCAAAGCTGACTGACTCTTGCAAAGCCAAAGTGCGATAAGTGGCGCGCCAGTAATCACCGGAATCGGTCTGCCATCCAACCTGCAAGCTATGACTGCGGCCGCCTTTTCTATCGCCAAACGCTCGCTGATCGCCAAACCAGTGTCCAATGACGTGCCCATAATTGGTCAGTCCCTTGGGATAGAGGTGATGCGTATACCAGACATTCTGCCACTCTGAAATTTCGTAGCTGAGATCGTAGCGCTCACCAAGTTTGGGAAAATCAATACCAAGGGAAAGCGCGGTATCCCCCAGACGCTTGTTGCCATCATAAGAATTATCTTCACCGGCATATTCCATGCGTGCAGCAAAAGGCACCTTACCGGGAAACACAATACTGCTGGTTATCGAAGCAACCTGATTGCCAAACTCCTGACTCTGCCCGGTCAAATCTGGACGGTTACTATTGGTGAACAACGCTTCCTTCAAATCCGAAAGTTTGCCGCCATTGCGCGCCCCACCCCCGTACTGCATCACTCTATTCAATGCGATGGAGTAGCCAACAACCGGTTCGATCCCAAGCTGCAACCCCGCCAAACGCGGCTTGCCCGACGTAACCGTATTGAAATAGGCAATGCCATCTTGCCGCGACATCTCGGCCAGGAAAATTTCGTAATTGATACCCAAAATGCCAATAGGCGCGTAATTGGATAGCGTCACCGATGGCATGGTGGCTGCCTCGGTACTGATCAGCAGGCTGCTGTCCGTCAGTGGCGACAGCCAATGATCGCGAAAACCGACATCCAGTTGCGCGAAATCGAATCCCGCACTGAAGATCGAACCTGTCGGTGTCGCATGACCTTCATACGCAATGCCGCCCGCGTTGAAGAGCAGATAATCGTTAGGTTGATAGAAAGCAGCGCCCGCGACCTGCCAAATGCTGCCCGCTTTACGTCCATGAGCGTTGGGAATGACTCTGTCCGAATTACCGGATGACACACCCAGATCGACCTGTAATGAGGTAATGCCCGCGTCACGGGTATACAACTTCAGATACCTTTCCACTGTTTCACATAGCACTGTATCGATGGCGCAAGCTGCAGGCAGGGCATCGAGCACTACAGCGGCCGGAATCGGTCGACGCATGACCGGCTTGCCGGCCAGAACCAGGACACGTTCTATCTGGCGCTCAATGGCCGGTGACATATTGAGTGGCAAATAGGGACTCACGCCACGACTCCAAACAGGTGTGGACAGGCTGGCGCAGCATGCTGCGCCTAGGAGCACAAGAATCTTCTTCATCGAAACCGGCACCTTGGAGTCAAAAAATTATTGCCGTCTGGCAATCCATACCGCGCAACCACTATTAACAAGTGTCCGCGACAACAGACCCTTTAGCAAACTCCGGCAAATGCTGGTCCACACCCAAGCGGCAGCGTGTGGCGCGTTGCTCAATAGTCGCGCGCAGGTATTTGTCGTTGGGATTCTCGCCTTGGGTATTGCGCAGACGATGATATAGGTGAATGGTGAGCGCGGCGAATTTCAGATTACGGCGTTTGATGCCACAATGGTAAAGTCTTGCAGCGATTTCATTGTCTTCCCTGCCCCAGCCAATCATTTGTTCGTCAAAGCCGTTCACCCGCAACAGGTCGCTTTTCCAATAGGCCTGATTGCTGCCGCGAATCGCTTTCAGATGTGTATGTACCTGCTGAAACACCAACCAGCTTAAAAAGCGATTGCGGATGGTGTGCCGGCGGCGCTTGATATTGGGCGAAAAGAAGCCCAGATCGAGAATCCCTTCGGCCAGCATTTTCTTACCCATTTCGGACCTGGTCAGCAAGCGCACACCCTGAATAAAATACCCGGGACGCGCGACGCGCTTGTGGTCAGTAATAAAGTAACGGTTGAGAATCATATCGCCGTCGATGATGATGAGATAGTCACCGCTGGCGGCAGCAATGGCACGATTGCGCGACCTGGCAAGACGAAAGCCGCTGTCCTCCTGCCAGATATGACGCACAGGCACCGGCAATTTTGCCGCCCATGCCTTTACCACCTCAGCGGTGTCGTCACGCGAGCCGTCGTCCGCAATCAAGATTTCGTCAGGCATCTCCACCTGACGGGCAATACTGCGAAACACCAGATCGAGTGCTTCTTTCCAGTTGTATGTTGTGACTATCAGGCTGGTTTTCATAAAGAAAGTGTATTCTATTGCCTGACTTGGACCAACAACACTCCGACTGACCCGCACGACATATCATGCCCTTCCTGCTCTTCATGCCCTCGTTCAATCAGGTCCATTACATTGCGGATGCAGTGCGCAGTGTGTTGGCGCAGGACGATCCAGATTGGGAACTGTGGATTGTCGATAACTCCACAGACAATACACCGGAAGTGATGCATCAATTCAATGACCCCCGCATTCAGTTTCACCACATTGCGGAACGCATGGACCCCGGTACCTGCCTCAATTGGATGCTGGAACGCGCCATAGGTCGGGATTTTTCCTACATCCATACTGACAATAACCTGCACATCTCTTACGTGCGCCGAATGCGTGCGGCCTTGGAAGGGCATCCGCTCGGACTCGCTTATTGCGACATGCGCACCATTGATGAAACTGGCAACTATATTCAGGTTTCTCGACGCGGGTTTTTTGATCTGCCGCGCATGCTTAGCACTGATCCATTGGGTGTGCCGTTCGCCGCCACCATGGAACTTGCAAAACGACTGGGTGGGTTCAGCGTTCGCGACGTCGCCGATGACGTACGCTTTTGTGCCGGTGCTTATGGGTTGGCTCACTACGTTCATGTCGTCGAACCATTAGTGGACTATCGCAATCATGGCAATAGCCGGACCGAACAGGCAGGCGGCGGTGGGCAGATGCAGCGTATTTTCATCGACTTGATGCCCAAGATATTACCCACACTTGAGCAACGTGGCTTGCAACCCTTGCTCATGCTGGAAACGGCAATTCGCGAAGGTTTGGACGCCATGGATCTATTCGTTGAGGACCTCTGGTATCGCAAACTGTCGAGATGGGCTCCATCCTGGTGGCAGGGATATCCGCGCTTGGATCATTTTTTCAACGCAGGACTTCTAAGCATGCCTGATTTCTCCTCACCATTCGATCACCCTCCGCTGCAACTCGTCATTCGCGGTCATGATCGTCGCGTGCAAGTGCCGCCATGGGCAATGCTTATGATATGGCATTACCTGTACAAACGCCGGCGTGAGCTACGCCATCTAGCAAAAACACCTCGCAGGATGCTGCTGACTTGGGCCTGCATGAAACTGGGCGCCACATCCACCACTCCAGTGTCGATACGCGTGCGCAATCTTGATTTCCGTACTTTATGGGCCGCTCGTCAGCTTGAACAAGCACTCAATTGGAAACCACTGATCGACCCTTCAATAAGCGACCCGCCCAAGTGGCTCGGATGGGGCAAAGCTACCGGGACTGAACCGCTACTCGATTGCTGCAGCGAAATCCATCTAAGCTCGGACGAATAGCGGTGGCGAGCCAAACCAGCATTCTCAAATACCAGCAATAATTTTCACGCAGCCCGTAATGATGCCTTAGAAGCTCAGAACCAGTCGTGGATGATTAAACACTCACATGACAGCATTGCTCATCGACTGAGAACACCCAATTAGGAGCTGACAGAGCGCATTAGACGTTTCCATAATCTAAACTTTTGTCTGCTTGAGTCGTGGTCAGCGGCAAGCTGTCGTTGACTTAGCACAATGCTGAGCCAGTCCACTCCATTATCATAGGCAAACTCATCAAACTCTTTGGCAATATCCTGCGGATAAAACGCCATAACATCATTGTATATGGAAAGCGCGTGCGACTCGCTCAGTGTATTCAGAATACGGACGATCTCAGACAAACCCGGCCAGTCCTGATAGCGATGAGGACGGGGCGGTGCACACAAATACAAACGGGCATCGTCGACAAGAACTACGGATTTAGGATGAAGTCTGCCGATTGCTTGCAGCTCACTCAATAACGGACTTTGAGAATCAGAGCCAGCCGTGTTTTCCGCGACGCACCAATGAGCGTCCAACCAGAAAAGCCCTGGTTCCCGTTGCAATACCTCACTGAAGTCTTTGAGAATCTCGGATGAATGCCCGCAATGAAGCTCAACATTAGCCACATTGTGAAACTTGGCGATCGCTTTCTCGTAATAGACAGTGGAAAGCTCGACCGAAATACATCGATCGAAATGCCGGGCAGCCAGGACGAGCGAACTTCCTTCAAATGTGCCCGTTTCCATGAACCACTTCAAACCCAATCGGGCATGCAGAAAGCACAGAAATTTTTCGTTTATTGAGAAATTGATTGCGCCCATGAAATTAATAAGTGCTTGATGACTATTAATCTTCCTAATACACCGTCGTTTTCAATGCTTGCACATTGCAATCCAGCTAGCAAGCCGCCTTCCCTACAGTTTTCCGCAGCTCGCCCATGGCGACGCCGATCCGCACTCCGATATGATTCAGTTTCGACCCTGCAATCAGCATGCGTGTTTGTGGCTGGAGAGCTCCCTCTAAAGGAAGCACTCTACACCGCAGACCACACCAATTTACGAGGCGCTTCAGGAGACCACCTTGAAACTGCACAAGATAAATTCAATTCCAAAGCGAATCTTGCAGTGGCTGAAGAGCAAGCCAGATAGCTTCCTAAAACACGTATCTGGCGTGATCCACGTGGGAGCCATACTGGGCAAGAGCGAGATTTATACGACAAACTTGGGTTAAATGTGATCTGGATCGAGCCCATTCCTCATGTCTTCTCGAAGCTGCAAGCAAATTTAGCACCGTATCCAAAGCAGCGGGCCATTCGCGCGCTCGTAACCGATCAAGATGACGCGGAGAAACAATTTCATGTGGCAAATAATGACGGAGCGTCTTCGTCAATTCTTGAACTGAAAGATCACAAAGATATTTGGCCTGAAGTAGGCTATACAGAAGCGCTGACATTAAAAACCATAACACTTACTTCACTATTCGAACGAGAGCAAATCAACCCCGATAGCTATCAAGCATTGGTCATGGACACTCAAGGATCCGAGCTGTTGGTCCTTCGTGGCAGCATTCCCATATTGCAATGCTTCAGATATGTAAAGACCGAGGTTCCTGATTTCGAATCCTACGCGAACTGCCGCCAACTTCCCGAGATGGAAAACTTCATGAGCGAACATGGCTTCTCGGAATTGTCACGACACAAATTCGCAAGCCGACCCCAGGGTGGAAGTTATTTTGATATTGTTTACCAGAACACGCGAAAACGTCATCGATAATTCGGCGTCTCTCATTCCCCCCATTGGCTCCACTTAACCATAGTTCCTCCAACATCAGCCATTATCCCGGTGGTTCACCACTTCTCGATGAAAAGGCTATCACCAGCGATGCGCCGAACAAGCAGTTGCATTACCATGAATATCTAATTCATTGCTGCAAACAAGTTTAAGACTCCATGCGAGCATGAGTTGATGTATTGATTGGCTCATGGCAACAACTCCCTGATCGCATTCACTGCCGGAAATTCCGCAATATGCCTTACTGGCAGGGTGGAGTCGGGTTGCGCCACGGCGAAGATCTGGCCGATGCCATAGGCATGAGCCGCACGGAGTACCGGCAGGTTGTCGTCGACGAACAATGCCTGTTCGCGCACCAGCCTCAATTGCTTTTCCAGCAATGGCCAGAAGGCCTCGTCTTCCTTGGGGTGACCCAGACTGTGTGATGACACCACCTGATCCAGATACTGACCCAGGCCGGTGTACTGCGCCTTGACCGCAAAGGCATCCAGATGTGCATTGGTCACCAGGATGACTTCCCGGCCCAGTTGCCGCACCACTTGCAGAAACTCTTCCGCACCTGGCAGGAAACGGATGTGCTCGCTCGCTTCATGTTTGAGCGCCGCGACATTCAAGCCCAGTTCCTGACTCCAGTGATCGGTGCAATACCACTGTAATGTGCCTTGTCGGGCGGCGAAACGCGGCCGCAGTTCGGTCTTGGCTTCATGCAGCGCCATGCCACGCGCTTCGCCATAACGCAGCGGCAACAGCTCGGTCCAGAAATAATTATCGAAGCGCAGATCCAGCAGCGTGCCGTCCATATCCAGCAAGACGGTATGGATGCGTTGCCAGTCGGGTCGCGGTGCGGAATGGGGTGTGTGGCTCAAGGCGGTCTCGGCTGGCGGGTTGCTGTCTCCAGCCTCTTACACTGCGCAATCCCGCCGCTCGCTGCAAGTCCGCGCGCGCTATCATGCGCGCCCCGCCACGAGCTACGACGATGCCCCACCTGCCCGCGCTCAATCCCGCCGCACCCGACACTGCGCTCCTGTCTGCAGTGCTGGACATTGCGCGTGAGGCGAGCGCCGCAATCATGCGGGTTTATGCCGGTGAATTTGCGGTGGAGCACAAGCAGGACGATTCGCCGCTGACCCTGGCTGATCGTGAGGCTCACAGGATCATCACGGCAGGCCTGCAAACACTGACGCCGCAGATTCCCGTGCTCTCGGAAGAATCTCCCGCCGAACATCACGCGTTCGCTCACCGCAGGCGCTGGCCGACGTTGTGGCTGGTTGATCCATTGGACGGTACGCGCGAGTTCATCAAGCGCAATGGCGAGTTCACGGTGAACATCGCCTTGATCCACGAGCATCGCCCCACCTTGGGCGTGGTCACGGTGCCGGCCGCGCATCTGGCTTATACAGGTGCTGTGGGTCTGGGCGCACAGCGCATCGACCCGCAGGCCACGCAACGCATTCACACACAGCAACCGCATCGGACCATACCCGTGGTAGTGGGCAGTCGCTCGCATCGCGGCGATTCACTGGACGCTGTGCTTGCCACACTGGGCCCGCACGAGTTGTGCGCCGTAGGCAGTGCACTCAAGTTCTGCCGGGTCGCTGAAGGCGTGGCCGATTTCTATCCACGCCTCGGACCGACATCGGAATGGGACACGGCCGCAGGCCAGGCTGTGCTGGAAGCGGCCGGCGGACAGGTGCTCAACCTGCAAGGCGAACCGTTGAGCTACAACCGCCGCGATACCTTGCTGAATCCCGAATTCATGGCCATCGGCGATCCGCAATTCGCCTGGCAGACACTGGTGTCGTGATGCTCAGCCTGCCCCTGATTCTCGGCATTCTGGCTGCAATACTGTTTGTCTGGTTCTGGCAGAACAGCCTGGGCGCCCGCGAACGGGCCAACCGTGCCGCCATCGAGGCGTGCAATCGCATGAACCTGCAATTTCTGGATGGCACGGTCGCCTTCGCGCGATTGGGCGTGGCGCGCAACGAGCAAGGTCGCATCAACCTGCGCCGTACCTACATATTCGATTACACCGCAACCAGTATCGAACGTCGACAAGGCTTTGTGGTGCTGCTCGGCATGCGCGTAGAGTCCATTGGCTTTGAACCGGATGCGCCATTGCATCGGAGCCCATCGCGCCTGCCGGATCATTCTACGAACCAGCCCTCATCGACCACGCCGCCGGGCGGCAATGTGCTCGATCTGGAAGCATGGCGACGGCGACGCCTGCCCCGGTCACCCGATGAACGGGAGCGTTCATCGGGTGACAACACACCCAGCGACAACAGCGGGTAAGTCAATGGATCAGGGATAAAGCAAATCCCCAAACCGAAAAATTCGCTACAGTACGCACACCCTCACGAGCAGCAGCGATGAGCGACCAGGAAGACCAGAACAAAGACCCGGCAGAAGACACGGGTAATATCGAAACCCAGACTTTCAAACGTCTGGAACGGCTGCGTGAGCTGCGCATCGAACACCGCGATCTGGACGATGTCATCCATCGGCTGCAGATGGATCTGTATGTCAACGAGGTACAGTTGCGCCGCCTGAAAAAGCGCAAGCTGATGATCAAGGATCAGATCGCGCGCATGGAAAGCGAGTTGATCCCGGATCTGAACGCCTGAAACAGCGCCACCAGATCCCATGCAGTCACTGCTTGCCAAGATATTGAACGGACTGGATCAGTTGACCACCGGCATGGGCCTGGTGCAACTGGCCGCGCTGGCACTCATCATTATCGTCGTCGTTGCCCTGGGTCGCTGGCTGCGCAAATCCGAAGCCATGCGCCGGGTGGCCGATCAGGCCGGCTTCCGTTATCGCCTGCTCGAAGCCCTGTATATCGTCGTGCCGCATCTGCTGGCCCTGGTGTTGACCGCTGCCAGCGCCGGCTTTCTGCATGCCCTGAAACAGACACCGGCACTGCTGGATACCAGCATGCCGCTCATCGGTCTGCTGGTGGTGGTGCGTCTCGCCGTATTCGTCTTCCGCGTCTCGGCCGGCGAACGTGCGCCCATCAAGGGCTGGGGCAACACCATCAGCCTGCTGATCTGGACTGCGCTGTCACTGCACATGCTGGGCTGGTTTGAACCCGTGGTGAATGCGCTGGACAGCGCCGCCATCCAGGCCGGATCGGCGCGCATCAGCATCTGGTCGGTGGTGAAGGTGCTGTTCACCGTGGGGCTGTTCGTGCTTGGCGCGGTATGGCTGGCACGCTGGATCGAGCGCCGCCTGATGGCCATGACGGCCATAGCCATCAACATGCGGATTGGCCTGTCCAAATTCTTCCAGGCCGGCTTGATTGCCCTGTCCATTCTCCTCGGCCTGAATGCCTCAGGCCTGGATCTGACCACGCTCAATGTCCTGACCGGCGCCATCGGCATCGGCCTGGGTTTCGGCTTGCAGGCCATTGCCTCCAACTTCGTCAGCGGTTTCGTGTTGTTGATGGATCGCTCCATCAAGCCCGGCGATGTCATCAGCTTCAGTGGCACCACCGGCACCACCACGGAAAATTTCGGCTGGGTGCATGAACTGCGCGGCCGCTATGTAGTGGTTCGGGATCGCGATGGCGTGGACACCCTGGTGCCCAACCAGCATCTGATCACCAACCCGGTGATCAATTGGAGCTACACCGATCCACGCGTACGCCTGAAACTGCCGGTGCGCGTCAGCTACGACTGTGATCCGGAGGAAGCATTGGCTGTATTGATACAGGCAGCACATGATCATCACCGCATCCTGCGCGACCCCTGTCCCGTATCGCGCCTCATGGGCTTCGGCGACTATGGTTTTGATCTGGAGCTGCGCTTCTGGATCGCCGATCCGCAGGAAGGCGTGAATAACGTGCGTTCGGATGTGAACCGCACCATCTGGAAACTGTTCCAGCAACACGGCATTCGTATTCCCGTGCCGCAATACGATGTCAAAGTACAACCGGCCAGCCTGCTGCCGGATGCGGCGGACTGATGAGCACGCCCGCTACCGACCTGACGGATGCGCTGGCCAAACTGGGCGTGCCCGAAACAGCCCTGCACCTGCGCATGGTGCGCAGCAGCGGCCCCGGCGGTCAGAACGTCAACAAGGTGTCCACTGCCATACAACTGAGCTGCGATGTCCAGGCCTGCGATTTGAGCGATCCCGCCAAGGCGCGCCTCAAAACCCTTGCCGGTCGCCGCATGAATAACGACGGCGTGCTCAGTCTCACTGCACAGCGCCTGCGCACCCAGGAACAGAACCGACGCGATGCCCTGGAACGGCTGCTCGAATTGATTGCCCAGGCGCACATCGTGCCCAAATTGCGCCGCGCCACCAAACCGACCCAGGCATCCAGGATGCGCCGTCTGGAAGGCAAGCAGCAGCGCAGCCAGCACAAACAGCTACGGCGCAAAGTCAGCAGCCACGACGATTGATGCCGGCGAGACGCTCGACGAATTCAAGAGCAAGAATCGGAGTGTCGCCGGTCATCGGGATTGATACAGTCCCGGCGAGGTCATCGTCCACACCATGAAATCCCCGGCAAGAAATCTGCAGCGTACAGCGCTCATCACCCAGGCCTGCCGCCTGATCGAGCAGGCGGACAATGCGCCGCCACTGCAACAACTGGCTGGCCAACTGGGCGTCAGCAGTTTTCATTTTCACCGCCTGTTCAAACAGGCCACCGGCCTGACGCCCAGACAATATGCGCTGGCGCAACGCCAACAACGCCTGCGCCAAGCACTGGATGGCGGCAGCAACATCACTACAGCCATTCTCGATGCGGGTTATCAGAGCAACAGCCGCTTCTACGAAAAGGCGCATGCCGTGCTGGGCATGAACGCCAGCCGTTATCGGGCCGGCGGCGTCCAGCTCGACATTCGTTTCGCGATTGGCGAATGCTCGCTCGGCTCGATCCTGGTGGCGCAGAGCGCGCAAGGCGTATGCGCCATTCTGCTCGGCGACGATCCCGAAGCGCTTGCGCACGATCTGCAGGATCGCTTTCCAAGTGCCAACCTCATGGGCGGCGACCGCGATTTTGAACAGGTGGTGGCAATAGTCGTTGGTTTCATCGAAACGCCCCGTCTGGGGCTGGACTTGCCGCTCGACATTCGTGGCACGGCATTCCAGCAGCGGGTCTGGCAGGCGCTGCAGAAAATCCCGCCGGGAAGCACGGCCAGCTATGCCGAAATTGCGGCGCGCATCGGCGCACCGCATTCCGTGCGTGCCGTGGCAAACGCCTGCGCAGCGAATACATTGGCGGTGGCCATTCCCTGTCATCGCGTAGTGCGTACCGACGGCGGGCTGTCCGGTTATCGCTGGGGCGTGGCCCGCAAGCGGGCCCTGCTGGATCTTGAAGCACAGCGATAAGCCTCCGATTGGGCGAAAAATCCCAGATTTTGGCTGTGCCACCTGCGCTAAAACCACCATTTCGCCGTCTGGAGCGCTGATTCAGGTTCAGTTTGCGCCGTTTTCGACTACAATCCGCGCCCCCAACCCCCAACCCGACCCAGCCAAAAGGTAAGAATGTGGATCAAACACAATTCGATCTCCAGTTAAAAGTGTGGAAAGAGCTTGCCCTCAGCAAGCAGATGTTGATGCGGACAGCCGCCGAGGCTCTGGACCTGGATCCCAACTGCGATCAGGATCAGCTCAAAGCAGCACTGGATCGCGCCATTCAACGCGCCAAGGACGCCGAAGCCAGCGTCGTCACCGCCAGGCAGCAAGCGCAGCAGGCGATCACCGACATGGAAAAGAAACTGGCCGCCAGCCTCAAAGCACAGGCGGCTGCGGAAGCCACCGCTGCCGACATCGTTGCCAAGCAGGAACGAGTTGCGCCGCAGATGGCGGCGGAACGTGCGGCCGTTGCCAAAGAAATCCAGCAATTGAAGTCTCAGGTCGCCGACAAGGACAAGGCGCTCAAGGCCATCAATACGGCGCTGGCGGATACGCCGGACAATGTCGTCAAGAAAATGAAGGCGCTCAAAAAGGAAAAGCAGGATGAAGCCGACCTGCGCAAGCAGATTGAAACCAGCTTCAATACCCTGCGCAAGGAAAAACAGGATCAGGACAAGGAATTGACCGAGCTGCGCGACCACACCACCAAGCTGGCGAGTCAGTATCGCGACCTGCACGCGGTCACCGCCAAACTGCATGAACAGCTCAAGCCGATGCTGACAGCCGGGCAAGAGTTGCCGGCGCTGCCCGAACTGGACAGCAAATTGCTGGAAGCCATCGAGCCCGGTGAAAAAGACGACAAGAAAGGCAATAAAGCCAAGAAGAAATAGTCCGACTGTCTGGCGGCCGGGAAGTCCGGCTCCCAAACTCATGTCAGCCCCATGTGTGCGGGCTGACGGCCAGCAATGGAATTCTCCCGACAACACCCGCATCGCAGCCCACGCTGTTGATGCGCTGGTGTTGCGCTCCGGCACAATCAACATCGATACGTCATGCAAGTGTGTGCCGCACCGCAGGCAATGCGATAAAATCGACCGGCACTTCACGCATGAAATGCGCAATGGCAGCAGTCAATCCGCCGCGATAAGAACCTGCGCAGCGTCATGCATATCCGTCCCGCACTTCACCCAAGGATATTGTTATGAGCGCCAGTATTGCTTCCACATCGAGCCGCCAGGATTCGCTGATTACCCTGCAAGCGCACATTCTGGAACAGCAGTCTCGCCATCCAGGCGCCAGCGGCACATTAAGCTGGGTGTTATCGGCGCTGTCGATTTCCGCCAAGATCATCGCCAACAGCGTACGTCGCGCACGCCTGGACGATGTGCTGGGCAATGTGGGCAGTGAAAACGTGCAGGGAGAACAACAACAGAAGCTGGACGTGATCGCCAACGAAGTGCTGCTGCGCACCCTCGGCAAACGCGAAGGCGTTGCCGTGGTGGCTTCGGAAGAGAACGAAGAGCCGGTGCTGCTGCGTGAAGTGGGTGAAGGCAAATACTGCGTGCTGTTCGATCCGCTGGATGGTTCTTCAAACCTGGATGTGTGCGGCGGTGTGGGCACCATCTTCAGCATCCTGCGTTACGACAACCCACGACACAGTGACAACGGCTGGCTGCAACCAGGCGTCAAGCAGGTTGCTGCGGGTTATGTGCTGTACGGCTCGTCCACGGTACTGGTGATGAGCATTGGCATGGGCGTGGACATGTTTGTACTGGATCCTGCCATTGGCGCTTTCGTGCGCGTGGCCGAGCAACTCAAGATTCCCAACACCAACAAGAGCTATTCGCTGAATGAAGGCAATCGTCTGACCTTCCCTGCCGGCTACAACAAGTATCTGGACTGGGCACAGGCCAATGGCTATTCCAGCCGCTACGTCGGCGCCATGGTCGCCGACGTGCATCGCATCCTGCTCAAAGGCGGCGTGTTCATGTACCCGCCCACCAAAAAAGCGCCCAACGGCAAGCTGCGTCTGATGTACGAGGCCAATCCCATGGCCATGCTGATCGAACAGGCGGGCGGCAAGGCCATGGCGACGCCGCAACAGCGCATCCTCGATGTACAGCCCACCGCCATTCATCAACGGGTACCGGTGGTATTGGGCAGCGCCGGTGAAGTGGATCATGTGCTGACCCATCTGGTCGCCAATCCATAACGGTATCGCCAGCAAAATGCCAACCTCGGCAGCCGCCTGATTGACTGGCCGGTCAATCAGGCAGGTCGATGGCCAGTAAAAAACGTGTGTAAATTTCCGGCAGGCGCGCCAGAACCTCGGCCTTGCCTTCCATTTCGCTTTGGTCCAGCACCCGGCGCAACATGGTCAGACTCAGCGACTCCAGGGCGCGCATGGATACCGGCGCATAACTGAAATGCCAGGGCTCGGGACTGACGCCACCCCGATCAGTGCGATAAGGACGGAAAAAACCGAAGCGGCCGGCATGGCTGTCCAGCCAGGCCGACAGCCTGGCAAATACGCCGTTGTCTGAGTATTCGGCAGACACCAGTTGCACCTGATAACCGGCAGGAATGGCCGCAGCGTCGATGAGATCAATCTCCGAACCCCAGTGATGACGGCTGCCGCCGGGGATCGCCGACCAGACGAGGATCGCATCCAGCAGTTCTGCCGGACTTAACGCCGCATGATTGAGAAGGGTGCCATCGCGGCCATACAAGTCGCGTTCGCCGCGCCATTTGCGGTTCCAGATCAGCAATTGAGTATCAAAATCGCGGAATGCCGAGCGTGATTGCAGGTCGATGCCGGCACGTGCCGCTGCATCGCGCATGGCCAGAAAGGAGGTGACCGCCTCGAAATGTAAGACACATGTAGGCCGCTCGAGCGCGACGACATGGCTGGTTGCCCGGCCGGTAAGTTCAAATTCGTTCATGCAATCCGTCATGGTGGCGTCATTGACCAGCAGCGGGTATCCATTGTTTACCGCCGCCTTAAAGCTTGACCTCAACTAGACATAAAATAGGGGTTTAACTAGTTCGCCTGTCCGCTGCCAGCCCGCTATCATGCGCCCCAGTATCTCCGGTCACCGACGACGCAACAAGGATGCATACCGGGAAATTGGCGATGTTCCAGAACAAAACAAGCAGCGCACTGCCTATATAGTGCAGCGGCGGCAAAAAAGTGAAATCGTACAAATATTCAGTCACGGCATTATTCATCACCGGCCTGATCGGCGTGGGATTGACTGCGTTGCTATTGGCGACTGCGTTACATGAAGAAGTCAGTTCCTGGCTGCTGCTGCTCGGATTGACCGGATTTCTGCTGGCCATGCTGGCGGCGCTGCTCATGTGGAACGTAACCCGCCGTCTGGACCGTCCCATCAATGAATTGATCGAAACCGCCGAGCGCATCGGCAATGGCAATTACACCCAGCCGCTGGCCGTGACCGGCGAACATGAACTGGCGCCACTCGAGTCCGCTCTGGAGCAAATGCGCCAGAAGCTGCGCCAGAGCACCATCGACAGCAAATACCTGACCACCGTGCTGGACAGCATGAATGACGCGGTGCTGGTCACTTCATCGAAAGGCAACATCACCAAGATCAACGCCGCGGCGCAACGCCTGTTCGGATTTACCAACCCGCAGCTGGCCGGCAAGCCGCTGCAGGAATTGCTGGTGCCGGTGCAGCATGCCGATCCCGAACATGATCCGCCCATCCTGGATCTGCAGGAGTCGGTGATCCGCACCGCCAGCGGCCAGACCATTCCGGTATCCATTTCCAGTTCAGCGCTGAACGCACCCAACACCGAATTCCAGGGCACCATCTTCGTGATGCGCGACATCACCGAGCGCAAGCGCGCCGAACGGCGTATCCGTTATCTGGCGCGTTTCGACTCGCTGACCAAATTGCCCAATCGCATGCAGTTCCAGCATCTGTTGCAACAGGCCATTGCGCGTGCGCGCCGCGCCGAACGCATCGTGGCGTTGCTGTATCTGGATCTGGACCGTTTCAAGGAAATCAACGACACCTTTGGTCATGAAGCTGGCGACCGGGCACTGGAAATTCTCAGTGAACGCCTGACCCGTGCCTTGCCCAAGGAGGCCGTGCTGGGGCGTCTGGCCGGTGACGAGTTTGCAGTGTTCATCGAAGGTCTGGACCCGCAGGATGACGAACGCGCCCAGACCGCCAATCTCGCCCGCATCGTGCTGACGGAAATCGGCAAGGCTTTCTATGTACAACAGCATGAGCTGTTTCTGACCGCCAGCATCGGCATTGCCTTCTGCCCGCGCGATGCCGAAAACGTGATCGACCTGATCCGTCATGCCGATGCCGCCATGTATCACTGCAAGCAGAGCGCGGGCAACAACTTCGCTTTCTACTCGCCGGACATGAATGCAGCCGCAGTCGAACGACTGATGCTCAAATCCAAATTGCGCCGTGCGCTGGAGCGCGACGAATTGGTGATGCTGTACCAGCCCAAGGTAGACCTGCACAGCGGTCTGATCATCGGTGCGGAAGCCCTGCTGCGCTGGCGCCTGCCGGGCCACGGCGACATCTCACCTTCGCAATTCATTCCTCTGGCGGAAGAAACCACATTGATCCTGGGCATCGGCGACTGGGTGATGAATCGTGCCTGTGAAGACTACAAGCACTGGATGAGTCAGGTGGACGATCCCGGACGCATCTCCATCAATCTGTCACTCAAACAATTGCGCCAATCCGGCTTCGTGACCCGTTGCCGCAACATGTTCAAGCGCCACGAGGTTTCACCGACCAGTTTCGAGCTGGAAATCACCGAAACCACCTTGATGCAGGATCCGAAACGCACCATCAAATTACTCGATGAGCTGTTCGCCATGGGCGTGCATCTGTCGATTGACGATTTCGGCACCGGTTATTCTTCGCTCAGCGCGCTGCAACAGTTTCCGATCAGCACCCTGAAAATCGACCAGTCGTTCGTACGCGGCATCGGCGAGGACAAGGACGACGCCACCATCGTGCGCACCATCATCGACATGGGCAAGAGCATGGACATGAAAGTGGTGGCTGAAGGGGTGGAAACCCGCACCCAGCTGGATTACCTGAAACAGCACGACTGTCACTACGCTCAGGGACATTTGTTCGGCCGTGCCATGAGTGCCGATGAATTTCTGGCGCTGATGGTGGCGCAGGCCCAGGGCCAATACCACATTGCCGCGTTGTTCGCCTGAGCTTGCAGCCGCAGGCCAACGCACGGCCTGACCGCAGACTACCGCTCAGCAGGGGCCTGTCGTCGCAGCGATGGAATGAGTTGACGACAGGCCCTAGACTTATCGGCTATGCTGAATTTCTCCGACATTTCCATCCGTCGCGGCACGCGCGTGCTGTTCGAAAAAGCCACGTTCAATCTGTTTCGCGGCGAAAAAATCGGCATCACCGGCGAGAACGGCAGCGGTAAATCCACGCTGCTGGCGCTGGTGCGCGGTGAAATCACCCCCGAAACCGGCAGCTTCGACATGCCCGGCAACCTGGCGGTGGCGCATGTAGCGCAGGAACTCAGCGCCAGCGATGCGCCGGCCATTGAATTCGTGCTCGATGGCGATGCTGAGCTGCGCAGCATTGAACAACAGATTGCTGCGGCCGAAGTGGCCGACGACGGTCACCGTCTGGCTGAACTGTATGGTCATTACGATGGCATTGGCGGCTATCACGCCCGCAGCCGCGCCGCCACGCTGCTGCATGGCCTGGGTTTCAGCAGCGCCGATGAACAGCGCGCCGTACGCGAATTCTCCGGCGGCTGGCGCGTGCGCCTGAATGTAGCCAAGGCGCTGATGTGTCGCTCCGATCTGCTGCTGCTGGACGAGCCCACCAACCATCTCGACCTCGACGCGGTGCTGTGGCTGGAAAAATGGCTGCAGGATTACCGTGGCACGCTGCTGCTGATCGCCCACGATCGCGATTTCCTGGATCAGATCTGCAACCGCATCGTGAATATTGAACACGGACTCGCAGAAGCCTATCGCGGCAACTATTCCGACTTTGAAGAAGCACGCGCCGCACGGTTGGCGCAGAACCAGGCGCTGTACGCGCGCCAGCAACGCGAAGTTAAGCATATCGAATCCTTCATCGCGCGCTTTCGCGCCCAGGCCAGCAAGGCCCGTCAGGCGCAAAGCCGCATCAAGGCGCTGGAACGCATGCAGCGCATCGCACCGGCGCATGTCGATACGGAATTCACTTTCTCGTTCCTGGAACCTTACAAGCTGCCGCGTCCGCTGCTGACCATTGAGGATCAGGCAACCGGTTACGGCGACACGCCCTTGGTGGAAAAAATAAATTTCACCATTGCGCCCGGTGCACGCATTGCGTTGCTGGGACATAACGGCGCCGGCAAGTCCACGGTGATGAAAATGCTGGCCGGTGAATTGCCTGCCTTGAGCGGCGAGCGCATCGAAGCCAAGGATCTGCGCATCGGTTACTTTGCCCAGCATCAACTGGAACAACTCAATGACAAGGAATCACCGCTGGCCCATCTGCGCCGCCTGGGCGGACCGGCCGCCGAAAAAGCGCCCGAGCAGGATCTGCGCGATTTTCTCGGCAGTTTCGGCTTTCGCGGCGATCGGGTGTTCGAAGCCATCGGCCCCTTCTCCGGTGGCGAGAAAGCGCGTCTGGTGTTGGCCCTGCTGTCGTATCTGCGCCCGAATCTGTTGTTGCTGGATGAGCCGACCAATCATCTCGACCTGGAAATGCGCCAGGCACTGGCGCTGGCCTTGCAGGACTACAGCGGCGCCGTACTGATGGTGTCGCATGATCGTCATCTGCTGCGCACCGTCGTCGATGAGTTCTTTATTGTCGCCGATGGCCGCGCCACGCCCTTCGATGGCGACCTGGATGACTATGCCAGGTGGGCTGCCAGCCATCCCAAAGACGCGGCAGCCAAAGAAACCAAAGCGATCAAGGAAACTGCGCCCAGGGAATCGGAAGAAGCACGCAGGCAGCGCAAGCGCGATGCCGCCGAGCAACGCAATCGCCTCGCTCCTCTGAAAGCAGAACTGAGCAAGCTGGATACACAACTGACGCAACTGCAAAAGAAGCTATCAGACGTGGAACTGCTGCTGGCCGCCCCGGACATTTATGACCCGACAAATAAAAGCCGGTTACATGAACTGCTCGACCAGCAGACGCAACTGAAACGTGATCTCTCCAGCGTGGAAAGCGCCTGGTTGAACGCCACCGAAACACTGGAACAGCTCACTGGTTAGGACATAAGCCGTACAAACTCGTGCATTCCCCGAACACACTGTGACTTCGGCCACGAGTTTGCAGCTTCACCGGCATCTGCGCCGACAAAACGCCTGACGGCCGTGATGCGAATCACGGCGCCGTGGTGTATGCATACCTAGAGTCCGCCCACTACAGATTATTTCCCCAGGCAAGTGGCTCAGACTCATGGAGAGTATCGTCGTACTGGATTTTGAAACCACCGGGTTGCATCCCGATCAGGGCGATCGCATCACCGAAGTGGCGGCCCTGCGCCTGCAGCATGGCAAAGTCGTGGCGCGTTATGAATCATTGGTCAATTGTGAACGCCGCCTGTCGGCAAGCATCCGTGCCTTTACCGGCATCAACCAGCGCATGATTGATGCCGCGCCATTTCCCCGGAACGTGTTTCCCGAACTGCTGCGTTTTATCGGCGCCGATCCGGTGATTTCGCACAATGCCGCCTTCGATCAGGGCTTCCTCGATTGCGAATGCGAACGTCTGCATCTGCAACGCATTGACAACGACTTCATCTGCACCGTGCAACTGGCCCGCCGCCTGTTGCCGGATCTGGCCAGCCATTCCCTGCGTGCGCTGGTGCGACATTTCAAACTGGACGACACTGCGGAACACCGCGCCGGACCGGATGCCCAGGCGACTGCACAGGTACTGCTCAAGCTGTGTGAATTGGCCGCCACGCAGCTGCCGCAGCCACATCTCGATGCGGCAACCTTGAGATGGCTTGCCTGCGCAAACAATCCATCCAGCATGCGGAACAGCAACCCGGTAACCGGCGTGCACACCGCGCGGGTTGCCTAGGTCACGGTCGATAACAGACTCGCAGGCGCCTGCAAATCATCTGCGCCGGTCTCCACATATATTGAAAACACCCGCCTGCCCGGCCACTCCTGACTGGCGCACGCAGGTCCACGCCACGTAGTTTGGTAAGATGCCGCATGGCTGCGGTCCTCATGACAGTCAGTCACCAAACCATCCGTACAACGGATGCAAGCAAGCGGAATTTTTCTGACCCACCCGCGCGTGCGGCGCACCGCCGTCGCCGCAGGAGAATGAGATGTACACCATAAGACATGCCAACGAACGCGGCTACGGCGACCACGGCTGGCTCAAATCGTTTCACAGTTTCTCGTTTGCCGATTATTTCGATCCCGAGCACATGGCGTTCAGCGCCTTGCGCGTGATCAACGAAGATCGCGTCGAACCCGGCACCGGTTTCGGTACCCACGGACATCGCGACATGGAAATCCTCAGCTATGTGCTGGAAGGCGAGCTGTCGCATAAGGACTCCATCGGCAATGGCTCGACCATCCGGCCGGGCGATGTGCAGCGCATGAGCGCCGGTCACGGCATTTTGCACAGTGAATTCAATCCTTCGCCCAGCAAGCAGGTGCATTTCCTGCAAATCTGGATCATTCCCGATGTACAGGGCATCAAGCCAGGCTACGAACAGAAGTTTTTTGCCAGCGAGGAAAAGCGCGGCAAACTACGGCTGGTTGCCTCGCCCGATTCAGCCAACGGTTCGCTGCTGATTCATCAGGACACCAGGGTATATGCCGGCCTGTTTGATGGCGCGGAGCGAGGCAGCATGAATATCCCGAAGGGCCGGTGCGTCTATGTGCATGTGGCGCGCGGCAATGTGACCGCCAATGGTCATGCACTGGGTGTGGGCGATGCGCTGATGATCACCGAAGAACATCAGCTCACGCTGGAGTCCGGCAAGCAGACTGAAGTCATCGTGTTCGATCTGCCGGATTAAGCGTCACGACTGTGTCCTTCAGAGGCGGGAAGACCTGTCAGATCTCCCGCCCGCCCCCTCCGTGCCCATGACCTCATCCCAGATCGCCACCACGCGGCGGCGCGGTTCGACAAACTCACCCGCATCAATCACATTGTCATCGCCGGCAAGCGACAGATGGTGCATACGCTCGCGATATAGCCGATAGGTGCCGGTGAGAAAATTCACTTGCATCTGCGCGATGATGTTGCCCGAAGCCAGACTTTCCAGCTGGCGGATGTTGTCGGTGAACAGAATGATGGGTGGATATTCATCCGCCCACTTGAGCATCCAGTACTGCACCAGAAACTCGATGTCGGCAATGCCGCCGGCATCCTGCTTCAGATCGAACTGGCCCCTGCCGGCCTTGGACAATTCGTCGCGCATGCGCTGTCGCATCCTGCGTACTTCTTCGCGCAGCGTGTCACGCTTGATGGCCTTGCGCAGAATATCGGTGCGAATCTGTTCGAAGCGCGCCATCGGCGTCGCATCGCCCGCCACCGCACGCGCCCGCAACAAGGCCTGATGTTCCCAGGTCCAGGCTTCATGACGTTGATAATTGTCGAAACCATCCAGGCTTTGCACCAGCAGACCGCCCTTGCCGCTGGGACGCAGACGCACATCCACTTCATACAGGCGGCCGGCACGGGTGTGGACGCTCAGCAAATGCACCAGACGTTGTCCCAGCCGGGCAAAGAACACGCTGTTGTCCACGGCCTGCTCGCCATCGGTCTGTTGCCAGGCGCCCGCCGAATCATGCAGGAAGACCAGATCCAGATCGGAACCGTAGCCCAACTCGATGCCGCCAAACTTGCCGTAGGCCACCACCACCACGCCGGCAGCATGCGCGTGGGCAGCATCCGCGCCGCACAAAGGCCGACCATGCCGATTGATGAGCTGCGCCCAGGCCATGTCCAGCGCCTGTTGCACGATCAGCTCGGCCAGATCGGTCAACCGGTCGCTGACCTTCATCAAAGGCATGCGCCCGGTGAGATCGGCCACGGCAATGCGGAACAGGGCAATGCGCTGGAACTCGCGCAGCAGTTCGAGCTGGCGCTCCTCATCGTCCGGATCGCAGTGCTCCAGTTTGAATTGCAGCTCGGCCGCCAGCGATGCACGGGTAGGCAGATCGTTCATCAGGCGTTCGTCGATCAGCTCATCCAGCAACAGCGGAAACGCTGCAATCTGCTCGGCCAGAAACTCGCTTTGCGCGCACAGATGGACCAGCAGACTCAGCACCGGCGGATGTTCATTGAGCAGCGCCAGATACACCGTGCGGCCGCCGATCATTTCAATGATGCGCAGTATGCGAGTGAATACCGCCGCCTGACCGGCTTGCGCGGCAATCAGCCTCAGGATTTTCGGCACCAGCACATGCAGGCGCTGCTTGCCGGTTTCGTCGAGGCGCTGGTAGTAGCCGCTATCGCGCACCTGCAACATCTGGGTGGTAATGTGCGCCGGATCGGTAATGCCGAGCGCCATCACGGCGCGATGACGCTCCTCATCACTGACCCCCGGATCGAGAAACGCATCCAGCGCGGAATCCGCCGCTGGCGTCTCCGCGTTGCTACCGAACACAATGGCGGCAAACCAGCCGCTGACGCGTTGACGATGCTCGTTCAGTGCGCTCAACAAGGCTGGCCAGTCCGGATAATTGAGCGACACCGCCAGCCGCAGGCGCGCCTCATCCTCTTCCGGCAGGTAATGGGTATTATCGTCGTTCCATTCTTGCAAACGGTTTTCCACCAGCCGCAGGAAACGGTAGGCCTGCAGCAATTCCTCCACGGCCTGCACAGTCAACAATTTGTGTCCCACCAGACGCGGCAGCACCTGCTGCAATTCGCGCGACTGCAACTGACGGTCATTGCCGCCGCGCAACAACTGAAATGCCTGAACAATGAACTCGACCTCGCGGATGCCGCCGGGACCGAGCTTGACGTGCTCATGCAGTTCGCGCCGCTCCACTTCCCGCGCAATCATCTGTTTCATGTTGCGCAGCGACTCGAAGACCGAGAAATCCAGATAGCGCCGATATACGAATGGCCGCACCACGTTGTTGTACAGCGATTGATAATGTTCGATGGCGGTCAAGGGCCGCGCCTTGACGAAGGCATAGCGCTCCCAGTCGCGGCCATTCTGTTGCAGGTAAGTTTCAAAACTGTCGAAATTGACCGCCAGCGGACCGCTGTTCCCGAAAGGACGCAGACGCATGTCCACGCGAAACACAAAACCGTCCGCCGTCTTGTTGGCCAGCCAGTTGATCATGCGTTGCCCAAGACGCAGAAAGAATTCTTCGTTGTCCACTGCGGCTGCGCCATCGGTTTCGCCGGCTTCCGGATACAGGAAAATGAGATCGATATCGGACGAGTAATTGAGTTCCCGGCCACCCAGCTTGCCCATGCCCAGCACCATCAACGGCTGTTCCGCACCGCTGTCACGACCGCGCGGCCTGCCATACAGCGCGCTCAATTGCGCATAGGCACGCTCGTACACGTATTGCACGCAGACGTCAGCCAGATTGGACAGATCCAGCAAGGTCTCATTGAGCTCGGCAAAGCCGGCGATGTCACGCCAGGCAATGCGCACCATCTGTTGCCGGCGAAAGCGGCGCAACGTGGCCAACAATTCCGTATCGGTGCCGACTGTGACCATCATCGCGTCCAGTTCGCGACGCAACCAGTCGCTATCGACAGCGGTCAACAGGCAGCCGCTGTCATGCAGGCGCGGCAACAACCCGGCATCCCGCAAACAGGCGTCGGCCACCAATGCGCTGCTGGCAAATACCTGCGGCAGGGACGCGACAATGAGTGGCTGCTGCAGCACCTGTGCCGCCCCGGCATCCAGTGATTCGCGCAATGTTTCCAGTTGTGAAGCCACGCGTGTGCGCAATACTTCCGGCAGGGATGGCAGCGTCGGGTATCGTGTGTGATGCATGATCCGGACAGTCTAATGCCCGATGCCGGTAAACGTAATATGGGCCAGATTGCCTACGGCGCCGCGCAATACATCAAAATCGGGCAACCCGCGCTTGAGCGAACGGCGCGAAGCACGGATACTTTGCACATGCCGGCCGAACACTATCTCACCAATCAATTCCTGATCGCCATGCCCGCGATGGCAGACGGCAATTTCTCGCAGACCGTCACGCTGGTATGTGAGCACACTGCCCAGGGTGCATTGGGCATCGTCATCAACCGCCCCATGCAGATGCGGTTGGCCGATGTCTTCGAGCAATTGCACTTGAGCACTCAGGATCAGCCGTTACGCGAACAGCTCATCCTGCAGGGTGGTCCGGTGCAGCCGGATCGCGGCTTTGTCATTCATCGCGCCGGGCAGCCATGGGAATCCACGCTGGCCGTGTCAGAGCATATTCATGTCACCACCTCACGCGACATTCTCACCGCCCTGGCCGAGGGGCGCGGCCCGGAACCGCTGAGCATGGCCCTTGGCTACGCGGGCTGGGAAGCCGGACAGTTGGAAGCGGAGATGGCGCAGAATGCCTGGCTCAATGTGCCATTCAATGAACGCATCCTGTTCGATACGCCGTTTGAACAACGCTGGCAGGCTGCGGCGCAATTACTGGGCATCAATCTGAATACACTGAGTTCACAGGCCGGCCACGCATGAGCAGCGCCATGGCGTCCAGCCCTACCCCGCTGGTTGTGGTGCTGGCGTTCGATTACGGCACTCGTCGCATCGGTGTCGCCAGTGGCAATACCATGACGCGCATGGCGCAGGCGTTGTGTACCCTGGAATGCAAACAGCAGCAGGTACCCTGGGTCGGCATCGAACAGTTGCTCAGGGACTATTTGCCCGGCCAGTTGGTGGTCGGGCTTCCCTATAATGACGATGGCACACCCACCGGCATCACTGCGGCAGTGCAGGATTTTGCTGCCGAGCTGGCCCAACGCAGCAAGCTGCCCGTGGCGCTGGTGGATGAACGGCACAGTTCGCGGGAGGCTGAACGCGAACTGGCGTCTCTGCGACGCAGCGGCGTCAAGACACGGCGCGTCACCCATGCCGATGTGGACAAGGCAGCCGCCAAGGTGGTTCTGGAGCGCTGGTTCAGCCAGCCTGGTTGAGACGCTCCGGGATGCGCAGCGGAATCGGATCGAGCCTGCGTCGGCAGGGCATGGTCGCGCATTCTTTCGAATAGCGAGTAACAACAAGCATGAGCACTATCGACACCAGCCTGAGCCAGCGCGTGCAGCGCACTGCGGAGGGCCGCTTGCGTCATCTCATTACGCTGGATGGCCTGAGCCGCGCCGAAATCATTGCATTGCTGGACATGGCGCAGTTCTACGTGCGCAAACCCAACGAATTGCCGGCTCGAGATCAAAGCCTGTCGGGACATACTGTCGCCAATCTGTTTTTTGAACCCAGCACGCGTACCCGCGTGTCATTCGAACTGGCTGCCCGCCGCCTGGGCGCGGATGTGGTCAATCTGGATATGCAGACCTCCTCGCGCGTCAAGGGCGAGACCGTGCTTGACACCATTTATACCCTGCAGGCGATGCATGCCGATGTGCTGGTCATGCGCGATGCCGAACCCAATCTGCCAGCGTTGGTGGCACAGCAGGTTGCGCCGCATGTCAGCATCCTCAATGCTGGCGAAGCGCATGTCTCGCACCCGACACAGGGGTTGCTGGATGTGCTGACCATTCGTCAGCACAAACCGGACCTCCAGAATCTGAGTGTGTTGATTGTCGGCGACCTCATGCACTCGCGCGTGGCGCGTTCCACCTGGCGCGCACTCAATACGCTGGGCGTAGGTGAAGTGCGCATCGCCGGCCCCGAGCATCTGCTGCCGCCGGGCGACGAATTTCCCGGCGCGCGGCGTTTCACCGACATAAACAAGGCCATCAAGGAGGCCGACGTGGTCATGGCATTACGCATTCAGAAAGAACGCATGAATGCCGCGCACATTCCCGATGATGCAGCCTACTGCCGCGAGTTTGGCCTGACGCCGGAACGCCTCAAGCTGGCCAGGCCTGACGCCATCGTCATGCATCCTGCTCCCATGAATCGTGGCGTGGAAATCACTGACGCAGTGGCCGACGGCCAGCAGTCGGTGATTCAACAACAGGTCACCAATGGCGTGGCCATCCGCATGGCTGTACTCGCCACCATCGCCCGCGGCGCACTGCACTGAGTCTGCTAACAGGTCTGGCAATGAATAACGCTACCTTGATCGACAAACCGCATCGCAACACCATCTTTGTTGAAGACGCCGAAATTCTTGCGCAGCAGAGTTTTGCCGGACAGCAATACCTGTTCACATTCGCCGCGCCCAAGTGCGCGCGCGCCGCTCAACCCGGCCAGTTCATCCATCTGGCCTGCGACCCCAATGTGCCCATGCGCCGGCCGCTGTCCGTCATGCGCACTCATCCCGAACAGGGCACCATCGAAATTCTCTGCAAGGCGGCCGGTCCCGGCCTGACTGCGCTGGCGCACAAGAAAATCGGCGAAAAAGTGAATCTGACCGGCCCGATCGGTCAGGGCTTCACACCGCATGCCGACAAGCCACGCACCGTACTGATTGGTGGCGGCTACGGCGTCCCGCCGATGATCTTTCTTGCCGAAACACTGCGCACCCGTACCGATGCAGCATGGAAGCCAGTGGCCTTCCTGGGTTCGGAGTTGCCCTTTCCATTCCGCACCCGTCCCTCCACCATCATGGTGGACGGCATGCCCGATGGCGTGATTGCCTCGCTTGCCTTCCTCGACGAGCAGGGTATTCCCGGCCGCCTGAGCAGCTGGGCGGATTTTCCCGGTTGTCATCGTGGCTTCGTGACCGATCTGGCGACGGCCTGGCTGACCACACTGAACAAGGAAACGCTGAACGAAGTAGAGCTGTTCGTGTGCGGGCCCACGCCGCTGCTCAAGAGCGCCGCACAAGTCGCGCGCAAATTTGGCGTTGCCTGTCAGGTCGCAGTAGAAGAGTACATGGCCTGCGCCGTGGGCGGCTGCGCCGGCTGCGCCGTCAAGGTCAACACGCCGCAAGGCCCGGTGATGAAACGCGCCTGCGTGGACGGACCGGTGTTTGATGCGTATGCGGTGTTTGCAGAATAAACACCGATTCCATTGCCGCCAGTAACCTTACTGGTCTTTAACAACATCGTTCGATGACAATGTTGTTGAGTTGGCGGCGACGGGAAGCGGAACCCATCAACCGAAGTTGATCTTCGCTTCCAGGTTGCTGCGCGAGTCGGCGTAGCTGAGGGCATCTTCCAGGGTGATGCGGCCGGCCTGATAGAGCTGGTACAGCGATACATCGAAATGCTGCATGCCCTTTTCGCTGCTGGAGCGCAGCGCTTCCTTGGCGCCGATGACATCGCCTTTCTTGATCAGTTCCTGCATGTGCGGGCTGTTGATCATCATTTCCACGGCAGCGACGCGACGCTTGTTTTTCCCCGGAACAAGTCGCTGGGCAATGATCGCTCGCAGGTATTGCGACAGGTCCAGGAACACCTGGGTATGCTGGTCGCGGGGGAACATGTTGATGACGCGATCCAGCGTCTCGGCAGCGTTATTGGCATGCAGCGTGGCCAGCACCAGATGGCCGGTGCCGGCCAGCATGATGGCGGATTCCATGGTTTCACGGTCGCGGATTTCGCCGATCAGCAGCACATCGGGCGCGGCTCGCATGGCGCTGCGCAGGGCGCGTGCATAGGACTTGGTGTCCAGTCCCACTTCGCGCTGGTTGATGATCGACTTCTTGTTGGTGTGCAGGAATTCGATGGGATCTTCGATGGTGATGATGTGATCGGCGCTGTTGTCGTTGCGGTAGTTGATCATCGCCGCCAGCGTGGTGGACTTGCCGGAACCGGTGGCGCCGACCATCAGGATCAGGCCGCGCTTCATCATCACCAGATCCTTGAGCTGCTCGGGCAGTCCCAGGTCGTCGAGGCGCGGCATGTCGGCGGTGATGTAACGCAGCACCATGGCAGGATTGCCGCGCTGGTGAAACACGTTGACGCGAAACCGCCCCAGTCCCGGTTCGGACACCGCGAAGTCGATTTCCAGATCTTCGTTGAAATGTTCGATCTGTTCCTGGGTCATCAGGCCGTAGGCGGCATGACGCACCACGTCCGGGGTCAACATCTGCTTGTTGACCGACATGATTTTGCCTTCGATCTTGATCTTGATCGGCGCGTAGGAAGTGAAAAACAGATCGGACGCCCGCTTGTCCACCATCAGCTTGAACAGCGGCTTGGTATTGAGAATGATCGGCCGTTCGTTCAGGCCGGTGGTGTTCAGGCTGTCTTCTATTTCAGGAACCGGCGCATTGGCGTTCATAGTCTCGATCCGCTATCGCGCTCCTCCATGATGCGCAGGCTGTGAGCATTTTCATCGGAGAGCTTGAGCTCACGCCTGCTCTCCAGCTTGATGCGCAACCGGACCTCGTTCTTGGAATCCGCATTACGCAAAGCCTCTTCATAGCTGATGATGCCGGACTCGTACAAATCAAACAACGCCTGATCGAAAGTCTTCATGCCCAGCCGGTTGGACTTGGACATCACTTCCTTGATCTGCGCCACATCGCCCTTGAAGATCAGGTCGGCGATCAGCGGCGAGTGCAACATGACTTCCAGTGCCGCCACCCGGCCGACATTGCCTTCACGTGGCACTAACCGCTGCGAAATCAGTGCCTTGATATTCAGCGACAGATCCATCAGCAACTGTTCGCGGCGCTCTTCGGGGAAGAAGTTGATGATGCGGTCCAGGGCCTGGTTGGCGCTGTTGGCATGCAGGGTGGCCAGCACCAGATGACCGGTTTCGGCAAACTGGATGGCGTACTCCATGGTGTCGCGATCACGGATTTCGCCGATCAGGATGACATCCGGCGCCTGACGCAGCGTGTTTTTAAGCGCAGTCAGCCAATTCTCGGTATCGACAAAGACTTCGCGATGCGTGACCACGCAACCCTTGTGGTTGTGCACGTATTCCACCGGGTCTTCGATGGTGATGATGTGACCACGGCTGTGTTCATTGCGGTAATCCACCATCGCCGCCAGCGAGGTGGATTTGCCTGAGCCGGTACCACCGACCACGATCACCAGACCACGCTTGGACATGACCACGTCCTTGAGGATGGACGGCAGCTCCATGTCTTCGATGGTGGGAATCTTGGAATTGATCAGACGCACCACGCAGCCGATCTGACCCTGCTGCACAAAGGCGCTGACGCGGAAACGGCCGATGCCCTGCGGTGCAATGGCGAAATTGCATTCCTTGGTGGAGTCGAAATCGCGCGTCTGACGGTCATTCATGATGGCGCGCACCAGCACCGCGCTTTGCTCGGGCGTCAGGGCGCGGTCGGCCTGGGCGCGCACTTCCCCGTCCACCTTGATGGCCGGCGGAAAGCCGGCCGTGATGAACAGGTCCGAGCCCTTGCGCTCGACCATGCGCTTGAGCAGATCCTGCATCAACTTGATGGCTTGTTCGCGTTCCATGTTGGGTACCCTTTAAATCAAAACTCAGCCATCGAACATCAGAAAGCGTCTTTATTCTGCGCCTTGAAGCGCGCCTCTTCCTTGCTGATGATGCCTTTCTGCAGCAATTCGGTCAGGCATTGATCCAGCGTCTGCATGCCGTCTTTCACGCCGGTCTGGATCGCCGAATACATCTGCGCAATCTTGCCCTCGCGGATCAGATTACGAATGGCGGGCGTGCCCACCATGATTTCATGCGCGGCGACGCGGCCGCCGCCGATGCGCTTCATCAAGGTCTGCGAGATGACCGCGCGCAGCGACTCGGACAGCATGGTGCGCACCATTTCCTTTTCGGCGGCCGGGAACACGTCAACGATACGGTCGATGGTCTTGGCGGCCGAGGTGGTATGCAGGGTGCCGAACACCAGATGGCCGGTTTCGGCGGCGGTCAGCGCCAGACGGATGGTTTCCAGATCGCGCATTTCACCCACCAGAATCACATCCGGGTCTTCACGCAGCGCCGAGCGCAGCGCTTCGGTAAAGCCCAGCGTGTCGCGATGTACTTCGCGCTGATTGATCAGCGAGCGCTTGCTTTCATGGACGAATTCAATCGGGTCTTCAATGGTCAGGATGTGATCCGGGCGATTGTCGTTGACGTAGTTGATCATCGCCGCCAAGGTGGTGGACTTGCCCGAACCGGTCGGGCCGGTCACCAGCACCAGGCCGCGCGGCTGCATCGACAGATCCTTGAAAATTTTCGGCGCATTCAGGTCGTCCAGCGACATGATCAGCGACGGAATGGTACGGAACACCGCTCCCGAGCCGCGATTCTGGTTGAAGGCGTTGACGCGGAAACGCGCCAGCTTGGGAATTTCAAAGGAAAAGTCGGTCTCGTAGAACTCTTCGTAAGCCTTGCGCTGCTTGTCGTTCATGATGTCGTACACCATGCCGTGCACTTCCTTATGGGTGAGCGGCGGCATGTTGACCCGCTTCATGTCGCCATCGACGCGGATCATGGGCGGCACGCCTGCCGACAAGTGCAGGTCGGAAGCGTTATTCTTCACAGCAAACGCAAGCAGCTGAGCAATATCGACGGCCATTGAAGCTCCTGATTAGCAGCGGCAGAGCTGTTTGGTGCGAGACCTTGGCTGTGCCGTCGGCCAAGCCAGTATAACGGAGCAGTATTCGGGTCAATATGTTAACCGGCCCGCAGTTTTAGCCTTTTCCATGACTATTGAGAACATTGCAATTCAGGGACTCGCTCAGGTCCGGAATCAGATAGCCGCTGCGACTCGCGGTTGCGGTCGTCCGGCTGGCTCGGTCAGCCTGCTGGCCGTGAGCAAGCAGCAGTCGGTCGCCGCCATGCGCGCGGTCGCAGCGGCCGGCCAGCGCGACTTTGGCGAAAGTTATCTGCAGGAAGCATTGGCCAAGATGCAGGCGCTTCAGGATCTCGATCTGTGCTGGCATTTCATCGGCCAGATGCAAAGCAACAAGACTCGACCGGTTGCCGAACATTTTCAGTGGGTGCACACCCTGGACCGGGACAAGATTGCCACTCGTCTGAATGAACAGCGTCCTCACTATGCGCCGCCCTTGCAGGTGTGCATCCAGGTCAAGCTGGCCGATGAAGCAGGCAAAGGCGGCATCTGGCCTGAAGCCGTACCGTCGCTGGCGCAGCATGTGCTGCAGTTGCCGCGTTTGAACCTGCGTGGCCTGATGTGCATTCCGCCACCCGCAACGGAGTACGCCATGCAGCTGGCGCAGTTTCGCCGCCTGCAGGACCTGTTGACGCAACTGAATACCGGTGGGCTGGGGCTGGACACGCTGTCGATGGGCATGAGCGGCGACTATGCTGCCGCCATTGCCGCCGGTGCGACGCTGGTGCGCATCGGCACTGCCGTGTTTGGCGCAAGGCAGTGACGGTAATAACGAATAAATGACTTGAGGACTGGATGATGCTGAAAGAAACCCTGGCTTTTATCGGTGGCGGCAACATGGCGCGCAGCCTGATCGGCGGTCTCATCGCGCAGGGGCTGCCCGCCGGACAGATCGTGGTATCCGACCCGATGCAGGCACAGCGTAACCAGCTGGCGCAGCAATACGGTGTGCAGGTCACGGCCAGCAACAGCGAAGCGGCGGCACAGGCACAGGTCATCGTCCTGGCCGTCAAGCCACAGGAACTGCGCGCGGTGGCGCAACAACTGGCCGCCAGCATCGCCGCACACCGGCCGCTGATCATTTCGGTGGCTGCCGGCATTCGCGCCAGCGATCTTCAGAGCTGGCTTGGCGGCCTGCCGGTGGTGCGCACCATGCCCAATCGCCCTGCCCTCAATGGCTGCGGCGTCACCGGCATGTATGCCAATGCCAGGGTATCGACTGCACAACGTGAACTGGCGGAGCGCATCCTGGGCGCAGTGGGCAAGTCGGTGTGGGTAGAGCAGGAATCGCTGATTGATGCCGTCACGGCCGTTTCCGGCAGTGGCCCGGCCTACTTTTTTCTGCTGATGGAGTTACTCGAACAAGCAGGCGTGGAGCAGGGCCTGCCCGTCGAAACGGCGCGCACCTTGGCCATCGAAACGGCGTATGGCTCGGGCATGATGGCGCGCGAAGTCACAGAGCCGCCTGCCGTGCTGCGCCAGCAAGTCACTTCCAAGGGAGGCACCACGGAAGCAGCGCTGAACGTGTTTGCAGCACATGACTTGAAAGGCCTTGTCAGTCGCGCAGTGAAAGCCGCCGCCGACCGCTCGGTGGAGCTGGCCGAACAATTCGGCCGCAGCACATGATTCGCCGCAACTATCATCCGCTTGCAATGCTGACGTAACATGACCGACAGGCGCGACACAACGAGCACGAATACATGGCTGCACTCATTTTCATTGTCAGAACCCTGCTGAGCCTGCTGGTCACGGTATTCCTGTTGCGCTTTTTGCTGCCGGTGTGTCGGGCTGATGCCCGTAACCCCCTGTCGCAGGCGGTTATCAAACTGACCAATCCCCTGGTACTGCCCTTGCGGCGCGTCTTGCCGCCGATCAAGCGCGTGGATACTGCTTCGCTGGTGGCCCTGCTGCTGGTGCAATTGGCGGCCACCGCACTGATCTGGTTATTGAGCGGCTATGGTTTGAGCGCACCGGTTGCGTTGCTTTATGAAGCCGTACGCGAACTGTTGTCGCTGGTGCTGCGTTTCTATTTCTTCATTATCCTGATCTATGCACTGCTCAGTTGGGTTGCGCCCGGCACCTACAGCCCTGCCGCCAGTGTTCTGAACAGCCTGTGCACACCCATCCTGCGTCCGTTCCAGCGTCTGATACCGCCCATCGTCGGAATCGATCTATCGGCTTTGTTTGCCCTGATTGCCATCCAGGCCTTGCAGATCCTGCTGAGCTTATGAACTGGTTCCGGTGGGATGGCGCCGACCTGATCCTGCAGCTGAAAATCCAGCCGGGCGCCCGCCGCAGCGAGTTTGCCGGCCTGCACGGCGAACGGCTCAAGCTGCGGATTCACGCAGCAGCAGTGGCAGGCCGGGCCAATGCCGAGCTGCAGGCATTTTTATGCACCACCTTCGCCACCGGCAAGTCGAACATCCATATCGAACAGGGCGAACTGGGGCGCATAAAATGCGTGCGCATCCAAACGCCGCGCAAGTTACCAGACGAATTGAGCGCACTGGGCCTCTCGGCGCCGTCGAGCTGAGTGCAACCTGCACACGAGTTGCAGACGCCCCGGATAATTGGTCTATAGTGTGCACAGGTACAAAAGATACACAGTGCTGCGCGCACAGCACCTGACGCGCGGACTGTCCGTCAATCAAGGGCATTGAAAATGAAAAATAAACTCCTCTGCAGCAGCCTGTTGGCACTTACTCTGGGCATGCTTGCCGCCTGCAATCGCCAGCCTTCGGCGGATATCCAGCCCGCGCAAACCAGCGATGAATCGTTCAAGGTCGCCGGCGATTACGAAATGCATTACAACGCCGTGCGGAGCGACCAACTGACTGCGGACGTCGCCCGTGCCTACGGCATCGAACGCAGCAAAAACAAGGTATTGCTGAATATTTCCGTATTGCACAAAAGTCCAGATGGCACGACGCCCAGTGACGCGGAAATCGCCGTGATTGCACGAAATTTGAACGGCCAGTTGAAAGACGTGCAATTACGCCGCATCGCTGAAAACACCGCCACTTACTATATTGCCGAGGTGTCTTTCAGCGGCGCTGAGACCCTGGTGTTTGAAATCAAGGCCACGCCGGCCGGATCGACAATACCGATCGAAGCAACGCTGACACGTGAGTTTTTTGCGGACTGACAAGAAAAAATCCTGTCGGCGGAGCAGTGACGAAGCAAATGACGGCAATTCACGGTGTAAAAACTGCCGGACAGTTTTTACACCAGCAAATATTGTGTTATTTTCCCGCGCGGCTTTGACCCGATACCATCTCTGAGCATTACGAACGATACTCAATAATCAGGAGCGAACCACATGGCAAAGAAGAACGCGGCACCGACCAAGTCTGAAATTCTCGCCCATATCGCCAAGGACACCGAGCTGAGCAAAAAGCAAGTCAGCGAAGTGTTCGATTCTCTGAATGCGATCATCAAGAAGAGCCTGCGCGGCGCGGGCGTATTCACCGTCCCCGGCTTGCTGAAGCTGAAGGTAGTGAAGAAACCAGCCACCAAGGCACGTCAGGGCATCAACCCGTTCACCGGCGAGCAGACCACCTTCAAGGCCAAACCGGCCAGCAAGAAGGTTCGCGCCGCTGCATTGAAGTCACTGAAAGAAATGGTGAACTGATTCACCAGTACCGTTTTTGACGGTAGCAGAAACGGCCCGGGACACATGGTTTCGGGCCGTTTTTATTTGCGTTGAAATGGCACAGCCGGCTTACTGCTGCAGCCAGAGACGCACCAGCTCACGCAGCTCGATCAGGCGGCCATGAAAAAAATGGCCTGCGCCGGGCATCACTCGAATTTCCGGCTGCACTGGCAGCGCTTTTGCCCAGTCCAGCACCATGCTGGCCGGAATCACCTCGTCGGCATCGCCTTGAATCAGCAACCAGGGACAGGACGGCAACTTTACTGGTGGCGCTTCACGCGCGACTGCGGGCGCCACTGTGATCAACCTCGCCGTCGACGTGCGCAGGGCAGCACGCAAGGCCACACCGCCGCCAAATGAAAAACCCGCGAGCCACAGAGGAAGATTCGGCCAACGGCCATGAGCCCAGGCAATCACGGCCAGCGCATCATCGGTCTCGCCTATGCCATCCGCGTAGCTGCCGGCGCTGTGGCCCACCCCCCGATAATTGAAACGCACAGTAGGTACGCCGCATTCGTTGCAGGCCCGCGCCAGGGTATGCACGACCTTGTTGGTCATGGTGCCGCCCTGCAGAGGATGGGGATGACAGATCACGGCGAACGCTGCCGGCGCGACATCGACCGGCTCTTCAATAATCGCCTGCAACCCGCCACAGGGACCGGGGATCTCGATTGATTGTGGCGGCTGCGAAACCATGAATGCGATCTCCGGAATGCTTGTAAATATTTTACCGAGCTTAGTCCGGGAAATGGCAGGCCTCCAGAAGTTTGTGCCGCCATCAAGCAAAAGTCCCAACTGATACATGATGATCACGCATCCAGGTCTTGCGTGATCATCATGTCAACAGCACAAACCCTTTTTGAGTCTAGCGCTGCGCCAACAGCAGCCGGTTCAGGCGCTGCACGAACGCAGTTGGTTCGGGCAATTGCACACCATCCGCAAGCATCGCCTGTTCGTGCAACAGCGTCGCCAGATCAGTGAATTCCTCGCCATCGGGCAGCTGCGCCAGACGCTTGAGCAGAGGATGCGCCGGATTGATTTCCAGGGTTGGCCTGGTCGCGGGCAGCTTCTGTCCCGCCGCTTCCATGATGCGGCGCATCTGTGGGCTCAAGTCATGCTCGCCGGTCACCAGCACTGCCGGCGAATCACTCAGACGGGTGGTGACGCGCACGGCTGCAAGCTGTTCGCTCAACAGTTTCTGGATGCGTGCCGTCAATTCTTCACTGCCCTTGGCCAGCGCCTCGCGCGCTTCTTTATCTTCACTGTTTTCCACCGCAGACAGATCAAGGTCGCCACGCGCGACATTGCGCAACTGCTTGCCCTCGAATTCGCGCAGGTGTTCCATCAACCACTCATCGACGCGATCACTCAGCAACAATACTTCAATGCCCTTCTGCTTGAGCACTTCCAGGTGCGGGCTGGAGCGCGCGGCGGTAAAGCTGTCCGCGATCACGAAATAAATCTTGTCCTGGCCGGACTTCATGCGCGCTACATAGTCTTCCAGCGATACGTTCTGTTCAGGCTGACCAGAATGGGTGCTGGCGAAACGCAGCAGTTTGGCGATGCGTTCGCGATTGGCGAAATCCTCACCCGGACCTTCCTTGAGCACGCTGCCGAATTCCTTCCAGAATGTGGCATATTTTTCCGTATCTTCCTTGGCCAGTTTGGCCAGCATGTCGAGCACGCGGCGCGTCAGAGCGGTACGCATGGCGTCAATGGATTCATCATGCTGCAACAGCTCGCGCGACACATTCAGGGGCAGGTCTGCCGAATCCACCACACCCTTGATGAAGCGCAGATAGAGCGGCAGGAACTGCTCGGCGTCGTCCATGATGAACACACGGCGGACATACAGCTTGACGCCACGCGCTGCATCGCGCTGATACAAGTCAAACGGCGCATGCGCCGGCACGTACAACAGGCTGGTGTATTCCTTGGCGCCTTCCACCTTGTTGTGCTGCCAGGCCAGGGGCTCCTCATAATCGTGAGTCACATGCTTGTAGAACTCCCTGTATTCCTCATCCTTGATGTCAGCGCGGGTGCGCGTCCACAACGCCTGTGCATGATTCACTGCTTCAAATTCCGTGCTGTCCTTGTCAGCCTTCTTCATGCGTACCGGAAAGGCAATGTGATCCGAATAGCGGCGCACCAGAGCACGAACGCGATAATCCTCGGCAAATTCGTATTCACCCTCCTTCAAATGCAGCACGATGCGCGTACCACGTTCCGGCAGCAGCAGGGTTTCAATGTTGAAATCGCCTTCGGCACGCGAGTCCCAATGCACGCCTTCCTCAGGCGCCGCGCCTGCCTTGCGCGTGAATACTTCAACATGGTCAGCCACGATAAATGAAGAATAGAAGCCGACGCCAAACTGACCGATCAGCTGCGCGTCTTTTTTCTGGTCACCGGTCATACGCCCCAGAAATTCGGCGGTACCGGAACGAGCAATGGTGCCCAGGTGTTCGATGGCTTCCTGGCGCGTCATGCCGATGCCGTTGTCAATAATGCTGATGGTGTGCGCCTTGTCGTCCAGCTCGATGCGGATGCCAAGCTCGCTGTCGTTACTCAGCAAGGCAGGATTGGCCAGCGATTCAAAGCGCAACTTGTCGCAGGCATCGGAGGCATTCGAAATCAGTTCGCGCAGGAAAATCTCCTTGTGCGAATACAGCGAATGAATCATCAGCTTGAGCAGCTGCTTGACCTCGGCCTGAAAACCGAGCGTTTCCTTGGTTCCGGGTTCACTGGAAGCAGATGTCGACATGGTCATACCCTGTGAGGAATTGGCAATACGGCAGCCACGCACAGTGCTCGGCGTCATCGCCGATACCGCATGGCCAGAATAAGGAATGCCTAGGGTGGGGTCTCTGCGGCGATTTTCAAGAGCGGCGCGATACCCGGGAGGTAATCAGGGGTCCATCCTGTAACGATAGATCGGCTTGCGACGCAGAACCGGCAGCAGTGCCAACAGCAAAATGACTGCCACTGCCAACAGGGGCCAGCGCATCGCCGTCAGAATGCTCATGGCGAACAGGCCGCAGGCCAGTAAAAAGCCCAATAATTGCCGCCACAGCATGCGCAGGCTGGCAGCCGCATCGTCAAGTTCGTCGAGAAGAAGTAGGAAGATTTCCATGCATGAGATCCAAGGGAAATGTACTGTAACCATGCGGGACAAAGACTGCTGTGAGCCGACTCACAGGCATGGAGAAGGTTCCCCCTTGACAGCATCGCCAGGTCGGCAGGAAGCCATGCGACTTGCCAGATCACCCCCCTTCCGGGTTAGGCTGCCATCCCCTGCGGTACGGTCCGTGGCGGTCAATCGGGTGCGGCAATGCAAAAAATCGTGGTACTCAACCCCAAAGGGGGATCCGGCAAATCCACGCTGGCGACCAATCTGGCCAGCTATTTTGCCGTGCAAAACTGCAAACCCACCCTCATGGACATGGATGCGCAGGGCTCCAGCATGCGCTGGGTCGGCAAGCGCAGCACTGAACAGCCCAGGATCTATGGAGTGGCGGGGTACGAGCGCAAGATGGGCGTGACCCGCAGTTTCGCCATGCGCATGCAAATGGACAGCGAAGTCTTGATTGTCGACACCCCTGCTGCGGTGGAGGCTCCCCGTCTGCCTGAATTCACGCGCGACGCCCATGCCATCCTGGTGCCGGTGCTGCCTTCCGATATCGACATCCATGCGGCCACCCGCTGCATTTCCGATCTGCTGCTGGTCGCCAAGGTCAATCGCAACGAACAGCGCATTGCCGTGATCGCCAATCGGGTCAAGCGCCACACCATCATGTATCGCTCGCTGATGCAGTTCCTGCACACCTTGCAGATACCCGTGCTGGCAACGTTGCGCGACTCACAGAACTATGTGCGCGCATATGAACGGGGCCAGGGAATATTTGAAATGAAACCCATGATGGTCCATGAGGACCTGGAGCAATGGCAGCCCCTGTTGGGCTGGTTGAGCAACATGTTGCCGGGCCGTCAGGCCATTTCACCGCCCTCGCCCACCATTGCACGACCAACCAGCTTCGGCTCGCAGACGGTTGCGTCGCAAATCAAACCCGTCAATCCGGTTACCACGCCTGTTGAACCCAAGCCGCAAACCGCCAGCGGCACGCAGATTCCGGCTTTTCTCATCCCCCGTCCCTGACCGGGATCGCAGTCACTCTTCTTCCTTGCGCCAAGCGGTCTTCACCTTTTCCGCCCAACTGCGGTAATTGGGAAAATTGGCCAGCTTGCTGGTAATGGCTGCATGACGCGGATTGGCCGGCTGCGAACGATTCAGCCAGCTACGTGCCGATGCCGCGCCCACGCCGCCGCGCCATACACGGTGTGCACCGGTTGCCGTCAATTCGTCGAGATCGTGTTCTGACATGATGATTCCTCCGTAGGACACACACTAAGTGGCAACCCCTTGCCGCCTGGAGGAATTGAATCACACTAAATTTTCGGCCTGTTCAGATTGAGTGGCGAGTCGCGCTTCGCCAACACTTATGTTCAGCAGCGGATGTGATCATTCATGCCCACGTCTATTTGACCACGCGATAACACGGCTTGTATTCGCCCTGCAGTTTCATCCGGCGCTGTACCGCGAAGGCCGCCAGCAGATCATCCAGCAAATTCATGATGTGCCTATCGCCGTGCAGCTCATAGGGACCGAACCGTTCGATGGCGCGGATACCCTGCTCCTTCACGTTGCCGGTGACGATGCCGGAAAAGGCACGCCGCAGATTGGCCGCCAGAATATGCGGCGGCAGATCGCGTTGCAGGGTCAATGCCGACATGGCGGCATGCGTCGGTTCGAATGGCAACTGGAATTCCACAGGAATTTTCAGCAACCAGTTGAAGTTGTAGGCGTCGCTTTGAGCACGACGATGTTCGCGCACCAAGACCATGCCGCGCGCCATCTCGCGCGCTGCCTGCGCCGCGTCATCCACGATGATCTGGTAACGCGACCGTGCACCCTTACCCAGCGTGGCGACGATGAATTGATCGATCTTGTGGAAATACTCGGCCGCCGACGCCGGGCCGGTAAATACCAGCGGAAAGGGATGATGCACGTTGGCAGGGTCGAGCAGGATGCCGAGCAGATACAGGATCTCTTCCGCCGTCCCCGCGCCGCCGGGAAACACGATGATGCCGTGCCCTGTACGCACGAAGGCCTCCAGACGTTTTTCGATGTCCGGCATGATCACCAACTGATTGACGATGGGATTGGGCGGCTCGGCGGCGATGATGCCGGGCTCGGTCATGCCGACATAACGACCGTCGTGAATGCGCTGTTTGGCATGACCGATGGTCGCGCCTTTCATCGGCCCCTTCATCGCGCCCGGCCCGCAGCCCGTACAGACACTCAGACCACGCAAACCCAGCTCGTAGCCCACCTTCTTGGTGTAATCGTATTCACCCGGACTGATTGAATGTCCGCCCCAGCACACCACCAGATCCGGCCGGCCCTTGTAATCCAGAATGCGGGCATTGCGCAGGATGTGGTAGACCGCATTGGTCAGGCCACTGGTCTCCTGCAGATCGAAACGCTGCGTACCCAGAATGGCGTCGTGGATGTAGATGATGTCGCGCAATACCGCGAACAGATGTTCCTTGATGCCGCGAATCATCTGGCCATCGACGAAAGCCTTGGAAGGCGCATTGCGGATCTGCAGTTTCACGCCCCAGGCCTGACGGCCGAGGTGAATCTCGAAATCCTTGTACTTCTCGAAGATTGCGCGCGCATCGTCGGTTTCATTGCCGCAATTGAGCACCGCCAGCGCACAGCGCCGGAACAACTGATACACCTCGCTCTGCTCGGCCGACAGCAACTGCGCCACTTCGCGTTGCGAGAGATTTTCCAGGCTGCCCAGCGGCGACACGCGCGCATGGACGAAATCGTCCACTTCTTCCTGAGTAACGGAGGCCGATTCGAAATGCTGGCTCATCAGATGTTCATCTCACGCTTGTTGTCGTGCAAATTGTGGCGCTGCTTCAGGGCAGGATGTCGATCGGCAATCCCGGCCTGGTCATCAACCAGATTTCCACCATGTCGGCATTGCTCACGGCAATGCAGCCGTCGGTCCAGTCCACGCGCTGGTAGTAATCGAGCGGCTTGCGCGGCGAGTTGGGCAGTCCATGAATCATGATCGCCCCACCGGGCTTGAGCCGATTACGTTTGGCCCGGAGCATATCTTCACGATTGGGATAATCGACCTGTATCGACAGAAAGTAATCGCTCTGCGGATTGCGGCGCGCCAGTTGGTAATGCCCTTCGGGCGTGCGGAAATCGCCTTCGAATTCCTTGGCGCCTTCCGGACGCAAACCAAGCCGCACGGAGTAGGCCCGCAACAACTGACTACCGCGGTACAGGTACAGCTTACGCTCCGCCTTGTACACCACCAGTCGGTCAGCCATCGGCAGCTCGCCCGACATCATCGCCGTATCGGCCAGCAGTTCGGGCGTTTGCGCCTGGCTGACAGACAGCACAGCCACAACGCACGACAGCACACACCAAAGCATTCTGCGCCAACCCATCAATCTATCTCTTCCAGATTAATACGCGTACAGCCCTGCTGATCGCTGGCTTCGGCGTTGAGGCGGTAACGCATGCCGCTTTCCACCGAAACATTCAGTTCATGACGCGACATTTTCTGCGTGGCCACCACCGTGCAATCCACCAGCAGCCGATGCGCACCGGCGTCCATCTCCGCAGCGTGCTGCCAGAAATGCAACGGCCGATCATCGACGCTGCGCAGAAATACATTCACCAGCGCACCGGCACGCAAGCGATAATCGCCGACCACCTGCGCCGGCTGATCCTTGCCCAGCGCCTGCGCATCGTAGGCATGCATGCTGAAGCAGGCGCTGACCGACAGCGCCAACATCGTTGTCCATAGCGTTCTGATCACTTGCATCTGCCTGCCTTCAACCTTCGCCCGCCTGTATGCGCGGAATGACCAGCTTGGTGCCCGGCCTGACATCCGACAGGTCCATGTCAGGATTGTATTGACGCAGCAACCATACCGGTACGTTGTAGGTCTTTTGTGACAACACCCAGATGGATTCGCCTTTCTTCAGCACATGCGTATCGCTGCCGACGATGCGATATTGCGCAAAGAACGCTTCCTGCATCTGCTGATGATAACTGCGCCGCCTTGCTTCGAACTTCGCCACGGGTACCTGCGAGAAATCCAGCTTCAGCGTCCTGCCGATCCGCATGGGCGTGTTGACCGACATCTTGTTCAAGCGGCGCAGCGTGCTGGGTGAAACCCCCAGCCAGTCGGCGTAGTGCCCCAGGGTTTCCGCCGCCTCGACCCGAATGGTATTGCCCTTGCGCACCGAGTAGTCGGCCGGATCGGCCGATGCCGCCGCCTGCACTCCCGGCAACAGGGTTGGACCCAATGCCTCGGCTTCGCGTTCCGATTTGGGCTCGGCCTTCTCGGCGCGCGCCACCGCCGCCGGAGACACTTCCTGTTCATCCGGTTCGGTGGCATTGGCCGGCTGCGTACCCGCCGCGCGTATCAGCAAACGCTGCCCCAACAACACCTGGTCGGCATTGCGCAGATTGTTCAAGGCCAGCAACTCGCTCTGGGCCACGCCATAACGTTGCGCGATCTTGCCCAGCGTATCGCCCTTCTTCACCGTATGTCGAAGTTCCTGCTCGGTGGCGGCGGCCGGTGTTGGCGCGACCGCACTAACCTCCTCCCCTGCCTCAACCACACCCGGCAATTTCAATACCTTGCCGACCAGCATGCGATAGGGTTGCCGCAGACCATTGAGCCTGGCCAGTTGCTGAGTACTGACGCCATATTTCGATGCGATGCCCGACAGGGTTTCACCCCTGCGCACGCGATGACTTTGATCCGCCACCTGCGTAGTGGCCGTTGCGGCGGCAGGCAGACTGGCCAGCGCAGCCGCCCGATCCACAGCGCCCGGCACACGTAATTCAAAATTTGAAGGAATGCGTTTGCGCCCCGTCCACACGGAATCCAACAGCGAAGGATTCAGTTGCTTCAGCGTGGTCATGTCTAGGTTCAGCGAGCGCGCCAGCGCCGGCATCGAGGTATAGCGCTTGATCGGCATCACCTTGCTGGCATCGGGCGAATTCAACTCGAGACCGGGGAAATATTTTTCCGGATTGCTGTCGATCTCCAGCGCTGCCAGGAAACACGCATAAAAGTTACGCGAAGCAAAACCGAAACTGCGGCTGTCATAGCGCTGTACGATCTCGCCAATGTCATCGGTGCCCAATTGTTCCTTGGCCCGGCGCATGCCGCCCGCTCCATGGTTGTACGCCGTCACCGCCAGCGGCCAGCTCTGCACCAGGGCATAGTTCTGTTGCAGAAAGCTGGCGGCAGCTTCGGATGCCTTGTAGGGATCGAGGCGCTCATCCACTACATTATCAATGCGCAGAAAACGCTTGCCGGTGCCGCGCATGAACTGCCACATGCCCGCCGCGCCCACCTTGGAATACGCATAGGTGTTGAATGACGATTCCACATGCGGCAAGGCCGCCAGCTCTTCAGGCAGTCCGCGACGCTTGAAGATGCGCTTGATCTCCTCGCGCCAGATCCCGGAGCGGACCAGCCCTTCCTTGAAGCGATCCGCCTGCCCTAATTGAAAACGCACCCGTTCGGCTGCGTCGGCAAATTCGCTGCGGCGCGTGCCGCCCGGCCAGGCTTCGCGCACCCGTTGTTCCTCGCGGCTCAGATCCTCGCTACCCGCCGCCAGCTTGCGCAGCGTCGCCGCCACGAACTTTTTTTCATCCTCGATACGCTGGCTGCGCACCTTGGCGTTGATTCCCTCGGGGAAACTCAAAACCCCGTACACCACATCCAGACGCGTATCGTCGTGAATGAAGCCGCCGGTGGTGCCCACCTCGGTGTAGACGCGCTTCCAGAAATTGACCGCCGGCTCCAGCGCCGCCGGTCGCACAAAGGGATGATCCTGCGCCCCGGCAGCGGCCATCGCCAGCAGACCCAGCATGAAAATCAGGATACGGGACAGCGAAACACGGGGCATCGTTACAACTCGGTCGGATCAAAATGAAGTCGCGCAGTTAAACGCCTCCACAGCGCGAAGGCAAGACTATGTAAACAAGACAGCTGCGACTGTGCCGTCGTTCACAAGCGACGGCATTGGGGCGCAAGTCGCTGCTTGCACTGCGCCCCGCACCAGCGGACTACACCAGCGTAAAGCCCATCGCATACGCCTCACCGACATCCTCGGCAAAGAACCACAAACGATTTTCCGGCAACACTTCAAAGTAACGCTGCGGCGGATATAGCTTGCCCGTGGTGAAGTCACCGCAGAAGCGATCCGGTCCCTGACGCTTGCCGCTGATCGTGTCGATGATCCAGCGAAACTCGAAGGCATTCAGCAACGGCGTCGCTGATTTCCACAAGCCGAGCTTGTCTTTGCGCGCTTTCGCCATCGCCTGACGCACCAGCTCCAGATCAATGGGCTTGGGAATGTTGGGATAAATTACCAGACTGGTCGCATGACCATCCGCCATCATCTGCAAGTTGAAAGTCTGCCGCTGCTTCACCGGCACCGTGTCACGCTCTACCTTGGTGTAACTGGCATTGATGTACGCCAGCATGCGACCGTACTTATCGAATACCTCGGTAGCCACCATGGTGAACAGGTGTCGCGGCGTCAGTTCCTTGCCGGTGGCGCTGACGCGCTGCAGGCGCTCCGCCGCCATGACTTGAAAGTGATCCGATGCGATCTTGCCCGCAGCGATGTGGCGCGTGCCGGCTTTGTTTTTAAGTCGAGGCGCCAGATACGCCTTCAACTTTGGATCCAGATTTTTTCCCTCCTTGGCAAGGAAGCTCGCAAACGCCGCATCAAACTTGCCCGGGTTTGTTTCGGTTGCGCCGCCGTAATGCAACTCCGGCGCATCCATGCCCAGCATGCGCACCGGCAACTGAATTGTGGGTGTATCGCCATCGGTAGCCGATACCCACTTCGGCTTGTCGCCCAGCGCCAATGACTCCGGCGTGTAATGAATGGGAAATGCCATAAACTCATCCTCCTGATTTGAACACATCACCAAATAATTCCAGCGCAGGCATGGCCGCAGCCGGCATCCGCATCACTCAGCATCAAACTCAGCAATCAATTCAGGCGCCGCCCAATTTTCCATATACACACCTTGCCTTACAAACCGATGAAAAGACGAATGTGGCCAGTCACAAACACGTTGCACGTGACCATGCTTCACCGGGTTGCAGTGGATGTAATCGAGATGCCGCCGCCAGTCTTCTTCATCGCGGATCACATGCTCCCAATAGCGGCGTTGCCAGATGCCGCGTTCACCCTTGCGTAAACGACTGGGCGATATTCGTTCGCCAGCAACGAGGGAAGCGGAGAAACGTGCCTTGATCAACCGCCAACGGAAAGCAAAGCCATCATCCCCCGGCGGCAAACGCCAGATACAGTGCAAATGATCCGGCAGCACCACCATCGCCTCGATCACAAAGGGATGCACGCGCCGCACCACACGAAACGCCTCACGCAGTTGCGCAATGTGATCAATCAACAAAGTAGTGTTGCGGCGCTCTGCCAGATTGACGGTGAAGAAATAAGTGCCGCCGGGAATCCATGCCCGCAGATAATTGCTCATGGCTCTTTCGCTCCGTGAAAGCCAACCCACAGGTCATTGCATGCACATCGGCAAAAACACGTCTTGTCGTCTCTCGTAGGGTGGATGCCGCATCCGACCTACATGGATGCAGGAATTCCCAGAAACGCAGGAGCAGTTTCCGGGACACCATCCGAAGCCGGGTGCGGCACCCGGCCTACAGCGGAGTTAACCACCTTACGCGTTACGCAGGCTCAAACCACTTTAGTCGAGAAAGAGCATCAGACGACGCATCACGCGCGGACGGTATAGATTTAATCAGATTCTTCATCTTTATTCTGGCGCGCGACGTCTCACTCCTTAACAAACCATCTCTTATCAACAAGGAATGATTCGCATTGTCACCAGATGGAACCGTGCTATGAATCCTCTCTAGTGAATCAAGACTTCGATTAGCCTCTGTTGAACAAATAAAGAATAGATGCATCGATTCAATCTCATCAGGTAGCAGATGTCCGGTCTCCGCTATCATCGGAAGCCCCTTTTCTGTAAAGACAAGAACTATCCGATTCCCTGGAGACCAGGGCTTATCACTCGAATTCTTAAGGTATTCGGTAGCGCAAAACTCGGCATGCTGCATCTCGAGCAATATGCCGCGAAGAAACGCTCGTGACCTGTGTGCCTGCTCTTGCCACCGCAGAGCCACCCCGAGCACGACCGTGACTACGGCTGCTATGAGCGATGAGCTGAACACGTCCATCATGCTCATCATGCTGCTCCGTACTTTACCTCACCCGCACTTCGAATCCCCACAATTCAAACAAGTCATGCAGCCATCCATCATGATGACGGCAGTGGTGTTGCACTTGGCGCACATCTGCGCGCCTTCGGGGAACAGGCTCTTGGCGAAGGCATCGGTCTGTTTGCTGCGGGCTTCGAATTCGGCTTTCTTTTCTTCGATGAGTTTCTTGCGATGCTCGTCCATTTCGGTTTTCTTGAGCAGGCCGATGAATTGCAGATGGCGCTCGATGACGTGGCCGAGTTCGGCAATGATGGAGGGCATGAAGCGGCCGCCGGTCTGCCAGTAGCCGCCGCGCGGATCGAACACGCCTTTCATTTCATCCACCAGGAAGGTGACGTCGCCGCCCTTGCGAAACACGGCGGAAATGATGCGCGTCAGCGCCACGATCCACTGGAAGTGATCGAGGTTCTTGGTGTTGATGAAGATCTCGAATGGACGACGCTGTTCATGCGGCGTGCCTTCGTTAAGGATCATGTCGTTGATGGTGACGTACATGGCGTGATCCGACACCGGCGTTTTGATCTTGTAGGTGGAGCCGATCAGCATGTCGGGACGTTCGAGCTTTTCGTGCATCCAGATGACGTTGTCCTCCTGACGCACCGGCGCGGGAGCCGCTTTGGCTGCTGCAGCGGCGGCGAGGTCTTCCGGTTTTTCGACGCGGTATTTGGCGATCTTCTTGTCGATGGTGATCATATTTTTCTCAACTCCGTTCGTCCTGATCCCGAGCCTGCCGAGGGATCGAAGAACGCCCGATAAAATTCAGGATTTCAGAAGTTCACCCTTCGACAGGCTCAGGGCGAACGGACATGGACGATGCGACTAGAACTTGCCGTAATAGCCTTCTTTCAAGGCATCGAACAAGTTGGCGGCGGTGTGTTTTTCGCCGTCATACATTACTTCTTCGTCGCCCTTGACTTTCACTTCGCTGCCGTCTTCCAGCGTGAACACATAGGTGGTGTTCTTCAGGTCCTGCTCTTTCACTAGCACGCCCTGGAAGGCTTCGGGGTTGAAGCGGAAAGTGGTGCAGCCTTTCAGTCCCTGTTCGTAGGCGTAGCGATAGATGTCCTTGAAGTCGTCGTACTTGTAATCCGTAGGCACGTTGGCCGTCTTGGAAATGGACGAGTCCACCCACAACTGCGACGCGGCCTGGATATCGACGTGCTCCCTGGGCGTGATGTCATCGGCAGTGATGAAGTAATCCGGCAATTTTTCGCCCGGCACGCTGGAACCCGGCATGGCATTGGCATTGACCAGTTCGCGATAGGCCAGCAGTTCAAAGGAAAACACGTCGATCTTTTCCTTGGACTTTTTCCCCTCACGAATGACATTACGAAAATAGTGATGCGCAAACGAAGGCTCGATGCCGTTGGAGGCATTGTTGGCCAGCGACAGCGAGATGGTGCCGGTGGGCGCAATCGAGCTGTGATGGGTGAACCGTCCGCCGACTTCAGCGAGTTCATCCACCAGTTCGGGCGCCGCTTCAGCAACGCGCTGCATGTAGCGGCTGTAACGCGCATGCAGCACGCGGCCGGTGATTTGCTGGCCGACACGCCAGCCATCGCGCACCATCTCAGGACGCTTGCGCAGCATTTCCTTGGTGACTTCGAAGTCTTCCTGCATGATCGGCGCGGGGCCTTTTTCGCGGGCCAGTTCCAGTGCGGCTTCCCAGCCAGCCAGGGCCATTTCGCGTGACACGTTCTGCGTGAACGCCACTGACTTCTTCGAGCCATATTTCATGCACAGCATGGTGATGGTCGAACCCAGGCCCAGGAAGCCCATGCCGTGACGGCGCTTGCGCAGGATTTCGTCGCGCTGGCCGCCCAAGGGCAGGCCGTTGATCTCGACCACGTTATCCAGCATACGGGTGAAGACCTTGACGACCTTGCGGTATTCCTCCCAGTCGAAGCGCGCTTCATCGGTGAACGGGTCGAGCACGAACTTGGTGAGATTGAGCGAGCCCAGCAGGCAGGAGCCATAGGGCGGCAGCGGTTGTTCGCCGCAGGGGTTGGTGGCGCGAATGTTTTCGCACCACCAGTTGTTGTTCATTTCGTTGACGCGGTCGATCAGCACGAAGCCGGGTTCGGCGAAGTCGTAGGTGGACGTCATGATGATGTCCCACAGCCGCTTGGCCGGCACGGTCTTGTAGATGCGGCAGCACACCAGGCCGGAATCGTTGCTCACATAGCCTTCGGTCACCGGCCATTCGCGCCAGATGAACTGGGATTCGTCGCTGAAATCCAGGCCTTCGGCTTCTTTCAGCGACACCGGGAAAGCCAGCTTCCAGTCGGCTTCTTTCTTGACGGCCTGCATGAATTCGTCGGTGATCAGCAGCGACAGGTTGAACTGGCGCAGCCGGCCGGCCTCGCGCTTGGCGCGCACGAAATCCACCACATCGGGATGACCGACATCGAAGGTGCCCATCTGCGCGCCACGGCGACCGCCCGCCGACGACACGGTGAAGCACATCTTGTCGTAGATATCCATGAACGACAGCGGCCCCGAGGTATGGGCGCCGGCGCCGGACACATAGGCGCCCCTGGGGCGCAGCGTGGAGAATTCATAGCCGATGCCGCAACCGGCCTTCAGCGTGAGGCCGGCTTCATGCACCTTGTTGAGGATGTCGTCCATCGAGTCGAGGATGGTGCCCGACACGGTGCAGTTGATGGTGGAAGTGGCGGGCTTGTGTTCCTGCGCGCCGGCGTTGGACATGATGCGCCCGGCCGGAATACATCCCTTGCGCAGCGCCCAGACGAATTGTTCGTACCACTGCTCACGGACTTCGGGCAGCTCGACATCGGCCAGTGCGCGCGCCACGCGACGGTAGGTATCGTCCATGGATTGATCCACGGCCGAACCGTCTTTGGCAGTCAGCCGGTATTTCTTGTCCCAGATATCCAGCGAGGCTTCCTGGAACGGAATGGTGTTGACGTCCATAGGCTCCAGCTTGATGGCGGTTTTCATCTTGATATTCGTTCCGAGTGAATTCCCAACAGAGGGTTCAAGGCTGGTGCGGTGCTCCGGGCAAAACACCAGCCTTGATATCGATACCGCGCGTTCCACGTGCAATCAGCGTGGGCGCGCTCCCCTGACGTTCTCTTGTTGGTGCAATGCCATTTTGAATTACTTGTTCGGCACCGGTCCCACACACAAGATGTTGTGTCAGGCGGTAAGCCTATGCCGACACTGTGAACTCCGTCAAGAGTTGCAATTGAACAAAACACATGTGACTAAATCTTTTAAATTCAATAATATAATGAATCTTACGCGCAATTTGTCCGGATAAAAATGTTCCGGTTGACAGTCAATGCCGGTCACGGCAGACACAAGATGTTGTGTCTCCTTTCACACCCTGCCAACAGCTCGCCCACCGTTTATTCACAGGCAGCACACAGACTGATCCACAGCCCGGAAACTCATCATTCACATCGCGTCGCAGCCATGTTGAGAATTAAATGTCTGTAACCCTGTGCAATCACACGCAAAGCTGCGACTAGAATCCTCGTCAGTACCGGATTCAACCCAAGACTCAAGCATCGAGGTTAACTCATGAATCTCCGCACCTCCCGTCTGGCCGGCCTCGCAGCCAGTCTGCTCCTAGCCGGCAGCGCCGCCTTCGCGCAGTTGCCTGCCAAAGTGAGCGACACGCCATTGCCTTCACTGGCGCCCATCATCAAACGCGCTTCGCCCGCCGTGGTGGGGATTGCGGTGGAAGGCACGGTTCAACAGCAAACCAATCCGCTGATGCAGGATCCGTTCTTCCGGCGCTTTTTCGACATCCCGGATACGCCGCAGGAGCGGCAATTCCAGGCATCGGGCTCGGGTGTGATCGTCGACGCCCAACAGGGCTACATCATCACCAATGCCCATGTGGTGGCCAACGCCAAGGAAATCACGGTCACCCTGCTCGACAACCGCAAGCTCAAAGCCACGGTGAAAGGCAGCGATACCGGCTCGGACATCGCCGTGTTGCAGGTCAAGGCCAACAATCTCACGGCCATCACCATGGCGGACTCAAGCAAGATTCAGGTAGGCGATTTCGTCATCGCCATCGGCAATCCGTTCGGTCTGGAACACACCGTCACTTCGGGCATCGTCAGCGCCTTGGGACGCGCGCCCGGCATCAGTCAGGATGGCTATGAGGATCTGATCCAGACCGACGCCTCCATCAATCCCGGCAACTCCGGCGGGGCGCTGCTGGATCTGAACGGGCAACTGGTGGGCATCAATTCGGCCATTTATTCCAGCAGCGGCGGCAACATCGGCATCGGCTTCGCCATTCCGACCAACATGGCCCGGGCGGTGATGGATCAGCTCATCAAGTATGGCAAGGTACAGCGCGGCCTGCTGGGCGTAACCATGCAAACCCTGGGTTCGGAGGTGGCTGGCAGCATAGGCGCCGACGGCGTCGAAGGCGCACTGGTATCGGAAGTCACCGAAGGCTCGGCAGCCGAAAAAGCCGGCATCAAGCCCGGCGACATCATCACCAGCATCAATGGCAAAAACACCCGGACGGGCGCGGCGCTGCGCGCCGCGATCGGTGTACTGCGGGTGGGCGACAAGGTGGAAGTCGGCTTGATCCGCGATGGCAAACCACGCAAGGTGACCGCCGTACTCGGCGAGAGCGGCGAGGGTACGCAAGCCTCAACCCAGGGTCCGGGTAATGCCGGTGGCCTGCATCCCGGCCTGAACGGCGCCGAGTTCGCCAACAACAACGGCGAAGGCGTGCTGGTTGCGGCGGTTGCCAATAACAGCAATGCCGCACAGAACGGCCTGCGTCGCAATGATGTGATCGTTGCGGTCGGCCGTACACAGGTAAACAGCGTGAAGGAACTGCGCGAGGCGGTAAAAGACGCCAACTCCTTCCTGCTCACCATCCAGCGCGGCAACCGCACGCTGGTGGCGGTGATCCGGTAATCACCGACAAAGTTGTTGCTGGCGCGTCGTCCGGTCGCGGCGCGCCAGCTGTTTGACCTGGACATAAAAGCGCGGCAAATCCTCCTCCACGCTGGACAGCAGACGCATAAAGCCCGGTACACAGCGCTGATAAGTGGCGATGGCCACGAAATCCGCATTACTCAGCGCCCGGTCAAACCATGCGTCGTAGCCGTTGTATCCCTGCCAGCTTGCCTTGAGCCGGCTGTATTCAAACTTGAGTTCGCCCAGACGCTGCTGTTTGCCGGCCATCAGTTCCTGCGCATTCAACCCGCTGGCATACCAGCCACGCAGGCGTTCGCGAGTACGCAACAGCAGCTCATAAAATTGCGTTGCACGCTGTTGCTGCGCTTGCCAGCGCCGCCAGTCATCGGGACGATTCTGCGTCGCCAGCCAGCGCTTGAGCCCCACTTCCGCCACCACCGTGGCGAAGGCTTCGTTGAACGCCGAGTCATCGCTGACATACACCACCTGATGCGCCAACTCATGAAACAGCGTGGCCGCCACCTGCGCATCGCTCCAGTTCAGCATGCTGCTCAACACCGGATCGGCAAAGTGCCCCAGCGTGGAATAGGCTGGCGCGCCACTGACACTGGCGTCATAGCCGTGCGCCCGCAACCGCAAGGCATAACGTTCGGCGGCGGCTTCGCTGAAATAACCGCGATACACCACGCAGCCCGCCACCGGGAAACACCATTGTCTGGGTTCGACGGAAAAAGCCGGTGCGGCAAACACATTCCAGGTGACATAGCGCTGTTTGAGCTGTACATAGCCGGTATAGCTGCGATTGTCCGGCAACCCCAACTGCTGCGAAGCAAAGATGCGCACTGCCTGCACGTATCCAAGGCGCTGGCGCAAGGCAGGCTCGGTATCCGGTCTGGCCAGCACCTCTGCGATGGGTTCACGCCTGGCCAGCAGACTCATCTGTCCCTGCGCCGCCTGCAGGTAGTAACACCCCGTCAATGGCAGCCACAGCAAACCGAGCAGTAAATAATTGCACCTGCGATTCATCAGCGCATGCCCTGGAATGACTCGGCTACTATAAAAGCATGAAAACCTATCTCGTCGGCGGCGCAGTGCGCGATGCGCTGCTGAATTTGCCCGTCAAGGAACGTGATTGGGTGGTGGTCGGCGCTATGCCCGAGACTCTGCTGGCGCAGGGCTATCAGGCCGTGGGCCGCGATTTTCCGGTGTTTTTGCATCCGCAAACCCATGAGGAATATGCGCTGGCGCGCACCGAACGCAAAACCGGCGTCGGCTATCGCGGCTTTGCCACCTGGTCTTCACCCGATGTCACGCTGGAACAGGATCTGCTGCGCCGTGACCTGACCATCAACGCCATGGCCCAGGACACCGACAGCGGCGAACTGATCGATCCTTATGACGGCCGCAAGGATTTGCAGGCGCGGTTGCTGCGGCATGTTTCGCCGGCGTTCGTGGAAGATCCATTGCGCGTGCTGCGCGTTGCGCGTTTTGCCGCGCGCTTTGCGCCGCTGGGCTTCGCCGTCGCCGATACGACACTGCAATTGATGCAGCAGATCAGCGCCAGCGGCGAGCTGAGCACGCTCACTCCCGAGCGCGTATGGCGTGAAACACAACTGGCGCTGAGCACCGCTGCGCCCCAAGTTTATTTCCGCGTGCTGCGCGACTGCGGCGCGCTCAAGGCAATCCTGCCGGAGCTCGATGCACTGTTTGGCGTGCCGCAACCGGAACAATGGCATCCCGAGGTCGATACCGGCATTCACATGCTGATGGTTCTCGAACAGGCCGCACGGCTTGGCGCAGACCCGGTGATGCGCTTCGGCGCACTCATGCACGACCTGGGCAAAGGCGCCACGCCCAAAGACATGCTGCCCCGGCATATCGGTCACGAAGTGCGCGGCATACCACTGGTCGAAGCGGTATGCGCCCGCTGGCGGGTGCCCAATGAATATCGCGACCTGGCGCTGCTGTGCGCTGCACAGCACGGCAAGCTGCATGCGGTATTCGAGATGCGTAGCAGTACGCTGCTGGAGTTTCTGGAAAAACTCGACGCCCTGCGCAGGCCGGAACGCTTCAGGCAATTTCTGCTGGCCTGCGAGGCCGATGCGCGCGGTCGTACCGGTTTTGCAGACCGTGCTTATCCGCAAGCCGGGTTTCTACTGCAGGCGCGTGAGTTGATGGCCAGCATCAAACCCAGCACTGAGATGACTGCCGGCAAAACCGGCGTACAGATTGCCGAGGCATTGCGACGCGCGCGCATTGCGGCACTTGAAAAGTTGCCGCGCCCGGCACACGCAACGCGCTAGGCCAAGGGCATATTACTTGGTGCCCATGCAGCCAACTCTCCGATTAGCTACTGGATCTCGCCGACCTCAACCACTCCCACCACTCGTTCCGAGCTTGGAATCATTAGTCGCACAGTTGCCCAGATGGCCATTCCCGTCATTAGCGTCGCTATGGCAAGGCCGGTCAAGGTTTTCACGTTAAGTGTCATGGCATCGTCCTCGTGTGAATGAGTTCACAATTGCCAACATCACTATCGCCAAATACTAAAGCCGTCGGGGTTTAGCCGATAACAATGTTTCGATGCCACGATATCGTCACCCGGAATCCGGGATGTGCCAAAGTTCTCAATTGCACGCCCAATGCACATATGACGTGCAAAATTGCGAAGTATTCATGCTTGCCATCAGCTTATGTCGCACGCACCAGAAAACCTGTGCGCTCAACAGGTCTGCTTGAAAAATAAACAGCGGATTCCAGACACAACACCCAAATCCACCACCATTCACTGCGAGTCAAGGGTCACAAGCCAACGAGACTTTAAAAAAACACGTAATGATCCTGCTGCCGTCACTTGATGCAAGCCCAGTCACAGTCGATCACGCAAGTCACGGAAACCAAAACCACTCAACTCCAGCTCGCAATTTTTGGCGAAGGCCATGGCCTTAAAACTTTCGCCCATCTCACCCGGCAAGGTCAGTTTCTGTACCTGCTGCGACAACTGCCAGCGGCGTGCATCGTCCTGCCCGCTTAGATCCACGAGCAGGCGATCCAGGCCAGCACCCAACAGAAAATGCGCCTGAGTGGCAAAGCCCTTTAATTCCAGGCCGGCAGCCAGCCCTGCTTCCGCCAATGCGGTGAAATCCACCCAGACAGTGATGTCCTGCAGACCGACATTTAGCAATGGGTCGTCATGCATGCGCTGGCGAAAGAAACAGCTCAAAGTGCCCTGCCTGCGTTCAACGCTGTAGTACTGCGACTGCGGCCAGCCATAGTCAATGAACAGCATCACGCCACGCTGCAGAGCCTCTGCCAGCGACTTGATCCAGGCAGGCAGTTGCAGATTCACTTCACTGCAATAGCCCTCGGGCAAACGTACATTCAAATTGCTTTCGATTGCCCGGACTGCTGCCAGCAGTTCGGCATTGGCCGCGCGGGTCTGCCAGGCCAGTCCTTGCCCGGCATTCATTACTCCCAGTATCTGCGGCACACCGTGCTGGATGCGGAAACGCTGCACCGGCAGTGCATCCAGCACTTCATTGGCAACGATCACACCGGCAAATTCGCAGGGCAGTGCATCGAGCCATTGCACACGCGTCATGTGTTGCGGTAATTGTTGTTGTAACAATGCCTGCTGACGGGCACGCAGATCGGCACTCACTTCCAGAATGCAATAGCGCTCCGGCAGACATTGCAGGCGTTCGAACTCACGCAGCATTTCCAGCGCCATCACGCCCGACCCTGCGCCCAGTTCCAGCACGCTGCCCTGGCCTGATTGCTGCAGCGCCTCTGCACATTGACGCGCTATACAGCGACTGAACAAGGGAGAAATTTCCGGCGCAGTGGTGAAGTCGCCGCCCGCACCCAGCTTGTGGGTACCGGCGCTGTAGTACCCCAGTCCCGGTGCATACAGGGCCAGGTTCATGAAAGACTGAAAATCAAGCCAGCCACCTGCGTTTTCGATCTCGGCGCGAATCAGCGCCAGCAGACGCTCGCTGTGCGCCCGCTCTTCGAGCGTCAACCGGGCCATCAAATCTTCACGGCGAGATGTTAAGGTGTGCTGCAACATCGAACGAATCATCCAAGACCATGAGTACTGGTGAAAATGACAAGCAACTGGCTGGCAAAGTCGCGCTGATTACCGGCGGAGCCAAGCGTCTGGGCAATGCCATCGCACACGCATTGCATCGGGAAGGCGCGCAACTGGTGATTCATTATCGCAGTTCGCAAGCCAATGCCGAGGCCCTGGTGACCGAATTGAACAGGCTACGCGCTCATTCCGCCATTGCGCTGGCCGGTGACCTGCTCGATACCCGCGCCCTGCCGCAATTGATTGCGCAAACCATCCAGCAGTTCGGCCGCCTGGACATTCTGGTGAACAACGCCTCCAGTTTCTACCCGACACCGGTTGGTTCGATCAGCGAACAGCAGTGGAACGATCTGCTGGGTAGTAACCTGAAAGCACCCCTGTTTCTGGCGCAGGCCGCTGCGCCCTATCTGCGCGTCACAGAAGGCTTGATCCTCAACATGGTGGACATTCATGCGCAGCGTCCGTTGCCGGCCCACACGGTGTATTCGATCGCCAAAGCGGGCCTTGCCACGCTGACCAAATCGCTGGCGCGCGAACTGGGACCGGAAATTCGCGTCAATGCCATCGCGCCCGGCCCGGTGTTATGGCCGGAACAACAGATGAGCGCCGAGTTGCAGCAGGAAATCATCAGCAAGACTGCCCTCAAGCGTCAGGGCTCTCCCGAAGACATCGCTCGCGCGGCGCTGTTCTTCGCCAAGGATGCCCCCTATGTGACGGGACAGATCCTGGCCATTGATGGCGGACGCAGCATCGGTTGGTAGGCCGAACACACTGCGCGGCAACCACCCAACAAAGTTCTAAATCTTGACAGTCACCATCGGGTGTGCGGCCTGATCGAATTCCCGCCACAGATCGCCAATGGTCTGCTTGAGCGTGGGATGCACCAGATCAGGGGCCAATTCGGCCAATGGTCCCAGCATGTAGGCACGTTTGAGCAGATCGGGGCGCGGCAGGGTAATGACATGGGTGGCGCAGACCATATCGCCGTACAGCAGCAGATCCAGATCCATGGAACGCGGCTCGAATTTGGGCGCCTTGCGCGGGCGACCGCACAGGTTCTCGACGGCTTGCAGCACCGACAGCACTTCGGTGAGCGTCAACTCGGTTTCGAAGCCAATCACCAGATTGATGAATTCGGGCCCTTCGAAGCCCACCGCCCGATTACGGTAGGCAGGCGACACACGCAGGTCACCAACTCGACGTTTCAGGGCGGAAAGAGCGCTGCGCAGATTTAATTCTGGTTGGATATTGCTGCCAGCAGCAACGTAGACATCAGGCATGATCTATCTCTAGCTAGGTTGTAGGTAATCTTCGGCACGACGCTCAATCAATATCCCTACATCCCGCGAGTTTCGGATCGCACCTTGTTTGTTCAATCTTACACGTACCCAAGGCACATCGAACTCAGTAATCACAATTCGTGCAATATTTTCCGTCAGCGTCTCCACCAGCTGGAACTGCGACTCGCCCACAAAGCTCAACAGACGCTTGCTGACCTTCTTGTAATCCACTGTGTCGTCGATGTGGTCACTCTGCGCAGCCTTGCGAATATCGCAGGCCATTTCCAGATCGATCACCACCGTCTGCTTGACCTTGCGCTCCCAGTCCCAGATACCGACGATGCATTCGGTGCGCAGTGAGCTCAGAAAAATCTTGTCAGTCATAACGTCCATCAAGGTTAATTAATTGATTTGTCTGGACAATGGCAATCAAACCGCGATCACGGCGGACACAGTGATGCCATCGGCCAGCGCGCCGTTGCACGAATCTTCAGATCGTCCCGCTCACCCAATAGCAGACGCTGGCAGCCAGCATAGGCAATCATCGCCGCGTTGTCGGTACAAAATTCCGGGCGCGGATAACGCACGCTGACACCTCGCTTGTTGCCCAGCGCCAGCAACCGTGCGCGCAAACTGCGATTGGCGCCCACGCCGCCTGCAACCACCAGCGTCTGCGTACCGGTCTGATCCAGGGCACGCGCGCACTTCGCCGCCAGCGTTGCCACCACTGCTTCCTGAAATGCGCACGCCACATCGGCGCGGGTCTGGTCATCGAGCTGCAAAGCGCGCACCGCGACGACCACGGCGGTCTTCAAACCACTGAAGCTGAAATCCAGTCCGGGACGATCCAGCATAGGCCGCGGAAACTGGAAACGCCCCGCCTGACCCTGTTCGGCCAGCCTGGCCAATGCCGGTCCACCCGGATAAGGCAATCCCAACACCTTGGCAGTCTTGTCAAAAGCCTCGCCGGCAGCATCGTCCACGGTACTCCCCAGAATCCGGTACTGACCCAGACCGGCCACCTCGGCCAGTAGGGTATGGCCGCCAGACACCAACAAGGCCACAAATGGATACTGCGGCGGATCGGGTTCCAGCATGGGCGCCAACAAATGCCCTTCCAGGTGATGCACGCCCACCGCCGGGATGCCGCGCGCGAACGCAAAACTGCGCGCCACCGCCGCCCCCACCAGCAATGCGCCAATCAGACCCGGTCCTGCCGTATAAGCCACGCCGTCCACCCGTTCGCGAGTGATTCCAGCTTCCCGCAAGGCGGCATCCAGCAACGGCAAAACCTTGCGGACATGATCGCGTGAAGCCAGTTCCGGCACTACCCCGCCATACTGAGCATGCATGGCGATCTGACTGTATAACTGGTGTGCCAACAACCCCCGGTCGCTGTCGTAGACAGCCACTGCGGTTTCATCACAGGAGGTTTCAATCGCCAGTACGCGCATGTGCCTTTTCACCACCGCCCCACAGGGCGCTCCACCCGGCTTTGCTTTTCGGCCCCGGGCTTATTAAACTGCCGCGCTCTTTTTACCCCGTAGACCGGTCCATTCCCGGTCTATCCATTTCAGTCCGAGGTTGCGATGCCTAGCGTTCGCGTTCGAGAGAACGAATATTTCGATGCTGCCCTGCGCCGTTTCAAGCGCGCCTGCGAGAAGGCCGGTGTGTTGACCGAGCTGCGTCGCCGTGAATTCTACGAGAAGCCCACCCAGGAACGGAAACGCAAAAAAGCGGCTGCCGTCAAGCGCCACATGAAGCGCAGCAACCGCCCCATAGGTGCGCCGCGCTCTCGTCCCGCCACTGCCCGCGCCTGATCCGTCTCCGTACATGTCCCTTAAAGAGCGTATCAGCGAGGACATGAAGGCCGCCATGCGCGCCAAGGAGGCCGATCGCCTTGGCACTATCCGCATGCTGCAGGCCGCCATCAAGCAGCGCGAAGTGGACGAACGCATCACGCTGGATGATGCGCAAGTGATGGCCGTGCTGGAGAAAATGATCAAGACGCGCCGGGAGGCCCTGGAGCAATTCCGGGCCGGTGCGCGTGAAGATCTGGCTGAAAAAGAAGCGCGCGAGATTGCGCAGTTGCAGGTTTATCTGCCTGAGCCATTGTCCGCCGCAGAACTGGAAACAGTGATTGCAACTGCCATTGCCAGCACCGGCGCCAGTTCCATCAAGGATATGGGCAAGGTGGTGACCGCTGTCAAACAGCAGGCTGCCGGACGCGCCGACATGGGCGCAGTCAGCGCCGCGATCAAGGCCAAGCTGGGCGGCTGACACTTGTATCTCCGTCGATTCGGCTGATTTTAAAGGTGATGTTCAGCGCCTTTTAGTTTTGCGCAGACGCCGCAGTGGCTGCTACTGTGCAGCCCCTTTCCTGTCAGCCTGACTGCCGCTCGTGTCCGGACGCATTCCGCAATACTTTATTGATCAGCTGATCGCGCGCACCGACATCGTCGAGGTGATTGGCACACGCGTGTCGTTGCGCAAGGCAGGCAAAGAATACAAGGCATGCTGTCCGTTTCACGACGAGAAAACGCCGTCATTCAATGTCGTGCCTGACAAGCAGTTCTATCACTGCTTCGGTTGTGGCGCACACGGCACGGCACTCGGTTTCCTGATGGAATACGATCATTTGAGTTTCGTTGAAGCCGTGGAAGAACTGGCCGCCCGCGCCGGTCTGGAGGTACCGCGCGAGGAATCAACCCATCCGGTCGCCGCCAAACCCGATCAGGATCAATACTCCCTGCTGGAAAAAGCCGCCGAGTACTATCGGCAGCAACTGCGCGCCACACCGGCAGCCATCGATTACCTGAAAAAACGCGGCCTCACGGGTGAAACTGCTGCGCGCTTTGGCATCGGTTACGCTGCCGATGCTTGGGATGGCCTGATCAAGCAACTGGGCCATGACGACAGTACCTTGCAGGCACTGACTCGCGCCGGCCTGCTGATCGAGCGCGACAGCAAGAACGGTTTTTATGACCGTTTCCGGCATCGGGTGATGTTTCCGATCCGCGATTCACGCGGTCGCACCATTGGCTTCGGTGGCCGCGTCATTGACCAGGGCGACCCGAAATATCTGAACTCACCGGAAACCGAGCTGTTCCATAAAGGCCGCGAATTGTATGGCCTGTACGAAGCCCGTCAGAGCACCCGCCAGTTGAAGCAACTGCTGGTAGTCGAAGGCTATATGGACGTGGTCAGTCTGCATCAAGCAGGCATTACCTACGCCGTAGCAACTCTGGGAACCGCCACCACTCCCGAACATCTCAAGCGCCTGTTCCGCGTCTGTAATACCGTCGTGTTCTGTTTCGATGGCGACCGTGCCGGTCGCGCCGCAGCCTGGAAAGCACTGGAAGTCGCCTTACCGGTGATTAATGAAGGGCATCTATTGCGCTTCCTGTTGCTGCCGGAAAAGCATGATCCTGATTCTCTGGTCACCGAAGAGGGTCGTGAGGCCTTCGAGGCGCGCATCAGCCATGCCACGCCATTGTCGGAATATCTGGTCAAGGAGCTGGCCGCTCGCTGCGACCTGAGCCATGTGGACGGCCGCGCCCAGTTCACGGCCGAGGCGCAACGCCTGATGAACCAGCTCAATGACGACAGCTACCGGACGCTGTTGTATCAGCCCCTGGCGGAAGCCCTGAACATTTCGGTGGACCGGCTGCGACAATTGATCCCACCCAGCCGCCCGCCCCGGGAACACACCTCCCGACCGACCTTGGCTCCACCACCCAACCTGTCCGGCAGCGGCAGCATGGTGCAACGAGTCATCCGCAACCTGCTGCATTACCCGGAATCCGCGCTGGCGCTCAATCGCCTTGACGAGCTTCAGCAGGTTGATCGGCCTGGCATGACCCTGCTGGTTCAACTGGCGAGCGAACTCCAAATTGAACCCAGCCTTCCTCCGGCAGCCCTGCTGGAACGCTGGCGACAGCGGCCGGATTTTCACTATATAGACAAGCTTTTCTTGAAAGGACCGGTAGCGTTCAACCTGGAAAGCGCCATAAATGACGTAAAAGATGCCATGGAACGGTTGCTTGCTGAGCATTTTCCTCAAGATAGATTTAATGATCTACTCAAACGGTTCAATCTCGGCACATTGAGCGCGGAGGAAAAAAAGGAATTCGTTGAACTGACCAGACACCGGGGCAACAGATAGCGCTCAGCTCCATCCCAAACCACCGCAGTCATTATGTTGCTTTAAGCGACCGCGAATAGCGCACCCACCCAAAACCGCCGTTTTGAGCCAAGAGAGTGCTCATCGAACCTAGCTATGAGCAGACTCTCTAAGTAGAATGCGCGGTCCTTTTATATCCCCCCGCGCGATTCGCGTTTTAAATGGTGAGGGCTTCAGCCTTGAGCAAGACCACGGCCAAGAAAGAGACGATCCCTGCGACTCCCAGCATCGCTGACGAGCGGCAATCGCAGTTGAAATTGTTGATTGCGCGCGGCAAGGAACAGGGCTTTCTGACCTACGCCGAGGTCAACGACCACCTGCCCAGCGAAATCGTCGATCCGGAACAGATCGAAGACATCGTCAACATGATCAACGATATGGGCATCACGGTGTATGAAAAAGCGCCCGATGCCGAATCGTTGCTGCTGAATGAACCGGTAGTGGCGGATGAAGAAGCCGCTGAAGAAGCCGCCGCCGCCTTGGCCACCGTGGACGCCGAATTCGGCCGAACCACCGATCCGGTGCGCATGTACATGCGCGAGATGGGTTCGGTGGAACTGTTGACCCGCGAAGGCGAAATCCGCATTGCCAAGCGCATTGAAGAAGGCTTGGATGCGGTCAAGATTGCGCTGTCGATGTATCCGCCGACCTTTTCCCTGCTGCTGAGTCAGTACGCCGGCGTGGCCACGCAGACCGTGCGTCTTGCAGATGTGATTGTCGGTTTCATCGATCCGAATGCGCCCGATGAAATTGCCGCGCCGGTCAATCCCAAACTGGCCGAGGCCGCCAAGGAGCTGGACGACGAATCGGAAGACGAAGCGGCAACCGAGGAAGAGGAAGAGACCGTTGATACCGGCCCCGATCCGGAAGAAGCAGCGCGCCGCTTCGAGTCCATTGCCAAGCTGTTTGCCCAAGTCCAGAAGGGCATGGCCGACAAAGGCGCGGACGACGCCAAGGTCATGAAGCTGCGCAAGAAGCTGTCCGAAGAGTTCAAGGAACTGAAACTGTCGCCCAAGATGTTCGATCTGTTGATCGCCCAAATCCGCGAATCGCTGACCCATATCCGCAACATCGAAAAGCAGGTCATGCTGCTGTGCGTGCGCGATGCCGGCATGCCGCGCAAGGATTTCATTTCGACCTTCCCCAGCAATGAAACCAATCTGACCTGGCTGGACAAGCACATCCGCGCCAAGCGCAAGCATTCGGCAGCGCTGGCCAAGCATCGTGAAGACATCGAGGCTCAGCAAAAGAAGCTGGCCGACATGGAAGTCAAGACGCACCTCAACATCGCCGCCGTGAAGGAAATCAATCGCGAGATCGCCGTGGGCGAAGCCAAGGCGCGCCGCGCCAAGAAGGAGATGGTGGAAGCCAACCTGCGTCTGGTGATTTCGATTGCCAAGAAGTACACCAATCGCGGCCTGCAGTTCCTCGACCTGATTCAGGAAGGCAACATCGGCCTGATGAAAGCCGTGGACAAGTTCGAATACCGTCGTGGTTACAAGTTCTCCACTTATGCCACGTGGTGGATTCGTCAGGCGATCACGCGTTCGATCGCCGATCAGGCGCGCACCATCCGTATTCCGGTGCACATGATCGAAACCATCAACAAGCTCAACCGCATTTCCCGGCAGATGCTGCAGGAAATGGGACGCGAGCCAACGCCGGAAGAACTGGCCGTGCGCATGGAAATGCCGGAAGACAAGGTGCGCAAGGTGCTCAAGATCGCCAAGGAACCAATCTCGATGGAAACGCCGATTGGCGACGACGAAGATTCGCATCTGGGCGATTTCATCGAAGATACCGCCGTGGATTCGCCCATTGATTCCGCCACCATGGAAAGCCTGCGCGAAACCACTCACGCGGTGCTGGCCGGCCTGACGCCGCGCGAAGCCAAGGTGCTGCGCATGCGCTTTGGTATCGACATGAATACCGACCATACGCTGGAAGAAGTCGGCAAGCAGTTTGACGTGACCCGCGAACGCATTCGTCAGATTGAAGCGAAAGCATTGCGCAAGCTGCGCCATCCATCGCGCAGCGAACAACTGCGCAGCTTCCTGATCGAAGATTGATCGGTACAGGTATGTAGCCCGTAACCGGAAGCCGATGGTAACTCGCCGTCGGCTTTTTCTTTGGCACGCATCCACCGATACCTGACGCAGCCAACTCCATGTCCAGCAAGCTATCTCGCGAGTTCTATCTTCAGGACACGCTCACGGTTGCCCGCTCCCTGATCGGCATGCATCTGGTTCATCGCGTGCAGGATGTGCTGCGCATTGGCCGCATTGTGGAAACCGAGGCCTACCTGGGACCCGAAGACCAGGCTGCTCATTCGGCCAGGGGCCAGACACCGCGCAATGCGGCCATGTTCGGACCACCGGGACATGCCTATGTCTATTTGATCTACGGCATGTGGCATTGCATGAACGTGGTCACGCGTGAAGCGGGCGTGCCGCATGCGGTATTGATTCGCGCCGTGGAACCAGTGAACCATCCGGGCGCAAAAACCCATGGCCCGGGATTGCTGTGCCGCGCCCTGGAGATCGACCGCAGCCTGAACGGCGCAGATCTGCGTAGCGACACACTGTGGATTGAAGCACCGCCACAGCCGATCAATGTGCAAATCGCCGCCGCTGCGCGCATCGGCATCGATTACGCCGGCGACTGGGCGAGCAAGCCATGGCGTTTTTATGATCGGCAATCGCCGTTCGTGTCCACCCTCAGCGCTGTACAACGCCGGAAACTCGGACAGCCGCCTGCTGCCTGAATCTGCAACAGGTGGCCGAATCGTCGGCGTTGTTATGGCTTACAATGTGCCGCTATTCGAGTCGTGTACAGGCTGTCATTCACTTGCGCATCGCCAAACCCATCCTGCTGGTCAGCACTCCGATCGGAGTCGTTTGGGGTGTGGTCGAAGCTTATCGTTTCAAGCCGACACTGGCGGCGCTCATGTGCCTGCTGTTGAGCGTGATCAGCGCCTTTATCTGGTACACGGTACGCACTGTGCGTCGTGAACAACAGCACGGCCATCCATCCAGCAATCCGACGAGTCAACGATGAATCCGGAACAAACATTCGATGTAGTGGTGATCGGCAGTGGCCCGGGTGGCGAAGGCGCTGCAATGAATGCCGCCAAAAATCACAAGAAAGTGGCGCTGGTTGAACGCCATGCCGAAGTAGGCGGTGGCTGCACTCACTGGGGCACCATTCCCAGCAAGGCATTGCGTCATGCCGTGCAGACCCTACATGAGATCCGGCAGAATCCGTTGCTCAAGGAAGCACGCAATGTACTCAATCTGACCTTTCCGCAACTGCTGACCAACGCCAACCGCGTCATCGAAACCCAGGTGGCGGCACGCCGCCGCTTTTATGAGCGCAATCGCATTCCATTGTTTCCAGGGTCCGGGCGCTTTATCGACCCACATACTCTGGAAGTGCAAGGCAGTACGGGCGCAACCACCCGCATACAGGGCGAACACTTCATCATCGCCACGGGATCGCGTCCGTATCATCCGCCCGAACTGGATTTCACGCATCCGCGCATTGTCGACAGCGACAGCGTGCTGCGTTATGCGGGCCAGCCGTTTTCGGTGACCATTTATGGCGCCGGCGTCATTGGTTGCGAATATGCCAGCATCTTCATCAACCTCGGCGCCAAGGTTACGCTGGTCAACACCCATGACCGGCTGCTGTCGTTCATGGACGAAGAAATTGCCGAGGCCTTGTCTTATCACCTGCGCGAGCAAGGCTGCGTGATCCGCCACAATGAACAGTTTGCCGGCGTCACCGCACGCAGCAATGATGTGGTGCTGGAGCTGCAATCGGGCCGCCGCATCAAATCCGACATTCTGCTCTGGGCCAACGGCCGTACCGGCAACACGCAGGACATGGGGCTGGAAGCCCTGGGCATCCAGCCCAACTCACGCGGCCAGCTGGCAGTGAACGGACACTATCAGACAGCCATCTCCAATATTTATGCGGTCGGCGATGTGGCCGGACCACCGGCACTGGCCAGCGCGGCATATGTGCAAGGCGCGCATGCGGTACAGCACATCCTGACTCCCGACATCGCACCGCATTCGCTGGCGATGGTGCCCAGCGGCATCTATACGATTCCGGAAATTTCCTCGATCGGCAAAGGCGAGCACGAGCTACAGGCCGAGAAAGTGCCTTATGAAGTCGGGCATTGCTCGTTCAAGAATCTGGCGCGCGCACAGATGACCGGCGCCAGTGTGGGCATGCTGAAGATCATCTTCGATACCCAGACTTACAAGATTCTGGGTGTGCACTGCTTCGGCGATGGCGCTTCGGAAATCGTACACATCGGCCAGACCTTGATGGCCAGCGATGCCATGAATGATATCCGTTATTTCACCCGCACCACCTTCAACTATCCCACCATGGCCGAAGCCTATCGTCGCGCTGCCTTCAATGGCCTGAACCGAATGAGCCATTGATTGCCGCACGCCGCGATGCGCTGGTGTATTCGTCCTGCAAACGAGTCACCAGCGCTGCAACAGCTGGCACATCTTCGATGCCCGCCACTCCCTGCCCGGCAGACCAGACATCGCGCCATGCCTTGGCATCCTCGTGTTGCCCGCCTTGCTGGGCAAGCTCGGCGCCCAAATTAACCGCCGATGCTTTGCCTGCTGTGATGTCCACGCCAGCCAATTGCAGGCTTTCACGCAAAAAGTTACCCGGTACGCCGGAGACTGCCGGGGTATACACCACATCATCAGGGCCGGCACGCAGCAACATTTGTTTGTATTCATCGCTGGCGCGCGATTCCTGCGTAGCAATGAAGCGCGTGCCCATGTAGGCCAGATCGGCGCCCAGCGTCTGAGCAGCAGCAATGTCATTGCCTGCATTGATGCAGCCCGCCAGCAGAATCGTACCCTTGAAGAATCTGCGCACTGCGGCGGTAAATGCGAACGGATTCAGCACACCGGCATGACCGCCTGCGCCGGCGCACACCAGAATCAATCCATCGACACCCGCGGCCGCCGCCTTTTCAGCATGTCGCAACGTCGTCACATCATGGAACACCAGTCCGCCATAACTGTGTACGCGTTCGACCAGGGTGCTCACTGCTCCCAATGAGGTAATGATCAGTGGCACTCGCTGCTGCACACAGACTTCCAGATCGGCTTCAAGCCGCGGATTGGTTTTGTGTACGATCAGGTTGACGCCATAGGCAGCTGCTGTGCCTGCATGCGGCGCAAGGCATTGCTGCAGCTCGCGCAGCCACTCCGCCAACCCCGCTGTGCTGCGTTGATTGAGCGCCGGAAAAGTACCAATCACGCCATTGAGGCAACACGCCGCCACCAGTTCCGGACCGGATACCAGAAACATCGGCGCCGCCACAATCGGCAGACGCAAGCCCTTGGTCAATACAGGAGGAATCATCCGTTCACCAGATGGTCACGCGTTGTTCAGGCGGCAAGTACATTTTATCCCCGGGTTTCACTGCGAAGGCATCATAAAACGCTGGTTGATTGACGGCCGCACCCCAGGCACGAAACCGGTCGGGTGAATGAGAATCAGTGGCCAGCAGCCTGACTTCTTCCTGCTTGCGTGTCTTGTTGCGCCACACCTGCGCCCAGCCGCCAAAAAAGCGTTGCTCACCGCTCAAACCCTCCATCACCGGCGATGACCTGCCTTGCAGCGACAATACATAGGCCTTGTGCGCAATGGCCAGACCGGAATTGTCGGCAATGTTCTCACCCAGTGTCAGGGCGCCATTGATCTTGTAGCCCGGCACCGGCTCATAAGCAGAGTACTGCGCCACCAATGCCTGGGTTTTCGCGGCAAACTGCACATGGTCTGCCGGCGTCCACCAGTCACGCAGATTGCCATCGCCATCGTACTGGCTGCCCTGATCGTCAAAACCATGGCTGATTTCATGACCAATCACCGCACCAATGCCGCCGTAATTCACCGCATCATCGGCCTGTGCATTGAAGAATGGCGGCTGCAGAATCGCAGCGGGAAATACGATCTCGTTCAACTCCGGGTTGTAATAGGCGTTCACGGTCTGCGGCGTCATCTGCCACTCATTGCGATCAACGGGCTCGCCAAGTTTATTGATCTGCCGCCGATACTCGAACTGTTGCGCGCGCATGACGTTGCCCAGCAGATCGTCCGGTGCAATCCGCAAGGTTGAATAATCACGCCACTGCCGGGGATAACCAATTTTCACAGTGAGTCTGGCAAGCTTTTCCTGCGCGGCCTGTCTGGTCGGCTCGCTCATCCACTGCAACTGATCAATCGACTGGCGATATGCAATCAGCAGATTGTTGACCAGCGTTTCCATACGCTGCTTGTTCTCCAGCGGAAAATACCTGGCTACATACAATTTGCCCAAGCCTTCACCGATGGCGGCTTCGAGTACGGTCAAACCCCGTTTCCAGCGCGGTCGATTTTCCGGAATGCCCCGCAGTATGTTGCCTGCAAAGGCAAAGTTGGCGTTCACAAAATTTTTTGAAAGATAAGGCGCAAACTCGGAGATCACCCGCCATTTCAGATATTGCCGCCAGGTCTGCAAGGATTCTTTACGCAGCAAACGGCCAAAAGCGGTGACATAGCTGGGTTGACTGACCAGCAGATATTCCACCCTGCCATCAAAACCGCCGGCCTGCATGAAAAGCAGCCAGTCGAAATCTGGCGCCAACTTGCGCAACTGATCAAGCGGATATTTGTTGTAAGTCTTGATCGGATCGCGATTGATGACCTTGTCCCATTGCGCCTTCGCCAATGCAGTTTCCAGCCGTACTATTTTTTGCGCGTCAGCAACAGCATGCGGCTGTCGGGCCAGTTGCAGCATGACTGTGATGTGTTCGCGATAGGCAGCACGTATTTTTTTGTAAGCGCCCTCCTCACCGTCCTGCAGGTAGTAATCGCGATCCGGCAAACCGAGGCCCGCCTGATACAGATCGACGGCATAGCGTGTGGAATCGCGATTATCCTGATGCACATAGGGCACCAACGGCACGTTGACTCCGATCTGCACCAGATGCGCCATGTGCGCCGCCAGCGCAGCCGGCGAATCCAGCTTGTCTATTGCCTGCAGCTCTGCCTGCAGGGGTTGCAAGCCCAATATTTCCAGACGGGCTTCATCCATGAAGCTGGCATAGAGATCGCGAATTTTCTGCGCTTCGCTGTTGTCCAGCGGTACCTGCGCTTGCAACAACTCATCAACAATGCTGCGCAGCTGTGTTTCGGTAGCATCAGCCAGTTCATTGAATGCGCCGTAGCGCGCCTTGTCTGATGGAATCGCCACGGAATCCAGCCAACGACCGTTGATATAGCGATACAAATCGTCCTGGGGACGCACCGACGGATCGACATAACGCATCTCCAGACCACTCACCGAACTACTGGTCGCGATGCTTTGGCTGATGCCTTCGTTCGTAGTGGCCGCCCAGGTCGTTGGGAGTGCCTGTTTGCTGAAAGCCATCGCCACCATGCAGCTCAAACCAATACTCAGCCATCGACTGTTCATTGCCTTCTCTCGTCTGAAAACTCACCTAGCCAGCATTCAAGCATGCCCCTACCAACAGGAAGGAACAGGCGCTTGGAGGAACAAAGTCCTGTTTTGGCGCCCGGCTGCAGTGTGCAGAATCTCACAGTTTCAGCATCATCACGCGAATGTTCAGCACTGCACTTCATTTCAATAAAATTATTATAAATCAATATGTTAAATAAATACCGAACCACCCAAAGAAGCCAAAACCGCTTCTCACAGAGCTTGGAAATCAATGTTACCTATTGCATTGCGGCATAAGCAGTCATATGCTGCATCGCACCAATACTGCAATGCAGCAAATATTGGTTTGGTAGTTGGAGGTATGTCATGTCAATCGTAGCAGTCGTGTTTCTGGTCGGTGTCGCCCTGTTCCTGTCGCTTCAGGCCGGCGCGGAAGGCTAAGTCTCAACCGGTGTCCAGACCCGCCTTGGGCGGGCTTCACAGAAGCCAACAGCCGCTGGTTGCGAAGTCCACAAATGGATTTCGTGCCTCCAGGCTGTTGGACTGAAGTGGAAATCTTCAGCGAGCCGTTCTACCCCGCCCTGTCCACCACAGCGCAGTGCCCAGCAACACAAACGGCATCAGCGCCAGTACATCAGCCCAGGCTCCGGAATAAAACGGGTTATGTGCCTGCGCCCATCCCGTCAGTCTGGCATCAGTGGTTTCGAACACCCCCGCCATCAAGGCAATCACGATGCCGGCAATCGCGCCCCCGGCAATATAGCCCGAGGCCATCAATACTCCCGGGCTGCGATCCGCGTTTGCCGCCTGTACTTCATTGCTGTCGCCACGCAGCACGGCGGCTTTGCGGCGACCACGATCATGCCACCAGCGCAGCAAGCCGCCGAGCAGGATCGGCGTCGTCGTTGAAAGCGGCAGATAGACGCCCACCGCAAACGGCAGGGAGCTGATACCACACATTTCCACGGTCAGCGCGATCATCACGCCCAGCAGCACCAGACTCCATGGAAGCTCGCGGTCCAGTACGCCGCGAATGATGTAGGAAATCAGCGTGGCCTTGGGAGCATCGAATTTACGCACCTCTGTACCATCGGGACGCTGGGTAAAGCGTCCATTAATGCCGGGGTCCACCAGCCATATCGCTCTTCCCTGATCATTCACCAGATACTTGCCTGCCGGTCCGCCTTGTTCGTCGCGTTTGTGCCATACCAGATAGCTGAGGTGATCTTCACGAGCCTGCGGCCCCTGCAACGACTCGCGGTTCCCGGCCAGCAGCCGCACATCGGTTTGCAAATCCTGTGCGGCCAGTTGCGCAACGGGCACATACACTGTGGCAGTTTGATTGAGCTGCATCAGGATCGGTCCCAATATCAGCACCGACATCAAACTGCCGATGACAATCGCGTACTGCTGCAAACGAGGCGTGCTGCCCAGCAGAAAGCCGGTTTTGAGGTCCTGCGAAGTCGTGCCGCCATTGGCCGCCGCCACGCAGACAATGCCGCCCACCGACAAGGCGGTCACGTAATAGTCCGTGCCTGTCCAGCCCAGAGCGAGAAACACCAAACAAGTCAACAGCAGCGTGGCGATCACCATGCCCGAAATCGGGTTGGATGATGAACCGATCTCACCCGTCAACCGCGACGACACACTGACAAACAGAAAACCAAACACCAGCAGCAATACCGCGCCCAGCAGATTCATATGCAACGAACCTGCACTCATGATCCACACAATCAACACCACGACGCCGACCAGCACATGCTTGAATGACAGATCCTGCTCGGTGCGCAACCCGGACAGCGGTTTTGCCTGCATCAGGCCAGTACCCAGGCCATGTTTGAGACTGCCGACGATCATCGGCAACGAACGAATCAGGCTGATGATGCCGCCCGCCGTCACGGCGCCCGCGCCGATGTACAACACATAGGCACTGCGAATCGCCGCTGCGCTCATGTCGGCAATCGGCACGGTGCCCGGCGCCAGTGGCTGCGTCATGGCGCCACCGAAATATTGGATCATGGGGATCAACGCCAGATAGGTCAGCACGCCACCGGCACACATGGTGGCGGCAATGGCCGGCCCGATGATGTAACCCACGCCCAGCAGTTCCGGCGACACTTCGGCGCTGATCGAAGCGGATTTGAATGGCGCTGCAAACACCTTTTCCGGCACGTCTTTCCACAGTTTGAAAGCCGCCATCAATATCTTGTACACCAACCCGATGCCAAAACCCGCAAAGATGGTGCGCGCACTCAACCCCTGCAACGCGCCACGCGCCTCCTCCGCCCGTGCTTCTGTCGATGCCGCAGCGCGCGACTCTAACGAGGCGCCAGCCTTCAATACTTCCGCACACGCCGTACCTTCCGGGTACCTCAATCTGCCGTGTTCATGCACGATCAAGGCGCGACGCAGGGGAATCATCATCAGGATGCCCAGCAATGCGCCGATGGCCGCCACCAGCATCACCCTCGTCAATTCCAGTTCGAAACCCAGAATCATGATGGCTGGCATGGTCACGCCCACACCGAAGGCAATCGATTCACCGGCCGAACCGGCGGTTTGCGCAATGTTGTTTTCCAGAATGCTGGCATCGCGACCGCCAAGACGCGTTGCCAGCTTGAACAGTGTCAGCGAAATGACGGCCACGGGTATCGAAGCGCTGACCGTGAGTCCGACTTTCAGCACCAGATACAGCGATGAAGCACCGAAGATCATGCCCAGCACCGTGCCCACCAGCACCGCACGCAGCGTGAATTCCGGCAAATGTGTTTCAGCGGCAATGTAAGGAGTGAAGCGCGCGGGACCGTTCATGACTGCAACCTGCAAGGCAATTTGATGCTGGATAGCACAGCGGTCGCACAAGCGCTACGCTTATCGGCATACTGATTCATCAAGTCGCATCACTATCCTCATGCAGAAAACAAAGATCAATAGCGGCGCAGCCGGCCTGGTTTACTCCACCGATGGCGGCCGTCTCTGTCCCCAATGCAACCGGTCCGTTGCAGCCTGCATCTGCAAACAGCCAAAGCCCGCGACCAGGGGCGACGGCATCGTGCGCATCAGCCGGGAAACCAAGGGCCGCGGCGGCAAGAGCATGAATGTGATTTCCGGTCTGGCGCTGGCGCCTGCCGAACTGGACAAGCTGTGCACGCAACTAAAGAAACGCTGCGGTACCGGCGGCACTACCAAAGACGGCATGATCGAAATCCAGGGCGAGCACCGCGACACGCTGGTCGCCGAGTTGAGCAAGCTGGGCTACACAGTGAAGAAAGCCGGCGGCTAGCTGTTCATGACTGCAAAACGCATCAACAAATTCATCAGCGAAACGGGCGTGTGTTCGCGCCGTGAGGCCGACGCCTGGATCGAAGCCGGCCGCATCACCATCAACGGCGACACCGCGACGCTGGGCAGCAAGGTCAGCGAAGGCGATTCGGTATGCATTGATGGTCAGCCCATCGGCTCAAGAAAACAGCATGTCTACATCGCGCTCAACAAACCAGTGGGCATCACCTGCACCAGTGAGCCGCAGATCAAGGACAACATCGTCGAGTTCGTAGGGCATCCGGAACGCATCTTTCCCATCGGCCGGCTCGACAAGGATTCCGAAGGACTGATTTTGCTGACCAACAACGGCGACATCGTCAACGAAATATTGCGGGTCGAAAATGCGCATGAAAAGGAATACCTGGTCACTGTCGATCGCCCGGTGACCGATGCCTTTCTGCAAGGCATGGCCAGCGGCGTGCGTATCCTGGGCACGCTCACCGAACCCTGCATCGTCACCCGCGTGCGACCCAACTGTTTTCGCATCATCCTGACACAGGGTCTGAACCGGCAGATTCGCCGCATGTGCGCCGCCTTCAACTACAAGGTGCATCGCCTGCAACGCGTACGCATCATGCACATTCATCTGGGCGATCTGGCACGTGGCGAATGGCGCAATTTAACGCCGAAAGAACTACAAGGATTGGGCGTAGGCCAGTGACTCGGATCGGCCCTAAGCAGCCGGTCGCACACGGGTTCCAATTTTCTTGATAGCAGTCGCATGAGTGGCCGCTTTCTGCCCCGGAAGCAGATATTCAATTTGTTGAGAACCGTCGGAACGTGCCCCTCCGTTTCTATCTTGCACTGATCCGATATTAAAGGTGCTCCGGTGCATCGTTGGTGCATTCAAGCGCGATATGGTCGTGTCAGTCGGCCAGAACAATTATCGATTAAAGTGGATCAAGAACGCGCAGTACTAAATAGGGGTTGAGGCCAAGATGAATCCCACCAGCCGTGCGTCGCCAGGCTGGCTGTGGCAGAGATGTGTGTATGTTCTTCCTAATCATCTGCATCGACGGAGATTGCTTCATCTGTGATAGCGACGCCGTCACCACCACGCAAGCTGTATGTAACAGGTCATATTAGCGTTCTGCAGTGTTTACCCGGCGTACTGATCAGAGTAGTAACAGGATTCGCTGGACAACAAGGCGCTCTTAATCAGATTATCATTGCCTGATATCTGATTTGCCGGACGCCTTGCAGTGACTCACGAACAGTCGCACAAATCCCATCGTGTGGGTTGGCTCCGGGCCGCTGTGCTCGGAGCCAATGATGGCATTGTGTCTACAGCAAGCCTGATTGTCGGTGTTGCAACCGCGAACATCTCCCACGAAAATGTACTTCTCACGGGCACCGCAGGGCTGGTAGCCGGCGCCATGTCAATGGCCGCTGGCGAGTACGTATCGGTGCGTTCGCAAGCAGATACTGAACGTGCCGATCTGGAATTGGAGAGGCGTTCGATACAAGAAGATGGCGAATCGGAAACCAATGAACTGGCGCAAATTTACAGGCGCCGGGGACTTTCAGATGATCTCGCTCAGGAGGTTGCCAGACGATTAATGAAGCACGATGCACTTGGCGCTCACGCACGAGATGATATCGGCATCACAGAGGTCATGGCAGCCAAACCCATTGAAGCCGCCGTAGCTTCCGCTCTAATGTTTTCAATAGGAGCAGTACTCCCCCTGCTCACCGCATGGTTCGCGCCACTTGAGTATCTGCCCCTCACCGTCGCCTCCTTGTCGCTGGTATTCCTCGCCTCGCTGGGCGCCTTGGCCGCCATAGCCGGCGGAGCACCGCCATTTCGGGGAGCCGTCCGGGTAACGTTCTGGGGAACCCTGGCCATGGCATTGACCGCCGGAGTAGGCAAGCTATTTGGTGTATCGGCGTAGCAGCCACGGCAAAGACAAGTAGCCACGCAACTGAGCCGCCGATACCGCCGCCTGATACACAACATTATTGAAGGAAGAGCAAGAAACGTGAGACGTGTCAGGCGCCGTGCAGGACGCGTTTGTCTGCGGGTCAAGAAAATGGTTTCGTCAGACGTGGCTGCGGATTTTATCGACTACTTTCATGTCAGTCTATCCGCCGCCATCGGCCATGCGCCTTTGCTAACGTTTGCTCAGAAAGCAGCAAAGCTGCCCGGCATAGAACTGGTCGCGGAGTGCTTTATCTGAGGATCTCTTCCCATTTGAGCGATTCGTTGATCTCTTGCTGTGTCATGAACAGGTTGTGCAGTCTGTTAAACTGCGGACCTTTGACGTTCCAGTGGAAATTGTGCGTCATAAAAATAAAGCGTGTAGTTGTTTGCCGGCAGCGCTGACAGTCCATCAACAATTTTCTCTCGATCATTGCTATTGATGCCGATGTCAATAACGGGTGTCTTCGCCTTTTCTTGATTCGCCATATCTCATTGTCTAGAACCTATCTCAAATTCGTTCGCGATGCATAAACATGTAAAATCATGAATATGTTGAAGCTAAGCGATGAGCACTGGAATCGGATTCGAGAACACTTTCCCGAAGAAAGTCCCGAAGCCGGACGACCTGGTCCGAAACCGATTGCCTCGCGCAAGGTACTGGAAGGCGTGCTGTGGATTCTGAACACCGGTGCGCAATGGCACATGCTGCCGCAGTGTTATCCCAACTACAAAACGGTTCACCGCCGCTTTCAACAATGGTGCCGCTGCGAGGTGTTGCGCGACGTTCTGACCCATTTGGCAAACGCGCTGCGCGAGCAAGGAGCGATTGACGAGCGTGAGAGTTTTATCGATGCGACGTTTGCTTCGGCCAAAGGTGGCGGCGATGAAATCGGCAAGACCAAGCGCGGAAAGGGCGTCAAAATCATGGCGATAGTGGATCGTCATGGATTGCCATTGGCAGTGAGCACGCATGCGGCGAACCACCATGAAGTAACGCTGGTGCAACTGAGTGTTGACTTTTACATGATTGAAGCCAAGCCCGAGAACCTGATTGGTGATCGTGCTTACGACAGTGACAAACTGGACGATGAGTTGCGTGAGGACGGCATCGAGATGATCTCGCCGCATCGCGCCGGGCGAAAGAAACCGCGCACCCAAGACGGGCGAAAATTGCGTCGTTACGAACGGCGCTGGATCGTCGAGCGCTTCTTCGCATGGCTGCAATGGCAACGTCGGTTGCTGGTTCGCTGGGAATACTACGCCCACAATTTCCTCGGCTTCGTGCAGCTCGCCTGCATAAATATGATGCTCAAACGAATTTGAGATAGGTTCTACAAAAACTCCATTGGGAGTTCAGTCGCTCTCCTCTGAGAATGAACCGGCAGGCTGAAGAAACTCAGACCTCAAATTCCGGGTGAATTCAATTATCCCTGCGCCGCGAGCAAGCGCGGCGCAGGGATGCACGCCAAGTGTCAAGTCAGATCGAAGCGATCAGCGTTCATGACCTTCGTCCATGCCGCGACAAAGTCATTCACGAATTTCTCCCTGTTGTCGTCCTGAGCATATACCTCTGCATAGGCGCGCAGAATCGAGTTGGAGCCGAACACGAGATCGACCCGCGTCGCCGTCCATTTGACTGCATTGGTCTTGCGATCACGGATTTCGTACAGGTTATTGCCCGCTGGTTTCCACGTATAGGCCATGTCGGTCAGGTTGACGAAGAAGTCATTGGTCAGTGCACCGGTGCGATCGGTGAACACACCGTGCTGGCTGCCGCCGTGATTGGTGCCGAGCACACGCATGCCGCCAACCAGCGTGGTCATTTCGCAGGCTGTCAACCGCATCAGCTGCGCGCGATCCAGCAACAATTCTTCGGGCGTGACGACGTAGTCCTTCTTGAGCCAGTTGCGGAAGCCATCGGCCAGCGGCTCCAGCACTTCGAACGATTCGATATCCGTCATGGCCTGCAGGGCATCACCGCGACCCGGCGCGAACGGTACGCTGACGCTGACGCCGGCTGCCTTGGCCGCCTGCTCGATGCCGACGTTACCAGCCAGCACGATCACATCGGCCACACTGGCGCCGGTCTCGGCAGCGATCTTTTCGTACACCACCAGCACTTTCGCGAGACGCGCGGGTTCGTTGCCTTCCCAGTCCTTCTGCGGCGCCAGCCGGATGCGGGCACCATTGGCGCCGCCACGCTTGTCCGAACCGCGGAAGGTGCGGGCGCTGTCCCAGGCAGTCGATACCATCTCGGTAACGCTCAAGCCGCTGGCAGCAATTTTCGCCTTCACGGCGGCCACGTCGTAGTCCTTGCGGCCGGTGGGGATCGGATCTTGCCAGAGCAGGTCTTCCTTGGGCACATCCGGGCCGATGTAGCGTGACTTCGGCCCCATGTCGCGGTGGGTCAGTTTGAACCAGGCGCGCGCGAACATCTGCTCGAAATAAGCCGGATCGTCGCGGAAGCGCTCGGCGATCTTGCGATAGACTGGATCGAACTTCATCGCCATGTCGGCGTCGGTCATGATCGGCTTGCGGCGAATCGCCGGATCTTCCACATCGACCGGCATGTCTTCTTCGGCGATGTTGACTGGCTCCCACTGATGCGCGCCGGCAAGCGATTTCTGTAGCCACCAGTCATAGCGCAACAGCAGATCGAAATAACCACCTTTGCCGGTATTCCATTTCATCGGATGCGACGTCCATGCGCCTTCGATGCCGCTGGTCACCGTATCGCGGCCGATCCCGCGGGTTTTGTGATTCATCCAGCCCAGGCCCTGTTCATCGAGATCGGCGCCTTCCGGGGCCGGGCCGAGATTCGTGGCGTTGCCATTGCCGTGGGTTTTACCCACGGTGTGACCGCCGCCGGTGAGGGCCACGGTTTCCTCGTCATTCATCGCCATGCGTGCGAAGGTAACGCGCACATCATGAGCTGTCTTGAGCGGATCGGGCTTGCCGTCCACGCCTTCCGGGTTGACGTAGATCAGGCCCATCATCACCGCGGCCAGCGGATTTTCCAGATCACGCTCACCGGAGTAGCGGCTGCCCGCGCTGCCGCTGGGTGCCAGCCATTCCCGTTCCGAACCCCAGTAAGTGTCTTTTTCGGGATGCCAGATGTCTTCACGGCCGAATGCGAAGCCGAAAGTCTTCAACCCCATCGACTCGTAAGCCATGTTGCCGGCAAGGATGATCAGATCGGCCCAGCTGAGTTTGTTGCCGTATTTCTTCTTGATCGGCCACAGCAGGCGGCGCGCCTTGTCCAGATTGGCGTTGTCGGGCCAGGAACTGATCGGTGCGAAACGCTGATTGCCCGTGCCGCCGCCACCACGGCCATCGGCGATGCGGTAGGTGCCTGCCGAATGCCAGGCCATGCGGATCATCAAGCCGCCATAGTGACCCCAGTCCGCCGGCCACCAGACCTGACTGTCGGTCATCAGTGCTTTGAGGTCTTTTTTCAATGCTTCGACGTCGAGCTTCTTGAGCTCGTCGCGATAGTTGAAGTGGCTGCCCAGCGGGTTGGTCTTGGTGTCATGCTGATGCAGGATGTCGAGGTTGAGTGCCTTGGGCCACCAGTCCATCTTCGACATGCTGGCCGATGTCACTCCTCCGTGCATGATGGGACACTTCTTTACTTCTGACATGACGAACTCACTCTGTTGATTGGTTTAAGCTAGCTTAAACCGCTGTGTATGATCGGCGCTAAGTGATTCTGCCTATGAGCTTGATAGGCACGACTGAACAGCGCACCAGATGTGGCCATATCAATTCCCGGCAGTTGAGAGACTCCCGATAACCCTTTCAGCCATGGCGGTTTGTCAGTCCCGTGCGTGACCACAGCCATGCTCCACATCTCAATGATTCGTCTGCTTAGGCCATTTCAAGTGACGGATTTCGAAGTGGGTCGAGTGTCCGCAATGGGTCGAGGCCGTGTGAAAACGTGAATTCAGTGCAAGGTTGTCGCGTGCCTGGCCAATCAATTGGGCAAGATAGACAAGATTTTGTTGTTAAACCTGGATCATGAAGCCAATACGATCTACGTTCTGATCACATGGATAAGTTGTTGTGTTCCGAGCATCTGCAACAGGCGTTTGAAGTTATAAGCCAGTACTTGCAAGCTCATCTCAGTGCTCACACGCGGCATTGTTTTGGTCAGAAAGTGCGTAGCCCCCATCCATGATTTGAGCGTGCCGAAGGTATGCTCAACCGTTTGCCGTCGCACGCGCATCGCATCCGGCATGGCATCCAGCCGAGCTTGCATTCGATCAAGGGCGTCTTCGTATTCCGTGCGAGTGATCCGCCGGTAGTCACCGTTGGTGCAGCGTGTTTTGATCGGGCAGCGAGGACATGCAGAGGACCAATACTTATGGACCGTGACGCCATGCTCGACTGCGGTGAAGCGACGGATGGCATGCTGCTTTGCAGGGCAGCGATATTCATCGCGTTGTGCGTCGTAGATGAAGTCGCGTTTATCGAACTGCCCTTGAGCCGTGTTGTTCGAGGTCATGGTCTTGGGCATCACAGGAGCAATGCCAAGCTGCTCACAGGCTTGAATTCTTCTCCTTTAAAGTAGCCGCGATCGGCCACGGCCGTCAGGGTGTCGGCGCCAATGGCTTCCCGTGCCAAGGTGGCCATTGAGGTTAATTGGGTTCGGTCATGCCCAAGGTTGGTGACTTGATGCGCCACAATCAGGTGATGCCGGCTATCGACGGCGACTTGCACGTTATAACCCACTATCCCTGTACCGCGGCCGCTGGTGGCCATCGAGCGCGCATCGGGATCGGTCAGTGATAGCTGCCCATCTGGCGCTTGGGCCATCTGCTCACCAATCTGTTTGAGTTTGCGCATCTGCGCCTTGACCGTGGCAACCTTGTTCTTGAGATGATCAACCCTGGCCTCGGTCACCAAGGTCGGCTCTCGGTCTGCTCGATCCAGTTCAGTCAGGTAACGCGCGATGCTTTCTTCTAACTGCTGCATGCGTGCCTTTAGCTTGCGATCAGTGAAGTTCTTGTCACGGTTGTTGACCGCTTTGAACTTGCTGCCATCAATGGCCACGATTGCTTCGGAAAACAGCTTGAGGTTACGGCACAAAAGGATGAACTCACGACAGACGCTGCGAATGGCCGGACCATTGTCTTTACGGAAGTCTGCAATCGTCTTGAAGTCCGGCATCAGCTTACCCGTCAGCCAGATCAGCTCAACGTTACGTTGTGACTCACGCTCCAGGCGTCGACTGGACTGAACGCGATTGAGGTAACCGTAGATGTAGATTTTGAGTAGCGTTGCAGGATGGTAGGCTGGCCTGCCAGTGTCTGCGGGCGTCATGCCGTCGAATCCGAGCGTCGGCAGATCCAGCTCATCGACGAACACGTCAATGACCCGTACCGGGTTATCTTCATCGATGTATTCGTCCAGACTCTCGGGGAACAGCGTGCTTTGCGACCGGTCTTCAGCTTCGATAAAGCGCTTCATGAATCACTCCCGCCAACCGATGCTTGATTATATCCGATGCCTATTTCAAAGTGTTTTCACACAGCCTCGGTCGTTAACCGACCTTGATAAATGACGGTATTCACTGGCGCGCCCACCATTATCAGGCCCCTTCGGCCGACGAAAATTTCAGGTCGCTTCTGTGGGATTTCGCCACCTGCCCGGCAGCGGCAGGAATGGATCGGCAATGATCGGCCCCCAGGAACCCGGCTCGTAAAAATGCACCGGCTTGTCCGTCGACAACACCGGATTCACCACACGCCAGGCGGATTCGATGCCATCGCCACGCGCGAACAAGGTGCCATCGCCCTTGAGCGCATCGTTGATCAGGCGTTCGTAAGCCGACATTTCATCGCCCTGCATATTGGCGGCAAACAATTCCACTTCCTGACCCCGCATGGTTTCGCCGTGCAGTTTGGCGCGCGCCCCCAGCGCAATGGTCACCCGTCCCGGACCAAGACGGAAGCGCAGATAATTGGGATGCTCATCGCCAATGTAATCAAAAATGCGCTGCGGCGGTGGCTTCAGTTCGACCATCACTTCGGTAGCCGTAACGGGCAAGCATTTGCCGGTACGAACGTAGAAGGGCACGCCCTGCCAGCGCCAGGAATCCACATACAACTCCACTGCCACATAGGTTTCCACTTGGGAATCCGCCGCCACGCCCGCTTCCTGGCGATAACCGATGAACTGGCCGCGAATCAGATGATCGTCGGTCAGAGGACGAATGGCGCGTAATACCTTGGCGCGTTCATCGCGCAAGGGTTCGGCGCCTTTGCCGGTGGGCGGTTCCATGGCGATATGCGCCACCACTTGCAATAAATGGTTTTGCACCACATCGCGCAGCGCGCCCACTTCCTCGTAAAAGCGGCCACGTCCCTGCACGCCGAAATTTTCCGCCATGGTGATCTGCACTCGCTCGACGTAGTTGCGGTTCCAGATCGGCTCCAGAAAGGAGTTGGCAAAACGGAAGTACAACAGGTTCTGCACCGACTCCTTGCCGAGATAATGATCGATGCGAAATACATTGGCTTCGTCAAATGCGGCCGCCAGTACCGAATTCAGTTTGAGCGCCGAATCCAGATCGCGACCAAAAGGTTTCTCCACCACCAGGCGTGCGCCCCTGGCGCAGGACGATGCACACAGGCCCTGAATCACATCGGGAAACAGGCTGGGTGGGATCGCCAGATAGTGCAAGGGCCGTTGCGCCGCGCCGAGTGCGGCGTGCAAGGCGGTAAAGGTGGCGGCATCCCGGTAGTCGCCGCGCACATAACGCATTTGCGCTGCGAACGACGCGAAACTGTCCGCGTCATAACCTGTTCCATATTGCTGGACGCCCGAAGCGGCATGCTGTCGCAGTTGCTCATCGTTCCAGTCAGATGACGCCACACCGATCACCGGCATGTTCAGCAAACCACGCCGCGCCAGTGAATACACCGCAGGGAAAATTTTCTTGTGCGCCAGATCGCCGGTGGCCCCAAATAAAACCAGCGCATCGGAACGTGGCGCAACAAATTGAGGATTGGGCATTGACACTATCCGGCTGCCGCTAATGAATGACTGCTGATGGCCCTGACGTTATCAATTTTCCATCATCCATTATCGATTTTCTTTTCAGCGTGTCCGCCGAATTGCTGGCGCATGGCCGACAGCAGCTTGTTGGCGTACTGGTTTTCGTTCTGCGAACTGAAGCGCGCAAACAGGGCCGCTGCCAATGTCGGCATCGGTACGCCCAGATCGACTGCCGCCTGCAAGGTCCACCGACCCTCGCCCGAATCCGCAACACGTCCGGCAAAACCCTGCAACTGTGGATCGGCCTGCAAGGCTTCGGCGGTGAGATCCAGCAGCCAGGAACGCACCACACTGCCATGGCGCCACAGCTCGGCAATGGCCGGTACATCAAAATTGAACTGATAGTTTTCAGGTGTAGTCAGTGGCGCCGTTTCGGCATCGGCAGCTTGCTGTTGCAGACCGCGGCCCGCATGCGCCAGCAGATTGAAGCCTTCCGCATAGGCGGCCATCAATCCATATTCAATGCCGTTGTGAATCATCTTGACGAAGTGTCCCGCCCCCGCCGGCCCACAATGCAAATAGCCCTGCTGCGCGCTATTGCCCGCACCCGGCGCAGAAGATGGCGTCAAGGCCGCAAAAACAGGCGTGAGCCGGGCAACGGTCGGAGCAGCGCCGCCAATCATCAGGCAGTAACCGGATTCCAGGCCCCAGACGCCGCCACTGGTGCCCACATCCACAAACTCGAGCTGCCGCGCTCGCAGGCGCTGCGCATGGGCAATGGCATCGCGATAATCGGAATTGCCGCCATCGACAATCACGTCACCGGGTTGCAATAGTGCCTGCAATTCGGCAATGACCTTCGTTACTACCGCTGCGGGCAGCATCAGCCACACCGTGCGCGGTGCACGCAGTTGTGCTACCAGTGTTGCCAGCGAATCCGCCGCCACCGCCCCGGCCGCTATCAAACCGGCCGCTGCATCGGGATGCGTGTCAAACACCACGCATTCGTGCTGGTGACGCAACAGTCGTCGTACCATATTGGCGCCCATGCGCCCCAAACCCACCATGCCGATCTGCATATGCCGTACTCCAATCAACTGCTTGAACAACTGGACCCGTGCTAGACAGACGTGGCCACCGCCGGTAGCTTAGCGGGATACCCACACGCAGTGGCTGCGAACCAGCGCTGCCGCTTCAAGTCTATTGACCTGCCTGCTTAATTTAATCGCTTATCGCGCCGGTAACGGCCTCAATCTGAGTACTCCAGCAGTAATCCCCATGGCAATTTCATTCCAAAACCATCTCCGTTTGTCGCTCACCTCTGCCTTGCTGGGCATATTGCTGATTCTCGGCGCCTGCAACTCGACGCCCAAGCCAGCCAAGTGCGGCGAAAACCGGGGGGCTTACCTGAATGCGCAGGAACACCCACCCCTGACAACGCCTGCCGATATGGCAACGCCGGATCGGCGCAATGCCCTGAAAATCCCGGCCAGCAGTGGCAAACCGATCGACAAAACCGCCTGCCTGCAGCGTGCGCCTTCATACTTCGGCACGGCGGGGCGGATCGCCGCCTCACCGGAAGAAATGGTCGCCGACTGGGCGCAAGCCTGGGCGGATCGCAACAGCACCGCGGTACTGGCCATGTACGCCGACAAGTTTGAAACGGATGCGCCGGCAGGCAGCACCGCCTGGCTGGCGCAACGTGGCGCAGAAGTGGCCAGTGGCCCGCTACCGAATGCACGCGTCGACAAACTCAAGGTCACGCAACTGGGCGGCGATCAACGCCTGGCCAGTTTCACGCAGCAATTCGGCAACAGCAGCGTACGCAAGGAGCTGCGCCTGATTCGCGATGCCGGCGTCTGGAAAATCGCCGCCGAACGCGTCATCAGCGTCGAAACGCAGCCTGCCACCAAGTAACAGGGAACCGGAAATCATCATGAGTGACTTGCCAATCAATGCAATCACCCCGGCTGTGCGTTTGTATAGTGGCCACGTACGCGAGGCCATCGTCGATCGACTGCAGCGTCGTCTGGGCCGCGACCCCGCCAGTGCTACACGCCGCGATATTTACGACGCACTGGTGCTAGCGGTACGCGAAGAACTGACCGATCAATGGCTGGCCACCTGGCGGCGGGCCAACGCGGCGCATGTGAAACGCGTGTGTTATCTGTCGATGGAGTTCCTGCTGGGCCGCAGTCTGATCAATGCATTGTCCGCTTTCCCGCCCATGGTGCTCACCGAAGTGCGCGAAGCCATGCGCAGCATGGGTCATGACCTGGACGCGATTGCCGAGGAAGAAGAAGATCCGGGCCTGGGCAACGGCGGTCTGGGCAGACTGGCCGCGTGCTTTCTCGATTCGCTGGCCACATTGGGCTATGCCGCCACTGGCTATGGCATCCGCTATGACTACGGCATCTTCCAGCAAAAGATTGCGGCCGATGGTTCGCAGCGCGAAGTGGCCAGCTCATGGCTGCAATACCAGAACTTCTGGGAAAGCGGCCGCGGCGGCGTGCGCTACATGGTGCACTTCGGCGGCCATTGCCAGTCTGAACGCGATGCGCAAGGCAAGATACATTGTCACTGGGTGGACACTCAGGACGTGTGGGCGGTGGGTTACGACATCCTCATTCCCGGCAACCAGAGCCCGGCGGTCAACCATCTACGCCTGTGGTCGGGACGCGCGGTGATTCCATTCAAGGTGGAACATTTCAATGCCGGCAATTATGCCGCCGCAGTGGCCGATCAGATTGACGCCAAGAATCTGTCGCGCGTGCTGTACCCGGACGACACCACGCCACAGGGCAAGGAACTGCGCTTCAAGCAACAGTATTTCTTTGTCAGCGCTTCCTTGCAGGATCTGGTGGCGCAGCATCTGTGCAACCATCGTCCCTTGCAGGAACTGTCCGACGCCGTCGCCATTCAGCTCAATGACACGCATCCGGCGCTGACGATCCTGGAATTGATGCACTTGCTGGTGGATCATCACAAACTGGAATGGGCGGAAGCCTGGGCCATTACGCAACGTACCTGCGCCTATACCAATCACACACTGCTGCCTGAAGCACTGGAAACCTGGTCGGTGTCGCTGTTCGAACGGCTGCTGCCGCGACATTTGCAGATTCTTTATCAGATCAACCGCGACTTTCTCGAAGCAGTCAGCCAGCGTTACCCGCAGGATCTGGAGCGCCGCCGCCGCATGTCTCTGGTTGAAGAGAATGGCGACCGGCGCGTGCGCATGGCCTATCTGTCGGTGGTGGGCAGCCACAAGGTCAATGGCGTCGCCTCGCTGCATGCG
>JBFWSR010000009.1:0-134081 GCA_050248275.1 Steroidobacteraceae bacterium
CCCGGCGTTGTTTCTCGGTGGGCGCATAGCCGCCGGTATCGGCTGCGGCCGCAGCGATGGTGATGGGCGCATGCGAGGAATTGGACAGGCCCAGCACCAGCACCATGCCAGCCGCAATGCTCAGCATGAGGCTGCGCTTGTGAAGATGTCTGTTCGCGGTGGATGAAGTCATTGCCTGTTACACTCACTGCCCGAAATCGCGGTCCAGGATCTGGCTGGACACTCAGGCAGAGTAGAGGCGGGCAGTGAGGCAATCAAGCCCTTCTCGGGAGAGTTTTGTGGCAATTGTTGCAGGAGCTGGCAGTTCGTGGGCCCATTAGCAGTATTGACGGCCATTGTGTTCGGTTCGGCAGTCGCCATTGCGTTCGGCTTGAACGGGGTGCTGGTCATTTTCTGGCTGATTCGTGGCGAGTCCGAGCAACTGGGTGCGGAAATCACTCGTTTGCCGTTTTACTGCCTGTTATTTCTCGCCCTGGCGGCCGTGTCCGGTGCTGCGATCTACAGCTTGATGAAAAACCTGCCCTGGCGCTGGCGGGCGCAGTTGGCGATGTGGGGGTCGGTGTTGCTGACCGGTTTTCTGGTGTGGCGGCACTGACCGGTTTTATTTACGGTTCACCCGTTCCCAGGTATGGCGCCGGTCAAAAGCACCGCTGTTGTAGGGGTCAAAGCCTTTGTTGCCCGTGTCATTTTCCAGCTTGTCAGGTTGCGGCAAGGTTGATTGACGTTGGCTGCCCGGAACTGAATTTGGCACGGACGTCTGATGCCTCGGTTTAGCCGGCAAGGGCGAGCCGGCGGCATTTTTTGACGGCGAAGTTTTCTGGAACGTCATGGCTCGGTTCTCCAAGCGTCAACACCCATTAGATTGTGGGGCAGTGACCAATTGGACAGACATAAGCACATCGGCGATCCGGCTTTGAAGCGCGTGATGCCGGAATTGCGAGCCTGTTCACATTTCTGGCGATCCCTCAGCTGTTGATGGTGGGTTCGCGACGTGAGGGAGGTTGTGTTTGAGAGGCTGACTCCGGAGTTTGACGAGTCAGATGGAAACTCAGCCGCAACAGCAACAAAGACAGGGCCGGGCCAAACACAATGATCCAGGCGGTTAATTTGGGCACGACCACATCAGTCAGCGTCGTCCGGTACAGGCTGAGCACGCCGCCCGTGCTGCCATAGGCACCGAACAGGCGGCCGCCGATCACATAGATGAGTCCTGGCAGCAGCAGCGCCGACAGAGCGGTGGCCAGGCTGGCGATCAGCAGTTCGCGACGCAGGGAGAAGTTGCTTTGATCCATGATTATTCAAGGCTGCCAGTTTCGGGCATCTTCCAGTAAAGTGCCGCCGCATTGCAATGATTGACCAGTGATTGACGATAACGACGAGTACAACATGACCGGACAAACGGCGAAAAAATTGCGTACGGCGGTGATCGGCGTGGGCTATCTGGGAAGATTCCATGCCCAGAAATACCGCGAGTTGCCGGATTCCGAGCTGGTGGCGGTAGTGGACAGCATTCCTGCCGCTGCGCAAAAGGTGGCGGATGAGCTGGGCGTGGCTGCAGTGATGGATTATCGCGAACTGCTGGGCAAGGTGGACGCGGTCAGCATCGTGGTGCCGACTCCGCTGCACTTTGCCATTGCCGAGGCATTTCTCGACCATGGCGCGCACGTGCTGGTGGAGAAACCCATTACCGAAACCCTGGCGCAGGCGCAAAGCCTGATTGACCTGGCCAAACGCAAGGGCTGCGTGTTGCAGGTGGGGCATCTGGAGCGATTCAATCCTGCGATTCAGGCCGCGGCCAAGGTGATCAATACGCCGCGGTTCATCGAATCGCATCGTCTGGCGCCGTTCAAACAGCGCGGCACCGATGTCAGCGTGGTGCTGGATCTGATGATCCATGACATTGATCTGATTCAGGAACTGGTGGGTCAACCGATTGCCAGCATCGACGCCGTGGGCGCGCAGGTTTTCTCGCAGGACATCGACATCGCCAACGCCCGCATCCGTTTTGCCGGTGGCTGCGTGGTCAATACCACGGCCAGCCGGGTCAGCCTCAAGCAGGAGCGCAAACTGCGCATTTTTCAGGACGATGCCTATCTGTCCGTGGACCTGCAACAGAAGATTCTTACCGTGGTGCGCAAGCAGGAAGCAGGACCGGTTGATTCACCGGCGCAGGTGGCGATTGATGAGCAGTCATTTGAGCAGGGCGATGCCTTGCGCAGCGAGATCGAGGCCTTCCTGCAGGCGGTGCGTACCGGGAGTCAGCCGGTAGTGACGGGCGAAGATGGTCTCCGGGCGTTGGCCACGGCTATCAAGATCACCGAATCAGTTGCGCAACAACTGGCCACTCGATAACGGCTTGCCCGGAAGTCACGCACATCAGTGACGTGGCTTGTGCCTGCGGCGGCGCTTGCCGCCAGGATGATCGTCGGCATCGCCGATGTCGTAGTCATCGAAATCGGAGACTCGTTCGGCAGTTTCCCGTTGCTCGCGGTATTTCTCGAGTTTGCGCCAGGCAGGTTCGCCCTGCGGCAGACTGCCACGTTTGGGGCGTCCCAGGTCCTCGATCAGGAATTCATAACTGGAATCGTCGCCGTCGGCACCGTTGAGATCGGCGTCTTCGTCAAAGTCATCGGCTTCAGGTTTCTCGCTCATGGACAGCAAGCCGTGTGGTCAGGTGGCGGGGAAGCTGTTGCGCAGATTTATATTTGGAATCTTTCAGTCCTGCAAGCGCTATGTTGCAGTTGCCACGCCAGACACACTCCAGTCAGTGACCGACCAGTTCATTCAACTGGAAGATCGGCAACAACATGGCCAGCACGATGAACAGCACCAGCGCCGCCATGACCACGATCATCAATGGGCCGAGCAGACCGACGAAGGCGCCGAGCACGGCATCCATCTCGCGTTCCTGATTGGTGGCGGCACGATCCAGCATGGTTTCCAGGTCGCCGCTGGATTCGCCGCTGGAAATCAGGTGAATCATCATCGGCGGGAACTGCCGGGTTGCGCCCAGGGATTTGCCGATGGGCGAGCCCTCGCGAACCTTCACGGCCGCAGCCTGCACCGCTTCGCGCATGGGCAGATTGTTGACGACTTCACCGGAAATACGCAGGGCGTCGAGGACCGGCACGGCGCTGGAAGTCAGGGTGGCCAGAGTACGCGCAAAGCGTGTGGTATTGGTGCCGCGCACCACCCGTCCCAATAGGGGGACGCGCAGCAGGAAGGCATGAAAACGCCGGCGGTTATCAACATTGCGCAGCGAACGCGCAAACAGCATGCCAGTGACCACCAGCGCCACTAACAGCCACAAGCCCCAGTCGCGCATGAAATCTGAAAACACGATCAGGATGCGTGTCATCAGCGGCAATGCGGCTTTGGCGTTATCAAACTGCTTGACGATCTTCGGCACCACGAAGGTGAGCATCAACATCACGATGCCCGAACACACCACGAACAGCATGACCGGGTAGAGCAGGGCATTGATGGTGCGGCTGCGCAATTGCTCACGCGCTTCGGTGTAATCCGCCAGCCGTTCCAGCACGGTATCCAGGTGGCCGGATTGTTCGCCGGCAGCAACGGTCGCCCGGTATATCTCCGGGAAGGAACTGGGAAAGTCACCCAAACCTTCCGCGAGCGGATGGCCTTCCAGCACCTTGGCGCGTACGCCCATCAGGATGCTGCGGATATGCGGATGTTCGGTTTGTTCCGACACCGCCAGCAAGGATTCATCGAGTGGCAGACCGGAACGCACCAGCGTCGACAATTGGCGCGTGATCAGGGCCAGGTCGCGCGCATTCATGCGTTTGTTGCGCTTCCTGCTGAAGTTGCCGGCAGCGTCGCTGCGTGCTTCGCGGCGATGCACTTCTTCGACGGTAACCGGCAGCAGACCCTGTTCGCGCAATAGCTGCCTGACCTGTTTGGCAGTATCGCCTTCCTGCACGCCCTGACGTTCCTGCCCGGCGGTGTCGATTGCAGTGTATTGGAATGCGCCCATGTGGCTGATGCATCAATCTTCGCGGGTCACACGCAGCACTTCTTCAAGCGTGGTGATGCCGTTGAGGATCTTGGCCCGGCCATCGTCGCGTATGCCGGGCGTCAGGGTGCGCGCATAACGTTCCAGCTCGTGTTCGCCCGCGCCGTCATGAATCATGGTGCGCAAGGTGTCATCGACTGAAACGAATTCGTGAATGCCGGTACGGCCCTTGAAGCCCTGGATGGCATCCGCGCGCGGCCGATACAGCGTGACCGGCGGTGCATCGGCAGGAATGTTCAGCAAACGGCGCTCGTAGTCGCTGGCGATGTAGGCTTCGCGCTGTTCGGGGTTCAGCACGCGCACCAAGCGTTGCGCCAGCACGCCCAGCAGGCTGGAGGAGAGCAGGAAGGGTTCAATGCCCATGTCGCGCAGACGGGTGACTGCGCCCACGGCCGTGTTGGTGTGCAGGGTGGATAACACCAAGTGGCCAGTGAGCGATGCCTGCACGGCAATCTGTGCGGTCTCCAGATCGCGGATTTCACCGACCATCACCACGTCCGGGTCCTGGCGCAGGATGGCGCGCAGGCCGCGTGCAAAGGTCATCTCCACTTTGACATTCACCTGGGTCTGACCGATGCCGTCGATGTAGTACTCGATGGGATCTTCGACCGTCATGATGTTACGGGTGTTATCGTTGATGCATTCCAGCGCGGCATACAAGGTGGTGGTCTTGCCGGAACCGGTCGGGCCCGTCACCAGCACGATGCCGTGAGGACGATGGACCAGATGATCCATCAGCGCCTGGGTTTCCGGCACCATGCCCAGCGAAGTCAGGTCCAGACGGCCGGCCTGCTTGTCGAGCAGGCGCAACACCACACGCTCGCCATGGCCGGCCGGAATGGTGGAAACACGCACGTCCACCGCACGACCGGCGACCCGCAGCGAAATGCGTCCGTCCTGCGGCAAACGCTTTTCAGCGATATCCAGCTTGGACATCACCTTGATGCGCGATACCACCAACGAGGCCACGGCACGCTTGGATTGCAGCACTTCACGCATCACGCCGTCGACGCGAAACCGGACCACCAGACGATTCTCGAAAGGCTCGATGTGAATGTCCGAGGCGTTTTCCTTGATGGCCTGCGTGAAAATGGCGTTGATCAGTTTGATGATCGGCGCATGGTCATCGCTTTCCAGCAGATCGGAAGGCTCGGGCAGGTCCTGGGCCAGATGCGCCAGATCGGTATCGTCTTCCAGTCCGCCTGCGGCCTGCTGCGCGGCGTTCTGACCCGCTTCGTATTGTGTGCGCAATTCGCGATCGAACTGCTCGACATCCAGGCGCACCATCTCCAGTGGCTGTTTGACGAAGCGCCGTACTTCGGCAATGGCGGCCGGTGCGGCATCCATACGACAGATCAATTGCAGATGCTGATTCGCTTGATGGCGGATCAGCACGCCATGACGTTTGGCAAAGCTGAAACTCAAGTTCTGGCTACTGGCTGACGCTGCGTTCATCACATCCAGCGGCGCAACGGTCATGGCGGCAGTCTTGTCGACGATGGCGTTCATATGAGACTTATCTGTCCGCCGGCTTATCGTCCAGCGGACTGGTGGTCAGGCTGCTGTCGGCATTGTCAGGTTCGCGCGGCAATGGATCGCTGAGCGCAGGCAGGATCGGTTGCTGCTGGCCCGGCTGCAGGCTGGCTTTGCCGTGGTTGCGTTCCAGTTGCAGATCGCGAATGAAGTTGTACTTGCTGCTGGTTTCAATCGTCGCCTGCGTGCCATCACGCAGGATGGTGGGCTTGATGAAGACCAGCAGGTTGGTTTTGACTTTCTTGCTGTTGCGGGCCTTGAACAGGTTGCCGATGAGCGGAATCGAACCGAGGATGGGGACTTGTGATTTGCCTTCGGTCAGATTGTCTTCCAGCAATCCGCCCAGCACGATGGTCTGACCATCTTCAACCATGACCTGGTTGGAAATCGCGCGCTTGTTGGTGATCAGGCTGCCGGCATCGCCGGTTTGCTGGGACAGGGAAGATGCTTCCTGCGAAATCTTCAGCAAGACCGAATTGCCCTTGTTGATCTGTGGTGTGATGGTCAGCTTGGTGCCGACATCCTGGCGCTGAATGGTGGTGAAGGGATTGACGATGCCGGTATTGCCGCTGCCGGTAGTAGTGCTGCTGGCATTGGTGTATTGACCGGTAATCAAGGGTACTTGTTGCGTGACCTCAATTTTCGCTTCCTGATTGTCCAGCGTGATGATTGAAGGCGTGGAGATTACATTGGTGTTGCCGTCTTCCTGCAGGGCTCGCAGGATGGCCGCGAAGCTGGCGCCCGAATCGACAATACGGCCGATGCCCATGGTGGTGCCGGTGGGCAGTGAGGCAAAATTTCCAGATGTGGCAATGCCGGCCAGGCTGGAAATGGTGGTGCTGCCGCCATTGAACACAGCCGCAGGGACATTCGAGCTATCGCTGCCATACAACGCCCAGTTGATGCCCAGTTCAGCAGCCTTGGTGGCAGAGACTTCGACCACAATCGCTTCCACATGCACCTGTGCGCGGCGAATGTCGAGTTTGTCCACGATGGACATGATCTGTTCCATGATCTTGGGGGGCGCACTGACGATCAGTGCATTGGTGCCCTTGTCGCCCCAGATCGAGACGCTGTTGCTGGCGCTGCTGCTGGTGGTCGCTGCAGCGCCCGTGGGCGCACCGGTGGCCGCTTGTGTGATGCCCTGGATCTGTTCTTTCAGTTTCTTGGACAGTTCTTCCGAATCGGCGTACTCCAGATAGCGAATACGGGTATTGCCGCCGCTTTCCAGCGGCGTATCCAGATAAGTGATTAACGTCTTGATGCGCAAACGGGCTGATTTATCGCCGCTGAGCAGAATGCTGTTGGTGCGATCATCTGCCACGACTTTCAGGGGCTGACCGCCTTCCGTGGCCTGGGCCGCCGCGCCGGAGGCAGCAGTCAGCGAGTTGACGGTTTTGACGATTTCCGCAGCAGTGGCGCTCTGCAGGGACACGACTTCGATCTCGTCGTCGCTGGCTTTGTCGATGCGTTCAATAATCCGCATCATGCGACTCACGTTGTTGGCGCGATCTGTGATGATCAGCATGTTGGAAGCGGAATAGGCCGCCAGCTGACCATATTGCGGAATGAGCGGCCGCAGGATGGGCACCAGTTGTGCCGCGCTGACATTGCGCACCGCGATGACCTGGGTGACCAGTTCATCCGATGTGCTGCTGACGCTGCCGGGCAGATCGTTGGCCGGTACCTGGCGGGCGTTGGCATCGGGAATGATCTTGATGGTATTGCCGGCAGGCACGGCCACATAGCCGTGCACCTGCAGGATGGAAAGGTATGCTTCGTAGAACGCATTGGGCGACATGGGCGTCGAAGACAGCATGGTGACCTGCGCCTTGACGCGCGGATCAATGATGAAGGTTTTGCCGGTGACGGCGCTGACCGCTTCGGTGATCTGCGCCAGATCTGCATCCTTGTAGTTCGGGGTGATGGTGGCGGTTGACGCCACCTGGGCCTGGGTGCTGCTGCAGGTCAGCAGTACTGCTGCAAACGCCACCAGTCGCCGACGCGCTTTGATTGCGTGGGAGGCGCATATCGAGACAGGTTCGGAAGTCTTGCTCATCATGGGTCCTGATTATTGCGCACTTGCATCAGCGGGCTGTGCATCTGGCGCGCCGGTATTGCGGTTGTTGCGCAAGCTGCGGTTTCCGGGGGTTCCATTGAAGCCGTTGCTCTGGAGAGGGGCACGATTGCCGGCGCTCGAATCACTACTGTCGCTACCGGCATCGGGCAGGGAGATCTGCGCCATGTCCAGCGTCAGTTGCTGGCTGGCGCCATTGCGCTCCACTGTCACCTGTGCGGTGCTGGAGGCGATCAGGGTATTCAGGATTTCGTTGCTGCGATTCGGGTCATCCAGCATGCTGCCGTTGATCGACGTCACCAGGTCGCCGGGCTGCAGGCCCAGGCGCGTGAATTGCTGTCGGTCACGGCCTGGATAGACACGAAAACCCTTTTGCAGGCCGTTGCTGAACACCGGCTGGGCACGCAGCAATTCGCCCAGTGCACTGGGGTTGCTGGTAATGATGCGACGCAGGTTTTCGCCCACGGGGTTGCTGGTGGTGACTACGTTACGTGCGGTGGGTGCGGGAGCGGCGCTGGGCATACCGCGCGGCAGCGACAGGGTTTCCAGAGCGCCGTTACGATCAAGGATGACCCGGTCGGCATACACCGAGTGCAGACGAACGCCGCCGTTGATCACGGTGCCTACCCGATAGAATTTCGCAGTGGCGGCATTCTCGCCGATGATGGCAAACCCGGCTTCGGGATCATCCAGCGCCATGGTGCCGGCCAGTACCAGGCTCATTTGCGTTGTCGGCAGATTGTTGGGATCGGCGGCCAAGTTACTCCCGCCAGTGGCGATACCGAATAAATGGGCATCGGCGATGCTCTGTGGATTGATATTGTTGGCCGCAGCCTGGGGAACAGCAGCGTCGGGTGCAGGGCTGGCCGGAGCCATTGCTGTCGGACCGGACGCCACCAACAGCCAGGTCAGTTGTGCTGCCTGCCAGGCGATGCCCACCACGGCCAGACCCGCCACAATCTGCGGTGCGTATCTGGCACCCAGTTCGGCCCACTGCGCGCCACTCAGGGTGCCGAGCTGTGCCAACGCACCGGGTAATTTGAGGGTGGAATTCATAAGGCAGTGTCGATCATCCAAGATGCCGGGTTCTGTTAACCAATTATTACATCGCGTAGCTGCGCCGGCGGTCGGTCATGTCCGCAACAGGAGCACTTTGTCAGCGCTGGTCGCCCGCAGGTGACAGGTGATCCCGGATCGAGTTTTTATCGGTTCCAGAATGCAGCAAGGTAACAACAATTGGCAGCACCTAAGCATAACCTGTTCAGGGCGAAAGAAATTGTTTCAATTCGACTACAGAACTGCAAGGGTGTCTTGTCTGTCCTACAGGGCGGCAGAGTGTTCAAGGAAAAAATCCTTATCAGGCGGATCAAGAAAACCAGTGAGCTGGCCGTTAGCTGTAATGGGTCGCGCAGGTTCTGTTTTGATTCCAATTGGCCACTCTGACAGTCGTCCATTACAGTATTTTGGAAGCTTCAGCCGCCCGGAGCGTTAAATTGCAAAACGCTGCTTGTTTTGCGCCGCTGGGGCTCCTATATAGGTAGCTGACAACTGTTGAATGGCCATGAGCGAATACAATCCTGATTACGAGCGCGGTCTGATCGTGGAGGAGGCCGCGCCCAAACTGAAGCGGCCACCCCTGTATCAGGTGTTGTTGCTGAATGACGATTACACGCCGATGGAGTTTGTGGTCGATGTTCTGGAACAGGTATTCAGCCTGGACCGACCGACCGCCACGCGTGTGATGCTGGAAGTCCATACCCGCGGCAAAGGCGTATGTGGCGTGTTTACCTTTGAAATTGCCGAGACCAAGGTGGCGCAGGTGATGGCCTATGCGCGGCAACAGCAGCATCCGCTGCTGTGCACGATGGAAGAGGCCTGATCGGTCCCGTGTTGAACGGGAATAGCAAGAGGGTGCGTGAGTGTTAAGCAGTGAACTTGAACTATGCCTAAACGAGGCGTTCCAGGCAGCCCGCGAGGCCCGGCACGAATTCATGACGGTCGAGCACCTGCTGCTCGCCATCGTCGATACCCCGAAGATTCGCGAAATACTCCGTGCCTGCGGTGCGGATGTGGTGCGCCTGCGCAAGGAGCTGCAGGAGTTTATCGATCAGACCACGCCGCGCCTCAAAGAGGGTGACGAACGCGAAGTTCAACCGACCCTGGGTTTCCAGCGGGTATTGCAGCGGGCGGTGTTCCATGTGCAGTCCAGTGGCAAGAAGGAAGTCAGTGTAGCCAATGTGTTAGTGGCGATATTTAGTGAGAAACATTCACATGCAGCCTACCTGCTTTCCATGCAGGAAGTGGCGCGTCTGGATGTGGTCAACTTCATCTCGCATGGTCTGTCCAAGGTGGGCGATGAGGTTGCACCCAAGGAAAAGGACGAGGCCAGTCCGGAAGCGGCCGAGCGTGATGGCGAAGGCGGTTCGGCGCTGGAAAAATATGCAACCAACCTTAACAAACTGGCCATGGAAGGACGCATCGATCCTCTGATCGGTCGGCAGCAGGAAATCGAGCGCACGGTCGAGATTTTATGTCGTCGCCGCAAGAACAACCCGCTGTATGTGGGGGAGGCCGGTGTCGGCAAAACCGCGCTGGTGGAAGGTCTGGCGCGCTTGATCGTGGAGGGAAAGGTGCCGGAGGTGCTGGCGGATTGCACGGTGTATGCGCTGGATCTGGGCTCGCTGATCGCGGGCACCAAGTATCGTGGCGATTTTGAAAAGCGCCTTAAGTCGGTGCTATCCGAGGTCAAGAAGAATCCGGGCTCGATCCTGTTCATTGACGAAATTCATACTGTGATCGGTGCGGGCGCTGCCTCCGGCGGCGTCATGGATGCTTCCAACCTGATCAAACCGGCCTTGGCTAACGGTGAACTAAGATGTATTGGTTCAACAACTTACACGGAATATCGCGGAATTTTCGAGAAAGATCATGCCTTGGCGCGGCGCTTCCAGAAGATCGATGTGCTGGAGCCCAGCGTGCCCGAGACCGTGGAAATTCTCAAAGGTCTGCGCTCCCGTTTCGAGGAACACCATGGCGTGCGCTACGAGGATGAGGCGCTCAAGGTGGCGGCCGAATTGGCGGCGCGTCATATCAATGATCGTCAGTTGCCGGACAAGGCCATCGACGTGATCGATGAGGCCGGTGCACGTTTGCGGCTCAAACCGGCGGGGGAACGTGAAAGTGTGGTGACCGTGGCGATGGTGGAGGATGTGGTGGCGCGCATTGCGCGGATTCCGCCCAAGAATGTATCGACCTCGGATCGCGACCTGCTCAAGAACCTGGAGCGCAACCTCAAATTGGTCATCTATGGTCAGGATGCGGCCATCGAATCGCTGGCGGCGGCGATCAAGATGGCCCGCTCGGGCCTGAACGATCAGCGCAAGCCGGTGGGTTCCTTCCTGTTTGCCGGCCCCACGGGTGTCGGCAAGACCGAGGTGACCCGTCAACTGGCCTTGGCTTTGGGCGTGGAGCTGATTCGTTTTGACATGTCCGAGTATATGGAACGCCACACTGTGTCGCGCCTCATCGGCGCGCCGCCAGGCTATGTGGGCTTCGATCAGGGCGGTCTGCTCACCGAGCAGATCAACAAGCATCCGCATGCGGTGTTGCTGCTGGACGAAGTGGAAAAGGCCCATCCTGATGTGTTCAATCTGCTGCTGCAGGTCATGGATCACGGCACGCTGACCGATAACAACGGCCGCAAGGCCGATTTTCGCCACGTCATCATTGTCATGACCACCAATGCCGGTGCGTATGAAATGAACCGGCCGGCAATGGGTTTCGTCCCCGGCGACAATGCCAGCGACGGTATGGAAGCGATCAGACGCTTGTTCTCACCGGAATTCCGCAATCGTCTGGACGCCATTATCCAGTTCAACAACCTGGATAACCGTACCATCCAGCGCGTGGTCGACAAGCTGCTGATGGAGGTTGAGTCGCAACTGGAACAGAAAGGCGTGCAATTGCATATCGACGACAGCGTGCGTGAATGGCTGGCGATCAAGGGCTACGATCCGAAAATGGGCGCCAGGCCGATGGCAAGACTGATTCAGGAATCCATCAAGCGTGCGCTGGCTGAAGATCTGTTGTTCGGCAAGCTGGTTAACGGCGGTCATGCCTATATCAGTGTCGGCCAGGACGACAAGCTCAAGGTGGAAACCCGCTCCAGCGAGGAGCCTGCGCTGCTGGAATAAGTTACTGCTAGCTACCGTGCTGGATACGAGTAAAAGCAAGAAGGCCGACTTAAGTTTTAAGTCGGCCTTCTTGTTTGATATCAGGTGATGGCGCTGCTTTGCTTAGCGGGCGCGGTAAACGATGCGACCCTTGGTCAGATCGTAGGGGGTCAGCTCAACAGTGACCGCATCGCCGGTGAGGATGCGGATGTAGTTCTTGCGCATCTTGCCGGAAATATGGGCGATGACCACGTGGCCGTTATTGAGCTGCACGCGGAATGTGGTGTTGGGCAACGTGTCAACCACGCGGCCTTCCATCTGAATGGCATCTTCCTTCGACATGTATCTCGCAATGTTACGTTTGGGCCGGAAAAGGCGCGCGAATTGTGCATAACTGCGCGCGGCAATGCAATGTAAGACTTTTGCCGAACATTTCAGGCCACATGCCGCCACAACAGTTCGAGAAACTCGTGACGTGGAATTTCGCGGGCGCCCAGACTGAGTAAATGGGCAGTGGCCATCTGACAGTCGATCATGACCACCTGCTGTTCAATGAGTCGTTCGCAAAGTGCCTTGAGAGCAAACTTCGAAGCGTCGCTGACCCGGCTGAACATGGATTCACCGAAAAACACCCCGCCCAGTTGCACGCCATACAAACCGCCGACCAGGACGCCATCCAGCCAGGTTTCCACCGAATGCGCCAGTCCGAGGCGCTGCAACTGCTGGTAGGCCATGCGCATTTCGTGAGTGATCCAGGTGCCTTCCGGCCTTAATTGGCGATCGCCGCAACTGGCGATCACAGCGGCGAAATCGGTATCGAAGCGCGCTTCGAAACCACGGTTGCGCACGGTCCTGGCCAGACTGCGGGAAACCTTCAGTTCGTGTGGAAACAGCACGGTGCGTGGCTCCGGTGACCACCACAAAATCGGTTGACCCTCGGCGTACCAGGGAAAGATGCCACGCCGGTAGGCGGCCACCAGACGTTCCGGGCTCAGATCGCCACCCGCCGCCAGCAATCCAGGTGGGTCAAGCAATGCCTGTTCGACGGATGGAAAGGCATCCGGAGGATCGTGTTCATCAATCCAGGTCAGGTTCTTCATGATCTGAGCTGGTCGGATTCTGACGAGTCCTGGTCATTGGAGGGGCGATGAAACGGCACATGCTCACGCGCCAGCGTGACGTAGTCAGCCACGGCCTGCCGCTCCTGTTGCAAATGGCTGGCCAACGCCTGACGAAAGCGAGTGTCGCGAACATAGTGACCCGAATAGGCCAGGGTGGGTTCGAAACCCCGCGCGATCTTGTGTTCACCCTGTGTGCCGGGTTCGAACAATTGCAGGCCGTGTTTGATGCAAAATTCAATGCCCTGGTAGTAACAGGTCTCAAAATGCAGGCTGTCGTAACTGCCGGCAGCGCCCCAATAGCGACCGAACAGCGTGTTATGGCTGTGAAAGAAGATCGCCGATGCCACCGGTTTGCCTTGGTGTTCGGCCAGTTTGACCATCACTTGATTGGGCAGCGCCTGCGCAATCCGTTGCAGACATTCGGCAGTGAGGTAGTGGTCATTGCCATGCTGGTGGAAGGTATTTTCGGAGAATGAAAATACGGTGCGCCATTGCGCGGCATCCAGCTCTGCGCCGCTGAGGGTTTGATAGTGAATGCCGTATTCCTCCAGCACCCGGCGTCGTTCCCGTTTGGCCTTCTTGCGTTTGTCGGCGCGAAAGGTCGCCAGAAAATCGTCCATGCAGGCATAGCCGCGATTGAACCAGTGAAACTGGCAACTGGTGCGCGGCAGCCATTGCTGGTCAAGCAATGACTGATAGTCGTCAGCGTCAGGAAACAGCACATGCGCGCTGGACACTGGCAGCTCTGCGCCCAATTCCTGCAGGGCCAGCAGCAATTCGCGCCGCGTGTCCGGAACGTCTGCATGCTGCGCAAGCAACAAGCGGGGCCCGGTGGCAGGCGTAAACGGCACCGCTGCAACCAGCTTGGGGTAGTACTGCTGCCCAGCCTGATTGAAATACCGGTCGAAGGATTGCGCCCAACTGAAGTCAAAGACGAATTCGCCGAAGGAATGCGTCTTCAGATACAGCGGCAGGGCGCCACGCAATTGCCTGGCGTCATCGAGCAGCAACAGATGCATGGGCGTCCAGCCGGTGGCCGGACTGGCACAGCCCGTGTCTTCGAGTGCCGCCAGAAATTCGTGGCGCAGAAAGGGCTGTCCGTGCAAGTCGAGCGCGTTCCAGTCCGTCGCAGAAACCTCGTGGATGGAACGCAGGATCCGGACAGCCATGGTAATTACTGACTGCCGGATTTATTCATGCGCATCCAGCTGATCCAGGTACTTGTCGGCATCCAGTGCTGCCATGCAGCCGGTGCCCGCGGAAGTGATGGCCTGACGATATACATGATCGGCGACATCGCCGGCGGCAAAGACGCCCGGCACGCTGCACGCCGTGGCGTTGCCGTTGCTGCCGCCCTTGACTGTCAGGTAGCCGTTATTGAGTTCCAACTGACCTTCGAACAGTTGGGTATTGGGCGCGTGGCCCACGGCGATGAATACGCCCGTCAGTTCCAGATCCTGCTTGGCGCCGCTTGCTTCACCGTTCCGGGTGGCGATCACGCGCAGGCCGTTCACGCCAGACTCATCGCCCAGCACTTCGTCCACGGCATGGTTCCACAGGATCTTTACCTTGCCTTCGCGTTCCTTGGCGAACAGATGGTCTTGCAGGATTTTTTCCGAACGCAGTTTGTCGCGCCGGTGGATCAGCGTCACATGATCGGCAATGTTGGCCAGATACAGCGCTTCTTCCACGGCGGTATTGCCACCGCCGACGACAGCGACTTTCTGGTTGCGGAAGAAAAAGCCGTCGCAGGTGGCGCAGGCCGATACGCCGCGACCGCGGTATTCCTGTTCCGAGGGCAGGCCCAGATACTTGGCGGTGGCGCCGGTCGCAATGATCAGCGCGTCGCAGGTGTATTCCCTGCCGTCGCCTGTCAGTACAAACGGACGCCTGGATAAATCCACCTTGTTGATATGGTCATTCACGATCTGGGTATTGAAACGCTCGGCATGGGCGCGCATGCGTTCCATCAGACCGGGGCCGGTCAGGCCGTGGGCATCGCCAGGCCAGTTGTCGACTTCGGTGGTGGTCATCAGCTGGCCGCCTGCTTCCATGCCGGTAATCAGCAGCGGGTTGCGGTTGGCGCGCGCCGCATATACTGCTGCAGCATAGCCGGCCGGGCCGGAACCCAGAATGATCAAACGCGAGTGAACGGGGGCCGTCATGTATACTCCAAAGTCATTCCAAACGTCGGTATGGGCTCACGACCAGTCCGGGCCGATCGTGTGAATTCAATGTCTTGCAGGCGTTTCGTGGTGAGCGCATAAACCGACGGCAACACCGGTTGGTTTACGCAGAACGAGTGCCGGACCTGAGATGGTATGTGAGTGCGTGCAGCGCGCCAAGTTGCATGCATCATCAGATGTTTGCCACTACATTGATTACCCATCTTGTCTTGAAGGCTTTGAGCAATTGATTGGGGCTGACGCTTGGACATCAAGTCCGGCGCGGCGATGGATTGGTTTCATGCAGGCATGCGCTGTGTGGCGTGTCAGAGGCGAGTTAGTTGGTGAGTAGTTCGACATCGCAATCGACAAGAGGCCAGATAGACAAAAACCAGTCGCAGGGTCTGAGCGGACTGGTATCGCGCGCCTTGCGCGAGAGCGCCCTGTTTGTGCTTGGAGCGCTGGCGCTGATCCTGCTGGTTGCCCTGACCAGTTTTGATGCGGCCGATCCTTCCTTTTCGACTACCGGCGAGCCGGGACCGGTTGCCAACTGGATCGGGCCGGTGGGCGCCCATATCGCCGGCTTCCTGATGTGGCTGTTCGGTCGTCCGGCGTTCCTGTTTCCGGTGATGCTGGGACTGGCAGGCTGGATGCTGTTTCGCGCCGAAGTGTCCGCCAGGCAGAGTCGCGCTTCATGGGCTTTTCGCGCCGGTGGCTTTGTGCTGACGTTGATCACCAGTTGCGGGCTGGCGACGCTGCATTTTTCCAGCGTGGGCTATCCCAGTACCGCCGGTGGTGTGCTCGGCGATCTGGTGGGCAGCGGTCTGCTGCATGGTTTGAATCTGCTGGGGGCAACCTTGTTGTTGCTGGCTTTGTGGCTCGCGGCCATGTCTCTGTTCGCTGGTTTGTCCTGGATCGAAGTCATGGACAGCATCGGTCAATGGGTGCTCAAGAGCATTGAATGGACGCAGCAACGCTGGCAGGAAGCGCAGGATCGCAAGCAGGGCCGCGAATCCAAGGAAGCGCGCATGGAAGTGGTACGCGAAGAACAGAAACGCGCCGCCAAACGTGCGCCGCCCAAGATTGAAACGGTGGCGCCCAAGGTCGAGAAGAGCGAGCGGCTGGAGAAGGAGCGTCAGGTGCCGCTGTTTGAAAGCGTTGCGGCCACCGATCTGCCGCCCTTGTCGTTGCTGGATGATGCGCCGGTGCATGAGTCGGGTTATTCGCCGGATGCATTGGAGGCCATGTCGCGTCTGGTGGAACTGAAGCTGCGTGATTTTGGTGTTGAGGCTGAAGTGGTGGCCGTGCATCCCGGTCCGGTGATTACCCGTTTCGAGCTGCAACCGGCGGCCGGCGTGAAGGTCAGCCAGATCACCAATCTTGCCAAGGATCTGGCGCGCGCCCTGTCCACGGTGAGCGTGCGCATTGTCGAAGTGATTCCCGGCAAGTCCACCATTGGCCTGGAAATTCCCAATGAAAAGCGCGAGCTGGTGACCCTTGGTGAGATCATCAAGTCCAAGGCCTATGACGACATGGCTTCGCCGCTGGCGCTGGTGCTGGGCAAGGACATCAGCGGAGCGCCGATGGTGGCGGACCTGGGGCGCATGCCGCATTTGCTGGTGGGCGGCACCACCGGTTCGGGCAAGTCCACGGCGGTCAACGCCATGGTGTTGTCGCTGTTGTACAAGTCCAGCGCCGAACATGTGCGCCTGATCATGATTGACCCGAAGATGCTGGAACTGTCGGTATATGAAGGCATTCCGCATCTGCTGTCGCCGGTGGTCACCGACATGAAGCAGGCCGCCAATGCATTGCGCTGGTGTGTGGCCGAGATGGAGCGCCGGTATCAATTGATGTCGGCGCTGGGCGTGCGCAATCTCGCGGGCTTCAACCGCAAGGTCAAGGAAGCACAGGAAGCCGGGCAGCCGATCCGCGATCCGGTGTTGATGAAGCGTCTATCGCCCGAGCAGAGTCCGGATACCGTGCCGTTCCTGGAACCCATGCCGTTCATCGTGGTGATCGTCGACGAGCTGGCCGACATGATGATGATCGTCGGCAAGAAGGTTGAAGAGCTGATCACGCGTCTGGCGCAGAAGGCGCGCGCCTCGGGCATCCATCTGATCCTCGCCACGCAGCGTCCATCGGTGGACGTGATCACCGGCTTGATCAAGGCCAACATCCCGACGCGCATTGCCTTCCAGGTATCGGCCAAGGTGGACTCGCGCACGATTCTCGATCAGATGGGCGCCGAGCAGCTGCTGGGTCATGGCGACATGCTGTTCCTGCAGCCGGGTACGTCCGTGCCGGTGCGTGTGCATGGCGCATTTGTTTCCGACGCGGAAGTGCATCGGGTAGTCGGCGCCTTGAAGAGCGCTTCGGGCCCGTCCTATATCGATGAAATTCTCGATGGCCCCACCGGCCCCATTCCCGGTTTGCCCGGTGAGGAAGGCGACGCCGGCGAGGAGGGCGCCGATCCCGAACAGGATGTGTTGTACGACGAAGCCGTCAAGATTGTGGTCGAGAGTCGCAAGCCATCCATTTCCTACGTGCAACGTCGTCTGAAGATCGGCTACAACCGCGCCGCGCGCATGCTGGAAACCATGGAAGCCGCCGGACTGGTCAGTCCGCTGCAATCCAATGGTTCGCGTGAAGTATTGGTGCCGGGACCGAACCAGGAATAACGACGGTGCTCCAAGTGGATATCTTTGCGGTTGACCGTGCCGTCAGCCATTTATTTATCCGGGAATGGATTGATGCATAAATTTTCTCGTCTGCTGACTGCATTTGTCTTGAGCGTGCTGGCGTTATCGGCCTATGCCCAGGCTGCAACCGAGACCACCATCGACAATGGTTATGCGATGCTGGATCGGTTTTTTGCAAATCTGACTTCCCTGCAGGCCAGTTTCACGCAATCGGTACGCGACAGTCGCGAACGTCTGATCGAGAGCAGCGCCGGCACGCTGGCGATCAAGAAGCCAGGCAAGTTTCGCTGGGACTACGCCCAGCCCAATGCCCAGATCATTGTGTCGGATGGCGCGCGCATCTGGCTGTATGACCCGGAACTGGAACAGGTCACCATCCGGCGCGCCGAGCTGTCGCTGAACGGCACGCCTGCGATGCTGTTATCCGGTCAGGGCAATCTGCGTGACAGCTTCGAGGTCGAACATGTCGAACAGCGTGACGGCATGATGGTGATCAATCTCAGCCCCAGAAAAGCAGACACCGATTTCCGGTTGTTGCAACTGGCCTTGCGCAAGGACCAGTTGGTGGCGATGTCGTTGACCGACAAGCTGAGTCAGACCACCTTGCTGCAATTCACGAAGTTCAAGCGCAATGCCGCACTGGCGGATTCGCAGTTCAGTTTTGTGCCACCCAAGGGCGTGGACGTGATCGATAACAGCGGTTCGAACGTACCGGGAACGAAGTAATGTTGCAGGATCTGCGTTATGGCCGCATATGGCTGGTGTTGGGTTGGATTGCCGTGACGATTGCGTTGATTCTTAATCTGATGCCCGGTTACGAACTGCATGGCATCAACCTTAACGACAAGCTGGAGCATGTGATGGGATATGTTCTGCTGACTCTGTGGTTTTGCGGCATCTATCCCCGTGCCCGATACTGGGCCATTGCATTGGCTTTTCTTGGCATGGGGGTGCTGGTGGAAATATTGCAAGGCGTGATGCATTGGGGGCGGACCGCAGACATACATGATGTATATGCCGACATGGTCGGCATCGGTGTGGGCCTGACGCTGGCGGCACTGGGGCTGTATCGCTGGCCCCGCTGGATTGAAGCTGTTTTCAGGCGCAAATGACCGCAGCGACCCCCCTCCCTGACACCCGTCCGCTGGCAGATCGTTTGCGGCCCACGTCATTGGATGAAGTGGTCGGGCAGGAGCACTTGCTGGCGCCGGGTAAGACGTTGCGGCGCATGCTCGATGGCCAGCATCTGCATTCCATGATTCTGTGGGGGTCGCCCGGCACCGGTAAAACCACGCTCGCGCGTCTGATTGCCACTGGTTGCGATGCCGAATTCATGGCCTTGTCGGCGGTGATGGCGGGCGTCAAGGACATTCGTGCAGCAGTAGAACATGCCCTGGCCATTCGTGCCCAGTCAGGTCGTCGCACGCTGTTGTTTCTGGACGAGGTGCATCGCTTCAACAAGGCACAGCAGGATGCCTTTCTGCCCTGGGTGGAAGATGGCACGCTGGTGTTCATCGGCGCCACCACTGAAAATCCTTCATTCGAACTCAACAACGCCTTGCTGTCGCGTGCTCGCGTGTATGTGCTGCGCGCGCTCGATGAAGCGCAATTGCTCAAGTTGTTACAGCGCGGAGTCAACTTTGAACAGGCACGTGGTGTGCATTGCGCAGTCAGCGCCGGCGCACTGGAATTGATTGCCAAAGCTGCCGATGGTGATGGCCGGCGCGCACTCAACATGCTGGAACTGGCGTTGGATCTGGCTCAGGGTGAGGCTACACCCAACTTGAGCATGAACATTGCCAATGAAGTGGCCAGTGGCACGCTGCGGCGTTTCGATAACAAGGGCGATGCCTTTTACGATCAGATTTCCGCGCTGCATAAATCAGTGCGTGGCAGCGATCCCGATGCGGCCCTGTACTGGCTGTGTCGCATGCTGGATGGCGGCTGCGATCCACGCTACATCGCGCGCCGGGTATTGCGCATGGCCTCGGAAGATATCGGCAATGCCGATCCGCGCGGCCTGACTCTGGCGTTGGAAGCCTGTGAAGTCTACGAACGCCTCGGTTCGCCCGAAGGCGAACTGGCGATCGCACAGGCCGTAGTGTTCCTCGCCTGTGTGGCCAAGAGTAATGCCGTGTATGTGGCGTTCAACGAAGCCATGCAGGATGCGAAAATTTCCGGTTCACTGGAGGTGCCCATGCATCTGCGCAACGCACCGACACGTTTAATGAAGGAGTTGGGTCATGGTGAAGGCTATCGGTATGCTCATGACGAGCCCGATGCGCATGCCGCCGGTGAAAAATACTTTCCAGATGCCATGCCGGCACGACATTATTACCGTCCCGTGCCGCGCGGTCTGGAAATCAAGATCGCCGAAGCGCTGGCCAAGTTGCGCAAATAAATGAATTCCCGTCGTTCCCGCGCAGGCGGGAATCCAGTCAACAACAAATCAATATCATGCTCGACTCAAAACTACTGCGTACCGAACCCGAAAAAGTGGCCGCCAATCTGGCCCGCCGTGGCTTCCAACTGGATGTGGCCAGACTGCAGGCGCTGGAAGAACAGCGCAAGAAATGGCAGGTCCGCGTCGATGAACTGCGCAACGAACGCAACCTCAACGCCAAGTCGGTAGGCAAGGCCAAGGCTCAGGGTCAGGACATCGCGCCCCTGCTCAAGCAGGTGGAAGACCTGGGCAACCAGCTCGCCGCGGCCGAAACGGCATTGAATGGCGTGCAGGCTGAACTCGATCAACTGGTGATGGGACTACCCAACCTGCTGCAGGACAGCGTGCCCGATGGTCGTGATGAAACTGCCAATGTTGAAGTGCGCCGCTGGGGTAATCCAAAAGAGTTCCCATACACACCGCTGGATCATGTGGCCATCGGTGAAGGTCTGGGCATGCTTGACTTTGCCAGTGCCGCGAAGATTTCCGGCACGCGCTTCGTAGTGCTGAACAACCAGTTGGCGCGTCTGCAGCGTGCACTCACGCAGTTCATGCTCGACCTGCACACCACCGAACATGGTTATCAGGAACTGTATGTGCCGTACCTGGTGAATGCGGCTTCGCTCATGGGTACGGGGCAGTTGCCCAAGTTCGCCGAGGATCTGTTCGCGCTGAAGGGCGAGCAGGAATTTTATCTGATCCCCACCGCCGAAGTGCCCGTGACCAACATGGTCCGCGATGAAATCATCGACGCCGCCCAGTTGCCGATTCGCTATGTGGCGCACACGCCATGCTTCCGTTCCGAAGCCGGCTCCGCCGGACGCGATACCCGCGGCATGATTCGCCAGCATCAATTTGAGAAAGTGGAGATCGTGCAACTGGTGCGCCCGCAGGATTCACAAGCTGTACACGAACAGCTCACCTCACATGCCGAAGAGGTTCTCAAACGGCTTGAATTGCCTTATCGCGTCATGGCGCTGTGCTCTGGCGATATAGGCTTCGGTTCTTCAAAGACCTATGACCTGGAAGTGTGGCTTCCTGGCCAGCAGAAATACCGTGAGATTTCGTCCTGTTCCAACTTTGAAGCGTTTCAGGCAAGACGCATGCAAGCCCGCTGGAGAAATCCGGAAACCGGCAAAACTGAGCCACTGCATACCTTGAATGGTTCCGGCGTCGCTGTTGGTCGTGCCTTGGTGGCGGTATTGGAAAACTATCAGCAGCCTGATGGCAGTGTGGTCATTCCTGTTGTACTGCGCCCGTATATGGGTGGCTTGGAGAAGATTCGGAAGGGATGAGCACATAAAGCGCGTGGCTCCTTGTAGGCTGCGTACCCGCACCCACTATGGTCTTGATGTTGGGTGCGGCACACAACTTACGTGAGATTCGTCACTTGTGCATCGCTGCCGCCACAATTGGCTTCGCCCATTCTGGCGTACTGGCCAATCGTTTCGGTCCCACCCATTTACCGTTGAGTGTATGCAGCACCAGTTTGGGTGTTGGGGTCTTGTCGGTGTGGGGATCGGCTTCAATGCTGTTGTCATAGAGTCGCAGTTCGGTAAGACGCGGCAACAGGCGGATCAGGTTCAAGCGGCTTTGGTCGAAACGTTTGCGGATGTCGAGTTCGGGGATGTCATGGCCGCCACGTTTGACGCGGGCGTGCACGCGCGCCAGGTGGTTTTCCACGCTGTCGAGACCCGCATACCAGATGCGTACTTCCATGCCTTGATTCAAGGCTTGCTCCAGCAGTCTGGTGATGCTGTTGCCGCCGAGCGTGGTTTCGAAACTGAAATTCAATCGTTCCCTGATGGCGCGTTCCAGTAATCGGCTACCTTGATGCCACGCGGCGCTGTTGGCTTCGGTTTGCGTCAGTTTGGGATTGTGGGTGCGGATGCGGCGTGCGGCTTCGTCGGGGTTAAAGTAATCGCTGCCATATTGCCGGAAGGCAGCGCCGGCAATGCTGCTTTTGCCTGCGCCATTGACGCCGGCCAGCACATGGATGCAGGGGTTGTGTTCTTGTGCCATGACCGCTTCGGTGAAATTGGCTCGGGCTGTTTTTTGTCATTCCCGTGAAAAGCGGGATCCAGTTAAAGAGGGTCTTGCTGAAAGCCCGTTGTGAGCAGGAAGTCCATGCAGGATGGGGCATGACCTCTCATCAGTATCAGCTTTGTTTGCGCGTGGCGCGCGCTGCGGCTTTACCCAATGCAGATGGCGCAGCATTGAAAGCGTTCTTTGCGCCGCGCTTTGATTTGCCGGTTTGCATCTGCGCCAGCATGGCGTCGAATTCCTGCGTCAGGTCGTCGAGCTGGTGGCTGCCGGCAGCGAGCAGGGCCTGATATTCATCCATGGATAACAGCACGGCTTCCGGCTCGTTGCGACGGGTGATGGCGACTGCGCCCTTGCGTGAGGCAGCCTGCATGAGTTTGCCGAAACTGTTCTTGGCATCCGTAGCGGCATAGCTGGGCATTTCCACCACATTGCCGCTGCGGTTACGAAAGGTGAGGATGTTCATGAGTGTCCTGCCGCGTAATGGAAAGCCAATGCATGGTGCTTTGAGTCGGGATGCCGTCCTTCATCGCGTTAAAATTTTAAGCTATTTTAGCTGAATTAGCTATTTTAGCCTGCATAGACAGTTCGCATGAACCGGGCAGGATTTACACGGTGAAGTCAGTTGTCCGTGCTGCGCCGGCCGCGACTATGACGACGCTCGACATTGTGATTGTTTGCCAGAAGATGGACATGAACGCCTGATTCTTCGGCCCGCCGGGGACCTGCCCTGCGGTCGGAAAAATGCTTGTAGTGACAGGCGCAGCTCACTTCCGTGCAGCCCGGCAAGGGAAGTTTGGGGGCCTGATCGCACAGAAAACGCTTGTTCTTAATCTGTTTGCTGGCGGAACAGCCATGCGATCCCGACACTACTTCGACAGCGCGCCATGGATTGCGGATAACAATGTTTTCGCGCTCGTAAAGCGTATCCAGATATTCTTCGGCAGTTTTGCCGCGAATCCGGTTAATTGAATGCGCCACAAACTTGATCAAGGAGGTCACGGTGTTCTTTGAACCGTGAGTCTTGAGGGGTTGCTTGTACGGTGTTTTGCGTGAAGAGGGCATTACAGTAATCCTCAAGCTTGTCCCTAAATAGTTCAATTCCAGCCGGCCAATCCATAACAAGTTGCCGCATTCGTGGGGGTGGGCATTATGGCCCGACAAAGCTGGCTTATGGAGTGCGAATTTGCCGAATTTCAGGCCACAAGCCAAGCAATATCTTGGGATGAATCCTGATGACCAGTATTACCCATTTGCTGGCGGCATATGGTCAATTTTCTTGACGCGCCCGTGGGGTGATTCGTAGACTCCCTGCCACTCATCGAGACCGGCGGAGGGAAAGGCCCTTTGATGCCGGGGCAACCGACGTAGCGCCCGTAAAGCGCTGCGGAAAGGTGCCAACTCCTGCGGCAATGTTCCTGAAAAAAGGCAGTTGCCGGCAGATGAGGCGCTATGCAACTGGGTTGAGGCCGGCCTGACCGGGTATCCAACGTCAACATGGCGACCTTTGCGGGTTCTCCGCAGGAGCTCCGATGGGAGATATTCCCGCCTGACCATGTCGGGCATTGATCGGAGCTGGATAGTTTCAATGTTGCTTTCTGTGTTGACTCAGGATAATCGTCTCGAACAGGGTGAGTTCAAGCTGACTGCACCCCTGCCGCTGCATTTTGGCGGCGCACTCAGCGATGTGCAGATCGCCTGGCGCCTGGAAGGCGCGAGCAATGCGCCTGTGGTTCTGGTGTTGGGTGGCATTTCCGCCGGGCGTCAGGTCGTGGCCAATAACGAAATCGCAGCGGCACAGGGCTGGTGGAAAGAGGTGATGGGTCCGGAGCGGGCGCTGGATACCCGGCAGTATCGAGTGCTGGGCATCGACTTTCTCGGCGGCAGCGGCTTGAGTACCGGTCCCTCACCCGGCCAGCGGGATTTTCCCAGCATCAGCGCCTATGACCAGGTGGAAGTGCTGCGGCAATTGCTGGCGCATTTGCAGATCGCCAGCCTGCACGCGGTGATTGGCGCCTCTTATGGCGGCATGGTGGCGCTGGCCATGGGCGAGCGTGCGCCGCAACTGGCGCAGCGGTTGGTGGTGATCAGCGCCGCACATCGCACGCACCCCATGGCTACCGCCTGGCGCAGCGTGCAGCGTGCCATGGTGCGTTATGCGGCTGCGCATGGTGAAGGCAGCCAAGGGCTGCGCCTGGCGCGCGCGCTGGCGATGGCGACATATCGTTCGCCGGCCGAATTTGTACAGCGTTTCTCCGGCAAGCCAGAGCGCACCGCGGAGGGCTTCCGCTTTCCGGTGGAACAATATCTGTTCTCACGTGGCGATGCCTATGCCGCCACTTATGTGCCCGAATCATTCGTGTGTCTGTCCGAATCCATCGACCTGCATCGGGTGGCGCCCGCGGCGATTCGGGTGCCGACCACTCTGGTGGCGATTCGCGAAGATCAACTGGTGCCGTTGAGTGACATGCAGGAATTGCAGAAACAGTTGTCCGGACCGAGCGAGTTGATCGAGCTGTCTTCTCTCTACGGACATGACGCCTTCCTGAAAGAAACCGAGGCATTGCGAGCCGTCTTCGCCAAGGCATTATCGTGATCGAGCGACGTGACTGCATGCAGCTTGATCGCAACGAGAACCAGACATGACACACAAATTACCCGCCGATACCCAGGCATCGACCCGCGCCGTGCGTACGGCGCTCGATACCGATACCCAGCATGGTGCGGTGGTGCCGCCGATCCACTTGAGTTCCACCTATACCTTTGCGGCGTTCGGCGAACGGCGTACCTACGATTACTCACGCTCGGCCAATCCCACGCGCGATGCGCTGGCTGAAGCGCTGGCGTCGCTGGAAGAAGGCGCCGGCGCCGTTGTGACCTCATCCGGCATGGCGGCGGTGAATCTGGTTTGTCAGTTGCTCAAACCCGATGATGTATTGATCGCACCGCATGATTGCTATGGCGGCAGTTATCGCTTGTTCGATTCGTTGCATCAGCGCGGCGTTCTGCAAACCGTCTTTGTCGATTTCCGCGATGAACAGGCGGTGGCGGCCGCCATGCAGCGCAAGCCCAGGCTTGTGTGGGTGGAAACGCCCAGCAATCCGCTGCTGCGCATCACCGACATCCGGCGCGTCGCTGTACAGGCGCAGGCTGCCGGCACCCTGCTCGCCGTGGATAATACTTTCATGTCGCCGGTATGGCAGCAGCCCATCAAGCTGGGTGCGGACCTGGCGGTGCATTCCACCACCAAGTATCTCAATGGCCATAGCGATGTGGTGGGCGGCGCGGTGATTGCAGCCACAAAAGAGCTGCACGAACAACTGGTGTGGTGGGCCAATTGCACCGGCGTGACCGGTTCACCTTTCGACAGTTATCTGACCCTGCGCGGTGTGCGCAGCCTGTTTGCGCGCATGGCCGTGCATGGAGAGAACGCGTCACTGATAGCCGAATTGCTGACGCGCCATCCCGCAGTGAAAACTGTGCATTACCCGGGCTTGAATGCTCACCCGCAACATGAGCTGGCCAGACAGCAGCAGACCGCGTTTGGCGCCATGGTCAGTTTTGAACTCAAGGGCGGCGTACCGCAGGTGCGCGCCTTTATTGAAGGGTTGCAGCTGTTCTCGCTGGCTGAATCGCTGGGTGGTGTGGAAAGCCTGATTGCGCATCCTGCCACCATGACGCACTCGGCAATGAGCGTCGAAGCGCGTGCAGCAGCAGGGATTACAGATGGTTTGCTGCGCTTGTCGGTGGGGATCGAGGCCCATGCCGACCTGGTGCGTGATTTGACCGCCGCCCTGCAGCGTGCGGCTGCTGTTCAGTAACCTCGTTATTGTCGTGCCAAAAAAGCCCCGCATCGCGGGGCTTCGTAGAACTACCTTAAATATTCAGGTTTTCGATGCCTGATAGATGCTTTCAATCGCGGCATCCAGCATCGTGTTGAATTCCGCTTCGCTCTGTTGTGCTGTCAGTCCCTCGGACAACGCACGCGAGAAACTGGCCACCATGCCATTATTGCGTGCGAGCTTGGCATTGGCGTCGGTGCGTGAATAGCCACCCGACAATGCCACTACCTTGAGTACATTTGGATGCGCGATGCATTCACGGTAGAAGTTGTCCTGCTCGGGGAGCGTAAGCTTGAGCATCACAATCTGCTCAGGCTTCAGCTTGTTCAACTCGTTCAGGATGGCGGTCTTGAGCAGCTTTTCGGCTTCAGCCTTCTGCGGGCACTTGATGTCGACTTCGGGTTCGATAATGGGCACCAGACCAGCCGCAGCGATCTGTTTGCCGATTTCAAACTGTTGCTTGACGACGGCGGCAATGCCGGCTGCATTGGCTTGCTTGATCACCGAACGCATCTTGGTGCCGAAGATGTGCTTCGAGACGGCCTTCTTCAGCAGCGCATCCAGTTGCGGCATGGGTTTCATCAATTGCACGCCGTCTTTCTCATCTTCCAGGCCTTTGTCGACCTTGAGAAAAGGCACCACATTCTTTTCTTCCCACAGGTAATCGGCGGTGGGCTTGCCCTTGATCTCGCGATCCATGGTGTTTTCGAACAGGATGGCGCCGATCAGGCGCTTGCCGGTAAAAGCCGGGCTGGTGATGATACGGGTGCGCATCTCATGAACGATCCGGTACATCCCTTCTTCGTCAGACCAGGCATCGGGCTTGATGCCATACAGACCCAGCGCCTTGGGGGTGCTGCCACCGCTCTGGTCGAGCGCAGCGATGAATCCGGATTCGGTCTTGATCTTGAGTTTCTGGTCTTCGAATCTGCTCACTGTGATTTTCCTCAGTGTCATGGTTGATGATGAATGTGGATCCCTGCTTCGAGTTTTTTGATTCTACCCCGAAACATCCGCGCCATCATTTAGCCGATTGTGTGCCTGATAGCGCCTCATAGAAACTGTTCGGGTATTTCACAATAATGCCGTCTGACCCTGGGCCGCGCCACCCGGGGTATCCGCAGCGTCATTGCCTATCAGGCCGTCATTCCGAACCATTGCACTCGAAAGGTGCGGAGGCATTTCACGGCTTGGCCAGGTGCCGCTGTTCAAGTTCGCGCACCACATCCGCCAGCGACAGATCGCGACTCTTCAGCACCAGAGCCAGGTGATACAACAGATCGGCGGATTCGGAAACCAGACGATCGGTTTCCTGCGTGACGGCGGCGAGCGCGACTTCCACGCCTTCTTCGCCGACTTTCTGCGCCATGCGGGTGATGCCGCGTTCCCAGATGCGGGCGGTATAACTGCCTTCGGGTTGGTCGGCGATGCGCTGGGCGATCACGGCTTCCAGTTTGCTCAGAAAACCGATGCGTTCGGCCACCGTGACGGGCTCGTCGCCGAAACAGGTGAGGGCGCCGGTGTGGCAGGTGGGACCAACGGGATTGGCGGTGACCAGCAGCGTGTCGTTATCGCAATCGACATGAATATCGACCAGTCGCAGCACATGGCCCGAGGTTTCACCCTTGGTCCACAAGCGTTGCTTGTTGCGACTGAAGAAGGTGACCTGCTGGCTGCTCAGGGTTCTAGCCAGCGCTTCCTGGTTCATGTAGCCCAGCATCAGCACGCGGCCGGTTTGATAATCCTGCACGATGGCAGGCAACAGGCCGGATTCGTCCTTGCTCCAGTCGAGCAGATTCAATGCGTTGTTATTCATCTTAATTATTTCTCAGGGTCGAATCTCGATGTGCTCGGCGCGCAGATACTGTTTCAAATCGGGAATGGCGATGTTGCCGCTGTGAAAGACGCTGGCGGCCAGGGCGCCATCGACATGCGCTTCATTGAAGACATCGCGAAAGTGTTCAGGCAAGCCCGCGCCACCGGAGGCAATCAGTGGCACCTTGCAGATGTTGCGTATCACTTTCAGTTGCGCCAGATCATAGCCCGAACGCACGCCGTCGCTGGCCATGCAATTGAGCACGATCTCGCCGGCGCCACGCAGTTGTACTTCGCGCACCCAATCGACTGTGCTGCGTGCGCTGTCACGAGTACGGGTCGGATCCCCCGTGAATTGATACACGCGAAAGTCGCCGTCGATGGTCTGACTGTCGATGCCGACCACCACGCACTGCGCACCAAAGCGTGCGCTCAGCCGGTTGATCAGATCAGGATCGCTGAGCGCCGGCGAATTGATGGAGATTTTTTCCGCGCCTTCGCCCAGCACCTGTTCGGCTTCGGCCACGGAACGAATGCCGCCGGCGACGCAGAAGGGAATATCCAGGATGCGCGCAATGCGGGTGATCCAGCTGCGATCCACGGTGCGACCGTGCGGGCTGGCAGTGATGTCATAGAACACCAGTTCGTCGGCGCCTGCATCGCGGTAACGTGTTGCCAGTTCAATGATGTCGCCCACCACCACGTGGTCGCGGAAGCGCACGCCCTTGACGACCTGGCCGTCGCGGACATCGAGACAGGGAATTATGCGTTTCGCAAGAATGGCCGTAACTCCTCAGCAGAAATCTTGTTTTCCAGCAATGCGCGGCCGCTGATCACCGCAGCCACGCCGCAGTCGCGTAGCGCATGCAGATCGCGCACGGATGCTACACCACCCGAAGCCTGCCACTGCACGCCGGGGAAGCGGCTTACGGCATCCGCATACAACGCGCAGTTGGGACCGGTAAGGGCGCCATCGCGGGCAATGTCGGTACACAGTACGTGGCTGAAACCAGCGGCGACATAGCGTTCCAGCAGCGCCCAGAGGCTGACATCCGAGGTGCGTTGCCAACCATGCGTGGTGAGATAAGGGGTGTTGCTGTTGTCGATGCGTACATCGAATGCCAGCACCAGTTTGTCGGTGCCCACTGCCTTGCCCCAGCCGATCACTTCATCCGGTTTGGAGACCGCCACACTGCCCACCACGGCGCGCTGCACGCCCAGTGACAACAGGTTCTGCACGCGTTCCAGCATACGCAGGCCACCGCCCACTTGCAGATGCGCCACTTGCTTGGCGGCGAAACTGGAGATCAAGCCGTGATTGGCCTGTGAGCCGTCTTTGGCGCCATCCAGATCCACGACGTGTACATGTTCTGCTCCCAGTGCGACATAGCGATCCAGAATTTCGACAGGGTTGCTGCTGTACTGGGTTTCGGCGGCAAAGTCGCCCTGGAACAGACGCACGCAGCGACCGTCTTTCAGATCAATGGCAGGAATCAATTGCATGATGGCGAGGCCGGGTCCTTATTCGATGGACAGAAAATTCTGCAACAACAGCGCGCCGGATCTGGCAGAGCGTTCCGGATGGCACTGCACGCCGAACACGTTCTCGCGCTGCACGATGGCGGAGAAGTTCTCACCGTAATGGGTGGTGGCGAGCGTGTCGTCGCCTACCGGCGCGCAGTAGCTGTGAACGTAGTAGACATAGTCGTTCTCGCTGAAATTCTTGAGCAGTGGCGAGGGATGGATGATTTCCAGGTTGTTCCAGCCCATGTGCGGCACTGGCAACCCTTCACGATCCGGAAAGCGACGCACGCGGCCCGGCAGCAGACCCAGGCAGTCCACATCGCCTTCTTCAGAAGAATCGAACAGCAGTTGCATGCCCACACAAATGCCGAGGAAAGGCTGTTGCAGATTGAGAATGGTATCCACCAGATCGGCGCGTTCCAGACGGCCCATGCAATCCGCCGCTGCACCAACGCCGGGCAGGATCACATGCGTGGCATTGCGAATGACCAGACTGTCCGTGGTCAGCATGGACTGATAGCCCAGACGTTCGATGGCATAACGCAGCGAGGCGATATTGGCGCCGCCACTGTCGATGATTGCCAATCGTGTGGCCGGACGCGTCATTACAATACTCCCTTGCTGGATGGCAGCTCCGTGCCTTCAATACGGAAGGACTGACGCAGGGTGCGGCCCACGCCTTTGAAGCATGCTTCAATCATATGATGCGTATTCTCGCCGGTAACCTTGATATTGATCGCCGCGCCAAGCGTGTCGGACAGCGAGCGGAAAAAATGTGGGACGAGCTCGGTGGGCAACTGCCCCACCTGATCGCGGCCGAACTGGCCTTCCCAGACAAAGTACGCGCGTCCCGACAGATCAATGGCCACCTGCGCCAATGATTCATCCATGGCCAGCAGAAAGCCATAGCGACCAATGCCTTTCTTGTCGCCCAGCGCAGTGCGCAACGCCTGTCCCAGCGCCAGTGCGCAGTCTTCAATGGTGTGGTGTTCGTCGATATGCAGATCGCCGGCGCAATTCAATTGCAGCGAGAAGCCGCCATGCCGCGCGATCTGTTCCAGCATGTGATCGAAGAAGCCCAGACCGGTATGAATCTGCACGGGCGTTTCCCGATCCAGATTCACCCGCACGCTGATGTCGGTTTCCTTGGTCTTGCGCACGATCTCGGCGATGCGTTCGCGCCTGCACAAACGATCGGCAATCTGGTTCCAGGTTTCGCCGGAGTTTTTCGCCGTGGCCAGCCGGATGCCGGTGACGCCAATGTTTCTGGCCAACTGCAAATCGGTTTCACGATCACCGATGACGTAGCTGTTGGCCAGATCGATATCCTGTTTCAGATATTCGGTCAGCAGACCGGTTTTGGGTTTGCGGCACTCGCAGTTGTCGCGGGGGAAATGCGGACAGAAAAACTCGGCAGTGAACTTGACACCCTGCGAACTGAAAATATCACTGATGAAATTCTGTGCAGCCTGAAAATGTTCTTCGGGGAAACTGGCCGTGCCGCGGCCGTCCTGATTGCTGACCACCACCAGTTCATAGCCGGCGGCCTGCAGCTTCAGCAGGGCAGGAATCACCTCCGGCATGAGCTTGATCTTGTCGATGCGATCCACCTGTTCGTCGGCGGGCTCTTCCACCAGCGTGCCGTCGCGGTCAATGAACAAGACGCGCTTCATGCCGTTGCTCCTGTGTGGGTTGGTTCGGCAGCGCGCAGCCCCTGCAGCAAACGAGTGTTCTGTTCCGGCGTGCCTACGGTAATGCGCAGGCAATTGGCGCATTGCGGCTGACTGCGTTGATCGCGCACGATCAGACCCACCGCTTTGGCCGCATTGAACACCTGCTCAGCATCCACACACTCCACCAGCAGAAAGTTCGCGTCACTGGGAAACACCTGCTGGATCAATGGCGACTGTTTGAGTTGCGTGCTGAGTTTGCTGCGCTCGGTGATCAGCGTGTCGATGCGTTGCTGGATGAGTGCGCGATGCGCCGACGCAGTGGCGGCCAGCACGGTTTCAACCGTCGAGCTGGGGATGGCGTAGGGTGGAATCACGCGCGCCAGCAGACTGATGATGTCGGCATCGGCAAGGGTGGTGCCGCAACGCGCGCCGGCCAGTGCATAAGCCTTCGACAGCGTGCGCAGGATCACCAGATTCGGATGTTGCGCCAGTACCGTCGTGAAGCTGGGACGCTGCGCGAATTCGATGTAAGCCTCGTCCACCACGACCAGCGCCCGGCCATCGAGTGTGCGACACAGCGACAACATGGCATCGACATCCAGCGCATTGCCCGGTGGATTGCCGGGCGAGCAGAGGAATACCAGTTTCACATTGGCTGTACAGGCGGCCAGTACCCTGTCGTAGTCAAGTGCAAAGCCGGAGGCACTGCGAATCAGGGGTACTTCGATCACGCTCGCACCCTGCACCCTGGCCGCAACCTTGTAGAAGCCAAAAGTAGGCGGACAGATCACGATGCTGTCCTGTCCGGCGCGACAGAAACTGCGTATCAATAGATCAATGCCTTCATCGCTGCCGCGACCCGCCAGCACTTGCTCGATATGCACACCATAGAGTTCCGCCAGGCGCGCATGCAGTGCTTCTGCAGGCGATTCCGGATAACGGTTCAAGCCTGCGACAGAATCGTCGCCGGCGGCGCGCCAGGGATTTTCGTTGGCATGCAGGCGTTCATAGGCTGGATCCCATACTGCATGCACATAAGGTTGCAGCGTGAGAATGTCGGGACGCGCCAAGGCAAGATTCTTGTTCATGATGCACCGCCATCAAGCTGTGCCATGCGCACCCTCACGGCATTGGCATGGGCATCCAGCCCTTCCAGCTCCGCAATCGTGACTGCGGTGGGACCGAGATCCTGCAAACCCGCGCTGCTCAATTCCTGCACGGTCATGCGCTTCATGAAGTCGGCCAGGGACAAACCACTGTAGGCGCGCGCAAAGCCATAGGTGGGCAACACATGGTTGGTGCCGCTGCAATAATCGCCCATGGTTTCCGGTGTCCACGGACCGAGGAACACGGAACCGGCATTGCGTATCTGCGGCAGCCAGCTGCGCGCATTGTTTACTTGCACGATCAAGTGTTCAGGAGCGTATGCATTGCTTACAGCAAATGCCGTGCTCAGATCATTCACAATAATCAGTCGTGCATGTTCCAGTGCTTTGAGCAGGGTGCTTTCGCGGGACAGGAGAGCTGTCTGTCGATCCAGTTCAACCAGTACCTGATCGGTCAGCGCATTCGAAGTGGTGACCAGAATGGACTGGGCATCGACGCTGTGTTCTGCCTGCGCCAGCAGGTCGGCGGCAACAAATGCCGGATTGGCCTGCTCATCCGCAATCACCAGCACTTCGGAAGGACCGGCGGGCAGGTCGAGTGCTGCACCATTGGGGTCATTTGCCACCAGCAGTTTTGCAGCCGTGACCCAGCGATTGCCGGGGCCAAATATCTTGTCGGTCTTGGGTATGGATTCGGTGCCGAAGGCCATCGCAGCCACGGCCTGCGCGCCGCCCACCTTGAATACGCGATCAATGCCGCAGAGTCGCGCAGTGACCAGTACAGCCGGATCGGCGCTGCCGTCGCGGCGCGGTGGTGTGCACAGGATACGTGTGGGACAGTTGGCAATGCTGGCCGGCACGGCGAGCATGATGACCGTGGAGGGCAGGGGCGCGGTGCCGGCCGGTGCATACAAGCCGACCGCATCAATGGCGCGGTAATGACGCTCGCAGACCACGCCGGGTGAGGTTTCGACGCGCAGTGGTTCGCTCAGCTGTGCTTCATGGAAGCGTCGCACATTGGCGATGGCGCGTTTGAGTGCGGTGAGTTGTACTTCGGTCAATGCCTGTTCGGCGACGGCAAACTCGGCGTCACTGACTTGCAATTGATCGAGCCTGGCGCCGTCAAAGCGTTCAGTGAGGATGCGCAGCGCAGCATCGCCGCCGGCACGCACTTCATCAATGATGGCTTGCGTCTTTTGCAGGACTTCCGTCGCATTATCTTGCGCAGGGCGATTCAACGCCGCAGCCTGTTCTGCTGCAGTCAGTGTCGACCAGACAATGCGCCGGGCTTTGATACGAGTAGTCATCAGTTCGATATCTTTAATTCAGCATCTTTTCCACCGGCAATACCAGCATCGAGCTGGCGCCGGCTTTCTTCAGGCTTTCCAGGGTTTCCCAGAACACGGCCTCGCGACACACGGCATGTACCGCGACTTTGTCGGGATGACCTTCCAGCGGAATGATCGTCGGCGATTCGCTACCGGGCAGCAATTGCTTGATCTGTTCCAGCCTGGCGCGCGGCGCATGCAGCATGATGTACTTGCTTTCCTTGACCTGCTGCACGCCATCGACGCGCACCATCAGGCGATGAATCCAGTCCTGCTTTTCATCGCTGACCGCCAGCGGCGTGCGGATGATGGCTGCCTGACTTTCCAGAATGGTTTCCACTTCGCTGAGATGATTCGCGGTCAGCGTGGCGCCGGTCGAGACCAGATCGCAGATCACATCAGAGCGACCCAGCCGCGGTGCAATTTCCACCGCACCGCTGAGGATGACAATTTCGGCCTGTATCTGGTTCTGCTTCAAGTAGCGGCCCAGGATATTCGGATAAGTGGTGGCAATGCGCTTGCCTTGCAGCGACTGTGCATCCCGATAGTTGAAATCGTCCGGCACGGCGATGGACAGGCGGCAGCGGCCATGGTCCAGCAGCATGAGTTGCTCGAACAGCGGCTTGATGCCTTTGGCTTCAAAGGCCAGACGTTTTTCCTCGATGACATTCAAACCGACGATGCCCAGATCAGCCACATCCTGCTGTACCAGGTCGGGTATGTCATCATCGCGCACCAGCAGCACATCCAGCGGCATGTTTTCGCCGTAGCAGATCAGCTGATCCTTGCCACGGCTGTACTTCAGACCGCAGCGCGCCAGCAGATCCAGCGAGTTTTCAGTCAGCCGTCCGGATTTTTGTATGGCGACCTTCAGACGAGTGTGTTTGTCCATGGATGCAATGACTGCCGTAAATAGAAGATGATTCAGGGGAACAACGCAGATCCGGAAGGATCAAACGTGTTCAGGGCGGTTGTGCCGGTGATGCAGACGTTCGCTGGCGATCTGGTAACCGCCATCACCGGCCAAAAGACAGCGCGCAACCCGGCCGATGGTGGTCAGGCTGACGCCGGTTTGCTTGTGAATCTCGCGGTAGGGTCGGCCCGCCTTGAGCAGGCCGACAACCGCCCAGCGATCGGCCAGGGCCTGCAATTCGGCCGGGGTGCATAGATCGTGAAAGAAGGCGCGGCACTCGCCCACGCTTTGCAGCGTCAGGATGGCGGCAAACAGGGCGCGTTCGGCAAGTGCTTCCTGCCGGGGGCTGATGGCACGATTTTCTTTCATGCGGTATGGAAATGAGGGGCAGGCAGACTGTATTAACGTGCTAGTACATTAAAACAGAATCGGGCCGTGTGCAAATTTTTTGTTTACAGCTGTGGTCCGGGGAAAATCGCTGCTATAGTTTTCCAGGTTTTCGTGCATTCACGTTGTGCATTTTGCAGCAACGATTCAGCAAACATCCGGGCAATTCATACCCGTGAGGGGAAAGCAACATGATCAAGATAGAAGACATTGCCTATGTCCGCTTTGGCGCTCCCGATCTCGGACGGATGCGTCAGTTTCTGCTGGATTTCGGCATGCTGGATGCCGGACCATCGTCCGATGGTCTGTTGCGCATGCGTGGCTATGGCGCCGATCCCTATATCCATGTCACCGAGCAGGGCGAACCCGGTTTTCGCGGCGTGGGTGTGCGCGCGGCGTCGCTGGCGGATCTGGAAAAACTTGCGGCTGCAGAAGGCGTGAGCATTGAAGAGATCAGGGCGCCCGGCGGCGGCAAGAAAATTCGTCTGGTGGATCCCGATGGTTATGAAGTGGACGTCATTGCCGGTCAACAGCCCGCTGCGGTCGTGCCTGCTGCATCGCGGCCGGCCTGGAATGCCACCGGCGCGCATCAGCGCATCAATGCTGTCAAGCGAGTAGCGACAGGACCGGCCGCCGTGCAGCGGCTTGGACATCTGGTGCTGTCGACGACTGGCGACCTGAATAAAATGTGGACGTGGTGGCGCGACCGTTTCGGTCTGCTGATATCCGATGAAGTATATGCACCGGACGGCAGTTTCATTGCAGCCTTTGTGCGTTGCGATCGCGGTGATGTGCCCACCGATCATCACACCTTCAATTTTGGGGTCATGCCCGGTATGGGCGTGTCATATCACCATGCGGCGTTCGAGGTGACTGACTTCGATGATGTGATGGCAGGTCACGATTATCTGCTGAGTCGCGGTCATACCCTGGCGTGGGGTGTCGGCCGTCATACGCTCGGCAGCCAGGTATTCGATTACTGGGAAGATCCATGGGGCAACCGAGTGGAGCATTGGAGCGACGGCGATCTGTTCACCGCCGATGTTCCGGTGAACAAGACCGATCTGGCGACGATGGTGAAATTCCAGTGGGGATCGCCGCCGCCCGGCGACTTTGTTACCAGGAAGCAATGACGAGTCAGCGATTTCTCACTGAGTTCCTGGATTTGTTTTGAAGTTTCTTTCATCGCAATCAAAAGTAAGTACGAAAAAGGTTTATATGCAGCAGTTAGAGCGCAAGTCTGTACAGACAGGTGTATTCAAGACGCAGTATCGGGAGGCAGGCAGTGGCGCGCCGCTGATTCTGATTCACGGCGGCGGTCCCGGTGCGGACAGCTACGGCAACTGGAAGGATTGTTTCGCGACCTTTGCCAATCAGTTCCACGTTTATGCTTATGACATGGTGGGTTTCGGCTTCTCCGAAGCGCCGGACCCGGCCAGTTTCGAATACTCCATGGATGCCCGTAGTCAGCAGCTGATTGATTTCATCAAGGCATTGGGGTTGCGCGATGTCAACGTCATCGGTAACTCCATGGGTGGCGCCACGGTGCTGGGTGCGGCAATGAAGGAACCAGGACTGATTGGCAACATGGTGCTGATGGGCAGTGCCGGCCTGACCACGGCCTTGTCACCGGAAGTAGCCAAGCTGGTGCATTACGACTTCACTCTCGAAGGCATGCGTGGCATTTCAACCGCCCTGGCGCATCCTGGCTTCAAGGTCACCGAAGAGTTTGTGAAGTATCGCTATGAGTTGACCCTGAAAGATGACATCCGCCGCGCCACGGCTGCCATCCAGGGTTGGGTCAAGAATCATGGTGGCTTGTGGTATGACGAAGCCGACATTGCCAGGGTCAAGACCCGGACGTTGATCTTCCACGGCAAGAACGACAAGGTGGTGCCCGTCCAGACGGCCTACAAGTTCCTGGACCTGCTGGAAAACTCGCATGGATATATCCTGCCCGATTGCGGCCACTGGGCCATGCTGGAGCATCCGCGAGTCTTTACCCAAGTGTGTCTGGGTTTCCTTTCTGACCGTTAATCAGGCGAAACCGTTAACCCATTTATCAATTCAATAATCCAGTCAACCCTCTTTAAGGAGATTGCCAGTGGCTCAACCTCTGTTTGCCCCCCCGGCCGCCGTGCTGATGCCGATTCGCGGCAAGGCCGAGACTTATCCGATCCGTCGCATTTTCTGCGTGGGCCGCAACTACGAAGCGCATGCCAAGGAGATGGGCATGGTAGTGGATCGCGAAGCGCCGTTCTATTTCACCAAGGCGGCGAGTCATTACGTACATTCAGGCGCCACAGTGGCCTATCCACCGGGCACGGTGGATTATCAATACGAGATGGAACTGGTCGTGGCCATCGGTAAGGCCGGGTTTCGCATTCCGCAGAGCGAGAGTCTGTCTCATGTATATGGTTATGCCTGCGGACTGGACATGACCCGTCGCGACCTGCAGCTGCATGCTCGCGAAAAGCGCTATCCATGGGACATCAGCAAGGATTTCGAAGAGTCGGCGGTGATCTCTGAAATCGTGCCGACAGCCGACATCGGCCATCCGTCCAAGAACAAGATCGAATTGAAGGTCAACGGCCAGGTCAAGCAATCCTCCGATCTGACGCTGCTGATCCATTCGGTGCCGGCCATCATTGCGCACCTGTCGGGGTACTACCACCTGCAACCGGGTGATCTGATTTACACCGGCACGCCGGAAGGTGTGGGCCCGGTGGTGCCTGGCGACCGCATTGAAGGCATGGTGGAGGGCGTGGGTACCGTCACGCTGACGATCGGCAAGTCGGAATAGATAGTCCGGCAAATGGTCCGGATGAGTGTCGCTGCGGGCGGATGAGGATGTGCCGCCCGCGTGGCAATAGGGCAATAGATTAGCTCGCCGACAAGCCCTAGAATCCCATGGATAACTTGTACCGGGATTTCAAAGAGCTCGTATGCAAATTGCCATTACCGACACTGTGCTATCCACCTGGATCGTGATTGCTGCCTTGATGGCGGTCTTGCTGTTTACGCTGCGCAAGTCACCGCGCACCGATCTGTTTTCCGTGCCGGTCACCCAGGAGCTCAAGGGTCTGGGCATGCTGACCATCGTGTTTGCTCATATCAGCTACATGCTGGTGACTGACAGTACCTTTCTGTATCCGCTCTCCATCGCTGCCGGCGTCGGCGTTGACCTGTTCCTGCTCATGTCCGGTTATGGCCTGACCATCGGCATGCTGAAAAAACCTATGCCGGCGCTGAGCTTTTACAAACGCCGCTTGATCAAGGTGTTCATTCCTTTCTGGCTGGTCCTGCTGCTATTGCTGGTCGCGGACGCCGTGGTTCATGGCCTGACTTATCCGGCGTCCTATATGCTGAGTTCGCTGGCAGGCTGGTTTCCCAACGCCAGCGCTTTCGAGGACATCAATTCGCCGTTCTGGTACATCACCTGGATGCTGATGTTCTATCTGCTGTTTCCGTTGCTGTTCATGCCCAAAAGGCCATGGCTGACCGCCATTCTGCTGGCTGTCATTGCCAATGTGCTGGCGGTATTCAATCCATTTAACATGCAGACCAACTGGCTGCACCATCTGCACACCAATGCCTTTTCGCTCGGCATGGTGCTGGCGTGGCTGTTCATTGAGAGCCGGGAGCGACCCAATCTGCTGGTCGCAAAATTGAAATCATTCCGCGCAGGGCAGGCAGGCGCCTCGCGATTTCCCTATTACCTGTTATTGATTGGCAGCCTGCTGCTGGCCGGCTACATGGCCATACACAACGCATCGAATCATTGGCCGAAGGTTGCGGATACCTTGACGCTGGCGGGTTTTGACAGCGGGTTCTTTATTGGCCAGGCCACCAGCTTGCTGACCATGGCGGCATTGATCATTTTTTTCATGTTCAAAAAACTCGATTGTCTTTTTCTGAACATTTTTGGCGTGTATTCCTATGAAACCTACCTGCTGCACTGGCCACTGATGTCGCGTTACGACCTTTTCTATCACCATCTGCCGGCTTGGCTGGCAACCATTGCCTGGCTGGTGGCCTTCATGGGGATTGGTTGGGTATTGCAAAAAATCACTCATCCCATCGGGGCCTGGATCGACAGGCAGTAACCCGGAAGCAGTCATGAAATTTGTCATGCTGGGCAGCGGCGCGGTCGGTAGCTATTTCGGCGCAAAACTACAGCAGGCGGGTCATGAGGTGGTGTTTGTTGCGCGTGGCGAGCGTTTGCGCGTGCTGCGCGAGCAGGGGCTAATGCTGCACGCCGATACTGAGGCAGTCACTTTGTCGGTGGCCGTTACCGACGATGTCGCAACCTTGGGTACCGCCGATTTTGTATTGATCAGCGTGAAATCCTGGCAGGTGGAGGAAGTGGCGCAGAAACTGTCGCCGCTGCGTGCCAGTCATACCCGTTTCCTGACCTTGCAGAATGGTGTCGAGGCGCCGCATATCGTCGCCAAGCATCTGGGTGCCGGGCAGGTGCTTGGCGGTCTGGTGCGCGGCTTTTTTGAGATGGAAGCCTCGGGAGCAGTGCGCCACGTGGGGGTGCAGCCAACCATTGTGTTCGGACAGATGAATGGGCCCAGAACTGCCGAGGCGCAACAACTGTTGCAAAGCCTGATGGATGCCGGCGTGCATGCGGAGTTGCTGGACGATATTGAACAGGCGCTATGGAAGAAATTCTTGCTGGTCACTTCGCTTAGCGGCATGGGTGCGGTGACGCGCGCTCCGATTGGCGCAATCCGCGAATACGCGCCGACACGGCAGATGCTGGAAAAGGTCATGCTGGAAATTGCCAGCGTGGCGCGTGCCCGGGGCATTGCGCTGCCTGACGACGTAGTGGTCCGCACGCTCCAGTTTGTCGACACCTTTCCCCACGAAGCCACGACGTCGATGCAGCGCGATGTCATGAACGGCCTGCCTTCCGAACTGGAAGCACAAACGGGCGCGGTGCTGCGTCTGGGACGTGAAGCCGCCGTTGCAACGCCTGTCAATCAATATCTCTACGACAGCCTGATCCTGCAGGAGATGCGGGCGCGGCGCTGAGTCGCAATTTCCTATGCAAGTAATAGATGCATCGAGTAAAAAGTCTCATTCCATTGCTGATGGAAAGACTGTGCTTTCAGACTCGAGAAGCCGCAGACTTCCGATAGCGCTTACCGACCATTATTAGTCCTATTTATCGTCTGTATTCTTAATATGGTATTGCCGAATGAGTTTCAGGAAACGAAACTCTGCGCTGACCCGGGTGATTATCATCAATACCATTGCGCTTGATCCCGGATGAACAACGGCATCTTCATGCTTTCCATCCGCTGATACAGATGCTTGAGAGGTAACGGTATGGAGCTGTATCACAGCAATATGTCGGTGTGTGCACAGAAAGTGCGGCTGGTGCTACGCGAGAAAAATCTCAAACCGATCGAGCATCTTGTGAATTTGCGTGCCGGCGACCAGATGCGCCCCGAGTATCTCAAGCTCAATCCCAATGGTGTAGTACCTACATTGGTTGATCGAGGCGTGCCTATTATCGAGTCCACAGTCATCTGCGAGTACCTGGAAGACACATATCCAGAACCCTCTCTGCGGCCGAAGGGCACTGTGCAGCGTGCTGCCATGCGTCTGTGGACCATGCGTCCTGACACCGGTGTGCACCATGCTTGCGGCGTCATCACTTTTGCCATTGCGTTTCGCTATCAGATGCTGGCGATGTCAAAGGAAGCGCTCGAACGGCATCTGGCGCAGAGACGGCATACAAAGATGTGGGAAAGCTTGGTGCAGACTATCGAATTGGGCATCAAGGCGCCGCAGGTAGGGCCTGCGCTTAAAGCTTATGACCAGGCGCTCGACTTGATGGGGCGCCAGCTGAATCAAACGCCCTGGCTGGCGGGAGATGAATACACTCTGGCTGATGTGGCGATGCTGCCCTATGTATGCCGTCTGGAAGATCTGAACATGTCGTGGATGTGGGATGGTGAGCGGGCGGCGATCGGTGCGTGGCTGACGCGCTGCAAGGCGCGGCCAAATTTCAGCGGCATGGCCGATTATCTGGATGCCAATTCCCTCAAATTGATGAGTGACAGCGGCCGCGACTTGCGGCCGAACCTCGAGTCGATCCTGAAAACCGAGCAGTTGCCTGTACCCACCGCAGCCGGAGCTGTCTGCTCGGTTTGATGCTTTTGTTTGTTTCGACAATGCCGCGGGCAGTGGCGATTTATCAGGACCAATAGCGCAAATGCAATACACCACTTTATTCCGGCTTGCCTATGTTGCGGCGTGCCTGAGTGTTTTCTCTGGATCAGCATCCGGCCATCATTCCTTTGCGCCGTTTGACAGGGCAGAAAAAATTTCGGTCAATGGTACGGTGAAGGAACTTCAATGGGGCAATCCGCATGTCTGGTTACAGGTGATTGCACCTGACAAGGATGGAGTTCTTGAGGAATGGTCTTTTGAGGCCACGGGCATCAGTCCGATGAGACGAATAGGTTGGAGTCCTACGGTCGTCAAGCCCGGCGATAAGCTGGTTCTCGAAGCGCATCCCCTGAAAGACGGCAGAAGAGGTGGACAATTGTTGAGTGTCATCTTGCCGGATGGAAAGGTTCTCAAGGCCTATCAGCAACTGGAGGACGATTTGAATATTAAGTAGCGACGCCGTTGATGCTGTCCGATGCCTGTACCGAGACATTCGATATGAACAAGTACCTGTCCGTTTTAATCGCCATCATCTTTACTCTGGTAACGGTTGCGCCAGTTACAGTCAACGCCAAATCCAGGCCGGATTGGAGCGGCTACTGGATCAGGGTCACCGATCCTGACAATCCGACATCGTTTGCCAATGGCGCACGAATACCGTCCGACGGGTTGCCTGCGTTGACACCCGAATACATGGAAAAATGGAAAGTGGTTACAACCTCGCTGGAAGCGGGTTCGCATGAGCATGATCCAGGTGTGGCCTGTCTGCCGCCAGGAATGTTGCAGAACATGCTCATACCCTATAGCGCGCAGATTGAAATGCGGCCGGTTCAAGTGACCATCATCACTGAGTGGGCAGGGGATACGCGCCGGATTTACATTGACGACCGAGGGCATCCAGAAGATTTTGATGCCACGCGCCAGGGGCATTCCATTGGCAGATGGGAGGGCGACGTTTTGGTGGTTGATACGGTGGGCATCAGTTCCGACACGGCGTTAAATTCCCAACTCATGCCTCACAGCGATCAGTTGCACGTCATTGAGCGGTTCCGTGAGTACAAGCCTGGATTTCTTGAAATCCGTTATCACGTGGAAGATTCTTTGGCGCTTGCCAAGCCATATGAATACAAGTTGATCTGGAAACGCAGTCCGTATAAGTATCATGAGATCAACGAATACATCTGCTCGAATAATCGAGAGTTGGAACAGCTCACTGGCCAGCCTGCGTCAGGGACAAAGTAATCGTATCAGCGGTCCTGAGATGCCATGGGGAGTTCATCATGTGTTGGCAAGCAAAGAGGTTGGTGCTGCGTCGCGTTGGATTCGGGCTTGCGGTTCTTGTGGTTTTCAGCTTGACAGTTCCCGGTATGGCGCTCGCCGCTCGCCCGAATTTTTCCGGCATGTGGAACGTCGCGGAAGATGGTCGTCTGGTGATTTCTCCCGATGACGACGGTCATTTCTTTACCCTTGATCCAAAGTGGGATCCAAGGAATGCAGTGCCTGATTTCAGAGATAACTTCACTGATGAAACCAGGCGCCGGCGCGAGTATTTCCTGGCTCATTACAATAGGGCGAAGGACGATCAGGCCCAGTACTGCGTGCAGAATGGCATGCCATGGACGATGGTCAGCCGTACTTCAGATTATTTGTTTGACATTTATCAAACCAGCGATCGCATAACGGTGGACTATGAGATTCATGACGCTCACCGCGTGATTCATTTCAGAGAGTCAGGCCCTCCTGCCAGCTTTGTGCCTAACACGATGGGTTATTCCGTGGCTCGCTGGGAAGGCGATACGCTGGTCATAGAGACCTCAGGTCTCAGCGCCCGTAATCCTTTGGGAATAAAACAGCGCAGCGACCAGATGCATATCACGGAAAGATGGCGACTGATTCGGCACCCGAAATTCGGCAAGGCGCTGGAGATTGATTTGACTGTAGTTGACCCAGTCGTTTACATCAAACCCGCCAAGGGCTACCAATTGCTGGTTCCGGCGCCGGCTGGCAGCACGTTGATCATGTATTCCTGTAGCGAGGCTTTATGGGAGGATCGTGTACATGAGTTGGAACGGCTGCATGCTCGATAGCATTGTTCATTGCAATATTTCAAGAGGGAGTCCGGTCATTGGCTCAACAGTTTCTGCACGATGGCGCGCAGCCAGCGATTACCTGGGTCCTCGTGCTGACATCTGTGCCAGTACTGTTTTATATCGAATTGCGGTAATGGATAAGGCGGTCGAAGTACTCGTATATTTGCCGAGCGGGCAAAAATGTCACCGACATACTTTGGCAGGGTCACAATCAGGTCTGTCGATTCAATGACCATCGGGATGCTCAACAGGTGCCGGGAGCGCAATGATTCCCGTCGCCGAATGCCATGTTGCCGCAGATAGTGCTCGACGATCTCATGGCTGCGCCCCTCCGTATAGATGATTGCATGGGGTAGTTCCCTGAATTGGGCTTGCGTCAGCTTGCTGCGCACTACCGGATGCCTGGCGCGTACAAGACAGGCAAAGCCCTGGCGACTTAGCTGTTGCTGAAAAATATCCGAACCATCAAGGTCGGGAAAATAGCCGAATGCCAGATCAACGTCGTTTTTCTGTAATGCGGCGTTCAATTCCCGGTATGGCATGGAAACCATGTGGATATCGACGGAGGGTGCCTCGTGTTTCAAACGGTTCAGCAACCACGGCAGCAGCACCATCTCGCCGATGTCGGATGTTGCGATGGTGAAGGTACGGCATGCGCTTTTCGGATCGAATTTGGGCGCGGCCACCACATTCTCGCGCACATTGGTCAATATCGACTGAATCATCGGGGCCAACTGTACTGCTCTGGCTGAAGGTTGCATCCCGTTTCGGGTCTTCACGAATAAGGGGTCACCAAGCTGTCCGCGCAGTTTCCTCAAGGAATGGGAAACTGCCGGTTGGCTTAATTCAAGCTCCTCGGATGCGCGGCCAACATGACCATGCCGCCACAGCGCGTCGAAAACACGCAGCAAGTTCAAGTCAAAATGAGGAGGCTTGTTCATTGGAGTTATTGATGCCGTTGTACTGGAGGAATGACTGGCTGGTCACAGATGGCTAACGCACTGACCTAAAAGGCGATGCGGGCGTTACGCAAACGATTTTAATGGCAGCGGAGGGAGGGAAGGATTAAGCAGGAAGATTGAATATCGGGCGGTTCGCCTCAATCGGCCCGGCCATATGGGCACAACGTGCGTAAGTATTTCACTTTGTGGAAATTTTAAGTACACTTCGCGCCCCATTTTCCGACCCGGATAAAGCGCTGCGGTGCTTTGACCGGGTTTTGGTCGTTTCAGGCTTATTTTCAACAGATTTTTGGTCGGTTTTTGAGGCAATACAACTCATGGTTACGATTCGGCTGACCCGTCGCGGCGCCAAAAAGCTGCCTTTCTATCACATCGTGGTTATTGACAGCCGCAAGCGTCAGGGTGGCACGATCCTGGAGCAGATCGGCTTTTTCGATCCGGTTGCCAAGGGTAAAAGCGTCAAGCTGAACCTGGATCTGGCGCGCGTCGAACATTGGCAGAAGCAGGGTGCGCAACTGTCTGAGCGCGTGCAGAGTCTGGTCAAGGATTATCGCAAGCAGGCTGTTGCGGCCTGATTGGCGCGCAGCGCCGTGTGGGCGTCGGGGATGAACGATCAAGCCCCGAAATTCCGCTCGCCGCAGACGCCTGATCCCGCTATGGAGTCCGGTTCGACCAATGAACGCCGGGTCATCATGGGAAAAATCAGAGCAGCGGTGGGACTGGCTGGCTGGGTGAAAGTCGAAACCTTTACCGAGCCTGCCGACAATATTCTGAGATACCGGACCTGGCAGTTGCGAACCCCAAGCGGGTGGTGCCCACTGCGACTCAAGCATAGTCGCTGGTCAGGTCGGGAGTTGCAGGTGCAGTTCGAGGGCATAGCCGATCGCGATGCCGCCGATCTGCTCAGGAATACCGAAGTGGGTGTGTTCCGGCGCGAGCTGCCGCCGCCTGCAGAGGGTGAATACTATCGGGACGATCTGCTGGGATTGCGGGCATTGACGCCGCAGGGCCAGTATTTGGGACAACTGGATCATTATCTTGACAGTCCGGCACACCCGTACATGGTGTTGCTGGACCAGGATAAGAAGCAGGCCAGGGTTGAAAATCTGGTGCCGCTGGTCAAGGGGCGGATCATGAGTGTGGATTTCACGCAAGGTACGATGATCCTGGACTGGACGCTCGACTGGGTCGAGCCAGAGGTCTAATGGATCGGTTGGATAAATTGTGACTGCCGGGGAAAGCAGAGTCGATGCAGATTGCCGTCATCACGCTGTTTCCCGAGTTGGTGACCACGGCGGTCCAGGTAGGCGTGGTGGGTCGCGCGCTGGAACGCGGGCAGGTGGCTGTACAAGCTATCACGCCACGTGATTTCGCCGACGATCCCCGCCGTACGGTCGATGATCGGCCGTATGGGGGTGGTCCGGGCATGGTGCTGAAGGTGGAGCCGACACGCTCGGCTTTGCGCGCCGCCAAGGGTGGCTTGCCTGGCGGCAGCCGCAGCATCTATCTGGGTGCAGACGGGATGCCGCTGACCCAGGCGAAGGTGGCCGAACTGGCTGCGCTGCCGGGGTTGGTGCTGCTTGCCGGACGCTATGAAGGCGTGGATGAGCGCCTGTTGCGCACTGAAGTGGATGAAACCATTTCGATTGGCGATTACGTGCTCTCGGGCGGCGAATTGCCGGCGCTGGTGTTGATTGATGCCGTGGTGCGTACGCTGCCCGGTGTCCTGGGTGATGAAGAGTCCGCACAGCAGGATTCGTTCATGACCGGGTTGCTAGACTGGCCGCATTACACGCGTCCGGAAGAGCTGGAAGGTTTGCGGGTTCCCGAAGTGTTGATCGGCGGGAATCATGAAGCGATCCGCCGCTGGCGCCTGAAGCAGGCGTTGGGGCGGACGTGGTTGCGACGGCCGGATTTACTGGCCGTCCGACCGCTGAATGCCGAAGAGCAGACATTGCTGGCGGAGTTCAAGGCGGAGCAGGCCTGAACCCTGCTGTATGGAGATTCGGGTTTTATTTTTGATTTTTCGGGTTTTGAGCTAAGGCAGACACACATGAACATCATCAAGGCGCTGGAACAAGAACAGATCACTCGTCAGATCCCGGACTTCGGTCCCGGCGACACCGTGGTGGTTGAAGTGAAAGTGAAGGAAGGCGATCGTGAGCGCGTGCAGGCTTATGAAGGCGTCGTGATTGCCAAGAGCAACCGCGGCCTGAACTCCTCGTTCACCGTACGCAAGATTTCCCATGGCGAAGGCGTGGAGCGCGTGTTCCAGAGCTACAGCCCGGCCATCGGCGGCATCACCGTCAAGCGTCGCGGCAATGTGCGTCGCGCCAAGCTCTACTACCTGCGCGAACTGACTGGCAAGTCGGCGCGCATCGAAGAAAAGATCCAGTAAGTCGGCCGGCAGGTCGGAAAAGGATTCCGATCCTCAGGCCGCTGTTTGCTTGAATCAGGGCGAGTGTCAAGACCAGAACTTGGCTACTCGCTTTTTTTGTGCTGTACAAGGAGGTATCCCGCAAGGGGATTTCCTTCGGTCACGATGCCGCGAGCGCAGGATGCGCAGGAGCGGCGCAGCCGTGATAAAAAGCAGCCGGAATCGCTGACAGGGCACAGGCATGCATTACGTTTATCGCTTCTTTCGTTATTGCTGGTATGCGTTGGATGGCCTTCGCAAGGTGTTGCACCTGAGCCTGCTGCTGCTGCTGCTGGGTCTGATCTGGGTTGCGGCAGCGCCGGAGATTCCGTTGATACCGAAATCAGCGGCGCTGGTGATTGCGCCGCAGGGCGCCCTGGTGGAACAGAACAGCGGCGGTCCGCTGGATCGTGCATTGGCTGAAGCATCCGGCGAAAAAGAATTTGAAGTCCGTCTGCGCGATGTGCTCGAAGCAATTCATCGCGCCAGGGACGATGGGCGTATCAAGATCATCGTGCTGGATCTGGATGGCCTGACGGGCGGCGGCATTGCCAAGCTGGAAGAGATTGCCCACGCCTTGCGCGAGTTTCGCGCCGCTGGCAAACAGGTGATCGCAATGGGGCAGTCGTTCGATCAGCAGCAGTACTACCTGGCCGCTCATGCCGATCAGATTTATCTGGACCCGCATGGCATGATCCTGATCAACGGCTTTGGCTATTACGGCCAGTATTTCAAGGATGCCATCGACAAGTTGGGCGTGACGGTCAATGTTTTCAAGGCGGGAAAGTACAAGTCAGCCGTGGAGCCTTTCATTCGTCAGGACATGTCGCCTGAAGCACGCGAAGCCAATCAGCAGTGGTTGAATGGCTTGTGGACCACCTATCAGACAACGGTAACCCGGGCGCGCGGTCTGGCTGCAACGGCGCTGAGCGATTATGCCGAGCAGTTGCTGCCGGCCTTGCAGGCCACCAAGGGCGATTTTGCACAACTGGCGGTGCAACGAGGTCTGGTCACCGAGCTGAAAACACGCGAGCAGGTGATTGAGCAATTACGTCTGCAGGTGGGTGAGGACGAAGACGATCATTCATACCAGCGTGTGTATTTCGAAGACTATCTCGCCGCCGAGCATGCCGAACATCCGCTGGAAAATCGCGGCGACAACAAAGTGGGCATTGTGGTTGCGGCAGGTGAAATCGTCGATGGCGAACGCACTGCCGGAACGGTGGGCGGCGAATCCATGGCCGAGCTGTTGCGCAACGCGCGCTATGACGATGATGTCAAGGCTGTGGTCTTGCGGATCGACAGTCCCGGCGGCAGCGTCATGGCTTCCGAAGTGATTCGTCGCGAAATCGCCGCACTCAAGCAAGCGGGCAAGCCCGTCATCGCTTCGATGAGCAGTACCGCAGCGTCCGGTGGTTATTACATTGCCATGGATGCGGATGAAATCTGGGCCAATCCCGCCACCATCACCGGTTCGATCGGCGTGTTCGGCATCGTGCCGACTTTTGAGCGTTCGCTTGGAAAACTGGGCATCAGCACCGATGGTGTGGGGACGACTTCCATCGCTGATGCGTTGCGTATGGATCGTGCGATGAGCGATACCGCCAGAAAGGTTTATCAACTGACCGTCGAGCACGAATACACCCAGTTCGTTGATCGGGTGGCGCAAGCGCGGCATCAACCCTTTGAAGCGATCGACGCCATCGCCCAAGGGCGTGTCTGGGTGGCCGGCGATGCCAAGGCACGCGGTCTGGTGGATCAACTGGGTCTGCTCGACGATGCAGTCAAGGCGGCCGCCGCACGTGCGCAGCTTGGCGACAAGTATCGGCAGGAATACCTGGAAGTGGATTTGTCATGGCGTCAGGTACTGGCGCAGCAAGTCAATGCATTGTCGGGCAGGCTGACGCGCGTGCTGTTGCCGGACATGCATCTGTTGACCAGATTGCGCCAGCAGCTCTCGCCGCTGGAGCGGGAAGCACGTCGCCTGCAGCATTTCGCCAGCGCGCGCAACGTCTATTACTACTGTGCCTGTACCATCGAGTAATCCCTGGCAGGGGCTGGCGTGAAACAGCGCAATCGGGATGACGGGGAATGTCAGGGTTCGGCCGCACAGCAGCTGCGGCTGGACAAGTGGTTGTGGCATGCACGTTTCTTCAAGAGCCGTTCACAGGCTACCGATGCTGCAGCAGGCGGCCTGGTGCATGTCAATGGCGAGCGGGTCAAGGCATCGCGTGACATCAAGGTCGGCGATCGCCTGGAAATCACTCGTGACGAATCGCGCTTTGAGGTGGTGGTGCTGGGCATGCCGCAGCGTCGCGGTCCGGCCAGTGAAGCGCGTTTGTATTACGAAGAAACCGTTGCCAGCATGCAATTGCGTACGCAACATCGTGAGCAGCAGCGTTATGCCGCTCCAGCGCCGGCACGCAAGCCGGACAAGCATGCGCGTCGCGCCCTGCGTGGCTTGAAGGGTTTCTGACCGCTCCTGACGGGCGAGCGCTGGAGCTTAAACCCGACACGCCGGACTTATACATACTGGAATCTCTATGAACATCTCAGCCGCTTCCGGATCGCGCCAGTACAAGTACTACGACCTGATTCTGGGAGCCTATGTCTGTGTGCTGTTATGCGCCAACCTGATCGGTCCGGCCAAGGTATCGACCGTTACCATCCCTGTGTTTGGCGATGTCACGTTCGTGGCGGGCGTGCTGTTCTTTCCCATTTCCTATTTCTTTGGCGACGTGTTGACCGAGGTGTACGGTTATGCGCGCGATCGGCGGGTAGTATGGAGCGGTTTTGCGGCACTGGTGTTCGCAGGGATCATGGCCGCCGTGATCGTGGCGCTGCCGCCCGCTGCTGCCTGGCGGGATCAGCAGCCGGCTGTGGAAGCTATCTTCGGCAGCACGCCACGCATTGTCACGGGATCGATCATTGCCTTCTGGTCGGGTTCTTTCGTGAACAGTTATGTGCTGGCCAAGATGAAGTTATGGACGCGGGGCCGTTGGTTGTGGACCCGCACCATCGGCTCGACGCTGTGCGGCGAACTGGTGGACTCGGCATTGTTTTACTTTATTGCCTTTTACGGAGTATGGACCCTGGATCAATTGCTGGCAGTGACGATGACCCAGTATGTACTCAAGACCGCCTGGGAAGTGTTGATGACACCGGTCACTTATCGACTGGTGGCCAGACTCAAGCGTGCAGAAAATGAGGACTACTATGACCGGGATACTAACTTCACGCCGTTTACGTTGAAGACCTGAAAGTGTATTTGAGTGGGTTGTATTTGAAAAAGGAGTGACGATGATGAGTCAAACGATCAAGCTGGCATTGTGTGCGGGCATGTTGAGCCTGCCCCTGGCGGCGTCTGCAGGCTGGACCGGCAAAGGCGAGGCAGGCGCGGCGTTGTCTACGGCGAATACGGGCGCCAAGACGACCACGTTCGCCGCCAAATTTGATGTGGCCAATGAAGTTGAAAAATGGAAGCATGCATTCGGCGGCTCCACCATTTACACATCTTCCAGAGCGGAAGCGAGCGCCACCGATCCGAATCCTGACGACAACACGACCGCCAAACGATGGGAGCTGCATGAACAATCGGACTACAAGTTCAGCCCACGCAGTTTCTGGTTTGGCGCAGTTCGTCATGAAAATGACGACATTGGGAGTTTTGAATATCAGACGGCATTGACCACCGGTCTGGGGCACAAATTTATTGAAAATGCCGAAACCAAACTGTCGGGACAGGTGGGCGTGGGCTATAAGCGTTTCAAACGCAACGGATCGGGAAGCGACGGCGATGCGATCGTGACCGGGTTGATTGACCTGAGTCAGGTGCTGACCGCCAACACGACATTGCTCGACAAGCTGTCTGTGGAGTATGGGTCCAGCAATACCCTGATTCAGAATGAACTGGCGTTACAGGTGAAGATGTCCGATGTACTGGCGCTGGCGCTGGGTTACCTGGTGCGTTACAACACCGATCCGGGTCCCCGCAAGTTTGGCGTGGGCGACTATGCCCATTCCGATCGTTTGCTGACGGCCAATCTGGTTTACGAATTCAAGTGATTCAAGCCGGCCGTTGTGGATAATCGAATTCCACATGGATGCCCGTGGCAGGAAGCAAATCCTGCCACGCGTGCAAATCAAATTCCGCCGTGACGATGGCAGCGGTAGGCATGGCATCAATGCTGCGTTCCTGGGACAACAGATCGGCCAGTTCTGTAATCCCCGGGTTATGCGCCACCACCAGCAGATGTTTGGCCGATCCGCCATATTCTTGAATCGCTGTCAGCATCTGTTTTGAATCGGTCAGATACAATTCTTCAACGAACAGCAGTTTGGCGTTGCTGAAATATTTTATAAGAGCTTCGGTAGTTTGTCTGGTGCGCGTGGCCGGGCTGCTCAGTATCAGTTCCGGGCGTCGTCGTTGTGCTTTCATGCGTCGCGCCATTTCCAGCGCATCAAGCAGACCCCGTTTGGTAAGAGGGCGGTCCCAATCCGGTTGATCGGGCAGGGGATTGTCGGCCTGGGCGTGACGCAGCAGGCTCAGGCGCTTCATTGCGGATGTCCTTGCTTACTCATGCCGGAACCTCCACTTCGATATTGTTGCCGTGAATACGTACCGGAAATGTCTGTACAGCTTCATAGGCCGGCGGCGATAGCGCTGCGCCGCTGCGCAGGCAGAAGCGCGCGCCATGTCTGGGGCAGATTATCTGGTCGCCTTCCAGACAGCCGCCTGCCATGCTGCTGCCATCGTGGGTACATTGATCTTCAATGGCGAACAGTTCACCCTCGATATTGCATACCAGCAGAAACAGGCTGCCGGTATCGATCTGGATGAAACCGCCGGGTGCAACCGCATTCGCGCCGGCTACGGGTAACCACGCCATGAACTGTATCTCTTACAACATGCCGGTCTGCAGGCGCGCCACTTCCGACATCATGGTCTGATTCCAGGGCGGATCGAAAGTCAGTTCCACGTCGGCGCGCTTGATGGTGGGAATCACCTCGACCTTTTCGCGCACATCCGCCACCAGCACTTCGCCCATGCCGCAGCCGGGCGCAGTCAAGGTCATGGCGATGCGGGCAATGCGTGCGCCGTCGGTATCCGTTACTACCTGACAGTCGTAGATCAATCCCAGCTCGACGATGTTCACGGGTATCTCGGGATCGAAGCACAGACGCATCTGGTCCCATACCAGCTTCTTGATATCTTCATCGGTGGCGTCAGGCGCGACCTCGATGGGCAGTTCCACCTCGCGACCGATGGCATCGGCGTTCTTGCCGGCAATGCGAAACAGGTTGCCTTCGATATAAACGGTAAAGCTGCCGCCCAGCGCCTGAGTGATGAAGCCGGTCTTGCCGGCGCGCAGCGTGACAGTCACGCCTGCAGGCACAATGACGGCTTCGACATCGCGCTGAATGGTGACCGGTTCGTGTTCATGCCCAAGCATGGCGGGTTCTCTCTGAATTCGCTTCTGGATGCATCGCAGGCATCACTCGGTGGAAATCGGTTGCATGTCATGCTGCAAGGCTGCCTGCAGCGTATGCCAGCACAGGCTGGCGCATTTCACGCGTGCGGGAAATTCACGTACACCGGACAGGGCGCCCAGCTTGCCCAGTGACATGGGATCGATGCTGGAATCATGCTGTGTCAGCAGCTCATGGACTTTGGCATGCAGTGCATTGAATTCGGTCACCGACTTGCCGCGCACGGCTTCGGTCATCAATGACGCGGAAGCCACCGAAATGGCGCAACCGCTGCCTTCAAACTTTACTTCGTCGATCCTGTCGCCGGCCAGTCTGACCGTGATGCTGAGCTGATCGCCGCACAGAGGGTTGTGGCCATCGGCCTGCGCATCGGCAGGGTCCAGGCGGCCGAAGTTACGTGGATGCTTGTTGTGATCCACAATCACGTCGCGATAAAGGTCTTTCAGGTCCATGGTCAGCCCATCACATCGCGCGCGCGACCGAGTGCGGTCACCAGCCGGTCGATCTCGTCGAAGGTGTTGTAGAAGGCAAAGGAAGCACGCGCCGTGGCAGGAATGCGATAGAAACTCATCACCGGCATGGCGCAGTGATGGCCGGTACGAATGGCGACTCCTTCGGTATCCAGAATCGTGCCCAGGTCATGCGGATGAATGCCGTCCATCACGAACGAAACGACGGCAGCCTTATGCGGCGCAGTACCGACGATGCGCAGGCCTTCGACCCGGCCGAGCTGTTGGGTGGCATGATGCAACAGCTGCTGTTCATAGGCGGCAATGTTGTCCATGCCCAGGTCATTGAGATAACGCAGCGCAGCGGCCAGACCGATGGCGCCGGCAATATGCGGCGTGCCGGCTTCGAATTTCCACGGCAGCTGATTGTAGGTGGTCTTCTCGAAACTGACGGTGAGAATCATGTCGCCACCGCCTTGCCAGGGAGGCATGGCCTGCAGCAAGGCTTCGCGGCCATACAGCACGCCCATGCCGGTCGGTCCGCATAGCTTGTGGGCCGAGAAGCAATAGAAATCGCAATCCAGTTTCCGTACATCCACCACGCCATGAGGAATGGCCTGCGCGCCATCGAGCAGCACCGGCACGCCATGGCGCTTGGCCACTGCAATGAATTTTTCCACCGGCACAATCGTGCCCAGCGCATTGGAGACATGCGCCAGGGCCAGCAGCCTGGTGCGTGGGCCGATCAGTTGTTCGAAGATGGCAAAATCCACTTCACCCTGCTGAGAGATCGGAATCACCTTGAGCACGGCGCCGGTATGCTGACAGACCTGCTGCCAGGGAACGATGTTGGCGTGATGTTCCAGGGCGGAAATCAGGATTTCATCGCCGGGTTGCACGCGCGGACGCACAAAGCTTTCGGCCACCAGGTTGATCGCTTCGGTCGTGCCGCGCGTAAAGATCACTTCCCTGGTGGAATGTGCATTGATGAAGCGACGTACTTCTTCGCGTGCCCCTTCGAACTGATCGGTGGCGCGTTGACTCAGGGCATGTACGCCCCGATGCACATTGGCGTGATCCTTCTGGTAATACTGACTGATCGCATTGATGACCGATTGCGGATGCTGGCTGGACGCGGCGTTGTCCAGATACACCAGCGGATGACCGTTCACCTGCTGGTGCAGGATGGGAAAATCCGCGCGAATGCTGGCGACGCTGCGCTCGCCGACGCGTGCAATCGGCTCTTTGATGTGCGCGTTCATAGACCGGTTTCCAGTTGTGCGCCGAAGCGTGCATGGCCTGCCACGGTCAGTTGCTCGCGTAACTCGGCCACAGGCAACTGCGCAATGATGTGGTCGGCAAAGGCATGAGTGAGCAGCGCGCGCGCCTGAGCTGCATCCAGTCCGCGCGAGCGCAGATAGAACAGGGCGTTGGCGTCCAACTGGCCGACGGTGGCGCCATGCGCGCACTTCACGTCGTCGTTATAGATTTCCAGTTCCGGTTTGGTATCGATCTCCGCCGTGTTGGCCAGCAACAGATTGCGGCTGCTTTGTTGCGCATCGGTCTTGATGGCTTTCTCGCGCACCACCACCTTGCCGTTGAACACCACGCGGCCGCGCTGATCGGCAATGCCTCGATAGTCCTCGTCGCTGTTGGTATGGGGCACGCAATGTTCAACACGGGTATGGGTATCGTGATGCTGGTTGCCGCTGGCGAATTGCAAGCCGTTCAGGGTGACATGGGCCGCCGCGCCCTGCAGAAAGGCATTGATATCTACGCGCGCCACGGCGGCGCCGAAGTTGATTACATGGCTGGTCAGCGTGGCATGTGCCGCCAGCTCGGCATGCAGCAGGCCGATGTTGAAGCTGCTGTTGTTTTCGTTCTGGATGCGGCAGTGATCGAGTTGCGCGTTGTCAGCCAGATGTATGGTCGTGACCGTGTTGTTGAAGTGCGCTGTTTTACCTTCACCCAGATACTGTTCGATGACGCACAGCTGGCTATGCCGATGGGCGCGAATCGCTATGCGTGGATGCGCCATTAAACTGTGTCCCTGGTTGTTCCAGACAAAACTCAGGAACAGGGGCTTGTCCAGGATCAGGTTGTCGGCGGCTTCGATCAAGACGCCATCCTGGGTCAGTGCAGTGTTCAGTGCCGCAAAGCGATCTGAATCGTTGGCGGCAATGGTCAGGGCTGCCGTCAATGCATCGACATCGGTTCTTTGTAACTCGGCCAGTGTGCGGATGCGTAGTCCATCCTGTTTGGGCAGCATCGACTTGTCGGCGCGGTAATGGCCATCGACAAATATCAATTGATAAGCGTTTGCCGGCAGTGTTGGTTGCAGGATGCACGCCGTATCCGGCTGGCCTGTGCCAAATTCACGGGATTCCAGACGGCGTAGGTTGGTGTATTTCCAGAGTTCATCGCGGGTCGTGGGAAAGCCGCGCTGCAGGAATGTCGCAAATGCCTGCTGGCGTACCGGCATGGCAGCGCCTGCCTGCTGCGCGAATGCAGCCTGCAAGCGGCTTACGGAAGCGGGCAGGGTATCGGCAGCGGCACTCATGCTCGCGCCACCTCTTGATGAGTATCGGCATGTGTCAGCCAGTCATAGCCACGCTTTTCCAGTTCCAGCGCCAGTGACTTGTCGCCGGACTTGATGATCTGGCCACCGGCCAGCACATGCACATAGTCAGGGGTGATGTAATCGAGCAGGCGTTGATAGTGCGTGACCATGACGATGGCGCGGTCGGCGCTGCGCAGGCTGTTGACGCCATTTGCGACGACACGCAGTGCATCAATGTCGAGGCCCGAGTCGGTTTCATCGAGTAATGCCAGCCTGGGTTCGAGCACCGCCATTTGTAGAATTTCATTGCGCTTCTTTTCACCGCCGGAGAAGCCTTCGTTTACGCCGCGATTCAGGAAGCTTTCATCCATCTGCATCAGCTTCATTTTGTCCTTGATCAGCGTCAGGAACTCGAAAGCATCCAGTTCGGGCAGGCCACGATGCTTGCGAACGGCATTGAGTCCCGCCTTGAGCAGATAGACATTGTTCACACCGGGAATCTCCACCGGATATTGCAGCGCCAGGAACACGCCTTCGCGCGCCCGTTCTTCGGGCAGCAGTTCCAGTAAGTTTTTACCGTTGTAAGTGATGCTGCCGCTGGTGACTTCATAGCCGTCACGTCCCGCCAGCACCTGCGACAACGTGCTCTTGCCGGAACCGTTCGGCCCCATCACGGCATGCACTTCGCCGGCGTTTACTTCCAGCGAGATGCCTTTGAGAATCTGTCTGTCGCCTGCATTCACATGCAGGTTTTTGATGCTTAACACTGCTCGATACCTTTCAATTCAGAAACTCGATTAACCAACCGCGCCTTCCAGGCTGACCGACAACAGGTTCTGCGCTTCCACCGCGAATTCCATCGGCAGTTCCTTGAACACGGCCTTGCAGAAGCCATTGACGATCATGCTGACCGCGTCTTCCTGCGAAATGCCGCGACTGCGGCAATAGAACAGCTGATCGTCGCTGATCTTGGAAGTACTGGCTTCGTGTTCGACGGAGGCGGTGGCGTTCTTCACTTCCATATAGGGGAAGGTGTGCGCGCCGCAGCGATCGCCCATCAGCAGGGAATCGCACTGTGTGTGATTGCGCGCGCCTTCCGCGCTGGCCAGAATCTTGACCAGACCGCGATAGCTGTTCTGGCCATGACCGGCGGAAATGCCCTTGGAGACAATGGTGCTCCTGGTGTTGCGGCCGATGTGGATCATTTTGGTGCCGGTGTCGGCCTGCTGATAGTGGTTGGTCAGCGCCACTGAATAGAATTCGCCCACCGAGTTGTCGCCGGTCAGGACGCAGCTGGGATATTTCCAGGTGATGGCCGAGCCGGTTTCCACCTGTGTCCAGCTGATCTTGGCATTGGCACCACGGCATTCGCCGCGCTTGGTGACGAAGTTGTAAATGCCGCCCACGCCGTTTTCATCGCCGGGATACCAGTTCTGCACGGTGGAGTATTTGATGTTGGCGTCTTGCAGCGCGATCAATTCCACCACCGCGGCATGCAACTGGTTTTCATCCCGCATGGGGGCGGTACAACCTTCCAGATAACTGACCGTCGCGCCTTCATCGGCAATGATCAAGGTGCGCTCGAATTGTCCGGTGTTGGCGGCGTTGATGCGGAAGTAGGTGGACAGCTCCATCGGGCAACGCACGCCTTTTGGCACATAGACGAACGACCCATCGGTGAACACCGCCGAGTTCAAGGCGGCAAAGTAGTTGTCCCCCTGCGGCACCACGCTGCCCAGATACTGCTCGATCAATTCGGGATGCGTCTGTACGGCATCCGAGAACGAGCAGAACACCACGCCGGCTTTGGCCAGACGATCCTTGAAAGTGGTGGCGACGGATACGCTGTCAAATACTGCATCCACCGCCACGCCGGCGAGGCGGGCGCGTTCATGCAGCGGAATGCCCAGCTTGTCGTAGGTTTCCAGCAGTTTGGGATCGACTTCTTCCAGGCTCTTGGGCGCGTCGGCCCGGGCCTTGGGCGCCGAGTAATAAGAGATGGCCTGATAATCAATCGGCGCAATCTTTACATGCGCCCAGTCCGGCGATTTCATGGTCAGCCAGTGGCGATAAGCCTGCAGACGCCATTGCAACAGGAACGCGGGTTCTTTCTTGATGAGCGAAATCCTGCGGATGACGTCTTCATCCAGGCCCGGCGGCACGGTGTCCGATTCAATATCGGTCACGAAGCCGTGGCGATATTTCTGGGTGACCAGCGATTCGAGGTCTTGTGGTTTGGTAGACATGGCTAGCGTGGTCGGGGCATGCGTGTGAGTGGCATCGCAGCGGCGCGTGCCGGGTTTAAATCAAGGGCATGTAACGATGCGCGTTCCAGGCCGGCCAGTTGCGACAGTGAAACATCGTTCAGCGCACGGTGAATGGCAGTGTTGACGCGTTGCCAGGAATGACCCACATGACAACTGCCGGCAATGGAACAGTTACTGTGCGCGCTGCTGCATTCGGTGAGCGCAAACGGACCTTCCAGCGCATCGAGAATGGCTGCGGCAGTAATCTTGGCTGCCGGTTTGGCCAATTGGTAGCCGCCATGACTGCCGCGCCCGGAACTCACCAGACCGCCTCGATGAAGTTTCTTCAATAATTTACTGACCGTGGTCGGGCTCAAACGCGTCCGCTCCGCCAGTTCCGTCGCGGTGTACAGGCGGTCGTCGCCCGTGGCCAGGCACGCAAGGATCACGGTGGCGTAGTCGGTGAGTTTGCTGATGCGCAGCACAGTGATTCGTCCAGTTAATTGCGAGTCAGGAAGAATTGGGACCATTTTAGTACTGATTGAAGCGTCTGTCATCCTTGGTGACTACTTTGAGTATTAAAAAACGCGTCCGATGCGGTTCGATTGCGCGCCGCGGTCATGCGAATCATTTGTTATCCTAGCCACCCGACAAACCGTCTGAATCAGCCGGAGTTGCCGTTCTCGCTGAGAGCTCGGGTCAAAAGCACAAGTGTTAAACGAAAATCCAACAACTACCGACAACCTGGTTGATATTCACGACGTTCACTACTCGGTGGGCGGCAGGGAAATTTTCAAGGGACTGACGCTGAGTGTCCCACGAGGCAAGATCACGGCCATCATGGGGCCCAGCGGCACCGGCAAGACCACGCTGCTGCGTCTGATCACCGGTCAGATCCGTCCCACCCGCGGGCAGGTGCTGGTCGACGGTCAGGAGGTCGCCAGACTTTCGCGCCGCGATCTGTATGCGCTGCGGCAGCGTATGGGCATGTTGTTCCAGAACGGCGCCTTGCTGACTGACATCAGTGTGTTTGAAAACGTCGCATTCCCGTTGCGTGAGCACACCCATTTACCCGAACCGCTGATCAAGCATCTGGTGCTGACCAAATTGCAGACCGTTGGCCTGCGCGGCGCCTGCAAACTCATGCCGCATGAGCTGTCCGGCGGCATGGCCCGGCGTGTGGCGCTGGCGCGGGCAATGGTGCGTGACCCTGAATTACTGATTTACGACGAGCCGTTTGCGGGGCTTGATCCCATCTCCATGGGCGTGATCCTGCGCCTGTTGCGCAAGGTCAATGACGCTCTGGGCATCACCAGCATCGTGGTGTCGCATGATGTGGATGAAATCGCGCTGGTGGCGGATCTCAGTTACATCCTGGCAGGCGGCAAGGTGGTGGCATCCGGCAATCCCAAAGCGCTGAAGGACGATAAGTCCGAGCTGGTGCGACAGTTCATGAATGGCCTGGCCGATGGCCCGGTGCCGTTTCATTATCCGGCAGCGGATTACCACAGCGAACTGCTGGCCTGAGCGTGCTTCACCCATGATGAAAACTTCAGTGACGGTAGTCTGATGCGCGACATGTTCAATGGTCTTGCCCGCATCCTGGCCGGCATCGGTTCGGTGGCCCTGTTCTTTGGCCGTATTCTCGGCCAATTGCCGCTGGCCCTGCTGCGGCCACGGCTGGTGATCCACCAGATTCACAATGCAGGCGCCATGTCTCTGGTGATCATCATGACCTGCGGCCTGTTCGTCGGCATGGTGCTGGGATTGCAGGGTTACGATCTGCTCGAACGCTTTGGCTCTGAAAGCGCGCTGGGCAGCGGCACGGCCCTGGCCTTGATCAAGGAACTGGGCCCGGTCATTACTGCGTTGTTGTTTGCCGGTCGAGCCGGCACAGCGCTGGCGTCGGAAATCGGTCTGATGCGCGCCACCGATCAATTGGTGGCCATGGAGATCATGGCGGTCGATCCCTTTCGTCGCGTTGTGGCGCCGAGGTTTCTGGGCGGCGTCATTGCACTGCCGCTGTTGACCATGATCTTCGTTGCCATCGGCATTTTTGGTGTGCAACTGGTGGGTGTGCAGCAACTGGGCGTCGATCAAGGCACCTTCTGGTCGCAGATGCGCAGCAGCGTTGACATTGACGATGTGATGGAAGGCGTCATCAAAGGCTGTGCATTTGGTGTCGTCTGCAGCCTGATCGCCGTCTACGAAGGCTATACCGCCGAACCGACCGCCGAGGGGGTGGGCCGCGCCAACACGCGCACCGTGGTCAACTCGGCGGTACTTACCCTGATCGTGAATTACATGCTGACAGCGGCGATGCTGTGACTTGCTGAGGATAGATTCATGCAACTACGTGCAACTGAAATCGTGACCGGCCTGTTTGTGCTGCTGGGCTTTGCTGCGCTGTTCTTTCTGGTGACGCAGATCACCAACAAGGATTTCACGCTCAACAACAAGGCCGGTTATGAACTGGTCGCGAACTTTGAGAACATCGGCAGTCTAAAGGTGGGTGCACCGGTATCGATGTCCGGCGTCACGGTGGGACGGGTTGATTCCATCAGCTACGACCAGCAACAGTACAAGGCCGTGGTGCGCATGCATATCGACGCCACCTACAACCGTATTCCGGAGGACAGCGATGCCAGCATCATGACTTCGGGCCTGCTGGGTGGTCAGTACATCGGCGTGACGGCCGGCGGTTCGGACCAGTATTTCAAGGATGGCGGCAAGTTCGAGCTCGTGCAGGATGCGCTGGTGCTGGAGAATCTCATCAATCAACTGGTGGCCAGTTTCGCCGGCAAGAAAAGCGATGCTGCCGAGGAGTCGAAGCGATGAACCTGCAACTCATGAAGCACTGTCAACGCTGGTTGTGCGCGCTGAGTCTGTTGCTGATGGGCTTGACCGCTACTGCGTCAACCCAGGCAGCCGGTGCTGCGCAGGCACCGGATCAATTGATTGAAACCGTTGCCAGACAGGTGTTGACCGATCTGGAAGCCAATCGCGAACTGTACCGCAAGGACTCCACCAAGCTACGGCAAATGGTCGATAAATATCTGCTGCCGAACTTTGACACCGAATACGCGGCCAGACTGGTGCTTGCCAAGAACTGGCGTACCGCCACGGAGCAGCAGCGCAAGGATTTCGTCGAGGCTTTCTATCAGTCGTTGCTGCAGAACTATGGCAATTCGCTGCTGGATTTCACGGCCGACCGCTTGAAAATACTGCCATATACGGGCAATCCCTCGGATACCAGCGCTACCGTGCGTACCGAGATTCGACGCGACAATGGTTCAAAAGTCCCGGTGAACTACACGCTGCGCAAGACCGACGCGGGCTGGAAAGCTTGGGATGTGACGATCGAAGGCGTCTCCTATGTGAAGTCCTTCCGCACCGATTTCGGTACCGAGATTGAACAAAAAGGTCTGGATGCCGTGATCAAGCGTCTGCAGACACAGCAGCAGGCTGCGCCGGTCGGCACCAACAACAAGAAGAGCGGTTGAAGTCATGTCCAATGCAACACTGGTGCAGCAGGGCGAGGGACGTTATCTGGTCAATGGTGAACTGAGCTTCGCCACGGTCACCGACTTGCTGCGTCAGAGCCAGGGCCTGTTTGCCGGCGAATCCAGCCTGCAACTGGATCTGTCAGGCGTGACGCATGCCGACAGCGCCGGTTTGTCGTTGCTCATTGAATGGCTGCGGCAGGCCAGACTGCAGGGCAAGCAGCTGCGTTATCTGGCCCTGCCGGCGCAGTTGCAGGCGCTGGCCAATATCAGTGAAGTCAGCGGCCTGCTCAGCCAGTCAGTCTAGGTATTTGAGGAAGTAAATTCCGTCGCAACTGAAAGCTTAGTGGCGTAGATTGTCGCTTGCTTATCCTTCCAAAGCAGAGGGTAATCCTATGAGTCAGCATGTTGTTGTGCGCGAAATTGAACGTGCCGCTGCCAGCGATATCGAAATCCTGGGCAGTTATGGTGTTGCCACGGTACATGAGGCCCAGGGCCGGACCGGACTTGGGCTGCTGGCGCATTACATGCGCCCCATTTATTCAAATGCGCTTATTGCAGGATCGGCCATTACCGTCTCGGTGCCGCCGGGCGACAACTGGATGATTCACGTGGCGATGGAAGTGGCGAAGCCGGGTGACATTCTGGTGGTGGCGCCGACTTCACCTTGTGATGATGGTTACTTCGGAGATCTGCTGGCCACTTCTGCTCAGGCGCGGGGCGTCAAAGGTTTGATCATTGATGCGGGTGTGCGCGATGTACCGACGCTCACCAAAATGAAATTCCCGGTATGGAGCAAGTGCATCTGTGCCCAGGGGACGGTCAAGGCCACGCTGGGATCGGTGAACGTGCCTATTGTCTGCGCCGGCCGGCGCATCGAGCCGGGCGATGTCATCGTGGCGGACGATGACGGTGTGGTGATCATCCCGCGCGCCGATGCAGCGAAGGTGGCGCATGTCGCTGTCAAGCGTAGTGCGAATGAAGAAGAAAAGCGCAAGCGTCTGGCTGCGGGTGAGCTGGGTATGGACATGTACAAATTCCGCGAACCACTGGCCGCACTCGGACTTGAATACAAATAGAGGCTACGTACCGGCTACGCTCTTTTCCCGCGATGTAGCCGGCAGGCATACTCACAATAATCGTCAGCGAAGCAAATGAGTCGCAACAAGCAAACCGCCATTCCCTGCACGTTGATGCGGGGCGGCACTTCCAAGGGGCCTTTTTTTCTCGCCAGCGATCTGCCTGCCGATCCGGCGACACGCGACAAGGTATTGCTCAAGGTCATGGGGTCTCCCGATGTGCGGCAGATCGATGGCATCGGCGGCGCCGATCCCTTGACCAGCAAGGTGGCCATTGTTTCGAAATCCACTCGTCCTGGCGTGGATGTCGATTTCCTGTTTGCCCAGGTGGTGCTGGATAAACCGCTGGTGGATGTCAGTCCCAACTGCGGCAACATGCTGGCGGGCGTCGGACCCTTTGCAATAGATCGAGGTTTGATCGCCGCACAGGATGGCGAAACCAGAGTCTCCATCTACATGGTGAATACCGGCAATCTGGCCGTGGCGACGGTGCAGACGCCGGGCGGCGTGGTGACCTACGACGGCGATACCGTGATCTCCGGCGTGCCCGGTTCGGCGGCGCCCATCGCCATCGATTTCATGGACACCGCCGGTTCGGTCTGCGAGTCCATGCTGCCAACCGGTCGTGTAAGAGATGTGGTTGCCGGTATCGAAGTCACCTGCATCGACAATGGCATGCCGGTGGTGGTGATTCCGGCAACCAGCATGGGCATTACGGGTTATGAAAGCCCAAAGGAACTGGAGAACAACGCGGCGCTTCGCAAGAAGCTGGAAGAAGTACGCTGGGCGGCGGGAGAATTAATGGGCCTGGGCGATGTGCGCGACAAGGTAGTGCCCAAGATGTCGATGATTGCTGCGCCCATGACCGGCGGCCATGTCTGCACCCGTACCTTCATTCCACACAAATGCCATACGGCCATCGGTGTGCTGGGCGCGGTCAGCGTCGCAACGGCCTGCGCCTTGCCCGGTTCGGTGGCCGAGGGCATTGCCAAAGTTTCTCCCGGCTCACCGTTGCTGATGTCAGTGGAACATCCCACCGGCGAATTTACGGTCACGCTGGAATATTCGGGTACGTCGGCTGCGGATTTCAAAGTGGGCCGTTCCGGCATCCTGCGCACTGCACGCGCTTTGATGCAGGGCCAAGCACTGGTGCCGAAAGCCGTGTGGGACGGTACAAAGTAGGACACAGCCAATTGTATTACTGGCTGTGCTTTTTATTCAGCAGTGCGTCCAGTCGCGGGAAAACCTTGCGGGCATTGCCTTCGAATACCTTGTAGCGATCTGATTCGCTCAGATTGAGGGTGGCATCGACGTAGCGCTTGGTGTCGTCGAAATTGAAGCCGGTTTCAGGATCGATGCCGCGCACCGCGCCGACCATTTCCGAGGCGAACAGGATGTTGTCCACGGGCACTACCTTGGTCAGCAGATCGACGCCGGGCTGGTGATACACGCAGGTGTCGAAGAACACATTCTTCATTACATGATCTTGCAGCAAAGGACGGTTCAATGCCTGCGCCAGCCCGCGGAAACGACCCCAGTGATAGGGCGCGGCGCCGCCGCCATGCGGGATGACAAATTTAAGGGCAGGGAAGTCTTTAAAGAGATCACCTTCGATGAGTTGCATGAAGGCCGTGGTATCGGCATTCAGATAATGCGCGCCGGTGGTGTGAAAACAGGGATTGCAACTGGTGCTGACATGAATCATGGCCGGCACATCGAGTTCAATCATCTTTTCATACAGGGGATACCACCAGCGATCGGTGAGCGGTGGCTCTTTCCAGTGACCGCCGGACGGATCGGGATTCAAATTGAGACCGACGAAGCCATATTCCCTGACGCAACGTTCCAGCTCGGCAATACAGGTGTCGATGGTCACGCCGGGCGATTGCGGCAGCATGCAGGCGCCGACGAAATTGTCAGGATATAACTGCGTGACGCGATAGATCAATTCGTTGCAGATCGATGCCCATGCTGAGCTGACCTGAAAATCGCCGATGTGGTGCGCCATGAAGCTGGCGCGCGGCGAGAAGATGGTGAGATCGGTACCGCGCTCGCGTTGCAGCTTGAGCTGCGCGCCTTCCAGGCTGTCGCGGATTTCATCGTCGCTGATGCCGGGCCTGTGAGTTGGCAGTGCCGTACGGTTCTTGAGTGCGGCCAACTGTGCATTGCGAAAGGCCTGCAGGCTGTCGGGCGCTGTCGTGTAGTGACCGTGACAGTCGATTATTCGCATGGTGGCAGACCCTGGCAGCGTTGCAATTGCAAGATGATGGAGGCACACGGGCAGTTTCCGCATGCCGGGACGGTGATACACGAGGAATCCCGTATCGTGGAAAGTATTTCACAGGCAAATAATGTATGCAATTCTGTATTCATTTTAATACCTCCATTGACCACCAAGGTGTCGGCCATGACTGAGCCAGCGACGATCCCGGGCACCACCATCTTCGATGGTAAAGAAGCCGTGAAGGGTTATGCCCTCAACCGGATGTGTTTTTCCTTCAACCAGGCGGAAAACCGTGCGGCGTTTCTCGCCGATGAGGATGCCTATTGTGCCCGCTATGGGTTGACGCCTGAGCAGCGTGCAGCGATCAAAAGCCGGCAGGTGCTGGAACTGATCGCGGCCGGCGGCAATATCTATTACCTCGCCAAATTCGCCGGCATTTTCGGTATGAATGTGCAGGACATCGGCGCGCAGCAGACGGGCATGCCGCTGGCGGTGTTCAAGGCCAGACTACTTGAGGCAGGGAAATAATATGGCACGCATACTGGGTTCGATTTGCACCACGCATGTGCCGTCCATCGGCGGCGCCATTGCCAGGAATCAGCAGCGCGATCCCTACTGGCAGCCGTTCTTCGATGGCTTTCCGCCGGTACATGCCTGGCTGGAGCGGGTTCAGCCCGATGTGGTCGTGGTGTTTTATAACGATCATGGTCTGAATTTCTTTCTCGACAATCTGCCGACCTTTGCGGTTGGCGCCGCTGAGCGTTATCGCAATGAAGATGAGGGCTGGGGCATTCCCGCGCTGGGTGATTTTCCCGGCGATCCCGAATTCTCATGGCATGTGATCAACACGTTGGTGGAGAGTGACTTCGACATTGCGACCTGCCAGCAGATGCTGGTGGATCATGCTTTCTCGCTGCCAATGAAATTTCTGTGGCCCGACAAGGACAATCACTGGCCGGTGAAGACCATCCCGATCTGCATCAACACTGTGCAGCACCCCATGCCATCGCCTAGGCGTTGTTTCGAACTGGGCAGGGCCGTGGGCCGCGCCATCGAAAGCTATCCCAAGGATCTCAAGGTGGTGGTGGTGGGCACCGGCGGCCTGTCGCATCAACTGGATGGCACGCGCGCCGGTTTCATGAACAAGGAATTCGATCTGATGTGTCTGGACAAGCTGATCAGCGATCCTGAAGCGCTGACCCGGTATAGCCCGCGACAGATCATCGAACTGGCCGGTTCACAGGGCGTCGAGATCGTCATGTGGATTGCTGCGCGCGCGGCATTGCTGGGGGAGGTGCGCGAATTGCATCGCAACTATCACATCCCCATTTCCAATACCGCCGCCGGTTTGCAGTTACTGGAAAACCAGCCCAGGGTCCGCGAAGGACAGCGGCGCGCCGGCTGAACCGTTAAGACAGTGCTGCGCCCATGCTTCGGTGCAGTGCTTCAAGCGTCGGCATGCAGGCATTGTTCCAGGCGATGCAGGGTCTGCATCGCCGGCAGCGCCTGGCGCACGCTGGCATTGGGCTCGCGACCTGCGCGGATGGCGGCAAAGAACTCGCGATCCTGCAGCTCGATGCCGTTCATTGAGACATCCACCTTCGAGACATCGATCTGGTTGTTCTTGCCGTCGAACAGATCGTCGTAGCGGCAAATGTACGTGCCGTTGTCGCAGATGTAGCGGAAGAAAGTGCCCAGCGGGCCATCGTTGTTGAACGACAGCGACAATGTACAAATCGCGCCACCCGGTACTTTCATGCCGATGCTCATGTCCATGGCGATGCCGAGGGTCGGGCTCATCGGTCCCTGCAAGGCGTAGCATTGCGAAACCAGCTCGCCGGTCTGGTACATGAACAGATCGACCGTATGGCAGGCGTGATGCCATAACAGATGATCGGTCCAACTGCGTGGCTTGCCCAGCGCATTCATGTTGGTGCGACGAAAGAAATAAGTCTGCACATCCATCTGCAACACTTTCAGTTCGCCCGCCTTGATCTTGCCATGCACCCATTGATGACTGGGATTGAAACGACGGGTATGACCGGCCATGGCCACCAACCCGGTTTCCTGCTGCACCTTGACGACTTGCTCGGCATCCTTGAGGTTGTCGGCCATCGGAATTTCGATCATCACATGCTTGCCGGCGCGCATCGCCGCGATGCCCTGGCTGGCATGCATGGGGGTGGGTGTGGTGAGGATGACGGCTTCCACGCCCGGCTGCGCCAGACATTCTTCGTAGGTGGTGGACCAATGTGGAATGCCGAATTGCTCGGCCAGTGCTTTGGTGTGCTCCGGCACGCCGCCGGCCAGCGTGACTACTTCAATGCCGGGAATGTTGCGAATGGCTTCCAGGTGCTTGGTGCCGAACGCGCCTTCACCTGCCAGACAGATCTTCATGATTCAGTTTCCTGTGTTCTCTAAAACCAGATGGCCCACTGCCGTATTGGACGCGGGCACATGATAAAAACGATGCAGCATCTTCACCCTGGGCGTGAGCGCGCCGCGCATGATCAGCCACATCACCAGCTCGATGCCTTCGGAGCCGGACTCGCGCAGGTATTCAATATGCGTGATGGCGGCGGCCTGTTCGGGCGCGTCGATCAGCAGATCGAGAAATCGGTTGTCGAATTCCTTGTTGATGAGGCCGGCGCGCGGGCCCTGCAATTGATGCGACATGCCGCCCGTGCCCCAGACCATCACCCGCAGATCTTCAGGATAGGATTCCACTGCCTTGCGAATGGCCTGACCGAGGCGATAGCAGCGATGGCCCGTGGGCGCCGGGTATTGCACCACGTTCACCGCCAGCGGAATCACCTTGCATGGCCAGGCCTGGGTCTGACCATATACCAGCGACAGTGGCACGGTCAGACCATGATCGACATCCATCTTGTTGACGATGGTCATGTCGAATTCATCGAGAATCAATGACTGCGCCAGATGCGCGGCCAGTTCCGCGTGACCCTTGACCACCGGTACGGGGCGCGGTCCCCAGCCTTCATCGGCGGGCGGAAATTCCTCGGCGCAACCGAGTGCAAAGGTGGGAATCATTTCCAGCGAGAAGGCCGAGGCATGATCGTTGTAAGCCAGAATCACTACATCGGGCCGGGCTTGCTGTATCCACTGCTTGGCGAAGTCATACCCATCGAACACCGGTTTCCAGTACGGTTCCTGCGTCTTGCCTTGATCGAACGCAGCGCCCACCGCAGGAATATGCGAGGTGGCCAGGCCGGCAAATATTGTGGCCATTATTTGCGCTCCGGCATGAGTGAATGCAATTGTTCCGACTGGTAACGATTGCCTTCCGGGGAACGACCGCCGTTGAGCATCATCTGCGCGTACTCCTGCTGCGTCATGCCGGTCATGGTGGCGGCGGCATACTGGAATGACTGGCCATCCGAGGAAAAAATCTTGGCCAGAAAATAGATATTGCCGCCCAGCGCCAGCATCCGGTTGTAGTCGCGTTGCATGACGGCTTCGCGCTGTTCGGGCGTCATCGGCCAGCGCTGGAGGTATTCCGCTTCATTGGCTTTGAAGGCCGCGCGGCCTTCCGGTTTCATCAGCGACATGCAGAACTGGTTCAGGTGAAATCCCTGACGCGAGCGTTCGGCATCGAACACGGTGGTGCCGGGAATGTCGTCGTACTCTTTGGGCTGTCGGGTCATGGCGCTTCCTCAGCCGGTAAATTCATACAGACGATGCGGGTTGTCTACCAGAATCAGTTTCTGCGTTGACGCATCCGGCATCATGAGTGGAATCAGATCCACCAGATCGCCATCATTGGGCATGTGTCTGGCGATGTTGGGATGCGGCCAGTCGGTGCCCCATAGGATGCGATCCGCGCCGGCATCTATCAATTGCCGGGCAAAGGGCACCGCGCTGTTGAAGGGCGGACCTTCGGCGGCGGCAATGCGTTCAGCGCCGCTGATTTTGATCCAGCATTTTTGGTTGCGGCGATGCAGATTCAGCAGCACCTTGAAGGGTTCCTGATCCAGTCCATCCTGCGTCGGCACGCGGCCCATGTGGTCGATGATGAACGGCACCGGAAAGTGTTGCAGCATGTCATCGTATTTCGGCAGGTCCTTGGCATCGAAGTGCAGATCGACATGCCAGCCCAATGGTTGAATGCGGGCCACTACACGGTGAAACTCTTCCATATCAGGCACGCCGCCCAGATGCGCCACGAAATTGAAACGCACGCCGCGAAAACCAGCGGCATGCAGTTTGCGGAAATCGGCTTCGCTGAAACTGTCGTCGGCGTTGGCCACGCCGCGATACTTGCCGCCGCTTTGCGCAATGGCATCGACAATCACCGTATTGTCGACGCCATGGCAGCTGGCATTGACCAGCACGGCGCGTTCCAGTCCCAGCGTGGCCTGCAATTTTTTGAAATCAGCTAGGCCAGCATCGGGCGGCGTGTAGGTGCGATCTGGCGCGAACGGGTACTGATGCGCGGGGCCGAAAATATGGCAGTGCGCATCCGTCGCGCCGGGCGGCGGCCGATAGTTCGGCTTGCGCGTATTCGGGTCCGGGGCCTTGCAGGTGGGAATGCTCATACGGGTTACATGCACTGCGGCGGGTGAAACATTATAGGGCATAAGTGTATACAATATTGCAGGCTAATTGACAGCTGCAACCGTATCGACGATTTTTCTCGATGGAGACATTCTCGATGGAGACATCCATGTCCGCGTCCAGCTCAGACCTGTCTATCAGTGGTTTTTCATTGCTGATCAATGGCGAATTGTGCGACAGCCCGGAACGTCTACAGGTGATCAATCCGGCGACCGGCGCAATCTTTGCCGATTGCCCGGCCGCCACGCGGACGCAACTCGACGAAGCAGTAGCGGCCGCGCGCAAGGCGGCGCTGACCTGGAGCCAGACCAGCTTTGAAGAACGACGCGCGCTGATCAAGCGGTTTTCCGCTGCCTTGCAAGCCAACCGGGACCAGCTTGCCGAACTGTTGACCAGGGAGCAGGGCAAGCCGCTGGGACAGGCGCGCGATGAAATCGGTCGTGCCGGCACGCAAGGCGAGGGCATGGCGCAGATCGGGATCGAGTCCGAGATCATCACCGACAATGCCGAGCGTCGTATTGAACTGCACTACGTGCCATTGGGGATAGTGGGCATCATCACGCCCTGGAATGCGCCCATCAATCTGGCGGCAGGACCATTGGTGTCCGCTTTGTACACGGGCAATACCGTGATTTTAAAGCCGTCGCCCTATACGCCGTTGTGTACCTTGAAAATGGGCGAACTGTTACGCGATATTTTTCCACCGGGTGTAGTGAATGTACTGGCGGGTGGCGATGAACTGGGACGCTGGATGACCGAGCATCCGGGCATCGACAAAATTTCTTTCACAGGTTCAGTCGCCACAGGCAAGAAAGTCATGGCCAGCGCCGCCGGCACGCTCAAGCGCGTGACGCTGGAACTGGGCGGCAATGATGCGGCCATCGTGCTCGACGATGTCGATGTCAAGGCGGTCGCACCCAAATTGTTCTTTGCCGGTTTCGTCAACAGCGGCCAGGTGTGCATGGCCATCAAGCGCATTTATGCGCATGAAAAAATCCATGATGCACTCTGTGAAGCGCTTGCAGAAGAAGCGCGCAAGGCCAGGATCGGCAATGGCCTGGACCCGGCCACGCAATACGGTCCGCTGCAGAACAGGATGCAGTACGACAAGGTGGCCGGCCTGCTCGATGACATCAAACAATCCGGCGCCCGCATTCTGGCGGGCGGCGAAGTGCCGCAAGGGCCGGGTTATTTCATTGCGCCCACGGTGGTTTGTGATGTCAGCGACGACAGCCGCATTGTGCGCGAGGAGCAATTCGGTCCGGTGTTGCCGGTGCTCAGGTTCAGCGATGTGGAAGACGCCATCCGGCGCGCCAACGACACCCGCTATGGTCTGGCCGGTTCGGTGTGGAGCGCCGACATTGAACGCGCCGCAAAAATCGCCGCGCGTCTGGAAGTGGGCACGGCATGGGTGAATCAGCATCGCGCCACCGCGGCCAATGTGCCCTTCGGCGGCGCCAAGGAATCCGGCATCGGCCGTCACTATTCGATCATCGGTCTGAAATCGAACATGGAACCGCGGGTGATCAGCATCTTGAAAGGCTGAGTTTCAGTTGCCAGTACACAAGGGTGAGCGGTTGATAGGCAAAGACCGTGGCTATGCCGCCAGGCCATGATCGGCTAAGCTGCCCGAGTGGATGACGCTTGCGCAGATAGTGCAGGGCAGGGGTTTCCGCAAAGTAAATTATCCAATCGTCTTCGGTGGCCATTTGGTCAGCACTGTCTGTTAGTTTCTTATGTGCCTAGCGATTCCCATGCGCGTCATCGCCATCGACGGTTACACGGCTCAATGCGCAGCCAAAGGCATTGAGCGTGACGTAAGCCTGTTCCTGCTTCAGGACATCAAGGTCGAAGTGGGCGATTTCGTCATGGTGCATGTGGGTTACGCCATCCAGAAAATTCAGGCGCAAGAAGCCCGCATGGCCTGGGCGGCCTACGATGCCATGCTTGCGACCGGCGAACCGGCAGATACGTGAACCGCAATGCATGAGCTTTCCGTATGCCGGGCGTTATTGGATCAAGTCATGGCCGTGGCTGCGCAGCACGACGCACATCGGGTCGAGTCAATCACCTTGTGCATCGGTCCTCTTTCCGGAGTAGAGCCTGCGTTGTTACGCACGGTCTATCCCATTGCCAGCACAGGAACGCCGGCTGACGGAGCCATCTTGAATATCCAAAGCCCACCGCTGCGCGTGCGCTGCGATCAATGCGGCGCGGAGACGGAAGCAACGCCGGCCCGCCTGATTTGCGGCGCTTGTGGCGACTGGCGGACACGGCTGATCAGCGGCGATGAGCTATTGTTGACCAGCGTCGAACTGCGCCCGCACGAACAACCGTAAGGAGAAAAGATCATGTGTAACACCTGCGGTTGCCATGTCACGCCAGCCAACCGGACATTCATCTACCGGCCAGTGGGTGGGGCGGGGACAATCACCGCAGTGAACGTGCTCAGCAAGCTGCTCGACAAGAACAACGAAGCTGCGGCACATAACCGCGCGCACTTCGATGCCCGGGGCGTGCTGGCGATCAACTTGATGTCGTCGCCGGGCGCGGGCAAAACAGCGTTGCTCGAAGCCACCATCGATGCACTGAAACACGAATACAGCATGGCGGTGATCGAAGGCGATCTCGAAACCGAGAATGACGCCGAGCGTATTCGCGCTAAAGGCATCCCTGCGGTACAGATCACGACGGGCAGCGCCTGTCATCTCGACGCCCATATGGTGCACGACGCCCTGCATAAATTGCCCTTGAAAGGGCTGGACATCCTGTTCATTGAAAACGTCGGCAACCTCGTTTGTCCCGCCGGATTCGATCTGGGCCAGCATCGCAATGTCGTCCTGCTCGCTGTGACTGAAGGCGACGACAAACCGGCGAAATACCCGGTGATGTTTCGCGCCGCCGAAGCGGTGGTCATCACCAAAACCGACCTGCTGCCGCATCTCGATGACTTCAGCGTGTCCGATGCGACGCGCCATATCCGCGATCTGGCGAATGCCGCGCCCATCATGGCATTGTCGGCGCGCAGACAGACAGGACTTGAACAGTGGCTGGACTGGTTGCGGCAAGCGCTTGCCGCCCGACGCATGCCTGACGTCTTGCAGCACGATCATGTTGAACTGCGGGCCGGCGGAGACTGAACCGGTGTCCAGTCATGCAATCGACCTGCTGCAAAAAATACGCGCACTCGATCTACCGCGTAAAACCAAGATCATGAATGTATGCGGCGGTCATGAACGCACCATCGCCATGGCGGGATTGCGCATGGCGTTGCCGGAAAACATCGAGTTGATTCCCGGGCCGGGGTGTCCCGTCTGTGTGTGTCCCGAAGAAGATGTATATGACGCGATGCAAATCGCACTGCGCGAGCGCGTCATTCTTGTTGCGTTCGGCGACATGCTGCGGGTGCCGGTCAATGTTCCGAAAGGACAGGCGCGCTCGCTGGAACAGGCTCGCGGGGAAGGCGCCGACATCCGGCCCATCGCCACTCCCATGGAAGCGGTGCGTATCGCGCGCAATCATCCGGACACGCCGGTTGTCTTTTTCGCGGCAGGATTCGAAACAACCTGCGCGCCTGTTGCGGCCATGCTCGTCGAAGGCGTGCCCGACAATCTGTATGTCTTGATGTCGGGACGGCTTACCTGGCCGGCAGTGGCGATGCTGCTCGATACCGGCGCGCCGGGCTTCGATGCGCTGATTGCGCCCGGCCACGTGGCTACCGTGATGGGACCCGAGGAATGGCGCTTCGTCGTCAGCAAACATGGACTCCCGGCTGCAGTGGCTGGCTTTACTGCGGAATCGTTGCTCGCCGCCATCTATTCCGTGCTGCTGCAAATCAGGGAGCAACGCTGTCTGCTCGATAATTGTTACGCGGAAGTGGCGCAGGCTGGCGGCAATCCCGCCGCAAAACGACATCTGGAAACAGCCTTCGAGGTAGTCGATGCCAATTGGCGCGGCGTGGGCGTCATCGCGGCATCGGGATATAAACTCAAACCTGCATTTGCCGCCCATGATGCGCGCCTGCGATTTCCATTACGTGGCGACGCTGCCCGCAAACGCATTGGCGAAATGCCGCCCGGTTGCGATTGCGCGAAAGTGGTGCTGGGCAAGAGTTATCCTGATGAATGTTTTTTGTTCGGCCACGCCTGCACGCCGCGTCATCCCATCGGCCCGTGCATGGTTTCAGACGAGGGCGCCTGTCGTATCTGGTGGGCCAGCGGCATCCACGAATCGAAAAAAATGGTGGTCGGGTGACGAGCCGCACCGAATGCTGTGTTCCGTCTCACAACATGAATCCAGCCAGTCATCCCGTCACAATGCAGCTCTGGTTGGAAGGGCGCGTGCAAGGGGTCGGGTTTCGACCGTTTGTTTACCGGCTTGCGCACCGCTTCAAGCTGACAGGATGGGTGCGTAACCGGTCCGGGCAGGTGGAAATCCAGGTGCAAGGCGCGCCGGCCGCACTGCATGAATTTCAAACCGCGCTGCTGCGTGAAGCGCCGCCGCTGGCGCGTCCCGCAATCGTCTCGTGCGCCGCCATACCTGCATTCAATTGCGAACAGTTCTGCATTCTCGATAGCGAGAACAGCGCACACGCGCAGGTGCGCGTTCCGCCCGATTACTTTGCCTGCGACGATTGCCTGCGCGAACTCAACGATCCAAATGACCGGCGCCATCGGTACCCGTTCATCAACTGTACGCAGTGCGGACCGCGCTACACCCTTATCGAACGCCTGCCATACGATCGTCGCAATACCAGCATGGCAGCATTTTCACTGTGCCCCGATTGCCGGTTGCAATACGATGAGCCACTCGACCGGCACTTTCACGCCGAACCGCTGGCGTGCGCGGCTTGTGGTCCGCAACTTGTCTTCATTCAAGGCGACACGCGTATCGACGCAATCAACGCAGCGCTTGCAGCCTGCGTGGCTGCGCTTCGACAGGGAAACATCGTCGCGGTAAAAGGCATAGGCGGTTACCACCTCATGTGCGATGCCACGCAGGCGGCGGCAGTGGCGCGTTTGCGTCTGCGCAAGCAGCGCCCGCATAAACCCCTGGCTGTGATGTTCCCGATGCGCGATGAACTGGCGGCGCTGCGTCGTGCAGTCGAACTCGACGCTGCAAGCGAACGCTGCCTGCGCGATCCTGTACGACCCATCATGCTGCTCAGGCGGCGCAAGGGCGAACTCTGCGATGACATCGCGCCCGGCCTCGACGCCATCGGCGTAATGCTGCCGTACAGCCCGCTGCATCATTTGCTGCTCGACGACATCGGCATACCGCTGGTGGCCACCTCGGCCAATATCAGCGGCGAACCGGTATTGACTGAACGCGCCGATGTTGAATTACGGTTGCCGCATGTCGCCGATGCCCAATTGCATCATGACCGGCCGATTGTCCGTCCGGCCGACGATCCGGTGTTGCAGGTGATTGCCGGTCGTGCGCGAACGCTGCGTCTGGGGCGCGGCAATGCACCGCTCGAATGGGAGTTGCCATATCCCGTGACCGCGCCAACTCTTGCGGTCGGCGGGCATGCCAAGAATACCGTGGGGATTGCCTGGGACAGGCGCGCTGTAATTTCGCCACACATCGGCGAGCTGAATTCACCGCGCAGCATGCAAGTGTTCGAACGCACTCTTGCCGACTTGCAGAGTCTGTATGGCGTGCAGGCGCAACGAATCGTGTGCGATGCCCATCCGGGTTATGCCAGCAGCCGTTGGGCGGCGCGCTCCGGTCTGCCGCTTACTAAAATATTTCATCATCGTGCTCACGCTTCGGCCCTGGCCGGCGAATATGCACAGGTTGCGCGCTGGCTGGTATTCACCTGGGATGGCGCCGGCTATGGCGAAGACGGCAAATTGTGGGGTGGCGAGGCATTGCTCGGTTGTCCGGGTGCATGGCGTCGCGTCGCCACGATGCGTCCATTTCATTTGCCCGGCGGTGAACAGGCCGCCCGTGAACCGTGGCGCAGCGCCTGCGCGCTGTTGTGGGAAGCGAATTGCGATTGGCATGCAATGCCGCACGATGCCGGGCTGTTGCGTCATGCCTGGCAGCGGCGGCTCAACACGCCCGCGACCAGCGCCGTTGGCAGAGTGTTCGATGCCGCTGCTGCGATGCTTGGCGTGGCGCAGACATCCAGTTTCGAGGCACAAGCTCCCATGCTGCTCGAAGCGGTCGCGCGCAGCGCATGGCCTGCATCAGCAATGCCGTTAGCTATCACAAAAGACGACCACGGCATTTTGCAGGCCGATTGGGCTGGGTTGCTTGCGCCGTTGCAGGACGGCGCACAATCGGTTGCGCTGCGCGCGGCCATGTTTCATGCAAGCTTTGCGCACCTGTTGCTTGATGTTGCCAACCGGGTGCGTGCCGAGCAGGGCGAATTTGCGGTTGGCCTGGCCGGTGGCGTATTCCAGAATCAGTTGCTTGCAGAGCACGCGCTGACGCTGCTTGCCGCCGCCGGTTTCGAAGCGTACCTGCCCGAGCGCATCCCCATGAACGATGCCGGCATCAGCTTTGGTCAGATCATCGAAGTGGCGGGAGCGGCGAATCAATAATGCAGGACACTCATATACAACTTGCCCACGGCAACGGCGGGCGCTACATGCGTGAATTGATCGACACCGTATTTGCGCGGCATCTCGCCAATCCGTTGCTCGACACACATGCGGATGCAGCCGCCTTGCCATTGCACGCTGGCGAAATGGTGTGCACCACGGATGGCTTCACGGTGCAGCCACTGGAATTTCCCGGCGGCGATATTGGCTCATTGGCTGTGCACGGCACAATCAACGATCTCGCCGTGACGGGCGCAACGCCACGCTATCTGAGTCTGAATGCGTTCATTGAAGAAGGCCTGGCCGTGGCGCAACTCGAACGCATCGTCATCAGCCTGGCCACTGCCGCCCGACAAGCCGGCGTGCAAGTGGTGACCGGCGATACCAAGGTTCTCCGGCGCGGCGAGGGCGGCGGGCTTTACCTCGCGACCACCGGCATCGGCACACGCGATCCGGGTTTGCGGCTGGGATTGAATCGTATCCGCCCCGGCGATGTCCTGCTGGTCAGCGGGCCGGTGGGCGATCATGGCATTGCCGTGATGCTGGCGCGCGAACAGTTCGGTCTGCGTGGCGACGTTCGATCGGACAGCGCATCGGTGTTGCCGTTGACTCAAGCTTTGCTCGATCTGCCCGGGCTGCGCTTCATGCGCGACCCCACACGTGGCGGTCTTGCCACTGTGGCGCATGACATCGCGGCGGCCACCCGCTCTCAGGTCCGTCTGGCCGCGTCCGACATTCCCATTCGCGATCCGGTCCGCTCGGTCTGCGACATGCTGGGATATGACCCGTTGTATCTCGCCTGCGAAGGCCGCGTGGTCGCTGTCGTCTCTCCCGACTGCGTGAGCGAAGCGCTGGCCCGCTGGCGCGCACTCTCTCAGGGAAGCCATGCCGCCTGCATCGGCGCAGTCACTGCCGGACCGGCAAGCGTGGTGTTGACCACCGAACTGGGCGGCGAGCGCCTGCTCGATGAACTGGAAGATGATCCGTTGCCGCGTATTTGCTAAAGCGCCGTTGAAGCTCAAGGACATCTGGGCCATTCGCGTGCGACTTCAGCTCATGAAGCGGTACTTGGGCATAGAAGTGGATGATGCGCTGGCGCTGGCGGAACAAACGGAGGTGTGACGATGGAGCCAAACAGCGTCCTGTTGCCAGGACGCTGTGCTGTGCTGAGGCGACTCAGTCAGTTGAATAGCGGCGGCAGTGATCGAGTTGGACCAATTCTTGTCTTGCAACCGTCACATTATTTTCTTAGTCTCCATTCCGTCAGTGTTCATTCAGGTTCATTCTTATGGGCTGAGTGAATAGCGCCAAGCCAAGCTGACGATTCATGGACTCAAATCAGGACTGAGAAGAATGAAAATAATTCCAAGGCATTTGGATCGGCCTGTCGCGTTACTGCTATCTGCCTGCTCGGCTTATCCATCAGTATTCTCCCTGCCTGCCTGCCTGCCTGCCTGCCTGCTTAGGCTTGGCTGGGTTTAGCGTGACCATCCTTCGCGCATGAAGCACGCCGCAATGGAGTCATTGGCGCAGGACGAAGCCCTCTGGCTGCTGGGTTCTTTTTGCACCCTGCATCGGGTGTCGTTTGATCCGGCATTGTTTGCGCAACGGTACCCGCCGCCTGTTGCCGTTTCTGCGTTGGCCGAAGCGGCTAATGAACTGGAGTTATCCTTCGAGCAGCGGCAGTGCCGTCTTGAAATCGCCTTGGGCTGGCGGCTGCCGCTGGCGGTGCAGTTGCGGGCTGTGGAGAAGAGCCAAGAATCCATCCATGAGGCTTCGGCTCCGCTCAGCCACCGGAATGACGGCACCGCCCCCTCCGGTCACCGAGCGGAGTCGAGGTGTCTGCCTGATGCCACTGAGTTGGAACCGCCTGAATTTACCTGGGCCTTGATCCTCAACGCCGATGAAACCCGCGTCGTGCTGATCGAGCGCGGCATGACCGCACCCGTAGCGGTTGAACTGGCTGACCTCAAGGCCCGCTATCTCGGCACCGCACTCTCGCTAACCCCCAAGCTGGCCGAAGCCATCGACCCCGATGGTATCGAGCATCGTCAAGCGCGCTTCGGGCTGCATTGGTTCGTGCCCGAACTGCTCAAACACAAAACAGTCTGGCGTGATGTACTCACTGCTTCGTTGGTGTTGCAACTCATGGGGCTGGCGCTGCCGCTGTTCACGCAGGTAATTATCGACAAGGTGGTGGTCCACCAAACCAAAAGCACCTTGATCACCTTGGGCATCGCGATGGCGGTGTTTCTGCTATTCAACAGCGGTTTGTCGTGGGTGCGGCAGTACCTGATTTTGCATACCGGCCAGCGCATCGACGCCATCCTGGCCAGTCAGGTGTTCGACAAGCTGTTCCGGTTGCCGCTGCTGTACTTTCAGCACCGGCCCACTGGCGTGATTTCCGCAAGATTGCAAGGCATCGAAACCATCCGGGAGTTCATTGCTTCCGCTGCCGTGACGGTAGCGCTTGACCTGCCATTCCTGCTGATCTTCGTCGCCATCATGTTCTGGTACAGCGTGCCGCTCACTTTACTGGTGCTGGGCATTCTGCTGCTGGTGACCGGGATGAGTTTCATCGTTGCGCCGTTATTCCGCGAGCGGCTCAATGAACAGTTTCGCAGAGGCGCGACCAATCAAGCCTTCCTCACCGAATACGTGGCGGGCATCGAAACCGTCAAATCGTTGCAGTTCGAGCCGCAGCTTAATCAGCAGTATCGCGGCTTGCTGGCCGAATATCTGAATGCCGGCTTCGCCACCAGGCAACTGGCCAACACCTACAACATTTGGGCCAATGGTCTCGAACAACTCATGACCACGCTGATTCTGCTGATCGGCGCCTACCTGGTCATGACCGATCATGAGCTGACCATCGGCATGTTGGTGGCGTTTCAAATGTTTGCCAGCCGGGTCAGTCAGCCGATGTTGCGGCTGGTCGGTTTATGGCAGCAATGGCAACAAACAAGAATGTCCATCGCCCGCTTGGGCGACATCATGAACGCGCCGAGCGAACCGTACAGCCTCAAACCGCGTCGCGCCGCCAGCGCTGGAGCAGGGCGCATCGATGTAGAAGGCCTGGCCTTTCGTTATGGCGAACAGTTGCCATTGCTCTACGAGCACTTCAACTTCGCGTTGCCACCCGGACAGCTAATTGCCCTGATGGGGCCATCTGGCTCCGGTAAGTCCACCTTCGCTAAATTACTGCAAGGCTTTTACACCCCCACCCAAGGGCGTATTCGTATTGATGGCATTGACAGCACGCATCTGTCCACCAATGAATTGCGCACCACCTTCGGCGTGGTGCCGCAAGAAACCGTGCTGTTCTCCGGCACCATTCTGGACAACCTGAAGCTCGCCAATCCCTATGCCTCCTTCGAGCAAGTGGTGGCGGCCTGCAAGATGGCTGAAATCCATGCGGCCATTGAGGTGCTGCCCAACGGTTACCAGACCGAGATTGGTGAACGCGGCGTGGGCTTATCCGGCGGGCAACGTCAACGTCTTGCCATTGCCCGCGCACTACTCAAAGGCCCCAAGGTCCTGATCTTCGACGAAGCCACCAGCAGCGTGGATGCTCAAACCGCCGAACAAATTGGCCGCACTATTAGTTCGCTCAAAGGCCGCGTCAGCATCCTGTTCATCGCCCACACCCTGCCCAAGAGCCTGCAGCTCGATCATCTGGTGCGCATGGGCGACAAGCTCACCGTGATTACCGGGGACAAGCACGAGGGCGGGAATCCATGAGCACGTGCAATCTAAACCATTCCTGTGTAGGTCGGGCTTCAGCCCGACATCTTGGATGTGTCGGCCTGAAAGCCGACCTACGCAATCCCCACTACATGAATTTCCCTGATCTTGGCAAATGCCTTGTCATGGGTGAGCAAAGCTTGCGCACTGCAGCCAATGGCTGTGGCAACCACCATCGCATCCGGCAGGCGCAGACCATGTGCTGCGCGAATTCGCGCCGCCTGCATGGCAACTTGCTGCGTTACCGGCAAGACCGTGCACAATGTGCCAAGCACTTGCTCATACTGCGCGGCGAGCAGTTCGTTACCAAGTTGCAGCGGACCGGTTACCACTTCGGCCAAGGTAATAGTGGACATGGCCAGATGAATTTCGCCCTGTACTGCCGCTTCAAACCACGGCGCAAAGTGTGCGGCAAACCTGGGATGATTCTCCAGGTAGTAAATGATGGGCGCGGCATCGACGGTTACCAAGGCTCCCGCGGGAATCCGTTCCAGCATGGGTTACCACTCCTTGCGCAGCTTCTTGAGCCACGCCGTGCTGTCCTTACCCCACATGCCTTTGCCACTACCGCGCAATGCGGTCAACGACATGCCGGGTTTCTTTTGCGCCACTTGGTCGACCGGAACAATGGCTGCGTAAGGCTTGCCGCGCTTGGTAACCATGACGGTGTGCCCGCGATTGACCTCTTCCAGCAGCGCTGGCAGATTTTTGCGCGCGTCTTCCACGCCTTGTTTGCGAATGGATCGCATGGATGTTTTCCTCAATGGCTGGGTAAACTGTACAGACCGTACAGCCGGGTGACAAGGGCGAGCTCCGTATATTTTTCGTTCCTGTCTGATTTTCCCCTCTTCCTCAAGGGAGAGGGCAGGGTGAGGGTGTTCCGATGACTTTGCCCACTCATTCCGCCACTACGCTTCCGGTGCAGCCCAGTCTTTCCCTCGCGCCCCGCATTCGCTCCGCCCTGTTTGAAATCGCCATGAATCAGCCCGAGCAAGCGCCGCGCTGGACCATGTGGACGATTACTGTCTTGTTCTCCTTGCTGGTCTTTTGGGCCATCTTCGCCAAGCTCGACATCGTGGCAGTGGCAGAAGGCCGGCTCGTCCCTCAAACCTACGTCAAGATTGTCCAGCCCAGCACCGCCGGCATCGTGCGTGAAATTCTGGTGAAGGAAGGCGATGAGGTTACCCAAGGTCAAGTACTGGCTCGACTCGACCCCACCGAAAACACCGCCGACCGCACCGCCGTCACCCGCGAGCTGGACATTCAAAAGCTGCAAGTCCGGCGGATTGATGCCGAGTTAGCCAGTCAACCACTCGCCAGACAAGACAGTGACGATGCGCTGCTGTTCGCCCAAGCCGAAGCCCAGCGCAAATCCCATCGGCAGGCCTATCTCGATTCCGTCGATCAACATCAAGCCGTCAAAGACCGCACGATCAAAGAACTCGCCGCCGCCAACGAAGTGCTGCGCAAACTGGAACGCACGATGCCCAGTTATCAACGCTCGGCCGAAGCCTATGAAAAACTCGCCAAACAAAAGATGGTAGGCGAACTACAAGCCGAAGAAATGCGCCGCGCCGCCATTGAAAACCAGCAAGACCTGCAAGCCCAGCACGCCACGGTATCCAGCCTCGAAGCCACCGTTACCGAGTCCAAAAAAAGCCTCGCCCAACTAAAGAGTGCCTACGAAAGCGACCTGCACACCTTGCGCATGCAAGCCATCAGCCAGATCAGCCAACTCGAACAACAGCAAACCAAAGTTCAATTCCAGCAAAGCAACCTGGAACTCAAAGCCCCGCAAGCCGGAATCGTCAAAGAACTGGCTACCACTACCATCGGCGCCGTAGTGCAACCCGGCACCGTACTGGTCAGTCTTGTCCCCAAGAACGAACCGCTACTGGCTGAAGTGATGATCGACAACCAGGATATTGGTTTCGTCAAGCCGGGCCAGGAAGTCAGACTCAAACTCGCTGCGTATCCGTTTCAGCGCTATGGCATGGTCGATGGTGTGGTCAAGACCGTGATTGCGGATTCGCAGCTACAGAACAGTAAGCAAATCGACAGTCAGAAAATCAATAAAGAAAACCCAAATACAAACACCGAAAGTGGTGTGGCTTCCACGATGACGTTCAAAGCCACCATTGAACTCGGGCGTCAATCGCTGATGGTCAATGAGTCGTCGCTACCGCTGGCGGCAGGAATGCAGCTGAGTGCGGAGATCATTGAGGGTAAGCGCACGGTCTTGCAGTACCTGCTGTCCCCTGTGCAGCGAGTCGCTAGCGAGGCCGGGATGGAGCGATGAACTCTATATCAGAGGCGAAACGTCGTAGGTCACACCGTAGTAGGAATTTCTGGCGACATCAGGCTCGGCGCTCTTATGAAATTCAATTCATGCTCAGAAAGCGCATTTTAAGGAGTGGGACGACGATGCGACAACAAACAACATTGACGATGGGAGGCGAGGAGGGAATGAAAATTCCAAATGAGCTTGGCTTGATTCGGTGGCTTGATAAAAATACCGAATTACCGAAACCCGGCACTGTGCTCCGATAGCCGGAATTTTTAATGGTTGGATCACCCTTATTTATCGGAGCTAAAGATGAGACGCAATATTCTTATGAAACAAATCCTATGTGTGCTTTTCGTGTTGCTTTCAATGACTCCAGTTGCTTTTGCTGACAGCGACCCCTGCGAAAAAACAGTAACCGACAACGAAATAAACGCTTGTGCTAAAGCTAGGTTAGATACAGCAGATCAGAAGCTTAATGATACCTATAAGCAACTGATGAGTTTTCTTAGCCAGCCCGATTATAGAGGCAGAAGCAATGAATTTGCCAAGAAAAATCTTATTAAAGCGCAGCGTCATTGGATAAATTTAAGAGATGTTGATTGCGATGTAGTGTCGTTCCTGAATTCAGAGGGGACCATTCGTACGTATTTACATCTCCAGTGCAAAGTAGAGATGACCCTGCAGCGAGAAAGTCATCTTAGAACTTGGTTTTTACAAGATTTCATTAAGGCTCGGTAATATTCAGGAGGTAGTGTCATGGTGTTCAGCGCTAGGAATGATGGAGACTTTTATACCAATTTTCGTTTGCAAATCATTGGTAATGAGAATTCCGTTGCGACGGTATATCAGCCTAACGATCATGTTCCGACCATTGGATATGGTTATACATTCATTCGACTCGGTAGAGATGCGCTGGGTAATCCAACATGGGCACTGTATGAGAATCTGGATGCCGATATGGCTGCGATTGGTCGAACATTGACGACACCACAACGAACCACGCTTAATCAAATCGTGCAGGCGAGAAACAGCGGACAGAATGCTACGGCTGATACGTTGATTGCTCAATTCAGTGCCCAATTCGGCGCTATCACGACCAATAATGGCGGGAATGCGGATACTCTTTTTCAGCGTGAAGTGGATCAACAGGGTTTATATATGCGGGCCCAATTCCGTGCTGTCATCGGTACTGCGGCCGGTACCACGCTATACAATAGCCTGAATGGCACGGTAGAAAAGCGCGCGCTGCTGGACATCGCGTACTTCAGAGGCGCTGGAAAAATAAATGCCAATTTGATTCGTGCGCTAAATGATCAGAATCGTGCTGAAGCGTGGTTTCAGATTCGTTACAACGAATTGCCACCTGATCCCGATCCCGGTCACAGTCTTCGACTTTACAGAGACGCCGACCTATTCGGTTTATATGACACCACTGGCGGCGCCAACGTTGTTTCAACAGAGGATGAGTCCAAGCAGACTTATAAAATGCTCACATCGCATAGGGATGTAATTAACGCCTACGAGATTTCGCATCCTCATCCTGTCGATGGTCAGTCTTTAACTGACGCTCTCACCCCTGCACGCGACGCCTTCATCGGCTGGGTCAACAGTGCGCAGTTGTTAGAAGGTCAGCCTAACTTGGTGGCTGGTAGTTGGAACCCCGCCGCAATCTATTACAACCCTGCTGCAACAACGCTTGATGCACGCGGCGATGATGGCAAAGCCAATAATCTGGAAAAGAGTTTACTGGTTGGCAGTGACGGAGCGGATGTGATCTGGGCGGGCGCAGGTGATGACGTACTCATCGGCGGTGCGGGTGGCGACACGCTCAATGGCGGCGCCGGTGCGGACGTCTTGATCGGTGGCACCGGCTTCATGGATGTGCTGTCCGGCGGCGCAGGCAATGACACCTACGTGTTCAAGAGTGGTGACGGCATCGACAAGATCGTCGGTGACGCAACGCAAGGGAACAATGGCGACGATGACGGCAAGATTGTCTACGATGGCATCACGCTCACCGGCACGAACGCGAAGAGCGTGATTGATTTTCGGTATGGTAATAATCCTGCGTGGGAATGGGGGGAAGGTGGACAAAGCTTTCATGCCAAGTTGGTGGATGGCGATCTCACCAGCGGCGGTACGTTGCGTGTTGCCAAGGGCAGTGGTGGAGATTTTGGCACGGACTACATCGACATTAAGAATTTCAAAACGAATGATCTAGGGTTGGGTCTCGTAGAGAACAAACAAAACGCCCTGACCACCGGCGATGTGTCGCACAATGTCTTTGGTATTCCCAACTACACACCGGGCACCGGCAACGCCAACCTGCCGGAAGGTCCCGGCCTGACGCTGGCATGGAACGGCAACTACGCTGCGAGCATGGGCAGTACGTTGACGCTAACCGCGAGCGATCCGGTGCTGGCCGCCCAATATCTGGGAGCGACGTTGGGTGACAGCACGGTGGGTTTCAACGCCGATGGCACGTTGACCATCAACCTCACGTCGGGCCGGACACAACAGGTGTTCTCGTTACGCACGCTGGGCGATGTAGATACGAACAGCAACTTCACGCTCACCGCTACGGTGAAGGACGTGAATGGTAATACGGTCGGCAGCGCCGCGAGCTTGAATGTCGCCTTGAACGCCACCACTGAGCTGACCAGCAGCAACGCTGATACCAACTACTTTGTGACGCCGACGGATGGTAACCCCGCCGTGATCTACTGGGCGACGGACGGCAGCTGGGGGCCGTATGAAGGGCCTGATTATTGGGAATCCGACCTGCGTACCCGCTCGACCAGATGGGCTCAGGGTTATCCGGGTACCGAGTACGAAAGCGAGTTCATCGACCGCAGCCAGACTTACAACGTGGAATTTGCGGCCACCAGGCCGCTTTTGACCACGGCTGGTTTGGGTGACAGTTATCTCGTCGGCTCGAACTATCGGGACGTGATGACCGCAGGATTTTTGGCGCAGTACGATGCGAACAATGGCCTGCTGCCCGGGCTGAGCAGCGGCACCGTCGGCGACAACGACACCTTGATCGGCGGGTTGGGTGACGACGTGCTGCAAACCAACGGCGGCGATGATCGCTCGTATGGTGGCGATGGCAATGACCTGCTCATCGACACGCCGATCATCAGTTCGGCCTACGCGATCACCGACTGGGCGGATCGCACCTGGCTGAATACGCCGGGTCACACGAACAACGACCAACTGTATGGCGAAGCAGGTAACGACCAGATCGTCGCCGGCGGCGGCAACGCCTTGCTGGATGGCGGCACTGGCAATGACGAGCTGTATGGAGGCGATGATGATGACACGCTGCTAGGTGGCGACGGCGACGACATCTTGTGGGGCGATAGTCGGCAGATCAATGAACTATGGCTGGTGGCCAATGGCGTGTTGTACGACCCAGCGTTGCTTGCGCCCGGATTGAAATTGTACGAGGCCGGAGCCATTGACGAGGCCGCCACAGCGCCGGGCAAAGACTTTCTGGACGGTGGCGATGGCAATGACACCTTACGCGGCGGCGGCAACAGCGATGTGTTGTATGGCGGTGCGGGGAATGATTCTTTAGTGGGCGACGATGCCGCACATGAAGAAACTGCGGGTGATGATTACCTGAATAGCGAAGATGGCAACGACACGTTGTATGGTGAAGCTGGGGCCGATACGTTGATTGGCGGCGCTGGCGATGACCAACTCATGGGAGATGGCTTAACGACGACTGCGGCTAATCAGGGTAATGACTTTTTGGATGGCGGCTTGGGCAATGACACCCTCTGGGGTAATGGCGGCGCCGACACCCTGTTAGGGGGCGATGGCAATGACTATTTGGAAGGCGACTATTCAACGACGCCTACTAGCGTGCAGGGCAACGACTATCTCGACGGCGGTGCTGGTACCGATACGCTGTCGGGCGGCGACGGCGATGACTATCTGCAAGGTGATTCGTCCAGCACGCCCGCTGCCGATCAAGCGGCCGATTATCTCGATGGTGGTGCGGGCAACGATGTACTGATCGGCGACGGCGGCGCAGACACATTGCTGGGCGGTGCTGGCGACGATCAGCTAGACGGCGATTCAAGTGTGACGCCGGTCGGTGTTCAGGGCGATGACTATCTCGACGGGGGCGAAGGCAATGATGTGCTGTTCGGTTGGGGTGGCAATGACACGCTCATCGGTGGCAGCGGCAACGATACCTTCGATGGTGGCGCGGGCAACGACACCATCGTGGCCGGTGGCGGCAATGCGTTGCTGGACGGTGGTGCGGGTGCGGACGAACTGTACGCCGGCCAGGACGACGACACATTGCTGGGTGGCGATGGCGACGATGTGTTGTGGGGCGATGGGCAGCAGGCGCGGATGGATGTCGACACCGGCACGGGACCACTCGGTTACACCGACGCCTGGAGCAACTATAACGGCTGGTTACTCGGCTGGGTGCAGCCTGCGTTAGCTGATCCAAACGTCAAGGCGTACAACTGGGGCACGACACTGACCGACACCTTGACGGGTGTTAGCACCACCTACCAATGGCAAGGCATCGTTGAAGCGATTACCTACACCGGCAAAGATTTCCTGGACGGTGGCAATGGCAATGATGAACTACGCGGTGGCGGCAATAGCGATGTGTTGTATGGCGGCGCGGGGAATGACTCATTGGTAGGTGATGATGCCGCACATGAAGAAACGGCAGGTGATGACTATCTGAATGGCGAAGATGGCAACGACACGTTGTATGGCGAAGCTGGGGCCGATACGTTGATTGGCGGCGCTGGCGATGACCAACTCATGGGAGATGGTTTAACCACTACTTCGGCCAAGCAAGGCAATGACTTCCTGGATGGGGGAGCCGGTGCCGACACCCTCTGGGGCAATGGCGGTGCCGACACGTTGTTGGGTGGCGATGGCAATGATTATCTGGAAGGCGACTATTCAACTACGCCAATCAGTGTACAGGGCAATGACTATCTCGATGGCGGTGCGGGCGACGACACGCTGCTCGGTGATGGTGGCTCCGATACCTTGGTGGGTGGCACAGGATTGGATCACCTGTATGGCGGCGCGGGTGCCGATACGCTGTCGGGTGGTGATGGCGATGATTATCTGCAAGGCGATTCTTCAAGCACAGCGGCCAGCGATCAAGCGGCTGATTATCTCGACGGCGGCGCGGGTAATGATGTGCTGATCGGCGATGGGGGTGCGGATACGTTGTTGGGCGGTGCAGGTGACGATCAACTGGATGGCGATTCGAGTGCTACGCCGGTCAGTGTTCAAGGCGATGACTATGTGGACGGCGGCGATGGCAATGATGTGTTGTTCGGTTGGGGCGGCAATGACACCCTCATCGGCGGTGCTGGAAATGACACCTTCGATGGCGGTGACGGCGACGACATTCTGGATGGCGGAAATGGCAATGATGTGATCTATGGCGGCGCGGGCAACGACACAATTTACGCAGGTGCTGGCACGGACTACCTGAGCGGCGACGCCGGTAACGATACGTACATATTCAGTGGCAGCGAATTACAGCCAGAAAATGGGTTTATTGACTCAGTCGTCGATACACAAGGCAACGATGCCATTGTATTTCGCGATGGGTTGGCCCTGAGTGAAGTGGATTACGTTGCAACATCTGGCAGCTCTGTGCAGATCGGCACGGCAGCAGGCGATCGGCGTTTGTCGATTGCCAGCTCCAATATAAACCTGCAGTTCAGCGACGGCCAAGCGCTGACACTGTCGCAGCTGGTCGGTCAACGCCGTCAAGGTGCAGTGAACGTTACCAGCACTACCGCGAATACCGTCACCTTGGGTGGCTACGATAACGACTCGATCACCGCGTTGGGCGCGAACGCCACCCTCTCGGGTGGATCGGGCAATGACCAACTCATCGGATCGTCATCTGAGAGCACGACTTTCTTGTACAGCTGGGGCGATAACAACGACTCGCTCGGCGACCACAGTACGCAGGCGGCCGATGGTAGTGGGCCAATCAATACCTTGATGTTGTCGGACATCAATCTGGCCAACCTCAAGATTCAAGATCGTGATGGCCAGCGGTTCCTGATCGTCGATAGCGATGGCTCATTGCAGGTTGGGTCAGCGACCGCTGATGTGGTGGGTGATCGCGTGTTGGATCGAATCCAGTTTGCCGATGGCTCGGTAAAGACCTGGGCGGAAGTGGTGGCGGCACTGGGAGTGGAGGTGTTGGGCACCAGTACGGGATCGCCTGCCACAATCAGCGGCACGAATGCCAACGATCGTATTGTGGGCGGTGCAGATGACGAAACCATCAGCACTGGTGCTGGCGACGACCAACTCATGGGCGATGGCTTAACCACCACTGCGGCCAAACAAGGCAATGATTTTCTGGATGGGGGCTTAGGTAATGACACCCTCTGGGGTAATGGCGGCTCTGATACGTTGCTCGGCGGCGATGGCAATGACTATTTGGAAGGTGACTATTCAACAACTCCTATCAGCGTGCAGGGCAATGACTATCTCGATGGTGGCGCGGATGACGACACCTTGATGAGTGGTACCGGCGATGACATTCTCAGTGGCAGTACGGCGAACGACAGCGGCTTTGACTACCTGCTCGCTGCATGACAAATGCAATGCGGAAATGAAGTTCACTTGCGCTTGACGCTGTAACAAAAGCTAATTCACACTCAGACAAAGCATTAAGGATTGGGATGACGATGCGACAACGAACAACACTAACGATGGGAGGCGAAGAAGGAATGAATACTTCAACTTACGCAAACACCTGCGGATCGACGGCCCGGCACCATTTCCGATTATCTAGCCGCTGAACTAGGCATGCTCACGGTGACCGTGTAAGCAGATCAATGCATACAATGCGGCGAATGAAGATAAGTATGACTATTTGTACTGCATGAAAAATGTGCTGCTCAATATCAAGAGGCATGACCAATGAGTATCTGCGATTTTATGAGTATTTCGAGAGCGACTGCTGTTAGCAGCAGGACAAGGTTCTTCATTAACGCGATGGTGATTATCATGAGTGGCATTAGTCAGTCTGCCTGTTCGGCATCGGATACATTTGAGATTACGCGAGAGGTGTTGCTGCGGGAAGGGCGAGAGCCAAGCCGGATTATCCGCGTGGATGATGGCTATATCATCGTTGGCAGTGGCAAGCGAGGGGGGATTGCCATTAAGACGGACAAGCTGGGGAACCAGAAGTGGAGTTATTTTTTGCCACATGAGAGCGAACTTGCTGACTCATCCGAGTGGCCAGTATTCACTGGTGTGGTCGCGTTACAAAATGGGAACACGCTGCTGTGTGGTTATAAGAGCAAAGCTGGCGAAGGAATCAGGCGGGGTGAAACCTTATGGGGTGGGGCCTTTGTTGGGTTGTTGGTCAGATTGGATAGAAATGGTCGGTTGTTGGACAAGCGGGAGATATTTCCGCATGGTGACTCGGGCTCTCGGCTTAACTACATTCAAAACTGTGTTCCTCTTGGGGATGGGGCGGTAGTGTTGGGTACCGCCACTGGGTTTGGCGATGAGTCAAAAGATGGACATTGGATGATTGGCTTGAACGAGGAGGGCGAAAACCAGTGGGAAAAAGTTCTGCCAGCAGAAGAAGCGATCGCTAAGTCATATGCTTATGGCAGACCGGTACCTCTTCTTGATGGAGGAGTAGTTATTTCGCTTCAATCACTCACAAGTAAAAAGGCCAGCACGCACATCATAAAAATAAATAAAAGCGGTCAAATCGTTGCGCAGCGTCTGTATGAACAGACCCTTTACTCAATATTTACTTTGCAGCCTGAGCGCACCGTGCAATTGCTAGCTGTCCGGGATGATAAATATCCAACAACCATGATGGTGACCTTGGATGAAAAGTTGCAGGAGCTGCCCAAGGCACAAATTAAGATGGATGTTGCGTCTACCATATACCGCTTAGCAGACGGTTCATTTGTGCGGTTTGGTATGCATCTTAAATTTGGTGGGGAGCTAGTGCCTGCTATTCAAAGAGTGGGATCCGATCTGATGGAATTTAGAGAATCGCTCTTGAAGCCGGAGTCCGTCGTATCCGGAATACGTGATGCGGTGCCAACGGGTACACCAGGCGAATTCGCCACGGTTCGAAAAATTTTTCATGGCTTTGATGGGAAGGCGTCTCTTGAAGAAGGCGCTGGGATTGGTTTGACGATGGTGAAAATAAAATAGGTTTGTTGTTCAACTTTCAGTCTAGGAGCACGGAAATCATGGCAGCGATTACGGCATTGAACGCGGGATATTTTTCGGCAGAAGCATACGATCCAATTGGGGATACCAATCTGGGCAGTGCTTTGACAGGTTGGACAGAGCTGACTGCATTGGCAGGTGCCACAGATGCTTCTGGAAGAAATGTGGCAACCAACAGTACAGATATTGCCAACCAATATCGCGTATTCGTCAATACTGAGAGTCATCAAATTGTCTTTGCGTTCAAGGGCTCTAACCATGCCGAGAACTGGTGGTCGGACATTGCCAATTCAGGTGCCACTGCGTACACCGGGGCTCCTGACAACGTAAATGGTATTCGAGAACAAGCAAACGTTGCATATGCTGCGCTACAGAATATCGGCGAAAATCCGCAATATGCCCAATACGCCGGATATCAAGTTGTTACCGTCGGCCACAGTCTCGGTGGCGGCATGGCGCAGAGCTTTGCGCTGGAACGTGGTTTGGACGGTTTCGGTGTAAATTCATTACCCATCTCGGATCAGGTGCGCGATGAGTTGGCGGCGGACGGGAAAACAGTCGCGAGTTACAGTCACACGTTTATCGACACCTACGTCAAAGGCGACATTGCGCGAACGTTTTATTCAACACGCGATCTGCTCGGCGGCGGCGATTACCTGGATGCAAACCCGACGTATCTCGAAAGCAATTATCTGGCTGCTGGACTAGGCATGATTATGCCCACGGTTCAGCAAATTAATTCATACATTGCGGCCAATGATGACGAGTATGGTTACTTGCGCGTTGCTCGATCTTAATAAGAGGAATGATCAATGAGTAGTAGTGATCCGATGAGTATTCTGAGAGCGACTGCTATTAGCAGCAAAGCAAGGTTCTTCACTAAGGCAATGGTGATAGTCATGAGTGCATTGAGTCAGTCTGCCTGTTCGGCGTCGGATACGTTTGAGATTACGCGAGAGGTATTGCTGCGGGAAGGGCGCGAACCGCGACGAATTATCCGCGTCGAGGACGGATACATCATTGTTGGCAGTGGCAGGCAGGGTGGAACCGCCATCAAGACAGACCTGCAAGGGAAAAAGACGTGGAGCTTTTTCTTGCCGCATGAGAGTGAGGCGGCCGGGCCATCTGAGTGGCCGATCTTTACCGGGGTGGTGGCATTGCAGAATGGGAATACGCTGCTTTGTGGATATCAAAGCAAAGCTGGCGAAGGAATCAGGCGAGGTGAAACCTTATGGGGTGGGGCCTTTGTTGGATTATTGATCAGGTTGGATAGCAATGGGCGGTTGTTGGACAAGCGGGAGGTATTTCCGCATGGTGACTCGGGCTCTCGGCTTAATTACATTCAAAACTGTGTTCCCCTTGGGGATGGAGCGGTAGTGTTGGGTACCGCCCTTGGGTTTAGTGATGAGTCCAAAAATGGACATTGGATGATTGGCTTGAGCGCGGAGGGTGAAATTCAATGGGAAAAAATAATGCAACCAGATGCAGGGGCGTCCGTGCCTTATGGGCTGCCGGTTATGCTGCCTGGAGGGATAATGGTTCCGTTGCATTCGAACACACGCAATTTTACGCAGCTCATCCGGATAGACGCGAATGGCGAAATTACGGCACAACAAGCCTACCAAGAAACGCTTTATACAGTATTGTCCGAGCAGTCTGAGCGCACCGTGCAATTGCTGGCACAGAAGCCCACCAAGGCTTCAACAACATTGATGGTGACCCTGGATGAAAACTTGCAGGAACTATCCCGCGCGCAAATCAAGGCGAATGCTGCAACCATCAAGTATCGGTTGGTAGATGGCTCTTACGTTTTGTTCGATTTGCACGATAATTTTGGAGGTGCAGCGGTGCCGTCCATTCAGAGAGTGAGTGCCGATCTGGTTCAGTTTCGAGAAGCCAAGTTGAAGCCGGAGGCTGAACTGTCTTCGATACGAGATGCTGTACCGACCGGCATGCCCGGCGAGTTCGCAGTAGTAAGACAAATTTTGCATGGCTTTGATAATAAGACCTCTCTTGAAGAGGGTGCCGGAATTGGCTTGCAGATAGTAAAGATCAAATAAGTTCGTCAAAAATTTCAGTCAAGGAGCACGGAGATCATGGCAGCAATTACAGCGTTGAATGCGGGATATTTCTCAGCAGAGGCTTACGAGCCGATTGGGGATGCCAATCTGGGAAGTGCTTTGTCGGGGTGGACAGAGCTAACTGCGCTTGCTGGTGCGACGAAGGCGGACGGAACGCGAGTTCCTGCAGAGCAGATTATTGGCAGCGCTGAGATTGCCAATCAATACCGTGTTTTCGTCAACACGGAGAGCCATCAAATTGTCTTTGCGTTCAAAGGTTCAGACCATGCCGAGAATTGGTGGTCAGACATTGCGAACTCTGGTGCTAGTGCATATGACAGGTTGCAAGATCAAAGTATTCGTAGTCAAGCCAATGTTGCGTATGACCTGCTAACAACTACCTCACTGTATTCCCAATACGCCGGTTACCAAATCGTCACCGTCGGTCATAGCCTCGGCGGCGGCATGGCGCAGAGCTTTGCATTGGAGCGTAGGCTGGATGGCTTCGGCGTCAATTCATTGCCCATATCTGATCAGGTTCGTGATGAGTTGTCTGCGGAGGGAAAAACCGTAGCCAGTTACAGCCACACCTTCATCGACACCTACGTCAAAGGCGACATCGCGCGAAGCTTTTATGCAACGCGCGATCTGCTCGGCGGCGGCGATTACCTGGATGCAAACCCGACGTATCTCGAAAGCAATTATCTGGCTGCCGAACTGGGCATGCTCACTGCAACGGTATTGTCTGGTGGTGTTGCTTCGGTCTTTCTGGGTGGGGGCATGGTGGCAGCAGCCGGCAAGGCCCACACACTTGATGCCTATCAAGAAGCAGTCAAGAAGTACGTGGTGGGTGCGGGCGGAGAGTTAGTGTTGGCCAGCCAGGCGCCAGCAGCCGATACCGATCTGGTCAAGAGTCAAGCGACTGCTACCGCTGGCGGTACAACAGTAGAAGTGGAAGCCGGTCATGGTGGCATCCAGTATCCATCTGTCTCTGCGTCGGAAGCCAAGATGCAGCAGATCGTGGATGTGGTGCTGGGCAGTACGCCGTTGGTGGCTGGATCAGATACGGCATCCACCACTCGCGTGCTGGGCGATGGCTCATTGAAGCTGAGTTCCTATGGTTGGGAGAGTCCCGACGGTAGCGGTGGTTATTACGTTGATCATCCCAACACGGGCATCTCGCAGACCATTACCTTTGATGCCAATGGGCGCACCAAGTCCATTGAGACGGTAGGCCAGTTGGGCACAGCGGTAGAACAGATTCCCGTGTCCGTCAAATTTACTTACTACGCCAGCGGTGCGTTGAAGACAGCGGTGATCCTGCATAAGACGACGCAGCAGTACACGGCTTACAGCAGCTATTCCACGCAGACGGCATTCAGCTACAGTGAGGCAGGCGTATTGACCGGGTATTACACGCAAACTTTAACGGAGTATTCAGACGGAAGCTTTTTGCACAGCCCTGTAAAAACTCCTGCTGGTCCAAGTGGAATTGGTGATATCTATATATGGGACACTGCAGATCCAGAGTTGGTGGCGGCGCTGGTGCAGCAATCCCAAGATTGGGGTTACAGCGGCAACCTCGTTATTTTTGGTTATGGCGGCAGCACCCCGGGCAACCATGCACAGCAAATTAGCGATCTATCGAATCGTGCGGGCTCGAGCATCTGGAACGTAGTGCCTGGCGTTGTCGATCAGAACGGAAACCATGAATCCTTCGTATCACTAGCGAATGACCAATTGTTGTTCTATGCCTCCCCGGGCTACTCGATGACAGCGTATTCCATTCCACCGGGTGGGTACGCAAGTCCGGACTTAGGTGGTTTTACTGGGCCACAGGTCGTTTGGGCGGGCGGTGTTAGTGATACGTCTATGTTTATTCAAAAGATGTATTTCAATGGTCAAATTCGCACGCCAATTTATCGCCAAGATAATTTTCTGGACTACCAGAGCAATGGATACAACGCGTTATTTTGGCATGTTATCGGCTACAACCTGACCGGTGGCGAGGGGGATGATTCCATTGGTGGCGATACTCAAGACAACGTACTCGATGGTGGCAATGGCGACGATCATTTAGCCGGGGGCGCGGGTGCCGATTCTCTATTGGGCGGAGCGGGTAAAGATTTTCTGTGGGGTGATGCCGGGGCTGACACATTGGTGGGGGGTCGTGGCGATGATTATCTCGAAGGTGATTCTTCGTCTACCGCTGCTGCCAGTCAGGGCAATGACTATCTGGACGGTGGCGACGGCAATGATGTGCTTATCGGTGATGGTGGCAACGACACGCTCCTTGGTGGTGTCGGCAACGATACCCTCGACGGCGGCAATGGCGATGACATACTGAATGGTGGCGCAGGTAACGATGCTATCTACGGCGGCGCAGGCAACGACATCATCTATGCGGGTGCTGGCACCGATTATCTGAGTGGGGATGCGGGTAACGATACCTATATCTTCAGCTCGTCCGATCTGCAGCCGGTTAACAATGTTATCGATACTGTGGTCGATACGCAGGGCAATGACAAGATTATCATCACTGATGGCTGGGCTATGGACGATCTGGTACTGTCCGGTGTTACCGCTAGCACAGTTCAAATTCGCAATACGTCAGGCAGTGTGGCCTTGTCCATTGCCAATTCCAATATCAATCTACAGTTCAGCGATGGCCAGACATTGACGCTGGCGCAACTGGTGGGTCAGCGCCGCCAGGGCGCGGTGAACGTCACGACTACCACTGCGAATGCGATCCTGCTCGGCGGCTACGATAACGACTCGATCACCGCCCTGGGCGCGAATGCGACGTTATCCGGCGGCTTGGGCAACGACCAGCTCATTGGCTCCGCGTCGGAGAACACTACCTTCTTATATAGCCGCGGCGATAACAACGATTCGCTCGGCGATCACAGTACGCAGGCGGCCGATGGTAGTGGGCCAATCAATACTTTGGTGTTGTCGGACATCAATCTGGCCAACCTCAAGATTCAAGATCGTGATGGCCAGCGGTTCCTGATCGTCGATAGCGGGGGGTCATTGCAGGTTGGAACAGCGACCACTGATGTGGTGGGTGATCGCGTACTGGATCGAATCCAGTTTGCCGATGGCTCGACAATGACTTGGGCTGAGGTCGTGGCTGCACTGGGCGTAGAAGTGTTGGGCACCGATACAGGATCGCCTACTGTCATCAGTGGCACCACTGCCAATGACCGTATTGTGGGCGGTACTGATGATGAAACCATCAACACCGGCGCCGGCGATGATCAACTCGACGGCGGTGCGGGTAATGATGTGATGAATGGGGGTGCTGGCAGCGATACCTATTTGTTCGGTGTCGGCAGCGGTCAGGACATCATCAATAATACCGACATTGCAGTCGGTAAAGTAGATCGCTTGGTATTGGCTTCTACGCTGACGCCCTCACAAGTACAGTTTCTGCGTAGCGACAATGCGTTGGTAGTACAGCTTGTCAACAGCACAGACACACTGGTGGTCACTAACTACTTCAATGGCGCCGGTCTGGATCAGATCGTGTTTGCTAACGGCACGATTTATACACCGGCGAATATTGTGCTGACGCCGTTTTCCAGCGTGCCCTCCATTGCCAACGATTGGGTTATTGGGACGTCTGGAAACGACACTATTGACGTACTCGCGGGTAACGACACGGTGTTTGCCGGTGACGGCAACGATACGGTATTCGGTGGCAGCGGCAACGATACGCTTGACGGCGGTATGGGCAATGATTTTCTGGATGGCGGCACCGGGGTGGATCATCTAACAGGTGGTGCGGGTAATGACATTTACGTTGTAGATAATACGGGTGACGTTGTTGTGGAAAATGCCAGTGAAGGAACTGATCTTGTTCAATCCTCTATTACTTATACCTTGGGTGGCAATGTTGAGTATCTGACGCTGACGGGAACGGCTGCGATCAACGGTACCGGTAATGACATTGCCAATATCATTACCGGCAATAGCGGAAACAATTATTTAACCGGTGCCGGAGGTAATGACACGCTCAATGGAGCGGATGGTAATGATGATCTGTGGGCGGGTAATGGCAGTGATTTCTTGTACGGAGGCAGCGGCAACGACTGGATGGTGGGAGACACCGAAAGTGATGAAGCCGGTTCAGGAAGCGACTTCATGGATGGTGGCGATGGCAATGACACGCTCTGGGGCGAAGCAGGTGCCGATACCTTGTATGGGGGTGACGGTAACGACACCTTGTTGGGGGATGGCAATGGCGTGAGTGTGGCTGCGCAGGGTGATGACTACCTGGATGGTGGTTCCGGTGATGACAGTCTATATGGGTATGGCGGCAACGATACACTGCTTGGCGGGACAGGTAACGACGCCATATACGGAGGAAATGGAAATGATGCGCTTCAGGGTGGCGACGGTGATGACCGCTTGTATGGTGAAGGAGGAAATGATGTTTTGGACGGTGGCTCTGGTAACGATACTTTATACGGTGTCGACAGTGGTGACACCGTACTGTTCGGTCGCGGCGATGGCAATGACTCCATTGATGGGCGCGTGATTCAGTTTAAGAGTGGCGTGTTACCTGATGACATCAAGATTGTTGCAGCAAAGGGCAATGACCTGACGCTATCCATCGTTGGAACGACTGACACAATCGCCATTCGAGATTACTTTAATGTTGCAGGAGGTGTGACACTGACTCCGGTGCAGCTTAACTTTTCAGATGGTGGTAGTAGAGCAATTACCCCGGCATCTATGGCTGCCGATCTTGCTGCATATACTGCTTCAAGCCCTGGATCTGAAATTATTGTTGGCAATGATCTTGGTAATACCATTACCGGTTCTGTGTACGATGACCTGATAAATGGAAGAAAAGGCGCAGACACACAAATTGGTGGAGCTGGTAATGATATTTACGTCGTCGACATGGATGGTTCATTTGATACGAATGTTAGCTACAACAGTGATGATTCACGCCTTAGGAACTTTCAGGATTCAGTTGTTGAGGGTGCAGATGAAGGAGCCGATACATTGATTGCATATCATGTTTACTCGGCCACTCTTCCTGACAACGTTGAAAACATGATTGTTGATGGAGTGGCCAATTATACCGTGTGGAGGTGGGTCAGCAACGGATATTATGTGGATGACACGCGGAGAAAGTTTACTGGCAACGCGCTCGATAACGTGATCGATGCCAGGATGGCCGTAACCGAAGGAGTGGGCTCCATTACTGATAAATATAGTGGCAGCGGAGCAGGCGGAGAGATTGTCATTGATGGTGGGTTGGGTGCCGACACAATGATTGGCGGCGATTTGCCCACACGGTTCATTGTGGACAATGTCGGTGATACGGTGATCGCAGGTTCCTCAAATAGGGATCGTGTAGTTTCATCGGTGAACTATGTGTTGACTGGTGCTGTGGAATACCTAGATCTCGTGGGGTCTGCGGCAACTAGCGGTACTGGAAACACTCTGAATAACACAATAAATGGTTCATTAAATTCCGCAGCCAATATCCTTAGCGGAGGTGCTGGGGACGATACTTATATTGTGGGTGCCGGTGATGTTGTGATTGAGGGCATCGGAGAGGGTGCGGACACGATTCAGTCTGCGTCGGACTATACATTGGGCATTAATGTCGAAAATCTCATTTTGACTTCCGACTATTCATGGGGGACGGGCAATGCACTTGATAACGTGATTACTGGAAATAGCGGGACCAACTACCTAAATGGAAGGGCGGGCAATGACCGTTTGGTTGGCGGTTCTGGAATCGATACGTATTTTGGCTTCGGCATTGGCAGTGGAAACGACGTCATCGTCGATAACGGCATCTCAATGGTCGAATTTTCCGAATCGACGCTTCACGTAGACGATTTGCAATTTACTCGGTCTGGAGATGATTTGCGAATTGGAATATCTCCCAGCGATTCTATTACTCTGCAAGACTGGTTCGGTGCAAGCGGTAACAGAATAGGTACGCTGTCCCTCACGGAGAATGGCGAGATGTTTCGGTACACGACGGATCAAATAGAGAGCCGTGCGGCCGGAGTAAATTCTGCTCCAGTTGTTTGGTACTCGGGACTCGGGCTTAACGTGGAAGCGCTGTTGGGATTTGAGTATGGGGTGCCGGTTAATACTTTTATGGATATCGAGTCTCAGCATTCGTTGACCTATGGCGCAACGATGTCCGATGGATCGGCGTTGCCGTCGTGGTTTGGGTTTGATGCAACCACGGGTGCTTTTTCCGGTGTGCCACCAGAGGCAATGATCGGTGTGCCATTGAGTATTGCCATTACGGCAACCGATGCCGGCGGCCTGACATCATTTACGTCATTGGAAGTAACAGTTACGCCTCCGTCAATTCGAGGAACTGCGGGCAATGATATGCTGACGGGAGATGCAGGTGACAACGTTATTTATGGGTTAGAAGGCGATGATTCGCTCAATGGATTGGACGGTAATGATCAGCTTTACGGCGGTGTGGGCAACGACGCTTCCTTCGGCGGTGCGGGTGATGACTACATCGATGACTACGAGGGCGGTGATGATTTGTTGGATGGTGGCACGGGTGCGGACGAGATGTACGGCGGGCAAGGAGACGATACCTACGTCGTTAACGATGTGGGAGACTATCTGTGGGAGGAGGAAAACGAAGGAATCGATACAGTCAAGTCGTCTATTACTTACACTTTAGACGGAAACGTTGAGAATCTGACTTTGACCGGATCAGCCGCTATCAATGGAATCGGCAATGAACTGGACAATATTCTCACTGGTAATAGCGGTAACAACACACTGTACGGCCTGGATGGCGATGACACACTGGATGGTGGCAGCGCGGGCACGGATTCTTTGCGTGGCGGATTAGGAAACGACACCTACATCGTGTCTCGCAGCTCCGGCATTTCGATCACAGAAAATTCCAATGAAGGTATCGACGCCGTTAATGCGTCGGTGACCTATACCCTGGGTAGTAATCTTGAGAACTTGGTGTTGACTGGGACATCGGCCATCAACGGTACCGGAAATTCGCTAGCCAACAGCATCATCGGCAATAGCGCCAACAATACATTGAGTGGCGGGACGGGTGCTGACACCATGGCCGGTGGCGCAGGCAACGACACATACGTAGTGGATAACGCTGGCGATGTTGTCATTGAGAACGTCAGCGAAGGAACCGATCTGGTGCAGTCATCGGTTACCTATACGTTGTCGGCCAATGTTGAAAACCTGACGTTGACGGGGAGTTCGGCCATTAACGGTACGGGCAATGCACTCGATAACGTGCTGACGGGCAACAGTGGTAACAACACGCTTACCGGCGGTGATGGTAACGATACCTTGGATGGTGGTTCCGGTTCGGACACGATGTTGGGGGGTTTAGGCAACGATACATACGTGGTTGCTCAGACCGGCGATGTGGTTACAGAGAATGCCAACGAAGGAACCGACCTCGTTCAATCCTCGATTACCTATACCTTGGGCAGCAATGTTGAAAATCTGACGTTGACGGGTACTAGTGCGATCAACGGTACGGGCAACAACCTCGATAACATTCTCACTGGCAATAGCGCCAATAACACGCTGACGGGCGGTGCCGGTAACGACATCATCGACGGAGGTTCCGGAACAGACACAATGGTGGGAGGTACGGGAGATGACGTCTACTTTGTGAATGTGTCTGGAGATGTGACGACTGAGAACGCCAATGAAGGTATCGATACAGTCAATTCGTCGGTCACCCGAACGCTTGCCGCAAATATTGAATTGTTGTTCCTTACTGGAACATCTGCCATTAACGGGACAGGCAACACACTGGCCAATCTCTTGCGAGGTAATACAGCCAACAACACCTTGGCGGGTGCAGGTGGCACCGACATTCTGGAGGGTGGTGCAGGGAACGATGTGCTGTCCAATACTTCGGGCAATACGTTGCTCAATGGTGGTGCTGGTACCGACACGCTCACCGGCGCCGGCAACAATGATTTGCTGATTGGCGGCGCAGGCAATGATGCCATCACAACCGGCCAAGGTGCCGACATTATCGCCTTTAATAAAGGTGATGGTCAGGACACCGTGGCGGTCAGCACCACTAAGGACAACACGTTATCCATCGGCGGCGGTACCAACTATGCGGACCTAGTGTTCCAGAAGAGCGGCAGCAACCTGATCCTAAAAGTCGGCGCGTCGGATCAAATTACCTTCACCAACTACTACGCCAGCACGAGTAATCGCAGCGTGAATACCTTGCAAGTGGTTTTGGAGGGCAGCACGGACTACAACGCGAACTCAACCGATGCGATGTACAACAAGAAGGTGGAAACCTTCGATTTCGGTGGTCTGGTTGCGGCGTTTGATGCTGCATTGGTGGCCAATCCATCGCTAACCAGTTGGTCGCTAAGCAACGCACTTCTCGCTCAATACCTGAGTGGCAGCGATACGGCAGCAATGGGCGGTGATCTTGCCTATCAGTACGGACGATATGGCAATGAAGCCAATGTATCGTACACACCGGCCATTGGCATCCTGGGATCAACCAGCTTCGGTACGGCTGCGCAGACCCTTCAGGCACTAGCCAGCTTGCAGGACAGTTCGCCGAGATTGAGTTAGCGACAAGCGCCACGGATGGCTGGTAAGGGTCGTTCATGCAAAAATAACCCGCTACGCCAGCCGCGCCGCCCATTCGGCGGCGATGTTTGCCGCCAGTGTGGGTACGGCTGCGTCAGCTGCCTCACTTGTTGAGGTATCGCGGCGGTTGCCGTCGATTTCGATGGCGTATAGCACCAGTGCGGCGAGGTTGGTTTTACTGAATATGCTGGACAATAAACACTCATGAATTTCCGTCAGTTATGGGGTTGGCGGACGTAACGGTGACATGGGTGTGACCTGCCAAGCTGGCAGGTGTTTGAGTGGTATTTCTCTTTTATCGCTCATTTTTTAACCGTTAGTGAGCGATAAAATGCTAGATTATCGCTCATGACATGGAACTGGCAGGAATCCGACTGGCCTGATTTTCGCTTCCAGCCCGAACGACTGGCGGCGCGGGAGACCGTATTCCTGCGTCAGAGCGGGGTGGTGGTCGGCACGGTCAAACACCTGCCGGATGAGGAGCGCCTGCCGCTGGTCATCGACCTGTTCAGCACCGAGGCACTCAAGACCTCGGAAATCGAAGGCGAACTGCTGGATCGCGACAGCGTCCAGTTATCGCTGCGTCGCCAGTTCGGTTTGCAGACCGACAATCGTCGCGTGGCTCCTGCCGAGCAGGGCATCGCTCAGGTCCTGTCTGACCTCTACCGGCATTTTGCCCAACCGCTCGACGAGCAAACCCTGTTTCAGTGGCATGGTTGGTTGATGCAGGGACGAACCGATCTCAATAATGTTGGCTCATACCGCACCCATGCCGAACCGATGCAGCTGGTGTCGGGCACAATTCATCAGCCGAAGGTGCATTTTGAAGCACCGCCGTCGTCGCAAGTCCCTGCCGAGATGAAGCGCTTCTGCCACTGGTTCAATGACACGGCTCCCGTCGGCAAGCATCCGCTGCCTGCACTGACACGCGCAGGCATTGCGCATCTGTATTACGAGTGCATCCATCCGTTTGAGGATGGCAATGGCCGTATCGGTCGCGCCATTGCCGAGAAAGCATTGGCGCAAGGTGCTGGCCAGCCGAGCTTGACCGCATTGTCATTGATGATTCAGAAAAAGCGGTCGGAGTATTACGACCAGCTTGAAGCAGCCAACAAGAAACTTGAGGCCGATGAGTGGCTTCACTGGTTTGCCGACACTGTATTGGTCGCGCAGGATTACACCTTGCACTGGTTGGATTTCCTGTTGGCAAAGACCAGGCTGCTTGACCGTCTGCGCGGCCAAATCAACGAACGTCAGGAAAAGGCCTTGCTACGCATGATGCGCGAAGGGCCGGACGGTTTCCGTGGCGGACTTTCTGCGAGTAACTACACGTCTATCACGGGCGCGCCAGCAGCAACGGCGCGCCGTGATCTTGCGCATCTGGTTGAGCTTGGGGCGTTGGTGAGAACCGGCCAGCTCAAGGGAACGAGATATTGGCTGCCGTTCAAAAGGCAGGATGATGCGGATGAATAATATTCAGGTCGCAGAAGAGAAGTGCCGCCACGCCCGGCTATTTTTCAGCTATCGCAGGAAAGAGGATTTTTGTTGGTTAGACATTGCCGTCATCAGTCAACAGGATGAATAACCGCGAACAGAGTTGCATGATTTCTGTGGCGTTCTCTTTGGTAATGCTGAAAGGATCAATGCCTTGATCGACCAAATGTTCGTCAAAAATAAAGCCCACCATCTATGCAGATCAAATTCCTACGCATAGATATGCTGTAGATCAGTTTGCAGCCTTGACCACCAATCATTTTGACGACTATCGTTCACGCAAAAATAACCGGCTACGCCAGCCGCGCTGCCAATTCGGCGGCGATGTTTGTTGCCAGTATGGGTACGGCTGCGCCAGCCGCCTTACTTGTTGAGGCATCGCGGTGGTTGCCGTCGATTTCGATGGCGTATAGCACCAGTGTGGCGGGTAATGCATCGAGGGCGCGCGCCAGGGAGAGTGCCGAGGCGACGCCGAGGCCGTGGCTGGATACCCGCATGTCGTTTTCGATTCGTTCGATGTTGTCTATGCGATGAATGGCGCCGGGTGTGTGATGACTTTTGATGGCATCGACGAGAATCGCGATGTCTGCATCTTGCAGGTGCTGGATGAGTTGTGGGCCGGGCCGGTCGAGCGTCAGCAGGCTGATTTCACAGGAGGTGCCGGATGAAAGACGTTGTAGCTGTTCGCTATGGCGCAGCGCGTCGATGACCCGCCAGCCGATTTGATCGTCGCCCAGCGGCGAGCCGATGCCCATGATGCGAATGCGGGTCACAGGCGTTCTGTGCGCAGTTTCAGAAAGTGTGTTGCGCAGGAGATGCAGGGATCATAGTTGCGGATGACCTTCTCGCAATGCAGGCGCAATTCCTCATCGCTGTGCTGCACGCCAAAAGCCTGTAGCGACAGGCGCAGATCTTCTTCGATGCGCGCCTGATTCTGGCTGGTGGGCGGAACGATGCGCGCTTCGACAATGCGGCCTGTCTCATCCACGCGGTAGCGATGCCATAACACGCCGCGCGGCGCTTCCGACCAGCCATAACCCACGCCGGCGCGTGGCGTGACGGCGATGGCGGGTGCGGCGGGCAGGGCGTAGTGTTGCAATATGCGGATGGCCTCCATGAGGGCGTAATGAACCTCAACCGCACGCGCCACGATGCTGTTGAACATGTTGGCGCTGGGCCAGACGATGCCGGTGTCATGCAGCAACTGTTGGGTTGCATCAGGAAGCTGGTCACGGTTCAGGTTCAGGCGCGCCAGCGGTCCGACGAGATAGGGCCGGTCATGATAGAGGCTGTACAGCGCAGTGGAATGCGCTACGTGATGTTCGGTGAAGTGCTGTTGGTATTCATCCGCGTTGATCGCGAGTCCATCGGTGGTGACGATGCGGCCGCGATTGACGGGATATTCCTGCATATCGCGCAGGGCCACGCTCACGAATTCCTGATGGTCGTCGGGCACGGCAATGGCTGCGGTCCAACGCACCAGTTCTTCCGCTTCGGGCAATGCTGCGCGCAGCCTGGCGAGCATGGAGGCCACTGCATCCGGTCGTGGGGCATGGTGAAATCCCCCCACCTTGACGCCGACAGGATGTACCGAGCGCGCGCCGATCAGGCTCATCAGTTCGTTGCCGAGTCCCTGTAACCTGAGGCCTCGTCGAACGATCTCTGGATGATCCTGCGCCATTTGAATGGCGCTTTCGTAGCCGAAGTAATCCGGCGCCGCGAGCAGATGAATATGCAGGCAATGACTTTCGATCCATTCGCCGCAATACAACACGCGTCGCAGCTCATGCACCCACGGTCCCGGGTCGATGCCGAAGGCATGCTCAAGGGCGTTCACCGCGCTGATTTGATAAGCCACCGGACAGATGCCGCAGATGCGCGCCACCATGTCCGGTACTTCTTCGTATGAGCGTCCTTCCAGAAATTTCTCGAACAGGCGCGGCGGCTCGTAGATTTGCAGCGCCAGTTTTTCGATGACGCCGTTTTGAATGCGCAGGTGCAGCGCGCCTTCGCCTTCCACACGCGCCAGCACCGGTACGTGTATCGCAATGTTGCGCTGCTCAGTCATCGGATTTGCCGCCTGCGGCCAGTCCTGCATCGTGAAATGCCGGCGCGCCGTTGTTGATGAACAGGAAGCGCCGGGCAATGGCTTCGGGCAGCAGCCCGAGTCCTGCAAAGCGTCGCGCCAGCGCCGTCGTATTGGGATTTTCGGCGGGACCATAGCAGGCGTAACAGTCGCGCCCGAAGCCGGGACACAGCGCGCCGCAGCCGGTGCGCGTGACCGGCCCCATGCAGGCGATGCCTTTGGTGACCAGTACGCAGACAGACTGTCTGCGCTTGCACTCCATACAGACTTTGTCTGCTTCTGCTGCGGGCACGACGCCGAACAATAGCGCTCGCAACGCCCCCACCACCTGGTGCGAATTGATCGGACAGCCCCATAGCTCCAGATCCACTTTGACATGTGCGGCGATCGGTGTGGATTGATCGAGGCTGTCGATATATTCGGGTCTGGCGTACACCGCCGCCACCCATTCGCGCGCATTGGCCAGATTACGCAGGGCCTGTACGCCGCCTGAAGTGGCGCAGGCTCCCATGGTCACCAGAAAACGCGCATTTGCACGTACCTGCTGAATGCGTTCGAGATCGTGCGGAGTGGAGATGCTGCCTTCCACGAAAGCAATGTCCACCGGCATGTCGGGATTGACCGGACCGGCTTCGGCAAAGTGGGTGAACTCCACCAGCTCGGCTATTTGCAACAGTGCGTCGCCGAGATTCAGGAACGCCAACTGACAACCGTCGCAGGAACTGAATTTGTGTATGGCCACTTTTGGCCTGGTTGCGCGCTGCATCGCTAAAAGCCCCGCACGTTGAACAACGCTTTGATCTGCGGGTAGCAGAATACCGGTCCGTCCCGGCACACGAAACTCGGGCCGTACTGGCAGTGCCCGCACTGGCCAATGGCGCAGTGCATGCTGCGTTCCATGCTGACATAGATGTGTTCTTCCGCCATGCCGCGCGCCACCAGGTTGTTGATGCCCGCGTGCATCATGCCTTCCGGGCCGCACATCATGACGAGGGTACGCTCCGGCGCGATGGTCGCCTGGTCGAACACGTCGGTGACCAGACCGACATGCCCCGGCCACAGCGGCCCACCGTGATCGGCTGCCAGCAGCACCTGGGTGTCCGGCAGCGTATTCCAATAGGCGTAGCGTTCGCGCCAGATCAATTCGTCGGCATGCTTCACGCCCTGGATGATGGTTAAGTGTCCGAACTGTTCGCGCCGCGCCAGGATGTAATTGATCATCGCCACCACCGGCGCGCAGCCGAGGCCGCCGGTGACGATGAGTATGTCGTGGCCTGCGGCTTCGCGCAGCGGCCATCCACGTCCAAAAGGACCGCGCAGACCGAGGCGATCGCCTGCCTTGAGTCGGGCAAGCCCGTCGGTGACGCGGCCTACCGCGCGGATGGTGTGATCCAGCAACGCAGGGTCTTGCGGGTCCGACACGATTGAAATCGGCACTTCGCCCACGCCATGCAGGTACACCATGTTGAACTGACCGGGCGCAAACCGGTAAGCGTGCCGCACATGTTCGTCGCATGGACGCAGGCGCAAGGTAAAGATCGTCGGCGATTCTTCGATGCGGTCGACGATTTCCGCTTCAAAGGGAAGATGGGCGCCGGTCATTGTTCGGCGCTGCAGATGACGGTGGCTTCTTCGGTCAGATCAATGCCGACCGGACACCAGCTCAGGCAGCGCCCGCAGCCCACGCAGCCGCTGCGTCCGTACTGCTCATGCCAGCTGCCGAGTTTATGGGTGAGCCATTGGCGATAGCGCGTGCGCGTATCAGGCCGCACCGTAAAGCCGTGAATGTAACTGTGTCCTTGCGTGAAACAGGAGTCCCACTCGCGCACATGTTCGGATTTTGCGCCATCGAGTTGGGGCGCATCCGCTTCGCTGTGGCAGAAACAGGTGGGACAAACCGATGTGCAATTGCCGCAGGACAGGCAGCGTTCGGCCACCTCATTCCAGCGGGGGTGTTCCAGGTTGGCGAACAATGCCGCTTGCAGATTCCGTCCGGGCAAGGTGCGCGTTTGTCTGGCGGCTGCCTGACGGCTCTGTGCTTCGGCTGCGGCGATCTGGGCCGGGGTTGCATCGGGTAAGGACAGCGCCTGTAGGATCGCTGCACCACGTGCGCTGCCGGCTTCGGCAACGAAGCCATCGTCCAGTTCGGTCAGTGCAATGTCGAAGCCCGAGGATGCGCGCGGCCCATCGCCGGTGGAGGCACAAAAACAGGTGTCTGCAGGATGGCTGCAATTTACCGCGACGATGAACAGGCCTTCACGGCGGCTGGCGTAACCGGGATCGGGATAGGCACCTTGCAGGAAATGTTTGTCTTGCAGGGCAAGGGCAGCCAGATCGCAGGCGCGGGCGCCAATGACGGCAAGCGGTTTGTGCCTGGATTGCCGGGCATCGAACACCAGGCTGCCGTCTGCCTGCCGTGTCGCCCACCAGAGCGTATCGCGCGGCGCGAACAGAAACGGCTTGAGCGCTTGAGGTCCATTCGCCCAGGCAAAGCGGCGCTGGCTGGCCGTCACGTGGGTTCGATATGACCCCGGCGATTGCTGGTCAACAACTCCCAGGGGCAGATCGGCTGCGCCATTCAGGCGCCCGTAAATGATCGCATCGTCGCGGAGCATCGGCCCGACGCAGGCATAGCCGGCATCATTCAGCGCATCCATGAGGTCTTGCAGGCGTTCCTGCAACAGCTGCATCGGCATTCGGTCAAACGAGGAGGTTGTCATCGTGGAGCGCATTACTCTTTGAAATTCTTGCCGGCCGTAACATAGCAGGGGGTCATAATTCTATTAATACGGGGTTACAGCATTTTTACTGGCCGGCATGCATTGCAGCAGCAGGAAACTTGCCGACCAGCGCATTCGCATTGGGTGAAGATTACGATGGGCGACGGTTTGAAAGTGGCATCGTACCGGAAGTGGTGATTGCTGCATTTTAGGGATTACCTGTCCGAGTTGATTTTCTGACCGCACTAACAATGATCAGATGATATTTGTATGGCACAACTAAGGTGCATGTTTTTTGATCAAATCTGCTTGAACTCAGGCCTCATGTTTTTTTGGCATGTCAGCGCATAAAAAAAGCCGGGAATATTCATTGCGTTGGCCCCATTCATGATCGAGACTGCTGACAAAGCATGGTTCTTGCACGCTCCGGATCGAGGTTCAAATAACCGCAACTCTGGATTGCTCGCAATCGGAGATCACATACAGTGTCAGCGGCTGAAATGGTGAAGGCGAAACGGCACGGCGTGGAGCGGAGCGTCAAGGGCATACGTCGCTCCGACATTTCTCTGGTCGGTGTCTATGAAATATCCAAACTGCTGACCGTACCGGCCCGCTTGGAGGCGACGCTGGCTGGCGTGCTGCAATTGCTGGCCAGCTTTCTGGAAATGCGTCATGGCCTGATTGCCTTGCTGGGCGAAGATGGCGCGCCTGAAGTCGTGGTGGGTTCTGGGTGGAGCGAAGCCACCGCCAAGCGCTATTTCGATCGTCTGCCTGAACGCGCCATCGGCCGCATCGTTGTCACCAAGATGCCGCTGGTCATCGAGCGCATGCGGCAGGATCCCTTGTTCGAGAACTGGGATTTTTCCGAGTGGGGCGCATCGGATGGCGATTCTTCTTTCATTGGCGTGCCGATCAAGGATCGTGGCAATGTCATCGGCACCCTGACCATTGATCGCGAGCATGGCGATGTGCCGTACTTCAGCTTCGATGAGGATGTGCGCTTCCTGACCATGATTGCCAATCTGCTGGGACAGACGGTGCGGTTGCAGCGTCTGATCATGCGCGATCGCGAACGCCTGATGGGCGAACAGCGTCGCCTGGAAAAAACCATTGAACACACCGCTCCAGCACCGGAGCGTACTCCACCTCAGCCCGGCGGCATCATCGGCGCCACCCCGGTGATTCGCGCCGTGCTCGACAAGGTGCGTCGTGTGGCGCGCAGCCATTCGCCGGTGTTATTGCGGGGTGAATCGGGCACTGGCAAGGAAATGTTTGCCAAGGCATTGCACGACATGTCGCCGCGTCGCAAGGGACCGTTTGTTGCCGTCAATTGTGCGGCGCTGGCGGAAAGCGTCTTGGAGTCAGAGCTGTTCGGTCATGAAAAGGGCGCTTTTACCGGTGCGGTGGCGCAGCGCAAGGGACGGTTTGAACTGGCGGACCAGGGCACGCTGTTTCTGGATGAAATCGGCGAAATTTCGCCGGCCTTTCAGGCCAAGCTATTGCGGGTATTGCAGCTCGGCGAGTTCGAGCGCGTGGGCGGCACCGGCACCATCAAGGTGAATGTGCGTCTGGTCGCGGCTACCAATCGCAATCTCGAAGAGGCGGTGGCCAAAGGAGAGTTCCGCGCCGATCTGTACTATCGCGTCAATGTGGTACCCATTTTTCTGCCGCCATTGCGTGAACGCAAAGGCGATATTCCGGTGCTGGCGCGTGAATTTCTGGATCGTTTCAACATGGAGCACGATGCCAATTTTACTTGGACTGACAGTGCGCTGACCGTGCTGACATCCTGTTACTTTCCCGGCAATGTCCGTGAGCTGGAGAATTGCGTTCGACGCACTGCCACACTGGCGCATGGGCAGCGTATTGTCGCGGACGATTTCGCCTGTCGCCATGACGAATGTCTGTCAGCAGTGTTGTGGAAAAAATCGGCGGAGTCAGCAAGTGATTACATTTCGGTGCCGGTCGGGCGCGGTACATTGGGCGGTAAGTCAGTGGTGGCTGCTTCTGCGCCACGCGGGCGCTCCAGTGATGATCATGTGATGACGAGCGCTGAGGAAGAGCATGACAGCGCGCCCACCAGCGCTTATCTGGAAACCGGAACGACTGACACTGACCTGGATAATGAAATGGGAGGCGATGCAGAGCGTGCGCGCCTGGTGGAAGCCATGGAGACCGCAGGCTGGGTACAAGCCAAGGCAGCGCGCTTGCTGGGGTTGACCGCACGCCAGATCGGTTATGCGCTGCGCAAACATCATATCCCCGTGAAGAAATTCTAAGGCGCTGTCCGGCAGCAGCATTGTTGTCGTCAATGTCGGGTTTGCGACAAAGCTCCGCGACTGTTTCTTGCCGCAGTCTCAATGACTTAATTCAATCAAGCGGTTATGCGTGGCCCCATTCTTGCTTTGCTGTGGTGGCGATGCCGGTCACTGCGCTGCCGGCATTCTGGCTTATATAAATCCGCAACCAAAGGTAAGTGTCATGGATTCGGTCGAAGTGTTCCTGGCTTATTCGATCAAACTGGAAGAGGAAGCGGCCCTGCGTTTTGGCCAGTTGGCCGACGCAATGATGTCCGCTGGCAATCCCGAAGTGGGAAAACTATTCCGTCGCCTTGCCGAGTATTCGCGCCTGCACATGAGCGATGCGCGTGAACGCGCCGGCTTTCGCGTCATTCCGAAAATCGGCCAGAGCGAGTATGAATGGCCCGATATTGAAAGTCCTGAAACCGCCGCCATCTGGGCAGCCGATCCGTTTATCGGACGCGAGCAGGCGTTGCAGGTGGCGCTGGATGCGGAAAGGGCTGGTCTGGCCTACTACCGCCACATTCTTGAATCGACGCGCGATCCGGAAGTGAAAATCTTTGCGCACGAATTCGTCGATGAAGAAAGCCAGCATGTGGCCGAGCTGGAACGGTGGCTGGCCTTGCATCAGTCAGGTAAATCGTTGCCGGTTGATTAGTGGCCGCCAAGCGCAACGATCAATACCGCTGACGCCGACAGATCTGTAAATCGGATGACATTGGTCATGTCCGGTTCGTCTTAAAGCCGACAAAGCTAAAGTGACATTCAGGTCCCTTTCTCCATAACTTGTTAATAACACGCGGAAAATTATTCAGGCATGCTTTGTGCTTGGAGTGCTGCGGATTATCGGATAAGCAATCAGGAGCACCGAGTCATGGCTAATGTAACGTTTTCTTCTCCGGTGATGGCGCGCGATGTCACCGTTTATGCCGTCGCTGGGGATCGCGGCACGCTGCTGTCGCTGGCCAAGGCGCACAAGATTCCAATCCCGTTTGATTGTCAGGACGGCGAGTGCGGCTCCTGCCTGGTCGAGGTCAAGCACCTTTCGCACGGTCCGCGGCATGGCATTGCGCTGACGGAAAAGGAAAAGGAAATGTTGCGGCAGCTTGGCAAGATCACCAGGCAGGAAATCATGGAAGCGGAAGTGAACGACATGCCGCCGCGTTTCAGGCTGGCCTGTCAGTGTTTTGTTCGCAACGAAGATATTTTCGTTGCTTTCGAAGGAGACAAGACCCTGCCGGCAAAAGGTCCGGCTCTGTCGATTGCAGCGGCAGTGTACAAAGGTGGTATTGAAGTCAAGACGCTGGACGAGTTCCTGAGCTACGCCGTCAAGGTTGAAGAAGACGCGGCGATCCATTTCGAGCATCTTGCCGAAACCATGAATGCCTGCGGTAATGCCGATGTGGCGGCGCTGTTCAGCCAACTGGGCATGTATTCACGTCTGCATTTGCAGGAGGCAAAGGAAAAAGCCGTTCGGTACGACGCCACGCTCGATCTGCCGCAGAGTTCGATGTGGCCCGACAATGCCACACCGGAGCAAACCACGCTGTGGGCGGGCGATCCCTCGTTGTCGCGACTGGGCGCCCTCAAGGCGGCGTTGCAGGGCGAGCGGCGTGGTTACGAGTTTTATTATGCGATTGCCGGCACCACCCATGACCCCAAAATCCGTGCGGTTGCCAAGGAGTTCGTGCGTGAAGAGAAAGAGCATGTGGAGACGCTCAAGTTGTGGATCGAAAAGGAAGAGGCGACCATGCGCGCCAGGAATCGGGCCAGCATTCCCTGATTCCGCCGACGCCATCCGGTGTGATCAACACACCGGATGGCGCAGGAACGGACATTAAATCAAGCAGAGGCTTCTCAGATGCTGCCGGCAGCCAGCGTGCGAATGACTGAGCCGCCGACCTGATCATGCGGATCAAGCTGCGCCAGCTTTTCCAGCAGCAGATGCGATTCGTCAGGATGGCCCAGGCGCAAACGGATAAAGGCCAGCGCCTTCAGGCTGAACAAATAAAAGTGAGCGGGATGATTAATATCGTTCCACGGCGCGCTGTGTAATGTCAGTTGCCGCCAGTCTGGTTCAAAGCCGCCTAAAGCCGCGGCCTTGTCGAGCGCTGTCACAGTAATGCGCTCCGCGTCGCTTAAACGACGCTTGTAGAAATAGAACTTGTACAGCGCAAAGTACACCGGCAGGCAGTCAGGGTCCTGTGCGTATGCTTTTAACAGTAACTCTTCGGCATGCGCCGCATCGGCATGATAGTAAACGGCTGCGTCCTGCAAGCATTGATTGATCAGGGGCGAAGCGTCGCCGCCAAAACGCGGTGGCTGTACCTCAAGGCTGGATGCCACGGACAGGCGACTAACCGAACTTGAACAGGATGCCGTAACCGCCGCGCGGGTATTCCCACTCGACGTTGCGGAAGTCGGAGCAGACCACACGACAGGTGCCGCATTCCAGGCAGCCATCGGTAATCAGCGTGACATTGCCATCGCCTTCCTGGGTGTAACAGGACGCCGGACAGACTGCGGTGCAGGGCTTGGTATCGCACTTCACCTGACAGACGTCGGCGTCGATGATCCGGATGTGCGGCCGTCCGGCATCCACCTTGTAGCGGTTCTGAAACAGCTTTTCCTCGACCTTGATCATTCGAAGGCTCTCCACAGTTTGAAGACGTCACCCAGCAGACCGAAGCGCGAACGCCTGGCGACAAAGCTCTTGCGTATCTCGCGTTCCTTGCTCTTCTTGTCGGCGCCATCGACCAGCAGCATTTTGTGCGCGGCGCGGTTGATGAGTTCCGGATAGGCATTGAAGAACTGATGATTGCTTTCAAAGATCTGCGGCATGTTGCGATACTTTTTCAGATCCTTGATGACAAAGCTGTCTTCCAGCTTGGCGGCATACAGCGCCAGATTTTCCCTGGTAAACGCCTTGCCGGCCTGGTGCAGTTCAATGGCGGTTTCCGCCGCCAGCCGACCTGAGGTCATGGCCAGGTTGGAACCTTCGCGATGCACGCTGTTGACGAACATGGTGGCGTCACCGACCATCATCCAGCCATCGCCGTAGTTCTGGGGAATGGCGTTATAGCCGCCTTCCGGAATCAGGTGCGCGCTGTATTCCTTCATCTCGCCGCCTTCGATCAACGGTGCGATGGCGGGATGCGCCTTCATGCTTTCAATCAGGGAATGCGGCGAGATGCGCTGTTCGCGCATGTCGGAGAGCAGACAGCCCACGCCCAGCGTGATGGACTCGCTGTTGGTGTACAGGAAACCCGTGCCGACCATGCCCTTGGTGAGCTTGCCGGCCATTTCGATGGCGACGCCTTCGCCGGGCTTGATGTTGAAGCGGCTTTCGATGGTGGTGTCCGGCAGGAAGTGGATTTCCTTTACCGCCAACGCTACATCCTTGGGCTTGAGTTCGGGATGAAATCCGGCTTTCTTGGCCAGCAACGAATTCACGCCATCGGCCAGGATCACCACATCGGCGTACACCGAGCCGCCAATGCGGTCGGTCTGCACGCCCACCACGCGCTTGCCGTCCATATGCAGGCCGGTCACAGTGGTTTCGCAAATCACCAGTGCGCCGGCATCCTGCACTTTCTTGGAGAACCAGCGATCGAATTGCGCACGAATAATCGTGTAGCGGTTGTAGGGTTCCTTGTTGAACTCTTCGGAGCGATAGGTGCCGCCCACATAAGAGTCATCTTCCATCACCCACATGCGCTGTTCGATCAGATGCCGTTCCAGCGGCGCATCTTCGCGAAAGTCGGGAATGATTTTCTCCAAGGCATCGGCATACAGAATCGCGCCTTGCACGTTCTTCGAGCCCGGCGATTCGCCACGCTCGATCTGCAGCACATTGAGGCCCGCCTTGGCAGCGGTGTAAGCGGCGGCATTACCGGACGGTCCTGCACCCACCACAATCACATCAAATTTCTCAGTCATGACGACCTCGTGTACTCAGCCGGCGCGTTGTGCGGTCGCCAGGTGTTGACGGAAAGCATCTGTCAGCGCCGGCAATATCTGCATGGCATTACCGACGATGGCGTAGGTGGCGAAATCGAAGATGGGCGCATTGGCATCTTCATTGATGGCGATGATCACATCCGAGGCATCCATGCCGACGCGATGTTGAATGGCCCCGGAGATGCCCGCTGCGATATATAGTTTGGGACGCACGGTCTTGCCGGTCTGTCCCACCTGTCGATCGGCACTGACCCAGCCGGCCTGAATCAATGGACGCGTCGCGCCCACTTCCGCGCCCAGCACCTTGGCCAGATCCCACACCAGCTGAAAATTTTCCGGACGTTTCAGACCGCGACCGCCGGAGACAATGATGTCGGCATACGCCAGTTGGGCTTCATCGCGTTTGTCATCGGCGATGAATTCCAGCACCTTGGTGATGATGCTGGTCTCAACCATGTTCAGCGGTTGTTCGATGATGCGGCCGGTGCGGGCAGCATCCCGTTCCGGCATGTGCATGACGCGCGGTCGCACAGTGGCCATCTGTGGCCGGTAATTCAGTGTCTGAATCGTGCACAGCAGGCTGCCGCCGAAAGTAGGGCGGGTCGCGGCCAGACTGCGATTTTCGGGATCGATGTTGAGTTCGGTGCAGTCGGCGGTGAGGCCCGTCGCCAGGGTGGTGGCAATGCTGCCGGCCAGATCGCGACCCAGCGTGGTGGCGCCCAGCAGCACGATTTCCGGCTGATACTGATTCACCAGATCGGTCATGCCCTTGGTGTAGGGCTCGTTGCGATAGTTTTCCAGAATGGGATCGGTCATCGAATAACACAGGTCCGCGCCATACTTAAACGCTTCTGCACAAGCCTGCTGTATGGCCGGACCGGCCGCGCCCAGAATGACGCCGGCCAGTTCAACGCCGAGCTTGTCGGCCAGTTTGCGGCCTTCGCCCAGCAGTTCCCATGACACCGGATGCGTCACGCCGCGTTCGTGTTCGATGAATACCCACACGCCTTTGTAGCCGGCGAGACGCGGATCGAGTTGAACCTTGCGACGATTGACGGCAGCGGCGGGTTGCGATGGTGCTTCACTCATGTTGATTCCTCGGATGCAGCCTGCTCAGGAGACGCGCTTGGCCAACTCGCGTTCGATATGGGGAAAGCGTGTGAACATCTTGGTCAGCACAGTCACGGCCAGATCCTTGGGTGCATTGCTCTGGGTTTCGATGCGCTCGGTTTTTTCGGCCTTGGGTTTGGGCGCAAACACCTTGGACACCACGGTGGGCGAGCCTTTCAAGCCGATTTTCGTCAGATCTTCAATGCCGGCGGCAGTCTTGTCCCAGATCTTCAGTGGATACCGCGCCGAACGGAACATGTCGTCCATGGTGGCAAAGCGCATTTCGTTGATGCCTTCCAGCACGGTGATCAGCGCCGGCAACGCGGTTTGCAGCACCTGCACGCCGCCTTCGGCGCGTCGCTGCACGGTGATCTGCTGTCGATCCAGATCAATCGAATCCACCTGGGAGACATAGGTGAGCAGTTGCAGATTGAGGCGCTTGGCAATGCCGGGCCCCACCTGTGCGGTGTCGCCGTCGATGGTCTGCTTGCCGGTGAAGACCAGATCCACCGGCATGTCTTTCTGGATCTGCCTGATCGCAGCCGCCAGTGCGTAGCTGGTGGCCAGCGTATCGGAACCGGCGAACGAACGGTCGCTGACCAGAATGGCTTCATCGGCGCCGAACGACAGTGCCTTGCGCAGGGCGGCATCCGCCTGTTGCGGACCCATGCACACTACCGTGACGCGGCCGCCGTAACGATCCTTCAACCGCAGCGCTTCTTCCAGCGCAAACAGATCGTAAGGATTGATGATGGCCGGCACGCCCTGACGCATGATGGTGTTGGTGACCGGATGCACGCGAATCTGCGCACTGTCCGGCACCTGCTTGATACAGACAACGATATGCATGGGCTCTCTCCTCAGGCTGTCCGGGCCATGCTGCTACGAGAGGGCAGGCTGGCGCGCAGGCTGTCCAGTCCCACCTGACTGCCTTCTGTTTCCTGGAATACCTTGAAGACTTTTTCCTGTGCCGGCGTCGAACGCACGAAGTCCTCGTAAGCGCGCAGCAACAGCGAACGGCAATAGCGGTACTGCGCTTCGCCATCCAGCTCGCTCACCTTGGGTGTGCTGGTGCGCAGGTATTGATTGAAGCGCTTGAGAATGTGCAGGCGATTGACATGCACCACCGCCGGTTCATAAGGCACGGCCAGAAAGTCGAAGAACTCTTCGGCTGCCGACAGATTGCTCAAGGCTTTTAGTGTGTCGCTCATGATGGGTTTCTGCTGTTCACTGCGTGGTTGGCGATGAATTGGTAGCGCGCGCTCAGGCATTCACGCTGTCGCTACTGGCCGTTTCCAGATAAAAACGCTTCAGATCATCGCCGTCCGGCGAACGCTTGGTCGTTACGGCATGATCGCGGATGCGGCCGAGAATGGCATGAGCCTGCAGTTCGTTCAATGGAATGCCGAGTGCCGCATAAGCCTGCAACACGGCGCGCGAACCCGAATGCTTGCCCAGCACGATGCGATGCTCGCGACCCACTTCCAGCGGATCGAAGCCCTGATAATTGAGCGGATTCTTCATCAGACCATCGACATGAATGCCGGCCTCATGGGTGAACACGGCTTCCCCGACAATGCTCTTGTTGAATGCCACCATGCGTCCCGAGGCACTGGCCACCAGACGGGACAAGGCTGGAAACTGATGCGCGTCGATGCCGGTTTCGATGTTGTACAGATGACGCAGCGCCATCACCGCTTCTTCCAGCGGTGCATTGCCGGCGCGTTCGCCCAGGCCGTTGACCGTGGTGTTGATGTGCGTTGCGCCCGCCAGCACCGCTGCCAGTGTGTTGGCGGTAGCCAGACCGAAGTCATCATGCGCATGCATTTCCACTTCGATATCGACCGCCGCGCACAGCCTGCGGATGCGCCGCGCCGTGGACATCGGATCGAGCACGCCCGTGGTGTCGGCAAAACGGAAACGACGCGCGCCTGCAGCGCGGGCCGCTTCCGCTGCCTGCACCAGAAAATCCAGATCGGCGCGCGAAGCATCTTCAGCGCCTACCGACACCTCGCAACCCGCATCCAGCGCGGTCTTGACGCAATGTTCGATGCGCTCCAGCACCCATTCGCGGCTCTGCCCCAGCTTGTGGCGGATGTGAATGTCCGATACCGGGATGGAGAGATTGACGATGTCGGCATGGCAGGCCAGCGCGGCGTCGATGTCCTGCTGCGTCATGCGTCCCCACACCATCAGTCGCGCCGGCAAGTGCAGCGCAGCGATGGCGGCAATGGTTTCCTGCTCCGCGCCGCCCATGGCGGGAATGCCGATTTCCATCTCGCGCACACCGGCATCGGTCAGCGCCTGGGCAATCGCCAGCTTTTCTTCGACCGTGAACGCCACGCCGGCACTTTGCTCGCCGTCGCGTAACGTCGTGTCGTTGACCGTGATGATGGGTTCCGGCATGGCCGCGTCCTGAAATTGACCTTGCTACTGTCTTAGCAACTCGCGTGCCAAATGCACGAAGATGCGGAAGTGCCGTGTTTTTCAGCGGTTTAGCCGCTTTCAGGAACGGAACAATGCATAACTGACAGGGCGGAAAATCTACATCGGCAGGCGTTTGTCGGGTTTGTGACAGCAGCGGAGCGAGGATTCGTGCATGAGATGAGCCGGTTACCGCAGGCAGTTTGTCCATGTATTCGTCCACTAAGTGATGTCCTGCTCTCGGAGGCGGGCATCCAGTCAATGAATTCAACTGAAGCCTGCTGATGACCGAAGTTGCTGCAACCGTGCATAGCTGGTGGATTCCGGATTGACTGCCTCTTTCTGGCGTGGTTTGTTATACCTGTGCGTGTAACCAGCAAGGGATGGTTATCCCTTTCAACAATAACTACTTGCGCGTTCGTCTGCGCCGATGTTATCTAGCAGGCATGGTTTTATCTTGCAAAATCGCGTTAAAGAGGAAAACGAGATGAAACTTGAAAGACACGGCCTATCTATCGGCATTGAAAGAATTAACAGCCATTTTTTTCTTTCTTTGAAAGCTCAAGGAAAGCTCACTCATAACGATTATGAAACAATAATTCCAATGATTGATGCTGCTTTGGCGGAAGTTAAAGATCCAAAATTAAAAGTTCTTGTTGATGGAACAGAATTGGAAGGATGGGAGCCAAGGGCGGCATGGGATGATTTCAAACTTGGTCTCAAGCATGGCAATGAATTTGAGAAGATTGCTATTTATGGAAATAAGGATTGGCAAAAACTAGCCGCGAAAATTGGTAGCTGGTTTGTTTCTGGAGAAGTGAAATACTTTGATAATTGTGATGAAGCAATAAAGTGGATATATGAATGATATAACGAGGCAATTCACTCGGACTGCCAAAAGCTGCATAGCCAGTGCGCAACTTTTGACATCCGGTGATTTTGTGACGTTAATGTTCATCCTTCTTCAGCCTGCGCAATGCCAATTGCGCCATTCTGAACACCACCCGGTATTTACGAAGCCTCGTCAATCCATGCCATCTGGATGGATTCCAGAATCTTTTCGTTGGAGCGCATGGGATCGTCGTTGAAGCCGGGGAGTTCCGTGACCCAACGATGCAGGTCGGTAAAGCGGATGCGCTGTGGATCGACGTCGCTATGGGTATCAAGCAGGGCGGCGGCGATGGCATGGGTGTCGGTCCATTTCATGATGGGGTCTCGCAGTAGCTGATTGCTATTGTTCTTAGGCGCATCTAACAAAATGCCTCTGTTTACTGGCAAGGGCGCGATGAATCGCGCCCCTACGATAAAAGGCAGGGTTTTCACGGTAGGGGCTCAATTCATTGAGCCCTTAATGATGCTCACCCACAATGTTGAGGGTGTAGCGCGGAATCTCCACGACCAGATCGGTGCTGGCGATGCGCACCTGGCAGCTCAGGCGCGAGCAGTCTTCCAGGCCCCAGGCTTTGCCCAGTTGATCTTCTTCGGCATCGCTGGCGGCGCGTAATGATCTGAAGCCTTCGCGGATGAGTACATGGCAGGTGGTGCATACGCATGACTTTTCGCAGGCTTTCTGGATCTCGACGCCATTGGCCAGCAGTTGATCGCATAGCGTGTCGCCAGTGCGGCAATCGAACTGCGCGCCTTGCGGACAGAGTTCTGCATGCGGCATTACGGTGATTTTCGGCATGGCGATCTCGATGCTCAGGCAAAGTCGTTGAGTTGTCGGCCGGTCAGGCTGGCGCGCAGGGCATTGTCCATGCGGCGGGCGGCAAAGGGAGTGGTGAGCTGGTTCAATGCTTCCATCTGCAGGCGGACTTTTTCGGAATCCGTCTGTGTCAGCGTTGCACGCAGCGCCAGCACGGCCTGATCGACGCTGGCGCGTTCCTCGGCATTCAGCCAGGTGTCGCCATCGACGAGCAGGGCGCTGTCGATGGATTCCAGCAGGCGTTCGGCTTCCACGATCTGCTCGCTCAGGGCGCGCAGTCGGACATCGAGTTCCGCATGCTCGTGCGAGTCCTTGAGCATTGCAGCGATTTCGCTTTCGCTCAGGCCATAGGCCGGCTGCACCGTGACGTGCGCTTCGATGCCGGTGCTTTGCTCGCGGGCGCTGACACTTAACAAGCCATCGGCATCCACCTGGAAGGTGACGCGAATGCGTGCAGCGCCTGCCACCATCGGTGGAATGCCGCGCAGTTCAAAGCGCGCCAATGAACGGCAGTCCGCCACCCGTTCGCGTTCACCCTGCACCACATGCACGCTCATGGCCGTTTGACCATCCTTGAACGTGGTGAAGTCCTGCGCACGGGCGACGGGCAGGGTGCTGTTGCGGGGAATGATGCGTTCAGTCAAACCGCCCATGGTTTCCAGACCCAGTGACAGTGGGATCACATCCAGCAACAGCCAGTCATCCTGCGAGGCGCGATTGCCGGCCAGCACATTGGCCTGAATGGCGGCGCCCAGCGCCACGGCTTCATCAGGATCGATATCAGTGAGCGGTTCACGCTGGAACAGATCGGCGACTGCGCGCCGAATGGCAGGAATGCGCGTCGCGCCGCCCACCAGCACCACGCCCTGTACTTGCTCGACGTTGAGTTCGGCATCGCGCAAGGCCTTGCGTACTGGCGTCAAGGTCTTGTTGATCAATTCGGCAGCCAGCGATTCGAACACGGCGCGTGGCAGCGTGAGGTTGATGCGCTGGCCATTGCTCAAACGCGCATAGATGTCTGCTTCCTCTTGCGATGACAGGCATTCCTTGGCTTGCCGTGCCTGTTGCAGCAGCGCACGTTGGTCGTTGGCGTTCACCTCGCTCAAGCCCGCCGTGGTCACGATCCAGTCGTAAACACGATGGTCGAAATCGTCACCGCCCAGAGCGGAATCGCCATTGACCGCCAGCACTTCGAACACGCCGCGCGACAGACGCAGGATGGAAATATCGAAGGTGCCGCCACCCAGGTCATAAACCGCATACACACCTTCGCTGCCGCGCTCCAGACCATAGGCCACCGCGGCGGCCGTGGGTTCATTGAGCAGGCGCAGGACATTCAGGCCCGCCAGACGCGCGGCATCCTTGGTGGCCTGACGCTGTGCATCGTCGAAGTAGGCGGGCACGGTAATCACTGCACCGACCAGTTCGCCGCCCAAGGCCTGTTCGGCACGCAGGCGCAATGCCTTGAGAATTTCCGCCGAGACTTCCACCGGACTGCGTGGGCCGGCGACGGTGGCGACGCGCACCATGCCGCTGCCTTCAAGCAAACGATAAGCTTGACGTTGTGTTTCTGGTACATCGCTAAAGCCGCGACCCATCAAACGTTTGATGGACGCCAGCGTGTTGTAAGGATCTTCAGCCTGCTGCTCCCTGGCGGCATAACCCACCTCCACCTCGCCATTGGCCAGATAATGAACCACCGAGGGCAACAGCTTCAGGCCGTCGGCATCGCGCAAGACGGTTGTCATGCCATCGCGCACGCTGGCCACGAGGGAGTTGGTGGTGCCGAGGTCGATGCCGATCGCCAGACGGTGCTGATGTGGGGCCTGACTCTGTCCTGGTTCGGCGATGCTGAGTAATGCCATCAGTCCTCCAACGCCGCACACGCGTCGTCGATATCGTTGAGCAGTTTTTCCACGAACATCAGTTGATGCGTGGCATCGGCGGCAGCGTGATTGTTCTGTTCGGTGTCCAGCAGCGTTGCCAGACATTGTTGCAGATGGGCGATGCGGCTGCGCACGATGCTGCCCAGCTTGAGCAGGCCATCGCGATCATGGGCCGATTGGGCGTCGCCTAAAGCCTCGCGCCATTCCATCTGCTCCATCAGGAATTCCGGAGGCATGCTGATGCTGCGCTCGCTGGTTGCAACGCCACGCAAGCCGAGCAGATGACGTGCACGCAATACGGGTTTTTTCAGCGTGCGATAGGCCTCGTTGGCATCCGTGGCCAGTTGCAGGGCAGTGCGCTGGGCGCTGATGTCGGCCTGCGCATAACGATCGGGATGCACGCGGCTGGCCAGTGCGCGATAGGCCTGATCCAGCTGTTCGGCAACGATGCCGAAGCGCGGTTCCAGGTTCAATAACTCAAAGTAACTCTGTTGCATGTCAGGACTCCTGCCGGAACGCCATGTCGGTGACGTGGTGCGCTCCCATGTGCGACTGCCCTGGCGCAGAAAGCGCGTGCGCCGATGCGGCGGCGCACCGTCTTTCATGGAAGTGGTGCGATGGCCCTGGCGGTCATACGGTGAAGCTCTCGCCGCAGCCGCACTGCGCCTTGCTGTTCGGATTCTGGAACTTGAAACCTTCGTTCAGCCCTTCGCGAACAAAGTCCAGTTCAGTGCCGTCCAGATAGGGCAGGCTCTTGGGATCGACCAGCAATACTACGCCGCGACTTTCGAATTCGCAGTCTTCGGGAAGTTTCTGGTCGGCGAATTCCATGGTGTAGGCCAGACCGGAACAACCAGCGGTGCGCACGCCCAGGCGCAAGCCCAGACCCTGGCCGCGTTTATTGATTGACTGCTGGACGCGATGCGCAGCTTTTTCCGTCAGAGTAATCATTGCTTTCTCCAGTATCGCCGGTCGAGAAGGAACTGCCGCAGCCGCAGGTGCTTTTGGCATTCGGGTTCTTGATGATGAAACGCGCGCCGTCCAGTCCGTCCTGGAAATCGACTTCCGCGCCGCTCAGGTATTGCAGGCTGACCGGGTCGATGAGTACGCGCACGCCGGCTTTTTCCACGATGATGTCATCGGCGCCGGTGCTCTCTTCGAAGGCAAAGCCATACTGGAACCCGGAACAACCGCCGCCGGACACGTAGATGCGCAGTTGCAGGTTGGGGTTGCCTTCCTCGGTAATCATTTCCAATACCTTGGCAGCGGCGTTGTCGCTGAACAGGATCGGATCGGGTGCGGTGACTGACATGATGAATTCCTTGGTTGGGCTTCAGGCGGCGGATTGCGTGGCCGATGGCTGTTTGCTGCGATAGTCGGTGATGGCGGCCTTGATGGCGTCTTCCGCCAGCACCGAGCAGTGAATCTTCACGGGCGGCAAGGCCAGTTCTTCGGCGATGGCGGTGTTCTTGATTTCCAGCGCCTGTTCCAGGGTCTTGCCTTTCAGCCATTCAGTGACCAGCGAGCTGGATGCAATGGCGCTACCGCAGCCATAGGTCTTGAAGCGCGCCTCTTCGATGACGCCGTCATCGCCCACCTTGATGTGCAGCTTCATGACATCGCCGCAGGCCGGCGCACCCACCATGCCGGTGCCGACATTGGGATCGCTCTTGTCGAAAGAGCCGACGTTGCGTGGATTCTCGTAGTGATCCAATACCTTGTCGCTGTATGCCATGTTCAAGTCTCCTGAATGATGATCGTCGGCTGATGAGCTTGATTGTGAATTGATTGCCCGCTAGTGCGCGGCCCACTGCACCTTGCTGAGATCAATGCCGTCCTGATGCATTTCCCACAGCGGCGACAGATCGCGCAGCTTCTGCACATTGCGTTTCACCAGTTCAATGGCGGCGTCGATATCCTGTTCGGTGCTGAAACGACCCAGCGTGAAGCGGATGGAGCTGTGCGCCAGTTCGTCGGGACGGCCGATGGCCCACAATACATGCGACGGTTCCAGGCTGGCGGACGTGCAGGCCGAGCCGCTGGATACCGCGATGCCTTTCATGGCCATCATCATTGATTCGCCTTCGACGAAATTGAAACTGATGTTGAGGTTGTGCGGTACGCGCTGTTGCAGATCGCCATTGACATAGGTTTCGTCCAGGGTGGTGAGACCTGCCAGCAACCGATCGCGCAGCGCACGAATGCGCTCGTTTTCCGTGGCCATTTCTTCTCGCGCAATGCGGAAGGCTTCGCCCATGCCCACGATCTGATGCGTGGCCAGCGTGCCGGAGCGCATGCCGCGTTCATGACCGCCACCATGCATCTGCGCTTCGATGCGCACGCGCGGTTTGCGACGCACATACAAGGCGCCAATGCCTTTCGGACCATAGGTCTTGTGCGCGGAGAAGGACATCAGGTCGATTGGCATGGTTTCCAGATCAATATGAGTCTTGCCAGTGCTCTGCGCCGCATCCACATGAAACAGCACACCCTTGCTGCGACACAGCGCGCCGATGGCGGCGATGTCCTGGATCACGCCGATTTCATTGTTTACATGCATGATCGAAGTGAGGATGGTATCGGGACGCATGGCTGCCTTGAGCTTGTCCAGATCCACCAGGCCATTCGGCTCCGGGTCCAGATACGTCACGGTGAAACCGCTGCGTTCCAGATTGCGCATGGTGTCGAGCACGGCCTTGTGTTCAGTGGTCAGCGTGATCAGATGCCTGCCCTTGCCCTGATGAAAATGCGCGACGCCGGTGATCGCCAGGTTGTCCGATTCGGTGGCGCCCGAGGTCCAGACAATTTCCTTGGCATCGGCATTGACCAGTTGCGCCACCTGTTCACGCGCCTGTTCCACGGCCTGTTCCGCTTCCCAGCCATAGGCATGCGAACGGCTGGCGGGGTTGCCGAAGTGCTCAAACAGATATGGCACCATCTTTTCGACCACGCGTGGATCGACTGGCGTGGTGGCTGAGTAATCGAGGTAAATCGGTTTGTTCACCGTAGTCTCCCGCGAACAATGGGCTGTCGGAGAAAGTCTCTTGCCAACCATGTAAGCAACTCCTATGCCAATACTGATGCGCTGCAATAACTGCCTGAAATATCTGGCAGTGCGCATGGCGTGAATGATTACTGCATCAATCGCGGCAGGCGTTTGTCGTACTGGCGTGTAGCGTTTGTCCGGTTTGGTACACGCGCGCTTTGACATCCGCCCATGCGTCGATCTGCTGTTTGCCTGTCGTGTTTATTACAAACACATAACCCGGCAGGGAGTCGTGTCGTTTTCATGTCGGCATCGCGACAGCGGCAATAATAAAAATGCCGTGTTTTCCCGCATAAAACCGTGTTTATCGTTGCTGGCATGGTAGTTGCTATGTCTCGCAGCAAGGGTGTCACAGTCCAGGGAACTCCAGGTTGTGGCGAGGCGTGAGCACGACAGCCAGTTCTTAATCAGCCAATGAACTGCTGTCTACAGCGAGGAGCGGTCCATGCAGCAGCAAGATACGGGTATCGACAATCAGACGGCGAACATCGACAAGATCATGCAACAAGTTGCCGATCACAAAGGTTGCGGCACCCAGGGCGGCAGCGGCAAAGCCAGTTGTGGTTCAGGCGCTGGACAGAACGATCTGGCGCCGGAAATCTGGGAGAAGGTCAAGAATCATCCCTGCTACAGTGAAGAAGCGCATCACCACTATGCGCGCATGCACGTGGCCGTGGCGCCTGCCTGCAACATCCAATGCAATTACTGCAATCGCAAATACGACTGCGCCAATGAATCGCGTCCCGGTGTGGTCAGCGAAAAGCTCACGCCGGAACAGGCCGCAAAAAAAGTCGTGGCCGTGGCCTCGACCATTCCGCAGATGACGGTGCTCGGCATTGCCGGTCCCGGCGACCCGCTGGCGAATCCGGCCAAGACATTCAAGACTTTCGAGCTGGTGTCGAAAATGGCGCCGGACATCAAACTGTGTCTGTCCACCAATGGTCTGGCGTTGCCGGACCACATCGACACCATCGCCGGTTTCAATGTCGATCATGTGACCATCACCATCAACATGGTGGACGCTGAAATCGGCCAGCACATCTATCCGTGGATTTTCTGGAATCACAAGCGCTATACCGGCAAGGATGCGGCGCAGATTCTGACCGAGCGGCAGTTGCAGGGGCTGGAGATGCTCACGGCGCGCGGCATCCTGTGCAAAGTGAATTCGGTGATGATTCCGGGCATCAACGACCAGCATCTCGTCGAGGTGAATCGCGCAGTGAAGTCGCGCGGCGCGTTCCTGCACAACATCATGCCGCTGATTTCCGCGCCCGAGCACGGCACGGTGTTCGGCCTGAACGGCCAGCGCGGTCCGACGGCGCAGGAACTCAAGTCATTGCAGGATTCCTGCGAAGGCGAAATGAACATGATGCGTCACTGCCGTCAGTGCCGCGCCGACGCCGTGGGCCTGCTGGGCGAGGATCGCAGCGCCGAGTTCACCACCGAAAAGATCATGGCGATGGAAGTCAGTTACGACTCCGAATCGCGCAAGGCCTATCAGGAGAAAGTGGAAGAGGAGCGGCAGGCCAAGGTGGTCGCCAAACAGGAAGAGTTGCAGACGCTGGCCGGCGAAGACAGCGACATCAAGGTGCTGATCGCCGTGGCGACCAAGGGTTCGGGTCTGGTGAATGAACACTTCGGTCACGCCAAGGAATTCCAGGTGTACGAACTCAGCACCGCCGGCGCCAAATTTGTCGGCCACCGGCGTGTCGATCTGTATTGCCAGGGCGGTTACGGCGAGGAAGACAGTCTGGAAACCATCATCCGCGCCATCAACGATTGTCATGCAGTGTTCGTCGCCAAGATCGGCGGTTGCCCCAGGGACGATCTGCAAAAGGCCGGCATCGATCCGGTCGATCAATACGCGGGTCAGTTCATCGAGAAGTCGGCCATCACCTGGTTCAAGCACTATCTGGACAAGGTGAAGAGCGGCGAGGTTGTGCACGTGGCGCGCGGCGATGCTTCGATTCGTCAGGGCGCGCTGGTCGCGGCGTGAGTTGTTTTGTACTAGCGATGGGAGTTAAGCAGTTATGCCATTGAAAATTGTTGCCTCGCAATGCACCGGCTGTTCCGCCTGTGAACCGGAATGCCCCAACGTGGCGATTACGGAAAAGAACGGTGTGTTCGTCATCAACCCGAAGAAATGTACCGAGTGCATCGGGCATTTCGATGCGCCGCAATGCACGGCGGTATGTCCGGTGGACAACACCTGCATCATCGATACCAGCCTGCCTCGTTATCAGCCACCAGCCTAATACCCGGGAGGAATTCAGAATGGATGTCAGCATCACGCCCGCAGCCGAAAAATTCATCAAGCGCATGCTGCGTTTTGGCGGCAGCGCCGATAGCGGTTTTCGCCTGGTCGTATCGGCCGGCGGCTGTTCCGGTCTGGCCAGCGAGTTCAGCATCGAAACCGCGCCCAAGGTCGGCGATGCCGTGCTCGAACGCAACGGCATGAAGTTTTTCCTGCCTGCGGAAAGCCGCGTATTGCTTGATGGTGTGACTATCGACTTTGCCGACACGCCCACGCAGTCAGGTCTGATATTCCACGATCCCAAGGGCGCTGCCTGCGGTTGCAGCAGTACCAGCAAGGATGCGGTGCCGGGGATGGCCAGCATCAGCATCGCCAGTATTGGTCGGCGTCATTGAGCCAATGAGATGCATGCCGTCATGAGCACTGCCAGCAGTCATCGCCAGTCATGGAATCTGTCCGCTGCCGCCGATGTGAGCCAGGATGGATTGTTGGCAGCGAGCCTGTTGGGCGGTGGTCTGCCTGCAGCAGCCGAACAGCATCTGTACGCGGCGGCGCGCGCCTATCATCGCGATGCGCTGGCCGAATGGCACCTGCGCGAAGCGCAGGCGCTGGCGCCGGAACATGCCGCGGTATTGATCGGCCTGTATCGATTCTATTTCTACAAGAATCGTTTGCGCGAAGCGCTGCAGGTGGCCGGTCAATGCCTGCAGAAAGCTGCGCTGGACAATGGTCTGGCCGAAGACTGGCGACGGGTGCAGGCGCAGGATGCCGACTTCGGCCGGTATGAAGCGACATTGCCGCGTTTCTATCTGTTCACGCTCAAGGGCTATGCCTACCTGCAATTGCGCCTGGGCAATATCAGTGAAGGTCATGCCGCCGTGATGAAGCTGCTGGAACTGGACCCGGGCGACAAGCTGGGCGGGCGCGTGCTGCTGGGCGTACTCGAACGCATGGGGCAGATCGATGATGATTGACATTGACGAAGCACGCGACTGGCAGGGTCAGGAAATCAATTGCGCCGACTGCCGGCATTGCGCCTTGCTGACGGCCGGCAAGTGCGGCCTCAAGCATGCCTGTGTACAGGATCGCTATGCGCGACGCATTGACCGTTTCTTTGCCTGGAATCCCGAACTCGCCAACGAATATCTGGAGCATCGCTACTTCGAAGTGCGGGCGGTCGCCGCCAAGTATGCCGATGTGTTTCACCTGAAGCGTTTGTGCAGCGATGCCGATGAGACCGTGCGCTGGAGCGCCGCGCAACGCCTGCCGCAGCGGCAACTGCTGGAGATGCGCAACGATCCGCACCGCGAAGTGCGCATCCGCGTCGCCAATCGACTGACAGGCGCCGATCTGTTTCCGATGATGCAGGACCATGACTACTACGTGCGCATGGTGGTGGCGCGCCGTATTCCGGCATCGATGCTGCAGTTGATGATGCGCGACCGCGAACCGGCGGTACGGCGCATCGTGGCGCAACGCATTGACGCCGCCTGGCTGGCGCTGCTGGCCGCTGATGCCGAAGCCGATGTGCGTCTGGAAGCGGCGCGCCGGCTGCGACCCGATCAACTGGTGTGGCTGCTGCGCGATCCGGACTGCCGGATCCGCCATGAAGCAGCCTCTCGCATGAGTGTGGATGACCTGCCAAAGCTGCTCGGCGATGCCGATGCACTGGTGCGCGACGTGGCCAGGCAGCGTTTGCTTGATCAACGCACTGCCTAGAGGACTGCCCATGGCCAAGATCAGTCGCGACAGTGAGGTGATGGAGTTGAATGACCCGCCGGTATTCAACTTCGGTGAGAAGGTGCGTGCATTGCGCACGATCCGCAACGACGGCACCTACTGCGGCAGGGAAATTGGAGATGTGCTGGTCAAGAAAGGCGAACAGGGATACGTGGTGCATATCGGCTCCTTCCTGCAGCAGTTTTACATCTATGGCGTGGAGTTCATCGAATCAGGCACCCGCGTGGGCATGAAGCGCAAGGAGCTGGAGGCCGTCGAAGCGCCTGAAGAAATACCGTTGCCGGAACTAGGGCCTGCTAACACTCATGGCATCGCTGCGTTGGTGTTCCCAAAAGCATCAGGCAAGGCGCGAGGAGAGAAGTTTGGCAATTCCAAATGAACGACGAGCAACGCCGCATGGTGCTTTTGGGAGCCCAACCCGAAGGGACGGGATCAGAAAGGCCCAGGACTTTGTTGTGACCGAAGGAAATCCCCGTGGGGCACCTCGCTTGAGTACGTTAAGTACACCGCGCTCGGTGCGTCGCGTCCTGGGCCTTTCTGACCTCCGTCGCAGTGATGTCATGAGTGTTAGCAGGCCCTTGAGGGACAGCGCATGATCGAAGTCAGAGAGCCGAAATATCAGTGGGGCCAGCGCGTGAGTACGTTGCTGGATCTGTTCAACGATGGTTCCTACCCGGACCAGCCGCCACAAGCGTTATTGGTGCCGGTGGGCACGTTGGGCGAGATCGTTCAGGTGGGCACCCACACCGAATCCAATACGCCTGTCTATCTGGTCGAGTTCAATGGCAAACAGGTGGTGGGCTGTCTGGAAGAAGAGATCAGTCCGGCATAGCGCAGCGCCCATGAACGCCACAGCGATACCACAATTCGATTTAGGGCTGCGCGCCAGAGCAGGTCAGCCCAACGAGTTCGATCGCAAGCGCATCGAGCGCGCGCTGGCGCAGCGCAAACGCTATCGCTATGTATCGCCCAGCGTGTCTCCGGTGACGGACGGCTATCGCATTGAAAGCCCCTGCTGTTCACGCAATGTCGATCCGGCGGGTGGCGTTGTCGATGTGGCGCTGTTGCAGTATGCGCCGGGTTCCAGACCATGGCGCCTGTATCGCAAGGAGCATGTCCTACAGCAGTGGCATCTGCATGGTTGTTACGAACGACTGGTGGAGTTGCTGGAACACCTGAATGCCGATCCGCTGCGGCTGTTCTGGCAATGATCATATGATTTACTTCGACAACAACTCGACCACCGCTGTCGCTCCGGAATGCAGGCAGGCGATGCTCGAGTGCATGCAGTCGGGGCCGCTCAATCCTTCCAGCAAACATGCACAGGGCGAGCGCGCCAAGCACTACCTGATGACGGCGCGCGCGCAGGTGGCGCAGTTGCTCGGCGCCTTGCCGCCCGAGGTGGTGTTCACCAGCAGCGGCACCGAAGCCAATCACATGGCGATTCTGGGCGCGCTGGCTTTGCAGCCACAGCGTCGTCACATCATCAGCAGCGAAGTCGAACATCCGGCGACGCTGATGCTGCTGCGACATTTGCAGACGCAGGGAGTCCGTGTCACCTATCTGCCGGTGGATCACGCCGGTCGTCTGAATCTCGAAGCACTGGCCGATACCCTGACGGCGGATACCGCGCTGGTCAGTCTGATGTGGGTCAACAACGAAACCGGCGTGCTGTTTCCCATCGCGTCAGCTGCGCAGATGGTGCGGCAACATGGCGCGCTGTTTCATACCGATGCGGTGCAGGCAGTGGGCAAGTTGCCGATCAATCTGCAACAGCTGCCCGTCGATTTGCTGTCCCTGTCCGCTCACAAGTTGCATGCGCCCGGCGGCGTCGGTGCGCTGTATGTACGCAAGGGCATCAAGCTGCCGCCGCTGTTGTTCGGCAGTCAGGAGCGCGGTCGACGCGCTGGCACCGAGAATCTGCCCGGCATCGTTGCGCTGGGCGTGGCCTGCGCCATGCTGCAACAAAACATGGCGACCCAGATCGCTCATACGGAACAGCTGCGGCAACGTCTGGAAGTGGGCGTGCTGGCGGCGATTCCTTGCGCCAGCATCAATGGCGCTGCCGCCGCACGGTTGAGCAATACCAGCAATATCCGTTTCGGCGATCTGGATGCCGAACTGATTCTTGGCAGGCTGGATCGTCTCGGCATTTATGCCTCGGCCGGCGCCGCCTGTTCTTCGGCTGGCACCAAACCGTCGCATGTGTTGACGGCCATGGGACTGAGTCCTGCCGCCGCATTGGCATCGGTGCGTTTTTCTCTGGATGCGCATAACACCGTTGATGAAGTTGATGTGCTGTTGGGCGTGCTGCCCGACATGCTCAGGGAGCTGGCGCAACTCAGCGCCTGATAGGTAGCCGTGCCCGAAACGAGATTGCTGAACAAGAGGTATTTGTGAAAGTCATGATCCGCAAGAGTGCCGAAGGCCGGTTTTCCGCTTATGTGCCCAAGAAAGATCTGGAGGAGCCCATCGTGTCGATGGAAAAGCCCGATCTGTGGGGCGGCAAGATCACGCTGGCCAATGGCTGGGAACTGGAATTGCCGGCGATGGCCGCAGGCACCAGCCTGCCGATCACGGTGGAAGCGAAGCGTCTGAGTGCAGATTGACGATACGCATGGACTGAACAGTGAATCAGCAGTGAGTACACACCGATGGCCCTGAGCACCGATCAACTTGTGCAACTGGAAACGCTCTGCGCCGCCAGCGATGGCGGGCCGCAGGTGGTGGCTGCCTTTCGCAGTCAATTTCCCGGCATGTCGCTGACGCGTTGCGAAGTCTCGGACATGGGCGCGGATGAACCTTATCGGCAGTTTGCCCAGGTGGATATGTATCTGGTGAATGGCAGCGCTCATTGCTGGCAGATCACGGCTGATCCGGCGCTGGCTACCGGCATCGTGCTGGCGAGACACAGGAGGTCAGCATGAACGCCGCTGTGGACCTGCCGATGGGCGACACCTGGATACCGCTGTCAGATCCCGATGTCACGCAGGCCGAACTGGATGCAGTCAGCGCAGCGCTGTGCTCGCCATGCCTGTCGCATGGTCCGAGGGTCGAAGCGTTCGAAGCTGCATTTGCGCAATATGCGGGACGCAAATACGCCATTGCAGTCAGCGGCAGCACCATCGGTCTGTTGCTGGCATTGCGCGCTCATGGCATCGGCCCCGGCGACGAAGTGCTGGCTTCGTCGTATTCGTGGCGCGAGACTGCTCATGCCATCACGCTGGCCGGCGCCACGCCGGTGTTCGTCGATATTGATTACTGGTCGGGCGTGATCGTGGCGGACAAGGTGGCGGCGCGTATCACGCCTGCAACCAGGGCCATTCTCGCCAACAACACCAATGGTCATCCCGCACCCTGGACGCCGCTGCGTGCAGTGGCGCAGCAGCATGGTCTGCTGCTGCTTGAAGACTCCACTGAAGCACTGGGCTCCATGTACCAGAACCAACTGGTGGGCAGCTTTGGCGACTGTGCGGTCTTTGATTTTTCGCAACCCGGTGCGCTGTGTTGCGGTGAAGGCGGCATGGTGGTGACCGATGATATCGACGTGGCGCGTCTGATCCGCCATCACCGGGATCACAAGCTGGCCGACCGCAGCTCGCTGGTGGTGAGTGCCTATGCGCCTTATCAGGCCTGCATGAGCGATGTCGCCGCCGCATTGGGACTGGCGCAGCTGCAACGCATTGATGAAATCCTGGAACGACGCAAGTATGTCGAGCAGGTGTACTTCGAACACATCAAGTCTTTCGAAGGCATCAAGGATCCCTATGTCGCGCCGGAAGTGACCGTGGCGCACTGGTTCCTGTATCTGGTGCATCTGGGAACGCGTTTTTCCAAGTCCAGTTGCGATGCCATCGTCGAAGACCTGCGCCGCGAGCGCATCGACGCCCATGTGTATTGCCAGCCGCTGCACACCCAGCGGCATTACATCGATCTCGATGCCGCCAATCGTCGCGGCAAACTGTTCGTCACTGAAAAGCTGGCAGACCGGGCCATCGCCCTGCCGTTTCACTGTCATCTCACCGCCGAGCAAATCGCCTTCATCGTTACCACCATGAAGGATGCGTCGGTGAATGTCGGCGCCGGCACAGCCATTTATCTATGACCATCTACTATCCATTTGTAACCATGAACTGGAGTAATTGACATGCCTAACATGACCATCATGCCCCTCAACAAGACGGTGGATGCAATTGAAGGACAGACCGTGCTGCAGGCGATCATCGCTGCGGGCGTCAACATGATGCACAAGTGTGGTGGCGAGGGAAAATGCGGCAGCTGCCATATTTTCGTGCTCGACGGCCGCAAGGGACTGTCCAAGGTGCAACGTCTGGAGAACGAAAAACTCGACACCCTTGTCGGTGTTGGTTCCAAGTCGCGCCTCGCTTGTCAGGCGATTGTCGGTACCGACAATTTCTCGGTCGAATTGCTTGGCTTTGCCTCCGGCGCCTGAGCACGGGCGCTGATGCAGCCTGATCAAATCAAAAACAGCCATCTGGCCTGGAGATCGCCATGAGTACCGATGTAGTGATGATTCACGTGCGTTTCGCCCCGAACGGAACCGTGACCGAAATCAGCGAACGCCCGAATTCGGCCAACCCGCAGGCCTGGTTCAATTATCTGACCGGACTGGTGGGCGAGGCCTATCAACCGTTGTCTGGCGGGCGCGGAATCTTTCGCGTCGATAAAACCGCACTGGATGGTTTCAAGTCAGCCTTGGGTGCGACCTGATTCTTTTTGTTCTGCAACACATGACAAGAGGCAGCATGGATACTCAATTATTGAATGTCATCCATACCGGATTGGTGAACGGGCGCGTGATTCCCTACATCGGTCCGGGTGTGCTGAGTCTGTCGGAACAATCCGCCACCGTGCCGAGTTCACCCGAGGTGCTGGTCGGCAAGCTGACCGCCAAGGCCAGCGTGCCGCACAAGATTCGCAACAATCTGACTGCGGCTGCCCAGTTCATCGAGAACTTCAAGCATCGCAAGACCGTGAAGATGGCGATGACGGAAGCGTTCATGCCTGACATGCCGGTTACACTGCTGCATCGTTATCTGGCGGGATTGCCCAATCTGCCATTGCTGGTGCATGCCTGGTACGACCAGTTGCCGCAACAGGCGCTGGCGGCACGGAACACATCATGGGGCAGCGTGCAGGGCGTCAGTCAGGCCGAGCATTTCGGTCAGTGGGTGCATTACTTCGATGCCGATGGTTTACGGCGTGAAGATCTGGATGCCACCACCAGCGAATCGCCCTGGTCAACGCTGTTGTACCAGCCCATCGGTTCGGTAACGCCGGCGGCGAATTTCCTGGTATCGGATTCCGATTACGTCGAAGTGCTGACCGAGATCGACATTCAGACGCCGATTCCGAAAACGGTGCAGCAATTGCGCAATGGCCGCAACTTCGTATTTCTGGGCTGCCGCTTTTCCACCCAGCTTGAACGCATCTTTGCCCAGCAGATCATCAAGCGTTCAGGTGACCGGCATTGGGCGGTGTTGCCCGAGGAACCGACGCGCAATGAACAGCGCTTCCTCGAACAACACCGCATCCAGCGCATCGACACGCCGCTCAAGGACTGGGTAACGGCCTTGATCGCCATGGATCAGAACGCCACCGCACAACGCCTGGCCGCCAATTGAAAGCATTCCCTTATCCAACCGGAGATTGTCATGACCGCGATTGAACAAACAGGGTTTTCCCGCCTGGAAACCGAAGGCCGCCTGCTCAACCCCGTATTGAAGGCGCCGACCAAACAGACTGGCCGCTTCGGCTTTCGCGGCGATCTGGCCCTGAAGTTTGCGCCCAAGCTGGCCGATGAAGCCCGCCCGCCGGAGCTGGCGGTGCAACAGGTGCTGGCCGTCGCGCAGGCAGGCGAGCCGGGCATCAAGTTTTTCGCCGCATATCTGCTGTCCTTCGAATACCTGAAATCGGTGTCGGAAGTGCTGGCCGAGACGCTCAGCCCGCAGGGCAAGTATTTTGCGTTCTGCAACAACATCGATCTGAGCTCCAAGTATCGGGTGACGCTCAATGGCGTGACGTTTTATGTGCTGCCCATTGACGAAGCGACGGTGTACAACGAAATACTCGAACTGCTGTACATCGACCGCAACGATCTGAAGAAACTGGATACCGCCGCCAAGCTCGATGCGATTGCCGACAAGGCCATGCAGTTCAGCGCCGACTACGAGGAAATTTCCTATGAGGAAGGTCTGAAGCGCATGGGGCCGGTGCGCAATCCCAACGAGAATCGTCCGGTGTGAGACCGAAGCGGAACTCTGTGGATCAGCCTGACCTATAAGGATGCGGCATTTGTTGCGAAGCCTCGATCAACTGGTTGACGGTCATGAAGAATTCCCCGGTTGTTCACAGGTCGTCTGACATGACTTCCAGTGCAATCAATTGTTCACGCAGGGCCATGTGGGCATAAAACCCTTCCTTGCCTGCATATAAAGCATCGGCATACAGCGCATCCATGGCCTGCTCTTCGTCGCGATAGACGCGGCAGGCGCGTAGCTCCTGAGCGAGGACCGCAACATGAGCGACAAATTCAGAGACGGGTTCGGTCTGATACAGGCCCGGCGCCAGCAGATAGTCAGCCCGGTACAGCGGTGTGTCCCAACCATGCGCATCCGCCATGGCCAGGATCTCCGCCTGCTGATCCTGCAACCCGGTGGAGTCCGGCACCCGTCCTTGTGCGGCCAGTAATTCGCGGGGCGTGACCACATTGAAGATCACGCCGGTGACATCGGCGCTGGCGACTTTCACCTTGCGGATGAAGTCATCTTCATTGTAGGCAAACCAGCAGCTGGGTTTGCCTGTATGAGGAATGGCTACGGTCAGAATCATCTGGATTACTCAACCTGTCATTCAGGCCGTAGTGTTCAGTGGTATCAGGCCACCAGTTCTTGTTTGCCGATGGCGCCGCACCTCAGACAGGTGAACTTCACGTCGAATCCCTGTTCTGTGCAACTCCCCACATAGGTTTGCCGGCAACCGCTGTTGCCGCAAGCGCTGCACTGGTACAGCGCGCCATTGCAGGGAATCTGATGGCCGGGACGGACACCGTTGCACAAGTTGGCTTCCGGCTTGAGTTTGCGATAAGAGAGCATGATGGTCTCCGACAGTGAGGGCTGATTCAGGTGTTTGTGTTGTCCAGTGTTTTTTGCAAATTCCATTCCCGGTTTTGTTTGTCATGTTTGCAACAGAGGGTGT
>JBFWSR010000010.1:0-120199 GCA_050248275.1 Steroidobacteraceae bacterium
CGAGATCGACCGCCACAGTATTAGCATGCATGACAGGACTCCTTCTGGTTGACGCTGACACCCACACCACATGAGTACAGCAGGTGACATGATGCACCCACAAAACCAGGGGGAGTCCATCCCATCATTCGAGAGGGGCCTCGCGCGAAAAGCCGCGCGAGGCCCCTCAACTCCACGTTACAACCTTGAACCCCGCTTCAATCAATCGCCATCCGGGCCTTTCATCTCAATCTCGCCAATAACTGATCCAGCTTGCCGTTCCACCATTCCAGCAGGCGCAGATACAGGGGACGCTGCAACCAGGTGTCGTAGTGCAGTTCTTCGCTGTCGGCAAAGTCGGGTTGCAGTTGCTGACGCACCTGCATGGCGAATCCGGCATCGTCGATTTCCTGGTTGGCGTCGAGATTCCAGCGCAGGTTCCAGCGGTCGAAGTTGGTGGAGCCCAGGCTGACCCAGTCATCGCACACGGCGATCTTGGCGTGAATGAAGCGCGGCCGATATTCAAAGATGCGCACGCCATTGCGCAGCAGCCGGGCATAGTGGCGTCGCGAGGCATGACGGATGGCGGGATGATCGGTCAGTTGTCCCGGCGACAGCACGCGGACATCCAGCCCACGCTTGGCAGCTTGAATAAGCAGGCGGCGCAGTTTCAATGAGGGAATGAAATACGGCGTCACCAGCCATACGTGGCGTTGACTGCGTTGCAGTTGTCGATACAGTGATTGTTCGACGTGATGGGCGCGCGGACCGTCGCTGGCGCATACCCGGCCGCGCTGCGCACCGTCGTCATGCATCGAGCGGCTGATGCGGGGTTGCTTGAATAGCGTCTTGCCAAAGCTGAACCAGGTCCGTTCGAACAAGAGCAGCCAGTCGTTGATGACCGGGCCGCGGATCGACAGCATGACTTCGTGCCAGGGCGGTTGATGCTGATGTTCGTAGATGAATTCATCGGTCAACCCGGTGCCGCCGACATAAGCCAGGCGCCGGTCGATCAGCAACAACTTGCGATGGTTGCGCAACAGGTTGCTCATGCCTTTGCGCCAGCGCAGCGTATTGAAAAAAATCAATTCGATGCCCGGCGCTTGCAGCGCCTGCCGGTCGGCGGCATTCAATTCCTGCGCGCCGTAGTCGTCGAACAGCATGCGTACCTGCACGCCACGCGCCGCCGCATCCAGCAATGCCTGTCTGAACTGATTGAACAATTTGCCGCTGCTGACCAGATACATTTCCAGTTCGATGCTGGATTGCGCCTGGGCGATGGCGGTCAACATGGCGGGAAAATATTGCCGGCCGTCGATCAGCAATTCGAACTGGTTGCCCTCACGCCAGGGAAAGCGCGGCGGCAGCAATTGACGCAGTCGGGGAGTACGCATCATTCCGATCCAAGCGTGGCGTTCAACACGGCGGCAATGCGCACACCGGCTCTGGCCAGTTGTTGCGGCAGGTATTGCCGGGCGTCTTGCACATAGCTTTGAGGCAACGTGATGGTTTTGTTTTGCTCGATATTGCAGGCAAAGCCCGGCAATCCGCCATAACTTTCAGTCACGGCCAGTTGATGCGTCTGTTGCGCCCAGTCGTTCAGGCTGCCTTGCTGCCATTCGTGCAATTGCGGGTGATAGCGCTGGCGCAAATCAGAGGCATAGTTACGAATGCGTTGCTTGCCGATGAGCTGCCTGAGCAATACCGTATCCATGACTTCATGCAGTCGATAACGCTCGCCGCCGGCATACAGGCGCACATACAGATTGTTGCCGCCCCGGTCATGATTGTCGGTCATGTGCAGGGGTTGATGAATGTCGCCGAGCATGTGAATCATCAGCCGCAGTGCCAGTGCGCGTTCGTTTTTATCAGCATGCCGGTCGGCCAGCAATTGGCGAAAGCGTTCGATCTGCCGCGTGGCGCAATTGCCATCAAGGCAATAAGCCTGCTGGCGGTAACACACAGGTTGATTGTCGTAATGCCAGCGTTCGGTTTCAGGCCAGCGCTCGCTCAGCATCATGCGTTGTACGTCCATATACGTCGCGGCGGCAGCCAGCGATTCTTCACCCAACAACTGTCGTACCTGTCTGCGGGTGGCGGGAGTGAGCAGTGATTCAGCGACGTATCCCGTAATGCGATGGCCAGTGTTGCCCCATGCCGCCGCGTTTTGGCCCCACAACGCGACCAGCAGCAGTAACAGGTGGAGCAATGAGCGGTCAGCCGGTGTCATGCCGGCAGCTTGCCACATGCTAAGCTGTCCGTGCAGCCATGGAGAACAGAGATGCCAAAAACAGCCACGAAGAAATCAGCCGGCAAGACAGCCGCAGCCGTGCGAACACAGCATGCGGTATCGCGCGAACAGGCCGAGGAAGCGGTGCGCACCCTGTTGCGCTGGGCCGGCGACGATCCGCAGCGCGAGGGATTGCTGGATACGCCCAAGCGGGTGGCCTCCGCCTATCGCGAGTGGTTTGGCGGCTATGCCGTCGATCCGGCGCTCTATCTGAAACGCACCTTTGAAGAGGTGGCCGGCTACGACGAGATGATCGTGTTGCGCGACATCGAGTTCGAGTCGTACTGCGAACATCACATGGCGCCCATCATCGGCCGGGTGCATGTCGGCTATCTGCCGACGGACAAGGTGGTCGGCATCAGCAAGCTGGCGCGGGTGGTCGATGGGTACGCCAAACGTTTGCAGGTGCAGGAAAAGCTTACCGCCGAGATTGCCCGCTGCATCAATGACGTGCTCAAGCCGCGTGGCGTGGGCGTGGTGATCGATGCCGTGCATGAGTGCATGACCACCCGCGGCGTACACAAGCGCGGCGTGTCGATGATCACCAGCAAGATGCTGGGTAGTTTTCGCGACGATGCGCGTACCCGTCAGGAGTTTCTGCGCTTCATCGGCATACAGGGAGCGAGTTAGCCCGGGCCCGGTTCGTACCGTTCACCCTGAATCATCAAGGTTCCCGAGCGGCCTGGCACGCTGCCGCGAACCAGGTGGTGCACTGGCAACTGTTTTAAGTTGAGTTGTGTGAATAGCTCTCGTGAGGTGGTGAGCTTATAACCCTGTGCGCGCCAGCCGAGCAGCAACTGTTCGAATACCGGCAGCAGCTTCATGCCTTCCAGTTCCGCGTGCAGCGTATATACCGGCGCATGCTCAGACGGCGTGGCCGTCAGTTGCAGTACATGATTGGCCACATTGGTTTCAGTCATGTCATCGACGCCCAGCAGTTCATCCAGTGTCGGCAGTGTGCCGGGCAGTTGCGGGCAGGGAATGACCTTGCCGTTCACATACGGCATGAAAGGCGAATGACCGCGACAGTCGGAGCTGTAATCGAAGCCCAATTTGGCGGTGAGCGCTACGGCGTGATCGTTCATCTGCCAGCCGGCCGCGCCGTGGGTCAGTGGCGGGCGATGAAAGATGTCCGCAAAGCGGCGCGCTGCTTTATACATCTCGCGTTCGGTCCATTGTGCATCGGCGTGTTCGACGCCGTCCTGCCAGCGGATGTGATCCCAGGTGTGAATGCCGACCTCATGTCCGGCATCGCGCACCGAACGCAGCAGAGCAGCGCAGCGTTTGCCAATATCCGGCCCCGGCAACACCACACCATACATCAGTGTTTTCAAGCCATAGTGACTGACCACAGAAGTACGGCTGACCTTGCTCAGAAAGCCGGGACGAAACACCCGTTTCAGGGCGCGCCCGGTGTGATCCGGGCCCAGCGAGAACAGGAAGGTCGCGGCAATGTTGTGCTTGTCGAACAGCCGCAACAGGTTGGGTACGCCTTCGCGAGTGCCGCGATAGGTATCGACATCGATTTTGAGTGCGAGCTTCATGATATGGCTCGGGCGCGATGAATCGCGCCCCTACGGAACATGTATGCAGGGGCGCAATTCATTGCGCCCTGTAATTAACCTTTCAATCCATCAATGCCTGCGCATCGCGCACATGGCTGCGGTACGACTCGAAAATGCGCTGCAGCGCATCCTGCATGGTGACGCGCGGCTGCCAGTTCAGATCCTTGCAGGTGTTGTCGATCTTGGGCACGCGGTTCTGCACATCCTGGTATCCCTTGCCGTAATAATCCCCGGACGTCACGTCGATCAGCTTCACTTTCCTGGCGGACTCGGCGTACTCGGGATACTTCGCGGCCAGCGCCAGCATGTCGGTGGCCAGTTCGCGTACCGAGAAATTGTTGGCGGGGTTGCCGATGTTGTAGATCTTGCCGGTGGCAACGCCATTCTTGTTTTCAATGATGGCCATGAGCGCATCAATGCCGTCCTCAATGTGAGTGAAGGAGCGCTTCTGTTGACCGCCATCGACCAGCTTGATCGTTTCGCCACGCACGATGTGCCCCAGGAATTGCGTCAGCACGCGTGAGCTGCCTTCCTTGGTGGTGTTGATGGAGTCCAGTCCGGAACCGATCCAGTTGAACGGCCGGAACAGGGTGTAATCGAAACCGCGTTCCTGGCCATAGGCATGGATGACGCGATCCATCATCTGTTTGGCGCAGGCATAGATCCAGCGCGGCTTGTTGATCGGTCCATACACCACGTTGGAGGTTTCGGGATCGAAGGCTTCATCGGTGCACATGCCATACACTTCGGAGGTGGACGGGAAAATCAGGCGCTTCTTGTATTCCACCGCGGCGCGGATGATGGGCAGGTTGGCTTCAAAGTCCAGTTCGAACACGCGCAGCGGTTCGCGCACATAGGTGGCCGGCGTGGCGATGGCCACCAGCGGCAGGATCACATCGCATTTCTTGATGTGATAGGTGATCCATTCGCGATTGATGGTGATGTCGCCTTCAAAGAAATGAAAGCGCTTGTCGCCCATCAGATCTGCAATACGGTCCGAGTTCATGTCCATGCCGTAGACATGCCAGTCGGTGGTGCGCAGGATGCGATTGGCCAGATGATGACCGATGAAACCGTTGACGCCGATGATGAGTACTTTTTTCATAGCTATGCCACTGGCAGGAGTGAGTGAAGATAAAACAGTGATGGGTTGGAGCAACGATTGCTTGATTGGTTTCTTAAGATGCTGACAAATCGATCGGCGCCTTGCCGAAAGCGCTGGTCCATGTGAATTCGTTCAATGGCTGGCCTTCGTGTTCCGCTGCGATGATTTCCAGCACCGAACCGTCGTGCAGGTCGGCGCGCAGGCAATGATTTTCCCAGTATAGACAAGGGCCGGGATGACGCGCACGCTGGGTTGTCAGCACGCGGCTGCGCAGTATCCGCAATGTCCTGTTCTGTACCACCGTGAAAGCGCCGGGATACGGCGGCGCGACCGCACGAATCAGGTTGTGAATCTGTGGTGCGCTGTGCTGCCAGTTGATGCGACCATCTTCCGGTTTGCGGCCGCCGAAGTACGAGCCGGTTGACAGATCCTGGGCATGCAGTTGCACCGAGCCATCCAGAATGCTGGGCAACACCTTGTACAAGGCCATCTCCGCCGCCACGGTGACTTTCTGAAATACATCGAACGCCGTGTCATCGGGCAGGATGGGGACGGCCTGTTGCGCGGCAATGGCGCCCGCGTCGGGCTTGGCGACCATTTGATGCAGGGTCGCGCCGGTTTCCCGTTCGCCATTGAGCACCGCCCAGTTCACCGGCACCCGGCCGCGATACCTGGGCAGCAACGAGCCGTGCATGTTGTAGGCGCTCTGTCTGGCACAGGCCAGCAACTCGGGCTTGAGCATGTGCCGATAATAAAACGAGAAGATGAAATCCGGTTGCAATGCCTTGAGCTGCGACAGCCATTCACTGCTGTTGGGGTCCCTGGGCGTGGCGCAGCGCAGGCGATTGCGTGCGGCAAGCGCGGCCACGCTGTCAAACCAGATCTGTTCCTTCGGATCGTCTTCGTGGGTCAATACCAGTTGCACGTCCACGCCATGCGCCAGCAGCACCGACAGACAGCGCACGCCGACATTGTGATAGGCAAAGACGACGGCCGTGCTCATGGTTGTTCGGACTCCGTTCTTTCCAGCACGGCTTGCACCATGTAACGCGGTCGCGATTGCACCTGCTGATAAATGCGGCCGACATATTCGCCCAGCAGTCCCAGACCGAACAGGGCGATGCCCAGCAGGAAAAACACGATGCCGAACAGGGTGAACACGCCCTCGGCTTCCGAGCCGACGATCAGACGCCGCACGACCAGCACGACGACGAAGAATGCCGCCAGGCCGGACGTCGTCATGCCCAGGAGGGTGAAGAATTGCAGCGGCGCACGCGAGTAGCCGGTCATCAGGTCGAAATTCAGACGCATCAGGGAAGACAGTGAATACTTGGATTCACCGGCAGCGCGTTCTTCATGCGCCACTTCCACATCGGTAGGCCGGCGTGCATACAGGAAGGCCAGCGCGGGAATGAACAGATTCACTTCCTGCGAGTGATTGATGGCATCGACAATGGATCGACTGTACGCACGCAACATGCAGCCCTGATCGCGCATGCGAATGCGCGTGGTGCGTTCGCGCAGGCGGTTCAAAAAACGCGAGGCGTATCTGCGAAACGCCGAGTCGCTGCGTTCCTTGCGATAACCGCCGACATAGTCGTAACCCTCGTTCATCCTGGCCAGCAGTTTGGCGATTTCTTCCGGCGGATTCTGCAGGTCGGCATCCAGCGTTACGATGATTTGGCCACGTGTGCGCTCAAAGCCGGCCTTGATGGCCATGTGCTGTCCGGCATTCACCGCCAGCAGCACGATGCGCGTGACGTCAGGTCGCTGGGTAAACTGTTCGCGCAGCATGGAGGGTGAACGGTCGCGGCTGCCATCGTCCACCAGAATGAGTTCGTAGCGCAGTTGCAGATCGGCGCTGAGCCGGTCGAGCGCCGGATACAGGCGCGCGAACAGGGCGGCCAGTCCCGCTTCTTCGTTATAGATCGGAATGACAACGGACAGATCGACGTTGCTCATGATGCCTGCTTGAGATGGGAACGAAGACTGGCGCCGAGTGCATCTACGACCCGCGCGACATCGTCGTGCGTCATGCCGGGGAACAACGGCAGGGTCAGGATGTTGCGGCCAATGTATTCAGCCTGCGGGAAGTCGCCGTCCTTGAAACCCAGCCGCCGATACAGTGCAAACAAGTGAATGGGGGGGTAATGCACACCGGTGCCGATGCCCTGGGCATCGAGCTCGGCCATGATGGCGGCGCGTTTGACTGTCAGCCGCGCTTCGGGCAACACCACCTGGAACATATGCCAATTGCTGTGCGTGAAATCGGCAGGTGGCAAGCCCAGGCCGAGATCGGCCAGTGCGCCAAACGCCGCAAAATACTGGCGCGCCAGCGCGCGGCGTTGTTCGGTGAATTCCTGCAAATGCGGCAGCTGGCCGAGGCCCACCCGCGCGGCGACATCGGTTAGATTGAACTTGCCGCCGGCCAGTTCGACTTCCATGCCGTCGTAGCCGGAACGCATCACGCCCTGCAGACGATATTGTTCCGCCAGTCTGGCTTCCTGTTCGTTGTTCAACACCAGACAGCCGCCTTCGATGGTGGTGATGTTCTTGTTGGCGTGAAAGCTGAACGACACGAAATCGCCGGTGGCGCCGATGCATTGATTTCGCCAGTTGCTGCCAAACGATTGCGCGGCGTCTTCGATCACCCGCAACTGATGCTGGCGGGCAATGGCATACAGCCGGTCACGATCCACCGGCAGGCCAGCCAGGTCCACCGGAATGAGGGCGCGGGTGGCCGGTGTGATGGCGGCTTCAATGCGGTTCAGGTCGATGTTGCGGGTTACCGGATCGATATCGACGAATACCGGCGTGGCGCTTACTTCCAGAATCACATTGCTGGTGGATACCCAGGACAGCGGCGTGGTGATGACTTCATCGCCCGGGCCGATGCCGGCAATGCGCAGTGCAATCTCCATGGTGCAGGTGCCGGAGTTGAAGGCGCGCACCGGGCGGCCGCCACAGTATTGCGATAGCCGGGCTTCGAATTCCTTCACCTTCGGACCGGAGGTGATCCAGCCTGAACGCAGCACCTCCACCACGCCGGCAATGGTGGCCTCGTCGAGGTTGGGACGCGTCATGGGCAGGCGCACAGGTGTCTTGTCACTTACGCTCATGATGGATGCAGTCAGGTCCGGGTGATCAGTACGACGCCGACGATGATCACCGCAATGCCGGCGATGCGGGTCGGAGTCAGCGCTTCGGCAAACAGATACCAGGCGGCCACGGCATTGACGATGTAACCGATCGACAGCATGGGATAGGCAATGCTGACCGGCGTGCGCGACAGTGCGCCGATCCACACCACCACGCTGATGGCATAACAGGCCAGTCCCGCCAGGATGTGCGGCTCGAATATCAGTTTCGGCGTCACGGTCCACAGACCGTTGCCGGAAAACTCGATGTGACCGATGGCATTGGTGCCTGCTTTTAGCAGCAGTTGGGCACAGGCGTTCAGCAACACGCCGGTGAGAATCAGGGCGAAGGCAACAGCGGTCATGTGGTTTTTAAAGCGGACTCAAGGTTTGCTGACGGCGACCAGTTTTGCTTGCCGAGCGATGAGCTGCATGGGCAACCCTTGGTTCAGCAATTCGTTGTAACGCGCCGGAGACATGACCGCGATGGCGGAACCCTGGTTCTGCCATTCGCGTGCGAAGGCTTCGATGGTGTCGAGGGCCAGTTCCGGTTCCTGGCTCAGACCGAAGTCCAGTTCGCCACGATAGTCTACCAAGGTAAAGCGCCGTTGCAGATAAAAAGGCAGGGTCTGGTCATAGTCGGCCACGCTGTACAGACGGGTTTCCGGGGTGAGCTTTTTCGCTATGTCTTGAGATAACCCATAACCCGAGCGTGTGGTCTGCAAGGCATCCGAGCCATGGATCAACACACTCAATCCCAGCAATGTGCCCAGACCGGTCACGATGACCGTGGTTTCGATGGAGCGTCGTCGTGACAGGCAGCATGACATCAGCATGGGTATGGCGGCCAACAACAACCCGACTGCAGTTTCCGGTTTAAGATCGGTTACCACATCCACGTTCTTGGCGCCGGCGACGGTGTTCGGCAGCAGACTGATGATCAGCCCCAGCACTCCCAGCACGCCGCCTATCACCAGCAGATGCATGCGTATGGCCTTTGCTTCGAGACGCGTGAATGCATCGCCCAGCAGCAGGGCGAACATGGGCATGACCGGCACGATGTACGGCGGCAGCTTGGAGTGCGACAGGCTGAAAAATCCAATGACGGCGACTACCCAGAGCATCAGGAAGCGTCGCGTCTGCAATCCCGTTTGCTGGCTGTCGAGCTGCCAGGAAGCCTTGAACTGCCGCAGGGCGACAAAGGTCCATGGCAGACTGCCCAGCGCAAACAGCGGCAGAAAGTACCACCACGGACCATCGCGATCATGGACATTGCTCAGAAAGCGCTCGAACTGTTCGTGGATGAAAAAGAAACGCGGAAATTCCGGGTTGGCCAGCGATACCGCAATCAGCCAGGGAAGGATCAGCAACAGGAACAGCAACAAGCCTTTGACGATGTGCAGACGACGCCAGGCCGAGTATTCGCGGGCGACCACCGTATAGGCCAGCAGGGTCAGCGACGGCAGGATCAGGGCGATCAGTCCCTTGCTGAGAAACGCCAGCGCTGCGCCGGCCCAGGCCACCAGCATCCAGTTGCGCTCGGTTCGGGATGCTGCAGGACTGTGTTGCGCCAGCAGGAAGCTGCATACCGTCAGTTGCAGGAAAAACGACAGGCTCATGTCCAGCGTATTGATGTGACCAATCACCACATACAACAACGAACTGGCAAGGATGGCAGCGGCCATTGTGCCTGCGGCCCGGCCGAACAATCGCAGGCCGGTAAAGCCGATCAGCACGATGCCCGCAAAGCCGGTCAGGCCGGTCCAGAAGCGCGCGGCAAACTCATTCTGGCCAAATACCTGATAAGCGCCGGCAGTCATCCAGTATTGCAGCGCCGGTTTTTCGAAGTACTTGATGCCGTTGAGACGGGGCGTCACCCAGTCGCCGCTGACCAGCATTTCCCGGCCGATTTCCGCGTAGCGGCCCTCATCGGGATTGAGCAGCCGGCGTGTGCCGAGCGTGGCGAACCACAGCGCAATCACCAGCAGCAGCGCCAGCCAGAGCCAGCGTGACCAGGCATCTGCCGGCGTATTCGCGGGCAGGATTTCAGATGTTGATTGGGGCATGTTGTTGAGACGGTCCGTTAGCTACGGATCAATCGTCGGGTTGGCAGTGGTTTTTATGCTTTTGCCGCCGGTCATGTGCCGCATGGCTGACGATCCGGGCATGTCCGGACCGTCAGCGGCATCGCTGTTTTTATTTCAATACGGCAGACAGCAGGTTGGTCACGGTGCTGCCGCCGGCTTTGCCCATGAAGTCGGTGACGGCAGGCACGAACTTGGCGATGGTGTCCGTGCTCATGCCCAGCTTGCCCAGCGCGCCATTCAGGCCGGCGATATTTTTCAGGGGACCGGCTACCGCACCCAGCGTCCTGGCCAGCTCCATGTACTTGCTGGCGCCCGGCACCACGTTGGCGACCTTCTGGAAGTCGGCGGCCGGCAGTTTTTCCCTGGCTAGGGTCAGCAAGGAGCCGACGCCGCCCTTGGCCTGATTATCGGTCACGCCCAGTTGGCTGGTGAGCATGCCCATCAGCGGGTCTTTCATGCTGGTAGTCAGGTTTTTCAGGGTTTGTGCATTGGCGGCGAGGGGCAGGCCGGCCAGCAGCGACAGGGCATGACGGCGATTCATGGGGGCTCCTTTCATCAGGTAGGTGACAGGAATGGCGTGGCCGCGAACTGTAGCAGCTTGTAGTGTGGTGCAGCTTGACGATGACCGCCGGGCAGGGCGTCAAAAGGGGCATACTGAAAAACTTGCATAACGATCCGTTCAGCGCCGGATGATTCGGATGGTTACGGTCGTCTCACTGACGATGAGCTCGATCCGAACGGCAATAAAGTCAGGCATAAAGCAGGGTGGCAAATTGGAGTTCAAGAAAGCTTTGCGGAATATCGTTTCCACGCTGTCATGCCTGATGACAGGCGTGTTGTGCATGAGTTCGTCCTGCCGGGCAGCGGATGTCGGCGCCGTGCTGGAAGACGCCAAATTGTACGTCACGGCGCCGGTGCGCTGGGACCGCAATGACTGGTTGTATGCCGGCGGCGCAGTGCTGGCGGTGGCTGCTGCTCATCATTACGACGATAGCGTGCGTCAGCATTTCGCCGGCAGCGCTCCACCGGATCGGCAGGATACGCATAGCACCAAGGATGCGCTGCCCGCCGCCATTGCGGTGGCTGGTACTTGGGCGCTGGCCTGGGTGCTGGACGATAGCGCCGGGTATCGGGAGACCCGCAACATGCTGGAAGCAGGCGCATTCAGCGTGATAACCACGGTAGTGCTCAAACAGGTGGCGGGCCGTGAGCGCCCCAATGTCACTGCGGACAACAACGCCTTGTTCAAGCACGGCAGTTCGTTTCCCTCACTGCATGTCAGCGCCGCCATGGCCATCGGTACGGTGCTGGCCGAGTCGGGTGGCGATGACTATCGCTGGGTCAGGCGCGGCTTGGGCTATGGACTGGGTATGGCAACGGCTTACGTCCGTCTGCAGCATCAGCAGCACTGGTTTTCCGATACCGTGGCGGGCGCCGCGCTGGGCATGGCAACGGCGCGTTTTGTGCTCAATCGCAACCATCCCGACGCTGCGCAATCATCGTTGCTGTTGCTGCCTGCCGAAGGTGGTGTGATGCTCAGCTATGCCGCTGCGTTTCATTAAGGGAGATCTGAACAACCTCTGTTTCGTCATTCCCGCGAACGCGGGATCGCGTAGGCAGGATGCCGAAGCCAACTCCGGCTGACAACAGTCGGAGGCCCGCAGGACAAACTGCACGATGCAGTTTGTCATCCAGTTGAATCATTGTCTTACTGGATGCCCGCCTGCGCGGGCATGATGTTAATCAGAGATTTCTTGACGCGTCTTGATCATTCAAACAGCAGCGAATAAACAAATGCAGCAGCCACGCCCAGCGCGCCCAGTGACGCCAGCAATACCGCGCCGGCAGCGCAATCCTTGACGATCTTGATCTGTGGGTGTTGCTGTGGGTGCAGGTGATCGGCCAGTTCTTCAATGGCCGTGTTGAACAGCTCGGCAGCCATGACGCCGCCGATGGTGATGGCCATGATCGCCCACCATAGCGGCGCCGGTTGCGCCAGCGCGAGCAACGCCACCACCAGTACCGCTGCTGCAGCGTGCAGGCGCAGGCTGCGTTCGCGGCGCAACGCAGTCGCGATGCCGTGGAGGGCGAAGCCCAGTCGTTTGGGGAATCCCTGATTTTTCATGTGCAACCTGCGCAATGCGGACTGATCAAAGACCATGGAAAAATGACGCCAGTATAGTGAGGCCTGCGGGCGTGTTTGCCGTAATCAATCTTATTTGCAGCGGCTTCGGTGATAATTGAGCCCGGTGTGGGGGCGGTGGGTACAAGAGTTTTTCCCGGGTGTTACGTTCGGTTGCTGTTTTTGAGGCTGCCAAGGGAACGCTGGTGCTGCTGGTGGGCGGCGGTCTGTTCAGTCTGTTGCATCAGAATATCCAGGCGCTTGCCGAGCGGGTGGTGGCGCATTTTCATCTGGACCCGGCAGGCCGCTACCCTCGTATTTTCGTCGATCTGGCCGCCCAGTTGAACGATGCGCGATTGTGGATGCTGGCTGGCTTTGCGCTGCTGTACGCCGTCGTACGTTTTATCGAGGCCTACGGTCTGTGGCATGCGCGCCGCTGGGCAGAATGGTTTGCGGCGCTGAGTGGCGGCATCTACATTCCTTTTGAAGTGCACGAACTGTTCGAGCGTGTGAACTGGCTGAGAGTGCTGACGCTGTTGGCGAATGTGCTCATCGTGCTGTTCATGATCTACGGGCTGCGCCATGCCGATGAAATCGCCGCCGAACAGGCCGAGTGAGCGCCATGTCCAGTCGCCGTCCGGTTTTCTTTGATCCTTCGGCGCGCCGCTGGAAGCAGGTCTTGCGTGTCGCTTTGGTATTGCTGCTGGTGGTCAGTGTTCTGCTCGGCTCGGTGCTGGTGGCGATCTCGGTACGGCCCGGGTTGCCGCAACTGGCACTGCAATCGGGCAAGGAGCGCAGCCGGCACGCCACCGGACCGAAAGCGACCGTGGCCGCGCGTGAGGCGCGCTTTGCCGTTGCCCGTAAGGAGCTGGTTCAGAATCTGAAGCACTCCCTGCCGCCCGTGCCGGTGACGCCCAAGGGCCAGTTCGAGCGTGTCGCCTTCTTCGTCAACTGGGATGACAACAGTTGGGTATCGCTCAAGCGCAATGTCGGCAACATCGATACCTTGATGGCCGAATGGTTGCACTTGAGCTCGGCCGATGGGCAGATCAGCGTGGACGATCCCTGGCGTCAGCAGGCGGTGTTGCAGTATGTGCGCGCCCGCCGCGCCGGCATGCCGGTGCTGGCGCTGATCAATAACTTTCATGACAACCAGTGGGATGGCGCCAGACTCAAGGCCATGCTGGCCGATCCGGCGGCGCGCACCCGCAATATCGAGGCGATCGCCGGCTTTCTGCGGCAATGGCAACTGGTCGGCGTGAATATCGACTATGAATCCGTACCCAGGGAAAGTCAGGCGGATCTGGTGAGCTTCATGCGCGAGCTGTATGCACGCCTGCATCCGCAGGGGTTGCTGGTGACGCAGTCCGTGCCGCTGGATGACGAAGCCTTCCAGTTCCGGCAGCTCAGCGAGCAGACGGACTATCTGGTGTTGATGGCCTATGACGAGCATGCCGGCGACAACGAGGCCGGGCCCATTGCTTCACAGGACTGGTTTTTGTCGGGACTGAAACGGCGTTTACGTGACATTGCGCCCGACAAGCTGGTGATGGGCATTGGCAGTTATGGTTACGACTGGAAGCATGGCAGGACCGATGCCGAAGAACTGTCGTTTCAGGATGCGCTGGGCTTTGCCGCCGATGCCGACGAGCCGATCGAAATGGATGAAGCTTCCGGCAATCCCGGCTTCACCTACACCGACGAACATGAGCAGCAACATGATGTGTGGTTTCTCGATGCGGTCACGGCCTTCAATGAAGTGAAGGCGGCCAGTCGCCTGAAGCCGCGCGGCTATGCATTGTGGCGACTGGGCTCGGAAGACCCGGACATCTGGAAGGTGCTGGCCAAACCCGCTGCACTGGATGAATCCGTGGCCGGTGAGTTGCAGGTTCTGAACTTTGGTTATGATCTTGATTACGAGGGCAAGGGCGAGATTCTGCGCGTCGTCGGCACGCCTCAGCCGGGACAGCGCACTGTCAGTTACGATGCCGACATCGGCCTGCTGACCGATGACGAGATACAAAAATTTCCACGCGGCTATGTGATCCAGCGCTGGGGTTTCGACAGCAGTCATGTCATTGCGCTGACCTTCGACGATGGTCCCGACCCGCAATGGACCGGCCGGATTCTCGACATCCTGCGCGACAGGCATGTGTCCGCCACTTTCTTTGTCATTGGCGAGAATGCCGAATCCAATCCCGAGCTGGTCGATCGTATTTATGCCGAAGGTCACGAGCTGGGCAATCACACCTTCACGCATCCGAACATTGCCGATGTCAGCGAACAGCGCACGGCGCTGGAGCTGAATGCGACCGAACGTTTCCTGGAAAGCCGTCTTGGCCACCGTTCGTTGTTGTTCAGACCGCCCTATGCCGAGGATGTCGAACCCGAAACGCCCGATCAGGTGCGACCGCTGGTGTTCACCAGCGGCATGGGCTACTACAGCGTCGGCATGCAGATCGACCCCGATGACTGGCAGCGGCCGCCCGCCGACCAGATCATCAAACGTGTGCTGGATCAGGCGGCATCGGGCGCCGGCAATGTGGTGTTGTTGCATGATGCAGGCGGCGACCGCAGCGCCACCGTCGCAGCCCTGCCGGGCTTGATCGATGCCTTGCGCGCTCAGGGCTATCGCCTGGTGACCGTTTCACAACTGCTCAAGGTGCCGCGCGATGCAGTCATGCCGCTGGTTCATGAGCATTTCAATCTGGGAACCTGGCTGGAGAACTACGGTTTCAGCCTGATCACTGCCGTGGGACGCAGTCTGCGCGCCCTGTTCATGCTGGGCATTGGCCTGGGGGTGGCGCGCTTCGTCATCATCGGTGCGCTGGCGTTTTATCGCGGCCGGCATGTTGCGCTTGCTGCGCCGTCGGCTACGCCGCGCGTGAGCATCGTGGTGCCTGCGCATAACGAAGAACGTCTGATCGCACGTACCGTCGAGACGTTGCTGACATCGACGGATGTCATCCTTGAAATCATCGTGGTGGATGATGGTTCGACCGACGGTACGGCCGAAGCGGTACGGCAGCGGTTTGCGCACGAGCCGCGCGTGCGCTTGCTGCAGCAGGCCAATGCCGGCAAGGCCGAAGCGCTGAATACCGGCATTCGCGCTGCGCATGAAGAAGTCATCATCGCGCTGGATGCGGATACCCTGTTTACCGAACATACGGTGAGCCGTCTTGCCGCGCACTTTGCCGATCCGAAGATTGGCGCAGTGGCCGGCAATGCCAAGGTGGGCAATCGCGTCAATCTGCTGACGCGCTGGCAGGCGCTGGAATATGTGACCGCACAGAATCTGGATCGACGCGCCTTCGAACAGCTCAACTGCATCACCGTCGTGCCGGGTGCGGTGGGCGCCTGGCGGCGTACAGCGGTGACTGAGGCCGGTGGCTTTCTCGGCGACACGCTGGCCGAGGATGCCGACCTCACCATGCGCATCGTGCGTCATGGTTATCGGGTGGTTTACGAACAGACTGCGCATGCCTACACCGAAGCGCCGCAGACCTTCGGCGCTTTCGTCAAACAACGCTTCCGCTGGATGTATGGCACCTTGCAGGCTTGCTGGAAACATCGGCAGCTCCTGCTGCGGCCCAAGGGCGGCACGCTGGGCTTGATCGCGCTGCCGAATGTGATCGTGTTTCAGATCGCCTTTCCACTGATCTCGCCGGTGATGGACATCACCATGTTGTGGACCGCTCTGGAAGCGCTGCTGAATTATTTCCAGCATCCTGCCGACGGACTGAGCAGCGGTTTCTGGCACACGCTGTATTACTACGGCGTGTTTCTGGGATTGGACATGAGCACCGCATTGATCGCCTATCTGTTCGAGCCGGATGAAGACTGGCGCTTGCTGCCGTGGTTGCTGCTGCAGCGCTTCTGCTATCGGCAATTGATGTACTACGTGGCCATTCGTTCGTTTCTCGCCGCATTGCGCGGCCCTCATGTGGGTTGGGGGCGAGTGCAGCGCTACGGTTCGGTGCGCACCGTATCCGACAGCGAGTGATTGACGGACATGCCCGCCTGCGTGGTCTCAGGTAAAGTGCCTGCTACAAGTTGATGATGTGCTCGACAAGAGGTTGATCATGAATCCGGTGCTGGCCGATCTGCTCAAGGTGTTGCAACTCGAACGTCTGGAATTGAATCTGTTTCGCGGCGTGAGTCGCGACCTGGGCATGCCGCAGGTGTTTGGCGGGCAGGTGCTGGGCCAGGCATTGTTCGCGGCCAGCGCCACCGTTGAGGCCGACCGCACGGCGCATTCGCTGCATGCCTACTTCCTGCTGCCTGGCGATGTGAATGCACCGATCGTTTACGAAGTGGATCGCAGCCGCGACGGCGGCAGTTTTTCCAGCCGTCGCGTGGTCGCCATCCAGCATGGCCAGCCGATCTTTCACATGTCGGCTTCTTTTCAGGTCGAACAAAGCGGCCTGGATCATCAATCGCCGATGCCGGCGGTTCCCGATCCTGAAACCTTGCCGGACATTCGCGAACTGGTGGCGCAATCCACCAGCGTGCCCGCCGAACTCAAACGCTGGTTTGCCGTGCCTCTGCCCATCGAGTTTCGCGCCGTGAATCCGCATCGTCTGATGTCGGCCGATGTCGATGAACCCTCGACGCAATTCTGGTTCCGTGCAGTGGACGCGCTGCCCGATGACGTGGTGCTGCATCGTTCGGTGCTGGCTTTTGCGTCGGATTTTTATCTGCTGCGCACGGCGACGCAGCCACACGGCATTCCGTTTCCCAGCGCCAGGCTGCGGCTGGCCACCATCGATCACGCCATGTGGTTTCACCGGCCGCTGCGCGTCGATGACTGGCTGCTGTATTGCATCGACAGTCCCAGCGCATCGGGCTCACGCGGCCTGTCGCGCGGGACGATCTTCGACCGCACGGGCCGGCTGGTTGCTTCGGTGGCCCAGGAAGGCCTGGTACGGGTGAAGAACTAAAAATACGATCGCGGGAACCAACTAATGAAAAACCTCGGAACTCCGTTATCGTCTGCTGCCGTTCGCGTGATGTTGCTGGGCAGTGGCGAGCTGGGCAAGGAAGTGCTGATTGCCTTGCAGCGGCTTGGCGTGGAAACCATTGCAGTGGATCGTTACGACCATGCGCCGGGTCAGCAGGTGGCGCATCACGCGCGCACCATCACCATGAGCGATCCGGTCGCGCTGCGCGGGTTGATCCTCAAGGAAAAGCCCGATCTCGTCGTGCCGGAAATTGAAGCCATTGCCACGCCGGTGTTGCAGGAACTGGAAGCCGAAGGCGTAGTGCGCGTCATTCCCACTGCACGTGCGGCCAGGCTCACCATGGACCGCGAAGGCATCCGTCGTCTGGCGGCTGAAACCCTGGGCCTGCCCACCAGTCCTTATAAATTCTGCGATTCGCTGGCCGAGCTGCAAGCCGCGATTGATGGCGGCCCTCTTGGCAATGGAGTGGGTTATCCCTGCATCGTCAAGCCGGTGATGAGCAGCTCCGGCAAGGGCCAGAGCAGGATCGATGACCCGGCCGATGTGGCCAAAGCCTGGGACTATGCGATGGCCGGCGGCCGCGTCGGTCATGGCCGCATCATCGTCGAAGGCTTCATCGACTTCGATTACGAAATCACCCAGCTCACCATGCGCGCCGTCGGCAGTAACGGCGAAATCGAAACGCAGTTCTGCGATCCCATCGGCCATGTGCAGGTCAGCGGCGATTACGTGGAAAGCTGGCAGCCGCATCCCATGCATCCCACGGCGCTGCAACGTGCACGCGACATCGCCAGGGCAGTAACCGACAACCTCGGCGGTCAGGGCATCTTCGGTGTTGAGCTGTTCGTCAAAGGCGAACAGGTCTGGTTCAGCGAAGTCAGCCCGCGCCCGCACGATACCGGCATGGTGACCATGATCACCCAATGGCAGAACGAATTCGAACTGCACGCCCGCGCCATCCTCGGCCTGCCCGTGAACACCGCATTGAAAAGCCCCGGCGCCAGCGCCGTGATCTATGGCGGCGTCGATGCCAAGGCACTGGAATTCACCGGCGTCGCCGATGCCCTGCGGGTACCCAACACCGACATCCGTTTATTCGGTAAACCCGAAAGCTTCGTCAAACGCCGCATGGGCGTGGCGCTGGCGTTCGATGCGGATGTGGACGTGGCGCGGAAGCGGGCGAAGGAAGCGGCGGGGAAGGTTAGGCCGAGGGCTTTGTGAGAAATTGGCAGAAAAGAAACAAGTTTTGTTGTGTCGTATATATGTATATGGGTAAAAAACACGCCATACCTGATTTTCTGGAAAATGTCGTATCTCCTGAAATTTATGAACGATGGTTGATACGAAAAGCTGCTGCACATGTGAAGCGCGATAGAAAGCGAGGGCATACCTGTTCAGGATCTGGCTATAGAGCAGCGATTCATGCTGCAGTTGTGGCGTCTAAGGGTAAGGATGCATATACGGGTGAAGTCTTGGATTGGCATCTCATCAGTGTGTATAGAAATGAAGAATCAAGGCATGGTCGCCACACTTATAAGGCTGGGTTTGCACTGCTACCTACGGTTGATCACGTATCATCAGAAGCAACGGAAGCGAGTTTCAAAATATGTGCATGGCGCACGAATGACGCCAAAAATGATATGTCTTACGTTTCTCTTCTCGAATTGGGAAGAAGGTTGCTATTGCATGCAGGGTATCGTGTAGAAAAAGAAGATTTTGACAGGTGAAAAATGGCACTTGAAGGCGGCTGTCTCTGCAAGTCTGCATGTTGCCGCATCAATGCCGAGCCGATCATGATGCGGCTGTGTTGGCGTCGCGATTGCCAGGTCCGTAGGCTGGGTGCCTCACCCAGCATCTAATTTCCGAGAAAGCTGGGTGAGGCACCCAGCCTACGGTCGGATTCTCCCATCCCCGTCATCTGCACATAGCCAAAGCTTCTGGCCGGAAATTAGCTGCTCCGCTACAGTTCGGGACCATGTACAAGTACGACCAAATTGACCGGCAGATCGTCAACGAGCGGGTGGCGCAGTTCCGGGATCAGACGCAGCGTTTCCTGGCCGGCCGACTGGCTGACGACGACTTTCGCGCACTGCGCCTGCGTAATGGCCTGTATATCCAGCGGTTTGCGCCGATGCTGCGGGTGTCCATTCCCTATGGCCTGCTGTCCAGCGCGCAACTGCGGGTGTTTGCGCGCATCGCGCGCGAGTACGACAAGGGCTTCGGACATTTCACCACCCGTCAGAACATCCAGTACAACTGGCCGGAGCTGGCAAAGGTGCCCGACATCCTGGAGCTGCTGGCCAGCGTGGAAATGCACGCCATCCAGACCAGCGGCAATTGCATCCGCAATGTGACTTCCGATCATCTGGCCGGCGTGGCCAGGGATGAGCTGGAAGATCCGCGTCCGTGGTGCGAACTGGTGCGTCAGTGGGCGACCGTGCATCCCGAATTCGCCTTCCTGCCGCGCAAGTTCAAGATCGCCGTGACCGGCGCGGTGGCCGACCGCGCTGCGGTACGGGTGCATGACATCGGCCTGATCCTGAAACGCAACGACGCCGGCGCATTGGGCTTTGAGGTGCTGGTGGGTGGTGGTCTCGGTCGTGCACCGATGATTGGCCAGACCATTTATGACTTCGTCACGCCACACGACTTGCTGGGTTGCCTCGAAGCCATCCTGCGCGTGTACAACCTGGAAGGTCGTCGCGACAATATCCACAAGGCGCGCATCAAGTTTGTGGTCAAGGCCAACGGCATTGAGAAGTTCCGCGAGATAGTCGATGCCGAATGGGCTGCGTCGAGATCGTATGCGCCGGTGCTCACCGATGCAGAGATCGCACGCGTGAAGTCGTACTTCACGATGCCTGCATATCAAACCTTGAGCGATGTGGATGTCATCACCGGTAAAGGCAATGACTTCCGCCGCTGGTATCAGCAGAACACACGCGCGCACAAGGCGCCGGGTTACCGCGTAGTGTTTTTGTCGCTGAAGTCGGTCAAGCGGCCACCGGGCGACATCACCGATGCGCAGCTGGATGCGGTGGCCGATCTGGCCGACCGATATTCCTTCGGCGAGGTGCGCGCCACGCACGATCAGAACCTGGTATTTGCCGATGTACGTCAGCAGGATCTGCATGCGCTGTGGCAGCAGCTGGCGCCGCTGGAACTGGCCACTGCCAATATCGGCACGCTTACCGACATGATTGCCTGCCCGGGACTGGACCTGTGCTCGCTGGCCAATGCGCGCACCTACACTGTGGTGGATTTGATCAACGAGCGATTCGACGATCTCGACTATCTGTACGACCTCGGCGAAATCCAGTTGAAGATGTCGGGTTGCATGAATGCCTGCGGTCATCATCATGTCGGCCACATCGGCATTCTTGGCGTCGATAAGCATGGCGAGGAGTGGTATCAGATCACCATTGGCGGCGCGCCCAATGGCAAGGAGGCCGATCTTGGCGATGTGATCGGACGTTCGTTCAAGCAGGAGGAGATTCCCGACGTGCTGGAACGTCTGTTCCGTGTGTATTTGCAGCTGCGTGAGGGTGAAGAGCGCTTTGTCGACACCGTGCGCCGTACTGGTATTGCTCCGTTCAAGGCAGGTGCGTATGCGCAAGATCATCAAGCAGCGTGAAGTCATTGCCGATCAGTGGCGCTACGCTGAAGAAGGCGTCGATGCGCCTGCGCTCATTGTGTCATTGACGCAATGGCAGGCCGAGCGCGACAGCCTGCTGACTTCCGGTAAGCAGCTGGGCGTGAAACTGGCGCCCGCTGACAAGGTGGAATCCATTGCGCAGGATGTGAGCAGGCTGGCGCTGATTGCGCTGGAGTTCGGCGGCATCGGCGAAGGTCGTGGTTATAGCCGGGCGCATATACTGCGTCGTCGTCATGGTTTTACCGGCGAACTGCGTGCTGTCGGCAAGATTCAGCGCGATCAATTGTTCTACATGGCGCGCTGCGGCTTCGATGCGTTTGAATTGCCGGAAAGCGCCGATTTCGACGCCGCGTTGACGGCGTTCAATGATTACACGGTGGCCTACCAGCCCGGCATCGATGCCGGCGTTGAATTGGGTAGACGCGTCGGCTGAAAAGCAGGCTCGATAAGTTCAATCGCGCATGCTGAGCAAGTCCGCATTGCCGCCTGCCGCCGTCGTGTCGATGGACACGGTACGCTCGGTGCAGAAGCGCAACAGGTAATGCGGACCGCCCGCCTTCGGGCCGGTACCTGACAATCCTTCGCCGCCAAACGGCTGCGCACCCACCACGGCGCCGATCATCGAGCGATTGATGTAGATATTTCCGGCATGCGCGCGTTCGCGTACCCGTCTTGCTGCGGAATCCAGCCGGCTATGCAGGCCCAGCGTCAGTCCATAGCCGGTGGCATTGATGGTGTCGATCAGTTCGTCCAGTTTGCCGGCCTGCCAGCGCGTGACATGCAGCACCGGGCCGAAGATTTCCTGCTGTAAATCCTGCGGACGATTCAGCGCAATCAAAGTGGGCGCGACAAACCAGCCGGGTAGTGCGCTGGGCATCGGTGTGCGATAGAGAATGCGGGCCGACTGACTATGCAGATATTGCAGAATACGCTGGTGCGCCATCTCGTCACTCAATGGTCCCACATCCGTGCTTTCATGGATTGGATCGCCCACACGCAATTCGGCCATGGCTCCTGTGAGCAGGGCAACTGTGCTGTCGTAAATTTCTTCCTGCAAGCACAGCAGGCGCAACGCCGAACAACGCTGGCCGGCGCTTTGAAATGCCGATGTCAACACATCCGCCACGACTTGTTCCGTCAAGGCCGTGGAGTCCACGATCATGGCATTGATGCCGCCGGTCTCGGCGATCACTGTCGTCAGCGGCCGTTGTTCATCTTCCAGCACGGTGCGCGCGATGCGACGGGCAGTAGCGGTGGAGCCGGTAAAGGCAATGCCGGTGATGCGGACATCGCGCACGATCCAGTCACCGACCTCTGTACCACCCGGCAGCAGGTGCAAAACTGAAGCAGGTATGCCTGCCTGATAGAGCAATTGCACTGCGAGTGCGGCAATCAACGGCGTTTGCGGCGCGGGCTTGGCGATGACGCCATTGCCGGTGACCAATGCTGCGGCGATCTGCCCGAGAAAAATCGCCAGCGGAAAATTCCACGGGCTGATGCAGGCGAAGACGCCGCGCGCATGCAGATTCAAGACATTCAGTTCGCCGCTCGGCCCCGGCAGGGTTTGCTCATTGAGCAGCTTGCGGGCTTCGCTGGCGTAATACCGGCAGAAGTCCACGGCTTCGCGTATTTCGTTCACGGCATCGCTGCGTGTCTTGCCTGCTTCGCGAATCAGCAGGCTCAGCAATCCATCTTGCTGCTGTTCCAGCAGGTTGGCCATGTTTTCCAGACAGGCGCAGCGTTGTTCCACCGGCATGGCTGACCAGCTTGATGTTGTGGTCTGCGTGGCATTGATGGCCGCCGCCACCTCTGCGTGCGTCGCCGGGGTGACATTGCCGACGATGTGTTGCGGATCGGCGGGATTACGCACAGGCAACGATGCCGGGCGGTTCCGTTCGGGATTTTCCATGTATGAACCCATGGGGTGTGCATGGCAAGTTGGGGGCGGCGATTCGAGCCGGGCATTCAGAGCGTTCAATGTGCGTCGATCGGACAAATCAAGACCCTCCGAATTGCGGCGAGCTGCGCCATACAGATGGACGGGCAGCACAATGGCCGGATGTGATTCATTGTCTGTTACTTCCAGCGCGCTCACTGGATCTCGCAGCAACGTTGATGATTCGATTCCAGTATCTCCGAGTTGCTGTACAAAATTGCTGTTGGCGCCATTTTCCAGCATGCGCCGTATCAGGTACGGCAGCAGCTCACGATGCTCTCCGACGGGTGCGTATATGCGGCAGTTCAAACCCTGTTCCTCTGCAATGCATTCGTACAAGGCGGCGCCCATGCCATGCAGCCGCTGGAATTCCACATCGCGACGTGCGCCAATCCATGACAGCAGCGTCGCCGCCGTCAGTGCATTGTGCGTGGCGAATGCCGGGGCAATGTAATCGCTGGACAGCATCCTGCGGGCGCAGGCCAGATAACTGACATCGGTGGCGGCCTTGCGGGTGAACACTGGAAAATCGCTCAGACCGCGTTCCTGACAGCGTTTGATCTCCATGTCCCAGTACGCCCCTTTGACCAGACGGATGCCGATGCGTTGTCGCTGTGTGCGTGCCAGGGAATCGATCCAGTCAATGACCGGCAGGGCGCGCTTCTGGTAAGCCTGCACCGCAATGCTCAGGCCATCCCATGCCTGCAAACCCGGCTGTCGCAACAATTGCTCAATGATGTCCAGCGACATCTCAAGGCGATCGCATTCTTCGGCATCGATGGTCAGTCCCACTTCATTCGCCATGGCCAGCTCAGCCAGCATGGACAAGCGCGATACCAGTTCAGGCACGGCGTGTGCTGCCTGCAAGCTTTCGTAACGCGGATGCAGCGCGGATAACTTGATGGAAACCGAATGCTGGCCGCTGTTTGCGGCGGCGCGGTCAATCGCCACGGCGGTAATGGCCTGTCGATAAGCATCGCAATATCGTTCCGCATCGACTGCGGTGCACGCAGCTTCGCCCAACATGTCGAAGGAGCAGGTCAGCGCGGATCGGCGCGCGCGTTGCAGGGCTGTCTCGATGCTGTCGCCAAAGATGAATTGTCCGCCGAGCAGTCGCATGATCCATGCGCTGCCCAAGGCGATCGCCGGTCCGGCGGCCTGTCCCACCCATCTGCGCCATGGCGTGGATTCGTCGTGCAGCAGCGTCTTGCTGAGCTGCAGGCCCAGCGCAAGACATTTCATCGGGAAACGGGGATGGCTGGAATTACCGGTCCAGTCCGCATGAACCAGCTTGTCCCGCAGCAGCCATTGAGCAGTCTGGCGATCAGGCACACGCAGGCTGCATTCGGCTAGTCCCATCAATGCCTGTCCGGCCTGCGAATTCAAGGGATATTGATGCAAGAGCAGGGCGATCCAATCCCCGTCATGACTGCTGCGCATCACATCGATCAGTTTTTGTGCCCGGCTGGCGATGGCCCGCCATGCTTCGGCATCCACATGCGCCGTGGCGATCAATCCAGACAGCAAGCTGGCTTCCGACAGGCGATGATGATCGATGATTTCATCGCGTATCGCTCTCAAACCGGTGTCCATGGCGCCGATTATCGGGAGGAGCTTGCAGAAAGCCTAGTGTGGTATTCCGGGAGGGGAAGCCCGACATGCGGAAAAGACGATCACAGTCTGGATTGCAGGAACACTATTGATCTAAGGAATCTCAATCACCGTACTTGGTTTCCACCTCGCGTACCGCGCGTCCGGGATCGAACTCCAGTGCCCGGGCGATCTGGATGAATTCCACCACATCGATGCGGCGTTCGCCGCCTTCATACTTGGCTACATAGCTTTGCGGTCTTTCCAACCGGTCGGCCAGTTGCTGCTGGGTCAGTCCTCGTTTTTCCCGGGCGGCGATCAGCAGCGAAATGAGTTTTTGATGTTCTGGAGTGCGAAGGGACTTCATGGACGGACATCTGCCTGGATGTCCGTGGATATAATCCCGCTTCAGGATTATCCCATTTTGGGATACCTTGTGCGGCATGAATCATGGATCAGATAAATCGCAGACGGAGCAGCTTCATGCCGACGCGCTGGAGTTGTTATTGGCCGGTTATCGGCAAAATAAAGCGGTTTTGACGCCTCAAGCGCCGTACATTTATGACCGCCTACACAGGTTGGTACAGGAGTGCCGGTATCGTCTGCATCGTGGCCATCAGGCACCGGCCCAAGCCGCCTTGCGCGATGGCTTATACGAATTACTGGGTGTGGATGTGGACCTGCCACCGGACAGGCATCTGTCCATCCTGGCTGGACTCATTCGCCGGGTGCTGGCCGATCATATGTGGCACCGCTCACGGTCCATCTTGCAGGACAACATTGACTGGCTGACAGACAATCCGTGTTATCGGTTGACTGCGCATGTGGAAATCTTCACTGACAATTTATATGTTCTGGCGATAGATGCCGGGCTCGAAAAACTTTCCGTACAGCACCCGGACAGTGTGTGTCTGCTGGAGCTGTACTACTTCACCCGACTGAATATGCGCGAGATGGCGCTGGAGCTGGCCGTTCCGCTGGCAACGGTCAAGCGTGATTTCCGTCTGGCGCAGGCCTGGCTGACTGCGTTCTTGCAGGAGCGCGACTGAATCCCAGGCGGTGGTTTATGCCGGCAGGCCCAGCCGCATCAGGAATTTTTCAAACTTGCTTTTGTCGGCAACTTTGTTGCGCTTGCGAGCTGCCATGCCGGGTTGGCCGGTATGCAGACAGCCTGTCACCGGCCGCACGCTGACCTGTTCCAGATCGACAATACGCAGGTCGGTGGCCTCAAGCGCTTCCAGTTGCTGCGAGCTGATCTCGCGCGTGAAAACGCCCGGAGCGGTTTGCCATTCCCAGACGCTGTTGCCGCGTTCATCCCATGCGGCGCGTCCGGAGCGGACGGAACCCGTCAGGTCAGGAGCGTCAATCAGGTCATTGCTGGGCAATTGTTTGTCATGCATGGAATTCATCGCTGAAAATCAACCCGTCGGCAGTTAAGTTAAGTGCGGCTAGCTTATGTTCAGGCTCGATGGGACTTCCTTGGACCGCGTCGCAGTTTGGAATTGAGGTTACGTTTGACAGCGGTGTGGTCCAGAAAGCCCTGTTGCCAACAGGGCCGCTCCCGGCTGCCGATGGTGTTGCCGGATATCCGGTGTGTGCAAATCACCACAAACGTGGATACGTCGATGCATAATCGCCAGGTCGTTTGTCGGCCGCCAATACAAATTGGGAAATCCATGGAAATAACGTGGGCACGCAAATGAGGGTGGATGCCAACGCCTGTTCCCGGTGGATCACGCCCGTCGCCTGGGGGGTGGGGCTGATCATGACGGCGGCGTTTCTGGGGGCGCACTTCAGCACGGTGCCGGCACGGCAGGTGCTGTTCGACAATCTGCAATGGACCGTGGCGGATGTCGGCGCTGTAGTGCTTGCCGGGCTGGGTTATTGTCGCGCCAGTGATGCAGATCGCGATACCCGCCGGTGGTTCGTATGGGGTTTGAGCAGTACGGTAGTGGGCCAGTTGTTGTGGGACTGGCAGATCTATACCGGCTGGACACCTGTCCCCGCACCCTCCGATCTGTTTTATCCCGCATGCGGGCTTTTTATCGCCATCGGCTTGTGGAAGGCGCTGGCCCGCCGCGTCTCTGCGCGGCGATTGCGGGAACTGTCGCTGGATGTGAGCATCCTGCTGATCCAGATCCTGGCCATCATTCTGATCATGTACCTGGCCAGGATGCCGGACATAGCAGCATTGCAGCTCATGCAACTGGCGGTTTATCCCATCGTCATGTTCGGCAGCGTCATTGTTGGCCTGGTCATGGCGCTGGCGCTGGGGCTGCGGTCCGACTGGCGCTGGCAGTTGCTGCTGGCAGGATTGGTGCTGACAGGCATTGCATGGATGCGCTGGAACATCATCGACATACAGGGCACGCCTGCGAACGGCACCTGGTTGAATTACAGTTTTGCGGTGGCGTCATTGTTGCGTGGCCTGGGTGCGGCGCATTGGGATGTTGTCAGGGCTGAGCCCGATGCGGTTCAGGACCATCACGCAGCGTTCTTTTTACTGTTGCCGATGGTGATGGTGATGGCTGCCGTGACCACCGTGGCGATGGTGTGGGATGCTGTTCAATTACCCGGGGCCTTGCGCGTAGCGGTCGTGCTTGGTTCGGCTGCCGTGATTGTGCTGTCGGTCATCCGGCAGGGGTTGTTGCTGCGCGAACGTGAGCGTCTGTTGCAGGCGGAACGCCGCGTTGTGGAAAAGGAACAGCAGTATCGGGTGCTGGCGCAACGCCTTGAACTGGCCACCTCCGCTGCGCATCTGGGCATATGGGATATTGATCTGACCCGGCACAAGACCGCGATCTGGGAAGAACGCATGTATGCGCTGTGTGGTTATCCCGGCGAGCAAGACAAGGCACCCTATGAAATCTGGGATCAGGCCGTTCATCCGGACGATATCTACAGGGCTCGCCTGGTCTATGAACAGGCAATGGAATCGCATGGCGACTTTGAACTGGAATTTCGCATAGTCACTGCCACGGGTGAACTGCGTTATCTCGAGGCCTATGGCGTGATTCAACGCAATGCCGCCGATCAGCCCATACGTATGACGGGCGTCGCGTGGGATGTCACCGAACGCGTGATTGCGCGGCGCGCGCTGGCCGAGAGCGAAGCGGAGCTGAGCGCCATTTTCGAGAATTCGGTACTGGGCATCGTGCTGGCCGATCAGGAGCGGAAGATTCTGCGCAGCAACCGTGCAGCGCGCGAACTGCTGGGTTACAGCGCTTCACAGGCGGCCGCCATTCTCGTCGAAGACATCATGCATCCGAGCGAACGGGAGGTCAGCCGCCAGTTGTTCAATTCGTTGCTGGCCGGTGAGCGGGATACCTATCAACAGGAAAAACGCTACCTGCGCGGCGATGGACAATACATGTGGGTGCGCATCACGGTTTATCCCGTGTTGTTGAAAGAAGCACGCAATTTTGTCTGCCTGATCGAGGACATCTCGCCACGCAAACAGGCAGAAGAACATCTGCACGAGGTGCAACGCAGGGAATTGCGGGTGCGTGAAGAATTTTCCCAGCAATTATTGAATGCACAGGAACAGGAGCGGCAGCGCATCGCCAATGAACTGCACGATGGCCTGGGACAAAACTTGTCGGTCATCAAGAATCGCGCACAACTGGCCCTGGAGGAATCCGGCGGGACGACGCCGGTCGATGCACAGTTGCAGGGCATCCTGCGGGTGACCACCGACGCCATCGCCGAGGTGCGCGGTCTGGTGCAGAATCTGCGGCCGATGCATATCGAACAGTTGGGGTTGACTGCCGCTCTGGGGCAATTGCTTGAGCAGTTTGCCGAAGCCAGTCAACTGCAACTGATTTCGCGTCTGGAAGATATTGACGATGCCTTCCTGCCGGAGCAGGTCACGCATATCTATCGCCTGGTGCAGGAAGTGCTCAACAACATCGGCAAGCATGCACGGGCGCAGCAGGTACAAGTGCGCATCGAGCGCGATCTGCATTCAGTACGCATCGGCATCAGCGATGATGGCGCCGGTTTTGAGGTCAGCCACGCCATGCAGGCAGGCGGATTGGGTTTGCACAGCATGACCGAGCGCGTGCATATGCTGGGTGGCGAAATACATATTCGGAGCAGCATCGGCGCTGGCAGCAGCGTGCTGATCGAATTGCCATCGGTGACGACGGATGATGAGCCCGGATTGACCGCTGACCATTCCACATAGATTGAGGGATCGGGGATGAACAATAAGATCAAGGTGCTGATCGTTGACGATCACCCGCTGTATCGCCAGGGGTTACGTCAGGTCATTGAATCCGATCCACAGTTTGAGCTGGTGGCGGAGGCGGAACGCGGACAACAGGCATTACAGTTGATGGAGTCGATGCAGCCGGCGCTGGCCATACTGGATGTGGGTTTGCCCGACATGACGGGTCTGGAGATTGCCGCCCGGGTTCAAGCCAGAGGCTGGCCGATAGCGCTGGTGATACTGACCATGCTGAAGGACGAACTGGCGTTCAACAAGGCGATCGCCCTGGGCGTCAAGGGATACATTCTCAAGGAAAATGCGGTCAGTGAAATTGTCGCCTGCATGAGCGCAGTGGCTGCGGGCCGGCCGTACATCAGCCCTTCCATGTCTGCCTTCCTGTTGCGTCGTCATGAGCGTGTCAATGCGCTGGCTGTGCAGAAACCGGGCATCGACGATCTGACCATGGCCGAACGGCGCATTCTCAAGCGCATCGCCGATAAAAAGACCAGCAAGGAAATTGCCGATGAACTGTGCATCAGTCCACGCACGGTGGAAACGCATCGCGCCAATATCTGCAGCAAGCTGGAGTTGAAAGGCAGCAACAGCCTGTTGCAGTTCGCGCTGGAGAATCGCGAGCTGATGCACGATTTGCAGTAGCCTGCCGATCGGCTTCGGTCTACGTAGGGACACGTAGACGCGTTACGTAGCCATACCCAGTCATAAATGCCCAATGCCCGGCATGCTCCGCCGGCGCTGATTGTCGATACTGCCGGACAGGGAAATCCGGAGTGTTGATTCATGAAACTGTTGATCGTCGATGACCATGCCGATGCACGCGCCGTCATCCGCAGTTATCTCGCGCCACTGGCAGATGAAATTCATGAATGCGACAGCGGCACGGCTGCTGTCGTGCAGTGTCATACGCATCCTTTCGATGTGATGACGCTGGATCTGCACCTCGGTGCCGAGGATGGCGCATCGGTGCTGCAGTTCGTACGCACGTATTTCCCGGAAATCAAAGTGGTCGTGGTGACTCAGTTCGCTGATGCAAAACTTGCAGAGCGGATGTTGCATCTGGGTGCGGAGGCCTGTTTTTCCAAATCGGACCTGGTGGGTCTGCGCGCTTATCTATCGACATGCCGGCAGGGAGGTTTGCGATGATCAATGATCTGAAAGCGATGTTCGCGGCGGGTGCATGGCCGGTAACGATGCAGCGAACGATTTATCTGTGGCAGGTGCAGGTGTTGCTCTTGTTCATGCTGCCGTTGCTGCTCTGGCAACGCCAATGGTTGCCGGTCGCGGCATTGTGGGCCAGTGCTGCGGGAGGGTTGCTGATAGTGGCAACGACCGCCGGTTTGTGGTGGCGAAATCGCATCCTGTGGGCCATTCCCCTGCTCATCGGCGCTTACGTGGCCCTGTTGGCAGTGGCCAGTTTGCTGGCCGGTCATGGTCTGGACGCCATGACTGCCGGCTGCCTGCTGCTGGTTACATTGATTGGCCTGAGCGCCAGCGTGACGGCCGGATTGGCCGGCATGGCGATATGGCTGTTATTGCTGGCTGCTGTGCCGTTTGCATGGCCGGAACTGCCATGGAATGAATTACTGCCGGTCAATCTGCTGATGTTCTGTGCGGCGCTGATGGCCATGGCCATTGCCGGGCGACTGCGCAAGGAATGGCACGGGTCGCAGCGGCATTGCCGGTTACAGGCGGCTGAGTTGCAACAGTTGCAGGCCCGTCTGGTCGAGTATCGGTCTCAGGAGGTCGATGGCCGCAAATTCATGGAGCACAATATTGCGCAGAAAACCGCGCAGTTGCAGGCGGCCAATCGTCATCTGCAAGAAACCAACCTGCAAATGGAAGCGTTCAACTACATGGTATCGCATGACATGCGCGCCTCGTTGCGCATCATGGACGGTTTTGCCAAGGCACTGGTTGGCGATCTGGGCAACAACGTCTCTGCTGTCGTTCGCCAGGATCTGGACAGAATTCAATCCGCCATTCGTCACATGCATGGCATGGTGGTGGAACTGCTGAAACTGTCCAGGTCAGGCGATATGGCATTGTCGCGGCAGAACGTGAACCTGAGCGCGCTGTTGCATGAACTGGTTCAGGATCTGCGCAGAGTGGAACCGGAGCGCACAGTGGAAGTGGAGATTGCCGATAATGTATCGGTATGTGCAGCGCCGGTGCTGATGCGTGAAGTACTGCAAAATCTGCTGTTCAATGCCTGGAAATTTACTGCCCGACGCAAGCAGGCCCGCATTCAGTTTGGCGTCATCGACGAAGCGGATGGTCGAGTGTTTTACCTGAGCGACAATGGCGAAGGCTTTGACATGGATCGGGCGGCGGAGTTGTTCAAACCATTCAGCCGTCTGCACGACGCTCATGAATTCGAGGGCACGGGTTTGGGATTGATGACGGTCAGGCGCATCATCGAACGGCATGGCGGCCGGGTGTGGGCGGTTGGCATGCCCAATCAGGGCGCCAAGTTGTGTTTCACGCTCGGCGAAACCGCGGCATCTGCCGTAAAGATGGCAGGCAGGCGTTGTCAGGTTTGAGCGCCGCTGAATTGCAAACTGGCCAGACGTTCATATAGCGGGTTGCTGGCCAGCAGTTCGGTGTGTGAGCCGATCGCCACCAGACGGCCGTGATCCATCACTGCAATGCGATCAGCCTTCAAGACGGTGGCCAGCCGATGCGCGATGACCAGCGTGGTGCGCTTTTCCATCAACTTTTCCAGTGCGCGTTGCACCAGTTGTTCACTTTCGGCATCCAGCGCGCTGGTGGCTTCGTCCAGTAACAAAATGGGTGGATCGCGCAGGATGGCGCGGGCGATGGCAATGCGCTGACGTTGCCCGCCTGACAGCCGCGTGCCGCGTTCGCCCAGATAAGTGTCGTAGCCCTGTGGTAATTGCCGGATGAAATCATGCGCCGCTGCCGCCTGTGCTGCGGCTTCAATTTCGGCATCGCTGGCATCGGGCCGGCCATAGCGAATGTTCTCGCGCGCCGTCGTGCCGAACAGCACCGTATCCTGTGGCACCAGCGCAATACGTGCGCGTACTGTGGCGGGGTCGGCCTGCGCCAGATTCACGCCGTCGATCAGCACGCGGCCCTGTTGAGGATCGTAAAAGCGCAACAGCAATTGCATGGCGGTGCTCTTGCCGGCGCCGGATGGTCCGACCAGGGCGACGGTTTCGCCGGGTTCGATTCGCAGGCTGAAATCCTGCAACGCCGATTGTTCCGGGCGCGATGGATATTGAAACGAGACCTGTTCGAAAGCGATGCGTCCCTGTCCGGGTTGTGGCAGCGCGACGGGATTGTCGCGCGCGCGAATTTGCGGTTCGGCCTGATACAGCTCCATCAGGCGTTCCATCGCGCCCGCAGCACGCTGCACATCGCCCCATACTTCACTGAGCATGGCGGCCGACATGGCCATGTAAACCGAATACAACAGGAACTGGCTGAGTTCGCCAAAGCTCATGCTGCCTGCCAGCACCTTGCGTGCGCCCATCCACAGCACCAACGTTACTGCCGAGAATACGAGGACCGTGCCCAATGCAGTCAGCCATGCGCGCGCACGGATGCGCAGCAAGGCGGTGGTGAATGAATCCTGCACTGCCTCGCCATAACGTTGGCTATGCATGGATTCAAGCTGGAAGGCCTGCACGGTCTGCATGGCATTGAGGGTTTCATCCGCCATGGCGCTGGTATCGGCAATGCGATCCTGCGAAGCGCGCGACAACACGCGCACCCGTCTGCCCATCAGCAACATGGGCGCAATGATCACCGGCAGCAACAGCAGAAACATCATGGTCAGCGATGGGCTGGTGATGATCAGCAGCGTCAAGGCGCCGAACAGCGTGATCACGGAACGCAAGGCCATCGACACGCTGGAACCGATCAGCGATTGCACCAGCGTGGTGTCGGTGGTCAGCCGCGACAGCACTTCGCCGGTGCGCGTGACTTCAAAGAAAGTCGGGTCCATGCGGATCACGCGTGCGTACACTGCGCTGCGCATATCCGCGACCACGCGTTCGCCCAGCCAGGTGACCATGTAAAAACGCAGCGCCGCAAAAGCGCCAAATGCCACCGCCGCCAGTAGAAACAGCACGAAGTAACGATTGATGGTGCTGGCGTCGCGCAGCGCCATGCCATCGTCGATCAGATGCTTGAACGCAATCGGCAGGGCGAGTTGCGCGCCTGCGGCAATCAACAGAAACACCGCCGCCCAGATCAGCATGCCGAAGTACGGCCTGACGAATGGCCACACGCCCTGCAGGGGTTTGAGCGAGGTTGCTTTGGGGCGGTCTGGCTGAAGCGGTGGCGGCATGGTGGCTGGGTATCGAGGATGGGTTAAGCAGGTGAAATAGGCTTCACTTGCCGGATGGCAATACTACCTTGGTCTGCCTGTCTGACAACAAAGGAAACAGAAATCAGATATTTGCTTTTTGGTTATTGGCAGACTACAAGGTCCATGATTCGAGTTATTTACCAATGAACCGGCACGTTGTTCACTCTTGGTCAATTTCCATATGTCCAGCACAGTGCGCTTCTCAAACGCGCCGGAGATTTTTGCAACAGCAGAGCGCCTGTTCCTGGATGTGAAGGCCAGGTTGCAGAGAATGCTGCCTGATGCGGAAATCATGCATGTAGGCAGCACCGCCATTCCGGGCGCGCTCACCAAAGGCGATCTTGATATTGTCGTGCGCGTGGCGCCGGCGTATTTCAAGGAGGCGGATCGACAACTGGCCAATCTGTTTGATCGTAATGCGGGTTCATTGCGGAACGAGGAATTTTCGGCGTTTCAAGATGTGGCTTCCAATCCGGAACTGGGCATTCAACTGGTGGTAAAGGGTGCCAGTGACGATCACTTCTTGCTCTGGCGGCAGTTGCTGGAGCAAAGTCTTGAGCTGCGACAGGCTTATGATGAGCTCAAGATGCGTTTTGAAGGCGCAGAGATGGAGGCGTATCGCGCCGCCAAGGCGATTTTCATTGAGACGCATCTTGGTCTGCGTAGATAGGTAAGGATCCACGAGAAACCATGTTGTCTTCCCTGCGTTTTGACAATGCCTTTGTGCGTGAGCTGCCCGGCGATGCGCAGACCGATGAGGATGTCAGTCGGCGGCCACGGCAGGTGCCGGGCGCGCTGTATTCCCGTGTGAAGCCGACACCGGTTGCCGCGCCGCGGCTGTTGGCGTACTCGCATGAAGTAACCGAACTGCTCGGCATCGATGCGGCCGAGCTGGCGTCGCCTCGTTTTGCATCAGTGTTTGCGGGCAATGAACTGGTCGAAGGCATGCAGCCTTATGCGGCCAATTATGGTGGACACCAATTCGGTCACTGGGCAGGGCAACTGGGCGATGGTCGTGCGATCACTTTGGGCGAAACCATCAATGCCGCTGGCCAGCGCTGGGAATTGCAATTGAAAGGCGCCGGCCGCACGCCCTATTCGCGCAGTGCCGATGGCCGTGCGGTGTTGCGTTCATCGCTGCGTGAGTTTCTGTGCAGTGAAGCCATGCATCATCTGGGTGTGCCTACCACGCGGGCGCTCAGTCTGGTGGCGACGGGCGAGCGCGTCATCCGCGACATGTTCTATGACGGCAATGCGAAGGCCGAGCCGGGTGCGATTGTGTGTCGTGTCGCGCCGTCATTCCTTCGCTTCGGTAATTTTGAATTGCCCACGTCACGGGGCGATGTGGCGCTGCTCAAGCAACTCATCGACTTCACCATTGGCCGTGATTTCCCTGAAATACAGGGCAGCGAAGCGCAGCGTTATACGGAATGGTTTGCGCAGGTATGCGCGCGCACGGCGCGCATGGTGGCGCACTGGATGCGCGTGGGTTTTGTGCATGGCGTGATGAACACCGACAACATGTCCATTCTGGGATTGACCATCGACTACGGTCCCTACGGCTGGATTGATGATTTCGATTTCGACTGGACGCCCAACACCACGGATGCGCAGGGACGCCGCTATCGTTTTGGACAGCAGGCGCGTATTGCCTACTGGAATCTCACCTGTCTGGCCAATGCATTGGCGCCGGCTTTCGGTTCAGTGGCCCCGCTCAATGCGGGACTGGAGCATTTCATCAATGTCTACAATGCCTGCGAACAGGAAAACATCGCCGCCAAACTGGGACTGATGCAGTGTGGTGCAGATGATGTGGATCTCATGCATACGTTGTATGCCTTGCTGCAGTCGGCTGAAGTGGACATGACGCTGTTCTTTCGTGCGCTGTGTGATTTTGATCCGGCACAATCTGATCTGGCGCTTTTTGAACACGCGTTTTACGACGACAGCAAACGCACGGCTGCCGGGCCGCGTTTCATCGAATGGCTGGCGCGTTATGCGGCGCGCCTGCATCAGGATGAATCGCCGGCCGGTGAGCGGCGCGCCCGCATGCAGGCAGCCAATCCGCTTTATGTGCTGCGCAATTATCTGGCGCAGCAGGTCATCGATCGCGCCGAACAGGGCGATTACGCAGGCATTGCTGAGCTGCTGGAAGTGCTGCGTCGACCCTATACGCATCAACCGGTTCGCGAACAGTTTGCGCAACGTCGCCCCGACTGGGCGCGCAACCGGGCTGGCTGTTCCATGTTGTCGTGCAGTTCGTAAGCCTCGTTGCATCGCGATACACTCCCGTATCATTGCTTCCTTCTGCGATCCAGGCATTTATCTCTACTCATGCAAAATCTGACTGAAGGTCTGCCCACGCCGCGACGCTATCTGGCCATCCTGGCGGTGGCGCTGGGCACGGCGCTTGCGGTAATTGATGGCGCCATCGTGAATGTGGCTCTGCCGACCATTGCCCGCGACCTGGGCGTCGAGCCATCGGCCGCAGTGCTGATAGTGACAGTGTATCAACTGGTGTTGGTCATGACCCTGCTGCCCTTCTCGGCATTGGGCGACCGCATTGGTCTGAAACGTCTGTATCAATACGGCCAGCTGGCTTTTGTCATCTCGACGATCCTGTGCTTCTTTGCCAGGAGTCTGCCGTTCCTGCTGGTGGTGCGCGCCATCCAGGCGTTGGGCGCCGCTGCTGCACTGAGTGTTTCCAGCGCGTTGATCCGTTCGATCTATCCATCGACGCAATTGGGCCGTGGTCTGGGCGTTAACAATGTGGTGGTGTCCAGCGGTACCGCGCTCGCGCCGACACTGGGCGGGCTGATTCTTGCCGTTGCGCCCTGGCCCTGGTTGTTTGCCGCTGCGGCGCCACTGGCGGTGTTGTCGCTGCTGCTGGGCTGGAAGGCCCTGCCTGAATCGGAACCGCTCAACGAACCCTACGATGTGCTGGGCGCCTTGCTGTGCGCGCTGACCTTCGGCTTGATCATCTCCGGTCTGGAGAGCGCCGTGCACGGCGACTCGCCGGTGATTTCGCTGGCCATTGTGACGGCCGGCATCTGCATTGCCGTGGTCTTTGTACGGCGCGAACTCGGCGAAAAATCGCCCATCCTGCCGGTGGATCTGCTGGCCAGGCCGGTGCTGGCGCTATCCAGCATCGGTGCGCTGACAGCGTTCATGGCGTCGATGTCTTTCATCCTGTCCCTGCCATTCCGTCTGCAGGAGCATTATGGTTTTTCACCCAGTGAAGTCGGCGCGGTGATCACGCCCTGGCCGCTGGCGATGCTGGTGATGGGGCCGCTTGCCGGCGTGCTGTCGGATCGCATTCATGCCGGCCTGTTGGGCGGCATTGGCATGGGCATCGCCATCACGGCCTTGTTGTTGCTGGCCTTTCTGCCGGCCGATGCCACGCATGTCGATATGGCCTGGCGCATGGCGCTGTGCGGCGTGGGCTTCAGTTGTTTCATGCTGCCGAATGCGCGTCTGATTGTCGGTTCCACACCGATCGAGCGCGCGGCATCGGCGGGTGGATTGATTTCAACCACTCGACTTACCGGACAAACGCTGGGCGCAACCCTGCTGGCGCTGTTGCTGGCCATGCATGTCGGCGATGGCCGCGTGCCGGCGCTGGTGTCGGCCGGATTCGCGCTGATTGCCGGTATTTGCAGCGTGGCGCGTCTGCGTCAGTAGCCCTGCTTCTGCTCAGGAATGTAATAGAGGTCGATGGATTTGCCGATGCGTTCCACCGGTGTGTATTGCTTCAGCCATTTATAGGCTTCACCTTGCGCGACCGTCTCGCGTGCATACATGCCGGATGCAATCCAGCCGGTCGCGGGCTGGAAGGGCGGCACCATCCATACGCCGGGCAGCCGCTCGCCCAACACATCAATCGTGCCGCGATAGACAAAGCCGAAACGGGTGATCTTCAGTTCAGTCAGACGGCGCTGCAGCCGCTCCACATCCTGGCTCCAGTCCAGATCGGAGTCGATCAGGATGTGTTCCGGGCGGTCGCCGGCCAGGAAATTGAAATAGGGCAGGTAATCGGGGTATTCACTCCACAGCAGGCTGACCTGCCAGCCGAGCAACAAAGCAAGTGCGCCACGCAGCAGGCGCTGATGATGGCGCCGCCATAGATCGACGGTGAACACCGCGGCCGCCATGCATAACAGTGGATATAAAACGAACACATGCCGCACGCCGATATTGATATGACTGTAAAAACTGCAGAACGCCAGCAGCACTACGAAAGCAACGGTGGGCGCCGCCGCCAGCCAGCCATGCAGGCGTGCTTTCAGCATCAAGACAATCAGGCCTGCCGTGCCCAGCAACAGCAGCGGGATGGGTGTCTTGACCGCCAGCGCCACTATATAAAAATAGCGGAAGCCGTTCTGGCTGAATCTGCCGAGCAGGTAAGACATGTGACCTTCGTGGTTATGTTCGGCCAATGCCTGAATGCTCAGCACCAGCCGCTCCAGGCCAACCGGCAAGGGAATGGCGCGTGCAATGGCATACGATGCCTCGTGCGCCCAGCCGCTGACGCCAAACAGGTAATTCCAGGCAGCGTTGCTGGGCGCCTGATCGGTAACGGTATAACGGAAATCAAAGCTGTAAGTGAATGCAGTACACAATACGGCCGCCAACAGCATGGTGCCAGTTTGTGCGAACCAGCGCGCCAGAGACACTCGCGGCACGTGTTCTGTGGTGGTCTGTCGTAACCGGCCAAACCACCAGCACAGCAGCCACGCCAAGCCCACCACGCCAATGAATGGCAGGCTGGACAGTTTGCTGGCCATCGCCAGTCCCGAGCTGAGGCCGGTGGCCAGCGCATATTTCCAGGATTGGGTTTCAAACCAGCGCAGCAGGCAATAAAAAGCCAGCGTGCACATGGCTGCACCAGGTACATCCAGCGCCGCCACTCCTGCATGGCCGAGAATGGGGGGCGTGGCGATCAACATCAGGGTGGCCAGCAACGCCGTTCCGCTGCCGTAAAAATGCCGGGTCCATGCCCAGGTGGACCACAGCAGCACTGCCAGAAATGGCAGCATGCCCAGCCGCGCCAGATACAGATACAGTTCGTAGTGGCCGCTTTTGTATAACAGTTCCCGTCCTGGTTGTTCGCCGCTTGGACCTGGCGCATCCGAGGCATGCGCGCCCAGCAGATACGGTCCCAGCGCCATGGCCTTGCGCGCCAGCGCTGGATGCTGGATGTCATAGGTATAGACATCGCGATCCAGCAATTGCATGCCGGCAGCAAGATGTTCCGGCTCATCCCAGGTGATGCCGAAGAAACGATAGGTTGAAGCCACCAGTACGCATGCGCCCAGAATCAGCAGGCTGATCAGCACGATGGGGTGGCGCAACAGAACGCCGCTGGCTGGCGCAGTCAGGCGATGGAATTCCGGGTTCATCTGGCGGAGCGGCATGAGTGGGCGCGCTGGCTGCGCGTCTTGATGGTCTGGTTTATCGGTGATGGTTAAAACGGTGGCGTGTGGAAAAACCGGCTGGTCGAATGATCGTGACAGGGTTCATTGATCCCGCAGCGTCAGTTTTTGCCATTTGCCATTGACCAGCGCATAGACAGCGTATTGGCCGTTTAGTTTGCCGGCCGTGAAGCAGGCGTATTCGGCTTGCAGGCTGGCCAGTTGATCGAGCTGTTCCACCGGCTGTCTGATGGCGTCTTCACGTTGATACAAACCGGATTCTTTTGGACTGAGTTCGCTGTCGTTCAAGGCGAGCGGCCAGTCTTCGCTGAGCGAGAGCTGCCATTGACCATTGTTGTTCATCGCGCCGATCAAGCGGGCTGTGCCGGACTGGCGTGGTTTCAGCAACAGCGCGCGATCCAGCGAGCCGTTACCGTCGAAATCGCCTGGCACCACAAAGGGACAGGGCCAGTCGCCCTGCTCGGCGATGCTTTGGTTGCGTTGTTCCCCGGCATCGCCGCTGTCCGGCAGTTGATATCCGGGCAGGTCGGTCGCCAGCTTGCTGGCCAGTGCCGGTGGAATCAGCGCTGCGCAGGCATCGTTGAAACTGCTCGTCGCTGCAGCGGCGGGCAACAGCGACAGGGCGAGCACTGGCAGGGTGACGGGCATGGGCGGCAATCAATCAAAAAAGAAAATAGCCGAACAGGCCGACATGTGAACCATCGTCGGTATGGTGGTAAGGCGCGGAGAAGCGCCCCACGGTCAACCGCTCGGCATCGAAGGATTCATTCACATAGCGCAGCGCACCCCAGAAACGTTCGGTGCCGAAGCCAACCTGCAATACCAGACTGGTGGCGTTCTTGTAGTCGATGGTGATGCGATCCTCGTAATCGAATTTTTCCGTGAACGTAGGATTCATGGTGTAACGCAGTCCACCGCCGATACGCCACCATTCGTTGAGATGGTAGAACCCCAGCAGCTCCAGCGGCACACGGTCGAAATAGGCGTCGCCGTTGCGCGCCGTGGCGCTGTCGATGTGGTAGTTCAGCGTGGCCAGCGCTGAGAAGGCCGAATAGGGCCGGTGGTATTGCACGCCGCCGCCGATCTGCACCAGGCCGCCGCCCTTGATGGTGGCGGACCCGCCGTGGTTGTATTCGATTTTCTCGATGGTATCGCCACCCGTCGTGATGCCGGTGGTCACCACGAAACGCACCGGGGATTCGGAATAAGGCGCAGCGCTCAAGGTGCCGGGCATGGTCGCCAGCCAGGCTGCCAGCATGGTCAGTACGGCGGCGGTTTTGCTTCTGTCGAAAGGCTTGTCGCTCATGAAATTCCCTGAAGTCCTGTGAAATGGCGGGTGGGTATGGACGCGCAGCATACCTGTCGTATAACGACCCCGCATCTGGTGAGAACGAAACAGTCTTTGGGGTCGGCTGCCGGCTTGGCTACAGTGGCTGCCAATGTGGGGGGCGATGCCCCCTTTATATTTTCCGGCCCGGATACTTCAATGAGCACCGATACCCTGACCCCCCGTCTGCAAACCCTGCAACGCGACTCTGCCGCCCTGTTGCAGCGCGCAGTTACTGATTATGGCGATGTGGTGTATTCCAGCAGCCTGGGCATCGAAGCCATGGTGCTCACGGACCTGATTTTCACTTACGCGCCGGAAATCGAGATCTTTACGCTGGACACCGGGCGTCTGCCGCCGGAAACCCTGGATCTGCTGGACCGCGTCGAGCGTCGCTACAAGCAGCGCATCACTGTGTTCTATCCCGATACCCAGGCAGTGGAAGCCTATGTGCGCAACAACGGCATCAATGGATTTTATATCGGGCTGGCCGAACGTCAGGCCTGCTGCGGGGTACGCAAGATCGAGCCGTTCATGCGCGCCATCAAGGGCCGCAAGGCCTGGGTCACCGGCGTGCGTCGCGAACAATCCTCCGAACGCGCCAAAGGTCAGCCAGTGGAATGGGATGAACGCTACAGCATGTGGAAGGTCAGCCCGCTGCTGGACTGGACCGAACAGGACATCCATGACTATGTGCAAGCCAGGGCGCTGCCCTACAATCCGCTGCACGATCAGGGGTATCCCAGCATCGGTTGCGCGCCCTGCACACGCGCAGTAGAGCCGGGCGCCGATCCACGTTCGGGCCGCTGGTGGTGGGAAAATCCGGAAACCCGTGAATGCGGCCTGCAGCCACGCACCCGTGTCATTCCGATCAAGCCGGTGAAACAGACCGTGACTTCATAAGTTAGGGTTGCAACCGGACTCACTGCGGCAATGGATTACTTCCCCATCTTTCTACGCATTACCGATCAACCCGTAGTGGTGATCGGCGGCGGCGAGGTGGCGGCGCGCAAGGCGCTGTTGCTGGCGCGTGCGGGTGCGGCGATCACCATCATTTCGCCGGAATTGTGCCAGTCTCTCAAGGAACGTCTTGCGCGCGGTGAGCTCAGACATCTGGCCGAAGAGTTTCGCCCCGAGCATCTGGATGGCGCGCGTCTGGCTGTCGCGGCCACCGATGTGCAGGCGGTGAATGCCTGGGTATCGCGCAGCGCCGAGGCGCGCCACGTTCCGGTGAATGTGGTCGATGATCGCGAGTTGTCGCGCTTCATCATGCCGGCCATTGTTGATCGCTCGCCGGTGATTGTTGCAGTCGGCAGCAGCGGCGATGCGCCGGTGCTGACACGCCGACTGCGGGAAAAACTGGAAGCCTTGTTGCCCGTGGGTTTGGGCAGGCTGGCAAGGCTCTCCGGTGAATTGCGTGGCGCAGTTAAACAGCGCGTCCGCAATGCCGATGAGCGCCGCCGTTTCTGGGAGCGGTTTTTCGATGGCGATATTGCCGCCGATGTGCTGGCCGGACGCGAACAGACGGCGCGCGCCAGTATTGAACAGGCAATGGATGCGGACATCAGTCAGATCGGGCATTCAGCCGCACCGGCAGGTGAAGTGGCGCTGGTGGGCGCCGGCCCCGGCGATCCCGGCCTGCTGACCCTGCGTGCCCTGCGCGTGATGCAGAACGCCGATGTGGTGGTGTACGACCGTCTGGTGTCCGACGAAGTGCTGGAACTGGTGCGCCGCGATGCCGAGCGCATCTACGTCGGCAAGACGGCCGGTCAGGCCTATGTCGCGCAGGAAGACATCAACCAGTTGCTGGTGGATCTGGCCAGGCAGGGCAAGCGGGTATGTCGCCTGAAGGGCGGCGATCCGTTTGTATTTGGCCGTGGTGGCGAGGAGCTGGAAAAGCTGGCCGAGCACGGCATCCGTTTTGAAGTGGTGCCGGGTATCAGTGCCGCGGCGGGGTGCGCAGCTTATGCGGGCATTCCGCTGACGCATCGCGATTACGCGCAGATTCTCAGCTTCACCACTGGGCATGCCAAAAACGACAGCTCGCCGGATACGCCGATGGACTGGTCAATGCTGGCCCGGCCGGGGCAAACTGCGGTGTTCTACATGGGGTTGGCCGGTCTGCCGAGGATCTTGAGTCAGTTGCAGACCCACGGTGTGCCGGCGGAACGTGCGGCGGCAGTCATCGAACAGGGCACACGTCCGGGCCAGCGGGTGATTTTCGGTACGGTGGCGACGCTGGCGCAGCAGGTGGAGCAGGCGCAGGTAAAGTCGCCAGCCCTGCTGATTGTCGGTGAAGTGACGCGGCTGCATGAGAAATTGCGCTGGTTCAACACCACCGCGGAGCAGGCTGCAGTCGATGGGCGTGAGATGCAGACGGGCGCGATGAATCGCGCCCCTACATGAAATTTATAGGGTTCAGTGCATTGAACCCTTTGTTGATTGAGATGGGTTGATGAGCAATGCGGACTGTAATGACATGAGTGCAGGTGAACGACAAATCAAAGCCGGTTTTGCCGATGCCATCGGCAACACGCCGCTGATCCGTCTGGCACGCCTGAGTGCCGAGACCGGCTGCGAGATTCTCGGCAAGGCCGAGTTCATGAATCCGGGCGGTTCGGTGAAAGATCGCGCGGCACGCTGGATCATCGAAGCCGCCGAACGCAGCGGCGCGCTCCAGCCCGGCGGCGTGGTGGTGGAAGGCACGGCGGGTAACACCGGCATCGGTCTGGCGCATGTGTGCAATGCGCGTGGTTATCGTTTGCTGATCACCATGCCGGACAATCAGTCGCCGGAAAAATTCGCCACGCTGCGTACCCTGGGCGCCGAAGTGCTGCCGATCAAGGTGGTGCCGTATTCCAACCCGAATCAGTATCAACATGTGGCGGGCCGTCTGGCGCAGCATCTGCCCAACGCCATCTGGGCCAATCAGTTCGACAACACGGCCAATCGTCAGGCGCACATCGACAGCACCGGCCCGGAAATCTGGCAGCAGACCGGCGGCAAGGTGGATGCCTTTGTATGCGCCACCGGCACGGGCGGCACGCTTGGCGGCGTGTCGCGATATCTCAAAAGCAGGAAAGCCAGTGTCCGGATGTACCTTGCCGATCCGCAAGGCAGTTCGCTGTATCACTGGGTCAACAGCGGTGAACTCAAGGCCAATGGTCCGGGCTCGATTACCGAAGGCATCGGCATCGGTCGCGTCACCGCCAACCTGGCCGACTCGCCGCTGGACGGCGCGGTGCATGTCAATGACGTTGACGCCGTCACCATGGTGTATCGCCTGCTGCATGAAGAAGGCCTGTTTCTTGGCAGTACCAGCGGCGTCAACGTCGCCGCTGCGGTGCAGGTGGCCAGACTGCTCGGTCCGGGTCACACCATTGTGACCATCCTGTGCGATAGCGGCCACAAGTACCAGTCGCGTTTGTTCAATCGTCAGTGGTTGATCGAGAAACAACTCGATGCCGCTGCCGGCCCGGTTTCATCTTCCATTCTTGATGCGGAGTCTCATCGTGTCCTTACCGTCTGACGCAACTCACACCACGCCCAACGCTTCTGGTCCCATCAGCACCGACGTCGTCATCGTCGGCGCCGGTCCCTGCGGTCTTTTCCAGGTATTTGAACTGGGTCTGCTGGGCCTGAAAACCCATCTGGTCGATTCCCTGTCCAAAGTGGGCGGGCAGTGTGTCGAGTTGTATCCCGACAAACCCATCTATGACATTCCTGCGGTGCCGGTGTGCACCGGTCAGCAATTGACCGATCTGTTGCTGGAACAGATCAAGCCTTTCGGCGCGCAATATCATCTGGGTCAAACCGTGCAGACCGTGCAGAAGCAGGAGAACGGTCGTTTCCTCGTCGGCACCAGTGCGGGTACGCAGCTCGATGCTGGCGCGGTAATCGTTGCCGGCGGCGTAGGCGCATTTGAAGCACGCAAGCTCGCGGTGCCCAATGTGGAACGCTACGAAGGCAAGCAGATTCATTATCGCGTGCGCGATCCGAAGGCTTTCGAAGGCAAGGATGTGGTCATCATGGGCGGCGGCGACTCGGCGCTGGACTGGGCGGTGGTGCTGGCCGATGTGGCCAACAGCGTGGTGTTGATTCATCGTCGTGCCGAGTTCCGCGGCGCGCAGGCCACCGTGGACAAGCTGATGGCGTTGCGTGACGAACAGCGCGCCGATGTTCTCATTGGCCAGGCCAAGGAGTTGATTGAAGACAACGGTCAGCTCAAGGGCGTTCGCGTGCAGTGCGCCGATGGCGTCACGCGTGCGGTGGATTGCGAACAGTTGCTGGTGTTCTTCGGTCTGCATCCCAAGCTGGGACCGATTGCCGAATGGGGCTTCGAGCTCAACAAGCGCGCCATTCATGTGGATACCGAAAAATTCCAGACCACCATTCCCGGCATTTTTGCCGTGGGCGACATCAATACTTATCCCGGCAAGAAGAAGCTGATCCTGTCCGGCTTTCATGAGGCGGCGCTGGCGGCGTTCGCGATCAAGGAATATCTGGAACCCGGCAAGAAAGTGCATCTGCAATACACCACCACCAGCCCCATCATGCACAAGCGACTGGGCGTGACGGAAAGTGGTGATGCGGGGACACATAGTCATAGCTGATAAATAAAAACATAAGGCGCAATTGTGTAAGCGGTTGCGCCTTGTTTTTTGTTCGCCGGTTTTCAGCGAGTCTCTGGCTCGACATAACAAAGAAATTTGCCGTTCGGCTGAACATAAGCTTTTTCTGCGCTTCCTAATTTTCGTGATGCCCATCACACTCTGATCATCCGCTGCCGATTCGGACGGCGGCGCTTATAACGATCAGGGTTTGTCGATGAAGGGTCTCCTCTTTGGTCTGCTGGCTGCCGCTGCGATGACGCCCGGTCATCCGTCAAACACACTGACGCATGCGCCGGTCGTTGCGCCGCTGCGCGCCTCCATACAATCAACGCCGGTCGTCAGTGAATGGGTCTTCAATGGCCAGGCAGATGCGGGCTGTCAATTGCAGACCGAAGGTCAGGTGACAGACGAATCCGGCGCCGCTCTCAATCTGTACTGTGCGCAAGACACGCCTGTATTGGGCAACGTGCTGGCGCGCTTGCCGGCACAGGGCTGGCGGCAGCGGCGCGTCACCATCAGCGCCGAGATCAGGGCTGGCGCTGCCATGAATGCTTCGTTATGGCTGAAGACCCAGCATGACGCCGCCACACTGATGTTCGATGACGATAGCGAACAGAACTTATTGACTGCACCACAGAGTGAAGATGGCTGGGTGCATCGCAGCGTGACCTTGCCGGTGGCGGCCGATGCCACCCAAATCAGCTTCGGTGTGTTGTTGCAGGGTGCGGGCGAATTATCGGTGCGTGCAGTGCAGTTGAACTTCTCCGAACCGGGAGCGATTGTTCCGGAAGCGGCACAATGGTTGGATGCAGCCATTGGCATCGTCAAGCAACACACCCTGCAACGTCATGACTTGTCGTGGCCGGTGCTCGAACCGCAACTGCGCCTGTTTGCCTCCGGTGCGCAGACCCCTGCCGATGTGTATCCGGCGATCAAGTACCTGCTGTCACGTCTGGGTGACAAACAGAGTCTATTGTTGACGCCTGAAGTGGCGCTGGCGCTGAATCGCGGCAGCGCCACAACGGCAGCCACCGACATGCGCGTGAATGTGTTTGTGCTGCCTGATGGCGCGCAGCTGGTGTTGTCGCGCACGCCGGCGGAAACGGCAGTGAGAACGGCGCAGAATCTGCCGCAACCCGCAGCATTGCCATAGCTTGTATTTACGCCTGCAATCAGGCCGCGCCCTGCGCCTTCTGTTCCAGCAGGATGGTTTTCAGTTCGGGAAGGCACGAACCGCAATTGGTGCCGGCTTTCAACTGCTGACCGATTTGTTGTGGCGTATTCAAACCATGTTTTTTGATGGCGGCGCAGATGCTGTTGCGGCCCACGCCAAAACATGAACAGACGGTGGGCCCGGCATCCGCGGCCGGATCGACTGAACGACCGGCCAGCAATCCGGCACGATCTGCATCGTTCACCCTGGTCTTGCTGAACAGACTGGCCAGCCAGGAACGCGAAGGCAGGTCGGGACGTGGCGAAACATAGACGCATGACTCAATGCGGTTGTCTACCAGATAAGCAGCGCGATACACGCGTGTGCCGACATCGTAGAACTCCAGAAAATCGGCACTGGCATCTTCGGCGCCGAGCAGCTTGCGCGCCCACGGCGACCAGTCGGCATAGGCGCGGCGTCCGGCAATTTCATGACGAATGAATTGTTCGCCCTGTGCCTGCGTCCACCAGATGGCATCTTTCGCCGTCACACTGTGTCGCGACAACACAAAACCCTGCCAGCTCACCACGAAGGATTCGACGCGCGCGGGTGTGTGTTTGAATTCCGGTTCGCCGGAAATCGGATCGACCACCGGATTCACCAGTGCGCCGACACGGGCATCGGAGGAGAACGCGCCATTCCAGTGAATCGGCACGAAGATCATGCGCCGTGGCATTTCGCCGCTGAGCTTCAGGCGCGCCACCATCGAACCCCAGCGCGTGGCCACGCGTACCAGTTCACCTTCGCGCACGCCGTACAGCAGCGCGTCCTGTGGATGCATGTCCACATAGGGTTCGGGGATATGGTTATTGAGTCGCGGCGCCTTGCCGGTGCGGCTCATGGTGTGCCACTGATCGCGAATGCGGCCGGTGTTCAACACCAAGGGGTATTCTTCATTGGTGGCGTGTCTGGGAAAGACGGGTTTGGTGGCGACGAAGCGCGCCTTGCGATCTCCAAATGAAAATTTGCCATCGGTATATACACGCGCCGTACCGGCATCCTTGTTCAGCACCGGCCATTGCACCGGTTGCAGCGCATCGAACTCAGTGCGACTCAGTGTTTGCAGGCCGCTGATGTTGAAGACACGTTCGCCTGCATTGTCGGCGCCGGACAGGCGTGCATGTTCCAGAAAGATTTCATGTGCGGACTGGAAGTTGAAGCCGTCAGCATACCCCATGCGCCTGGCGACTTCGCACAGTATCCACCAGTCCGGTTTGGCCTGATCGGGCAGCGGCAGGAAGGCGCGTTGCCGTGAGATGCGGCGTTCCGAGTTGGTGACCGTGCCGTCTTTCTCGCCCCAGGCAGCGGCGGGCAGCAGTACATGAGCGACCTGATTGGTATCGGTGTTCAGCGCCACATCGGATGACACCACCAGTTCGCAGCGCTCCAGTGCTGCGCGCACCTTGTTGGCGTCCGGCAGACTCACCACGGGATTGGTGGCCATGATCCATACGGCCTTGACCTTGCCGGCATGAATGGCCTTGAACAGATCCACTGCTTTCAATCCTTGCTTGTCGGCGATCCGCGGGCTGTCCCAGAAAGTTTGCACGGTGCGGCGATGTGCGCTGTTGTCGATGTCCATGTGCGCAGCCAGCATGTTGGCCAGGCCGCCGACTTCGCGGCCGCCCATGGCATTGGGCTGACCGGTGATGGAGAACGGACCCATGCCGGGCTTGCCGATGCGTCCGGTCAGCAGATGGCAATTGATGATGCTGTTGCCCTTGTCCGTGCCCTGCGAGGATTGATTCACGCCCTGCGAATACAGCGTGATGGCGCGTTCATGGCGTGCGAACAGGCGATAGAACTCCTCGACCGTGTTTTGCGCGAGGCCGCAGGCCTTGGCTACCGATGACACCGAACCGGCGGTGTTGTCTGCGGTAATCATGGCTTTTTCCAGGCCCCTGGTATGCCGGTTGATGAAGTCCGTGTCTTCCACGCCATGCTGATGCAGAAAGCTCAGCAGACCGTTGAACAGCCACACATCGCTGCCGGCCTTGATGGGCAGATGCAGGTCGGCGACTTCGCAGGTGGCGGTGCGACGGGGGTCGATCACCACAATCTTCAGGTCGGGACGCTGTTCCCTGGCCTTGACGATGCGCTGAAACACGATGGGATGACACCATGCCGTGTTCGATCCTACCAGCACGATCAGCTCGGCCTGTTCCAGATCGTCGTAGTTCACCGGCACCACGTCTTCGCCAAAGGCGCGTTTGTAGCTGGCCACTGCCGATGACATGCACAAGCGAGAATTGGTGTCGATGTTCGCCGAGCCGATGAAGCCCTTCATCAACTTGTTGGCGACGTAATAATCTTCGGTCAGCAGTTGACCGGATACATAAAAGGCAACGGCATCCGGGCCGTGTGTGTCGATGATCCTGCGAAAGCCCTGTGCGACATGATCCAGCACCGTGTCCCAGGCGACATCGCTCCAATTGCCCACTGCATCGCGCATGCGCGGCGCCAGCAGACGGCCATCCAGACCCAGCGTTTCACCCAGCGCCGATCCCTTGGAGCACAGACGCCCCTGATTGGCCGGATGCTCGGCATCGCCCATGACAACCGGGCCTTGACTGCTCTGTATGACCTTGACGCCGCAACCTACGCCGCAATAGGGACAGGTGGTTTTGACTGCTGTCTCAATGGACATGTATCACGCCGCCGAATCCGCAAACGCGGCGCCGAACAGCAGATGCTCGCGCAGGCTGCCGATATCGCGACCTTCGTTCATCAGTTCGAAGTACCACGGACCGTCCTTGGTATCGCCGTACAGCACGGCGCCGCGCACCTTGTTGTCTTCAATCACCACGCGTTTATAAATGCCGCGTTTGGCGTCCTTCATCACCAGGGCTTCGCTGTTCGGGCCGCCGGTGAATTCACCGGCAGAGAACAAATCGATGCCAGTCACCTTCAACTGCGTGGAAGTGATCGAGCCGCGATAGTAGGACACGCCCACTTCCGCAAGATGGATGGCGCAGACGCGCGCCTGATCCCAGATGGGTGCGACCAGACCGTATGTCAGCTTGCGATGCTGTATGCATTCGCCCACGGCATAAATCGTTGGATCGTAGGTTTGCATGGCATCATCGACCAGCACGCCGCGTTCGCAACGCAGATGGGCCTGTTGCGCCAGCTCGATATTGGGGCGAATGCCGGCCGCCATGACGACCAGGTCGGCAGGGATTTCCCTGCCATCCGCAAAACGCACGCCGGTCACGCGCGACTCACCGAGAATCGCTTCCGTCCTGGCGGGCATGATGAATTGCAGGCCGCGCTGTTCCAGCGAGGCTTTCAGCAGGTCGGCAGCGGCCTTGTCCAGTTGCCGCTCCATTAAGGTATCCAGCAGATGCACCACGGTGACTGCCATGCCGCGTCGCTTCAAGCCATATGCGGCTTCCAGTCCCAGCAGGCCGCCACCAATCACGACGGCATGTTGGTACTGCTTTGAAGCAGCCAGCATGGCATCGACATCGCTGAGATCGCGAAAGCTCACCACGCCGGGCAGATCCTTGCCGGGTATCGGCAGCATGACGGGATTGGAGCCGGTGGCCAGCAGCAGCCGGTCATAAGGAAACTCGGCGCCGGAGGCTGTCCTGACCACGCGATGCGTGCGATCAATCGCCGTCACGGCATCGCCGGCATGCAGCTTGATGCCTTTCTCGGCATACCACTCAACCGGATTGATCATGATGTCGGCGACCTGCTTTTCGCCTGACAACACCGGCGACAGCAGGATGCGGTTGTAATTGCCATGCGGCTCGGCGCCGATCACGGTGATGTCATAAGCATTCGGCGCCAGTTGCAGCAGCTCTTCGACCGTGCGCATGCCGGCCATGCCATTGCCAATCACCACCAGCCTGCGGCGGCCACTGCGCTTCAATGGCGTGGCCTGCACCCATATCTGATTGTTGGCCACACGCACCGGATAGGCGGCAATGGAATTGTCAGGGTCTTCCTGGCAACGACCGGTGACCAGATTGTAGTGATGCTTATAGATCGGCGAGGCCACCACCAGTTCGCCGTTCAGATCGCCGACCAGACCGCGCGAGAGCACATTGGCCTCGCTGGCGGGGTCGTAATTGTCCACGGCGAACACCATGTCATCGAAGCGGAACACGGCAATCTGCCGGTCGTTGATCAGGGCGCAGACGCCGGTTTGCGGCGTGATGTCATCAAAGGCGCAGACGTGATGCCATTGCTTGCTCGTACCGGTTTCGACTTTGCCGGCTGCCTGTGTCGAGAAATGAGTTTGCATGTTCATACCGCTTCTTTCATTTCATTCTTTTCCATGCGCCCGGCCAGTTCTTCGCGGGTGGCCGGGCGAATCTGGCCGCGCTCCTGCACAAACATCACGCGATTGTCGGTGGCGTCGCTGTTGATGAAGTGGCGGAAGCGCTTGAGCGTTTCCGGTTCGTTGATGGCCTTCTTCCATTCGCATTCGTAGGTGTTGATGACATTGTCCATGTCGGCTTCCAGCTCGGCACCGAGGCCCAGCTTGTCCTCACACACCACCTGCTTGAGATAGTCGAGACCGCCCTCCAGATTTTCCATCCAGGTGGAGGTGCGCTGCAGCCGGTCGGCGGTGCGGATGTAGAACATCAGGATGCGATCGATGTATCGAATCAGCGTGGTCTTGTCCAGATCGCTGGCGAATAGATCGGCGTGTCGCGGCTTCATGCCGCCATTACCGCACACATACAGGTTCCATCCTTTCTCGGAAGCGATCACGCCGATGTCCTTGCCCTGCGCCTCGGCACATTCGCGCGTGCAGCCCGATACGGCGAACTTGATCTTGTGCGGCGAACGCAGGCCCTTGTAACGATTCTCCAGTTCGATGGCGAGCCCGACGCTGTCCTGCACGCCATAGCGACACCATGTCGAACCCACACAGGATTTCACGGTGCGCAGCGACTTGCCGTAAGCATGACCGGATTCAAAGCCGGCATCGGTCAGTTCCTTCCAGATCAGCGGCAGCTCATGCACCTGTGCGCCGAACAGGTCGATGCGCTGACCGCCGGTGATCTTGGTGTACAGACCGAATTTTTCGGCAATCTGGCCGATGATGATCAACTGGCGCGGCGTCAGTTCGCCGCCGGCGATGCGCGGCACCACTGAATAAGTGCCGTTCTTCTGCATGTTGGCCAGGTAGTAATCGTTGGTGTCCTGCAATGCAGCCTTGTCGCGCTTGAGCACGAACTCGTTGTAGATCGAGGCCATGATTGAACCCACGGTGGGCTTGCAGATGTCGCAGCCATGACCGTGGCCATGTTTCCTGATCAGTTCATCAAAGGTCTTGATCTGGCTTACCTTGACCAGATGAAACAATTCCTGGCGTGAATACTTGAAGTGTTCGCAGAGGTGGTTGTTGACGCTGACGCCACGACTGGACAGTTCCGCTTTCAGTATCTGGCCGACCAATGTGCTGCAACCGCCGCAGGAAGTGCCGGCCTTGGTGGTTTTTTTCAGCGCACCCAGCGTGGTGCAGCCCGCATCAATCGCGGCGCACAGGTCGCCCTTGCTGACATTGTTGCAGGAACAGATCTGCGCCGAGTTGGGCAGCGCCGCCACGCCCAGCGCCACGGGCTTCTTGCCGCCTTCGATTGCCGGTAGGATCAGTTCTTCAGGATGCTCGGGCAGGGGCAGGGCATTGAGCATCATCTGCAACCAGTTGCCATAGTCGGCCGCATCGCCGACCAGAATGCCACCCAACAAGTACTTTCCGTCTTCGCTGACCACCAGTTTTTTGTAGATCTGCTTGCGTTCATCGACGAATGAATAAGCGCGCGCACCGGGCGATTGACACAAGGCATCGCCCAGCGAGGCCACATCCACGCCCATCAGCTTCAACTTGGTGCTCATGTCCGCGCCGGTGAAGGCGGCGTCCTTGTCCTGCAGGTGATTCACCACGGTTTGCGCCATCTGATAACCCGGCGCCACCAGACCGAAAATTTTGCCGCTCCACAGCGCGCATTCGCCGATGGCATAGATGGCGGCATCGGAGGTCTGGCATTGATTGTTGATCGCCACGCCGCCGCGCGGGCCGATCTCCAGACCGGCGGACCTGGCCAGCGCATCCTGCGGACGAATGCCTGCGGAGAACACGATCATGTCGGTTTCCAGCGTGCTGCCGTCTGCAAACACCATCTTGTGACGGGCAGTGGTGCCATCGACAATTTCTTTGGTGTTCTTGCCGGTGTGCACTTTCACGCCCAGTTCTTCGATCTTCCTGCGCAGCACCAAGCCGCCGGCATCATCCAGTTGCACGGCCATCAGACGTGTAGCGAATTCGACCACGTGCGTTTCCACACCCAGGTCTTTCAGTGCTTTGGCTGCTTCCAGACCCAGCAGACCGCCGCCGATGACCACACCAGTCTTGCTGACCGCGCCGGCGGCCTTGATGGCTTCCAGATCTTCGATGGTGCGATACACCAGGCAGTGTTCGCGATCATGGCCCGGCACCGGCGGCACGAAGGGATAAGAACCGGTGGCAATCACCAGCCTGTCGTAACTCAGCTCTCGACCCTGCGAAGTGCGTACCATCTTGTTGGCGCGATCGATGTGCTCGGCTTTTTCATTCAGATGCAGTGCGATGTCATGCTGTTCAAAGAAACCATCCTTGACCAGCGACAGGTCTTCAGCAGTCTTGCCGGAAAAATAACCCGACAGTTGCACGCGGTCGTAAGCCGGACGCGGTTCTTCGCACAGCACGGTGACTTCATATGGAAGTCGTGCCGCGACCAGCGATTCCAGCAGCCGATGGCCGACCATGCCGTTGCCGATGACCAATAGCTTTTGGGTGTCTGTACTCATGAATGCTCTCGTGATACTGGTTCAGGCGGTCCGCAACCGTTCATGATTCAGTCTCGAATCACTCCACCAAAAAAAACGCCGCGCGAAAGTCAGTAGCCCGGAGTGCTTGCTGACCGTCGGCGGCGTTGCCAAGGAGACTCCTCGCCAGAAGGAGAAGCCTCACCAGAGTTGCGGGGGGATGCGAACTCTGTAGGTTTATCAATGCAATGCCTGTGCCAGCGGGTATGATTGTTATGAATCAGCGAGTTAGAGAGGGTGTGCTGAGCGGGTAGCCGTGAAAACATGCGGTACTGAACTCAAACGGCGCAGTTATGTATCGGCTCCGCACGTTTTTTGTGCGCTGCGATCAGGTTTGAGTTGAATTGATTGGCTTTCAAGGAGAGCGGTTACGGCGCGATTGCGTCTTGCTGTTACTGATGAGTTCCGAACAACACCTTCACTTCGATGTTACCGGCCATCTGCGCGCGCAGGGCTTTGCCTTTGCGCCGGCGGCTGTCTTCAAGACTTTGCTGCCCGAGGCGGCGTTACGCGACTGGCCATCATTTGCGGCCAGCTGGAACGATCTGGGCGTGGATACCTATATGGCGGATGGCGGGCGTTATCGACGCCGACGTTTCGACGCCTTTGCGGTATCGGCCAAGGCCATCCAGCGCAAGCCACGGCAGCCGCATTATCAGAGCCGCGATTACAACACCCTGAATGGCGGCATCGAACGCTGGTTCCAGTCCATGACCGATCACATTGCCAGTCACCCCTTGTTGATGGCGATCCTGCGCACTTGTTATCGGTTATTCGATGCACTTACACCGGCCGCAGCACATCCCGCCGTCTGGCATGTGGAGTGTCATCAGTTCCGTATCGAAGCCCATGCAGGCGAGCAGGGCAAACCTACGCCGGAAGGCTTGCATCGCGATGGCGTCGATTGGGTGCTGGTGATGCTGGTGACGCGCGAGAACATTGCCGAAGGCGTGACCACCATTCACGATACACAGCGCCATCTGGTGGGCAGTTTTACGCTGGTCGAAGCGGGCGATGCCGCTTTCGTCGATGACAGCCGCGTCTGGCACGGCGTGACGCCGGTCAGCCCCATTGATGCAGGGCACCCGGCCTTTCGCGATGTGCTGGTGGTGACGTTCAGACAGGAGTGATGCGTAATTGGCTTCGCTGCGCGACCTGTGTAGGCTGGGTTGAAGCGTAGCGCAAACCCAGCATCTGGTTGTCGAGCCGAGAAAATGCTGGGATTGCATCCCAGCCTACTGTGCTAGTTAACAATTAAGGAGATGTCTCAATGATACAAAGCTATGGCCTACATTGGCGAGTTGATCGAGTTTTTTGGGGTAGACAGAAAGTTGCTGGAACTCTCATGGGGGCGGCAAGCCGCAGCCTAAAAGCACGCCCTGTCGATTTCAGACAGCAACGCGGCATCTATGCTCTTTATGCGGAATATGAGTTGGTTTACTTAGGTCAGACTGGTGCAGGTACAGATCGTCTTTTTAATAGGCTGAAAGCGCACAAGTCGGATCACCTCTCAGAGAGATGGAATCGTTTCTCTTGGTTCGGTACTCAGTGGGTTACGAAGGCTAATCAACTCTCAACGGATACGGCGGCGGTGAGCCAAACAGTGGAGGCAGCATTAAACATACTTGAAGCCGTGTCCGTGGCCATTGGTGAGCCTCGCCTCAACTTGCAACGTGGTAAATGGGGTGAGGCTACGCAGTACTATCAATACTGGGAGCGTTCAGACGATGAGGACGAGGAAGATAATGATGCCTAAAGCACATTGTTTGTGAGCACTCTTAAGATGTGCTGCTATGAGGTCTCTCGACACACAGCAGTGAGTTGGTTGTGGGGTGTCCGCTTTTGTGTTTCGGCAGTGGCATTGTGGAATGGTGGCTGATCATTGCGGATCGAATTGATGTCATCTAAATCCAATCCATGTTGAACTATCTCCGTCATCTCCCCGCCGCCAAACAAGTCCTTTGGTGCTATCTCATCTGGTATCTGACGATGACGGTTTGTCATTTCGATCCGGCGCCACGCCTCTGGCTCACTTCACTGGGCATCAGTGGGGTGATCGGGTTTGGCCTGATTCTCAGTGTGTCGGGTGGAGGTCAGTTGCGGCGCGATTTCTGGGTCATTGCGCGTCTGTTCCTGATGCCGTTCTGCGTGTCGAGTTTTTCGGCATTGGTGAAGGATCGCGGCTTCATGCTGATCCTGTCGCCGCAGTGGCATGAGAATGTCATCGCGCTGGCTGGCTGTGCGGGGTTCGTGTTGCTGTGTTTTATGGTGCGGCGTTTTGGCGTGCCGCTATCAGCGCCAGCGCAAAAGCGTATTGCCGAATAACGCGCCAATTGCTGCGGGCAACAACATGCCCAGCGTGTACCAGGTGGTGACGAATGACACGCTGCTTTCGGTGCAGATCAGGCCATACACAAATGCAGCAATCGCGCCGGACAGCAGGCCGGCAACGCAGGCGGCAGTACGCAGTTGCGTCGGCGCGGCGCGGCGCAGGGTGCGGCATAGCACGGCAAACACGGGGATGGACAACGCGCCAATGTTGAATGGACAGAGGGCGGCCGAGTGTCCCAGCCAGGTGGCCATGCGTGCGGCTTCCGGCAGATGTAACTGCGTGCGGATGGACAATACGCCAAGCATCAGCAGCGGCAGCAGAGGCAACAGGATGAGCCAACTGAGACGACCGCCTGGCCGCGCCATGCGGTCACACAATATGTAAGCGGTCAGGGCCATGCTGATGGCGTAGGTCCACTTCATCCAGAACGGCCAGCTGAATAGCGCCGTGGCCAGATCCGCGCGCACGCCCACGGTAACCAGTAAGGCAAGCAACGCAATGCCCAGACCTACCAGCGTACCCCAGCCCAGCAGCTGCGCAATCAGATTGCGTGGCGCGGGTTTCAGGTCGCTGGTTAACGAGGCAATGAGTTCGTCTGTCTGCATATCAATTTCTGTGCTCGCTGTTGAGCAAGGCGCTCAGTTTTTTCAGGCCGCGATGCACGCCGACCTTGATGCCGGAAATCGATTGACCGCTGCGTGCCGCCGCTTCTTCGACGGACAAGCCTTCGATGCGTGTCAGCTCAATGGCGGTGCGCTGTGCGCTCGGTAATTCAGCGAGCAAGTCGTTGACATCGCGTTCGGCATCTTCGGCATCGGTTGCCTCGACGCCAAACAGATCGGCACAGTCATCAATGTTGACGGTGACGCGTAGCCGCTGCCGACGCAGGTAATCGATCAGCTTGTAACGCGCCACGGCATACACCCACGAGGTGAATGCCTGCGCCGGATCGTAGGTCGCGCGGCGCGTATGAACTGCCAGCAATGTCTCCTGCACCAGATCCTCCACTTCGGCGTGATGGTAGGTCAGCCGCCGTTGATAGAATTTGCGCAACAATTGCGCCAGTTGCGTCAATAATTGCCCATGCGCCGCCGCATCACCTTGCAGACCGCGCAGCATCAGCTCACGCAGGTGTGACTCTGCATCCTGCAGGAAGCTGGATGAGGGGGTGGGACTATTCATAGTCGTATACGGGCGACTGGTGGTTTTGGTTACAGCTGTGACTACAGTGAGGCGGGGCGTGGAGAAAAATCTGTTGCGCACTGTAACCGAATGGCCGCACTTTGCGAACTTGCTGTGTGCAAGCGGGCTGTGACGCTGGCAGAAAGTTTAAGAACTACCTGGCCTGATACCCATTTAATTAATTAACGGAGATCGCATATGAAGACCTCAAATCTGATGCTTGCCACCCTGGCGCTGTCTGCCTTGAGCGCCGGCGTGGCTCTGGCTGCCGACAAGGATATGGGCAAGCCTGAAATGGAAAAATGTTATGGCGTGGCCATGGCTGGCAAGAATGATTGCAAGGCCGGTCCTGGCACTACCTGCGCCGGTACCGCCAAGGCGGATTATCAAACCAATGCCTGGAAGAACGTACCCAAGGGCACCTGCGTCAGCATCAAGACCCCGAATGGCATGGGTTCGCTGACTCCGCCGAAGGCCATGTAAGCCTGATTGACGGGAAACCATCATGAACCCGGCCGCTACCAATACCGCAGGCGTCAGCTTCAAACCCGAATATTTCGATGAAGCACTGTCCTGTGCAGCGGCCGGGTTGTGGTACGAGATTCATCCCGAGAATTACATGATTGCCGGCGGCCCGCGTCTGGCCATGCTGGATGCCATCTGTCTGCAGCATCCGGTCTCCGTGCATGGCGTCGGACTATCGCTGGCATCAGATGCCATGCCTGATGCGGCGCATTTAAAAAGACTGGCCGAAGTCGTGCGGCGTACCCAGACCTTTGTGGTGTCGGAACATCTGGCCTGGTCGGTGGCGCAAGGCAGTTACTTTCCGGATCTGTTTCCCTTCCCTCGTACCCGGCAGGCGCTGGATCGTATTGCGCGCAATATCGACATCACCCAGAACGCCTTGCAGCGGCAGATACTGATCGAAAATCCTTCGCTATATGTGCCTCTGAATCACGAATATTCAGAAGCGGAATTCCTGGGCGAACTGGTACGTCGCACCGGTTGCGGCCTGCTGGTGGATGTCAACAACGCTTATATCTGCGCGCACAATCTGGGCGGTAACGCAGAAGCCTATCTGCGCAGCTTGCCCGCCCATGCCATCGGCGAGATTCATCTGGCAGGTCATGCGCGCGATGCAAATGCCGCAAGCAATCTGCTGATCGACACGCATGATTCGCCGGTTGCGGCAGCGGTATGGACCTTATACGAAAGCCTGATTACCCGTATCGGTCCGCGGCCGACCCTGATCGAACGCGACGACAATTTGCCTGCTTTCAACGAGCTGCTCGACGAGCGGCAACGTGCGGCAGAGGTATTGGCACAGTTTCAATATCAGGAGCAGCGCCGTGTCGGCATTGGCTGAATTCCAGAGCAATTTTTCTGCGGCATTGCTGAATCCCCAGGCCGGGTTGCGTGCGCAACTGGGAGTGGGCTTCGCCGTGTATCAGAACACGGTGAGCAAAGGCCTGATGGATGTGCTGCGCGCCAATTACCCCACGGTGGAACGTCTGGTCGGTTCCGAATGGTTTGATGCGGCCGCATTGCTCTATGCCCGCGAACATTTGCCGGAACAACCGGCGCTGGCTTTATATGGCGCTTCTTTTCCGGCGTTCCTTGATAATTTTTCGGCTATCCATGAATTGCCTTATTTGCCGTTTGTTGCGCGGCTGGATCGGTTATGGACGGAGGCGCATTTTGCAGGGGATTCCGGGGTATTGTGCGCGGCTGATCTGCACGGCTTGTCCATGACGCAATTGCATGACGTGCATCTGCGGCTGCACCCTGCGGTCCGTATGGCGTGGGTGCCGCATTCGGCTGTGCACATCTGGCAGGCCAATCGGCCGCCGGCAGTTGCGCCCGATGAACTGCAGGTGGATGACAGCGAACAGGGTGTGTTGCTTGTACGTCCTGCGGGACAAATCAACTCAATACTGCTGAATCGCGCCGGGTATGACTTCCTGCAACATCTTGCCAATAAAATGACATTGGGTGAGGCGGCGATTGCCGTACTGGAGCGGCATGCTGATAGCGACATTGCTGCGTTGCTGGCAAGTTTTATTGCTGCCGGCGCCTTTGCCGATGATTTCACTGAGTCTGCGACCGGAGCATCCACATGACCGTCAACCAGGTTACATGGCGGACACCATTCGATTTTCTGGCCGACCTCGCCAGCAAATTATTGCCGGAGTCGTTATTGTTGCTGGTGGCGCGTTGCGGCATCGCCAGTGTGTTCTTTCTTTCCGGTCGTACCAAGGTGGAGGGCTTGCTGAATATCACCGATTCGGCCTATTCCCTGTTTGAAACCGAATACAAGTTGCCCTTGCTGTCGCCCTATGTGGCCGCGCATGCCGCGACCTACGCCGAACACTTCTTCCCCATCCTGCTGGTGCTGGGTTTGTGCACTCGACTGGCTGCGCTTGGTCTGTTCGGCATGACGCTGGTCATTGAAATATTTGTGTATCCCGATGCCTGGCCTACGCATCTGAGCTGGGCAGCCATTTTGTTACCGCTCATTGCAAAAGGCGGCGGCTCGATTTCACTGGATCGCAGCCTGGGCATTCGTTAGTCAATGACAGCCTCACTGTTATCGCGATGGATGGTCGCTCTGCTTGCGGTGGTGGCGGTGCCGGGCATCGCCTGTTTTGGCTATTACAGGTTGGAGGATCATGGCGCGGCCAGCGGCGTCATGAGTGTATTGATCGTGCTTGCCTATCCGCTGGCGCTGATTGGCATGGGCTGTCTGGCGGTGACTGGCTTTGCTGCACAGCGCAATCGCACAAAGATTTGGGTTTCGGCAGCGTGTGCGACAGCGCCCATCGTTTTCCTGCTGTTGGCGAAAGATTGAATGGCTATACTTCTGCTGGATCAGTAGCGGAAGTATCAATCATGAGAGTAATACAATCTACAATATGGATTGGCTTGGTTGCCATCGGTATGGTGCTGACCGTCAATGCGGCGACAGGGTTGAGTTTCGGCGCCGTGATCGACAATCTCGATTTGCGCAAGAACACCAAGCTGCATGTGCGCGAATACTGGAAGTCGATCCAGGATCAGCAAGTCAGTTGGTCGGGCGAGGCCTACGAGGTGCAGGGCGGCGCGAAGTCGCGGGTCAAGCTTTACCTGGCCGACAAGTCGCGTCCTTTGTACAAGGGCTACAACATCGTGGTGACCAGCAACGATGTGGAAAGAGCCGCTACTGTCAGGAAGGGCCAGCGGGTTCGTTTTACCGGCACCCTGCATGGTTACAACGCCAAGCGGGCTGGCGCAGTGATTGAAATTGCCGATGCGCAGTTGCAGTAGGGGTACTGTTTCCTGAGACTGCCAGCAACCCCTAATCGAATGACTTGATGTATTCCTCAACCGCTGTTGGCTCGAATACCCGGCCATCGAAGAAACCTTCGGCGGTAAAACTCAGCGCCTCGTGGCTGGCGGTCAGTGCGTAGCTTTTTTCCGTAGTGAGTTCGGTTTTGAAGTCGGTCATCGGCGCCTGCACGCCCATGCTGCTCAGTGCGTTGCGGTACAGATCGGGACGATAGGTGGCGCGCGCGATATGCATGGCCGAGTTGGAGAATGGCGTCTGTCGCCAGCGCACCATCTGGCTGTAAAACCACAACGCATGGCTGGCCCAGGGGAAGGTGGCGGTGTGGCGGCCGGTCACGAAAAATTCGGGAACAGGTACCGGCTCGGCGCCGCTGGCCAGACGCAGTTTGCAGCCCAGCGTGCGACGCAGTGCTTCGACTGGCGCGCCGACATGGCGCGGTTGCGCCAGCAGCATGGCCAGCTCGGCATGATGTTCGGACTGTTCGCACCATAGCGCAGCCTTGTAAAGAGCGCGGATCAGTCTGGCCAACTGTTGTGGATTGCGTTCTGCCCAGTCGGTTCGACAACCCAGCACTTTTTCCGGGCTCAAACGCCAGATGGCATGCGTTGACGTAACGATGGTGCCGACACCGGCTTCGACGGCGAGACTGTTCCAGGGCTCGCCCACGCAGAAGCCGTCTACCTGACCTTGCCGCAAGGCATCGACCAGCAGCGGTGGTGGAATGACCACCAGTTGCACATCGCGATCGGGATCAATGCCGCAGGCGGCCAGCCAGTAGCGCAGTTCATAGTTGTGACACGAGAACGGATACACCATGCCGAAGGTCAGTGGCGGTTGCTGATCACGCGTTCGTTGCGCCACCACCCGCTGCAGCGCCCCGCCTTGTGTGGCGGGATCGGCGCCAAGCTGTGCGCCCTGGGCTTGCATGCTCTGCCACAGCGGGTTGCTGACCGTGATGGCATTGCCGCCCAGGCCAAGGGAAAACGGCGCAATCATGGAGCAGGTGAGATGGCCGATCCCCAGCGATGAAGCAACTGTCATGGGCCCCAGCATCTGTGCGGCATCGAAATGGCCCACCACAATACGGTCGCGGATATTGGCCCATGAGGTTTCACGCACCAGGGTGACTTCGAGACCTTCGGCTGCAGTAAAGCCTTTTTCCACCGCTGCCACCAGCGTGGCGCAATCGAGCAGGGGCACGAAGCCGATGATGAGATTGTTGGGCGTCATTTGAACAGCTTCGCGGCAGTGATGATGCTCTGCGCCACATCCGACAGTTTGAGATTTTCGTTCATGGCCGCCTTGCGCATCAGGACATAGGCATCCTGTTCATTGATGTTGCGCTGCTTCATCAGAATGCCTTTGGCGCGATCCACCAGCTTGCGTTCTTCCAGCGCCTGTTTGGTGCGGTCCAGCTCATTCCTGAGTTGATTGAACGCCTTGAAACGGCTGATGGTCAACTCAAGAATGGATTTGATGCGTTCCTTCTTCAGGCCATCGACGACATACGCGCTGACGCCTGCGACCACCGCTGCTTCGGTCATGCCGGCATCGGACTTGTCAACGAACATGGCGATCGGCCGCTGCACCACGCGCGACACCTGGAACATCTGCTCCAGCACGTCGCGGTTGGGATTTTCAAGGTCGATGAAGATGACATCCGGCGCGGCATCGACGATGCGTTTGAGCAGGTTCTGCATGTCGCGCACCACCACCACATCAGCATACCCTGCTTCGCGCAGACCATCCTCCAGAATGGAGGCGCGTGTGACGTTCTGGTCGATAATCAGAATACGAAAAGAAGAGTCGGGCATGCATCACGATAAGGTTGTCATCATTGCGCAGCATACCCGACTCAATCACCACATCAAGTCAATGGCACGAATGATTACCAGACAAAATCGATCTGCGCCCAGAATTTCTTGGTGTCCCGGTATGCAGCAGGTGTGCCGCTATTCGCCGAGTAATCCGCGTACTTCAAGGTGCCGGTAAAGCGCTGCCACTTGGCGGCCACTTGTGCGTCCAGTTCGTCGCCCAGATCCTGACTGAGCCGGGTGGAGTCGAACGCATGATACGCGGCGGTCAGCGCCAGCGTATCGAACGGGCCCACTCCCTTGGTGGAAAAGCCGGCGGTTACATATTTGTCTTCAATGCCGTTCGCTGGAGTGACCAGAAATTTGTCGGCCCAGCCCTGGAACTTGTGCAGAGTGGCCAGCGGCGTGGTGAAGCCCTTGACTCCGTCCCCTTCCAGATTTTCCACGCCGACTGCGGCGGACCATTGCCGGAAACTGATGCCCAGCTCGGCGAGATAGTAGTCATTGCTGAAATTCAGAGGATTGTTGGCGTAATCCTTCTGGGTGGCATACGAAGCAAGGTACGAAATCTTGGTTTTGCCTGCGGGCTGTTGTCCGGCAAAGCGCAGGCCATAGGTGGCAGATGAGTCGCGAATGGCGGCGGCGACGCCGGGTATGTTGTCAAAGTCCAGCAGGTAACCGAATGCCGTCAGCTTGCCGATGGGGGTTTGATAGGCTGCATTGGCCAGAAAGACATCGCCTTTATAAACGCCCTGGATGGAGTCTTCGCCGAAAACGCGATTGACACGATTTGAATACGTGGCGTCCAGCGTAAGATTGGAGATCGACTTGTTGACGACGCGTAAGGCATCAAAGGTTTGTTCATTCTGGCGCCAGCCCACATTGCCGACAAAGCGCTGATCGTCGATGTTGATGCGTTGACGGCCCAGCGTGATGGTGGTGTTGGCAATGCTGGTATTGGTGAATTGAAAACGGTTGAACTGAGTGACTTTGGGATCGGCGACAACGGGAAATGCGGTCCTGCCATTGGTGGTGCTGTTGTAGTTTTCTTCCAGCGCACCAACGAATTCGCCTTCCAGCAGCAGGGAAGTGTTCCATGCCTTGCCGGTTTCAAAGCCGAGACGGGCGCGCAGGGTGGTGGCATTGGCCGTGGGAGCAATGGGTTCCTGATCAACCCATTCGTAGCGCAGGCGCAGGTCGATGAGCGGTTTGGCCTCGCCGAAGGCGCCGCCAATCGGATTGGCCTGCGCAACATTGCACGCAGCAGCAACGGCCATGGCTACAGTAAGGGTTGCGGTGGTCTTCATCATCAGCAGGCGAGTCATTGCGTGCTCCTAAATTGCTTAAGCGCCAGTGCCTAAGTTATGGGTTACAAAATCTTTCAAAACGGGTTCGATAAATAGCGCCTTTACCAATCACGCTACCTTGTGTGCATCGTTGATCTCGTATTCCTCGAGGAAACTCAGCAGTTCTTCGCGGTAATGCCAGTACTGCGGATGTTCCAGCAGCGCCTTGCGCGTGCGTGGCCGCGGCAGGTCCACCGTCATGATCTTGCCGATGCGCGCATGCGGGCCATTGGTCATCATCACCACGCGATCGGCGAGCAGAATGGCTTCATCCACATCGTGCGTGACGCAGATGGCGGTGATCTGGCTGCGCTTCCATACTTCCATCAGCACTTCCTGCAATTCCCAGCGCGTCAGAGCGTCGAGCATGCCGAAGGGTTCATCGAGCAACAGCAGTTTGGGCGACAGTGCGAAGGCGCGCGCCAGACCGACGCGCTGGCGCATGCCGTTGGACATGTCGCTGGCCAGCTTGTCCATGGAGTCCGCCAGACCGACGCGGCCCAGGTAGTATTCGACGACATCCGTGCGCTCGGCATGACTGACGTGCGGGTATACCTTCTCCACACCTAAAGCGACGTTTTGCCGTGCGGTCAGCCATGGCAGCAGATTGGGCGACTGAAACACCACGCCGCGATCCGGGCCGGCGCTGAATACTTCACGGCCGTCGAGCACGACCGAGCCGCCGCTGATGTCGTTCAGACCCGCCACCATGGATAACACCGTGGACTTGCCGCAACCCGAATGACCAATCAGCGAAATGAATTCGCCCTTGCGCATATTGAGTGCGAACTTGTCCACCACCGTAAGCGGGCCCTTCGGTGTCGGATAAATCTTGGTGACGTCGTAGAACTCGACATACTTGTTCGGATCCTGCGCGGGCTTGGGCTGCAGCTCCTTGCGCACGACATCCGGCAGGCGACTCGCTGCGGTGATCGGCACGACAGTGGGCGCCGCGCGTTCTTCGCCTTCCGCGCTGCGTTCCGCCCCCATGTCGAGCAGATACTGAGTGATCTCGGCGCGCAGTTTCTTGTACGCCTCGTCGTGATTCACGCCCTTGCGATCGCGCGGGCGCGGCAGGTTCACTTTGAATTCCCTGGCCAGCGTGGCGCGCGGCGCAACGGTCAGGGGAATGATGCGATCGGCCAGCAGCAGTGCTTCGTCAACATCGTTGGTCACCAGAATCACGGTCTTCTTCTGCTGTTCCCAGATGCTTTCGATTTCATCCTGCAGCTTGGCGCGCGTCAGTGCATCCAGTGCCGATAGCGGTTCATCCAGCAGCAGGATTTCCGGATTCATCGCCAGCGCACGCGCCACCGCCACACGCTGGCGCATGCCGCCGGACAATTCCGCCGGCCGGCGTTCGGCTGCATGCGCCAGGCTCACCATGTCGATGTACTTGTTCACATGCTCAAGCTGTTGCTGTTTGCTCCATTGCGGAAACACGGCGGCGACTGCCATCAGGATGTTGCCGCGTACGGTCAGCCACGGAAACAGCGAGTAGCTCTGGAACACCAGGCCACGATCATGACTGGCGCCGGTAATGGGCTTGCCTTTCAGCAACATCTCGCCACTGTCCGGCGTGATGAGACCGGCGATGCTGTTGATCAACGTGGTCTTGCCGCTGCCGGAGAAACCGACAATGGCCACGAACTCACCTTCCTCGATGCTGAGGTTGACGTTGTGCAGTACTTCGGTCATCCGGCCATCGGCGCTGTAGCGCTTGCAGACATTCTTGAGCTCAAGGATGGGCATGATGGCTGTGGCTCCTAGCGGCGACCGTTGAAATCGACCAGTGTTTGAATCGTGAACATCACACGATCCAGCAGGAAGCCGATGATGCCGATGGTGAACACCGCCACCATGATGCGACCGAGCGACTGCGAACTGCCGTTCTGGAATTCATCCCATACGAATTTGCCGAGACCGGGGTTTTGCGCCAGCATTTCCGCAGCGATCAGCACCATCCAGCCCACACCCAGCGACAGGCGCAGTCCGGTGAAAATCAACGGCAATGACGAGGGAATCACCAGCTTGAACAGCTTGGTGGACGTCTTGAGTTGCAGCACCTTGGCGACGTTAAGCAAATCCTTGTCAATCGAGGCGACGCCCAGCGCAGTATTGATGAGCGTCGGCCACATGGAGCACAGCGCCACGGTAATCGCCGAGACGACGAATGACTTCTGAAACATGGGATTGTCGGTGACGTACAGTGCGCTCACCACCATGGTGACAATGGGCAGCCATGCCAGCGGCGATACGGGCTTGAAGATCTGGATGAAAGGATTGAACGCCGCATTCATGGTTTTGCTCAGCCCGCACAAAATGCCGATGGGAATGGCGGCGATGCTGGCGAATAAAAAGCCGGTAAATACGGTTTTCAGACTGGTAAATATCTGATCGATGTAAGTAGGCTTGCCGGTGTAGGAAATGGTGCGTGGTTGATAGGCTGGATCTTCAGCCAGGCGCTCGGCATCGCGCGCTTTCTGGCGCTCATAAAACGCCACTTCCTTTTGACGCTCCAGCTTGTGTTCCTGCCACAAAGAACCCACTTGCTCCCAGACGCCGGCCGGACCAGGAATTTCCCCCAGGCTGGTGACGATGCGCGATGAAGCCTGTCCCCATATGAACAGGAAGATAAGGATTGCGAGGATGGGTACGCCCGCCAGCCGCCACAGTTCCTTAAGCTGCGAGCGCGGGTTTTCACCACGCAGTAAACGGATGACAGGCACGAGGAATCCCAGACCCAGCATGTTCAGAATGCCATAAGCTTTTTCAAATGCCTGAGCTGCGCGGGGCGAGGTTGCCTTGCTGGCTCCGCGCTGGCCGGCAACGACCGACTTTGCTGCATCGGGTGATGCCGTGGTCTTTGATGGCGTTTGCGTCGCTGCGTTGGATGCAGACATGGATGGTTCCTCGTGCTGTGACATGGTGCGATCTCTGGGGGGCAAGTCTTACTTGACGTTGCCGCCTTCAATCTTCTGGCTGGCTTTCAGACCGATGGCAAATTTGTTGATGTACTCATTTGGCTTGCGGCCGTCGTATTCGATGCCGTCGATGAAGTCCTTGGTGGCCGGTTTGTAACCATCAGTACCAAATGGGAAGTCTTCCTTCCTGGCCTTGCCTTCATCAATCAACAGTTGCGCCGCTTTCATGTAAATGTCGGGGCGATAAACTTGCTTGGCGGTGGTCGCATACCAATCATCCGTCTTGGCTTCGTCGATCTGGCCCCAACGGCGCATCTGCGTCAGATACCAGGTGGCGTCGCTGTAGTACGGATAGGTTGCGTAATAACGGAAGAACACGTTGAAGTCAGGCAGGCTGCGCTTGTCGCCTTTGCCGTATTCAAAAGTACCGGTCATGCTGTTGGCGATGACGCGATAATCCGCACCCACGTATTCCGGACGGGAGAGGATTTGTGCGGCTTCCTTGCGGTTGGCGCCATTATTTGCGTCCAGCCACATGGCGGCGCGAATCATTGCCTTGGTCAGCGCGAGCAGGGTGTTTGGATTCTTTTCGGCCCATGCCTTGGTCACGCCGAAGACTTTTTCCGGGTTGTTCTTCCAAATTTCGTAGTCGGTGACAACCGGCACGCCCACGCCTTTCATGATGGCTTGCTGGTTCCAGGGCTCGCCCACGCAATAACCGTTGATCGTGCCGGCCTCCAGCGTCGCCGGCATTTGTGGGGGCGGCGTGACCGACAGCAATACATCGGCCTTGGTGGTGCCGTTGACATCGTTACCGGAAGTGTAATAACCCGGATTCAAGCCGCCGGCCGCCAGCCAGTAGCGCAGCTCGTAATTGTGTGTTGATACCGGAAACACCATGCCCATCTTGAAGGGCTTGCCAGCCTTCTTGAATTCATCGACAACCGGTTTCAATGCGTCAGCTTTGATGGGGTGTTCAATCTTGCCGCTGGCGTCCTTTTTAAGATTGGCCTGCATCTTTGCCCATACATCGTTGGATACCGTGATGCCATTGCCATTCAAATCCATGCTGAAGGGCGTGATGATGTCGGCCTTGGTGCCGTAACCGATGGTCGAGGCCAGTGGCTGACCGGCCAGCATATGTGCACCATCCAGTGCGCCGCCGATGACGCGATCCAGAATCAGTTTCCAGTTCGATTGCGCTTCGAGCGTGACGTACAGACCTTCGTCCTCGAAATAGCCTTTTTCATAGGCAATGGCCAACGGCGCCATGTCGGTGAGCTTGATGAAACCGAGTTTCACCTGCTCCTTCTCCAGCTTGAGTGGCTTGGCTTGCGCATGACCGGAGAAGAGAAAAGTGGCGGCAACGGCCACAGCGACGGCGGTACTCGCGAGTTTGATGATGTCGCGGCGGTTTGCTGTTATCGAGATGGCCGTATTGGCCGGTTTAGATTCACGAATCATGGTCATGTTCACTCCAAATGTGTACGCCACCGTCAACACCGTTCTCAGCTCGCACAACTCTGTGCGCATTCGCAGAACAAAAAAAACCGCCGTCGCACACACGCGGTGGTGCGTGTTGCTGACGGCGGCATTGCCTGTTGATCCAGCTTTGGATCGCATGAACGGTTGCCCGTTCTTGCTTAAGCTACAAAGCAAGCGCTGTGCCAGAGGTGGTGAAATCGCAAAAATGCCGGGAAATAGGCGGATTTTCAGTTTTCCCGCCAGGCAGGTGACAGTGAAAATTGCGCTGTTTTGATTCGTAATGGCGCGCCCACTTTGGTGCGTTGCACAACCATTGGGCTATCAATGTGTATTCAAGGCCGGACCAGAGTATTGGCGGCAATGAAAGCGATGCAGTCAGAGGCCGGGTTTGTTGCTGACAGCAAGTTTGCGGTGTGGCATCTGAGGCTACCGGGCAACCGCGGTTTCTTTTGGTTCAGTGCCGCGTGTGCGGCATGATTTTCATTGCAGGAAGATGGTGCTTCTGTCATCTACAAGGCGTTACATATTCGTCCAGGCGTTACACCACCCTGCCGCTTTGACCTGTCTGTTGTTCAGCGCGACGCAGGTTCCCTGGGCAGATCCGCTGTCGCCTGAATATAACGAGCAGGTTGCACAGGTTTCGCCGGGCTTGGCCTCGGCTGACTGCCGCGCATCCTCGACGTAGTGCAAAGCTTTCGCTGCCGGTTCATCTTCGCTGATCAATGATGCATCCGCTGCAAGCGATGGACGCAGTAGCAATGGGGAGAGGGCAGCACCTGCTGCGAGCTGGATAAGGGTGTGCAGTGTGCTGCGTCGGGATGAATTGGTGTGTGCATTCATGATGATCTCTCCACTCCAGTTGTTTGGAACTATAACCGATTCCGGTTCATCTACCGGCGGCACCACCTGTGAGAATTTCCATATTCAATGCATCATCAGAACTTGAGATTGAAGCCGACAATGGGAATCAGGCTGAGCGCGCCTTCCTTTTGTACGGAAATGACCGGCGTGCCGCTGGCAGTATTGACGGTCAGCTCGCGGCAGCATTCATTGCTGCGGTTCAATGCATTGCGTACTTCCAGAAAGGTCTGTAGCTGCGCGCCACGCATCGGGATCGTGTATTGCGTACGCAGTTCCAGTGAGGCGAAATCGCCGAAGCGTTGTGAATTGCGGGCGCCCAGTGTGGCGCTGCTGCCGTCGCTGCTCAGTATCAGCGGCGTATAGGCCCAGCCGCTATGCCAGGTGGCGCTGCCGGATAGCAGCCAGCGGGCATGCGTCCAGTTGGCGCCTGCGGTGAATGCGTGCGGTTGATCCCAGGTGCGCCGTACATATCGGCCATTGAGTTCATCCTGCACGCGTGACCAACTGTAGTTCAACCACCAGCCGAAATCCTGTTGTGCGGGTGCGGTCAACGATATTTCGATTCCCTGTGCACGGGAATGCGTGGCGTTGACAAGGATGCGGTCAATCTCCAGTTCGCTGCCCAGCGTAATGAAACTGAGCAGGTTCTCATTGCGCGGTGCGAGACGGCTGCCATATTTATGGTAGCCCTCGATGCGCAGTTGCGCGCTGGGCGATAAGGTTTGAGTCCAGCCGAGGATGTATTGTCTCATGCGTTCCGGCGCATGAAACTGCGGCGTGCTGGCGCTGCTGTCCAGCGCATGCAGTCCTGGCGCCTGTACATAGTTGCCGGCACTGAAGTGCATGGCGGCAGCCGGACTGATCGTGTATTGCAGATTGATGCGCGGACTGAGTTGCGTGCCGTGGTCGAGATACGGAAACACGTCGTAACGCAGCCCGAGTTCGCCGTGCCATGCGCCCTGTTCATGGGTGAGATTCAGATAGCTGGCGTAGTCGGGTTTCTGGAATGTTGCCGCATAGCTCTGCTGCAGGGTGGCAGGTTTGTCGAAGGTGACATTCAGCGGCGCGAAGTAACGGGCCGTGCTGGCGTATTCATAACGTGCCCGGCTGTGATTCAGATGCAGGCCCCACTGCCATTGGGTGTGTTCGCTGCTCTGCAGGTTGATCTGGCTGTCCAGCGTGAACAGCCGGGCAGCGCGATGATCATGCAGGTTGCCGTCGTTGATATTGGCGAGCGTCACTTCGGCATTGCGTCGGCTGGACAGTTGCGTATGCGCAAATTGCAGGCTGTAACGCAGTGTCTCGGTCCAGTCCTGTTGCCAGCCGGCCCACAGATAAGTATCGCGATCATGGGCGTTGGCTCGCTGATCCTGCGTATCTGTTTGCAGTTCCAGGTCGTCGTTCAATAGCAGTGCGCCGACGCGCAGCTCGCCGTTTCCCAGCGTGTAGCTGTGACGCAGCAGCAGATCTTCAAATTCTGGCTCGCCGATGTTTTTTTCGGTGTGGCGCATCACGGCTGCAACATTGCTGCGTCGATAACCCAGCAGCCAGTGTCCGGCTGCATCGTCATAACTGCCGGTGCTGAGCAGCCGGGTGTACAGCAGGCTGGTGCCCACCGTGAATTCCGGCTGCATGGTTCGGCGTGGCGCGATGTCGATGACGGCGGCATTGTGATTGCCGTACTGCACGGGATAGGCGCCGCTGTAGAAATTCAGCGATTGCACCCAGTCCGGATCGAGCAGACCGAACAGACCCTGAAAGCTTTTCAGGTGCACCGGGTTGTACAGTTCCACGCCATCGAAACGCACCAGATTCTCGTCTTCATGGCCGCCGCGTACATGCGTGAGTGTCGACAGGCTGTTGCCGCTGGTGCCGGGCAGAAACTGCACGCTGCGCAGCACGTCCTGTTCAATGCCGGCAGTTTTTTCCAGGCTGGCATGCGGCAGATACGTGCTGGTTGTGCCGGATTGTTCGCGTGTCAGGTTATAGCGGCTGGCAAATACGGTGATTTCATCCAGCGCCGGGGTGACCGGCGACGGTGGGGCGGAAACCGACGCCGTCTGCTTGCGCGGGCCCTGGCTGCGGACAATGGCATAGCCCTGGCTGACTGGTTCCAATGACTGCAATTCCAGGCCCAGATCTTCAAGCGCCTGACGCAGGCGTTCCAGCTGCAGGACGGCATCGGGTTCCTGGTCGATGACCAGTTCATCGCTGACTACCTGACTGCTGTACAGCAGCGGCAGGCCGCCGGCGCGCAGTTCATCCAGCACCGCACTCAGCTTGCGTCCGGCCCAATGATCCCTGGCCTGGGTCACGCCAGGGGCGATGCCAAGACCGAGCAGCAGCAATGACAGGAGAAACGAACGTGACTTCATCAAGATGCGCGCCTGAAAGTGGCGCGCATCTTAGGGCCTGTCGTCCACTCATTCCATCGTTGTGTTGGAATGAGTGGATCAGAGGCTGACAGTAGCCAGAGGCTTACTGTTGTTGTGAGATCAGCAGCTGTTTGCCTTGCAGTGCGGCGTGAAAGTCGGTGGTGGCCAGCACCATCTGCAAGGCCTGCAACGGCGGCAGACTGGTTTGCCGGCCATGCAGTACGGCACTGCGGGCTGCAGTGGCGACGCTGCCGCTGGCATAGTTCACTTCATAGCCGGTTTCGCTGGCCACCCATTGCAGAAATTCGGCGACGCTGCGATTTTCCAGCGTGAAAGGTTGCGCCAGTGCGTCGACCCACTGCCAGGCGGGGTCATCCATGCGCAGCACGCTGCGCACGATCTGCGCCTGCGCATCCATTTGCAATTGTTCCTGCGCATTCACGGTGAGCTGCGTGGGTCCTGCATGGAGGGTAACGCGACCTTCGCGAACTGCCACCCGCAGCGTCTGTTCGCCGGCATCGACCAGATAACGTGTGCCCAGATGCGTCACGTCACCCTGTGCAGTATGGACGGTGAGCGCGGCGGTGCTGCCATGACTGTCGATATAGGCGGCGCCCCGCACCAGTTGCACTTCGTTGGCATTGAGCCAGCGCAGTTCACTGGCGGATGCGAGCCGCAGGCGAATGCCGGTACTCAACGCGATGCCCAGACCGCCATCGCTGCCAGTGCGTAATACGTCACCGTCATGAATCTGGCTTTGGCTGCCCGCAGCTGCTTCATTGAGAGTGCTGCCGCCCTGCAATTGCGTGATGGTGGCGATCATCGCTGTCTGGCTGTTCATGTTGAGCGCCAGCCAGCTCATGCCGAATGCGCCAAGCAGCATGGCGGCTGCGGCCAGCCAGCGGCGTTGCCGTCTGCTCTTTCGGCTCTGGATCAGATGCCGCCACTCGGCATGAACGGCGGCGCGCACTTCGATTTCAAGGGTTGCGGGCGGCGCCGGACGTGGACCGGCCTTGGCCAGCAGTTGCGCCAGCTTGTCCGGCACAGCGGCGTTTTCGGGTGTTACAGGTGTGTTCATGTCGGTCGCCTCCGCGTCAGTCACGGATTTCATATCGGTTCTTGAAACAGTTGCAGGGCGTGGCTGGCGCCGTACAGCTCTTCAAACAGGTTGCGGAAGGCCAGTCGTGCGCGCTGCAGCAGCGACTGTGCGGCGCCATGCTGCAGGCCCATGCGGCCGGCGATTTCTTCCACGGAAATGCCTTCGACGTACTTCCATTCCAGCGCATCGCCATAACGCGGCGGCAGGCGATCCAGCACCACCTGTACCAGCCGCGATACTTCGGAGCGGCGCGCGGTCAGTTCGGGATCGGCGTCGGGCGCGGCCATCGCATCGAGTGCCGCCTGAATATGCGGATCGTCCTCCACGGGCACGAAGCGCCTGGCATGTCGTCCCTGATGTTCGAAGTAATCGCTGAGTTGCGAGCGGCATATCTGGCACAGCCAGGTAAACATGGCGGCTTCGCCCCGATAGCCGTCCATCTTGCGCAGTGCGCGACACAGGGTTTGTTGCACGATGTCGCGCGCCGCGTCTTCATCGCTCATGCGCGTGATGGCAAACCGGTATAGCCGGCCGAAGTAGTTGTTGAAGAACTCGTTGAACGCCGGTTCTTCACCTTTGAGCAGGCGTTCGGCGAGGCGGCGGTCTTCAAAGTTCATGCAGTATCCTGCTGAGCGCTTGATGAGGCTGGACAACCCTTGAGACGGCGCCAGAGTGGGAGATCAATCGCGTTTGTGGGGCCCTGCCGATTGTAATTCAAGCAGGGAACTGTCCTATTCGATATAAGTGGCCGACATGACGGGGCATCATCAGCCTTGGGAACAGGAGATTGGCTTGGCGCGACCTTTGCCTTGCAGGCATTACCCTTATATTGCGCTATGGTTGTGCCTGGGCGCCGGTCTGGCGGCCGCCCAGGAAGATCACCAGGAAGGTCAGCTATCTGCTTCTACAGAGACGGATGCCGATGCCACTCAGGGCGCTACAGATGGAGCCTCAGAGCTGAACGCCGTGGAATCGACGGTGGTGCCGGGCGATGCACAACTGGAAGCGCAGGGCGCGCGTATCGGTCGCATCGACATCAAGGTGGTCGATGTGTTCGATCCGGAAAATCCCAAGGAATCCGGCAAGCTGTACCGGGCCGCCAACTTTCTGCATATCAATACCCGCGAGCATACCGTCCGGCCGCAGTTGCTGTTCAAGAGCGGTGAGCCGTATTCGCGTCATGTGCTGGATGAAACGGCGCGCAACCTGCGTGCGCGCCGCTATCTGCAAGACGCCAGCATCGTGCCGGTGAGTTACCACCCGGATACCAATACTGTCGATCTGCTGGTGCGGGTACAGGATGTCTGGACCCTTAATCCTGGCGTTTCATATGGTCGCAGTGGTGGCGAGAGCCGCAGCGGCGCGCAGATCAGCGAGAGCAACCTGCTGGGTCTGGGCAAGGAAATTTCCGTAGACCGGGTACAGGATGTGGATCGCAGCGCCTGGCGATTCGCCTATGTCGATCCCAACTTGTTGAGCTCACGTTGGGAGATGGAGGCGCAATACAATAATACCAGTGACGGCGGTTTGCGCAGCCTGTTGCTGGATTATCCGTTTTATTCGCTGGACTCACGCTGGAGCGCCGCGGTGGATGTGCTGCACGAGGAGCAAATAGACAAACGTTTCGAGCAGGGCGTGGCCACCGACCAATATCGCACTGTGCACAATACCTCGGGTCTGGCGGGGGGGTGGTCCACCGGTTTGCGCGGTCCGGATGCTCTATCCGGTAGTCCCTGGGTACAACGCTGGTCGCTCGGTTATCGCGTCGATGAATACAGCTATTCACCCGATCCTGTACTGGGTACCACGATCTTGCCGCCGGATTCCCATCTGCGTTATCCGTGGGTGAGCCTGTCCTGGTTTCAGGATCAATACGAAGTGACGCGCAATCGGGAAAAGATTGCGCGCACCGAAGATCTGTACCTGGGCGCTTCGCTGAGTCTGCGTATCGGTTATGCCGCGCAGAGCTGGGGTTCGGATCGCAATGCCCTGCTGGTCAAGCTGCAATTGCAGGATGCCTACCGCGTCAGTGAGCGCCAGTATCTGTTTGCCAACTTTGGCATCAACGGACGGCGCCAGAATGGCCAGTGGCAGGGTACGCTGTTTACCAGCGGTCTGCGCTATGACCTGCGTGAAGGCAATAAAACCCTGCTGGTCGTCATGTTCAATCACGCCCACAGCGAAAAGCCGGACGACTCACAGCAATTGTATTTGGGCAGCGATGAGGGCATGCGCGGTTATCCGCTGCGGTATCGCAGCGGTACGCAACGCAGCGTGCTGGCGGTCGAGCAACGCATGTACACCAATACGCAAATACTGCGTTTGCTGAGCGTAGGCGGCGCCGCTTTCGTGGATGTGGGCCGCATAGGCGGTGAAACCAACCCGATCCCGGGCAGTAAGCGCATTTTCACCGATGTCGGGTTCGGCTTGCGTCTGGGCAACATCCGCTCCAGTCGCGGCGACATGTTCCATCTGGATGTGGCCTATCCGCTGGATGCCCAGGGCCAGGATCGCAAGCTGCAGTTCTCGGTCACCACCAAGAGTTCGTTCTAGCCGGAGCCAACTGATCGGCATGCCCGCATCTGCTCGGGTATGCTTGCGCGCTGTTTGCCGCGCAGGATTCTATTGATGCGATGGTTCCCCGCTGACGGAGTGGCTTTGTTGAAGCAGCGCGATTTCTTGCTGTTCGTGCTGCAGCGCATGTTCGGCAATATCGGCGCGCAGATGCTGACCGTGGCGGTGGGCTGGCAGGTGTACGACAAGACCGGCAATCCGCTGGATCTGGGCTGGATCGGTTTGTCGCAGTTTGCGCCGTTCGTGGTGTTGATTCTGCCCGCCGGACACTTTGCCGATCATCATGACCGCCGGCGTATTTTGTCAGCGTGTTATCTGGTGCATGTGCTGTGTGCCATGGCTCTTGCCATGTATACGTGGTCTGCCGCCACGCAGGTATGGCCCATTTTCATGGTGATGACGGTATTGGGCATGGCGCGCGCCTTCGCTACGCCGGCCAGCCAGTCCTTGCTGCCCAATCTGGTGATGCGCGAACTGTTCGGGCGGGCCATCGCCTACAACTTCACGCTGTTTCAGGTGGCGACCATTCTGGGACCTGTTTTGGGTGGATTGTTATTGCTGGCCGGCATGCAGGCGGTATACGCAGCCGTGATGATCTGCGGTGTGGTGTGCATGGCCGCAGTTAGGAAGATTCAATATCGCCATGTTGCGCCAGCGCAGCCGGCTGTCACTGCCGCAGCCGAAAGCGGTGTCAAGGCGCTGTTGAAGGGGTTGAGTTTTGTGCGTGCCCAGCCACTGGTGCTGGGCGCCATCTCGCTGGATCTGGTGGCAGTGTTGTTCGGCGGCGCGACGGCATTGTTACCCATCTATGCAGGCGATATCCTGCATGTCGGACCTACGGGCCTGGGGATGTTGCGCAGCGCGACGGGTGTGGGTGCGCTGATTTGCGCCATCGGACTGAGTGTTTATCCCATCACACGCCATGTGGGGCGATGGCTGTTCGGCAGTGTTTCGCTGTTTGGCGTGTCCACCATCGTGTTCGGCGCGTCGACCAGTTTCGTGTTGTCGCTGGTTGCGCTGACCATGCTGGGCGCCAGCGACATGGTGAGTGTGTTTGTGCGTCACTATCTGGTGCAGCTGATGACGCCCGATGCCATTCGTGGCCGGGTCAGCGCAGTCAGTTCGGTATTCATCGGCGCCTCGAACGAATTGGGTGAATTCGAATCGGGCGTGACTGCCGCATGGTGGGGCGCAGTTGGAGCGGTCATTGTGGGTGGCAGCGTTACCATGGTGTTGACGTTGTGGTGGATGCGGTTGTTTCCCGCGTTGCGCAACATGGACCGGTTTCCCGAGCCCATGCGCTAGATATTGCCACACTGGTTATAAATACAGTATCTTGTCCGCATGGTTATGCGGGTCAAACATTCACCGGGTGATGGCGTGTATCGTGGGCGCGGCGCAGTTACTAATCCAGCCGGGCGCTTTGAATCGGCTACGGTGGAAGTGGTCGATGATGGCTGGTCACATGAAGCGGAGGATGAGTTGCAGCGTCTGCCCACCATCGTGCAGGCAGACAGCAGTCGCAGCATCATCACCCGCAATGATTCGCCGGATGTGCGCTTCACGCAGTCCATCAATCCCTATCGCGGTTGTGAACATGGCTGCATTTATTGTTTCGCCCGACCCACGCATGCCTATTTCAATCTGTCGCCGGGACTCGATTTTGAAACGCGGCTTTTCTATAAGCCGGATGCGGTAAAGCTACTGGAAGCGGAACTGGCCAAGCCGAATTATCGCTGTCAGGTCATTGCGCTGGGCACCAACACCGATCCTTATCAGCCCATCGAACGCGAGCATCGGCTGATGCGCGGCATTCTGGAACTGCTCGCGCGTTGTCGTCATCCCATCAGCATCGTGACCAAGGGCAATCTGATCGAACGTGATCTGGATGTATTGGCGGCAATGGCGGCCAGCAATCTGGTGTCGGTAGCGATCAGCGTCACCACGTTGCGCAACGAGCTGAAACGCACGCTGGAACCGCGCGCGGCTTCACCGTTGGCGCGTCTGCGCGTCATCAAATCCCTCAGCGATGCGGGTATTCCAGTGACGGTCATGGTGGCGCCGGTCATTCCGTTGCTGACCGATCATGAGCTGGAGCACATTCTGGAAGCCGCCTTTGCCGCCGGTGCCCGACATGCCGGTTACTTGTTGCTGCGTTTGCCGCATGAAGTGAAACAACTGTTTCGCGACTGGTTGCAGACGCATGAACCGCTCAAGGCGCAGCATGTCATGTCCCTGTTGAATCAGATGCGTGGCGGCCGTGATAACGATCCCCGTTTTGGCTTTCGTCATCGCGGCATGGGGGTGTATGCAGAATTGCTGACGAAGCGTTTTGCGACAGCCTGTCAGCGTATTGGCTTGAATCGTGATGAACATACTGCGCTGGATACCGATCAGTTTATTCGGCCGGTGCTGACCGGCACGCAGTTGAGTTTGTGGTGAGCTGGTATGCATCGATTGTTTTTGCTTTTTGCGCAGGCTTATTGCATTCCGTTTTACAGAATGCTGCTTTTATTTGACTTATTTTGACGATGCCCATGATGTTTGCTTGCCAGAGGGGGGATGTGGCGGATAATGATTCAGACATCGGTCGCAAGTGGATGCGACAGGCGTATTCGTATTGAGGTGTAGGTTCATGAACACCAAGCATGATGAGGATGATCTGGACGCAACAGCCGAATTGCCGTTGCTGGATTTGCAGACGACCCGGTTGCGGTACGCAACGGATGGCATTGAAACAGCGGGGCAAGTTTCGCTGTCATGTTCTGACGCGCCAGAGTCTGATCATACAGATTCATTGCCAACATTGGACCTCTCTGGTTTCACCACAGACACAGCTTCCGGCTGGCCGCTGGTTGATGAACTGCTTACCGTGCGCGACAAGATTGTCGATCTGGAAGCGGCATTGCTGGATGCCGAGTCTAAGCTGGCAAGGTTGGACAAGCAGCATCAGGAGTTGCAGGCCCGGCATGTGGAGTTGAGCGCTCATGACGCCGAAGTTATCCGCGATCGCGAGCGGCTGGATGCGGAACGCATGCTGTTGCTTGAGAACCGCAAGCAACTTGAAGAACGGCTTGAATTTCACCGGACCGAATCAGCCGCCAGCATCGAAGCGCTACAGCGGCAACTTGACCAGCAGCAGCAACAATTCACGACCGAACGTGCGGCACATGAAGTTCGTCATGAGCATCAGCAAGTCGAGCTGGTGCGCCATCAGCAAACCCTCCAGGAATTATCAACCAATCTGCTGAATGAGCAGGCCCGGGCGAATTCGCTGGAGTCCGATTTGCAGAACGCAGCCCGGGCGCGCGCCGGTCAGGAGGCTGCCGCCGCAATGCTGGCGCGCAATCTGTCCCATGAATTACTGATAAAAGAGTCATTGCAGACGGCGCTGGCCCAGCGCGAGCAGCTTATCTATACCCTTGATCAGTCGCAGCAACAACTGACCCTGCAACTTGCTGATGCTGAAGCCCGTCAAGGTCATGCCGTGGTGAGATTGAATGAACAGCAACTGAATATGCAGGCGCAGGCACAGCAGATTGGCGACTTGCAAAACAACCTGACGCTGGCCGAAGCGCGTATTACGCGCCTTAATGAGCAGGTTGAAAGCGAGCGCGAGCACTGGCGCTCGGCCGAACAGGACAAGGAACGCCTGAACAAACTGGTGAACGCCGAGCGCGATTCGTATGAAAGCGTACGTGCGGAACTCTCCGGTCGCCTGGCTGAATTGAATGCTTTACAGGAACAATTAACTCAAACCAGGACTGAGATCGCGGCACTGAATCTGCAACTCACCGAGCGCAATGCGTTGTTGCGGACTCGTGACGAATTGTTGGCAGAAAAACAGCAGTCATTGCAGCAGATGGTGGAAAGTCAGGCTGCGGCTTTACATCGTGAGGCTGCACTGGCAAAAGATCTGACTGTCTTGCAGGAGGAATTGCGTCAGACCAAGATTGTCTTGCAAGACCGAGTTCAATTGTTGCAAGAGACCGAAGCGCACTTGGTTGCGGAACGTCAAGCTAAACAGCAGATGCTGGAGCAGGTGGAAGTGGTTGTACAGCAGTTGCAGCAGATGGAAGCGAAACAACATGAACGTGACCAGTTCATACTGGATCAGGCGCGCGAACTGGATCAGTTGCAGCACGCCTCGGCAGAGTTGAACGCTCAACTCCAGCAGGCGCAGTCGCTCAATGAGACGCAGCGGCTGCGTGTTCAGACGCTGGAGGTGGAGTTGAATACCCGCTTAACGGAACAGGAGCAGCAGGCGGCATTGTTGTCGCAGGTGCAACAGGAATTGGCGGAAAAACGAGAGGAGCAGGGCGTCAGCGCCAAACAGGTGGAGGCCTTGCAGCAGGAACTGCATCAGCATGTCGAGGCGCTGAATGCCATTCGTCGCGACATTCATCAGGTGGCGCAGCAGACGCGTTACCGGGATTCGGATCTGCTGGTGCGTACTCTGACTCGCGCCGATGATGCCGGTGTCGTGCATTTGCTCAATAAACCAGCGATGGTCATCGGCAGAGCGGATGATGCGGATATCTGCATCCGTTCGGATTCCGTCAGCCGTCGTCATGGCTGTCTGCGGGTCGGCCGCGACGTGGTCATAATCGAAGATCTCGGCAGTACCAATGGTTGCTATGTCAATGGCAAACGCGTCAAGCGGCAGTTGCTCAAGGATGGCGACAAGCTGGAAGTGGGGAATGTCATGTTCCGGTTTGCGGCCCGGGTCAGCCAGGCGTAAAGCTCAGGATCTGGTGCGACTTAAGCCATGGGTTGCTTTAGCTGCAGCGGTTGGCCGTCTACGACGAATTCCATGGAGATCGAGTTCAGGCAGTAACGCAGCCCGGTGGGTGCCGGGCCATCTTCAAATACATGGCCCAGATGACCGTCGCAGCGCTGACAACGGATTTCCACGCGCATCATGCCGTGGCTGAAATCTTTCAGTTCGCGGATATGCTGTGGATCATAAGGTTGATAGAAGCTTGGCCAGCCGGTGCCGGATTCAAACTTTGCTGTGGACTTGAACAGGGGCAGGCCACACAGCCTGCAGCAATAGGTGCCCGGTTTCTTGTTGCTGAGCAGACCGCCGCAAAAGGGCGGCTCCGTGCCTTGATTGAGCAATACCCGTTTTTCTTCGGCGTCAAGGTGCTGTGCCAGTGCAGCACGTTCGTCCGCGCTCAGGGCCCGTAGGTCAAAGCCGCTGGTGGAAGTGGTCATGATCGCTGGCTCCGGCGTTCAAAGGCAATGAGGGTATTGTTGAGCAGGCAGGCAATGGTCATTGGACCCACGCCACCGGGGACGGGAGTGATGGCCGAAGCATGTGGCAATGCTTCTTGAGTAGCAACATCGCCCACCAGTCTGGATTTGCCTTCCGCAGCCGGGACGCGATTGATGCCGACATCAATGACCACCGCACCAGGTTTGATCCAGTCGCCGCGAATCATTTCCGGTCTGCCGACGGCGGCCACCAGGATGTCGGCGCTGCGGCACATGGTGGGCAGGTCGCGGGTGCGCGAGTGCGCGATGGTGACGGTGCAATCGGCCTGCAGCAGCAATTGCGCTATCGGCTTGCCGACGATATTGGAACGTCCGACTACCACGGCATGCAGACCTGACAGACTGGGCAGCGCTTCCTTGAGCAGCAACATGCAGCCGCTCGGCGTGCACGGCACCAGGCCCGGCTGGCCGGTCATCAACCGGCCGGCGTTGATGGGATGAAAGCCGTCCACATCCTTGTCGGGATCGATGGCTTGCAGGATACGATCGGCGCAGATGTGTTTGGGCAGAGGTAACTGCACCAGAATGCCGTCCACCTGCGGATCGGCATTGAGTTCAGCTACCAGTTTCAGCAGCGCCGTTTCACTGGTGCCTGCATCCAGCCTGTGCTCAATGGAACGCATGCCCACTTCCACCGTGGCCTTGCCCTTGTTGCGCACATACACCTGGCTGGCGGGATCTTCGCCAACCAGCACGACTGCCAGCCCCGGCGCACGTCCATGTTGCGCGACCAGTTGAGTAACGCGGGCGGCAATGGTTCGACGCAGCCGCGCTGCAACAGCGGCGCCATCAATAATCTGGGCGGGCATGTGAATGGATCTCGTGCTCGATGGATATTCAAGGTCACAAGTTTAGCAGGCTGCGGCAGGGCTGTTTTCAATCGTCGGTATTTGAGTTGCATGTGCGCTGCGTCACGCGATCTGCCGTCTTTCGCGGCCGACAAGCCGGGCGCGTCAGCGGCGCGTGGCAGAATCACGGCGCTTCGATTTCGATGCCGTGGTTCGGACAGGAATTATTCATGCGCATTTTTTCCGGTGGTTTGTCCTTGTTGTTGCTGAGTCTGGGTGGCGTGCTGAATGCTCAGGCTGAAGTCAGGCAGATGCCATGGGAAGCCTCACCGCCGCCGCGGCTGGTGGAAGATCGTTTGCGGATTGAAGTGGGTTTGTGGAATGTGGGCATGGATACTTATTTGCGCGCCGATGCGACCTCTGCCCAGCCCGGTACGACCCTGGATGGCGAATCCGATGTCGGATTGGCCGACAGCCGCCTGATGCCTGACATTGAGCTGACTTTGTTACCGGGAAAGCGGCATTTGTTGCGAGTGAATGGGTTCAGTTCGCGCCGCAACGGTTCGGCGGTGCTGACTCGCGATGTGCAATTCGATGGTAATGACTATTTTGCGGGCGACCTGGTCAAAAGCACGCTGAATCTCGACATGCTGGGTGTGGGTTATGCCTATCGGCTGTTCAAGACGCCGCGCTATGAGCTGGATATTGGCGCCGATGTGCAGATTACTGCCGTAGAGGCCAATGTCTATGTCCCCCGGCGGGGTATTCGTGAAGCCGATGACGGCGTGTTGCCAATTCCCATGCTGGATGCCGAAGCCCGTTGGGAAGTGTGGCCCAGGTGGCAATTGTTGGCGCGTTATCGCTGGCTCGGGGACAGCGGCAACAATGGCGAAGTCAAGGGGCGGTTGGCCGACTGGCGGGTTGGCGTGCAGTGGCAATTCAGCCAGCATCTGGGTCTGGGGCTGCATTACCGCAGTTTTGGCATCCAGGTCGATTCCGCTTCCACCAACCATCCGGGCGCCTTGCGGCTGGATTATCAGGGCGTGCAACTGGCGTTTCGCGCCAGCATGTAAGGAGACGGCGGGTTTTCATCGGGGCGCAGCCGCATTGCTTCTTCCAAATTCAGTGAACCACTGGGTGAATTGCCTGTGCAAGTCTGCGTAAACTTGCGATCCTGAATGCCGCAGCGACCTTGGGGCTGACTGCGGTTGCAAGCGGTATTTCCAAAGGATTCGGCATGCGCGCCCAGGTTTTCATTGTCCGCAACTGGTTACTGGCCTTGCCCTTGTTGGCATTGGTGGCCTGTAAGCCGTCTGTTCCGGATGGCCAGGCCAAGATGGTAGCGCCAGTTCCAGAAGTGGCCGTAGGTGTGGTGGTTCAGGGGGCTGCGCCACTCAACCTGACTTATACCGCCCAAACATTGGGTTCACGCGAAGTCGAGGTACGGTCCCGGGTCAGCGGTATCCTGTTCAGACGTTTGTATCAGGAAGGAACCCCTGTCAAACAGGGCGATGTCCTGTTCGAAATTGACCCGGCGCCATTCGAGGCTGTGGTGGCGCAGGATCGTGCCGCGCTGGCAGTGGCGCGTGCCGGCCAGGCGCAGGCGCGGCGTAATCGTGACCGCATCCTGCCGTTGGTCGAGAAGGGACTGGCCAGTTCCAAAGAGCGCGACGATGCCTTGTCCGCTGTGGAAGTGGCGGACGCCCAGGTACAGGCTGCCGAGGCCAGCCTCCGTACCGCCGAACTGAATTTGAGCTATACCAAGGTGCGCGCACCCATTGCCGGCATGGCCAGTCGTGAAGCCCGCTCCGAAGGCAGCCTGGTGACGGCGGGCAGCGAGTCCAGCCTGCTGACGCGTATTGTGCAGATGGAACCTTTGTATGTGGAATTCGCCGCGCCCGAGCAGGAGGCAGTCGCCGTGCGTGCCGCGCTGGCGCGCTTGCAGGGTCCGGATCGTCATAAAGGTCTGGCCATGCGTGTCGAAGCCGATGCAGGCGAGACGTTGACCGCCAGCTTGAGTTTCATTGATAACGCGATCGATGCCGCCAGTGGCACAGTGCGCATGCGCGCCGTGCTGGCCAACCGCGAGCGCAGGCTATGGCCGGGACAATATGTACGCGTGCAGTTTGTGGACCTGACGCTTGCCAATGCCATCACCATTCCACGTCGCGCCGTGCTGTCTTCGACGCAGGGTTACATGGTATGGGTGCTGGATGCCAACAACAGCGTGCAGCCGCGACCGGTCAAGCTGGGCCGTGCTTTCGGTGAAGAGGTGTTGATCAGCGAAGGATTGCAGGTCAATGAGCGTTATGTGCTCGATGGTCTTTTCAAGGTGCAGCCGGGGTTGATTGTCAAGCCGGTGGAGGCGACGGGAGTCGCCACGACCGATGCCGGCGCACAGCGGGCGAAGACAGGAAAGGCTTGATGCTGTCGCGCTTCTTTATTTCACGCCCGATTTTTGCGTGCGTGGTTTCGGCTTTCATTGTCATCGCCGGTCTGGCTGCGCTGCGGGGGCTGCCGGTGGCGGAGCTGCCGGAAATCCTGCCGCCGCAAGTGACGGTACAGGCCACCTATCCCGGCGCGACCGCCGAAACCATTGCCTCGACCGTGGCCACACCGCTCGAACAGCAGATCAACGGCATCGAGCGCATGCTGTACATGAATTCGGTGAGCTCAAGCGATGGCACCTTGAGCGTCACGCTGACTTTTGAGACCGGTACCGACATCAATCTGGCGGCCATCAACGTTAACAACCGCGTGCAGTCTGCATTGCCGCGGCTGCCGGAAGAAGTGCGGCGTCAGGGTGTGGTGGTCAATAAGAGCGGCTCCGCCATGTTGCTGATTGCCACCTTGCAGTCACCCGATCAGAGCCGTGACACCATGTTCATCAGTAACTATGCGTCGCTGTATGTCATTGATGAACTCAAGCGCATCCCCGGCGTGGCCGATGCCATCAATTATTCCAACAAAAACTATTCGCTGCGCATCTGGCTGGACCCCGGCAAGCTGGCCCAATTGGGTCTCACGCCCGCCGATGTCGCGGATGCAGTGCGCGAGCAGAATTCGCAATACACTGCTGGCGCCGTGGGCGCTGAACCCATGCCGGCCATTACCGATTTCCGATTCACCGTGACCGCCGATGGCCGTTATTCATCGCCTGAGCAGTTCGAAAACATCATTGTCAATACCACAGACAATGGCGCGGTAGTGCGTCTGAAGGACGTGGCGCGTATCGAGCTGGGTGCTCAGCGCTACGATTTTGACTCGCAATTGAATGGTCAACCGGCGATCCCGATTGGCGTCAGCCTGCTGGCCGGCGCCAATGCGTTGCAGGTATCCGCTGCCATCAAGAAGCGCATGGATGAACTGGCGACGGCGTTTCCACCGGGACTGGCTTATTCGATCCCGTTCAATACCGCCGACTATGTGCGAGTGTCCATTCGTGAAGTGGTCATCACGCTGGGCGAAGCCATGGTGCTGGTGTTCCTGGTGGTGCTGCTGTTCCTGCAGAATTTGCGCGCCACCCTGATTCCCATGCTGGCGGTGCCGGTTTCGCTGATCGGCACGCTGGCGGCGATGTACCTGTTTGGTTTCTCCATCAACACCTTGACGCTGTTCGGCATCGTGCTGTCCATCGGTATCGTGGTGGACGATGCCATCGTGGTGCTGGAAAACGTCGAGCGTCTCATGACGGAAGAAGGGCTGTCGCCGCGTGCGGCTACCGAAAAAGCCATGCAGCAGGTGACCGGTCCGGTCATTGCCATCGTGCTGGTGCTGACCTCGGTGTTCACGCCGATTGCCTTTCTCGGCGGGCTGGTCGGTGAAATGTATCGTCAGTTTGCCGTGACCATTGCCGTGTCCGTGGCCATCTCGGGGTTTGTGGCGCTGACGCTGACCCCCGCCTTGTGTGCCCTGATTCTGCATCCCGAACATGCTGTGCAGCATGGCGTGCTGGAACGATTCCAGAAACTGTTTGCTGCGCTGACGGGGCGCTATACCCGGGGTGTCAGTTATTTTCTGCGGCATTCGGTGCTGGTGGCAGGGGTGCTGGTGCTGACCACCGGGGCCATCATCGGTTTGTACCGACAGATCCCCGCTGCCCTGGTGCCCAATGAAGACAAGGGCTATGTGATGGCGGTGGCCATTCTGCCCGATGCCGCGGCGCTGAGCCGCACCGGTGCGACCACCGAACATATCACCGCCGCACTGCGTGATCATCCGGCGGTGTTGAGTGTCTTCAGCTTCGATGGCTACGATCCCATCAACAGCGCCTTGCGTTCCAATGTCAGCACTATCTGGATTGTGTTGAAAGATTGGGCTGAACGCACCTCGGCCATGTCGCCTGCCGCGGTAGTGGGTGCCATCTATCAGGCCGCCGCTTCGATCAAGGATGGTCTGGTGCTGGGTTTTGAGCCGCCGCCGATTACCGGCATGAGCAATACCGGCGGTTTTGAAGCCTTTGTGCAGGCGCGTGGCAGCGCTGATCCGCGCGCGCTCGAAGCGGCGACCCAGAAACTGATTGCGGCTGTAGCACAGCGCAAGGAGCTGGCCGGCGTGTCGACCACTTTCAGCTCTGCCGCACCGCAGTTGCATATCAGCGTCGATCGCGAGAAGGCCAAGTTGCTGGGAATTGCCCTGGATGAGATTTTCACCGCACTGCAAAGCACTTTTGGCGCTTATTACATCAACGACTTCAATCGCGAAGGACGCGTCTATCAGGTGCAGATGCAATCCGAAGCGCAATATCGTGCCCGCGCAGAGAATATTCGCGAGGTCTACGTCAAGAACCGCGCGGGCAAGTTATTGCCGCTCACGGCCATTGCCTCGATAAGCGAAGTCACGGGCCCGGAAATCGTGCAGCGCTTCAATGTTTTTCCGGCAGCGTCACTGACGGGCAATCCCGCACCCGGTTACAGTTCCGGCGAGGCGTTGCAGGCAATGGAAGAGACGGCTGCACAGGTATTACCGGCGGGCTATACGCTGGCCTGGTCGGGTGCCTATTTGCAGGAAAAGCTCAGCGGCAATGATTCAACCGGCATGCTGCTGTTGGGTGTGCTGATGGTGTTCCTGATTCTCGCGGCGCAATACGAACGTTGGAGTCTGCCGCTGGCCGTGATTCTGGCCGTGCCCTTCGCCATGCTGGGGGCATTTCTTGCCGTGTGGCTGCGTGGCTTGCAGAACGATGTCTATTTTCAGATAGGTCTGGTGACGCTGGTGGGGCTGTCTGCCAAGAACGCCATCCTGATCGTCGAATTTGCCACAATGAAAACTGCCGAAGGCGCTTCACTGTTCGAGGCTGCCTTGGCGGCCGCGCGCCTGCGTTTCCGGCCGATCATCATGACCTCCATGGCCTTTGTATTCGGCGTGATTCCGCTGGCGGTCAGCAGCGGCGCAGGCGCCGGTAGCCGTCATGCCATCGGTACGGGCGTTATCGGTGGCATGCTGGCCGCCACTTTTGTGGCCACTTTGTTCATTCCGGTGTTTTACGTCTGGGTTGTCCGGTTGAGTGAGTTGCGTCGCCGCGCGCCCGTTGAGAAAACATGACAAGCCTGACCTGACTGCCTAAAATGCCGCGCCTTCATGGCTGGCCTGCGGCGCGGATTGGATGCTGATTCGGCATCTTTAGCCGCTGCCAGGCCGGTAACCCGGCCTCAAGTCGGACATTTTTATATCGTGGGCCTGTAGCACAACGGTTAGTGCAGGAGACTCATAATCTCTTGGTTGCAGGTTCGAATCCTGCCGGGCCCACCACTACTTTCAAGAAGTTAGCACTGTTGCCTCAGTGCTTGCCACCTCCCGACGTAGCCAAATCGTAGACACCCTGCGGAACCGCCGTCACTCGTTCCCCGAAGTTCTGCACGTAGCTTGCTAAGTGCTCCTGGGTGAAGTGTGCATACCGCCGCACCATCGTGTCAGAGGCCCAACCACCGAGTTCCCGCAGCACATGCATCGGCGTCCCTGCTTGAGCGTGCAAAGTTGCCCAAGTGTGTCGCAAGTCATGCCAACGGAAGTTCTCAATGCCCGCCCGTTTCAATGCCGCACGCCAGCCGGTGTTGTGCACGTAGCGCACGGGTTCACCTCGGTAAGTAAACACACACTCAGGATGTTTGCCGCGCTGCGAGGACAACACTGCCACAGCGTCATCCGTGAGCGGCAGAGGGATCCCCTTGCGGGCCTTTGCTTCGTCTGGATGAATCCATGCAATCTTTCGTTCCAGATCGACTTGTGACCACTTGAGTTCGCGTACGTTGCGCTGTCTGGCTCCGGTACAGATCGAGAACGCGACCATCGGCTTGAGATGGGCGGGCAGGGTAGTAAACAGCCTTGCCAGCTCGTCAGGCGTCAGGAAGCGCACGCGACCCTGTGCCTCGGGCAGCAACCGCACCTTTGGCGAACGGTCCAGCCACTCCCAATCGTTGACAGCAGCCCGCAGGATCGAGCGGAGCAGGGCCAACATGCGATTAGTCGTGGCATTGGTAACGCCGCTGCGTTTGCGTGCCTGTGTGATGCGGTCCACTACATCCCGATCAATCTGGCCTAGCGTGAGGCCGGATAGATGTGAGTGCAGCCAGCGCAAGTTGCGCCGGTCGCCCTCAATCGAGGCTTTGTGGGCTTTCTCATCCAGCCATCGCACAACAGCTTCTTCCCAAGTGTGGCTAGGTTTAGTCCCCAGCCGGGTTAAATCCCACAACTGCGCCTTCAACTTGTCGTGGTACTCCCGAGCCTTGATTCGGTCGGAAATCCCAGTGCTTTTCTGTATCTGGCGTCCGTTGTGGGAAAGTTTGACCCACCAAAATGGTGAGTCTTTGCGCTTGTAGAGGGACATTGGACGTTCTCCGTTTTGTCACCCTGCAACGCTCGCGGTCGGTATTGTGCGCGGAGATAGGCAATCAAGTCATCTTCTAGAAACACCCACCGCCGCCCCGCCCTTGCGCCGGGAATCTCCCCGGCATGGGCTTTGCGTTGAAGAGTGACGGGATGAATGCGCAGCAACTCGGCTGCTTGTTGCAGGTCGAGGGTTTTCACGCATTAACGCCTTGCGAAATTGGCTTGGTGTTGAACGTGTATAACCAGAGGCCGCAGGCTGGACATTGCACTTCGCTAACAGCGGTCCAGTCATGCCCATCGAATCGGGCATCGATCCAATTCGCAGTAGTGAACAATTTGCATTCACCGCACTGAACGCTAATTTTTCGCTCGTTCAGTGTCCTGACGATGGCTTCTCTTTTGGCTTTGTTGCTCATGCGTGGGCCTCCATGGCGGGCAATTCCGATGGCGCAAACCCGGCCAAGCGCTTTGGTGCGCCCTCTCTCACTAGCTGCACAAGCACCGCTGACGCATCACCCTGAAGCACTTGGCACATTACATTGAGGGACTTTCCCCCCTGTGTACGGAGGTTCTTCACCATCGCTTCGTAGCTGATCTGCCCTGCCCGTTGTGTCGTGCGCAACCGGTCTTGCTGTGTGCTCAGAAAACAGAGAGCTGGGTAAGCGCCAGCTAAATATCTGCTCGGATCAGTCACGGTGTCCCACGGGATATGACGTCCCTTGTTACGAAGCTCTACTTCGGCGCGCACCCATGCGCTTTCGGGGTCTCCCAGCTGCTTCCCCTTTTCGTATATGCGTAATAGCTTGCCGCTCGTGCGCTGGCCGATGTAGAGCGTCTTTCCCTTGTTCGATCCCAGGTCATCAATGAACTGTGCAGCCGGTGGGCGACCATTGGTGCTGAATTGGCCTTCGCGAAACCACTCAAGCGCTCTGCTGATATTAATTTGCTCACCAGCAAAATCGTCATGAGCTAGGTCAACGCGAGTAATGTTGGCTTCAAGGTTTGGCCCCACACCCGCACCGCGTTCCAATCCTCAATCAGTTTGCAGGCATGTGCATTTAGTTCGAAGTGAAACGTTCCCTTTTGAGCTTCTCCGCCGAAGGCCAATAGCCCATATGCACCGAGATCGACTCGATGCTTGTAGCCATTCCAACCCCGCCCGCTTGACTTCCATGCGTTCTCTGGAATGCAGAAAGTAACCGCCAGAGATTGCCGGACCCACGCCAAGCTTTGCGCAGGTGGGGGCGTTACAGTGACAGCTATCCAGTCAAGAAACGCGATGTTTCTGCTTGTGTTCGCCTCCGGGTGAGTTTCGCCCCGTGTTACTCGACGGGGCTCCGAGAGCGGATGCGGCGCGGCGTTGCGCTCCGCGCAATCGCTCGCGCTCGCACCGCTGCACGTATCGTCATGTGATTGCATGTGAGTGACTCCTGAGGCGGCGGAGTCACGAATGCCGAAACAAGCGTGACTACACCGCGTAAGTTGGGTGGAAGTCACAAGTCCGGCAAAGGCGCACTAATATTTTGCCAATCCTACACATGGCTGCCTTTTGCATTGGCCATGTTGCTGGGCTACGGTCGCTCCCAAATTGGCTCAGGCTTACGCTTGAGGGCATCCATCCATTACCGATGCTTTACCAATTGGTCCCGCTCTTCGCACGATTAATTTATCGGCTTGCGTAGCTAAAGCGTGGCAAAAGCTTGGTGCTACGTCAAGCATGTTATCCCCGTGGGTCCACAACCTCCGCCTGCGGCGGCCCCGGCTCTCTGGGACGGATAAACCGTCCCAAGCCGGGCTCCGGGCTGTGGACTACGGGGATAACGTGCCATCTTCATGCTGCAAGCTGCTCTGGATCATCCAGAGATTCAAGCCACTCATCGTGCGCATTCATCGCTTCTTCGAGTTCAGCCCGATGGCGCCTGTCTAGAGAGGTCTCGCCCACGAACGTCCTCTTGCCAAAGCGTCCAAGGCTACGTACCCAGCTAGAAAGGCTCCTAGGCTCCAGAAAAGGTTGCTCGATACTTCCATGTCTCTCCAGCCGACGGCGACGCACGCCGGCCTGCGACAATCGATTTTGCTCCTTTCCTTTCTCACCCTTGGCGTAATACGCATCCAGCGCCTTCGCATTCAGCTCCCGACGATTTTTGGCACGATGCTTGGCGCTGCGAGCGGCTGCTTCCGCTCTGAACTTTGGATCAAGCCTGCGTTTTCTCCAGTACTCGGCGCGCTTGATTCGGACAGCCTCCGCCTCTGCTGGCGTCAATTCACTCATTCGTTTACTACCCATTACGAACTCCTAAGCCTGTTGCGTAGCTAATTCGTAGCGGTGTTGAGCTTTCGAGACGTTACAAAACGCTTTGACAGACTGTTGCGAGCGTCGCAAGGCGTTGATTTTGCGATGCCTGTCGTTCGTCAGTTCCGGCTCATAATCTCTTGGTTGCAGGTTCGAATCCTGCCGGGCCCACCAATTAATTTGATTATAAATGCCGCGCTTCAAGCATGCTGATCAGATGTTTTTCCATGTAGGTCCGGTCTTCCTCGAAGCAACGCAACAGCCTCTTTCGATCACGAGTTGCGAGCGCCAGCACCAAATGACGTTCGGGTTCGACCGTGCGTTCCGTAAGTGCAAAGTGCATCGGCGCCAATGAACGGTAGCGGTCGGTCAGTTGGGCCAGACGCAACACTTCAGCCACGATGACTTTATGGGGCGACAGGTCAAAGATCGCGGTGAGAAATTGCCGATACTGTTCCACCCATTCGGTGGCTTTACCCGCACGCAACAGTGCTTCCAATTTATCCAGTTGTGTCTGGAAACCGGCCAACTGGGCCTCGTTCGGCCATTCGATGGTGTTGAGCAGCTCGGCCTCGAGGAGATGGCACATTCGATACAGTTGCCGCGCTTCCTCGCTGGAGAGATTGGCAATGAAGAAGCCGCGATTGGGATCGTGAAGTACCGCACCCTCCGCAGCCAGCAGCTTCAGCGCTTCTCGCACTGGTACTCGGCTGGAACCAAAACGTTCCGCCAGCTCCATCTGTCCCAGATGTAGGCCCGGAGCCAAGGTGCCCCGGGCAATCAAATTGCGAATGCTGTCGGCGATTCTGGCGGGAATGGCCGTACGGGCAGGGGGCTTTTTGGGGGCTGACTTTCTCGGCACTCTAGATAGTCCTGAACGTTATACAATGGTTAATATTCTAGTCTTTGCAGGCGCTTGACAAGGTAGGTGGAGTAGTTTCGCACCTTAAAGAATGGGAAACATCGACTTCAGGACCAAGGCTTATTTAAAATCATGAGTCGAAATACTTGGCAAAGCATAATTTATATTCATACATGGTATGGATTTTATTGTTTTGACAAAAGCAGACAATTTCCCTAAAAAATGAATTGGTTGGACGTGGGGGCGAATTATTAACGCAACGACATATCACTACGGCACTACGTGTCATCTATGGTTTGGTTGCGCTTTTCGCGATATTTCTGCAATTTCGAGATGTTGGTGACATGGTTTGGCGTCAAATCACAAGGTCGCATCATTAAACTGCTGATTGTCTGGTTTTATCTCTAACAAGCAAGGGGAGAAACAATGCTAACTTCAACTGCCTCACGCACCCTGCGTGATGGTCGACTGCCGCTGATTTTGAGTGCTGCTGGTTCATTGCTGGCACTGACGGCTTTGCCAGCAGCCCATGCTGCCAATGCAGAAGCAACTGCTACTGCCGCTCTGGAAGAAATTGTTGTGACTGCGCGCCGCAGCGAAGAATCGCTACAGGAAACGCCGGTTTCGGTGGTGGCGGTGAGTGCCGACCAATTGGTTTCCATGGGCGTGGACAGTCTGAAAAATTTTGATGCTTTCGTTCCCAATCTGAGCATCGGCGGCACCATGGGTCAGGGCAGCGCCGTGGCCAATTTTGCCATTCGTGGCATTGGCGGCGCGTCGTCAGGTTTCATCACCCAGGAAAGCGCTGTGGGCGTCTATGTGGACGACATCCTGTACGCGCACCCGAACGGCGCCTTGCTGGAGATGATCGACGCTGCCCAGCTCGAAGTGTTGCGTGGCCCGCAGGGTACTTTGTTCGGCCGTAACACGGCTGGTGGCGCTGTGCGTTATACGACCAAGAAACCCGATGCCAACCTGGGTGGTAATTTCAAGGCTACATTGGGTTCCTATAACCGTCGTGATGTAAGTGGCACGCTCAATCTGCCACTCTCTGACTCTGTGTTCTTCCGTGGCAGCTTTGCCAACAAGAGCCGCGATGGTTACATTTACCGCCTCGTTGATGGCAACAGCACCGGAGCTGAGAATGTTACCGCCGCACGTGGTCAGTTGCGTTGGCAGCCCACCGACAGGCTGGACATCAATTTGTCGGCCGATACGGTCAAGACATTTGATAACGGTACGGCTACGACGATTGGAGGTTATGTGCCTACCGATCTTTATCCGGCAACTCTTTATAACCTCGCAGGACCACCCACTGCAGCAGCGCTGCGGGCTGCGACTCCGGCCAGTGTTACCACCTTTGCCAATGCGGCTTCGGACTTTGCCAAATATACCGTTACTGACAAGTATTCGGTCTATGGTGGCACCCCGGATCGTAACGATTTCACAGCCACAGGTTTTGGCCTCAACATTCAGTATGAATTGACCGATAACCTGTCGCTCAAATCCTTGAGCGGTTACAACCATGCCCAGCAGCATATGTATCAGGATTGGGATCGCACGCCCATCGTGTTGTTCCAGCTTGACGAATACATTGATATGGAATATTTCACCCAGGAATTCCAGCTCAATGGCAAGGCATTCGATAACCGTTTGAAGTGGGTAGGTGGCCTGTTCTACTTCCGCGACAATTCCTTTGATGACAAATACCGCAGTTCACCGACGGATGGTGTGCATGCACGTGAAACCAAGCACTTGATCACCACCAGCTATGCGGTGTTTGGTCAAGGTTCTTACCAGTTCACCGATATTTTTAGCGCCACGCTGGGCTTGCGCTACAACAAGGACGAAAAAGATTACACCGCGTCCCGCAACACTCGAAACCTGGGTAATCCTTACCATGCGCCCAAAGGGACATGGGATAGTTTGTCACCTCGCATCGGGTTTGAGCAGAAATGGACTACAGACTTCATGACCTATGTGTCGGCAGCCAAGGGCTTTAAGGCCGGTGGTATGAACGATACGTTGGTGAACTCCTCGGATGGCAGCCGCCTCTGTTCACCAGGTACGGCTCCCGTTTCGGGAACCAACCCGCCAAATTGCGGTGTTACCGAATTCAAGGAAGAAAATCTGTGGACTTATGAACTGGGAGCCCGTTCGGAGTTTCTGGATCATCGCATTCGCTTGAACGGAACATTGTTCTACACCGACTACAAGGATATGCAGATTCAGTATATCGACACGGCAAACCCACCTCCGACCCAGTACAACCTCAATGCCGATGCCACTGTATATGGTGCTGAGCTGGATCTGACGGCGGCAGTGACCGACAAGCTGACCTTGCGTGCCAGTTATGGGTATACTCATTCTGAATACGGCAAGGATGTGGCTGCCCAGACTACCCAGGCGCCACCAAAAGCCCAGCTTCCTGCTCTGACTCAGGCATCGCCTTTCTTGCGTAGCCCAAAGACCTCTTATACCGTGGCAGCTACTTATAAGCAGCCATTGGTTAATGACGCAGAACTGGTGTTTGATCTGAACTGGGGCTGGAAAGCCGAACAGTCCAGCACCTCGACACCCACCAATACGGTCATCATGCCGGCTTATGGATTGCTCAATGGCCGCTTGGAATACCGTGCTGCTGAAAACTGGAGTGTTGCACTGTACGGCAATAACCTGCTCGACAAGTACTATCTGACCAGCGCCATGGATCCTGCTGGCCCAACGACCAAGAACACTTATGGGTCAGCGCTGCCCCATGACAATGTGTTCGGCTTCACCATGCTGGATGTCGGTCGTCCACGTGAAGGTGGTGTCGAATTCAGCTATAAGTTCTGATCGACACTCTGTTTAATCGGTGCATGTAGAGTTTATGAGGAAGCTTTTTGTGACTTCAGCAAACCAGAATGCATCGTGTGAAAGCAGAAAAGTGCGGGAAGGGGCAGCAATGTCCCTTCCCGTTTTATTGACGCTACTGTTGCTGGCGGCTGGGTTCTTTTCCGGATATGCGCATGCTGCGGGGAGCGCAAAATCTTCTGAGACGACCAGCGCGCAACGTCATCCCGATTTCAGCGGTGTGTGGGAAACCGCTTCAATAGAGCTGACCGTACTGCCGGATTTCAATCATCCGAAGTACACGGAACGGACCAAACAGAACATCAACGAGTATCAGACCCGCTTTAACCCTGTTAAAGACGATCCGGCGCGAGTCTGTTTGCTCAAGGGTATGCCCTGGACCATGTTGATCCGCGCCCGCAATTATCCGGCCGAGATATTTCAGACCGACCAGCGGATCTTCATGTTCTTCGAGCTTTATGATCAATACCGCAATATCCATCTGGATCAAACAGCGGTGCCGGATGCATACCCACCATCTGCCAATGGTTATTCCTACGCCCGCTGGGAAGGCGATACCTTGGTCGTGGAGACAGGTGGATTGATTGCCATGAATGACATCGGCGAGTTTCATCGCAGCGAACAGGCACATATCATCGAACGCTGGAAGCTGATGCAGAATCCGACTTATGGCGAGGTTCTTGATGTCGATATCACCGTCGATGATCCTGAAATCTATGTAGAGCCCGTCAAAGGACATCAGGTGCTGAAACGCTCGGCACCGGGAGTGGTGGTCGGTGGTTACAATTGCTCGTCAACGCTTTGGGATACCTACGTGGACCGCCGCCGACAGGAGATGGGCGACGCAAAGCAAGGCGTCAAACAAAAATAACAAAACTGCGCTGGTTGGTGTCCGCAAATAAAACTTTCAGGCGCTCTGTCGCATTGTTGAAGATAAAGAGTGTTTCAATAAACTCAATGCGAACGACAAGGAACACGAGGCCCGACGTTAAGAGCGTCTAAGGAACCTCTTGAATAACCTGCTGCGCTCGACATCTTGAACGCGTACGATGCTCGCCACATTCAATTGGAGTGGCTCATTTATTCTCTAAACTCCGGTCCCTGCGCGCAGGTCGCGTCCAACCTGTCTTCGCTCGCGACGGTTCTTCAGAGGTTCCCTAACAAAAAGACGCTTCTGCAGGTGGTCGTCCCGACACAAGGGCTCAATGAATTGAGGCCCTACAGTGGGCCTGCCTTTTCGTAACGGAGGGGCCTCATGAAGCGCGCCCTTGTCTGTAAACAAGGGGTATTTTGTCAGACGCTCCAAGTGAGCGCGGACTCGCTTAGTCTGGTTAATCACTCTGGTATATCTATTCACAGCCGCACGCAGCCACCATCGACGACAATGGTCTGGCCTGTGATAAAGCTCGACGATTCGCCAGCCAGGAAGGAAACAACGTCGGCAACATCGCCGGGCATGCCGGTACGTTTTACCGCCTGGGTTTCGGCAATTTTCGCGAAAAATCCTGCCACTGCCATTTCGCGATCGGCCTCCGATCCTGAGGACAGCGATGCTCTGACTTGCTCGGTCAGAATGGGGCCGGGCGCCACCATGTTGGCGGTGATTCCAGAGATTCCCAGATCACTTGCCAGGCCGCGTATCAGGCCAATCAGCGCGCCTTTTGTCGCCACATACGCGGTCAGGCCGGGGACGTTTGAGTAGTAGGAATTCGACGCCATGCCAATGATGCGACCGTACCCCTGTTCGCGCATGAAAGGTACAAAGGCCTTGCACATCAGGAAGGCGGAATCCAGGTTGACTGACATGTAACGTCGCCATTCCTCAAACGTGAGTGAATCGAATGGCGTAAATCCATAGAAGCCCGTGTTGTTGATCAACACATCGCAGCGACCAAAGTGCCCGGCAACCAGTGTTCGCAGTTTTTCCACATTGGCGGGTTGGGTGATGTCGCATGGCAGAGCCTCGCCACGGCGGCCTGCTTCCCTGACCCTGTTCAAGGTGGCATCGGCGGGCTTGATGTCGGCGATGACGATATCGAAACCATCTTTTGCCAGGCGTACTGCACAGGCGGCCCCGATGCCGCCGGCAGCACCGGTAATGACTGCTACGCGGGTCTTTGTGTTGGTCATTATTAACTCTCTGTTTTTCGTTATGCAGGATGATCCAGGTCAATTTAGTGCGATGCTGGTTGCTAAGTCTGATATGACCAGAACAGCATCACTTGCATAATTAGCTGCCAACATATGGCTATTGAACGTACTAATGACGCTAAAGTCCTTTTTGCAATAATTCTTCCATGATGATGACTTCCAATTCGTGGATGCGAAATTCGCGGCTGTGTTTCAGGCTGACGCGATCATGCCGGCTCATGGCTTCCAGCATGGCGTGCAGGCTGCGGATGATTTCTTCGCCCCTTGGCCGCAGATGGGCAGGCACCACTGAGTAATAGCGGGCGGTGACGTCCCATAACCTCATGGCTTCGGCGACAAATACATCCTGTGGCGACAGATTGAAAAAATGTCTGATGAAATCACGATGGGTGATCCACCAGCCAAATTGATTGTTGGTTTTGACGGTTTTTTCGAATTGCTTGACCCAGTTCTGCAGATTGGCCATTTCTTCATCAGTTGGCCATCGCAGGCTTTCCATCACCTCGTTCTCGATCAACTCACGCATCCTGAACAGTTGTGCTGCCTCCTTGCTGGACAGGGTGCCGACAAAAAAACCGCGCTGCGGGTCATAAACCACCATACCTTCGGCGGATAACAGTTTGAGTGCTTCGCGTACCGGTACGCGACTGATGCCGAATTGCTCTGCCAGCTCCACCTGTCTGAGGCGCGTTCCTGCCGCCAGACTGCCTCCGGACACCATGCTGCGTAGCCTGTCAGCCACGATCAGTGGCAGGGTGTCGGAAATTATCGTTTCACTCTCTATTTCCAGAAATTTTGATTTCTTTTTACCTGTGCGCTTGTTTTTCAGCATGGTGAACGTTCGCTGTCAGTCGTTGTTGTTGGTGACCATACCGTACAAAAAAACTATCAATTGTTTTCTGGACTTTCGTTAATGGCCGCTCTGCGATTGGCGGAAGTCACTTGCGGTGGTTTCTGAGCGGGTCTCCAGCATGGTTATCTTTTGATAAAGCGTCTATATGTTCGATGTTCGCGTGCCCCAATATTTTGCAAAGCAGCAATTGGCCATGACAATCAAGATTGTTGACAGTGAGGTGGTTCTGTCGTAGTTTTTCGGTCCGCGGCAAAATGTATTCATTATTCATTGCCGTATTAAAAAGCACTCGAACTCATAAAGCCAGCAAATTCGTTAGGGGAGAAATTACATGCGAAACAAGTTACGAGGACTGCCTGGAATGCATTCCGTGGGTGTTCCTGTTCTATGGGTGGCCACTTCTGTTTTGGCAGCAGGTTTGAGTTCGGGCGCCTATGCGGCGACCGCCTCGGCCGGGGCGGCTGCCGATACAGGGGGTCTTGAAGAGATCGTGGTGACGGCTCGATATACCACTGAGAGCGTGCAGGACTCGCCACTGGCGATTTCCGCACTCAGCAGCGAAATGCTGGAAGCGCGTGGCGTGGAGCAGGTGGCCGATGTGGCTGCATCCATTCCGAACGTCACTTTCGTGCCCTCCAGTGGGAATATGGGTAAATCCGTGACCGCATTCGTGCGTGGTATCGGTCAGGCAGATTCCAGTTTTGCCTTTAACCCGGCGGTTGGTTTCTATCTCGATGATGTTTATATCGGTGCGATCACCGGCGCCAATCTGGATCTGGTTGATGTGCAGAGCGTGGACGTATTGCGTGGTCCGCAGGGCACTCTGTTCGGCGCCAATACCGAGAGTGGGGCCGTACAAATTCATTCCGTCAAGCCCAAGGGTGATAACTCCGGTTATGCCTCTCTTGGCTACGGTAGCTATCGCCATGTGAAGGTGTCGGGTGGCTTCGATATTCCGCTGGTCGATGACAAGCTGTTTCTGCGTGTTGCAGGCATGTCTGACAAGCAGGATGGTTATCAGAAGGTTTACGATTTTGTGTGCCTGCATCCTGGTCAGTCCGGTACATTGCCGCAACTGGGAACCAAAGCCAACGGCTGCCAGACCGGCACGCAGGGTGGCAATGAAGTGATCGGTGGACGCGCGGCATTGCGCTGGCTGGTTGCCGATAATCTTGAAATCAATCTGGCGGCAGACTTGACCAATGATACCGGTGAGGCGCCGGCATCCACACTCATAGCAATTAACGATGCGGCGCTGAACGCGCCTGCTCCGTTCCCATTCACTGGCTATAATCTTCGTGTGGCAATTCCCAATTTCGGAATTCCATTCGATTCGCGTTTTATCCCAGCCGACCCGTATGTCTCATATACCTCTCGGACCGATCCCGTTACTCATCAGCAATTTAGTGGCAAGACCCCGCTGCTGAACTACGGTTACTCGGGCACCATTAATTGGGATATAGCCAATGACTTGCACTTGAAGTCAGTGACTGCCTATCGCAGCTCCAATGGCTGGCAATACACGGATAATTCCCAGGCGCCGCTCACCGTGGGTATCAGCGATCAGTATGTTGATCGTCGTCAATTTAGCGAAGAAATCAATCTGACCGGCAAAGCCTTCTCCGATACGCTCGAATGGGCTGCCGGCGTGTTCTATTACAATGCAGATGGCACGCTGGTGGGGGATATCGATCTGCCGGCGGCACCCGGTGGCCCTCATTTCATCGTTGATGAGCAAATCAAGGATGAAAACAAATCTGCGTTCCTTCACGCCATCTACCACTTTACCGACAAGCTGGGTCTGGAGCTGGGCGTGCGTTATACCGACCAGAGTAAAACGTTCACCATTGGCCAGACTCCGCTCAATGTCTTCGCCACCGCACTGGTGCCTACGCCAATCGAATCCAGAAGCAAACGCTGGGATCCCAAGATCAGTGTTCAATATCAGTGGACACCCGATTTCATGACCTATGCCGCGTATGCAACCGGTTTCAAGGGTGGCGGTGTCAACCCCTATGTGGTGTTGCTCCCGGAAGAGCTGACCCCCTTCGGGCCTGAAACCATGAAGAATTACGAAGTGGGTGCCAAGAGCGAGTGGTTCAATCGACATCTGCGCGTCAATGGCGCAGTATTCCAGATGGATTACAACGACCTGCAGGAACAGATCAATCTGGCAACCGCACCACTGCCACAGTACGTCAATGTCGGCAAGGCGCGTCTGAAGGGCATTGAGTTGGAGGTTGAAGCACGGGCTGGCGATTTTTCACTGAATGCGTCTGGTAGCTATCTCGACTACAAGACCGTCAGTTGCGGAGTCGCCTGTATATCCTATGGACAGGGCGGCACTGTTCCGGATGATGGTGTTGCGCCCTACACGCCCAAAACCAAATTCAATGCGGGTGTGCAATACGCCTTCAATACTGGTAGTGGCACCTTCACGCCGCGCTTGGACTACTCTTATCAGAGCAAGGTGTTTTTTGACACCACGAATGATCCACGTGCTTCGCAAAAAGGCTACGGCGTGGCCAATCTGCGCCTGATGTGGAGTGATGCCGGCGACAAGTGGTCTGGACAGGTGGCAGTCACCAATCTGTTTGACAAATTCTACTATGTGAACATGGCAAACTTCTTGACCAACGGTTTGGGTACCTTGTACGGGACACCATCCGCTCCTCGTCAGGTGATGTTCACCATGAAGCGGAAGTTCTAATTCTGCCGAGTCAGGTGAACAGGCTCCTCCCTCAGAAAGAAGGAGGAGCCTTGCTCGATCTGCGTTTTCTTTGGCCGTCATCAATATCAAGAAATCATGAATACTCCTTCGTCATCACGCGACGGGAATGACGGGCAGCAGGCTGCTGTCGAAGCAACAGCGCGGATATTGCTGCTGCTCACTTTGTTTCAGATGATTTTGCCGTTGACCATCGATGTGTCGCTGCCAGCGTTGCCATTGTTGCAGCAGTCTTTCGGGGCGACCCAGGCCGGCATTCAATCGACGATAGCGGCTTTCTTTGCGACCTTCGGCATTTTTCAGTTGTTCTGGGGACCGGCGAGCGATCGCTTTGGCCGGAAAAAACCGGCATTGTCGGGAGTGTTCCTGTTCGTTCTCGGCAGCATCGGTTGCGTCATTTCCAGTTCTGTACAGTTTCTGACCTGGGCGCGTGTGGCGCAGGCGATGGGCTCCTGTGCGATGATGGTGATTGGATCGGCAATGGTTCGCGATCTGTATTCAAGTCCGGATGAAGAAGGACGCACTCGTTCGTTGTTGTTGATGCTTGCCTCGCTGGGTCCGATATGCGGCGCATTTGTGGGAGGGCAAGTAGTCAAGCTGGCCGGCGCCCATGCCGTCTTTGTCTTGCAGGCAGCCATCGGTACATTGATTCTGCTGCTGATCCTCATGACGCCGGAAACCCTGCGTCTGGCATTGCGCAGCAAACAGTCTGCTTTGGCAATGCTGGGTACTTACGCCAGAGTGCTGCGCAGTCGCGCTTATCTTGGCTATGCCCTTTCGGGCGCATTGATGATCGCTTCCATGCTCGTGTATCTGACCGCTTCTCCATTCATCTTTATCGAGTATTTCAAGGTACCGGCGACTTCATATGGTCTGTATACGGGCGCCATTGCCCTGTCGATGGCATTGATGTCGATGTTGGGTCGGCACCTGATCCGCAAGGTGGGCGCACGGTTGTTGCTGCGTACCGGCATTGTGGTCGGCATGGCGGCGATGGTGACATTGATTCTAGTGACTTCCGGCGACAGCATTGCCCTTGCCGTATTCTTTGTGCCGCTTTTTGTCAGCGTCTCGACGATCGGTTTTACTACACCCAACTCGGTGGCGCTGGCGCTGGCCGACCTGCCTGATGCAGCTGGGGCAGGCGCAGCCGTGTTTGGCGCATTGGCCATCGGTTTGGGCGGCGCAGCTACCTCGATTCTGGGTGCGTTGTCCAATGGCACTCCCAGGCCGATGATGTTTGTCATGGGTGCTTGCTGTGTACTTGCGCTCTTGTGTAACGTGTTCGTCGCCAGATCGAATCCGGGTGACAAGTGAAATTTTGTGAGCCCTGTTTTGTCCAAGCGAATGCGGAAAGTTTGATTTTGCGGTGCGCTTGGTAAAACACGCGATGTGATCAACAGGTGGGGGAGTTATGACGAGCTGGACGGTAGGCGATGTAAAAATTACCAAGATACTCGAGAACGAAGAGCGCGGTCTCGACATCACGCATCTGTTGCCCAAGTCATCGCCGTCGACAGTGTTGAACATTCCCTGGCTGGCGCCATTCATTGATCAGAAAGGCAATGTCCATTTGAGTTTCCATGCGCTAGTGGTCGAGACGCCGGACAAGATCATTGTCGTTGATACCTGCATCGGCAACGACAAGCAGCGCGGTGCGCCCATAGGCGACGGATTGCAGACCCGTTTTCTGGAAGATCTCAAAGCCGTGGGTTATGCGCCTGAGAAAGTCGATTACGTCATTTGCACCCACCTGCACATCGACCATGTAGGCTGGAACACCATGCTGGTTGATGGCCGCTGGGTGCCGACCTTTCCCAATGCCCGTTATCTGTTCGGTCGCGTCGAGTTCGACTATTGGCGCGCGCAGCAAACCGATCCGCTGCATCAGCTGGTGTTCGCTGATTCGGTGCAGCCCGTCTGGGATGCCGGTCTCGTCGATCTGGTGGAGACCACGCACAGGATCTGCGACCAGGTGCATCTGGTGCCGACCATTGGCCATAGTCCCGGCCATGTTGCGGTTGAAATCAATTCACAAGGTCAGACGGCAGTGATCACCGGGGATTTCATTCATCATCCCAGTCAATTTGCATTTCCCGACTGGTGCTGTTCCATTGATTACAGCCCCGAACAGAGCACCCAGACGCGGCTGACACAATTCGATCGCTTTGCCAGTAATGGCATTCTGGTCATTGGCACGCACTTCGTGGCGCCGACCGCAGGCAAAGTGTCGCGCGAAGGTGCCGCCTATAAATTCGAGACCTGACTGTGACGTTGTGCAGCAGGAACCGTATTGGTTTCTGTTGTGGGCCATGAAAAACCGCCAGCTCACGATCATGGGCTGGCGGTTTATTTTTGCAAGGACGTTTTATGCATTCCACCCCTTGAGCGCCGCTGCGGTCACTGGCAGGTCGCGGATACGACGGCCGGTAGCGGCAAAGATGGCATTGCACAATGCAGGCAGAATGGGCGGCACCGCAGGCTCACCCAGGCCTGTGGTCGGGAATTCTGTTTGCCGGAAATGAACTTCAATTACCGGTGGCGCCTTGTCGATGCGCATCAACGGAAACTGGTGGAAGTTGCCTTCCACGGCGCGTCCCCTGGCAATGGTCAGCTTTTGACCCAATGCCTGAGTTAAACCTTCGATGATCGCGCCTTGCACCTGGTTGACGGCATTCAGCGGATTGACGATATGACGGCCGACATCGCCCACTGCCCATACCTTTTCGACTTTGACTTCACCCGCGCTCGATACATTGACCTGTACTACTTCGGCGAAGTAGCCCAGGTGACAGTAGTTAAAGGCCATGCCCAGACCGCTACCGCGTGGCAGCTTGCGTCCCCAGCCGGATTTTTCGGCGGCCAGACGCAATATGCCTTTGACCCGCGCGGTATTCAGGCCGGGCACATCGCCTTCAAACTTGGAGGGCGTCGTCGGCAGTTGGCGATCCTCGCCCAGCATCGCAATCAGGAAATCAAGATGATCCTGACCCGCTGCATGCGCCAGTTCATGCATGAAGGATTGGAACACGAAGGCAAGCGCATTGGCCTCGGGTGCACGCAACGCGCCGGCAGGAATGCCTGAAGTCAGGATCGTCTGTGTGAATTCCAGATCGGGAATCAGCCGCGCTGGAAACTCCACCGGGCTCATTCCAGCGCCCAGATCAGGTTGACCGTCCCGACCCACCGTGACGAAATGATCCTTGAAGCCAATAATGCGACCCTGCTTGTCCAGGCCGGCTTTCAATTTGTGAAAGCCGATCGGTCGATACAAGTCATGCCGCATGTCATCGTTGCGCGACCATAGCAGCTTGACCGGTCGCTGCGTTTTTTGCGCAATGGCGACGGCCTCGACCATGTAATCGTTGGCCAGGCGTCGTCCGAAACCACCGCCACAGCGCATCAGATGAATGCGGATGTTGTTTTCGGGAATACCCAGTGTTTTGGAGACCAGCGCGCTACCCCATTCCGGCGCCTGTGTGGGCGCCCAGATTTCCACCTTGTCGCCCACGACATGCGCCGTGCAGTTCTGTGGTTCCAGCGTGTTGTGCGCCAGAAAAGGGTAGCTATAGCGAGCCTCAATCACTTGCGTCGCCTTGGCCAGTTGCGCATCCGGTTCGCCATCGCGACGTAGATTCTGCTCCGGCGCCTTGTCGAAGCTGGCGGCAGCGCTTCTCGCAAAATCATCCGAACTCTGCTTGGCAGTTTCGCCCTCATCCCAGACGACTTTCAATTGCTCGCGCGCCTTGTTCGCCTGCCACCAGCTCGCGGCAACAATGGCAACGCCATCCAGCAATCCGTCCAGTGCCTTGCCGCCATGGATGACGAATGCATCCTGAACGCCGGGCAAGGCCTTGATCTGCTCAAGGTTGGCCGACACCACGCGGCCACCGAATACCGGGCATTTCTCGAACACGGCATAACTCATCCCCGGTAGCGTCACATCAATGCCAAACAGGGGAATGCCCTGCACGATGCCGGCATTGTCCACGCCGGGTTTCGATTGCCCGATGATCTTGAACTCTTCCGGTTTTTTCAGCACCACTTTGGTCAGATCGGGAGCCGGCAATGCAGCCGCCCTGGCGGCCAGTACGGCATAGGCCAGCTTCCGGTTGCTGGCATCGTGATAAACATTGCCCAGTTCAGTGCGGCATTGTCCTGAAGGCACATTCCAGGTTGCGGCCGCTGCCTCAACCAGCAGTTGCCGACCGGCCGCGCCAGCCCGGCGCAAGAGATCCCAGTTCATCGGCGTGGACATGCTGCCGCCGGAGAGCTGGAATGGATATAGCTTGCGATCGCTGTCGGCCTGCACGATTTTTACGTTGGCCCAATCGACATCCAGCTCCTCGGCAATCAACATGGGCAGCGAAGTTTTCACTCCCTGACCCATTTCCGGGTTTTTTGCGGTAAGCGTTATCACCCCATCTGCGCCAATCAGGATGTAAGCGCCTAATTGCACCGTGGAGGATGCCGCCGTAGCGTTGGCAGGCAGGAGGGGCATGCCGATTTCCAGCAGCAGGCCGCCACCGGCTGTCAGACTGACGCTCAGGAAATGTCGCCGCGACAGCATGGGGAGTTCATTGGCTTGCAGTTTCGCGATCATGTTACTTGTCTCCTGCGGCACGATAAACGGCTGTCCTGATGTGGACATGGGCGCCGCAACTACAATTGCCCGACATGGCTTGGTCACTGACTATCGCTGGTTATTTTCGCTCCAGTCAATAGTGCATCAGTACCGTTGCGGACATGAATTTTGTGCAGATTTGCAAGGGCTGCAACGTGGCACACCCGCTTTCTATTCCACCGGGCTTATTCTACTGCTCCAGTCACCAACAAGTTCTGATTTCTGGAAGTCACTGTATCGACCCGGCCATTGGGCGCCGGGTCGATTCCATGTTTACTGCCTGATAACTCAACGGAAGCGGTGTTGCAGTGTCACGCCATACGTCAGAGGTGACGCCGGTTGGTATGTGTAGGAAAGTGTTTCAAGGGTCGAGATGGTCGTGGCGTAATGCTTGTCGGTCAGGTTTTTGCCCCACAGCTTGACGCTATTGTTTTCATTGCCTGACGACCAGGTTACAGCGCCATTAACCACAGCGTAGGAAGGCTGCTTCAACTGATTGTCGGACTCCGGGTACCAGCCGCCGTTGTAATAGAACGAGCCATCAACTGCGATTTTTCCTGAAGCCACCGGAATGGTGTAAGTGGCCGCCAGATTGCCGCTGAATTTGGGCGAACCTGGCAGTTGGTTGCCTGTGGCGTCACAGGCTACGGATGCCAGAAAAGCAACGGGAGTGGCCGATCCAGAACAGGCCACAACTGTTCCGGCCGGATTGGGGTTGTAGTTGTAGTGCAGTGCATTGGGAAAGCTCTTGTACTCTGAATGCACATAGGATGCGCCCAGGCTGACTTGCAGTTGCTCGTTGATAACAAAGGCGGAATCCAGATCTATGCCATCGAGCTTTGCCTTCGGTCCATTGATGGTTTTGGGGGCGCCGCTGGCGGCGAGCACCTTGAGCTGCAGATTGTCAAACTCATAGTAGAACGCTGCGGCATTGAAACGAATGCGGTTGTCCAGCCATTCGCTCTTGAGGCCGATCTCATAGGCATCAAGGGTTTCGGGCTGGTAGGCACCATCCTGGACCGATCCCAGGTCAAAACCACCGCTCTGGAAGCCGCGGTTATAAGAAACATAGCCGAGGACATTGGGTGTGAACTTGCGATCCAGCGAAAGACGGTAGGTCAGCTTGTTGAAACTGGCATGACCCGATGAACTGATTGGGGGGATGACACCTGTATTTCTGGCATCTCTGATTTCATCCGTATAGCGCAGGCCCGCGGTGATATGTGTGTCAGGTACGAATTCATAGGTCGCCTGTCCAAACCCTGCCCACGACTTGGTGGTTCCCTTGCTGTCGTATTGGAAAACCACGTCGTTTGCAGGGCCGGCGAATACCTGGAATGGCTGGTGACGTCCAGTACCATAAAAATAGTATGCCCCGATCACCCAGCTGAGCTTGTCGCTGTTCAGGGATTGCAATTGCAATTCCTGGGTGATCTGGTCTTCCTTCTGAGTGTAATGCGGTGATGGTCCGGGTATTTCAGTACCGTCTAGATCTGCTATCAGATCGTAATCCGACTTGCGTGCCGAGGTAATGCTGACCAGCCGGGCCTGAGTGAAGTCATGTTCAATATCAAGGCTGCTGCCATAGGCTTTGGTGTACTGGTGTTGCCGACCATTGATGTCAACATCGTAGTAGGAATGACTTTGCGGAATACCAAAGGGTTGCGGTCCCGGAAATGGCACGTAGCCGTATTTCCACTGCACATCGGAATAGTCGAATGCCAGCTTGACGCGGGTCGTATTGCCCGGTTCCCAGAGCCACTTGGTGCGTGCAGCCAGTTCCCGCGGAATGCGCTGATAGTCTTCGCCATCGATGAGATTCGTGCCGTAGCCTTCCTTCTGATTGCTGTATGAAAATGACAGATCGGCGGCCAACGTGTCTGTCAGGCCGGTGGTTGCATACAGATCGGTCGAAAAAGTCCGGTAATTGGCATAGCCAACTCGCACGTCGGCCTGTGCCTTGTGCTGCGGGTCTTTGGTGATGACCTGCACCAGACCACCCGTGGTGTTGCGGCCGAACAATGTACCTTGCGGTCCCTTGAGGACTTCGATGCGTTCAACGTTGGACAGGCTCATCAAGGCGCCAGGTGTGGCGCCCACGTAGACGCCGTCTATGTAAGTGGCGACAGCGCTCTCGACGCCAGGTCCGACGTTGGTGTTGCCGATGCCACGGATAAAGTAATTCGGATATCCGCCGGATGGTTCCGAGATGAAGCCGGGCACCGAGTATTGAATCTCGGTTGTTGAGTCAACGCCGGCGGCAGCAAGCTGCTCGCCGCTGATGGCGGACACGGCAATCGGCACGTCCTGAAGACGTTCCTCGCGTCGCTGCGCGGTCACGACGATTTCGTCCAGTCGCGCCGTGGTATTGGCGCCGCTAGTAGTGCTGGTTGCTTCTGCTGCACAGGCGGTGCCGGTGTGTATTGCCGAGCCGCAGACGGCGAATAGCCCGAACAGACGGGCGAATAGACTTCGGTGGCGCATGGGTTTTTCTCCTGATGGGTCTGGATTGTTATTAACGCTTGCTTTTGGAACATCGACGCTGGCGGGCGCACCAGCAGAAGAATGGGTGCCGGTATCCGCTTCGACAGGCTTTTGAAGCGGGCTTGCAGCGGTGGTGATGGCGATGGTGTGAGGATTGACGAACTCGAAGCGTAGACCGGTACTGGCCAGCAGCCTGCGCAAAGCCTCTTCAGCGGTCAGCAACCCCTTCACCTCGGAGCCACGCAGACGCGCTACCAGTTGCGACGAGAACAGGACCTGAAGGCCGGATTGCTGGGCCAGTTCATTGAGCGCATCGCCCAGTGGTTCTGTGGGAATGCTGAAGTTATAGGGACCGGTGCTGTCTGGTCCTTGTGCGGCCGCAGTGGCGCATATGACCAGCGCTCCCACAGTGCCCAGCAGCATCGAGCAAATGCGCATCAATTCCCCCATTGGGCATGCCGATAGGCGCGCCGGTCGTTATTGCACGCTGTGCCCGGTTATCTGGGCACCCGTTTATGCTTATATAAGACCAGTGTGGTTGAATGAATAAAACCCGGTAGTCGAAACGGCCACTACCGGGTTTTCATCCAGAATGACACTAAGTAGAAAACCCAGATATTAAAAACGTATGCCATCCGAAAACGCCAACTCTGCCGCCCGTCTGGCTACCACGGTGTTTCGTAACCATGCGGCCGAGCTGCAGCGGTATCTGATTCGCCGGGTGGGACACGCACAGGATGCTGACGATCTGGCTCAGGAAGTATTTGCCCGGCTGTTGCGAGTGCAGGATGCAGAGCTGGTCCGCAAGCCGCTTGCATACGTTCTGGGCATTGCGACGCACGTGGTGCGCGAATTCCGACAACGCAGGCAGCACGATCAAGTGCTGTATGACTCTGACGTGACTGATGAACTGTGTGAAAGTCCGGCAACGTTGACGACGCGCGGTCATGCGGAACAGTTGGAGTTGCAGAACCGGCTGGATCTGGCTTTGGCGCAATTGCCGCCGACGCACAAGCTGGTGCTGTTGCTGGTCAAGCGCGATGGCTTGTCGTATGCCGAGGCCGCGCACTATGCGGGGCTGTCAGTTCACACCATCGAGAAGTATGTGGTTGAAGCGCGTGCCCGCCTGCGCGTTACATTAACGGACACCTGAGACGAGCGCCTGAGTATGCTGCCGAATCCGAATCGCCAACTTGAATACCTGCATGCGCAGCAGGCATCCGAGTGGGTGCAGGTTTTGCAGAATCCCAGCCCCGAGCAACGGGCGGCCTTCGTTGTCTGGCTGAAGGAGTCGCCGCGCAATGTGCGCGAATTTCTGCTCATGCTCACGGTTGAGCAGGCGCTTGATCGTCTCGATACCAGACGCCTGCATGACATAGAGACATTACTGGCGCAGGTTGATCGTCAGGTTGTGCGACTGCCTGGTTCACCGGGGGCTGCGGAGCAGCGATCGCAGCGGATGCGTCCGAGGCACTGGCTTGGGCTGGCGGCAAGCCTGATATTGTTGCTGACATCCGGCTGGTATTGGCGCATCCATGATGCGCAGGATTGGCAGGAATTTCACACAGGCACCAGCGAGCAGCGCGCGTTCGAGCTGGAGGATGGTTCGGTCATTCACCTCAATACTCATTCACGGGTGGCGCTGCATTTCTCAAAATACAGCCGTGACGTCCGTTTACTGGAAGGGGAAGCGTTGTTCAAGGTGCATCACGACGTGACCCGGCCGTTTCGCGTGCATACCAGGGATGCCGTCATTCAGGCGGTGGGTACGCAATTCAATGTCTACAATCGAGCAGGGGGCACCGTTGTTGCTGTGATAGAAGGCCACGTCAACGTGACTCCGGACGCGCTCCTGGCTGTATCTGCCGATGATACGGAGGCATCCGTCAAGGCAGGCGCGTCACCGACAGTTGCGAGCCGCCTGCTCAGTGCCAATGAAGAAGCCCAGGTCGATGCCGGCCAGGTCACGGTGCGTACCATGAATAACGTTTTGGATGCCGTGGCGTGGCAGCAGCGGCGTCTGGTATTCCGCGAGCAAACCCTGGCGAACATTGCCGAAGAGTTCAACCGATACAGCCATCGACAGATTCGCCTGGAAGGGCAGGCCGTGAAGAACCGTGTCTACACGGGCGTATTCGATGCGGATGATCCCGACTCGCTGGCGCTGGTGCTGGCGCGTGATACGGATCTGGCGGTCGAAAAAACCGATCAGCTCATTGTTGTCAGAACGCGCTGAGTTCCTGGACAAGCGCAGCCATTATGGGTGGCGGCTGAATGGATCGCGTAACCAGGCCTTCATCGCGTTCAGTCTGGGTTCGCCGGCGTCATAGGCAAACAGCGGCTTGAAACTGTCCATATAACCAAAAGCAATGATGGTGTTGACTAGCAGTATGACAATGCCCGTAACGAGGTGATGTAGGTCAATTTCGTGAATGACGAGGTTGTGATAAACGATCACCAGCGTAACCGGAAACCCAGCCACAATCGCCATGGGTACGAAACGATGCGCCAGTAACAAAAGACCAACGACGACTTCAATTGCCTTGACGACGCCAAACAAACCGCTTTTGATCAAAACATTCAGGAACTCAACTGCAGGTCCTTGGCCATTTCCCATGGGCTGAGGAAAAAAAGGAACCCAGTGATTGAGGCCATGGATCAGGAACCACGATCCGAATAATGTTTGCGTAATCAGGACCACGTAGCGGAAGGTTTTTTCCGCTGCGCTTTGCGTATTGACTACTGTCATTTCTAAGATCCTCTTTGTCTGTGACGGCTGGTCTTGGGCGCTGTCAATCTGGAGGCACGGTTGCCGTCAACCGTCGGATCATTTCATTCTGAGTACCACGATATCGCTCTTCACTGGATCGGTGGCGGCACGAACGGCGGCCACCTGAGCCGCCTTGACGGCGCTGGCGTTGTTGCCCCAGCCGGTGCGGATGAAGGTCACCACGTCGGCAATCTCCTGATCTGAAAGCAGTACACGCATGTATGGCATGGTATAGATCTCATGCTGGCCGCCCGCGATGATGCGCAACGAGCCATTCAATGTAAGGTTGATCAGCGAGACTGGATCGGGGTCCAGCACCACCGGATTACCCGCCAGCGCTGGATGCGGTTGGTAGCCATTGCCGCTGGCGGCATGACATGACACGCAGAACTGGAAGTAAGTTGCTGCGCCCGGCTGGGTAAAGGGGCTGTGCAGCGCAGCCGCTGTGGATTCACGGTAACTCCAGGGCGTGGCATTGCGTTCGCGAACCGGCGGCAGCGATTTCAGATAGACACCGATGGCGTTCAGGTCTGCGTCGGTCATGTGGTGCGTGCTGTTGTTGGTCACTTCCACCATCGTGCCGAATGCGGTTCCGAATTGATTTTTGCCGGACTTGAGAAATTCGGCAATGTCCTGTGCGCTCCAGCGTCCCAGACCGGAGTTGATATCGCCGTTCAGGCTGGGCGATGACCAGTTATCCAGCGGTGCACCCGCCAGGAAGTCTGAATCGGACTCATCCAGACCCTTTTCCTGGAACAACCAGCCTCTTGGCGTATGGCATGCGCCGCAGTGACCCGGTCCCTGCACCAGGTAAGCGCCGCGATTCCATGACACATCGTGGTTTTCCTTGATTTTGTAAGGTTTGTCGTCCAGGAAGAAAAAATTCCAGATGGACAGCGCCCAGCGCACGTTTTTCCAGCCTGGAATATCGCTGGGCCGATTGGGTTGACGAACGGGCTTTACCTCCTTCATGAAAAAATCGTAGAGGGCGCGGATGTCCTCCTGGGTCATCTTGGCATACGAGGGATAGGGCATGGCCGGATAAAGATTGTGGCCATCCTTCGCCATGCCCTTGCGCATGGCGGCATCAAAATCCTCGAAAGTGTAATTGCCTATTCCGGTATCGCGATCGGGCGTGATGTTGGTGGTGTAAATTTCGCCAACAAAGGGCACGGCCATTTTCAGCCCTCCGGCAAACGGTTCACCTTCGGGGACGGAGTGACAGGCAATGCAATTGGCAAGACGCGCCACGTATTCGCCACGGGAAGCAGCGCTTTCCTGCGCCGACACGCTGCCGGCAAACAGCATCATGATGCAGAGTGCGGCGTTGAAGATTGACGTTTTCATTTTGTTGTATCCCTGAAGGCTGGTCGGTGTTCTTGTTGCCGCAGGGTTGCCGGGCGGCAGCAATATATCTTGTTGGACATGGTCAAAACATGGGCGCTGGATTGACGGTGTCAGCGGGCACAGGTTGCAGCACATCCCAGTGCTCCACAATCATGCCATCCTTGACCCGAAAGATATCGACGACGGCAATGGACGGGTCGCCCGGTTTGCGCGTCAGGCGATGATGGATGGCGACGATATCCTGGTCGGCGATGATGCGCTGGATTTCGCGTTGCGGCGCGGCGGTGGACCAGTCCAGTTTATCCAGATGCCGTATGGCGCCATCGCGAGTGCCATCCATGTTCGGGCTATGGTCGATGAAATCCGGAGAGACGTATTCCAGAATGGCCTGTTTGGGGTTGCGTTCATCGAAGGCCAGTTTTTCAAATGCCATCACCACTTCCCTGGGGGAAGTGACACGCGGTGGCGCTGTCGGCTTTTGCAGGGTGGACAGTGTCACCAGCAGGACGGTGGCTATGCCTGCTGCCGCCGCAATCAGTCGCATCAATACCGACATTCATTTCCCCTGTCGTAAATCGTTTAGGGTTGAACGCGCAGCTCGGCACTGACGCATTCAACCTGTTGTTTCTGGCGTCAGCATGCTCCGTAAGGAGCGCATTGACTGCGATCGGGCGCAATCATGTCCAGCCCTTCAGCATATCGGTTCTGATAGGCAGGTCGCGTATGCGTCGTCCGGTGGCGGCGTAAATGGCATTGCACAGCGCCGGGATGACCGGCGGCAATGCCGGTTCACCCAGGCCGGTGGGCGCGAAGGGCGATTGGATGAAATGTGTTTCAATGCTGCCGGGTGCATTGTGGATGCGCAACAGCGGATATTCGTGGAAATTGCCTTGTACGCCCCGTCCTTTTTCGATGGTCAGTTGTTGGCCCAGCGCCTGGCTGATACCGTCGATGATGGCGCCTTCCACCTGCTGTCGGGCATTGAGCGGGTTGACGATCGGGGTGCCGACATCGCCTGCTGCCCAGACTTTTTCGACTTTTATTTCACCCTCTTTCGAGACTTTGACTTGTACAACCTCGGCGAAATAGCCACGGTGGTCGAGATGGAACGCCATACCCATTCCGCTGCCTCGGGGTGGCTTTCTGCCCCAACCGGATTTCTCGGCAACCAGGCGGAGGATGGCTTTGACCCGTGCCGTGTTGAAGCCAGGTGTCGGCGCACCCATGCCGGGGGTGGCGGGCAGTTCGCGGTCTTCACCTAATAGCGTCAGCCGAAACTCCAGTGGGTCTTTACGTGCCGCATATGCCAGTTCGTCGATGAATGACTGAAACACAAAAGAAAACGCATTGTTGATCGGCCCGCGCAAGGCGCCAGTTGGAATGCCTGACTGCATGACCGACATGCCGTATTCCAGATTCGGAAGCAGGCCCGCGGGAAATTCTGTTGGTTCCATGTTGGCTACATCGGAAGGCTTGTTGCCCCGGCCAATGGTGACAAAGTGATCCCTGAATGCGGAGATGTGGCCGTTTTCGTCGAGACTGGCGCTGAGATGATGCCAGCCGGCAGGCCGATAAAAATCGTGCCGCATGTCGTCTTCACGCGTCCATAGCAGCTTCACCGGTTTGCCCAATGCTTTGGCGATGGATGCCGCTTCAAGCATGGCGTCGCAGTTCAGGCGGCGCCCAAACCCGCCGCCCATGCGCATCAGATGAATGGTAATTTTGTTCTCGGGAATGCCCAGGGTTTTGGAAACAATTTCGCGGCCGCGTTGCGGATGCTGCGTGTCGGCCCATATTTCCATTTCGTCGCCGTTCATGTGCGCTGTACAAACCTCCGGTTCCATCGTGGCATGCGACAGGAATGGATAGCTGTAGGTCGCCTCTACCTTGTGCTTGCTGTTCTGCAGGACGGAAACAGAATCGCCATCGCGGCGTACGATTTGCTCAGGCGCTTTCTCGAAGCAGACGGCTGCCGCCGCCGCGAACGCAGCCGAACTTTGTGTTGCTGTTTCGCCTTCATTCCATACGACCTTCAGACGTTCCCTGGCTTTTTTAGCTTGCCACCAGGTGGCTGCAACTACTGCCACGCCGTCGAGCAGACCATCCAGGGGATTCCACGGCGGGCCGTTTTTCACCGTCTTGCCATCGATGGGAAAGCCCCTGACGATGAATACCTTCTGCACGCCGGGCAACGCAGCTACTTCTTCGAGATTAGCCGATACCACGCGGCCGCCGAATACAGGACATTTCTCGTACACGGCATAACTCATGTCCGGCAGGGTTACATCGACCCCGAACAACTCTTCGCCGCGCACGATGCGCTCAGCATCGACATTGCGTACTTCATGGCCGATGATGTTGAAGTCCGAAGGTTGTTTCAATAACACGCTGTTCATGTCGGGCGGCGTCAATGTCGCGGCTCTGGCGGCGAGTGCGCCATAGCTCAACACGCGACCGGAAGGCATATGTTTGACGGTGCCGTTCTCGGTGGCGCATTCGGCGACAGGCACTTTCCAGGTCGCAGCCGCCGCGTCGAGCATCAGTTGACGGCCGGCCGCACCGACACGCCGCAGCGGCAGCCAGTTCAATCGTATGGAACTGCTGCCTCCGGAAAACTGCAATGGATAATTGCCAGGTTCGCTGTCGGCCTGCACGACTTGCACCTGTTCCCACGCCACATCCAGTTCATCGGCGATCAGCATGGGCAGCGCAGTGTTGACGCCCTGGCCCATCTCGGGATTTTTTGCCTTGATGGTGACCGAGCCATCGTGATGAATGGTTACATACACGTTAAGAGTGACTGAGTCTCCGTGCGTGGTGGCCACGCCGGTAGCGGCCCACGGAACTGTTGCCTTGAGCAGCAATCCGCCACCCACAGCTGCGCTGATGCTCAGTACCTGACGGCGGGTTGCAGTGACTTTCATCAAGCTAGCCATACGCGTGCCTCGCTACAGTGGGTGGCGGTATCAGCGCGCCACTGACGCTTCGCCGCTGGGGCCGGTGCTGCCCTGCTGTTGATTCTGGTAAGCCTGCCATTGGCTCGAGATCAGATATGCATGAATGGCGTCGGCATCGGTTTCAGACAGTACATCGTCAAAGCGCGGCATGCCCAGTGGCAACCGCTGTCCACGCAGCAGAATGTCCTTGAAGGTGCTGTGCACCGCAGAACTCATGCGGCGCAGATCCGCCGAACCGGTTCGATCCGAATTCACATGGCAATAGATGCAGTACGCGGTGAACAGGCCGCGACCGCGCTGTACGGTGGCATCGTCTGCGGTCAGTGCGGGTGGTTCCGGAATGGGTGACAATGCCGGCAGGGGTGAGGGATGGGGCACCGCGCCGCCGCCGAGCTTGAATGCCAGAATGCGTCCGGCATTGCCGAATTGTGCCGCCGCACTTTCCGGCGGATGACGGTACCAGCCGGCGCCGCCCCACGCCGCCATGACGGCCACATATTGTTCGCCGTTGACCGTATAGGTCATGGGTGCCGCGACGATGGTGGTGCCCACATCGATATCCTTGAGCAGCTTGCCGTTGGTGGCGTCATAGACACGGAATTTACCGGTGCCAGTGCCCTGGAATACCAGATTGCTGGCGGTGGACAGTACGCCGGCGCGATCCCAGTAACCGCCGTCCGATTCCACTTCCCACATCGTGCGTCCGGCAACGGGATCCCAGGCTTTCAGCAGGGCTCGCATATGCGTATCGGGCTGGCCTTTTTTAAGTTCGCCAGAGCGAATAGCCTTTTGCATTTCCGGTGGCAGATTGGGCAGCGCTTCCTCTGCCAGGCCGGAAAAGACACTGGCTACCGCGTGATTGCGCGCGCGTGGGCGATAAGCGTACTGACCTGGAGGTTGATAGAGATATTCGCCCACTTCAATCGCTGGTATGTAGACCAAGCCTGTGGCCGGGCTGTATGACATGGGATTCCAGTTATGGCCGCCCTGGCCTGACGGGAACACCAGCTTGGTGCCGGTCGAGTAATCGGCCAGCTTGCGATTGACAGTGGCCTTGCCGGTTTTCAGGTCAATCTTCTCAGCCCAGTTCACCGGTACATAAGGATTGGCTGACAGCAGTTCGCCGGTGGCGCGGTCAATGACATAAAAGAAGCCATTCTTGGGTGCCTGCATCAGCACCTTGCGCACGCTGCCATTGAGGTTCAGATCGCTGAGAATCATTGGCGCCGTGGCGGTGTAGTCCCAGGCATCGCCCGGTGCTTCCTGCAGATACCACTTCATGCGTCCAGTGTCGGGATTGATCGCCAGTATCGAAGTCAGATACAGGTTTTCACCGCCTTTGGGACTGCGTACGTGATAGCTGTGCGGTGCGCCGTTGCCGGTGCCCACATACAGCAGGTTCAGTTCCGGGTCGTACACCATGCCATCCCAGGGAGTGCCGCCACCGCCGATTTCCCAGCGACTGTTCGGGTCCCAGGTCTTGGCTGCCGCTTCCAGTTCCGGATGTTCAAAACCTTTCTTGGGATCGCCGGGTACGGTGTAGAAGCGCCATTTCAATTCGCCGGTGTTGAGATCGTAGGCGCTGACATAGCCACGCGCATCGAGTTCGGCGCCGCTGTTGCCGATCACCACGACCTTGCCCGCCACTTCCGGTGCGCCGGTGCTGGCATAACTGTGGCCATTGTCGACAAAGGTGTTGGCGCTCCATATCACGGCGCCGGTAGCCGCATTGAGTGCGAACAGCTTGCCGTCGAGTGCAGCTACATACACCTTGCCCTGCCATACGGCGACGCCACGATTGACTGCATCGCAGCAGGCGAAGCGATTCGCCATCATGTTGATCTGCGGATCGAACGACCATAGCTCGGCGCCTGTGGCTGCGTTCAGCGCATAGACTCGTCCTGCCACGCCCGAGGTGTACATGACGCCGTCCACCACGATCGGCGTCGCCTCCAGACCGCGTTTGGTATTGGTCTGATATTCCCAGGCCAATCCCAGCGTGGCGACGTTGTTCTGGTTGATGCCGGTCAGCGGCGAATAATGGCCCTTGCCGAAATCACGGCCTGCTGTAAACCAGTTGCCCGACTCTTTATCTGCCGCCAGCAGTCGCGGCAGCGTGACATTACCGGCATTGGCGTCCGGGGCTTTGCTGGCTGAGCCGCTATCCGATCCACCGCCGGAACAACCCGCGGCAAGCAGACTCAAGCCGATCAACACCGTGCGTGCGCTGTGTGAGCCTTTACGATCGGTGTTCGGTTTATCGGCGCGCATCAATCCGAGCCAAGCAGACATGCTTCCCCCAGGTTTTTAAGAACAGCGCCCAGTGTCAGAGCGCGTATGGTCATGCTAATGATCCGTTGCCGACAAGCATAATCAATATAATGTATACATTGCTACTCGTAATGCTTGGTGTCCCTGAATATTACATTGTATATTCTTTGGCCGGCTGAGTATGCGGCTTCGGCTGTATTGTTGGCAGTCTCGATTACAACAGTCTGTTGCCAGCCGACGCACTGGGACAACTTGAGAATCATAAAAAATGCAAACCACGAATCCAGTACAGCCGGTGCTGATCGCCGGTGGCGGGATTGGCGGATTGGCCTGTGCGCTGGCGCTGGCGCGACAGGGCCATACGGTCAAGGTGCTGGAACAGGCCTCGCACCTCGGCGAAATCGGTGCCGGCATCCAGCTGGGTCCCAATGCCTTTGCGGCGTTCGACGCCCTGGGCATCGGCCCCAAAGCGCGTGGTCGAGCGGTGTACGTGGATGAACTGGTGATGCATGACGCACTGGACGAGACGCTGGTGGGACGTGTGCCGGTGGGCGAGGGTTTTCGCAAACGTTTTGGCAATCCTTACGCAGTCATTCATCGGGTGGACATCCACACTTCTCTGTATGAAGGCGCACAGGCAAGCGGTCGTATCGAGTTTGTGACGGCCACTCATGTGGAGCGCGTTGAGCAGGATGCATCGGGCGTGACCGTCTTCGATGCCAACGGCGGCGCTCATCGCGGCAGCGCACTGATCGGCGCCGATGGCGTGAAATCGGTGGTACGCGCGCAGTACGTCAATGACCCGCCGCGCGTGACCGGCCATGTAGTGTATCGCGCCGTCGTTGACCGGCAGGACTTTCCACTCGATCTGCAATGGAACGCCGCCAGCATCTGGGTCGGTCCCAATTGTCATCTGGTGCATTACCCATTGCGCGGCGGCGAGCAATACAACGTGGTGGTTACCTTCCATAGCCGGCAACAGGAACAGTGGGGCGTGACCGAAGGCAGCCGGGAAGAAGTACAGAGTTACTTTCAGGGAATTTGTCCGCGCGCCCGGCAATTGATCGACTTGCCCAGAAGCTGGAAGCGCTGGGCTACGGCTGACCGCGACCCTATCGGTCAATGGTCCTTCGGTCGCGTCACGCTACTGGGCGATGCCGCCCATCCCACGACACAGTATATGGCGCAGGGCGCCTGCATGGCACTGGAGGATGCCGTCACGCTGGGCGAAGCGCTGCGTGTTCATCATAACGATTTCAGCAACGCCTTCGATCTGTATCAACGTTCACGCATCGCCCGCACCGCACGCATCGTGCTGTCGTCCCGCGAGATGGGGCGCATCTATCACGCCAAAGGCGTCGAGCGACTGGTGCGCAATGATCTATGGAAGGGACGCACGCCGGAACGTTTCTATGATGCGCTGGAATGGTTGTATGGCTGGCGTGTCGAGCAGTGCCTGTCAACTTAGGTCATTGCAGATAAACAGTTCATTCCTTTAACAACGACATTGATGATTGCGGGGAGAAAGACATGCCGACATTAAGCCGTTTGCTGCACTTGCTGCTGCCAGTGATGCTGATCAGTACGGTCAGTCACGCCGGGCCTGTTGAAACATCGCGAGACGCGGCCTGGCAGCCCATTGCCGCCGAAGCCTGGCCGATGAATGGTCGTGATGTGAACGGTGCGCGTTTTTCACCGTTGCAGGACATTAATGCCGGCAATGTTGCCCGACTGGGACTGGCGTGGGAATTCAAGGATTTCATCGTGCGCGGGCGCACCCATCGGGCGATGGAAGGCAATCCCATCCTGCAGGAGGACGTGCTGTATTTTTCCGGCCCGTGGGGCAATGCCTATGCGGTGGATGCGCGCAGCGGCAAATTGTTATGGCAGTTCGATACCGAAGCGGATGGTCAATATGGACGCAATGCTTGCTGCGATGTCAGCACCCGCGGCATCGCGGTGCGTAACGGCAAGGTCTATACCGCTTCGACCGATGGCTTTTTGATTGCGCTCGATGCCAAAACCGGCAAGGCAGTCTGGAAAGCCGATACGTTTTATACCCGCAAATGGAATTACGTGATCAATGGTGCGCCCTACATCGCGGGCAATCACATTCTGATCGGCAACTCCGGCGCCGACATGGGTGCGCGTGGCTATGTGTCCGCTTACGACGCGGAAACCGGCAAGCTGGCCTGGCGGTTCTGGGCGGTGCCCGGCGATCCGAAGGATGGCCCCGACGAAACCCCTGAAGTGACCATGGCGCGCAAGACTTGGCCGGTCGATGCCCGTTGGGACATGGGGTTGGGCGGCAATGCCTGGGATGGCCTGGCCTACGACCCGGAAACCGATACTGCTTTTCTCGGCTTGGGCAATGGCGGTCCGCATCCGCAATGGCTGCGCAGTCGCAGTGGCGCGCGCGGTCAGGACAATCTGTTCCTGTCCTGCATCGTGGCGGTGAATGCCAGGACAGGCCGGTTGAAGTGGTACTACCAGACCACACCGGGCGACAGCTGGGATTTCACCGCCACGTCACCGATGGTGTTTGCCGATCTGACCATCGATGACAAGCAACACAAAGTAATCATGCAGGCGCCGAAGAACGGCATTTTCTATGTGCTGGATCGCGTGACCGGCAAGCTGCTGCGTGCCAATCCTTACACAACCATCAACTGGGCCAGCGGCGTGGACATGAAGACGGGTCGGCCGATACTGACCACGATGAGTGATTATTCAAAAGAAGCACGCATCATCTGGCCGAGCGCAGCGGGCGGACATTCCTGGACGCCCATGGCCTTCAGTCCGCGTACCGGACTGGTCTATGTGTCTGTTTACGATACCGCCATGCGTTACCAGGCTGCTCCACAGGAGAAGTTCATTCCCGGTGCGGTCAATCAATCCCTGGCGGGGCAATTCCCTCCCTTTGACAGTGCTGCCGATAAGGCGCAACTGGCGGGTCAGCCGACGCCGAACTTTGAATCCCGTTTGAAAGCCTGGGATCCAGTGGCCAACAAGCCGCGCTGGCAATCCGAACCGATGCCCTTCATCAGTGGTGGCGCGCTGGTGGCCGGGGATCTGGTGTTCCAAGGGTCCACCGATGGCTATCTGTATGCCTATGATGCAGCCACCGGCAAGGTGTTGCACAAACTGTTCGTCGGCACAGCCATCATGGCCGCCCCCATCACCTACAAACTGGATGGCGTGCAGTACCTCGCCGTGACGGCCGGTGCAGGCGGTCCGCAGGGCGTTTTCTTTGCGCCCAATCAGGCTGGGTCGACCTATCAGAATTACGAACGGCTGCTGGTATTCAAGCTCGATGGTCAGCTGGTGCCGTTGCCGCCACTGCGTGAGGCGCCGGTCCTGCCGCCCATGCCGACATCCATTCAGGCCAGCACCGAGACTATGGCGAAAGGCGAGCAGTTGTTCAAGCAACTGTGTCAGCGCTGTCACGTGGTGGGAGGCGCCATCGGCATCTATCCCAATTTGTGGCAGATGAACCCGCCCACCATCGAAGCGTTCGAGCTCATCGTGGGCAAGCCGGGCATTTACAGTTATGCCGGCATGGGCAGTTTCGCCGATGTGCTCACGCCAGAAGACATCACCGCCATCAAGGCGTTCCTGGTGAACGATACGATCATCAAACGCACGCAGGGACCGACAGCAGGGGCGCAATCGCGCGAAGCGACCCATTAGCTGTTTGCATTCGCCGGCTTTGCTAGAACCTAGGTTCTAGGAGCATCAGCCACGAAAGGCTTGATGTTGATGTATAGAATGTTGGATTACTGATTCATGCGGCTATCGTTTACGCAGATCGGCAATGATCGCAATGACAACCGACACCACCATGGTGATGACCGGAATCCAGTTGTAATAAACGCGGTAGTCCACGAGCGGATCTCTTTGCTACAGGGTGGTCGGTGGTGTTTACTGAGTCAGGTCATCGGTTCGGCTTTGCCGCCGCGCCATAGAGGACGCTGTTCGGCGCGTAACACCAGAAAGGGCCGATAGAAGCCAAAGTAGGCCGCCAGCAGAAATACATTCAGCAGCAATTCACGCGAGCCAGTCCAGACCGAGCGTTCGGAATGCACCACGATCACGCTCATGTAAAAAATGGTGATGCTGGTGGGTAGTTCCATGATCAGGGCCAACGGCGCAAATACATTGAACAGCAGCATGAAGCCAACCAGCGCTTCAATTGCCTTAATCCAGGTAAACAGTCCCATGTTGGTCATGGCATCAACAAAGGGACCGGCCACCGGATGCATGACCTGCGGCAGGGGAAAGAATTCAAAGAAATAATTCAGCCCCGAGAACAGGGAATGGCCGCCGAAAAATCCCTGGGCTGCCACTACAACATATTTCATGGGATGTGCCAGACGCGCCATATCGGCCTCTTGTGGAATCGTTGATCTGCGATGAAATTCTTAAGGTTGATCTTGTTGTTGTTATTGTCATGCTGGCTTGCAGCGTAATGCAAGGCAGTCATCGCTATAGTCAAGCCCGTCGAGGGTGATACCCTTTGCAGGATGATCATGTTCAGCAAGCGTTATCATCCCTGGCAATAGACTTGGATAGTGAGAAAATCATGAGCCCGAAATTGTACGAGAAGCTGGTTACCGCCGTCCGGTTGCTCATGGGCGCTGACTTTTTCATCAGCGGCCTGAACTGGTGGGTCAAGCTGATCACGATCTATCCAAGCATCTCCGATGGCGTGGATAAATTGCCGCCGGGGGATTATCTGGTCCGGGCCATGATCAACACCGGCATCCTGTTTCACATGGTCAAGGGCGTGGAGCTCGTCGTGGGGCTGGCGCTGCTGACAAATCGTTTCGTGCCGCTGGCGCTGGTGGCGGCATTGCCGGTGGCGTTGAATATCTTCATTGCCGTATTCAACATCCACAAGCTGCGTGCCTACACCATGGGCACCGGCGCCCTGTTGATGAATGTCTTTCTGATGGCGGCTTATTTCGAACATTATCGTTCGATGCTGACGATGAAGAGCGCGCCCGATGCCCTGGAATCTTCCGGCAGCACATTGCAGTTGCGTCCATTGCATCCAGTGATGGCTGCATTGCTGCGAACGGTACGGCCAGTACTGGCGGTGGTCGCAGTCGTGCTGGGCGCGATCATGATCACCTGGGTGGCGGTCATGGTCGTCCAGCACTTCTCAGACTGATGCCCGTATCCGCCGCGTTATCAACGTCGGCTGTAGACCTGTTTGCAGGTATCGTAAAGCACGGCCGACTGCTCTGCTGACGTCAGCTCGTCCATCGCCGATTTCGCCAGAGCCAGCAGTTCGGCATAGCTGCCTGGCGATTGCGCCACATCCGACCCCCACATGACGCGCTCGGCGCCGAACGCTTGCACCACGCGCTTGATGACCGGTGCTGCGGACAGG
>JBFWSR010000011.1:0-102904 GCA_050248275.1 Steroidobacteraceae bacterium
GCACCGTGGTAAACAACGCCTCTTGCATCACATCTGAACCGCGCATCAATCGCCCCTTCAGCAGAAAACTATCGTCCCGTAAAGTCTATTTTATGCTCGATTTGAAGGGTGGATTTTCAACAGCCTGCTAAAGCTACTTCGCTCATGTAGGTGGCGCTGGTGCCGTATTCGCCACCCACCGATACGCCTTGCAGCATGCGCGCCAGCGTCAACAACACCGGCGCCCACATGCCAATGCTGTTGTAAGTGGGCAGGACGGCCACCAGCAGCGAGCCGGCGCACATGATCAGCACCGACGTCACCATGGATGTCTTGCGCCCCTTGCGGTCGGCCAGACGACCGAAGATCCAGCTGCCCACCGGCCGCATGAGAAAACCAATGGCAAACACACCGGCGGCATTCAGCAATTGCGTGGTCTGATCGCCCTTGGGAAAGAAGGCCGATGCAAAGTACAAGGCGCCGAAGGAATACACATAGAAGTCGTACCACTCGACCAGATTGCCCGATGAACTGGCAATGATTGCCTTGATACGCCTGAGATTGTCGGCCGCAGCGTCGGCGCGTGTAGCGGCCTGTGTTCCAGAGTGCATGTGGATGTCGCGATTTTGCTGGTTCACAAACTATACGTTACTGAACTACAGCTACCTGCAACGATCAGCATTTTATAGCATGAAGCGCCATGCTCACCGCAGCAACAGGTGATCGTTGATGGGTACAAACCGGGAGGCCGCATGCATCAACGAGCCGGCCGTCAATCGGGCAACGCCATACACCTCAACTGCAGCCTGGTATTTGCTTCTGACCCGCTGCACCAGTAAATCGAAATCGCCATCGCCCGAAGCCAATACCACTACATCGGCTTGCCCCGCATATTCCATGACATCCAGGGTGATGCCCACATCCCAGTCGCCCTTGGCGGAACCGTCGCTTCTCTGGATGAAAGACTTCAGCTTCACCTCAAAACCGATGGCCCTGAGAATATTCTGAAACTGTTTTTGTTTTTCATCATCGCGATGCGTTGCGAATGCAATGGCTTTGACGACTCGCCGGTTGGCAGTGACCTCGGCCCAAAAGGCGTTGTAATCGAAGTGGCAGGCAAAGACCTGCCGGGTGGTGTAGTAGATGTTCTGGACATCAACAAAGATGGCAACGGATTCCAAGATATGATCAGCCTTTAGCAGAATTAGCGGAATAGTCTTGCAGGCTATCTTTTCTTCACCGCCAGCACACCATCGCCGTTCAGTTCAGTTGCAAATCCGGCATGACGCAAGCGGTTCGACACTTCATTGGGCACATCGCGACCGCTGCTGAGCTTGTTGGGTGTGCCGGTGTAATGAAACAGCCTGCCGTTGCGCTTGAGCACTCTGGCCAGGTGATCGTAAAACACCTGCGAATACAGTTCGCCAGCAATGCCGAAACGCGGCGGGTCGTGCAGGATTGCATCGACCGATGCGTCGGGCAGCGTGGCAATCTGCTCGGCAATATCACCCTGCGTTAATGTCAATGCGCCGCCCACTGCTGGCGACCAGGGATTCAGGCTGCGCAACCAGATGACGTCGGGATTCTTTTCGTAAGAAAGCACCCGCGCCGCCTGCCCCTGCAAACACCACGCAGCGAAATAGCCCATCCCTCCGCAGGTATCCAGAATCGCCTTGCCACGCGGCTGTATCAAGCCCACCTTGCGCTCGGCATCCGCATAGGGCGAAACTTTTGCAGTAGGCAACATCTTGATGCCATCGATTTCAAACGTCGGCGGGCCCCACTCCGTGGGCACCAGCTTGATCAACGCGTTGGTGAAACGCGCCACCGGCTGAAAACCATCACCATTCCAATAGTAGATGGTTCGATCCTTACAAGTTTCGAGATAAGGGAATCGCTGCCCCTGCCAGATCCATCCTTCAGCATCAACCGCTACCGTCGTCGTCGAACGATCCAGGTCCAGCGAGCACTCAATCGTACCCACTCCCGCGCGCACGGCGCTGCGCAGTTGTTCATGCACTTTCAGAGTGAGCAGCGGCTGCATTATTTCCTCATCGGCCATAACGGCTGGCAAACGATATCGAGTCTGGCATTCTCCCTCATTGCAGATAAATTCACCGGACAAAACACTGCTGAGGGGTACGCTGCTTTCGTACGATACCCATGATTTGCGTGCTGGGAGCTCATCTTTTTGCGAAGCAGCGCTACCGATCCCATTCCCGCCAGTCAGTACGCTCCGAAGCGGTCATTGCACAGCACTCCAACAGACACTTACCTTAATAACTAGCAATCCAACGGCCGGCACCAGTCTTCGAATGCGCGTCCGTCGAGAGTCACTCATGCAACCATAGGAGAACTGCCCCCGCTGGAATTTGGCTTGCCTTATTGCTGTTGTTATGTACAGTATCCAACCAGGACACCGCCCGGCAATCCGTTCCCAGACATCCATAGACGCGGATCGGTTTGTGGCTAACTGCGGGTGTATCCGGGGTTGTCGCCAGCCCGTTCCACAGTGACTACTTAGTGATCCGCATGAGGCGTATGGGCGAGACATATGGGAGAGTCTAGAGTTGAGAACTATCTGGATTATGGGGAGCAAGCAGGTTACCTTTCTTCAAATTGGCTGAAAGGGTACACATAGGTTTTCTCCTGGGTATCCGATTGTCTTAACTACCGGCGAGTCGATGAAGTAATGGAGTCTGCATGAGCGTGGAGTTGCTTCCTGAGTTCATCAGGACGAACTATGAGGTGCATGAATGGAAACACGCTTGCGCAATCCTGAAAGAGGATTTCCCGAATGAATGGCTGGATATTCAAGCTGTGCTGAGTGAGTTTCGTCTCCGCCGGAGCTGGATCCAGAACCCAGGAGGCAGTAAATCTGAGATCGCTGCTTTTATTGATCACTACCTCACCGAACGCGGTTGGGTAGAGAAGGAGTTCAAGACGCAGGTTGTCGTTGATGAGAAGACGATGGATTCGCCGACTCATAAAGTCGATTGCTTTCGCAATCGAGTGGCTCTGGAAATCGAATGGAATAACAAGGATCCGTTCTTTGATCGAGACTTGAATAACTTCAGGCTGCTCTTTGACCTGAGAGCGATCAGCGTTGGCGTAATAATTACGAGATGTGATGATCTTCAAGATATATTCAAACTACTTGGGCGTGGCAGTTCATACGGCGCATCAACCACGCACATGGGCAAGCTACTGCCACGCATAAAGGGCGGTAGCGGCGCTGGTTGCCCGTTACTGGTTTTTGGGATCTCAAAGTCGTTGTTTGTAGAGGATTGATAACATGGGCGCGTCTGATGATCTATTGCAAGAAGTAGGCAAGAGAAAATTCGCCACTGTGCTTGCAGACCCGCCGTGGCAATTCCAGAATCGCACGGGAAAAATGGCGCCAGAGCACAAACGGTTGGCGCGTTATCCAACAATGACCTTGCAGGAAATCAAGGACCTGCCAGTTGAGGCGGTCGTGAAAGATACCGCGCATCTTTATCTCTGGGTTCCAAATGCCTTGCTCGCCGACGGCATGCAGGTCATGGAGCATTGGGGCTTCACTTATAAAACCAATCTTATTTGGTACAAGATCAGAAAAGACGGAGGCCCTGATCGACGCGGTGTTGGCTTTTACTTTCGCAACGTCACCGAGATGATTTTGTTTGGCGTAAGAGGAAAGAACGTCCGAACTTTACAGCCTGGAAGAAGCCAGGAAAATATCATTTCCACCCAAAAGAGGGAGCACAGCCGCAAGCCTGACGAGCAATACAAGCTTATAGAGTCCTGCAGTTCAGGGCCGTACATGGAACTTTTCGCCAGAGGATCAAGGCCGGGTTGGTTTGCTTGGGGAAACCAAGCTCAAGAATACTCTCCAACGTGGGAGACTTACGCCAACCATTCCCAGTCAAACGTCATTCCGCTAAAGCAAGGGAAACTGCGAAAGTCAGCGTGACAATGGCGCTTCAAGCAGTGCCCATTCAACCCCTGCCGCCATACCCTGCACTCCATGCCGGGCATTGGCCCTATCGTTCAGGACCAATGCTTTTCACTGACTCAGCTTCCTTCTTGTTTACCAGCACGATAACGGGCAGCCGGCGTGGCTGACAGCGGACCGCTGCCGATTTCCCGGATCGCCTGACTGGTGCGTTCCCATCTTGCCGGATCGTCCAGCAGCGGGAAACAGAACAGCTCGCCCATCGCCAGACTGGTCATTGAAGCATCGACCAGCACTTCGGGCGACATGACGATTTCCTTGGGGAACTGATCGAAGAACCCTTTTTCCTCGGCATTGCCCAGGTTGGTGCGGGTCAGCCCGGGGATGAGCGCCTGCAATCTGATGCCGCGCGCGCCGACCTCCTCATGCAGCAATTCGGTGAAGTGGGCGACAAAGGCTTTGGTCGCGCCATAAACGGTGAATGGCGCCATGACACAGTAAGCCAATCCGGAAGCGACATTGATGATGGCGCCGCCGCCACGGGCCAGCATGCCCGGCACCACAGCATGCGTGAGACGCGTCAGGGCGGTGACGTTCAGCGCAATCATGTTTTCGGCGATGTCGCGCGGCATGTCGGTGAACGGCATGATGTCACCGCGACCGGCATTGTTGACCAGCATGGTCAGGTTTGCTTCGCTCGCGATGCGGTCTTCGACACGATGCAGATCGGCAGGATTGGAAAGATCGGTCACCAGCGTTTCAATCTTGACGCCGGTTGCCTGGTGCAGCCGCTGCGCCTGCGCTTCAAGTTTGTCGCGGCGACGCGCGACCAGAATCAGATCGTAACCTTCACGCGCCAGCCGTTCGGCAAATGCGGCGCCGATGCCGGACGAGGTGCCGGTGACCAGCGCCGTGCCCTTTCGATCTTGAGTGCTCATCGCTTTAACTCCACGGCCGACCGGGTGCGGCCGCCAGTTGAAACCGCAGCTAGACGATGTGTCGTTACCGGCACATCGTCATTATCCCTTGATTACTCCGCGTGTTCGGCCTTGTGCGCCGCCTGTACGGTGGGCCGCGCGCTAATGCGTGCGAGGTAGGCCTTTAGTGCTGGCCACTGGCCAAGATCAATGCCGATGTAGTTCGTCCAGCTGAGTACGGTATACAGATAGGCATCGGCAACGGTGAAGCCCGTGTCCATCACGAATTCCCGGTTGCCCAGCGCGGTTTCGACGTAACCGAGCCGTTTGCCAATCATGACCACCGCGGCTTGTTTCGCCTGTTCCGGCGTGTGCGGGGAAAACAGCGGGCCGAACAGTTTGTGGATTTCGGAATTGATGAAACCCAGCCATTCCTGCAGACGGTAACGAGCCATGGTGCCATTGGCGGGCGCAAGCCCGGCCTGTGGCTGTCGATCGGCCAGATATTGCAGGATGGCCGTGCCTTCCGTCAGAACCGTGCCATCATCCAGCTCCAGCGCCGGCACATAACCTTTCGGGTTGATGGCCGTGAAGTCCGCGCCGGTCTGGGTTGTTTTGGTTCTCAGATCGACCTTCACTAATTCAAACGGCATCCCCAATTCGCGCAGCGTGATATGTGTGGCAAGCGAACAGGCGCCGGGGGCAAAGTACAATTTCATGTTGTCGCTCTATCTCTATGGTTGGTTCAAACTGGCTAGGTAGGATAATGACGGAGCCGCAGCCATCCTGTGCTGCAGCAGCAGGCGGCAAGCGACGAAGGTCACTCGCCTTGATTGCCCATCTGTGACTGGCAGTAATTCTGGATGCCCACGCGCTGGATCAGATCAAGCTGGGTTTCCAGATAATCGATATGTTCTTCTTCGGACTCGAGAATGTCCTCAAACAGCTCGCGCGACACATAGTCGTTCAGTTTTTCGCAGTCGATGATGGCGTTCTTCAAGTCGGCATGCGCCATCTGTTCCAGCTTCAGGTCGCAACCCAGGCATTCCTGCACGTCTTCGCCGATCATCAGCTTGCCCAGATCCTGAAGGTTCGGCAGTCCTTCCAGAAACAGGATTCGCTCGATCAGTTTGTCGGCATGCTTCATCTCGTCGATGGATTCATGCATTTCGTACTTTTCCAGCGCCTTCAAACCCCAGTTGCCGAACATGCGGGCATGCAGAAAATACTGGTTGATGGCGGTCAGCTCATTCTTCAGGACGAGATTGAGGTGACGGATGATGGTGGCATCGCCTTTCATTGCTGGGCTCCAGAGTGCGGACAAGGCGTCATCTTGCTGTGCACCGTTATCAAGATGCAACCATGACGCGCGCAATCGCCGCGGGTGCGAACGGCAACAAACGGGATGAGGAGATGGACTTCAGGCGGCGCAACGCGCCGGGTCTGCAGTTCGGGAAGTCAGATGTTCCTCGATGACTTCCTGAGCGGCCGGCAGGCAACGACCACAGCAGCCCCCGACCGGCACCTGCATCTGCACTTCGCCCAACGACGCCGCGCCGCGATCCAGCGTTTCGCGAATCTGACGATCGGTGATGCCGTGACAAATGCAAACGTACATGCGCGCCTCTTAACGAGATAAGCCAGTACCGATTAATCCACCGCAAAGTCTGAGCACTCAGCAGTGTGGGGATATCCTAGATGTTAATAAGAATGATTGTCAATTAGGTATTTGGCCTTATGCGGCCACCCGCCGGCAATTGACGCCTGCCGCCGAGACCGCAAGACTGCACGCCCCTTGATCTGGCTCGCAGCCAACCTGCCCCCACCATGAGCATGTCCGTCCATACCGCTTTGAAAAACATGCAGTTACAGCTGCAGCATGTCAGCGACGCTCCCGGGCGGGAGGCGGATTGGCTGCTGGAACAGGTCAGCGGCCTGAGTCGTGAACAGCAGCGGCGCGACGACACTCATGAACTATCCGCTCCGCAGATCAATACCCTCAATCAACTGGTCGCCCGCCGCGCCCGGGGCGAACCGCTGGCCTATGTGCTGGGCGAACAGCACTTCTGGACGCTGCGCCTGGCAGTCAATCCGGCGGTCCTGATCCCCCGACCGGAAACCGAACTGGTGGTCGAACGCGCGCTTCGGCATTTACCCCGACAGCAAACGGTACAGGTGCTGGACCTGGGCACCGGCAGTGGCGCGATCGCCCTGGCGGTGGCGCAGGAACGTCCCAACGCGCAATTGCTGGGAGTGGACCAATCGGCCGAGGCGCTGGTGGTGGCGCGCAGCAATGCCGAGCTGAACCACATCAACAATGTGACTTTCCTGCAAAGCAACTGGTTTTCTGCCGTTCTGAGGCAGCGGTTTGCGCTGATTGTCAGCAACCCGCCTTATATCGCCGAAGGCGATCCGCATCTGGAAGCGGCGGTGCTGGCGCATGAACCGTATCTGGCGCTGATTTCCGGCTCGGACGGCCTGGAGGCAATTCGTCACATCGTCCATCGAGCAGGCGAATTCCTGGCGCCCAAGGGCTGGTTGATCCTGGAACACGGCTGGCAGCAGGCCAGCGCGGTACGACAACTGCTTGAGTCCGCCGGCTTTTCTAGCGTAGCCTCGCACGCCGATTTGGCAGGCCACCTGCGCGTCACGGAAGCCCGGACGCCATGACGGCGGCTGCCATACTTTTTACCGTAAACATCGAGTAACCCATGATCGAATTCAAAACCACCCAAGGCGACTTCACCATCGAACTATTCACTGACGAAGCGCCCATCAGCAGCGAGAACTTCCAGGCCTATGTGGACGCAGGATTTTTCGACGGCACCATATTTCATCGCGTGATCCCGGGTTTCGTGTTGCAGGGCGGTGGCTTCACTGCCAACATGCAGCAGAAAAAGACCAATGCGCCGATCAAGAATGAGGCCACCAACGGCCTGAAAAACAAGCGCGGCACCCTGTCCATGGCACGCACCAACGACATCCACAGCGCCACCTCGCAGTTCTTCATCAATCTGGTCGATAACGATTTCCTGGACAACAAGCCGGGCAGCTACGGCTATGCGGTATTCGGCAAGGTCGTCTCCGGCATGGACGTCATCGATGCCATCGCCAAAACCAAAACCGGCCGCCATGGCCACCATGACGACGTACCCGTAGAACCCATCGTCGTGCACTCAGCTAAAGGCGCTGCCTGATTCATCAGATAAATCGTGGCGCAATCACGTTCCTTTGGAAAACGCCTGCTGCGCTGGCTGGGCTTGCTGCTCGCGGGCTGGCTGGCGTTCTCCATCGGCAGCGTACTGCTGATGCGCTGGCTGGATCCGCTGACTTCGGCCTTCATGCTGCGCGATCGCGCCATGGCTTTTTTCAACGGCGACCAGGACTATCGCTTTGCTCATCAATGGGTGGACTGGCACGACATTTCCGCTCACGCCAAACTGGCGGTCATCGCTTCCGAAGACCAGAAATTTGCCGAGCACTGGGGCTTCGATTTCGAGTCGATGGAAAAAGCATGGCAGCACAATCAGCGCGGCCGGAAGGTGCGTGGCGGCAGCACCATCAGCCAGCAGGTCGCCAAGAACCTGTATCTCTGGCCGGGACAAAGCTATGTGCGCAAGGGCATCGAAGCCTATTTCACCCTGCTGATCGAAACGCTGTGGCCCAAACAACGCATCCTTGAGGTGTACCTCAACAGCGCCGAATTCGGCAAAGGCGTGTTCGGTGTTGAAGCCGCCAGCCGGCGTTATTTCAGAAAACCGGCCGCGCGCCTGAACGCCCGGGAAAGCGCACTGCTGGCGGCAGTCCTGCCTGCACCCAAACGCCTTCTGGTCAACCGACCCTCTGGATTTGTCTATGCGCGCCAGGCCTGGATTGGCAGGCAAATGGTACGCCTGGGCGGCCCCGAGCTGCTCAGCAGTCTGCAATAGGCTATAAACGGAAACGGTCTTTCGGGATGCGCCGATCACCAAGACCGCCTAATATTAAGATCACACTGCTGGGGGAGAGGTACTGACGATGAAGGTTGCCCACACATTCTGCATGGCTGCGCTGCTCAGCCTGATGACTATTGCGCCGGCGCTGGCGGAGTGCATATACCCCAAAAAGCCGGACGATCCGCCCAATGGCGCCAAGGCAACCAAGGAAGAAATGATTACTGCTATGAAGGCGACACGGCAGTTCGACGCCGACGTCAAGGCCTACCAGGCATGCCTCGACATGGAAACCGAAACCATCCTGAATTCCCTGGGCGACAAAGCCACCCCAGAAGAAATCAAGCGCGTCAAGGACAAGCAATCATTGAAAGCCACCGCCGCCTATGAAGACGCCGCCAGGGTAGCCGAAGCGTTCAACGCCCAGTTGCGCGCCTTCAAATCGAAGTAACGTCCGGTTCGCTCAGGCAAGCAAAGGCCGAGGCTCTGTCTGAGCCCCGGCTTTTTCATTGGCCGGTTTTTTGTGACCCACTTGGCAACCGGCTCTGTCGTCCTAAAGTCCATGCATCACAGGTCGATCTAGAGTCGCATGACCGGGACCTGCAAGCCTGTCTTTGATGGAACCCGGCAAATCTCGGCCATTACCGGAGACCTGTGATGAAAAAGACTCAGATGACCCTGGGAAGCATCCTGCTGTGCATGGCAAGCCATATGGCATTTGCAGACTGCACCTATCCCAAGGCGCCCGATGCGGTGCCTGACGCCAAATCCGCCTCGCAAGCGGAAATGCTTGCCGCCATGTCCGAGTTCAAACAGTACAACAGCGACGTCGACGCCTATGTGACCTGTCTGGACGAAGAAACCACGGCGAAAGTGAAAGACGCCGGCGCAGCGGGCGCCATCATGCAAATCAAGGCCATGCAGGCCAAGAAAAAATCGGCAGCGACCGACGAACGCCAGGCCAAAATCGAGGCGTTCAACAAGGCGGTGCGCGAGTTTAAATCCAAAGGCTGAGTCAGCTGACTTCATCGCAGCCGCTGCGGGAAATCAAGTCATTCCCGCAGCGGCCGCTTTGTTTCAGTGACCGTCAATACGCCACTGGCTGCCAGTTCCAGTTCAAGCAGACCCGAAGTCGGCCGATAGAGTGCTGACGGCAGCAGCCGTGCATTCAACCTCCCGGACGGATTTTTTCAGGCAGACATACACATGAAAAAGGCATCTTTGATTTCGATGGTCGGCGTTCTTGCCGTGGCGCTGACAGGCAGCGCGCAGGCGGACTGCAATTTTCCCAAGGCACCCGACTCGATTCCGGATGGCAAGACCGCCTCGGAACAGGACATGATCAGCGCCATGTCGGCGTTCAAGCAGTACAACACGGAAGTCGATGCCTATCTGAGCTGTCTGGACACTGAAACCGAAGCCAAGGTCAAGGAAGCGGGCGCGGCTTCCGCCATCATGCAGCTGAAAGCCATCCAGCAGAAAAAGCGCAGTTCCGCCAGCGACGAACGGCAGGCCAAGGTCAACACCTTCAACGAACAGGTACGCGCCTTCAAGGCCCGCAAATCCTGATCCTTAACCCGAGCACTGTACTCGACGCGGCATAGCAAGCACCCCCCCGCCGTGCGACACTCCCAAGCCGCTCCGGGCTCATGGCCATCACCATGACCTGAGCGGCTTTTTTAGTGTTCCGAATGGTGGGGGTTTCGAGTGTCAATCTTCAGTGTTGCCGATGCGCAGGCGGCGATTCAGGCACAAGTTCCTTTGCTGCCGTCGGACCGGCTGGGCTTGCGTGAACTCAATGGCTGCGTCCTGGCGGAACCCATTGTCATGGAGCGCGACCAGCCGCCGTTCGACCGGGTCACCATGGATGGTATTGCCCTGTCGGCTCACGTTGGTAACAACACGCGCCGACTGCGTATCGCCGGCACGCAGGCCGCCGGCGCCACGCCACTGAGTCTGCAACAGGCAACCGATTGCATCGAAGTGATGACAGGTGCCGAACTGCCGCCGGGCTGTGATTGCGTTATTCCGGTAGAGCGCCTGCAAATCGCCGAGGGTTATGCGCAATTGAATGAGGACGTACAGCCGAGTGCCTGGCTCAATGTGCATCGACGCGGCAGTGACGCGCACGCAGGCAGTACGCTGCTGCAGCCGGGCCAGCGCCTGAGCGCGACGGAAGTGGCCGTGATTGCTTCAGCAGGTCATGCGCAGGCGCTGGTGCGCCGCTCGCCGCGCATTGCGCTGGTCTCCACCGGCAACGAGCTGATCGAACCGGGTGAACCCATCCAGTCCTGGCAGGTGCGCCGCTCCAACACGTATGCACTGCAGGCCGCCTTGCAGCAGCATGGACATGCACGCATCGTCGATGCGCATCTGGTCGATGACCCGGATATATTGCGATCACGACTGCAAACCCTGCTGGATGAAAATGATGTGCTGGTGCTCAGCGGCGGCGTGTCGATGGGCAAGTTTGATTTCGTGCCGCAGGTATTGAGCGAACTCGGCGTGCAGTGCGTGTTCCATAAGATTGCCCAGCGTCCCGGCAAGCCCATGTGGTTCGGGGTGCGCAGCGACGGCAAAACAGTCTATGCCCTGCCCGGCAATCCGGTCTCAACGCTGATCTGCCTGCAGCGCTACGTGCTGCCGGGTCTGGCGAAATCCATGGGTGCGTCCCTGCCAGAGTGTGAACACATTTCACTGGCGGGCGCGGTCAAGGCGCATGATGAGCTGAGCGTATTCCTGCCAGTCACATTGCATTGCGATACAGCGGGCATCACCCACGCCATTCCCTGTCCCACCCGTGGCTCGGGCGATTTCATTTCCCTGCTGGGCACCGCCGGCTTCGTCGAGTTGCCGCCGGCACAGGGTATGATCCCGGCAGGTTCCGTTGTATCACTGTTTCGCTGGTAACCTGTCGCCATGAGTAATGTCCTGACCCTGTCTGCCGTTGCGCCACGCGATCGTCTGCATCGTCCGATGCACGATCTGCGCATCTCGGTGATGGACCGCTGCAACTTCCGCTGCCCCTACTGCATGCCGCGCGAAACCTTTCATGAGCATTACCAGTTTCTGAAGCCCACCGAACGACTGTCCTTCGAGGAAATTTCACGGCTGGCGCATCTGTTCGTGGAAATGGGCGTGAGCAAGCTGCGCCTGACCGGCGGCGAACCGCTGCTGCGGCCCAACCTGACGGAACTGATTGCCGAACTCAGCGGCATGGAAGGCGTACAGGATGTTGCCCTGACCACCAATGGCGTGCTGCTGGAAAAATATGCCACTGAACTGAAAGCCAGCGGTCTGAATCGCATCACCGTCAGTCTCGATTCACTCGACAAGACAGTGTTTGCCCAGATGAGCGGCGGTTTTCAAAGCTGCGACCAGGTGCTGAGTGGACTGCATGCCGCGCAACAGGTGGGCCTGTCGCCCATCAAGATCAATGCCGTCGTACAACGTGGCGTCAACGATCACACCGTGCTCGACATGCTGGAACACTTTCGCGGCAGCGGCATCATCGTGCGTTTCATTGAATACATGGATGTGGGCAACCGCAATCACTGGGAGATGCAGCGTGTGGTGCCCTCACGTGAACTGCTGGCGCGCATTCATGCCCGCTGGCCGCTACATGCCCTGCCCGGCAACTATCAAGGCGAAGTCGCCGAGCGTTATGCCTATGACGATGGCGCCGGCGAAATCGGTTTCGTGTCCTCGGTGACCCAGGCGTTTTGCGGCTCCTGCAGCCGCGCCCGCCTGTCTTCCGAAGGCGTGTTCTATACCTGCCTGTTCGCCACCCACGGACTGGACTTGAAAAAACCATTGCGCAGCGGCGCCAGCGACGATGAACTGCGCGCCTTGATACGCCATACCTGGGAACAGCGCGACGATCGTTACAGCGAACAACGCATGCAATTGACGGGCAACGAGCAACCATTGCGCAAGATCGAGATGTATTACATCGGAGGCTGAGCGTGAAAACTTTTTCGCATGTGGATCGGGACGCTCATCCGACCATGGTGGATGTCGGCGACAAGACCGTGACCCAACGTACCGCCACGGCGGAAACACGGGTGCGCTTTCCGGCAGAAGTAGCCACCGCTCTGCGCGAACAGAACTTCAGCACCAGCAAGGGGCCGGTGTTTCATACTGCGATCATTGCCGGCACGATGGCCGCGAAGCGCACGCACGAACTGATTCCCTTCTGTCATCCGCTGGGCATCGAGAACTGCAAACTCAGCATCGACATGGCGGGCAACGAAGCCGTCGTGCGTTGTACTGTGTCGGTTCATCACAAGACCGGCGTGGAAATGGAAGCGCTGACCGGCGCCAGTCTTGCCGCCCTGACCATTTACGACATGTGCAAAGCCCTGTCACACGACATCGTGATTACCGACACGCGACTGATAGAAAAACACGGCGGCAAGAGCGGCCATTACCTGTCCAGCCATCATTCCGCATCGTGACCGCCGCCCCCGTTTATGGCCTGGTACTCGCAGGCGGCGCCAGCCGCCGCATGCAACGCGACAAGGCGGCCTTGCCGTATCAGGGCAAACCACAACTGCAACGTGCCTGTGAGCTGCTGGCGCAACATTGTGCAAAAACGTTTGTTTCAGTGCGCGCCGATCAACAACAGGATGCGTTACGCAATCACTGGCCACAGGTCGTTGATCGCCATGCCGACCTGGGACCGCTGGCCGGCATTGCGGCCGCACAGGCCGACCATCCCGACGTCGCCTGGCTGGTGATTGCCTGCGATCTGCCGTTGCTGAATGAACGAGCGCTACAATCCCTGCTGCAGCAACGCGATCCCGCGCGCATGGCCAGCGCCTACCGCAGCCCGCAGGATGGTCAGCCGGAACCTTTGTGCGCCATTTGGGAACCTGCCAGCGTCAAAGCCGTCGCAACCGCCATTGCCGCAGGTGAATTTTCGCCGCGAGCCCTGTTGCGGACATGGAATACTTTGCTGATTGATGCAGCCGAACCGGAAACCCTGAACAACGTGAACACGCCTGACGAACATCATCAAACCAGCGCAACACTTGACGCGCCCAGTCTGTCATTGAACCTGCAATACTTCGCACTGTTCCGCGAACAGGCCGGCAAGCGCAGCGAGTCCGTCAGCACCCAGGCCAATACACCCTCGTTGCTCTATGCCGAGCTGCAGCAACGTTATGATTTCAGGCTCGCCCCATCACAACTCAAGGTGGCCGTGAACAATGAGTTTTGCGACTGGCAACAGCCGCTTCAGTCGGGCGATACGGTGGCGTTCATTCCACCCGTGGCAGGCGGCTGATGAGCAACACTTTCAGTTTCAGCAGCACGGCCATCGACGGTGCCACATTGCAAGCCACGCTTGATCATCCAACGGCGGGCGGCTTCGTCGCCTTTGAGGGCCGGGTGCGCAATCACAACGAGGGACAGGCCGTGTTGCGTCTGGAATACGAAGCCTTCGCCGAACTGGCCGTCAAGGAAGGTCAACTCATCATTGATGAAGCCTTGCAGCGTTTCGCCATCACCGGCGCCGCCTGCGCGCATCGAGTCGGACTATTGGAGATCGGCGATGTGGCCGTATGGGTGGGCGCCAACGCTGCGCATCGCGATGCGGCTTTCGCCGCCTGTCGTTACATCATCGACGAAGTGAAGCAGCGCGTACCGATCTGGAAGAAAGAACATTACGCCAGCGGCGATTCCGGCTGGGTGAATTGCGAAGGCCCTGTGAAAGTTCAGACCTTGCCCTAGCTTCGACGCGACAGCATCCACACTCCCGCGCCGCCGATCACTGCCGCCACATAACTCAGGCGCCGGACGTGACCCCACACCGCCAGGATCAGCAACGCCACGGCGACAAGTATCAGCACCACGCCAAACACCTGTCGTCTGCGCATCGTGACCCGAATCAAGTTGCTCACTTCAATTCGTATCCAGCGTCATGACGACGGCGATACGCCGGTTACGAGCACGCCCGCTCTCGGTTTCATTATTGGCTATGGGCCTGGACTCGCCGTAACCAATCGAACTGACCTTCTCGGCACTGATGCCCATATTGGACAGTAAATACTGACGCACCGCATCGGCACGATCCTGCGACAACAACAGATTCGCCGAATCCGAACCCTGGTTATCAGTATGGCCTTCAATCGTCAGGCTGGCGCCGGGAAACAGCTTGATCGCCTCGCCCACTTTGGACAGAACTGGAAAGCTGGCAGGTTCGATGCTGCTCTTGCCGCTACGGAAGCTGATGGCGTTCAGCGACAGAATGAGTTCATTGCCTTCCCGATACACCCGACCTTCGTTGCTGGTAAACATGTTTTCAACCTTGCCGATGCTGTCCCGCAAACGTTCCTGCGCACTGAGCTTCTTTATCAGAGCCATGCGTTCTTCCGATTCGCCGCCCAGACGCGTTTCCAGTGTCTTGATGGCCGCATTCATGTCGGCGATTTGCTGATCCCGGTCGCGCACTTTCTGCCGCGCATCGATCAGTTCCTGCTGCTGTTGTTGCACTCTGGCGTGCGCCTGCTGCAAAACTTCGACATAGCCCTGATCAAACCCTGGCGTCACGTCCAGCTCGGCCGCCAGCTGGCGGACAGGTTCTTCAATAACCAGAAACTGCTGTTCAGCCAGATGCTGTTTTCTGCCATCGCTGCTCTGCGCGCGTTCAATGAGACCCGCCAGATACTGTGCATGCCGTGCCTCATAACTGGCCTGCGCTGCAAGACGCCGGGGTTCCGTCAGTTCATAGCGGCTGCGCGTCAATTGCTGGTCGGCCAGCGTCAATTGCTGTTGCGCCACGGCGAAACTGCGCGGCGCAAATTCCGGCACTTTCGCTGCCTCGGCCCTGGCGATGGAATCACGCGCCTCGCTCAACACCGAATTCTTGATGGTCTGCAATTCCACATCCCGCAACAGCACTTCGGCTTCAGCACCCTTGCTGCGCGCATCCTCCAGATCGCCGCTTTCGACCCTGGCCACTGCCCGCTTGAAGCGCTCCTCCGCCTTGACCCAGGCAGCGGTCATTGACTGCTGCGCGCCCGCAGTAATGGCATCGTCATGGGCCTTGATCACGGTCATCAAGGTCTTGCTGCTTTGCGCAGCAACCTGTTGCAACCTACCGATGTCCTGCTGCAACTCGGCCTGTGCTTTCTGCAAGCGTTCCGTCTTGACGTTTTTATTGAAGTCTTTTTCCAGCTCTTCCAGTGCTTCGTTCACCCGCGCATAGCTGCGTGGCGCAAGCAGTTCGGCTCTTGCGGCCTTGGCCTGCTCGATACCTGTCTGCAAAGGCGCAAACAATTGCTCCTTGCTCAAGGGCGTTGCAGCGGCCGGCGCCTGCCCATTGGCGACCGCACAGACCGACAAGACCATCAGCAACCAACCCAGGCGGCGCAAATTCAAGATCATGAATCAGAACTCCATCACTCTTTTATCTCGTGGTATGACCAGGCCGGCTTCAATGCGTTTTGGTTATTACAGAACGCCTCGACTGCGCCAGGCATCGGATGATCTCTTGTCGGCCTGCGCTGAAGGAGGATCGCAGTAAACCGACGCGCTCCCAGCAGACAGGCCGATTCAAAATCCAGACAACATCGCTCAAGCGCGCACCTGACCCGAACCTCTGACGACATATTTGTAGCTGGTCAGTTGCTCGACACCCACCGGGCCGCGCGCATGGAATTTATCGGTGGAAATGCCGATTTCCGCGCCCATGCCGAATTCGCCGCCATCGGCAAACTGCGTTGAGGCATTGTGCAGCACGATGGCGCTGTCCACGCCATTGAGAAATCGCTCCGCCGTCGCCTGATTTTCGGTGACAATGGATTCAGTGTGGGCTGAACCGTACTTGCCGATATGCGCCACCGCATCATCAACGCCATCCACCACATGCGCGGCGATGATCGAATCCAGATATTCGGTATACCAGTCTTGTTCGGTGGCGGGCTTCACGCGCGTATCGACTTCTTGCACCGCCCGGTCGCCATGCACCTCGCAGCCGTTATCCAGCAGCATGCGAATCACGACCGGCATGTGCGTCTTGATGGCGGCGCGATCGAACAGCACGGTTTCCGCCGCACCGCAGATGCCGGTACGGCGCAATTTGGCGTTCTTGACGATCTCGCAGGCCATGTTCACATCGGCATCGCGATCCACATACACATGGCAGTTGCCTTCGAGATGACCGATCACCGGCACACGGGCATCCTGCTGCACGCGCTGAATCAGGCTCTTGCCGCCACGCGGTACGATCACGTCGATGTAGTCCGTCATGCCGGACAGCATGTAGCCCACCGCGGCGCGATCCGTCACCGGCACCATCTGCACAGCTGCTTCCGGCAGGCCTGCGGATTTCAATCCCTGCACCAGGCACTCATGAATCGCGTGACTGGAGTGATGACTCTCCGACCCCCCGCGCAGGATCACCGCATTGCCGGATTTCAGGCACAGCGCGCCGGCATCGGCGGTGACATTGGGACGACTTTCATAAATGATGCCGATGACGCCCAGCGGCACGCGCACGCGCTGAATCTTCATGCCATTGGGACGTGTCCATTCGGCGATCACCGTACCGATGGGATCGGGCAACTGCATGATGTCCTCGATGCCCCTGGCCATGGCTTCCACGCGCCTGGCGTCGAGCAGCAGACGATCCAGCAGCGCACTGCTCAAGCCGCGCTCACGAGCCGAAGCCATGTCCCTGGCATTGGCGGCGAGGATGCCGGCACTGCGCGCCCGCAGCGCATCGACGGCGCCCTGCAAGGCGCGGTTCTTGGCGGCGGCATCGGTTTGCGCCAGCACCCGGGCGGCTTCCACGGCGGCGCGGCCGATGGGCTCCATGATGGCGCCCATCCCGGCCAGGGAATCATGGGCCACGGAATCGGTGGATGCAGACATGGCAGGAACCTCGAAAAGTCAGGCAGACATTGTAGCCGTACCGCGCTCCTCTTAGGGGCAGACCGATGACCGGAGGGATTGCTCTTGATTTGCCCCACCACAACCCCATACTTTCCCCGGTCGCGGGCTCTCTACGGAAACTTTCAGGTCATACTTCCATGAAACGCATTTTTCTGTTCATCATCACCAACCTGGCTGTCGTGTTTGTGCTCAGCATTGTGCTGCGGCTGCTGGGAGTGGATCGTCTGGAAACCGCCAGCGGTGGACTGGACGTCCGCAGCCTGCTGATTTTCTCGGCGGTATTCGGGTTTGGCGGCGCGCTGATTTCACTGGCCATGGCCAAGTGGTCTGCCAAACGCATGATGGGCGTGCAGGTTATCACCCAGCCCAGCAGTCCGCGCGAAATCTGGCTGGTGAATACCGTACAGCGGTGCGCCCAGCAGGCCGGCATCGGCATGCCCGAAGTCGGCATCTTCGATTCCCCGGAGATGAATGCCTTCGCCACCGGCGCACGCCGCGACAGCGCCCTGGTCGCCGTCAGCACCGGCCTGCTCAACAGCATGACCCAGGCTGAAGCCGAGGCGGTCATCGGCCATGAAATCAGCCACGTCGCCAATGGCGACATGGTCACCCTCACGCTGATTCAAGGTGTCGTGAACACTTTTGTCATTTTCCTGTCGCGCGTGATTGGCTATGTGGTGGATCGCATCATTCTCAAGAATGAGCGCGGTCATGGCATCGGCTATATGGTCAGCATCATGGTCAGCCAGATCGTACTTGGCATCCTTGCCAGCATCATAGTCATGTGGTTTTCGCGGCAACGCGAATTCCGCGCCGATGCCGGCGGCGCCAAACTGGCCGGCCGCGGCAACATGATCGCCGCGCTGGAACGTTTGATGAATCGCCACAGCGAAGCCGCACTGCCGGAAAAGATGGCCGCCTTCGGCATCTCCGGCGGTAAGGGCATGATGCGATTGTTCATGACACATCCGCCGCTGGAAGAACGCATCGCTGCATTGCGTAATGCGCAGCCTTGACCAACGGGTGCGAAATACATTGCGCCTCTCCAAACACCTCTGCTTGCGGTTTCTGCATGGCCCAATTCATGGGGCCCGATACCCCGTAACTGATGACGCGTCCACATAAGACGGCGATCGTCTGGTTCCGCCGCGATCTGCGAATGACGGATAACCCGGCGTTGAGTTACGCGCTCGCGCATGCCGAGCAAGTCATTCCGGTGTTCGTTCATGCACCGGAAGAAGAAGCACCCTGGTCACCCGGCGCAGCCAGTCGCTGGTGGTTGCATCACAGTCTGCAAGCCTTGAGTACACAGTTCGCTATGCTCGGCAGCCGTCTGATCATTTGTCAGGGCTCAAGCCTAAGCAACTTGCAGCAACTCATCCATGCAACCGGCGCGACGCTGGTGTGCTGGAACCGGCTGTATGAACCGGCCTGCGTGGCACGCGACACGACCATCAAAAGCACTTTGAAAGCTGCGGACATTGATGTCAGCAGTCACAATGCCGCCTTGCTGTTCGAGCCCTGGGAAATACGCAATCAGCAGGACAAGCCGTTTCGAGTCTTCACGCCATTCTGGCGGCATTGTCAGCAGCAGCTTGCGCAGCAAGCATTGCCGCTGCCTGCACCGAAACGACTGCCCGCTGTCCCCACCTCATTGGCGTCACTGTCACTGGATGTGCTGGACTTGTTGCCCCGCATCGCATGGGATACCGGCATGCGCGCACACTGGCAGACAGGTGAAACCGGCGCGCAATCGAGACTGCAAAAGTTTATCGACAACGCGGCGCAGGACTACGCCACGCAACGCGACCGCCCCGATAAAACCGGCACTTCGTCTCTTGCGCCGTATCTGCATTTTGGCGAGATCAGTCCACGCCAGATTCTGGCGGCGCTGGCCGAACAGCAGACAACCGCAGAAAGTTTTGTGCGTGAACTGGGCTGGCGCGAATTTGCGCATCACCTGCTGCATCACTTCCCGCAGATCACGGACAAACCGCTGGATGTGCGTTTCGAAAACTTTCCATGGGATCGCAATGCCGCGACATTGCAAGCCTGGCAGCGTGGTCAGACAGGTATTCCTTTGGTCGATGCCGGCATGCGTGAGTTGTGGCGCACCGGCTGGATGCACAACCGCGTGCGCATGGTGGTCGCTTCTTTTCTCACCAAGAATTTGCGATTGCACTGGCTGGAAGGCGCGCGCTGGTTCTGGGACACATTGGTGGATGCGGATCTGGCCAACAACACCCAGGGCTGGCAATGGACAGCCGGCTGCGGCGCCGATGCCGCACCTTATTTCCGCGTGTTCAATCCAGTGTTGCAGGCGGAAAAATTCGACCCGCAATTCGATTACATCCGTCGCTGGATTCCCGAAATCGCACGCCTGCCGGATCGCTGGATCGCCAAACCATGGGCAGCGCCCACAACAGAGTTATCCAAAGCCGGCATTGAACTGGGCAGTCATTATCCGAAACCGATTGTTGATCTGGCCATGAGTCGCGAAGCGGCGTTAACGGCTTACAAACAGATCAAAACAACCTGACTGAAAGAATCTCGTATGCGTGCAGGTTAGAATTTCACCCCAGCTCCCGCTTCGCCGCTTCGATCCATTCACGCTGTTCCTTGCGAAACACCGCGCCAGCCAGTTCGGCATTAGACAGCAGTTCCTTCAGCATGGTATTGCCCTGCTCAGTCTGACCTTGTCGCTTGAGCAAACTGGCGTAGCGATACATGGCTTCCGCACCGGAATAATATTTTGACAATGCCTGGTATTCGCTCAATGCCTTGTCGAGATTGCCTTCGCCTTCCAGCGCGCGGGCGTAGAGCAGATGGCCTTCGGGCGATTTGAAATCTGGATTGTTGGCGATCAATTCATCCAATGTCTGGCGTGCTTCGGTAATCTGGCCCTTGGCGAAGTACGCCTTGGCCAGCCCCAGCATCAATAGCGGTTCGTGGCTGTAAATGCCGGTCATCGCCGCACGATAGTGCTCCATGGCCTCATCATAGCGACCGCGATCGAACAACTGGTCCGCGACACGGCGTCGACTGTCCACACTGTCGTTCACCGCCAGCTTCTGACTGGCCTGACGCAGATCGCGATGCGGATCGACGGTCTTGCGCAGGCCCGATGCAGCACGCCTGGCGGTGCGGCTGGCCATCAGTCCCGGCAGGATTTCCACAATGAAATACGCCAGCGCCCCAATCAACGGCACGAAGATCACCAGCCACACCCACAGGGTGTTGCGGCCGGTTTTGACGATGTGAATCACCAGGGCGACCTGGATCAGAATCGGCAGTAACCAGTAAATCATGGGCAACCTGAAGATGCGGAACGGGCAACGAAGACGACGCATCTTACCTGCTCTGCCGAACTCAGTAGAATCGCCCCATGAGTCATTCATCCAATCCCACGCCTGTCCTGCTCGATCAGCTGCGCGCCCTCGTCGGCCCGGCGGGTTATTTTGATCAGGCCGGCGACATCGAGCCCTTCCTGGTCGATCACCGCCGTCTGTATCGCGGCGCCACGCCGCTGGTGTTGCGCCCGGATTCGACCGAACAGGTATCGCGCATTTTGAGGTTCTGCCATGATCACCGCATTGGCGTGGTGCCGGTGGGCGGCAACACCAGTTACTGCGGCGGCGCGACGCCTTCTGCCGATGGCGCGCAAATCGTCGTGTCGCTGGCGCGCCTGAAACGCATCCGTAGTGTCGATCCGCTCAACTACACGCTCACGGTGGAAGCCGGTTGCGTACTCGCCGAAGTGCAACAGGCTGCCGAAGCGCAGGATCGTCTGTTTCCTTTGAGTCTCGGTTCGGAAGGCTCCTGTCAGATTGGCGGCAATCTCTCCACCAATGCCGGCGGCACGGCCGTGCTGCGCTATGGCATGACGCGCGAACTGGTGCTGGGACTGGAAGTGGTGCTGCCCGATGGCCGCGTACTCGACGATCTGACCGGTCTGCGCAAGAACAACACCGGCTATGACCTGCGCAATCTGTTCATGGGTGCGGAAGGCACGCTGGGCATCATTACTGCCGCCACGCTCAAACTGTTTCCCTTGCCGCGCACGCGCGTCACCGCGCTGGTGGCTGTCAACGATCCTGCCGCCGCAGTTGCGCTGCTGACGCATCTGCGCAGCAGCGGCAGCGACAGTCTGGCCACCTTTGAATTGATGCCGCGCATCGCGCTGGAACTGATTTTCCAGCACATTCAAGGTATCAGCGATCCTTTCGATGCCGTCCATCCCTGGTATGTGCTGCTGGAAGCAACCACCGCACAGCTCACTGATATTTTGAACGATGAAATCACCACGGCACTCGCCAGCGCACAGGAACACGGTTTGTTACGCGATGCGCTGCTGGCCCAGAACGCCAGTCAACGTGAATTGTTCTGGCGTATCCGCGAAACCATTCCCGAAGCGCAGACTCGTGCCGGCGGCAGCATCAAACATGATGTGTCCGTGGCCATCAGCGATTTGCCACGCTTTATTGAAGCCGGCATGGCGCGTTGCCGACAGACTGCCCCCGAAGGCGTGATCGTGGTGTATGGCCATCTCGGCGATGGCAGCCTGCATTTCAACATCAACACGCCCACGCAGCCGTCAACGCAGGCTGCTCGCGACGCGTTTCTGGCCAAAACCAGCTCGCTCAACCATGCCATGCATGAACTGACCCGCGACTATCGCGGCAGCATCAGCGCCGAGCACGGCATCGGTCAGCTCAAGCGCGATGAACTGGCGCATTACAAAGATCCGGTCGCGATGGACGTCATGCGCAGCATCAAACGCGCGTTCGACCCGCACGGCATCATGAATCCGGGCAAGGTATTGCTGTAACTTTTTCCGCTGCTGACGCGAATTACCAGATCAACCGTCCATCGCCATCCATTTCAGGGGGAATCTCATGAAAACCATCGCTATCGGCCTGCTGGCCACACTCATGCTGGCCGTGCCGATCAGCCAGGCAAAGGAATCTGCCGTTTGGGTGCCGCCCGGCCCGACTGTGGGCAGCGTTTTCCCTGATGCATTGTCGTTGCAGGATCAAACTGGGAAGCAGCAAAACCTGAAGGCGCTGCTGGGTAAAAATGGCGCTGCCGTATTCTTTGTACGCTCCGCCGACTGGTGTCCGTTCTGCATGCGGCAGTTGGTGGATGCAAACAGCAAGCTCGACGAATTCAGACAGTTGGGGCTCAATGTGGTCTCGGTCAGCATAGATACGCCGGACAAGCTCGCCAGCTTTCATCAGAAACAAGCCATTGGTTACACCATGCTTTCCGACCCGGACGGCGTCATCGTGGAGAAACTTGGCATCCGCGACCCGCAATACGCACAGGGGAGCATGGCTTATGGGGTTGCGCGTCCGATGATCTTCATCGTCAACCCGCAACTGAAAATCACCCACAAGTTTGCTGAAGAGAGCTATCGCAACCGGCCGGACCTGACCAAGGTACTGGCCGAATTGAATAAAAAATAGGCGTGCGCCCCGGGAGTACCGTCCATATAGCCAACCGACGCGATTGTCGATGATTATCGATAGTCGCGGTGGCAGTCGTCGCAGGCCTCCTGCATCTGCTTCAGGCGTGCTGCGTCATAGTCACATTGACCGGCAACAGTCACCGGCTGTGCAACCTGATTAACCTTTTCGATGTAGCTGTGGAAAATCACGTCCTGGGTATCGGCCAACGGGAAAGCCAGCGCCAGCTCCTTGGCCAACACGTGCAACCTGCCGCCAGCCTGTTCCGCCGCCACGCAGTCATTATTCTTTACGGCTTCTTGCCACGACAGCAGGTGTGATTGCAGCAGCCACATCACCGCCAGTCCATGTTGACGCTGGCGCATGAAGTGTCGGCTTGTCATGGCGCCCAACACCGCACCCAGAACAAGACCCAAAAAAACCGCAGCCAGCAATTTTTTCATGCCACCTGACACCCAGCAGTGAGATAAACGCCCAGTTTACTGGCTACCATGAGTACCAGGCAAAACCGTTTATCACTCGCGTTCACGAAGGGGGCCGGGCAAAATTACCGGCGGCTGTATCTAACTGCTTAATCACTCCGATTCCCTCATTGGTTCACCATGCCTCCTTCCGCGTCTGTTTCCGGCACTCCCGATTTTTCTCCGTTTTCCTGGTTGACCCGCCACTGGCGACTGATGAGCGTGCTGGGCGGAATGCTGCTGGCTTACGCGCTGCTGGGCTTTCTACTGGTGCCGCATCTCATCAAAAAATACGCCGGCGAATATGTGCATCACGAGCTGCATCGACAACTGACCCTGGGTCAGGTGCGGTTCAATCCCTTCACGTTATCCATGCAAATCAGCAAAGCCGAGTTGTCGGAAGCCAATGGCGACCCCATTGCCGGCTTTGATTACCTGCTGGTGAATGCACAGCTCAGTTCGCTGTTCACCGGCAGCTACAATTTCAGGAAGATCCAGCTGAATGCGCCTGACGTGCACGTGATTGTCGATACGCAGGGCAGGCTTAATCTGGACTTCAGCGACCCCAATGCGCGCCCCGTCACTGACAGCAACAAATCGTTGCCAGCCGTGCGCATCGGCGAACTACAGTTGAATAATGGCAGCGTTCACCTTACCGACAACTCCCGCTCCAGGCCGTTCAGCACCGACCTGACGCCCATTCAGTTCACGCTCAAGGATTTCCGCACCGAACCCAATTACGGCAATGCCTTCCATTTTTCCGGTGCATCCGAAGCCCGGGAAACTTTCGACTGGCGGGGCGATTTCACCGTGCAGCCACTGGGCTCGAAGGGCAAGCTGCAAGTGACGGGTCTCAAGGCCAGCACGCTACAAAATTATCTGCATGATGCGTTGCCGTTCCGGCTGTTGTCCGGCGCACTGTCGTTGCAAGGCGAATATCAGCTGGCCATGAATGAAAACATGGCACTGCAGCTCAGCCTGCCGTCGATTGCAGTGAGCGATACGCAGATCGCGCCGAAAACCGGCGAGGCCACGCCATGGGTGATGCTGCCGCAACTGAACATCAGCAATACGCATGTCTCCCTGCGCGAGCGCAGCATCAAGATACAGCAGGTGAAAATCAGCGACGCACAGATCGCGGCGTGGCTGGATGCGCAGCGCAATCTCAATTTGCTGGAGCTGCTGGGACCAAATGAACCCAGCGACCAACCCTGGAACAGCCAAGTCGCCGAAATCGTACTGGACAACGCCAGCGTGCAGGTGGAAGACCGTGGCGTGACGCCCAGTACGCATTTCAAGCTGAGCCCGGCACACATGCAGGTACAGAACTTCAGCTCGGCGCCGGATACCAGCATCCATCTCAACACCACACTGCGCATCAACGACGCAGCAGACCTTGATGCCTCCGGCACAGTGAATCTCGATACATTGAGTTCGCAACTGAAACTGAAGCTGACCCATTTCGCGCTGGCGGACATGCAGAACTATGCCGCCGAAGCCACTGACATGCTGATCAGCAGCGGTCAGCTCAATGCTGACGGCGAGATTTATTACAAGGGCAAAGCGAAGAACAGGAATCCCGGGATCAAGTTCACCGGCAATATGGAAATCGCCGACCTGAGCACGCAGGACAAGGCCGAGGGCAAGGACTTCATCAAGTGGCAATCGCTGCAATTGCAGAACATGCGTTACAGCATGGCGCCGGATGCGCTGGAGATTGAGCATATCGTTGCCCGCCAACCCTATGGCCGCGTGGTCATCAACAGCGACAGCACCACCAACATCCAGCATGTGCTGCGCATGCAGCCGGCTGTCAGGACAGAATCAGGTCAGAAGAACGCAACCCGGACTGCTGCGACGTCCGGCATGCGCACCCGCATTGCCAAAGTCATCATCGACGATGGTTCGGCAAACTTCGCGGATTATTCCGTGCAGCCTTCATTTGCCACCGGCATCGAGCATTTGAACGGCACAGTGATCGGCCTGTCCTCCGCCAATGACTCGCGCGCCAGGATCAAGCTGGATGGCAGCGTCGATAACTATGCGCCGATGTCGATTACCGGCGAAGCCAATTTCCTGGCTGCCGATGCTTACAGCGACATCGCCATGAACTTCCGCAACATGGAGCTGACCACCTTCAACCCCTACTCCGGCAAGTTCGCCGGTTACAGCATTGCCAAAGGCAAGCTGGCCACGGAGATTCGCTATCAGATCCGTGATCGCAAGCTGGATGCACAGCATCACATCGTGATTGATCAGCTCGAGTTCGGCGCGGCCACCGACAGCAAGGATGCCGTGCCGCTGCCGATCAAACTCGCCGTGTCGTTGCTGAAAGACCGCAACGGCATCATTGATCTGAACCTGCCCGTGGGCGGCAGCCTCGATGATCCGCAATTCAAGGTCGGGCCCATCATCTGGAAAGCCTTCGTCGGCCTGTTGACCAAGATTGTCATGGCGCCCTTCTCGGCGCTGGGCTCGCTGTTTGGTGGCGGTGAGGAACTGGCCTATGTGGACTTTGTTCCCGGCTCGGCAGCCCTCAACACTGTAGAAACAGAAAAACTCACCAAGTTGTCCAGGGCATTGCTGGAACGACCGCAATTGAAGCTGAACGTACCGTTGACCGTGGCGACTGATGCCGATGCGGCCGCGATGAATCAAGCCGCCTTCAATCAGGCGCTCGCCACCGTATTGCCCAATGCCGTCACGGCCACGCCGCAGCAACGCCTGACTGCGCTCACCAGGCTGCATCAACAAAAGCTCAACGCCCTTCCCGCGTTCCCAACGGCAAACAGCCTCGCCACCGACGTGACCGGCGAGCGCATTGCCTATCTGGAAGGCATTCTCAAACCACAATTCGCCATCACGGCGGAAGATCGCAATGCGCTGACCCGCGCCCGCGCCGATGCGGTACAGGCGGCTCTGCTGGCCAACACCGAGCTGTCGGCAGAACGCATCTATCTGACCGCCCGCAGCAACGAAGTCAAGTCGCCCGATGGCATGGTGCGCATGGAATTAAAGCTGGAGTAAAGCGAGCATATCGGTTTCAGCGTCTCCTTCTACAAAAGGTCGCTTTTCGTGATCAGCATGTCGTTCATGCCTTCACCCTTCAATCCCCCAAGCTGGATGGGCCATCAGAAAAACTGCTGGTTTCGCATCACGACAATATCCACGCGCCACAGCCATGTACATTGATGCCTTCTTCAACAACATCCAATGAAATGCGGCGAACCAACGTTTAGAACAGGGCATGAAGCTCGCCAGATGGTTGTGCGGATAAATCACCAACCCACCTCTCAGTGCCCTGCAGATTTACAACGAGCCGTTAAAGCACGCCGTTTGCTGACGCCTGATAGCGCGCTGAAACACCAGCAAAGCTTGTTTCAAAACCAGAGAAATCTCTGGATGATTCACAATGCCGGCTTCGTCCAGACCAGAACCGAGAATCTGCACAGCGATGCAAGCTTCTTCAACAATGCAAGCCGACATCACGTTCAGCACTTCATGCAATGCCGCCTGTGCCAGCGTGGCGCGCGGTGACGCATTCAGCAACATCACTGGCTTGTTGACGAAAGCTTCACTGCCCACCACCCAATCCAGCGCATTTTTCATGACTCCCGGGATGCCATGAGCATATTCAGGGCTGGCAATGATCACGCCATCAGCCTGAATAACCCGATTCCTGAAATCGGCAACCGGCAGAGGGTCGTCTGTTTCCAGATCAGGATTGAACAACGGCAGGTCAGCCATGCCGGCATAAATCACAACGGAAATATCTTCAGGCGCCACCCGCGTCAACGCGCGCAGCAGCATGGTATTCAGCGAGGCAGCACGCAGACTGCCGGAGATGGCGAGAAGTTTTATCATGAGCAGGGGCCGACAACCGACTTAATCAACAACATCATGCTCAATGCGCCTGCGCTGCCGGTTTCTGCGGAAAAATGACGATACATGCGGCTATAAACGCCAGAAGAACAACCGATGCCGTGTAGCGGCTCAGCGCCAGTCCACCGGTATCAGTCGGTTTATCAAGAAAATCGCCGACAACCGCCCCAAGCGGACGCGTGAGAATAAATGCGGACCAAAACAGCAGCGTGCGAGAAAGGGACGTCCAATAATAAGTTGCGCAAATAACCGCCAATAGAGCGCCAAACACCATCGCGCTTCCGCCATAACCCAGTCCAGCCGTATCCGCCGTCCAGTCACCCAATGCCGTACCCAGTGTTTGTGAAAACATGATCGTCACCCAGTAGAACATCTCGGCTTTTGCAGAGTTTATGGTGGCCACCGAAATCGTACCGAGAGAACGGTGCCAGATGAACAGCGATGCCGCCAGCAACGCCAGCAGCAATGCGCTGCCTCCTGCGTAACCAATACCCAGGGATCGGTCGGCAAAATCAGCCAGAGTCGTCCCCACGGTCGTAGTGGCGATAATCGTGATCCAGTATAAAAACGGATGAAACTTCCTGGCGCGAATCTGGGCGATGACGGCGACAATGAAAACCATCCCGAAGATTGCCGTACCGACGAGATAGCCCAAATTCATTGACATGGACACTGCGTCGCCACCGGTTTCGCCAAGCGTCGTGGCGGCGATCTTGATGATCCAGAAAAGCAGCGTAACCTCTGGCGTCTTGTTTGCGAGTTCTTCCTTTACAGCATGCATGCGGTTCTCCGGGCACATCAACTCTTGGTCATTACACAGAATACAGCCAGCATATTAGACCCCATCTCAAAATTACTGCACCCGGTGTCTTGCGCCCCGGCGGTACTCGGAATTCTCATGTATTGCCGCATACACTCCGGTTCCTGTGCTCTGACCCACGATTATGATGTGGGCACCCTATCTTCGCTCGCAGAGCGTAATCGAAGCATTACATCTGAGATAGCTTTATTAAATAGAGTTAATAAGTAACCGTTGATTGGTAAAGCCGGATCATGGTCCGAGCTTGGAAGGACTCGGATGATCGTCAGGGCGACGCCCGAACGGCCAGTGATATTTCCGGCCGCCATTCATCATGGCAAGGTCGTTGATGCTGGCAATGCAGCATCCATGGTGTATTGGCTTGATGAAAGATGGCATGTGTACTACAGGTGAATCACCTGCCATGTTCGTAGTCGAGGCATTGGAAAAGGGAACAGATCAGATGAACCGCCCTCTGCTATCGTTACGCTATTAACGGTATGATGGTATCGATTTTGCAACTTTCAGAGTGAAGGTTGGCTGGTTCAGACAGGACGGGGTATGAGTATCAAGCGAGTGGCGTATGTAACAGGCGGTATGGGCGGCATTGGCACCGCCATCTGCAAACGCTTTTGCCAGCAAGGCCATACCGTCATTGCCGGTTGCGGTCCGCACTCCTTGCGCAAGGACAACTGGCTGCGCGACATGCAGGCTCAGGGATTCAATATCATCGCCTCGGAAGGCAATGTGGGCGACTGGGACTCCACCAAGGCCGCTTTCGATAAAGTCAAAGCAGAAGTCGGCGCCGTGGACATCCTGGTGAACAATGCCGGCATCACGCGCGATGCCGTGTTCCGCAAGATGAACAAGGAACAATGGGACCAGGTCATCAACACCAATCTCAACAGCATGTTCAATGTCACCAAACAGGTGATTGAAGACATGGTGACGCGCGGCTGGGGACGCATCATCAACATTTCATCCGTGAATGGTCAGAGAGGCCAGTTCGGCCAGACCAATTACGCCACCGCCAAGGCGGGCATTCACGGCTTCAGCATGGCACTGGCCCTGGAAGTGGCCAATCGCGGCGTCACTGTCAACACCGTATCGCCGGGTTACATCGGCACGCCCATGGTGCGCGCCATCCGTCCCGATGTGCTGGAACAGATCGTCGGCGGTATTCCGATGAAACGACTGGGCGAACCCGACGAAATCGCTTCATTGGTCAATTGGCTGGCTTCAGAGGAAGCCGGCTTCACTACCGGCGCCGACTTCTCGATGAATGGCGGCCTGCACATGTATTGATCAGCGGGCGCATTGATCGCGCCCGATCATCCCAACTTGATCCAGGTGGTTTTCAGCTCGGTGTACTTGTCGAAGGCATGCAGGGATTTGTCGCGGCCATTGCCTGATTGCTTGAAACCGCCGAACGGCACGGTGATGTCGTCTTCGTCGTAGCAATTCACATACACCATGCCCGCACGCAGGGCCCGCGACATGCGATGCGCAGTATTCAAATCCCGGGTCCATACCGCCGCAGCCAGGCCATACATCACTTCATTGGCAATGCGGATCGCCTCGGCCTCATCCTTGAAACTGATGGCGGACAGCACCGGTCCGAAAACTTCTTCACGGGCTATGATCATCTGCGGGGTGACATCAAACATCGTCGGTTCGAAATAGGCACCGCCGGTTTGTTCACGCAGGCGCTTGCCGCCGAACCGCAGACGGGCGCCTTGTTGCTGCGCTTCAGTGACATACGACTGCACACGCTGCAGTTGCAGGTCATCCACCAGTGCGCCCACCTTGGTGCGCTCATCCAGCGGATCGCCCACCTGATACTGCTGAGCATGGTGCGCCACGCGTGCCAGCAAGGCTTCCTTGATGGATTCCTGCACCAGTAAACGCGAGCCTGCCGAACACATTTCTCCCTGATTGAAGAAAATCGCCGCCGCTGTGGCCGCTGCCGCCTGCTCCAGATCGGCCACATCCGCCATGACGATGTTGGGTGACTTGCCGCCACACTCCAGCCACACGCGCTTGAGATTGGATTGCCCGGCGTATTGCAGCATCAGCTTGCCGGTTGCGGTGGAGCCGGTGAAGGAAATGCAATCCACATCCATATGCAACGCCAATGCTTTACCGGCGGTGTGCCCATAGCCCGGCACGACATTGAACACGCCATCGGGCAGGCCCGCCTGCGTCGCCAGTTCGGCAATACGCAGAGCGCTCAAGGGCGACTTTTCCGATGGCTTGATGACGATGGAATTGCCCGCCGCCAATGCGGGGGCAAATTTCCAGGCCGCCATGATCAGCGGAAAATTCCACGGCACAATGGCGCCCACCACCCCGACCGGCTCACGGGTAATGGTGGCCAGGACATCGTATGCCGTGGGCGCGACCTGGTCATACAGCTTGTCGATCGCTTCCGCGTACCAGCGCAGACAACGCACGGTTGCCGGAATATCCACACGCCGGCTGTAACGGATGGGCTTGCCCATATCCAGGGTTTCCAGCAACGCGAGCTCTTCAGCATGCGCTTCGATCAAATCGGCGAACTTCAACAGCACCTGTTTGCGGTGTGCCGGTGAGGCATGCGCCCAGCTGCCACTCTCGAATGCCGCACGTGCTGCGGCCACCGCAGCGTCAATGTCCGCCTGTTCGCAGGCAACCACCTGCGTCAGCACCCGGCCGTCAATCGGACTGATGCAGTCGAAGCGCCCGCCCGCCCTGGCATCCACGTAACGGCCATTGATGAAGGCCTGATTACGGAATTGCGCTGTCGTCGCACGCGCGTGCCAATTGATGTTAGATACCAAGTCCGCCGCCATGTTGGTCATACCTGTCTTGTGCTGACGATTACATTCGCTTGACATGAATTTGCGCTGCGGTCATGAAGCATGTCAATTTAAGCACATCCATTTCCGCCCTCTCTGTCGCTTTTAGAGAACGCAATGAGCTTGAATCGGGAAGAACTTGAAGCCTTCTGGATGCCCTTCACCGCCAACCGCCAGTTCAAGGCCAACCCGCGCCTGCTGGTGCGCGCCCAAGGGATGCACTACTGGACTGATGATGGCCGTCAAATACTGGACGGCACGGCGGGTCTGTGGTGCGTGAATGCCGGTCACGCCCGCCCGGAGATCACGCAGGCAGTCACGCAACAATTGAACACGCTGGATTACGCACCCAACTTCCAGATGGGTCATCCGCAGGCATTTACCCTGGCCAACCGGCTCGTGCAACACACGCCCGGGGATCTCGACCATGTGTTCTTCAGCAATTCAGGTTCCGAGGCCGTGGACACTGCCTTGAAGATTGCGCTGGCTTATCACCGCGTGCGCGGCGATGCCGCGCGCACGCGCCTGATTGGCCGCGAAAAGGCCTATCACGGCGTCGGCTTTGGCGGCATTTCCGTAGGTGGCATGGTCAATAACCGCAAATGGTTCGGCAACCTGCTGCCCGGCGTGGATCATTTGCCGCATACCCTGAATCAGCAACACAATCGCTTTACGCGCGGCGAGCCCGAGTGGGGCGCGCATCTGGCCGATGAGCTTGAGCGCATCGTGCAGCTGCATGATCCTTCAACCATCGCTGCGGTGATTGTCGAACCGCTGTCGGGATCGGTGGGCGTGCTGCCGCCGCCCAAAGGTTATCTGAAGCGCCTGCGTGAGCTGTGCGACAAATATGGGCTGCTGCTGATTTTCGATGAAGTCATCACCGGCTTCGGCCGCATGGGTCAGCCTTTTGCCGCGCAATACTTCGATGTACTGCCGGACATGATCACGTCGGCCAAGGCGCTGACCAACGCCGCCATTCCCATGGGCGCCACCTTTGTGCGCCAGCATGTTTACGACGCTTTCATGCAGGGCCCGGATTCGGCGATCGACCTGTATCACGGTTATACCTACTCGGGGCATCCGGCCGCCTGTGCTGCAGCCCATGCCACTCTGGATATTTTTCAGCGCGAAGACCTGTTCACTCGCGTCGGCGAACTGGCGCCTTATTGGGAACAGGCCGCACACTCATTGCGCGGTTTGCCGCATGTGGTCGATATCCGCAATCTGGGCTTGATCGCCGGCATTGAATTTGAGGCCGTTCCCGGCAGGATCGGGGCGCGCGGCTTTGCAGTCTTTATCAAGTGCTTCGAGAAAGGCCTGCTGGTACGCGGCGCCGGCGATACCATTGCCCTGTCGCCGCCGCTGATCATCAGCAGGGATCAGATTGATGAACTGTTCGGAATCCTCGGTGACGTGATTCGCCACGCATAATAGTAGGGGCCGATTTCAAACCGGCCCCTACGAGTTACCAAGGCAGGGTGGTTGCCACGGTGAAGACGAAACGGCCTTCGCTGTTAAACACATCCGAATGAGGGTTGGGCAGGTTGGTATCTACGTACTTCAGACCCAGATTGAACTTCTGGACCGTATAACCCACTCCGACCGAGTAATCGGTGTAATCGGCAAACCCACGGTTGCCTTCGCTGCGACCAACATGCGCCATCGCGGACAGGTTTTCGACGGGCAACGGCACCGTTGCATCGATGGACAGATTGAATGCACCGACGTGACCAGGAGTGCTATCGCCGCCGTAATCATTGGCATAGCTCAACTTGCCCTTGAAATAGCTGTAGCTCAGCGCAGCGTAGATTTCCGGAAAATTGTATTGATCTTCATCGTAGGTGTAGTACACGAAACCGGCGTCCCAACCCAGGCCCACCGCAGTCTTGCCGGTAAACCCGGTATACAAGTCCAATTCGAAATCCGTATTGTCGCCGAAATCGACATTGCTGGCCCAGGCGCCGACATACCAGCCACTCTTGTCATCGGCATAGTCGAAGCTCGCTTGTAGTGCCGGATCTTCCGCCGATTGGGACACGCCACGAAAGTCGTAATCGTTGGTCAACGTAATGGTGGAAGAAATTCCAGCATTGGCCAGGCCCGAGACGACCAACAAACCCAACGCAGACCAGACTTTCACTTGCTTCATAAAACCTCGCTGTTGCAGAAAAGTCACAGTAAGTGACCACCCGGAAAGCGACTTTACTTAAGTTAGATGGTAACAGCCAGCGGTGGCTGAAAGTAGCGACAGCTACTACTGCAGGTCTTAATGCCTCGGCATTGATCCAACTTGCCAACAGCAAAAAGCTTCGGGCTAATAACTCCCGAAGCTCCGGTTGCGAACATGATGCATCGTTCAGGACGATGCATCATTTCAATTATCAATTACTTGCCGAAAGGTACGCTGTACGCAACAACCAGCTTCGGCTTGGGCTCAGCATCCCCCAACTTGGAATCCAGAATGCCGCTGACCGTAAACGACAAGTTATCGTTGTAGGCATAGGTCAGATCCAAGTGGGTTGCATCACCCGTTACACCCGGCGCAGCTTTGGTGGCACTCACAAAATCGTTTACACCGTTCCATACTTTCTCATCGTGTTTGGCCAATACGGCAGAAAACTGACCGAAAGTCGCGCTGATGCCGTAGTACATGTAGTCGCCCCGCGGGAACGCATAGCGGGAAACGCCGTTGATATAATCCGATTTAGATGCACCGGCCACATTATAATTCAGGAACACCTTGACCGGACCATAACCAACTTTACCGATGACTTCAGCAAAATCACCAGGCTCTTCTACGTTTTTGAAATCACCCGTCGGGTAGACGTAAGTGATATAGCTGATGTCGTAATTGAAGTCGCCTACCTCGCCACCATAACCGGCGTACAGATCATATTCGGTTCCGGCAGTGGTATCACCAGACGACACCCATCCAGCCACATAGAAACCTCCTGCGCTGTATTTCAATTCACCAGAAACGGCGGGCGTGCCAGAACCCAAGTCAAAACCACGCCAGTGGTAAGAACTGGCAATGGCCGCTGATCCAGAAATTTCTGCATTTGCCGCACCTGCCACCGCCAACAATCCCAATGCCGATAGAATTTTCACATGCTTCATAACAACCCTCACTTGTGGTGCAAAAACTACATACCCATCGCGGCGTAGATAAAATTAAATAGCGGCTATATGCCAAGCGCTGCAATCAGCGCGCAGCCCGATGCCGACGCCTGAGATTCCAAATGCAGCATCCATGCCACAGACATCGAATATGGAAAATGCTGGTATGACTTGCGATCAGCTCAGTGCGAACCGATAAAACGCACCATAATGAAGCGGAAATGGACCCGCCAAAGCACAAAACAGGGGCAAAGACAGCCTCTTTTACAAAGGAGCCATAGCCGCAACTTTTACCCCCTCAACGCTCAAATTCCGCAAGCAACTGCCGATGACGGAAAAGTCCCCTGACTAGACACAAGAACAGGAAAGCAGCGTGAATCTGATCATCGGTATCGTCGTCGTATTGGGCTGTGTGATTGGCGGTTTTGTGGTGCATGGCGGCAATGTGCTGGCGCTGTGGCAGCCTTCGGAAGTCGTCATCATTGGCGGCGCCGCGCTCGGCGGATTCATCATCGCCAATGGCCTGGGAATGGCCAAAAAAGCCGGGGCTGGCATTGGCGGCATCATGAAGGGCCCCAAATACGGCAAAGCCGACTATCTGGACTTGTTTGGCCTGATGTACGACCTGTTCAACATCGCCCGCAAGGACGGCGTGCTGGGCCTGGAACGCGAAATCGAAGACCCGCACAAGAGCGCCGTGTTTACCAAGCACGACAAGGTGATGAAGGATCATCACGCCGTCGAATTCATCCAGGACTATCTGCGCATGATGGTCAGCGGCGAAATGAATCCCTTCCAGCTGGAAAACCTGATGGATATCGAGCTGCAAACACACCATCACGAAGGCGAAGCAGTGGCGCAAGCGGTCAATCGCGTTTCTGATGCCTTGCCGGGCTTCGGCATCGTGGCCGCCGTGCTGGGCATCGTAAACACCATGGGGGCCTTGGGTGGCCCCGTGTCCGAGATCGGCCACAAGGTAGCGGCCGCACTGGTCGGCACCTTCCTGGGTATTTTGCTGGCCTATGGTTTCATCGGCCCAATGGCCACCGCAATGGAACGGAAAGTCGCCGAAGAAGGCAGTTTCTATACGGTGATCAAGACCTGCATCATCGCCATGGTGCAGGGCTATGCGCCGCAAGTCGCCATCGAATTTGGTCGCAAGGTCACACCCACTGAATTCCGGCCGAGCTTCAAGGAGCTGGAAGGCCACGTCAAAGGCAAGAAAGCCTGAGGCCAAGTAATGGAAGACGCTCCACAGCCCATCATCATCAAGCGCATTGTCGCCGGCCATGGCCACCATGGTGGCGGCTGGAAAGTAGCCTTCGCCGACTTCGCCACCGCCATGATGGCGTTCTTTCTGCTCATGTGGCTGATGGGAAGTACCTCGGCTGCACAAAAGGGCGGTATTTCGCAGTACTTCAAGAATCCCTCCGTGGCGCAGGGCGTCAGCCCCGCGCCGTCCCCCACTGCGGTGCAAGGAGCAGGCGGACCCAGTTCGAGCCTTATAGACATGGGCGGCTCGACCGAACGTTATAAAAATCCGGCACCAGCCGAAGGCAAGGAAGACGAAGATCCCACCAAGAAAGCCGCGAATCCTGATAACGCGGCAGCCGTGGCCGAAGCCGCCGAAACCGAACGGCTGGAAAACCTGAAAGAAGAACTGACCAAAGCCATCGACGAAGAAGGTTCGCTCAAGCCCTTCAAGGATCAGATCATGATGGACCTCACACCGGAAGGTCTGCGTATTCAGATCGTCGACAAGGAAAACCGCTCCATGTTCGATCTGGGCGGCGCCACGCTCAAGGATTACAGCTTGACGGTATTGCTGGAGCTGGCCAAGGCCATCCAGAAAGTCCCCAACCGCGTCAGCATCAGCGGACACACCGATCAATCCAGGTATTACCGGCAAAACTATGGCAACTGGGAGCTGTCCACGGATCGCGCCAATGCCGCTCGCCGCGCCCTGATTGCCGGCGGTTTGCCCGAAGAAAAAATCGGGCGCGTGGTCGGCCTGTCTTCCACTGCTTTGCTGGATGCCAACAACCCGCAAAATTCTATCAACCGCCGCATTTCGATTGTGGTGATGAATGCCCGCACCGAACAGGCCATCAAACAGGAAAGCGCCTCCCTGTTCAGCGTACAGAACAGTGAATCCAGCATTGGCAACAACACGGGCGCCACTGCTGCGAATGTGGCGCCCGCCATTCCGGCGCCGGTGATAGGCCCGCCAAGTCTGGCAAGCACCGCCAAGTAAGCGCGCCATTCGCATAAAACGCATTCAGCCGGCATGAACGAAAAGGATTAACATCGTCATCGTGTTCTCGTGATGACGATGTTGATTACGTCGGGTGTTGCAGAGTTGTTTTTCGTTACCACACCAGCCGTTCCGGTTTGGGCGTTGTACGGAGCTGGTGATGGACAAAATCTATCCGCATCCAAAGGCCGCGCTCGCAGGATTGCTGTTCGACGGCATGACCATCATGTCGGGCGGCTTTGGTCTGTCGGGCAATCCGGAAAATCTGATTGCGGCGCTGCGCGATGCCGGCGTAAAAAACCTGACCGTCATCTCCAACAATTGCGGCATCGACGATTGCGGCCTGGGCATGCTGCTCGCCAATGGCCAGATCCGCAAAATGATTTCGTCCTATGTGGGCGAGAACAAGTTGTTCGAAGAACTCTATCTGTCGGGCAAACTGGAACTGGAATTCAATCCGCAGGGCACGCTCGCCGAACGCATTCGCGCCGGGGGCGCCGGTATTCCGGCCTTCTATACCAAAACCGGTGTCGGCACCGTCGTGGCCGAAGGCAAGCCCGTTGAAGAATTCGATGGCGAACCATATCTGCGTGAAACCTGGCTCAAGGCCGATCTGGCCATCATCAAAGCATGGAAAGCCGATCCGGCAGGCAATCTGATCTACCGGAAAACAGCACGCAACTTCAATCCGAACATGGCCACCGCCGCCAAAATGACCATCGCCGAAGTGGAAGAAATCGTACCGGCAGGCGCGCTGGATGCCGACTGCATCCATACACCGGGCATTTATGTCGATCGGCTCATTCAGGGCAGCCATTACGAAAAACGGATCGAGAAGTTGACCATCCGTGAACGGGAGAAAACGTGATGGCCTGGACCCGCGAACAAATGGCCCGGCGTGCCGCACAGGAATTGCGCGACGGTTTCTACGTGAACCTCGGCATCGGCATTCCCACGCTGGTGGCAAACTACATTCCTGCGGACATGGAAGTCACCTTGCAAAGCGAGAACGGCATGTTGGGCATGGGGCCCTTTCCTTACATTGAGGAAGTCGATGCCGATCTCATCAATGCCGGCAAGCAGACCATCACCCAACTGCCGACCTCCAGTTATTTTTCTTCGGCGGACAGCTTCGCCATGATTCGCGGCGGCCATATTGATTTAACCATTCTGGGCGCGCTGGAAGTATCCGCCAGAGGCGACATCGCCAACTGGATGGTTCCCGGCAAGATGGTCAAGGGCATGGGCGGCGCCATGGATCTGGTAGCCGGCGTCAAGCGTGTGGTGGTGGTAATGGAACATACCAACAAGCAGGGCGAACCGAAGATTCTCGAACATTGCACGCTGCCGCTTACCGGCGCCGGTGTCGTTGATCTGATCATCACCGACTTGTGCGTGATGAGCTGCGATAAAACCAGGGGCGGGCTGACGCTGATTGAACTGGCGCCCGGCGTGAGGCTCGACGAACTCAAAGCAAAGACCGGAACAAGCTTCAATCCGGGTTCATTCAAATGACATGGTGGCTTGAGTAATTGCAGTTCAGTCACTGCTCAGCAGTCTGGAGTATTACTCCGCCATCTCCACCCAGGTCGCCACACCCACTGCACAGCGCTCGCCGTCTTCATCAAACAAGGCCGTACCCACCTTGTGCTTGCGACCTTCGATCAAAATCTGCCAGCCGATGATCACGCAAGGTTCATCCACATGCACGCTGCGATCGATATGTACGGCAAGTTCACCCAGCAGCGCAGTGCGGCCGGGCATGACAGAAGCAAAGTAACCAGGACAATCCAGCGCCGCCCAGATGAACTCGGGTCGCACCTTGCCGCTGCCATCGGCCAGGCTGGCATGCGGCAACCACGGCGCCGCAACGATATTCGATCCAGGCAGTTTGCCGGCAAAGATGCGCAGACCATCGTCCACGGCGCGCTGTGGTCCACAGACAAAACAGCTGGGAAAAATGTGATGCTGGTGGCCCGTGTAATGTACCGAGGCATCAAGAGCTTCCACATAACTCGGTGGTTTGGGCACATGCGCATGCACATGGCTGACATTGGCTGCTGCAATCAACTGTTCGTCGCGCTTGAGATGCCATTTTCCCGAGACAGTATCGAACAACAGCCGCAGATCGGTATCCAGCGGCGGTGGCTTATAGAGCCGGACGCTGAGGGGCTGATTGACCGCAGCCGCCATCAAGCCACAGACATAACCGCCATTGGCCGAATCCGGCGGGCCATTGAAGCGGGAATCAATGCGAATTTGCGCACTCACGGAAGCCCCTTGCTCTGCTCGAGCAGCCAATGCTGCAGTAGACCCGCAGCATTCTGCCCTCGGACCACGGCGTCAAGCGCCACTTGTCACGATGCCGGTTCGCGAACCGACTTGAGCGCTGCCCACAGCAAGGGCAACAGCGACACCACGATGATGATGATGGTTACCACTCCGAAGTTGTTCTTGATGATGGGCACATTGCCGAACAGATAGCCGCCCCAGATGAAGGCCGTCACCCAGCCGATGCCACCGAACAGGTTGAACTTGAGAAACTGCATCGGCCGCATGCGGCCCACACCGGCCACGAACGGCGCAAAGGTGCGGATGATGGGTAGAAAGCGCGACAGCACGATGGCCATGCCACCGTGTTTGTCATAGAAGGCCTGGGTCTTGAGCAGATACTCCTGCTTCAACCAGCGAAACTGGCCGCTGAATGCACGCGGCCCGATGAAACCTCCGATCCGATAGTTCACTTCATTGCCCAGCACCGCCGCCAGCATCAACAGCAGCCAGATGAGCGGCGCATGCAAAGTGCCGGTCTGATCCACCGCAGCCAATGCACCCACCGCAAACAACAGGGAATCGCCGGGCAGAAACGGCGTCACCACCAGGCCGGTTTCAGCAAAGATGATCAGAAACAGAATGCCGTACACCCAGTATTGGTAAGCCGCCACCAGTTCGGTCAAGTGCTTATCAAGATGCAGCACGACATTGATGAACAAATGCACCAGTTCCATCGAATACTCCCGACTCAGGCTGCGTGCGCGTGCTTGATTTGCGCAATACGATTGTTGGTTTCCAGCAGCACCACGGTAGGCTGATAACCAGCCAGTTCCGCCTCGCTGTAAGTCGAATAGGCACAGATGATCAACAGGTCGCCTACCGCTGCCTTGCGCGCTGCCGCGCCGTTCAGCGAAACCTCGCCCGAACCACGCGGCGCCTTGATGATGTAGGTGGTGAAACGCTCGCCGTTGTGGATGTTATACAGCTCGATGTACTGGAACTCGCGCAGACCGGCGGCTTCCAGCAGAGATTCGTCGATGCCGCAGGAGCCTTCATATTGAAGGTCGGCGTGAGTCACCGTGGCGCGGTGCAGCTTGGCTTGAAGCATGGTGCGCAGCATAAGTACCGGATGAGTCAGGAAATTTGGGGTCGCCACGTTGCAGTGCAGGGCTGCCGGTGTCAAGTCCAGGCGTTCCTTCGAGCATGTGCAGGGGCAATGCATTACCGCAAAAAGGCCCGTTCTTGCCATCACACGGTCAAGTTTTGCCGCCCCTGGCCGACACAATGCGGGCGTGACTTGGCCCTGTTGACACCCCGCAACGTATTCTGGAACAAATTCAGGAAAAGGCGACTTACATCGACAGACCAAGTACCACTATTTTCCAGGCAACGATGACCAGCCTAATGCAAGCCACATCAGAATCGACCTTCCTCGTCCCCGGGAGCCAAGTCAGAAGTACCGTCCGCATCGCCGCTTACTGGCTTTGCATAACGCTGCTACTCTGGCCAGGAATTCACCCGCTGGCCGAATGGCGGCTGGTAACCACCACCAGTTTTCTCGCCGCCAGCTCGCTGGTAGTGACTGCGCTCGGCTGCACATCATCAGTACTCCACGGCTACTTGAGCAGTCTTGGTCTGACGGACCCGGGTGCGCATGACCACGGACTTTTTACCCACAAATTTTTCCATACTGGATTCATTGCAGTCGAAATCCTCCTCGTTCTGACGGTGGCCCTGGCGCTGGAACGACTACTGCTTTGATGGCAGGTCTTCGCTCGCATCCAACTTCCAGATACGTGACCCATGTCTCAGGAACAAGCCCGTTTCCGGCTTGTTGAGGTTTTGTACCGTCCATATACTGCGGCGCAACATAATGGGTGACGAGGCCGGTCCCGTCGCGTTTCCCCACTATACGCAGGTTCGTTAGTCATCACTGCCCGGAAGCAGTCCAGACGGCAAGTTTCAGGAAGTTTCCATATGCATGCCGCCGCCAACCCATACACCAGCGACAAGCTCCGCCAACGCCGCGTGCGCATTGGTACTGCGCACTCACCACTCGCCACCGTTCTGCACCAGGCCATCAGACCCCTGATAGCGTCGGGCAGCCTGCTGATGATGATGTGGCTGTGCGGCGAACCATTCAGCTACACCTATCCGGCGCTGGCCATCATGGTGTTTGCCATCAGCAGCCAACTGCTCAGCGAGCCCCCACACCGGGGTCACAACCCCCCTCTTAACTGGCTGATCAAAGCTCTGCTGCGCCTGAGCGTGGAATGGCTGTGTGTCGTCGCACTCATACTGTTCATCGGCTTTGCGATGCGTATCCCCGAGCTGTACTCCCGCACATTAATTCTTGCCTGGAGCATCACTGGGCCGGCGATGATTTTGCTGCTTGAACTTGCCAAATCACGCATCACGCGCTTGTTGGCCGGCACCAGCAACCGCCGGCATCGACATGTTGTGGTCGGCGCGAATGAGTTGGGAATGGAATTGAATCGCCGCACAGCGAGTATTGGCAACAGCACATTCGTCGGCTATTTCGACGATCGCAGCCGCGAACGCTTGCCAGAGGCCTGCCATTCGCAACTCTTGGGCACCTTCAAGGACCTGGTGGACTTTGTTCAGCAAAACGCTGTCGACGCCATTTATATTTCGCTGCCGGTATCCGGTAATGAACGCCTGCACAGGCTGATCCATCAACTGCGCGACACCACCGCATCCGTGTATGTCCTGCCGGATGTATTGTCATTCGACACCATCCAGGCCCGCTTCGTCGAAATTGACGGCCTGCCGGTGGTGTCCATCTATGACACCCCCTTCGATGGCACCCGCGCCATCTTCAAACGCGGCATGGATATCGTTCTGGCGTCCATCGCGCTGCTGATGGTATGGCCAGTCATGGCCGTCATCGCGATCGGCGTCAAACTCACCTCCGCCGGTCCGATATTGTTCAAGCAGCGCCGTTATGGCCTGCATGGCGAGGAAATCGAGATCTATAAATTTCGTTCGATGACCGTCTGTGAAGACGGCGTCAACGTCACTCAGGCAACCCGGGCCGATACCCGTATTACCTGCATTGGCAAATTCCTGCGCAAATCGTCGCTCGACGAATTGCCACAAATCATCAATGTCCTGGAAGGCAAGATGAGTCTGGTGGGTCCACGCCCGCATGCCATTGCTCACAATGAGCAATACCGCAAGCTCATCGATGGCTACATGTTCCGCCACAAAGTACGCCCCGGCATCACCGGCTGGGCACAGGTCAACGGCCTGCGCGGCGAGACCGAGACCATCGACAAGATGCGCCAGCGGGTCGAATACGATCTTGATTACCTGCGTCACTGGTCATTGTGGATGGACCTGAAGATTGTGCTGAAAACCATCCGTCTGGTTTTCAGCGACCCCAAGGCTTACTGATCACATCAGTGAAACGCAACGTCAATATAGCGGCCAGAATCAACAATGACGGCATGTCATTCTGCATGCCGCATGTTGATGTTGCCGCTCACGTCATCAGCCACGTAATCCCTGCAAAAAGGCCACCGGGTCTTCATTGCGTTCCAGCACCTCGACCAGCGCCGAACCGACGACCACGCCATCGACATGACCGGTCATCAGCTTCACCTGCTCCCGGCTGCGAATGCCAAAACCAGCGCACACCGGCACACGGGACATCTGCTTGACCCGGTCCATATATGCCAACACTTCTTCCGGCACCGTAACATGCTTGCCGGTGGTGCCGGTCATGGTCACGGCATAAACAAAGCCTTCGGCTTTCATGCATAACATGGCCAGACGCTCAGCCGGCGTCACCGGGGTCACCATCTGCACCAGCGCCAGGCCCTGAGTGTCGAGTGCAGCGCGGATGTCTTCGCTTTCCTCATAAGGCAGATCAGGCACGATGAAACCGGACACTCCCGCTTCACGCGCCGCCTGCGGCAGGCGATCGAATCCATAGGACAGGAGGGGATTGAGATAACTCATCAGCAGGATGGGCGCCCTGGGTTTTTGGGCTGCATTTTTGAGGGCATTGAGAATCCATTTCAGCGATACGCCCTTGGCCAGCGCGGCGCGACTGGAACGCTGAATGGTCAGTCCATCGGCCATCGGATCGGAAAACGGCACGCCAATTTCAACGACATCGGCGACCTCCGCCACCCTGCACAATAATTGATGAAAGTTATCCGGTTCCGGAAAACCGCCGGTCAAAAAGGCAACGATGGCCGGACGGCCGCTGCTTTGGGCAGCGCGGATGGATTGACCGATTTGTTCACGTGGCAGCATGGTTGATCACGAATCTCTGTCTGGCATCAGGAAGGGTTGGATGAATCGCACCCTGAATGTTGGTTCAAATCTTTCCCAGCAACACGGTGCGCTGCAGGGTCGGCATGTCCTTGTCACCGCGACCGGACAAACCGATCAAAATCTTCTTGCCGGGATTGTCCTTAGCCCAGCGACGCGCGCCGGCCAGCGCATGTGCCGATTCCACAGCGGGCAGAATGCCTTCAGCGGCGCAGCATTCTTCCAGCGCGTTCAGGGCATCGTCGTCCTCGATGCCTTCATAACGAACCCGCCCGACAGCTTGCAGCAGCGCATGCTCCGGCCCCACGCCGGGATAGTCGAGACCGGCCGATACTGAATGCGTTTCCTGAATCTGGCCGTTCTCATCCTGGAGCAGCATGGAATAACAACCCTGCAACACCCCGGGACGGCCATAGGCCAATGACGCCGCGTTTTGGCCAAGACCGGTGCCGGTGCCGCCGGCTTCGATACCCAGCAGTTGTACCTGCGTGTCCTTGACCAATGGATGGAACAGACCAATTGCATTGGAACCACCGCCGACGCAGGCCACCGCGATGTCCGGCAGGCTGCCGGTACTGGCCAGCATCTGCTCGCGCGCTTCGCGACCGATGACGGCTTGAAACTCGCGCACCAGATAGGGATAGGGATGCGGACCAATGGCCGAGCCCAGACAGTAATAAGTACCGTTCGGATCGGATACCCAATCGCGCAGCGCTTCATCCACGGCGGCGCGCAGCGTCTTGTCGCCACTGGTCACCGGCGTCACCGTTGCGCCCAGCAGTTTCATGCGGCCCACATTCGGCGCCTGGCGTTCCATATCCACCGCACCCATGTACACCGTGCAGGGCAGGCCCACGCGTGCACAGGCGGCAGCGGAAGCTACGCCATGCTGGCCCGCGCCGGTTTCGGCAATGACGCGCGTGGCGCCCAGCTTTTTCGCCAGCAACACCTGACCGATGGAGTTGTTGATCTTGTGCGCGCCGGTGTGCGCCAGGTCTTCGCGCTTCAGCCACACTTCAGCGCCCCAGCGCCTGGATAGCGTGCGCGCATAAGTCAGTGCCGTCGGACGGCCGATCCAGTCACGCAACTCGGCCACATATTCGGCCTGAAACTCTGGATCGTGCAGATAGCGTTTCACGCCGGCTTCCAGGCGATCCAGCGCCGGCACCAGCGTTTCCGGAATGTAACGGCCACCGAACGGACCGAAACGGCCATGCTCGTCCGGGTAGACATCGTTCATGACATTGGCCAGCAGCGTCTGCTTGTCCAACAGGTTGCTCGAAGTTTTCATCAACACTCCAACTCAGTGTTCCTGAACGGCTCGTGCCGCATGCACGAACTCGATTATTTTTTGTGGATCTTTCACGCCCGGCATCGCTTCGACACCGCTGCTGACATCCACGCCGAATGGCTGCACCGACTCGATGGCCATGGCAACATTCGTCGGACTCAAGCCACCGGCCAGAATCAATTCACCTTGCCGGGCCAAAGCTGCGGCATGCGACCAGTCAGCGGTCGCACCCGTGCCGCTCACCGGCCCTTCAAACAAAAAGCGCGTTGGTAACACCGCGGGCAAGGCGCTGCCGGCACGCAACACCGGCAAGACGCGCAAGGTATCTGGCAACTGCAAGCCGGCCAGATCTTCCCAGTCAGTCTGCAATACATCGGGCTTGAAGACACTCAGTACTTCATCGACGAGATGCTGCGCGGGATGCAACATCACCGCGACACGCACGATGCGTGCAGGCACAGCAGCCGCCAGTTGTCGCGCCTGTTCTGCCGTCACCTGTCGCTTCGACGGTGCAAACACAAACCCCACGGCATCCACTCCCGCTGCAACCGCAGTATGTACTGCCAGTTCAGTCGTCATCCCGCAGACCTTCACCCACATGTTCAAGACTTCGGCAAATCGGCCGCGAAAAACTCCACGGTCTGCGTGCGGGTCGCCAGGGCGGTGGCGCGTCCGGCGCTGAGCAGCTCGCTCGCCAACTGGCGTGGATCGGGACTATTCATCAACGTAGTGCCGACCAGCGCCAGCTGATAACCCATCTGCGCCACGCGCTTCACATCTTCCACATTGCCAACGCCGCTTTCCGCCACTTTGGGATAGCCGTGGGGCAACAGGTCCACCCATTCGGCAAAGCGTTCGAAATTCACTTGCAGGGTTTGCAGATCGCGGCAGTTGATGCCCACCAGGATCTGTTCGGTATGTTGCTTGCGCAGCGCCAGCACTTCATTGATCACCTTGATGTCATCGGCATCGAAGGCTTCGATCAGCACGAACATGCCCAGCATGGCGGCACAGTCCAGCAGCGCCGTGATATGACTTGGATCGAGCATGCGCGCAATCACCAGCACGCCGCCCGCACCGGCAACGCGCGCTTCCATCACCTGATAAGGCTCGACCAGAAAGTCCTTGCGCATGGTGGGTACATTGAGCGGCGTCAGTACCTGCGCGGCCTGCGTGAGATGCGCCAGTTCGCCGCCGAAGCGCGTGGGTTCGGTGAGCACCGACACCGCTGCGGCGCCCCCCAGACCATAGGCCGCGACGCGGCTTTGCACATCGGTGGTATTGGCGGACAGATCGCCGGCCGATGGCGACTGCAGCTTGCACTCGGCGATCATATCGAAACCTTCCACGGACAGTTTCAGCCTGGGCACCGCCGGCATGGCGCTGGCCTGCGCCCACAACTCAGCTTCGGGTCGCCGCGCTCTGGCCTGGGCGACGCGCTCACAGCTCAAACGCGCCATTTCGGTAAGCAGTCCTGACATAGGCATTACCTCGCTTAACCGCCAAACGCAGCCAGTTTCTTGAGAACCGCCGCCGCGCGACCCTCATCAATGGCCTGCGCCGCCTGCTGCATGGCCTGCAATGGATCGGCGGCGCGGCCGGTCAATTCCAGCACCAGCGCGGCATTCAGCAGAATGGCATGTCGATGCGCACCATGATCGCGGCCTTCCAGCACATCGCGCAAGCGCTGCGCGTTATGCACCGCATCGCCGCCCTGCAACTCTTCAGGCGTGCAGCGCGGCACGCCGAACTCGGCCGGATCGCGCCGGCGATGCGTGACTTGCCCCGGACGCACATCAAAACACTCAAAAGTCCCACAGGGCGTGGCCTCATCCCAGCCCGGCTCGCCATGCACAACATACGCGCGTTCAATCGGCAGGCCCGCCAATGTCTCGGCCATCAACTTGGCGGTGTCCACATTGAATGCTCCAATTAAATGGAACGGTGGTTCAGCGGGATTACACAGCGGTCCCAGGATATTGAAGATGGTGCGCACGCCCAGCGCCTGACGTATCGGACCCACTGCCTTGGTGGCCGCGTGATAGTAAGGCGCGAACAGGAAAGTAAATCCGCAGGCATCCAGACATTTACCCGCCGCCTGTTCATCCAGCGGCAACTTCATGCCCAGTTGTTCCAGCGTATCGGCACTGCCGCTGCGGCTCGATACCGCACGATTGCCATGCTTGACAACGCGCAGATCCAGCGCCGCCAGCAACAGACCGGCGGCCGTGGACAGATTGAAGCTGCCCGATGAATCGCCGCCCGTACCGACGATGTCCACCAGCGGCGCACCCGGACCAATCACCGGATGTTTGGCCAGCCTGCGCATGGTCCTGGCGAAACCGCGCACTTCATCGGGTATCACTCCCTTGCTGCGCAGCGCAGCAAGCAAGGCGCCCGCCATGGCCGGCGCCACGGTTTCATCCGTCAGCGCCAGCAATAACTGCGATGCTTCGGCTTCGCTCAGGTTGCGATGTTCCAGCAAGGTTTCCAGCGTATTACGCAATGGGCTCATCGGCCTCAATCCTCCTGGCGCAGCGGTGAAGTCAGCTTGAGGAAGTTGCCCATCAGGATCGGCCCCTCCGGCGTCAGGATGCTTTCCGGATGGAACTGTACGCCTTCGATGGCGTATTTCTGATGGCGCACGCCCATAATCTCCCCTTCGGCCGTCTTCGCGGTTACTGCCAGCACATCCGGCATGGCTTCCGGCGCGGCAATCAGCGAGTGATAACGACCCGCTTCGAAAGGCTGCGGCATGCCGGCAAGAATGCCCTTGCCATCATGATGCACCATTGACACTTTGCCGTGCATCAGGCGACCGGCACGCACCACCTTGCCGCCAAACACCTCCACTACCGATTGATGACCGAGGCACACACCGAAGATCGGCAGCTTGCCGGTGAAGTGTTCGATCATCTTCATGGACACGCCGGCATCGTGCGGCGTGCCCGGCCCCGGTGAAATGCACAGATGCGTGGGCTTTAAAGCCTCGGCCTGTGAAAGGGTGATCTGGTCATTGCGATGCACCAGCACTTCGGCGCCCAGCACCAGAAATGCCTGCACCAGGTTGTAGGTGAAGGAATCGTAGTTATCGATCAGCAATAATTTTGGAGCATTCATTTAGAGACCCTCCTGCGCCATGGAGAGTGCGCGTCGCAGGATAGCGCTCTTGGCCAGCACTTCCTGATACTCCATTTTCGGAACGCTGTCCGCCACGATGCCCGCGCCGGCCTGGAAACTGTAGGTATCGCCGCTGAACACCAGCGTGCGGATGGTAATGGCCTGATCCATCTCGCCAGTGCTGCCGAAGTAGCCGATGGTGCCACCATAAAAGCCGCGCCGGCAGGGCTCAAGTTCATCAATGATCTGCATGGCGCGCACCTTGGGTGAACCCACCAGCGTGCCGGCGGGAAATGCGGCCGCAAACAGATCGAAAGCATCCTTGTCCGGCGCCAGCTCGCCCTTCACGCCGCTGACGATGTGCATGACATGGCTGTAGCGTTCGATGCAACGATACGGGTCCACATGCACGCTACCGGCTTTGGCCACCCGGCCCAGATCGTTGCGCGCCAGATCCACCAGCATCACATGCTCGGCATTTTCTTTCGGATCAGCAAGCAGTTCCTGCGCCAGCGCCAGATCCTGTTCGTCATCCTGGCCGCGCGGACGGGTGCCGGCAATGGGCCGCAATTGCGCATGACCCACGCCATGATCACGATTCATGCGCACCAATGCTTCGGGTGAAGAACCGGCAATGACATGATCGCCCAGATCGCAGTAATACATGTACGGCGAAGGATTCAGCAGACGCAGCGCACGATAGGTTTCGAAAGGATCAAGATCGCAGCGTCCCGAGAAACGCGAAGCCAGCACCAATTGATACACATCGCCTGCGGCAATGTATTCCTGCACGCGCTTTACGCCATGAATGTATTCGGCTTCGCCCAGCGAGGCCACGGGCTCGGAATAACGGGCAGCTTTGGCATTGCCGGTAATTCCGCCGCGCAGCGCACGCATGACTTCCTTGCGCAACGACTGGCGTTCCGCTTCGGAACCGGCATGCAACAGCGCCATGCTGCGCGTCAGGTGATCGAACACCAGCATGGATTGCGGCGCCAGATAATGTGCATCGGGCGTCTGATCAATATTTTTATGCCGCGACGGCAGGCGCTCGAAATAACGCACCAGATCATAACCAGCCACGCCCACCAGTCCGCCCAGCAGCGGCACGCCGGGAATCTGCGGCGTCGGCAATGGCGCCTGCTTCAGCGCGCCGCGCAAGGCGTTCAACAATTCCTGCTGATTGGCCGGCACCGCTAATTGCTGCCTGCCAACTTTCAGTCCCCTGGCATCCAGGCGCACTTCCAGACAATCGCCGAAACCGATGAAGGAATAGCGCGCCAGCCGTTCGCCGCCTTCCACGCTTTCCAGCAGGAAGCGTGGCCGGAACGGCTTCAGCTTGAGATAAGCCGATACCGGCGTATCCAGATCGGCGGCAATGTCGAATGGCGGTTTCAAGTGAAACTCCTGATTGTTCGAGCAAATCGGTTCAGTCTTTCCACCCCGAGGCGAACCGAAAAGCAGGCAACAAAAAACCCACCCCCGGCGGTCTCGGAGATGGGTTCTGGTATCGTCAAAAATCGTTAGATCACGCTAAATCACGGGCCCAGCGCCCTGCTCCGTTACGAGCGGCGCCACCACCAGCGGCGGGTTGCGAATGAATGTGTATGCGTAATCATGGGCCGCGAGTATTACCGGGCCGCGCGGGAGCGTCAAGCGAACCGTGCAGCCTGCGCCCGAGTGAATCGCGGATGTGAATTAATGCGAGTAGCGTGGACAATCCGGGCACACCCAAACCAGCGCCAGAGCCATGAACGCCACCTCCCCCACTTGTCAGGTCTGCCAGTCCCAGCAACGCAGCAATCTACGCCGGGCCATCATCGTGCGGCCCGCCGTTGCACAACTCATTCAACGCGAAACCGGCCATTGGGATGAAAATGCCTGGATATGCGTGACCGATCTGCAGCGCTTCCAGCAGCAATATGTGCAAAGCCTGCTGGAAGACGAGAAAGGCGAACTGAGCGCGCTGGACCGCGAAGTGCTGCAAGGACTCAAAGAACATGAAATCCTGAGCCGCAATCCGGAAGTGGAGATCGATGCGCAACTCACCTTGGGTCAACGACTGGCGGACCGCATCGCCGAGTTTGGCGGCAGCTGGGCGTTCATTATTGTCTTCGCCATCATCTTGTTCAGCTGGATGGGACTCAACTCCTGGCTACTGGCCAGCAAGCCCTTCGACCCCTATCCCTACATTCTGCTCAATCTGGCGTTGTCCGCACTCGCTGCCATTCAGGCGCCGTTGATCATGATGAGCCAGAACCGGCAGGAAGCCCGCGACCGCGCCCGTGCACAACACGACTATCAGGTGAATCTCAAAGCCGAACTGGAAATCCGCCAGCTGCATCAGAAGATCGATCACATGCTGTCGCACCAATGGGAACGTCTGGTGGAAATCCAGGCAGTGCAGATGGAATTGGTCAATGAAGTGCGGGGCAAGAAGTAGATGCCGTCAGCATCGCTGTTGCGAACTCATGGATTCGCAGCCAAGCAGCGGCCATTCAAGTTGCAGCAGGATATTAGCCATCCACATACAACCAGTGATCGGCTTCGCGGACAAAACGACTGCGCTCATGAAGCCGCAGCGCAGAACCGCCGCCCACCCGGTAACGCGCAATGAACTCGACCTCTGCGCCATCCGCGTCGATCACACGCGCTTCGACCACCTTGAGTCCCAGCCATTTCGTACCGGGTTCGAACGACACTTACCGGGGCCGTGTGCTCTGATGCCAGGTGGCGAGCAAGTACGACTCGTTCTGCAACACGAAGGCGGCATAACGCGAACGCATCAACGCCTCGGCGGTGGGTGACGGTTCGCCGGCATGCCAACGGCCGCAACAGACCGCGTACTCGATGTTTGAACCACAGGGGCAAAGCAACGCGGCTTTCACTTCAGACATACATCCTCGTGACCGGGCTGCCAAACCGGGTACTTCACCATCACTGACTGAAACAACGCCGAGGATTCCCACCCCGCCAGCCACGCCTGAAGACAAGGCAACGGCACAGCAGCAAATGCTGCTGCATCAGCGTGTGCAAATTGCCGCACGAACGGAAAGAGGGCGACGTCTGCCAGCGACGGCACACTGCCAAAGAGATAAGCACTATTGACCAAACGCGCTTCCAGTGGCGCCAACAGCTTGACGGCCTCAGCACGATGCTCGGCAGGTTGCGAACCGGGATAGCGGTTAGCGTACTTCATTCTATCGAGATGAAACTTGAACAGACCATCGTTGCTGGCAATGACATCATTCATTTGTTCACCCGGCGCCAGCCACTGTTGCGGATCGTTCTGACCAAGCGCCCAGCGCATGATGTCCAGACTTTCATCTATCACACGACCATCCTGCAACACCATCACCGGCACCGTCCCTTTCAGTGATGCTGCCAGCAGAGCGGCAGGCTTGTCTCGTAGCAACACCTCACGAATGACGCAGCCCACCGCCGACACCGTCAGTGCCATCCGCGCACGCATGGCATAAGGACAGCGGCGAAAGCTGTACAGAATCAGCGCAGACGAGGCCGGATTCATTCCCATCCTGTTCCTGTTTGAATAACTGGCTGTAAAAATAGCAAATGACCACAATTTGGTGTGGCTTGTAGTGGATATGCGGACTACTAGAACCGACCCGAAGCGGGCACGCGCACGAATACCCCCTTTAACCCGGTGCCCAGCACCGTTGACGCCTAGAGCGGCCGCTTACCCTGCTCGTTCAACATCACTTGTGAACGCAGCTTGCTGTTAGGTGCGCACACGCCGTGGAACTGGGTCAGGTTCCCGCGCAACCTGAGCACCAGTACCGTCAGTCTAGCGATGAAGTCCAACGGATTGAAAAAGACGTGGTGGCGCCCATCCCGAGCTTCCACCGCGATATTGGAATCGGTAGGATTACTGTCCGCTAGAAGAGAACAGGAGCAATGACATGAAAAAAGCGTTACTAATAATAGGACTACTGGCGCTGTCAGCCTCGGCACGATCAGAAACATGTGAACAATCGTTTCAGACGATTGGTGATCCGCGCAATGGCTTGTTCTTTACCGGCAAAGTTCAATTGCCTAACCTGAGCGTCCAGAGCGCACTTGGCCAGTTGCAGCAGTTCGCACTGGATGGCGGATATGAAGTTGGCAATGAATTGATCGCCGGTAACTCTGGAGAGTTATCTTTCACACAAACCAGCAACAATCCGCCGCTGGTAATTCAGGCCGCCGCCGATAGCTCCGGGCTGGTTTCGCTAGCCATGAAGTTGGCCCGAGGACAGAAAGCCAAGGCGCAGGATGTCCAGACAGAATTCTGCTCAATACTCGCAAAGCTAAAGACTGGCAAAGAAGGTGAAGCTATCGCCACTGCGGCGCGGGCCAGAACTGGATCTGGCCGAATTATTGATGCCAAAGCGGAACAGCTATCAGCAGAAATTGGTAAAGAGGTGAAAAAAACACTGGCGCCAGTAGCAAGCAAAGGCAACCTCAGTCGGGTACTGATTGGTACTGGCGAATATGCCTCGTCGGGCGAATATGCGGAGGCGTTCGCGCCTTTACGCGCGAAATACGTTGGACGGAAATATCAGATTGACGGCCAAATCTATACTTTGTCCCGCAATTCGATGACTAGAGAAATGGAAATTAACTATCTGGTTACCCAAAAAAAGGGCTTGCTGGGCGTGCGCCAGGAATCTGGCTCTAACATGCTCAACTTCCAGATCACCTGCATATTCGCTAGCGATCAGGGCAAGTTCTTTAACGCCCTGTCAGAAGGAAATTGGGTAACGCTTGTGGGAACGGTCACGAATATGCAACCCGGCGGCATGCAGCTCAATGATTGCCGTCAGGCAAACTGATCACAACTGCGCCCGGATTAACGCCGGACCGTCGGTTCACAGATATTGGCGCTTGGTCATGCCGCACGCGGCATTCGGACCTTGACCGCCACATCAATGCGCGCACCGAGCAGATTGATAACCGCCATCAAACGATCAACCGTGAAGCGGCTCAAGTCGGCGTTACGGATGCGGGAAAAATCCGCGGCGGCAATGCCGGTTTTAGCGTGTGCAGCTCGTGTGCTCAAGCCGTCCTTGTCCATCCGCTTGATGATCTCCGCAGCCAAAATGGCTTTGAGTTGCTCAACGTCCGCACAGGGTCGTTTGACATCGCGGTAGACATTGCCGCTGCCACGGGTCACCTCAATTCGTTCACTCATCGCAATATCTCCCGCAACCGTTTCAATCTATCTCTTACCAAATCAATTTCATGCTGTGGCGTTTTAATGCCATGCGTGGATTTTTTCTGAAAGGCATGCACCACCCAGACATCCGCCCCAAGCTGCACCGCATATATGACACGAAATGCATTTCCGACATATGGCAACGCTATTTCCAATACGCCTGAACCAAGACCCTTCAATGGCTTGGCTATATCTGATTTGCCTCCCTCTGCTGCAATGGTCAAAGCCGCCAAGCAAATCGATTGCGCCTCGTCAGGAAACTTGTTGAATTCCTTCAGGGCCGCATTCGCCCAGGATATTGGTCGCGTCTTCCGTGTCATGTGGTAACTTTTGCACAGCCCGCTTGCTGATGTCAAATATGACTACAGGTGTATTTGCCAAACCTGCACCAGTTCATCAGTCCGCAGGAATGGGTATTTCCATTTGTTGGGACCGAGGCTCGAATACCGCATAAGGGCCGGTCTCGGTCACATGCCGCCCCACGCTGTTAGAATCCCCCCTTCAATGGGTCATCGCTATCCGGTAGCGACCCTCATCAAGGAGATCGCAATGCGTCTGTTCAAAATCGCGGCCTGGCTGCTTGCCGGTATGGTGGGCATTGTTGTGATCGGCATTGCGCTGGTGGCGCTGTTTTTTGATCCCAACGATTACAAGCAGCAGATCGAACGGCTGGTGCAGGACAAGACCGGCCGCGCCTTCAGTCTCAGCGGCGATTTGAAGCTGTCAGTGTTTCCGTGGCTGGCGGTACAGGTCGGCGCGGCGACGCTGGGCAATGCGCCGGCCTTTGGCGAGACGCCGATGGTTGCCATCAATGGCGCGCGGCTGGGCGTGAAATTGCGGCCGTTGCTGAGTGGCCGCTTTGAAATCGGCGCAGTGGAACTGGACGCGCCGCGCATCGTCCTGATCCAGACTGCCGAGGGCAACAACTGGTCGGGCATGGGCGGCGACCATGCGGAGACTGAAACGCCCGCTGCCGAACCAGGCACCAGCAAGCTGGATGCCAGCATTGCCAGTCTCAGCATTCGCAATGGCTCGGTAAGTTACGAAGATCGCGCCGCCGGCACGACCACTGCCGTGAGTGATTTCAATCTCAGCACCGGCAAACTGAAACCCGGCGAGCCGTTTGATTTGAAATCGGACTTCAAGCTGCAACGCGACACCGACCTGAATCTGGATGCGCAACTATCAGCCAATATCACCGCCGATCTGGAGGCCAGCCAGTACACGCTGAATCAACCGGCATTCACGCTGACCCTGAAAGGCGGCAGCTATCCGCCAGCAGGCATGCCCGTGAACCTGAAGGCAGCCCGCATCGTGGCCGATACCGAACGTAGCGAATACCAGGTAGAACAGCCAGAAATCACCCTGGCGCTGAGCGGCGAGCGCTATCCGAAAGATGGCCTGCCGGTCAACATCAAGGCCAGCAACATTGTCGCCAATCTTGATGCCCAGACTGCGCAAGTGGCCACGCTGGCCATCGATGCAGCGGGCGCGAAACTGTCGGGTGAGCTGCAGGCCACACAGATCGTGGATGCGCCCGCAATTACGGGAACACTCAAACTGGCGCAGACGTCATTGCGCGAGCTGGCGCCCAAGTTCGGCATCAAATTACCCGTCACCAGCGACAGCAGAACCTTGCAACGTTTCACGATGGAAACCGGGCTGCATGCCGGCAAAACCACCGTCGAATTCAAGCCACTGACGCTGCATCTGGACGACACCACGATCACCGGCAGCGCCGGCATTGCCGATTTCGACAGCATGGCTATGCGCTTTGATCTGAACGGCGACAGCATCAATCTGGATCGTTATCTGCCGCCGGAAGATCCATCGGCAAAGGCAAAGACCGATGCCAGGACCAGCACCGAACCCACACCGATTCCGGCCGATGCAATTCGCGGTCTGAACGTGCGCGGCAAGCTGGCCATCAATCAACTGACTGTCAGCAAGATACCCATGAGCAAGCTGGTAGTGGGTGTGGATGCAGCCAACAACAAACTGCAACTCAATCCGCTGCAAGCCACGCTGTACGAAGGCAAGTACCGGGGCAATGTGACGCTGGATGCCAATGGCAAGCAACCCGGCGTGAGCATGGAGCATCACATGGAGGGCATCAATTTCGCGCCGTTGTTTGCAGCGCTGTTCGACAGCAAACGCATCGCTGGCCGTGGTAATGCCAACATGAAATTCGCCGGTGTCGGGGCCGATACCAATGAGCTGAAGAAAACCCTGAATGGCACCCTGGATTTCAATGCCAAAGATGGCGCGATTGAAGGCTTTGACCTGTGGTATGAAATCCGCCGTGCACGCGCCGTACTGAAACAGCAGGCCATCCCCGCCCGCACTGATGCGGAACGCACTGCTTTCACCAGCCTGAACGGCACAGCCACTGTAAAAAATGGTCAGGTCAGCAATCAGGATCTGGTCGCCGCCATGCAGTATCTCAAGGTGACGGGTCAGGGCACCGTTGACCTCGCCAGCGACGCACTCGACTATCGCCTGAACACTACGGTGATGAAGATTCCTGCGGAAGACAAGCTGGCTGAACAGACGCAGGACTTGAGCGGACTGACCATTCCAGTGCGCATCACCGGCACGCTTGCCGAACCCAAAGTGCGGCCGGATGTAGCCGGACTGGTCAAAGAGAAGGCCAAGCAACGCATCGAGGAAGAAAAAGAAAAAGTCATCGACAAGGCGAAGGAAAAACTTCAGGACAAACTAAAAGGCTTGTTTGGCGGCGGTTGATTGCCATCCATACTGCCCATCCCTACCGCTAGCCGGCATCGGGCATGAATTAATGGTGATAGCCCGGCAATCTTCCTGCCTGCCGCGCATCGCAACAAAACGCGATGCGCAGCAAACGCTTTGCACCGAACTTACTTGTCAGATGCCGGACAGGTCTTGATGCCCAGCAGCGTATACAGCGGACACCAGCTCATGCTTGCGGTAAGCAGCGGCACCAGACCAATCAAACCGAACCAGCGCGAACTGTCCTGACGCAGGAACAACAGACTCAGCAACGCTAGGCCGATGACGATGCGAACCACTCGATCAGCTGACCCCACATTCTTTTGCATGACACACCTCAGTTAATTATCGTTGCCACTCTAACGCCCCACCCACCCCAAACCGCTACGGGATGCTCCTGATGTCGTCGCGTGTTCCACTATCTGTTTGTAGAACCTATCTCAAAATGTAGCGAGCACTGAAAGCCATAGAGTGGTCATTCCTGCGAAAGCGGGCATGACGTGAAGTGGTGTTTCCTGAATTTTGAGATAGGTTCCAGTTACACAGGTTTGCGCGCCAGCAGTTGCACTACAGCGCTGCGGCCGTTGTGATAACTGCCCTCGTGTATATCGCGCTCGATTTCCTGCGCCACCACAAATTCCAGTCCCGACAACTCTGCACGCAGAGCATCCAGTGTCACCAGCAGTGACAACTCCTTCGGCCCACCCGTACCAAATGCCAGTTGCCTGGGCGTATAGGCTTCCAACACAAACAGGCCGCCGGGACGCAGGCCGTTGCTGACGGATTGATGCAATCGCCGACGCAGTGGCGACGGCGTGTGCGCAAAGATGGATACGATGCCCGACCAGTGTCCGGCTTCAATCTGAAAATCAGCCAGATCGGCAACCGAGGTCGAAAGGCTCACGCCGCGTTGTTGCGCCAGCTCATTGGCGCGACGCAGACCTGTTGCGGATTGATCCACCGCCAGCACTTCATGCCCCTGCTGCGCCAAGTACACCGCGTTACGCCCCTGCCCTTCCGCCAGACACAGCACCGGACCGGCCGGTATCTGTGCGGCAACCGAGCGCAGAAAATCATTCGGCTCGGCGCCATAGGCATATTCGTCCTCGGCAAAACGCTGGTCCCAGAATGGATCGGTAGTCATAGGTGAATCACTTTTCCAGCAGGCTGCGCAACATCCAGGCGGTCTTCTCGTGCAACTGAATGCGTTGCGTGAGCAGATCGGCTGTCGCTTCATCGGTGGCGCGTTCTGCCGCCGGGAAGATGGAACGCGCAGTGCGCACCACCGCTTCCTGACCTTCGACCAGCAGACGGATCATGTCTTCAGCCTTGGGCACGCCCGCCGTTTCCTTGATGGAACTCAACTTGGCGTATTCGCTGTAAGTGCCGGGCGCCGGAAACCCCAGGGCGCGGATGCGTTCGGCCACCAGATCCACCGCCAATGCCAGTTCGTTGTACTGGGTTTCGAACATCAGGTGCAGGGTCTGGAACATCGGGCCGGTGACATTCCAGTGAAAGTTATGCGTCTTGAGATACAGGCTGTAGGTATCCGCCAGTAACTTGCCCAGGCCTGCGGCAATTTCTTCGCGGTCTTTGGCATTGATGCCTATGTCTATATGAGTGCTCATCAAGTTTCTCCTGTTCTCACTGATTGGTTGCTGATTGGTTGCTGACCAGTGTGCGCCAATAGATGCGATGTGTGAAATAGATAGCCCTAATCGCAGTCATTGGCAGCACTGCCATCATGTAGGGGTTACTACCTACCAAACACTCCGCACTCGGTGACTATTTATCTTGCCTCACTGTCTCAGCGCCCTGCTGCTCATGCATCTCCAGCCACATGGCATTCAGGATCGCAAACGAACAGGCAAACGCCAGACCCAACACCCAGGTGAAGTACCACATTGTCTCAAGCTCCTGTCAGTCAAATTTCAATACGCGCCGTCATGCAGATCCTTGATTGATACCTTGCCGCGCAGCACACGGAATACCCAACTGGTATAGATCAAAATAATAGGCACAAAAATCACGGCGGCGATCAGCATGTTGAGCAGCGTGCCCTGGCTGCTGCTGGCATCCCACACCGTGAGACTTGAATTCGGACTGGATGAAGACGGCAACAGAAATGGAAAGGCACTGAAGCCTGCCGTGCAAATCGTCATGGCCGCCGTCATCGCACTGCCAATGAAGGCCGCGCCCGGCATGCGCTTGACAGTGCCGAAAGCAAACATCGCGCCGACATAGGCCAACGCCGGCGCCAGCAGCATCCAGGGATAACGGTCGTAGTTTTCCAGCCAGGCGCCTGCTGCCAGGATCACCTGTTTATTGAGCGGGTTGGATGCTGCGTTGGGATCAACCACCGATGTGATGCGATAGCCGGGTACGCGGGCTGACAGCCAGATTCCAGCGATCGTGAACAACACAATAAACGCAATGGCCGCGCCGCGCGCTGTGGTCACGGCACGTTCATTGATGGGCGATTCGGTCTTGAGTGCGGCATAAGTAGCGCCATGCAGGAGCAACATTGCGATGCTGACCAAACCGCACAGCACCGCGAAGGGATTCAACAACTCAAAAAATCCGCCTTCGTAAGTCATGCGCAGGGTTTCATCAAAATGAAACGGCACGCCCAGCAGGTAGTTGCCAAACGCCACGCCAAACACCAGCGAGGGCACCAGACCACTGACGAACAGTGTCCAATCCCAGGTATTGCGCCAAGTGGTTCCCGCCAGCTTGCCGCGAAACACGAAACTTACCGGTCTGAGAATCAGCGCCAGCAGCACCAGGAACATGGCCATGTAGAAACCGGAGAATGAAGTGGCATACAGAATCGGCCATGCGGCAAAGATGGCGCCGCCACCGAGAATGAACCACACCTGGTTACCTTCCCACACCGGCTCGATGGCTTCCAGCAATACGCGACGCTCATTGTCATTGCGACCAAGAAAGCGAAACAGCATGGCCACCCCGAGATCGAAGCCATCCATGATGGCGAATCCCACCAGCAGCACGCCCAGTAAGGCCCACCAGATCAGACGCAACATTTCATAGTCGAACATGATGGCTCCTCAGGAATGGTTGCCGGCAGTGTTTGATTGGGTAAACCAGCCATCCGGGCCGCCACGCGCAATACGAAACATCAGGAACAGCTCCACCACCGCCAATGCACTGTAGAACACCACAAAACCCACCAGGCTCATGGACACTTGTGCGATGGATACGCTGGAGGTGCCCATGAACGTAGGCAAGATGCCTTCGATGACCCACGGCTGACGACCATATTCGGCGACGATCCAACCGACTTCGGCAGCAAGCCACGGCAAGGGCAGGCTGTACAGCGCGATCCGCAGCAAGCCGTGATGCTGTTCAATACGACGTCGCGAGATGATTACAAACATCGTGGCGAACAGGGCGATAAAGAAAAAACCCAACGCCACCATCACCCGGAAGCTCCAGAACAATACCGGCACATTAGGTACCGTGCTCCACGCAGCTTGTTCGATTTGTTCAGGCGTAGCCGTGCGTGGATCGGCCACAAATTTCTTTAGCAGCAATGCGTGCCCCAGATCGTTCACCCGTGTATCCAGCTCTGTTCTGGCTTGTGCATCGCTGCGATCAGCACGCAAGCGTTCCAGTGCGTCGTAGGCGCCCATGCCGTTGACAATACGCATCCTGGATTCCTCCACCAGTTCATGAATGCCCGGCAAGGTTTGATCCAGCGAGCGCGTAGCGATCAGCCCCAACATCCAGGGAATTTTGATTTCGCCATGCGTCTCTCTGGCTTGCATGTCCGGCAGTCCGAACAAGGTAAAGCCGGCTGGTGCGGGTTGAGTGTGCCATTCCGCTTCGATGGCAGCGATTTTCATTTTCTGATGCTCGGTGCTGACATAACCGCTTTCATCACCCAGCACGACCACCGATAACGCCGAGGCCAGACCAAAGCTGGCGGCGACCGCCATTGAACGCCGCGCAAACTCGCGATTACGTCCCTTGAGCAAATACCAGGCGCTGATGGCCAGCACGAACATCGAGCCCGTGACGTAACCGGCACTGACGGTATGCACGAACTTGGATTGCGCCACCGGATTGAAAATCACTTCCTTGAATGAGGTCACTTCCATGCGCATGGTTTCAAAGTTGAACTGCGAGCCCACCGGATTCTGCATCCAGCCATTGGCAATCAATATCCACAATGCCGAGAGATTGGAACCAATGGCCACCAGCCAGGTGACCACCATATGCTGCAGCTTCGACAGGCGGCTCCAGCCAAAGAAGAACAGACCGACAAAAGTGGACTCGAGGAAGAACGCCATCAATCCTTCGATGGCCAGCGGCGTACCGAAGATGTCGCCGACATAGTGCGAGTAATATGCCCAGTTGGTGCCGAACTGGAATTCCATGGTGATTCCGGTGGCCACGCCCATGGCGAAGTTGATGCCGAACAGCACGCCCCAGAACCTGGTCATGCGCCGCCAGATCTCCTGGTTGGTCATGACATACACGCTTTCCATGATGGCCAGGATGACCGACAGTCCCAGCGTCAATGGCACAAACAGAAAGTGATACAGCGCCGTCAGGGCAAACTGCAAACGCGACAGGTTCACCAAATCCATATCAGGCATTACTGTTCTCCCGACAAATCATTGACATCACTCGAATAAAACCTGCCTTGTACCTGCGCCGAATCCACCTTGACGCGATGCGCGGGACTGAAGAACAGGAAATAGATACCCATCAAGGCGATGAGCTTGGCCGCCAGGATCAAGCCCATCTTCCACTGCAGGGAAAGCGACTTTTTCATCACTACTTCAATGTCACGATGCCCAGCGCCTTGAGCACATATTTTTCGTACACCGGTTCGGTATTGCCGGTGCGCACCTTGCGCAGGAAATATTTCTCGAAGGCAATCTTCGCCAGATGCACCCACTTACCCAGCTTGGCCCAGGTGACATTGCGCGGCGGAATCTGTGGTAACGCCACAAACGCCGCGCCGGTATCGCCAAAATCGGCCAGACAGATCGCATTCCAGGTGGCGCGCGCCTCGGCAGGTTTGTTGGCAATATCTGCAACAATGTTTTCGCAGATGGCGCTGACCATGGATTCGATCATGTAGCCGGTCTTGGGCGCACCGGTCGGCACCGTTGTCGCCTCCACCGGGGGAATGGCGACGCACACGCCTGCAGAAAAAATGTTGCGATACTTCTTGCTGCGCTGATGCTCGTCGATCAGGACAAAGCCGCGCGGATTGTTGAGTCCCTCGACCGCCGCAACTGCATCTATACCCTTGAACGCCGGAATGATCATGCTGTAATTGAACTTGAGAGTCTGCTCCTTGGCGATGGCGCCATCGTCCTTCAGTTCGGTGACATCCATTTCGCCGGCGCGCACTTCCTTGATCCTGGCATTGGTGATCCACTTGATATGCCGTTGCCGCAGCTCGGATTCCATCAAGCCCTTGCTGTCGCCGACCCCGCCCAATCCCATGTGCCCGATGTAGGGCTCGCTGGTGACAAACGTCATCGGTACGCGGTCACGCAGCTTGCGCTTGCGCAAGTCGGCATCGAGAATCATGGCGAATTCATACGCGGGGCCAAAACAACTGCCACCGGGCGCGACGCCAATGATGACCGGCCCCGGGTTTTCCAGAAATTTCTGGTACTCATTCCATGCCTGCAGTGCATGCTCATGGGTGCATACGGATTGCGTGAATCCCTGCGGCCCCAGTCCCGGTACTTCTTCAAAAGCCAGTTTCGGACCGGTGGTGATGACCAGGTAGTCGTAATTCAATTCCTTGCCATCTACGAGCGTGACCCTGTTGCCTTCGGCATTGATGGCCGTCACCTGCTGACTGATAGACTCGATGCCCTTCTTGCCCATGGGCTCCTGCAACTGCACGCGTGTCTGTTCGGCGGTACGCCAGCCCACCGCTATCCATGGATTGGAAGGCGTGAACTCAAAGTAAGGGCTGGAACCGATCAGCGTGACCTGATGTTCCTTGTCCAGCTTCTTGCGCAAACCATAAGCTGCCGGTACGCCCGCGATGCCCGCGCCCATGATGACGATGTGTGCCATATAGCCCCCAGAGTTGATTGAGTGATTTCAATGTCCATGTAACCCCGCTGCCGCCTCCTCTCCTTCTATCGGGGGAGGATTGAGAAGGGGGTGAGGTTGACGCCTGTTGAGGTAACTGAAATACAACACCGGAATGACAATCAGCGTCAGCAGCGTCGATACCAGGATGCCGAAGATCAGCGACACTGCGAGGCCATTGAAAATGGGATCGTCAAGAATGAAGAACGCACCCATCATGGCGGCGACGCCGGTCAGGACAATGGGCTTGGTGCGCACCACCGTGGCTTGCACCACGGCATCCGCCAGCGGCTTGCCCAGCGCCAGTTCGAGATTGATGAAGTCCACCAGCAGGATGGAATTACGGACGATGATGCCGGCCAGCGCGATCATGCCGATCATCGAAGTTGCCGTGAACTGCGCGCCCAACAATGCATGCCCCGGCATGATGCCGATGATGGTCAGCGGAATGGGCGCCATGATGATCAGCGGTACGGCATAGGAACGGAATTGCGCCACCACCAGCAGGTAGATCAGCACCAGGCCCACGGAATAGGCGATACCCATGTCGCGGAAGGTTTCGTAGGTGATCTGCCACTCGCCATCCCACTTGATGGCGAAGGCATTGGGATTGCCGGGCTGGCTGATGAAGCGCTGCTCAACAGCCTGGTCCTTCATTCCGTCCCTGATGTTGCCGATGATGTCGAACATGCCATACAGCGGACTGTCGAGCTTGCCGGCCATGTCGGCCATGATGTAAGTCACCGGCAGCAGATCCTTGTGATAAATCGCCCCATCCCACGCCGTGGCCGTGACTGTGACGAACTCGGACAACGGCACGCGCTTGCCGGTGCTGGCCTGCACTTCCAGCGCCAGCAGACTCTCGAGCGTGGACTTGTCCGCCACCGGTAATTCCACTCTTACCGGAATCGGATAACGTTCACTGCCGGCATGCATGTAAGTGGCATCGCTGCCATTCAGGGCAACGTTGAGCGTGGTCACCACCTGCGCCTGAGACACGCCGAACAATGCCGCCTTCTCGCGATCGACCTCGAGCACGTAGCGCTGCGCCGGCGCTTCATTGGTATCGTCGATATCGACGATGTCCGGCGTATTGTCGAAGAACTGCCGCAATCGGGTTGTCAGATTGCGTTGCGCCGCATAGCTGTGTCCATATACCTCGGCGACAATCGGCGCCTGCACCGGCGGCCCCGGCGGCACTTCCACCACCTGCACCACCGCATGGTGACGTCTGCCGATTTCGGCCAGCACTGGACGAATCGCCAGGGCGATCTCGTGACTCTTGCGATCACGATGATGCTTGTCCACCAGATTGACCTGGATGTCGCCCACCAGCGGACCGCTGCGCAGATAGTACTGCCGCACCAGACCATTGAAGTTGATCGGCGCCGACGTGCCGGCATATACCTGATAGTGAGTGACTTCGGGAATCCTGCCGACTTCGGCCGCCAATTCATCGAGCAGGGCGGCCGTTTGTTCCAGCGCCGTGCCCTCCGGCATGTTGACCACCACCTGGAATTCCGATTTGTTGTCGAAGGGCAGCATCTTCAGCACCACCCATTTCACGCCGGCAAAACTCACCGCAATGAGGATGGCCGCCAGAATGCTCCAGTACAGTTTGTGGCGTTTGGAGCGCGCGTCATTGCCCTGCAGGAACGGACGCAGGCTGTTTTCGAAGAAATGCGCAATGCGATTCTCCAGCGCCACCACGCTGGCGGTGGGTTCATGATGCACGCCTGCCAGCAGCTTGCGCGACAACCACGGCGTGATAATCAACGCCACGCCCAGTGAAATCAGCATGCCCATGCTGGCGTTGATGGGGATGGGACTCATGTAGGGCCCCATCAGGCCGCTGACGAAAGCCATGGGCAACAGCGCGGCAATCACGGTGAAGGTGGCCAGAATGGTCGGGCCGCCGACTTCATCGACCGCACGCGGCACTATTTGCCGTGGATGATCCTCGACGTGCAGGGGATCATCCCGGTGAGCGAAAGAAAAGTGACGATGAATGTTCTCCACCACCACGATGGCGTCATCCACCAGAATGCCGATGGAAAAAATCAAGGCGAACAGCGACACGCGATTGATGGTGAAGCCCCATGCCCATGAGGCAAACAATGTTGCCGCCAGCGTCACCACCACGGCCGTGCCCACCGTTACAGCTTCCCGCCAGCCCACTGCCACGATCACCAGCACAATGACCGATACCGTGGCGAACATCAGCTTCTGGATCAGTTTCTGCGCCTTGTCATTGGCGGTCTCGCCGTAATTGCGGGTGACGGTCAGCTCCACGCCTTCCGGTATGAAACTGTTGTGCAGGGTCTGTATGCGCGCCATGATGCCATCGGCCACGTCGATGGCATTGCGCCCCGGCTGCTTGGAGATGGCGATGGTCACTGCCGGCGATTCGCCGCCGCCCTGCTCATGCGCGCCCGCAGCGGGACCGGCCGCGAATTTCACGTACTGTTCCGGCTGATCCGGTCCACGACGAATCTCGGCTACATCCTGCAAATAAACCGGTTTGCCGTTATTGAGGCCGACAATCAGGTTCGCCACTTCATCGACATGCGCGAAAAACTCGCCCGCATGTACCGGCGTGCTCTGGTTGTTGCCGGTGATGCTGCCTACATCCAGCGCCACATTGGCGGCGGCCAATGCGCTTTGCAACCCCAGGGCAGTCAATCCGAAACCGGACAGCTTCGCCGGATCGAGCAACACATGGACCGTGTCATCCGGCCCGCCAATGGTGTAGACATTGCGCGTGCCCGGCACGCGTTTGATCTCGGCTTCGATGGAATGCGCCACCTGTCGCAGCTCATGCGCGCCGCGAGTCTGATCCTTGCTCCACAAGGTGAGCGCCACGATGGGCACATCATCAATCCCCTTGGGCTTGATGAGCGGTTCCATCACGCCCAGCCCTTCCGGCCGCCAGTCGCGGTTGGAATACACCGCGTTGTACAGGCGCACGATGGCTTCATTGCGCGGCACGCCCACTTTGTATTGCACGGTGAGAATGGCCACGCCGGGACGCGAGATGGAATACAGATGATCAACACCTTCTATTTCACCCAGCACCTGTTCCATGGGCGACGCCACCAGACTTTCCACCTGAGTGGCGCTGGCTCCGGGAGCAGCGATGATGACATTGGCCATGGTCACGTCGATCTGCGGCTCTTCCTCGCGCGGCGTCACCAGTACGGCGAATGCGCCCAGCAGCATCAGCGACAGCGCAATCAACGGTGTCAGTTCATTGTCGAGAAACAGCCTGGCCAGCCGGCCGCTGAAGCCCAGTGAATTGTCGCGACTCATTACCGGTTCACCCGCTGCGCGGCCGCCACCGGATCGAGCGCTATCACATCACCCACCGACAAGCCGGCCAGCACTTCCATTCGTTCATCCAGACGCTGCCCCAGACGCAATTGCCGCAACGTCACGCCGCCGGATTTGTTCAATACATAAACGCCGGTGACTTCACTGCGGGTCACCACGGCGGTGGCAGGAATCAGCAGCCGGTCGGTTTCGCCCACCACCAGCCCCACTTTGACGAACATGCCGGGATGCAGATCGGTGGCGTTGGCAGGCAGGTTGGCGCGCGCATGGAATGTATGCGTGGCGCTATCGGCTTCGGGAAAAACGGTAAAGCTGGTGGCTTCGACGCGCTTGCCGTTGACATAGATGGCGGCTTTCCTGATGGCGCGCACCTTCTCGACAATGCTTTGCGGCAACTCGAGGTTGACGCGCAGATATTGCAATGAGACGCCGCTTATCAACGGCGTGCCAGGCTGCACGGTTTCACCGACCTGCACCATGCGCTTGGTGACGATGCCGGCATAGGGTGCGCGCACTTCGGTATAGGCAACACCTTCCTTAGCCGCATCCACTGCGGCGCGCGCAGCTTCCAGCTTGGCGCGGGTCGCGTCGCGATTGGCCAGCGCGGTGTCGTATTCCTGTTTGGTCGCCACCTTGTCCTTGTACAGACCCTCAACACGGGCGTATTGCTGCCTGGCTTCGGCTTCACGCGTGATGGCTTCCTGCAAAGCCGCCTGCGCCTGCTGCATGCCGGCGCGTTGCTCGGTGGCGCGCAGGCGCATGATGACGGCGCCGGCCGGCACGAAATCATTTACATCATAGAAGATCTCGACAATGCGCCCGGAAGTCTGCGCTGATACCGTTGCCTGATTGATGGCTTCGATGCTGCCGTCCACGATGCGTTCCAGCGGCGCCTTCTCCAGCGCCATCGTCAGCGTCTTGAGCTGCCCGGCCTCATCCGCCACTGCGGCGGGAGGCTTGTCCGATGAACAAGCCAGCAGGCCAGCGAGCGGCAGCGCCGCCAACACGGCCCACATGATCCATCTGCGCAGATGTCCCTTCGTTGCATCTCTCGTTTTGCTTCTATTCATTGGATGGCACGCTTGCACAAGATCATCAAGGTAAGGCTCATGGTCGGCAGCATGACGGATTCAGAATGCGGAACCCGACCGCAGACCCAGTTTCTTGAGGATCATGGCCAGCGGGCAGAACCCCGTGAATGATGCCTGCAACAGATTCGCGCCCACGAACGCCGTCAGCCAGTACCAGTAGGGATGCACGTAATAGCCCAGCGCCAGACTGACCAGTACGACCAGTCCCGCAAAACGCATGACTGCCTTATCGATATTCATGATGTTGACTCCCAAATTGTTGATGTTTGTTGCCGGAAAACTACCTGGCATGCTTGGTCGCCAAACCCGCATCAATGATCTGGCCGGTGGCCGGATCGACCTTCACTGTGGGCAGACCCGCCGCTTTCCACGCAGCCAGTCCGCCGGCCATGTGCGCAGCGCTCATGCCCTTGGCCAGCCGCTTTTGTGCGGCATTGAGCGAACGCACGCCGCCGGCGCAATGAAACACCACGCGTCGGGGTTCATCGCCGGGCAGAAATGCCGGATCGAATGTCGACAACGGATACAGCAACGCGCCATGTATCCGTTCAGCGGAATACTCCACCGGCTCGCGCACGTCTATCAGTAGTATCTGCTGATTTTGCAGCAATGCCTGCACTTCAGCAGGTTTCAGCTCGGCAACCGTGGATGGATGATGTGCATGACTCATGATATTCAACCCAGAGGTTTGTGTTTGTGACCCAATAAATTCAAAGGTACTTTGAGATACGCCACGCCGTTATCCTCGGCTGGCGGCAAACAGCCGGCGCGAATGTTCACCTGCACGGCCGGAATGATCAGCGCCGGCAAATCCAGCGTGGCGTCGCGCCCTTTGCGGAATTGGATGAATGCAGCCTCAGTCGTCGCCGCGGACAAATGACTGTTGCGCTGCTTGTGATCGGCAACCGATGCATGATCCAGCGGCGCCCGATCATCCGGCGGATAGTCATGGCACACGAATATCCTGGTATTTTCCGGCAATTGATACAGGCGCCGGATGGAGCGATACAACTCAGCAGCATCGCCACCCGGAAAATCACATCGCGCCGTGCCGCCGTCCGGCATGAACACGGTGTCGCCGACGAATGCAGCGTCACCGAACAGATAAGTCACGCTGTCACTGGTATGACCTGGCGTGGCCAGTACCTTGCCGGTGAGATCACCCAGAACGATTTCATCGCCATCCTGCAACAGACGGTCGAATTGACGACCGTCCGCAACAAAATCCGCGCCCAGGTTGTAAATCCGCTTGAACGTGGACTGCACCTTGACGATGCCGGCGCCAATGGCCGTCCTGCCGCCGACAGCGCGCTTCAGCTCATTCGCCGCCGACAGGTGGTCGGCATGCGCGTGGGTTTCCAGAATCCACTCCAGGCTCATGGAATGCTCGCGGAGATAGACAATGATCTGCTCGACGGAAGTCGCGCTGGTCCGGCCCGAATTCGCTTCGTAATCCAGCACCGGATCAATGACCGCCGCCTTGCCGGTTTGCGGATCGCTGACCACATGGCTCCAGGTATTGGACGGCGCATGGAAAAAGCTTCTGATCCGTCCAGGCCCCGGATTGATCTCATTGCGAATTTCGGTATCGGCAGCCAGCATTACAGCACTCAACATCCGTCAACATTCAGCAGTCGCCTTTATATTAGATTTTGCTAATTCAGTCAATACTAATGTAATATGCGGCCGTTGCCAGCAACCAGGAGACGCCATGCCCGCCCGCGCACTCGCCAAGCGCAGCAAGACCAGCCGCAATATCATGAACATGCAGGACATGCTTGAACATGCCGGCGAAGCCGCCGACTTTCTCAAGGCGCTTGCCAATGATCAGCGTCTGGCGATTCTGTGCACTCTGCTGGAAGGCCCGCAGTCAGTAGGCCAGATCAACGAACGCGTTCAGTTAAGTCAATCGGCATTGTCGCAACACCTGGCCGTGCTGCGTGAACGCGATCTGGTCAACACCGAAAAACAGGCGCAAACCGTTTATTATTCAGTGCCCGAAGGCAAGACGCGGCGCATTCTCAACCTGCTGCATGAATGCTTCTGTGGGCGTTGACATGCTGGCAATCATCGGCGCGCTGCTGATCGGCCTGAGCCTGGGACTGCTGGGTTCCGGCGGTTCCATCCTGACCGTGCCGGTGCTGGTGTTTCTGGTCGGCGAACCGGAAAAGCTGGCCATCGCGGAGTCGTTGGGCATTGTCTGCGTCATTGCCGGCGTGGGCGCACTGCAACATGCGCGTCAGAAACATATCGACTGGCGCAGTGTGTGGCTGGTGGGCCCGTCAGCCATGCTCGGATCGTATGCGGGCGCATGGGTTTCGCAATGGATCAGCGGTCGGGTGCAATTGCTGATGTTTGCCGGCGTGATGTTGTTCGCCGCCTATCGTATGTTCATCAACTCCCGCCGCGACGCGGGGCTGCAACCCAGTTATTGCCGGCCGGGCTGCTTACTGGCCGTCGGCGCGGGCCTCGGCATCTTGAGCGGCCTGGTGGGCGTGGGCGGCGGCTTTCTGGTCGTACCGGCACTCGTGCTGCTGGGCGGACTGGCCATGCCCATTGCCGTTGGCACCAGCCTGATGATCATCACGCTCAGTTCGCTCACCGGCTTTGCCAAACAGTTGCACCTGCTGCACAGCAGTGGTTTGACCCTGCACTGGCCAATGCTGGGCCTGTTCGCGGTGGTCGGCGTACTGGGCAGCCTTGTCAGCCAGCCGCTGGGACGCAACCTGCCGCAAGCGCGACTCCAGCGGGCTTACAGTGGGATGGTGGTATTGATGGCGGCATTAATCCTTTGGCAAACAGTGACAACCGCACATCAATAAGCACGCTGTTGCGCCGGTCATTTCCGGCCGACTCCTGATCAGACGCACCGCTCCTGCACATGAAATCCGGCAAACGCTTACGCTTAATAAGAATGAACATCATGGTTGGCATTATGGCGACACTTGTACTGCCTGTTGCCTGCATTGTGTAATCAAACCATTCCGAAGTGGCTCCCGCCAACGTTCGGCAACCGATCCAGACGGCAAACTCACAGTGAAACCCCTGAATTCAGGCCTCGCAAATCGCCTCGGCAACTCCAGACTTAAACCCATCGAGATGGCCATCATGATGGGAATACTTGCTGTCATCGTCGCCGCGCCCGCCCGCGCCGCATTGGGAGATCAGGTCGCGTCAATCGAAAACGACCGTGCCAAGATGAAAGCCACAGCAGCCGTCGCGGCCAAGCCCTTGTACACCGTTCATGAGCTGCGCCTGCCGTATGGCACCGTTGTGCGCGAGTATGTTTCATCTGCCGGCCTGGTGTTCGCAGTGGCATGGGAAGGGCCGCATCAGCCGGATTTCAAACAACTGCTGGGCAGCTATTTCGAGTCTTACAGGCATGCGCCGCGAAGTTCATCACTCTCACGCAGCCATGCAACCGTGGAACAAGGCAATCTGGTGATGCATATGGCCGGACACATGCGGGCTTTTTTCGGCCAGGCATACGACCCGCATTTGCTGCCGGCAGGCGTCAGCGTCGATGAGATTCAGTAAATGACTCGTCACCCGCGTTATTTAGTCTATTGGTTGGCGGCAGCGTTCAGCATGATGCTTGTTGGGTGTGGTGGCGGCAGCAGCAGCAATTCCGGAAACAGCATGACCATCGCCAGCGGCCCGAACGTGGCAACGCTCGTCGTCGATGGCGGACCGGCCGGCGCCATCAATGCACCGTTTGTTTCCATCACGTTTTGCGAACCCGGTACCAGCAACTGCACAACCGTCGATCACATTCTGGTCGATACCGGCTCGACCGGTTTGCGGGTCATGGCGTCGTTACTGACGGGAATCAATTTACCCGATGCCCAGAATGGCGCCGGCGCACCCATGTTTGAATGCGTGCAATTCGTTGACGGTTACAGCTGGGGACCGCTCAAGACCGCCGACGTAAAGATCGCCGGCGAACAAGCCAACGCACTGGTTGTTCAAGTCATTGACGATGCGGCCACGCCAGCTCAGGCCGCACCCGGCGATTGCACCAACGGCAAACCATCGGACAATTCCGTGCAAAGCTTTGGCGCCAACGGCGTGCTGGGAGTGGCGGTTTTTCGCGAAGATTGTGGCGGCAGTTGTGCGACGAATGTGGTTCCAGCCACTTATTACTTATGCAGCAGCGGCTCCTGTCAGGGAACGACGGCAACTCTTGTCCAGCAGGTTCAGAACGCCGTATATCACTTTGCCACCGACAACAATGGCGTCATCATCCAGTTGCCGGCCATTGGCTCCGCAGGTGCGTTTGGCGCGCGCGGCGCGCTGATATTCGGCATCGACACCCAGACCAACAACCAGTTGCGCTCGGCCACCATCATGACAGTCGATCCAGCCAGCGGCTGGATCACGACCAGTTACAACGGACAAACGCTCAGTCGAAGTTTCATTGACTCCGGCTCGAATGCGCTCTTTTTTAACGACTCCACGCTGGTTCAATGCACCAGCAGTTTTGCCTCCGGTTTTTACTGCCCGGCCAGCGCGCGAACCTTGTCCGCCACCAATATCAGTCACACCGGGGTCAACAGCACCGTCACGTTCAATGTGGCGAACACCGAAGCACTGCTCAACAATCAGCCGAACTATTTTGCCTTCGGAAATCTTGCCGGCACGATTCCGTTAGCGTCGAGCTTCGACTGGGGATTGCCGTTCTTCTACGGCCGCAGCGTCTATGTGGCCATCGAAGGACAAACTACTTCCGGCGGTACCGGACCGTTCATGGCTTATTGACAGGCGCGCTAATTACGCTCGTGTGGTTTCATGCGATTGACGAATGCGAGCAATGCGGAACGCTGATCGCTCCATGGCTCGTAAGCGTTCTCTGCAACATCACTGCCGGCACGAACGCTGAGCTGCCGGGCGGAGGCGATGAAGCGCAGCGTGGCCAGATCGGTCGTAAACACAATGGGGGTGGCGTTCATGCCCGGCGGCGCATGCAGCGGCGCACCGATGCCCGCATCGCGCGCAGAACGCTCGTGCATTTTCAGCAGGATTCGACGATCGTCGGCGGCGATGATCGGGTTCTTGTCCGCCACTGACGCGCCGGCGGCGCCACGCGCATCAACGGTAGACCAGAAATAAGCAAGCAACACATAGCTGACCTTGCCGCTACGATTCACAGCCGCCGCCGCCAGCGTGACGTAGTCGCGAACATTGGCTGCGAATTCCGGCCGCTCACGGGCAAACACCAGAGGCTGATCCACCACGGTGACGGTGGCGGCCGTTTGCTGATCGAGATATTCGCGCGGCTGGTCGCGCCTGGCAGTAGAACTGCACGCCGCGATCAGCAAGCACAGACACGCGACGCTGTATTTGTTGATAATCGAACCCACGTCAGAACCCGATGCGATATGCCAGACTTACATAGTAACGTGTTGTCGTCTGACTCTGCTGCGTGGTGCTGCGTTTTCCCAACTGGCCGCCCGTTTCCAACTGCAGCTGCTTGCGGTTGCGCTGATAGTCCAGCAACAGGGCCGGCACGAAAATCGTCTCGGTACTGCTGTCGCCGATGAGCGTGCGATGATTGACGGTCAACCGCGGTCCGATACGCCAGGCGCCCGACAGCGGGAACCGGGTGGTGAGTCCAATGGCGGAGATCTTGCCTATCTCGGTGTCTGCATAATTGAAGCTCAACACGTTGAAATCGCCCTTGCGCCATAAGCTGGAGGCGTAGATCTGCGTCTGGTATGAAACATTCAACCCGGAAGCGGGTTGCGCTTCGACGCCGCCGGAAGCCACGGTGGCGTCGGTTTCGGCAGCAGATACCGTCGCGGCAAACTGAAAACGTTCGCCCAGCGGTCGCGTTGCAGTCAGGCTGTAGTTGGAAGTGATCGGCGTGCGGTCGCGCGCCAGTTGATATACCTCGTCCGGCAGGAACACCTGTTCCAGTTCGGCAATGGTGGTTACCGGCTGACCAATCAGTGCGTTGCGGGTGGTCAGGATGGGTGAATTACGTCGCTCGGCATCCACGCTCAGACTCCAGCGCGCCGGCAACTGAATCGTGCCCAGCAGTGCAGCCGTATTCAGCGACTGGAAAAAAGTGTCGTAGTCCGCCAATGCAATCACGGAACCACGCGAACCCAGATAACGCAATTCCGTGCCTATGGCCTGGCGATCACGCAGGCCGAGGAAATCCTGGGTAGTGAAGTAGACGCTCGCATCCCAGTGCGCACCCTGCGGGGTATACGCCAGCGCCACCGATTCAAAGCGGCGCTGGGTCTGCAACGCTGCGCTGGTCTGTTCCACCGGATACCCGATGGTTGCATTCACGCCCCAGGCCGGCACCCAGTTCCAGGCAATGAACGCGCCGTCGAATGTGCCCAGCACGCCGCCGGCGTTACGAGCCTGACGACCAACCCGCGTCAACAAGCCCAGGTTGCGGGCAGCTAGTTCGACTGAAGCAATGCTGACACGCCCGGCGTCGCTGCCACTGGAATTGCCACCGCTCAGGCTCTTGACGTACCCGGCGCTGACGCGCGCCAGCAAGTCGATATTTTCACCACGACGCCGCGCCAGAAAATCAACATCGTTATACAGGCCATTTTGCGCAGTGGACTGCGACGAGTTGTTCTGCGTCGGGTCCGTGCTGGAATTGGTCGAGCTGGCGATGTGGCTGCCGTCATAACGATAGAGCTGTGCGAAACCGCCGCTGAATTTCCAGCCGGTATCGGCTCCGCCGCCACCGCCGCCGCTGCGACCGGGCAATGAAGCCGCGCGCAGGATGCGCAAACGCAGCGCCACACGTTCTGCTGCATCGCCCTTGGGATAACGCCGCAAATATTCTTCGTATTCGGCCTTGGCGTGCGCCAACTGACCGGCACGCTCGCGCGCCAGACCGAGCAACTCCTGCGCCTGCGCGCGTTCCGGAAACTCAGGCTGCCGCTGCAGCTTGGTCAACAATGCAATTGATTTTGCATAGTCACGCGCAGCCAGCGCCGCACGCGCTTCTGACAGGGTCTGCTTCAATGCAGAGGCTTCCAGCGCCGGATCGCTACCGATTCGTTCCACTGGCGGCAACGACTTGTCGGCGCTATCACTCAAGAGCGCAGAGCTGACCGCATCGTCGCCGACGGCAATCCAGGCACGCGGATATTCTTGCAGCGCCGTTTTCAGCAATGCGTCGGCGTCGGCGCGACGCGCAATGGGGCCTACACGCAGACGATACCAGGTGACATCGTCAATCACAGCAGTGGCCACATACGCCGGCATCTTGAGTCGTTGTTGCGCCAATTCAACTGCGGATTCATCAAACTGTCCGGGTTGTGAATCGAGGTTGATGGCATAGTTGGTAACAGTGTCGGGCAATTCATTCACCATGACCTTGCCGGAACGGCGGGCGCGATCAATCAGGCGGATGCGCAGACTATGCGGATCAACGCCCTGTACCAGAACGAAACGCTCGGCTTTTTTCCAGGTCAACGCCAGCGTGATCTGGCCAGGTACATCGGCATCGACACGCGCCGCCGCAATGATATTTTCGCCGCCGGATATCGGCGGCAACTCGCCGGCGATCTGCGCACCGGGGCTGACGCCGCAATCGGGTAACGGCTGCAACTGGATTCGCAGCTCGGTCCCCTCCGAAGCAGGCAGATGTGATATGTAGCGCAATGAACAATTGAACAACACCGTGATGTCCGCCTGATCGTCGTGATCATTCAGCTCGATGATGTCCACGAAACGCGCGGTCCCCGCCAGCAACTGCGCGAGGGCCACCGTGCTCATGCACAGCAGCCAGAAGCAACCCATTGCTTGCAGAAGACGGCGGTAACTAATGCTTGAACGAGGCATCAGAGACCCTGTGATACGGACCGGGCGCCGACTTCGTCACAGTGGACAATGCGTCGTCCGCATAAACGTGACAGGCGCCGGCGCAATTGCGCAGCTCGCTGGCGGTGTACTTGAGGCCAGCAGCCGTCTTGACATGCACGTCGGCCTTGAAATCCTTTGCATGACAACCCGTGCAACTGCCTGCATCCGCCGGCGAGCTGTACGGAATCTGGTCGGTATTGCTGGTATGGCATGACACGCAGCTCAGCACTGCCTTGTGATCGCCCGGATAGTTCACGGAGTCATGCCTGAAAGTGATGACAGCCCAATCCGGATAGCGATGGCAATTCGCACAATCGCGCTGAGTGCTCAGGTGACCGGCAATGGTGCCGGTAGCACTCAAACCATTGTGACAACCGGCGCAATTGCCGGTGAGCTGGGTGTGGTCCAGCTTGGCCGGTTTCCACGCCAGCGTACCGTGGCAGGTATCGCACTCCTGCGCGGTCGGCACATGGCTGACCGGTTTGCCGACGGCATGAACCGCATCGTGACAGCTATGACAACTTGTCGTGATCGCCGCATGATCGAAGCGCGCCGGGATCCACGCGATGGTGGTATGGCATGCCTCGCAACTGTTGTTGGCCGCGATGTGATTTGACGGCTTGCCACGTGCGATCGGACCGTTGTGACAGCTCACACAGGTACCTTTGACCTGGGTGTGATCGACCTTGCTCACCGGCAACCAGCTTTGTGTGCTGTGGCAGGCATCGCAATTGTTGCCGGCATTGATATGGCTGCCGGGTTTGCCAATGCCACTGGCCTGATCGTGACAGCTCAAACACGTCGAGCCAAACACGCGCCGATGATCGAATGCGCCCAGCCTGCCGCCCAGCGTGGCGGCATTACCCAATGATGGCGTAGCGGCAATGACGCCCGCTGCTTTCATGTTGGCCTGCAGGACAGGCCGCGCCACAAACCGGTCTCTGGTCGAATGGCAGCCCGAACCGCCGCAATCCTGGCCCTTGTGGTGATTGGCAGAATCACGCACCCACAGTCGTACGCCGGTATTGGTCTTCCACTTCATGCCCAACTCATGACAGCTCATGCAAGTCATGCCGCGCACAGCGGCATGAATCATCTTGGTGCCGGCAAAGGAAGTGAAGTTGGTCGCGGCATGACACAGTTCGCAGGCAAGCGAAGTGGTGCCATTCGGCGGATTCGATGGAATATGACCGGTCGCTCCCGCAGGCGGCTGCACCAGTGTCGGCGGCGCCATGTTGGCAAAGCTCAAACCATAGGCATGGCATTGTGCACAGTTGTTGGCGATGTTGACGTGATTCATCGTAGCCACGCTGTAATTGCCCGTGGTGTGGCACAGCGTGCAGTTGTTGTTGTCTGCCGCCGGCAGCGGAATGTGATTGGCAGGCAGATCTGTCGCGCCCTTGAAACTGGTGGTGTTGAAGTGACAGGTATTGCACTCACCGCCGGTCACATGTGGCGAACCATTCGCCTTGAGGGTGGGCCGGGTGACAGTGGCGGGCGTGCCTGCAAAAGTCAGCCCTTTCTCGTGACACCCCGAGCAGGCCGTCGATGCCACCACCGCATGATTCATCGAGCTGCCAACGTTCGGCATGACGAAAGTGGTGAAATTGGTCGGCGAGTGACAGCTTTCACAGGCGGCACTGCCTACCGGAATGTGATTGCCGGGTAAGGTCTTGACCGGCGGCGAGCCCACGAAGCTCAGACCCGCGCCATGGCAGGTAATGCAATTGCTGCCAAAGCCCGTGTGGTTCATCGCTGTGCCGGAGAAGGTCGTGAAGTTGGTCGGCGAGTGACAGCTCTCGCAGGCGGTGCCGCCTACCGGAATGTGATTGCCCGGCAACACCTTCAATACCGGCGGCGCCATGTTGGCAAAACTCTTGCCCGCACCGTGACAGGTTGCGCAACTGGTGCCCGCCACTACAGAGTGATCCATGACATAGATGGAATAATCAGCCGGATTGCTGTGACAGGCATTGCAGTTGGTACCCGCGCCACCAGGCAGCGGGATGTGATTGGTAGGCAGATCCGTTGCGCCCTTGAAGCTGGTGGTGTTGAAGTGACAGGCATTGCACTCGCCACTGAGCACATGAGCCGCGCCGTTGGCCTTGAGGGTGGGTCGGAGAACCGTGGCAGGCGTGCCCGCAAAGCTCAGTCCTTTCTCGTGACACGCCGAGCAGGCCGTCGATGCCACCACCGCATGATTCATCGAGCTGCCAACGTTCGGCATCACGAAAGTGGTGAAATTGGTCGGCGAGTGACAGCTTTCACAGGCGGCACTGCCTACCGGAATGTGATTGCCGGGTAAGGTCTTGACCGGCGGCGAGCCCACGAAGCTCAGACCCGCGCCATGGCAGGCAATGCAATTGCTGCCAAAGCCCGTGTGGCTCATCGCTGTGCCGGAGAAGGTCGTGAAATTGGTCGGCGAGTGGCAGCTCTCGCAAGGCGTCGTTCCGATCGGAATATGGTTACCCGGCTCGGTCACCACCGGTGGCGAACCCACAAAACTCAGACCCGCACCATGACAGGCTGAACAGGCGGTCGAACTGACCACTGCATGATTCATGACCGTGCCGGAGAAGGTCGTGAAGTTGGTCGGCGAATGACAGCTCTCGCAGGCGGTGCCGCCTACCGGAATATGATTGCCCGGCAACACCTTCAATACCGGCGGCGCCATATTGGTAAAACTCTTGCCCGCGCCATGGCAGGTCGTGCAGGTTGTGCCCGCCACCACGGCATGATCCATCGTATACACGGAGTAGTCCGCCGGATTGCTGTGACAGGCATTGCAGTTGGTGCCCGCGCCGCCGGGTAATGGAATGTGATTGACCGGATAGTCGCTCGCACTCTTGAAGCTGGTGGTGTTGAAGTGACAGGTATTGCACTCGCCACTGAGCACATGAGCCGCGCCGTTGGCTTTAAGAGTGGGCCGGGTGACGGTGGCGGGCGTGCCTGCAAAAGTCAGCCCTTTCTCGTGACACGCCGAGCAGGCCGTCGATGCCACCACTGCATGATTCATTGAGCTGCCAATGTTCGGCATGACGAAAGTGGTGAAATTGGTTGGCGAGTGACAGCTTTCACAGGCGGCACTGCCTACCGGAATGTGATTGCCGGGCAGCGTCTTGACCGGCGGCGAGCCCACGAAGCTCAGGCCCGCACCATGGCAGGCAATGCAATTGCTGCCAAAGCCCGTGTGGTTCATCGCTGTCCCGGAGAAGGTCGTGAAATTAGTCCTGGAATGACAGTTCTCGCAGGCAGTCGTCCCGATCGGAATATGGTTGCCCGGCTCGGTCACCACCGGCGGCGAGCCCACAAAACTCAGACCTGCGCCATGACAGGCTGAACAGGCGGTCGAACTGACCACTGCATGATTCATGACCGTCCCGGAGAAGGTCGTGAAGTTGGTTGGCGAGTGACAGCTCTCGCAGGCGGTGCCGCCTACCGGAATGTGATTGCCCGGCAGCACCTTCAATACCGGCGGCGCCATATTGGTAAAACTCTTGCCCGCGCCATGGCACTGCGCACAATTACTGCTGATATTGATGTGGTTCATCGTTGCAGTGCTGTAATCATTGCCATTCAAATGACACAGCCCGCAATTGGTGCCATCGGCTGCCGGCAAGGGAATGTGGTTGGACGGCATGCCCAAGGCGCCTGACCAACTGAGCGTTGAATGGCAAACGTCGCACTGCAAGTCGGTGTTCATGTGCGTGGCGCTCTTGCCTTGAGCCTGCACGCCGTTGTGACAAGTGGTGCAACTGCCGCGTGCCTCGGCATGATCGAAATTCACTGCCGGCTTCCATGCCAGTGGCGTATGACAGCTATCGCAGCGATCCGACGACAGAATATGGTTGACCGGCTTGGCTGTCGCGCGTACGGCCGTGCCGATGCCATGACAGGCAGCGCAGTCGCGTGGCGTTCCCTTGAAAATGGCATTGGCATGACAGGATTCGCACGGCAAGTCGCGATGCTGGCCAACGAGCTCAAAGCCCGTGGTCAGATGATCGAACTTGGTTCGCTCCGCCGCCCCCGCGCTCAACGCAGCAGCCAGCATCAACATCGCAAGCAGCGCCCGACAGCCGCGCAACAACCATCCATTGCGGCCGTTAACCCTTCGATTGCTCGACAGATCATGATGCATGGATGTAATCATGTTCATTACCTGGCGCGGCCGCCCCTGAATGTGGCGGTAGTATGGCAACGCTGACATTGCCGGCCAAACTGTCCGGCATGGATGTCATCCTGCTGGTGACACGAAATGCAATCGGTTGACGGCTTGAACGTATCCACTCGATCCCGGTGACAATCTGCGCAACCCAATGGCGCATGCGCGCCGGTCAACGGGAAATGCGTCTGCTTGTTGTGATCGAACTCCCACAGGTTCCAGCCATTCGGCGAATGGCAGCTGTCGCAATGTTTACCCAGCCCGCCCTGATGAACATCCGCTTTCTGGTGGCAGTCATAGCAATCCGTCCTGGCATCCTTGAATTGCTGCGTCAGATGACATTGCGCACATGGCACGGGGACATGCAGACCCACCAGCGGAAAATCAGTCAAATCGTGATCGAAACGAACATCGCCACGCCAGGTATCCGCCACATGACATTGCTCGCAATGTTCGCCCAGCTGACCGCTGTGTGCATCCTGAGCGCGATGACAGCCGATGCAGGTCGTGCCCAGTTTCTGGGTAGCCACATTTGCCGTATGACAGGTATCGCAACTCAGCCTGCCATGGGGTCCAGTCAGTGCGAACTTGGCATCGCGCGCATGCTCAAAAGTCGGCGGCTTCCAGTTGGTACTGTCATGACATGTATCGCACTTCTGGCCCATGCGGCCAGCATGTGAGTCCTGTGCTTTATGACAGCCATTGCAATCCTTGGGAACAGGATCTTCCATTCGACCACTGGTATGACAGCTCACGCAGTCGGTACGGGCATGCGCTCCATTCAGGGCAAACCCGGTTTCCCTGGCATGGTCGAACTTGGCTGCAGTCCAGCTCAGGGTTGAATGACATTGTTCGCAATTGTTGCCCCGCGAACTCTGATGCACGTCATCCGGCGCATGGCAGGATACACATTGCATAGGCGTATTCTTGTAACGATTACCCGCATGGCAGGCAACGCACTGCACATCAGCGTGTTTGTTGCTGAGAGCAAAGCGGGTCTTGCCGTGATCAAACCTGGCGTTCAACCAGGTCATGCCGCCATGACAGGCGGCGCAATCCGTGCCCAGTTGCCCCTGATGGGGTTCATCCTTCTTGTGGCAGGCCACGCAGCTTGATTGGGCTTCGCGATATTTCTTGCCCGCCTGGTGACAGCTCGCACAAGCTGCACCGACATGCGCATCACGCAACGGAAAATCAGTGCGCTGGTGGTCGAACTGTTCCGGCACGAATTTGACGATGTCGGCATCGCGCCCTTTGTGCTCGGTATGACAGCCCTGACATTGGAGTTTATCGATATTTGCCAGGCGGCCATGAAATCCGCTGTGTTTTTGCATGTCTGCGGCGATGTCCTTGTGACAGTCCACGCACAGACTGGTTTGACTGACACGATTGGTGCGGTCATGGCAATTGCCGCAGGTGCTCTCCAGCTTGGCATGGGCATTACTGACCTTGCCCGGCATCAGCAGGGTTTCAATACCCGCTGCCGGTACGACGCTTACATATGACATGGCAAGCAACATAAGCAGGAGCGAAACAAGCCTGTGTGAATGGCGAAACATGCTGGCTAATAAACATGCACCGCAATGACATGCACAATGCCGGCCATCAGCAACATGAAGAACAGCGGCAGATGCAATACATGCCACAGCGAGAACAACTGCGTATAAGCCTGAAACTCCGACACTTCACGGGTGGCGCCTATACGCTGCGCAATATAACCGCGGGCCGTGAGCGACAGGCGCTGCTGCTGCCTGGCCAGCACTGCGGACTGTTGGGCTGCCGTGCGCAATGCCCGGTGCACATACCGATTCAGGCGGCCACGCGCCAGCCAGCTCAGGCAGAATGCATAAGGAGGTTTGAACAACATGGGGCACCTGGCCACCTGTTGCAGCAATTGCTTCTCTTCAAGCAACAGGCGATCCAGCAATTCCGGCAGGAAAGCCACCGACATCGACACGCTGCGCAGACGGTCGGCATTGCCCTGCAGCTCCGCCATGGTGGTGGCGCGCTCGCTCAGACCGTGATGAATGCGGGTATAGAAATAGCGCCCGACCAGACCGCTGCCCGACACCGTCAACATGCAGAACAGCGCCACATTGCTGTTCACGGCGCCGGTGCTGAAATTGGAGTGGTAAAGAATGCAGATCGGGCCAACCAGGCCCAACACCATATGCGTCTGGAACCAACCCTTGACACTCCCCATGAATGACAGCCAACGCCAACGCTTGCGCGCCGGGTACAACAACAACAGCAACATCAGGCTGCCACCGGTGATGCCCAACGCATAACCCACACCCGTTTGAGGAGTGATATAGCGATGCGTGGGAAATCGCCAGCCAAAAATCAGCAAGACGGCACAGAGCGTGAAGAACAAGCCATTGACCGACATCAGACGCCGCAACCAGGTTGGTCTGCGTGCTGTCGGAACCGCCGGCGCAGGAGCCGCCTGTGACTGACGACCATGGCCAACACGATCGGAGCTGACTATCGCGGACTGTTTGGTAAGACTGTTTGACAACATCACGGCACCAACTTGCTAATCTGCAGCGCAATCGGCTGTGCGGCATGAGTGGATACGGTCACTGCATCTGCCTGCAAATCGCCGGACTGCGCCAATGCCTGGCCACTCGCTGACAGGCGCGCTTCAACAGTCACCTGTTCAAATTGAGATAATTTACGGCCAGGCATCATTGCCTGACTGTCATCCAGCACAAAGCTGACCGGCAAGGACGTCACGCTCTTGCGATACGCTGCCACCGGTGCAGGCGATCCTGGTGCCTTGGCGTACACAAACAAGGTCATGTCTGGTGTCACGTGCTGCTTGAGCGCTGGTGCCAGCGCAACGCTACCGTGTACCGAAGCAGCAACACTGCCACCCACCGGCTGCGCAGCCGGCAATTCCTTGCGACTCTCCGTCGAACCACCGGCCAGCGACTGCGCCTCCTGGATGTTGGCGTCAACAACGGCGATATCGGGCGAATTGTCCGGCATCACCGCGCGTAACTGCTGCCACACTTTCAATGCATCCGGATAACGCTTTTCCTCATGCGCAAGGCTGGCTTTCAGCCACAGGGCCTTACTGTGACGCGGCTCAAGTTTTAACGCCGCATCAATCGCAGTACGGGTTTTCGGGTTTGCAAGCGAACCCGTGACAGAAGCAGCCGCATCGGCATAATCAGCCCAGGCATTGGCGTCCATCGCTTTCAGCGTCACGACGTGCTCAAAGGCGGCAGTGGCGGCAGAAAAATCACGCGCTGCGCGCTGCAATTGAGCAATGGCCAGCCAGGCTGCCGGATCCTTCGGATTCTTTGCCACCAACTGCTGATAGGACACCAAGGCCGCCCGATCGGGAACATTGCCAGCCATCGCGGCTGACGCTGTTTCCGCAGCGGCTGAAGAAACTGACTTCAGTTTGTGCTGTTGCGCCAGACTGGCCGACTCGGCATCGCCCATGAATTCGTAAGATTGCTGCAGCAATTGCCAGTCGGCATCGGCGCCACCACCACGCGCCAGTTTGGCCGCCAATCGTGCAGCCGCTTCGGCCATGGAACCCGGTCCAGCACTACTTGACGCAGCGCCACCTTGCGTGTCGATGACATTGACATGACCGCCAACCATCGCTGCTGACTGATTGCCGAGTCCGGGTTTGCCGAGCCAGGCATAAATGGAAAATGCGATGGCGATGAATACCGCTGTCACCACAGCAATGACTGCCTTGCCATATGCTGACCCGGAAACAGAGAGGGCAACGGCCGGCGTCCACAAACGCAGCACAAAAAACGCCGCAGCGATACCCGCCATGAAACCTGCTGCAGCCCAGAAATACGCCAGATGATTCATGTGTATTGAGCGAACCTGCCACCGCTCGCTCGACTCCCATTTGTTAACGATTGTTATTTGCAGTCAGTCAACACGTCTTGAATTAATCGGTCATCAGTTGGTGTAAGACGGTAAACAGAAGAGAAATCAATCCATCAGTTATATAGCTTGCGACAGCAAGCAATCTTAAGCTGCGCCACACATCACAACTAGCCACGCACTCGAGCAAGCTGAACACAACAACCTGTTAATTACTATTAAGCGTTGCAGACTGTTAGGTAGCGGCGACAGACCCGCACAACTGGCATGCGTGGAACAGCGCACATACACTCAGGCAGCGATCATTCATCATTTGCAATGATTGGCGAGTATCAGAAACCCACCTGAATTCCTGCGCTGTCGAACGAATCAAACACGTTTCCGGAGAACTCCGTTGAGCTGGTTGCTCTACATCGTCTATGCCATACCACTGCTGCTGATCTGGGGGATCTATACCCACCGGCGACGTTCCGTACATGCAGCCAGCAGCATGGCGTATGAGGATTCACGCAGCGCCGGCTTGCTGGAACCGGCCTCATTGCATCCCGTCATCAATGCCAATCTCTGCGTCGGTTGCGGTTCCTGCGTCAAGGCATGTCCTGAACAACCCGAACATCATGTGCTTGGTCTGATCAACGGCAAGGCGCAACTGGTCAGCCCCACTGATTGCATCGGCCACGGCGCCTGCAAGATTGCCTGTCCCATGGACGCCATTTCGCTGGTATTCGGCACGGAAACGCGCGGCGTGGACATCCCCCTGGTGAACTCGCATTTCGAAACCAACGTGCCGGGCATCTTTGTTGCCGGCGAACTGGGCGGCATGGGCCTGATCCGCAATGCGCTGGAACAGGGACGACAGGCCGTCGATGCCATCTGTCAGCATCGTCCGCGCGGCAAGAAAGAACTGGATCTGGTCATTGTCGGCGCGGGCCCCGCCGGCTTTGCGGCTTCACTCGCGGCCAAAGCCAAGGGGCTGCGGTTCGTTACCCTGGAGCAGGAATCGCTTGGCGGCTGCGTGTTTCAATATCCACGCGGCAAACTGGTCATGACCGCGCCTGCGACGCTGCCTATCGTCGGTACCGTCAATTTCAGAAACACCTCCAAGGAAAACCTGCTTCAATTCTGGCGTGAAACTGAAAGCAAGGCAGGCCTCAAGATCAACTACAAGGAACGTGTCGATGTCATTATCAACCTCAAGGACCAGGGCTTTCTGATCCGCACGCCAACGGGTGAATACGTGACACGCAATGTGCTGCTCGCCATCGGCAGACGCGGCACCCCGCGCAAGCTGGGCGTCCCGGGCGAGGACCTGCCCAAGGTGGTGTATCGATTGATCGACCCGGAACAATACGCCCATCAGCGCGTGCTGATTGTCGGCGGCGGCGACAGCGCACTGGAGGCCGCCACCAGCATTGCGGCCATTGATGGCGCACACGTGACCCTTTCATATCGCGGCGCCGTGTTCGATCGCGCCAAACCCAGCAACCGGCAAAAACTGGAAGCGGCAGTAAAAGCGGGCGCCGTGGATCTGCGCCTGGCTTCGCAGGTCAAACAGATCGAAAGCGAATCGGTCACCCTCATACAGGAAGGCCGGCAGATCGCTGTCGAAAACAACTCCGTCATCGTCAACGCCGGCGGTGTACTGCCCAACGATTTTCTGCGCAAGGTGGGCATTGCCATCGAGACCAAGTATGGAACGGCCTGAGCAGACACGACACGTGACATCACACGCAAGCCATCTTGCCCGGTGTCTGGCACTGACGCTGACTGCCGCCAGTCTTTGTTTGCTGTCACCGGCAACTCTCTGCAGGGCGACTGCCAGAGAACAGAATCAACAGGAGCCAGCCCAAGCTCAGATGCGCTTGAAGAATTTCCAGAAAGCCGCCGAACTGCTCAATGCGCTGGCGGCCAAACAGAACCCGTCGGCCGAATATCTGCTGGGCACGCTGTACCGCAGCGGCCTCGGTGTTCCGGCAGACAACGAGCAGGCGCGTCACTGGATCGAAAGCGCCGCCCAGCATGGTCATGCCGATGCGGCTTATGCCATGGCGGCGCTGCTTGCCGATGCACCCACACCGGATACTGCCGCCATTCAGCAATGGCTGCAACGCGCCGCCTCTGGCGGTCATGTGCTGGCAACCAGGGCATTGGCCGATGGCATTCAGCCTCAGCGCTTTCAGCCGAATGTGAGCTTGCACGATATCGCTGCCCGCCGCGCTGCCTTCTGGCTTGCGGCTGCACAGGATGATGCGGAATTGCTCGGCCTGTTGAACGACGGCGAACTGATCAAGGCTCAGGATGAATTCGGCCGCACTGCTTTGTCATATGCCGCCCGACAAGGCGCGACTACCGCTGTGACGTTGTTGCTCAAAGAAGGCGCAACAGTCGATCAAGCCGATGCTTACGGCATCACGCCGCTGATGCTGGCAGCCGGCGCCGGCCACGATCAAGTGATCACGCAACTGTTGCAGGCAGGCGCAACAGCCAACAGCAAGGATCGCGTCAGCAACACCGCCCTGATGTATGCCGCAGGCAATCAGCGCACTGCTGCGGGGCTGCAATTACTGAATGCCGGCGCTGACATACATATCGTCAATGCCCAAGGCTGGTCGGCACTGGACTGGGCGCTGCACGCCAACAGCACCGAACTGGCCAACAAGCTGCGCACGCTCGGCCTCAGCACCATCCGCAAGGCTGCCGTCAATGCAGGCGCGCCCAGTATTCCGTTGCAACATGCCGCCAATGGCAACGATCTATATCGCGGCTGGCCTGATCTGCTGATTGCCGCCAGCCGTAATTCGCCGGAACTGTTCAACAATGTACTGAAGCTCAATGACAATGCCGCACAACGCGGCCCCAACGGCGAAACGCCATTACTGGTTGCAGTCCAGTCGGGCAACACCACGGCGATTGACCGGCTGCTGGCCGGCGGTCCGGCCGATGCCATGGCCACCCTGCGCGACGCAAATGAAACGCCATTGAGCTGGGCAGTGCGACACAATCAACTGGTCATGGTGCAACTGCTGCTGGGCAAGGGCATCAGTCCGGATATGCACGGCAAGCATGAAGAAGTGCCGTTGCTGGATGCAGTGCGTCAGGACAGTGAACCGCTGCTGAGCGCCTTGTTGAAGGCAGGCGCCAAAGTGGGCGTCAGCGATTCATTGCAACGTTCACCGCTGATGCTGGCGGTGCAGATGAATCACGCCACGCTGCTGCGCGCCTTGCTGACCGCAGGCGCCAATCCCAATGACAGTGACCAGCAGGGGCGCAGCGCGCTGTGGCTGGCAGCCGCGAATGGCGCTGATGACTGCGTACGGCTGCTGATCAACGCCAGGGTCAACCTTGAAAAACGCGACAGCAACAACACCAGCGCCTTGATGGTGGCCGCTGCTGGCGGCCACGCCAGCGTTGCGGAACAACTGCTGACTGCCGGCGCCAGCATTCAGGCTACAGTCAATAGCAACACGCCACTGATGCTGGCCGCAGCGAATGGCCATGAAGCCATCGTCAAACGCCTGCTGGGTGCGGGCGCTCGTCCCGACATTCAAAACAAACATGGCGACACGGCATTGATGTTCGCAGTACGCGCCGGGCAGACCGGCGTCACGCGCGTCTTGCTGGCTGCGGGCGCGAGCAGCGAACTGCGCAATAAAAACCGGGCCTCGGCACAGGATATCGCCGGACAGCTTGGCTTCGCGGAACTCGTCACAGTGCTGAAGCAGGGTTCCTAGGGCTTGTAGCAGCCACTTGACTGGCAAACATCGAGAAAAGGTCGCTCACCGGCGGCTACCCAGGACACTTAAGTTTCCTTTGTGTCAATATTGCCGCCCCGGATGACTCCCCCGCTGATCGCGCCATGAAACTCCAGCAATTACGCTATCTGGCCGCTGTTGCCCAGAACGGACTGAACATCACCGCTGCCGCAGAAAAACTGCACACTTCGCAGCCGGCTGTCAGCAAACAGTTGAAGCTGCTCGAAGATGAACTGGGCTTCAACATCTTCGTACGCAGCGGTCGCACCCTGACCAAGATCACGCCGGCCGGCCAGAAAGTCATCGAACGCGCACTGCACATTCTGCGCGAAGTACAGAACATCAAGAGCATTTCGGCCGATTTGAAAGACGAAGACCGCGGCACACTGTCGATCGGCACCACGCATACCCAGGCGCGTTACGTGCTGCCGACGGTGATTCAGCAGTTCCGCGCCAAATATCCACATGTAGACCTGCACCTGCATCAGGGCACCTCCGAACAGATCGCGGAAATGGCGGCGCTGGATCGCATTGACTTCGCCATCGCCACCGGCTCGCACGAACAGTTTCGCAAGTACGTGCTGCTACCCTGCTATCAATGGTATCGCCGCATCGTGGTGCCGGCCGGCCATCCGCTGGCGCAAATCAAGAAGCCGACGCTCAAGCAGCTCGCGCAATATCCCATCGTCACCTACGTGTTCAGTTTTACCGGCCCTTCGTCGCTGCAACAGATTTTCTCCAAGGCCGGGTTCACGCCCAATGTGGCGCTCACGGCACGCGATGCCGATGTGATCAAGACCTATGTGCGTCTGGGATTTGGGGTCGGCATCCTCGCCGACGTGGCGGTGGACCCCAAGGAAGATCGCGATCTGGTGTCCATCGATGCCTCGCATCTGTTCCCGATCCATACCACCTGGATTGGCTTCTCGCGCGACGGTGTGCTGCGTCGTTACATGTACGACTTCATGCAGTTGCTGGCGCCGCACCTGAACCGCCGTCTGGTGGATCGCGCCGGCAACACGCAATCGCAGGAAGAAGTGGATGTGCTGTTCGCTGACACAACATTGCCCATCCGATAGTCCTTCTGCGTGCGCTCATAACCAAAACCTGTTGGGTCATCAGCAAATGCTCTGATCTATGATCTATTACGGGCAGGCTCCGGTTTGAAACTCTTTCTTTAAATATAACCGGACCGCGACTGATCTTGTTACCACCCTGCTCCTGGCATGTTCGCCACCGTGGCGCCTGTCGCGTTGTCATTAGATGCCTGCATTGATGCGCAGCGATGCCCGTGCGATTTATTTGTCGCCGCCGAAACGCGTCTTCAGCTTCTGCCAGAAACCCTGCGGTTTGGCAGGGGCATTCTTCCTGGCCGCCGATGCATACTTGCTGGCCAGCGAATTACTCACCACGGCACGACTGGCAACCTGCTTGTGCGACAGTGCCGGGTGTGCAGCGGGAGCGTTGCCGCTCGAACGCCCGCCGGTGTCGTAGGGATTCATGCCGCCGCCCGGCAATCGTTCCGGTTCCTGCAAACTCAGATCTTTCGGTTTAAACACCGGCTGGGTCTCTTCCAGCGACAACTTGGCTTCCAGCTTTTTCAGACGCTGGGTGCTGACATTACGATCGTACACGCCAGTGGAGGTTTCCCACTCCCAGACGGGATTGCCCTTGGAATCATAGGCGACACGACCCGACTGCTTGGGTTCACCAGGCGGTCGTTTGTCGGGAGGCGTCTTGGCGTTTTCGTCGCTCATGCTTGCTTCAATCTGAATCGCTCGACTGCACCGGAATCATGCCGGCCGATTCAAACAGGGGTCTCCGCACGGTAACCAACTGATCGCACTATAGCTTTTACCAGCCAAGGTAACTTAATACCATGCCCAACAGTTGCACTCCACTGTGACAGCCCACACACTCAATGTTCTTTTTGCAGCGAAAAATCTTACCTTGGCCCGCCACCCACCCGCACCTGTTATCAACAATCCCCAGTTAAAACGCAGTTTTCTGGGGGTTTTTGCCTATAGCCGCCGGGCGCTGGAACTGGTCTGGACCACCAGCAAACCATTGACCCTGGCGCTGGCCCTTCTGACACTGTTGGCCGGCGTCCTGCCTGCTGGCGTGGCTTATGTGGGCGCGCGCATCGTCGATGCCGTGGTCAATGCCATGCAGGCCGGCGGCAGTGATGCCGCCCGTCAACGGGTACTGGAATGGGTGTTGCTGGAAGCCGGACTGGTGATCGCACTGGCAGGCGTGCAGCGCGGTCTGTCGCTGTGCCAGTCATTGTTGCGGGCGCAGCTCGGACAACGCGTGAATGTGATGATTCTGGAAAAGGCGCTGACGCTGGAGCTTGCGCAGTTTGAAGACAGTGAGTTCTACGACAAACTGACCCGCGCGCGTCGCGAAGCCTCGCAACGACCCCTGTCGCTGGTGATGCGCACCTTTGGCCTGATCCAGAATCTGATTTCACTGCTCAGCTATGCCACCCTGCTGATGCAGTTCTCGGTATGGGCATTGGCCATCCTGCTGTGTTCCGGCCTGCCCGCTTTCATCGCTGAAACGAAATTTTCCGGCGATGCCTTCCGCCTGTTCCGCTGGCGCTCGCCGGAAACACGCATGCAGATGTATCTGGAAACCGTGATCGCGCGCGAAGACCACGCCAAGGAAGTAAAACTGTTCGAGCTGGGTCCGCTGCTGCTGGATCGCTACCGGCAGATCTTCAACAAGCTCTACCAGGAAGATCGCGACCTCACCATCCGGCGCGATACCTGGGGCTTTTTCATGGGCCTGATCGGCACCATCGCCTTGTATGGCGCCTATGCGTGGATTGCATTGAGCGCCGTGGCGCTGCGCATCACGCTGGGTCAGATGACCATGTATCTGTTGCTGTTCCGCCAGGGGCAGGCAGCGGTATCCGCCAGTCTGTCGGCAGTGGGCGGCATGTATGAAGACAACCTGTATCTATCCACGCTGTATGAATATCTGGACACGCCCACCGCGTCTGTCAGCGGTGAATTGCAGCATGGACCGCAGCCACAGGATGGCATTCGCTTTGAACATGTCAGCTTTACCTATCCGGGCGCCGAAGAACCTGCGTTGATTGATATCAACCTGCACATCCGCCCCGGCGAATCGCTGGCGCTGGTGGGCGAGAACGGTTCCGGCAAAACCACGCTGATCAAACTGCTGACGCGGCTGTATGCACCAAGCAATGGCCGCATCCTGCTCGATGGTCTGGATCTCAAGGACTGGAATGAATCCACCCTGCGACGGCGTATCGGCGTGATCTTCCAGGATTTTGCACGCTACCAATTGATGCTCGGTGAGAACATCGGCGCAGGCGATGTACGCCGTTTCGACGATGAAGCCGAGTGGCGCAAGGCCGCCGAACAGGGCATGGCCGCGCCATTGATCGAATCCATGCCGGCAGGCTATCGCACCCAACTGGGCAAATGGTTCAAGGAGGGCCGCGAACTATCCGGCGGCCAATGGCAAAAAATTGCGCTGTCGCGTGCCTTCATGCGCGCCGAAGCCGACATTCTGGTGCTGGATGAACCCACTGCCGCCATGGATGCCGGCGCCGAAGCGCAGGTGTTCGCGCACTTTCAGACGCTGACGCGCAACCGCATCGCGATTCTGATTTCGCACCGCTTTTCCACGGTGCGCATGGCGGATCAGATTGTGGTGATCCAGCACGGCCGCATCATCGAACATGGCAGCCATGCAGAATTGATGCAGCTTAACGGTCACTACGCACAACTGTTCTCGCTACAGGCGCGCGGTTATCAATAGAAAGGAGGTTTGGATCGCCGTTCGGCCACAGGCTGTTCGCGCACGAAGGCATAATCCACGGCGTCGGCGGCCGAACGGCCCTGATCGTACAGATCGCGCCATGCAGTCCAGTCCACTTCGTCAAACGTCAGATGCTGCAGGATTTCCGCATAGTCGCGGCGGATTTTGCTGAGCACTTGCTGCTGCCACTGCGGCCAACTCGTTTCTGGCATGGCCTGCCCTCCGTTTCAGGAGCACTGTCAGACTGTGTTGAACCACCTCGGTTCAATGACAGCCGTTAAGTACTTTACGCAGTCTGTATGACAGTTCGGCGAAGGCTAGGACTGCTTGCCACCAAACAGATCATTCAGCGCCGCACGTGCAGGATCGACATCTGTCTGCGCACCGGCTTCTGGCCTGGCCGATGTCGCGGTCGTGCCAAATAACGCATCCAGTTGCGCGCGCGCCTGTTGCGTGGCTGTCGTCGCAGCCGGCTGATAAGCATCGTCACGAGGGCTGAAATAGTCACAGATATTGGCGCGTTGTTTATCGCGCACTTCTTCGGCGATGGGTTCACGGCATTGCCTGGCCACCGTGATTTCATAAAACAGGCACATTCTGCAGGCATGCAGCTCGGCATGACACTGCTTGCAGACATCGAAGCGCGACAGCGGCAGACTCAGTTCTGCGAGCGACGCACCACATTGCCAACATACGGCAGAATGCGACATCCACGGCCTCGTGCTTTGAATTCCTGATTGCCGGCAGATTCCTGGCCCGTTTGCGACCCGGACTGCGCGCCAGCCTGGGCAAGACGCATTTCATCAATCAAATCCACGCCGGCGCCCAGCAGCTCGACCAGACCAATCACGCCATGACCGGCATAATAAAGCTCAGCCAGCTCAGCCTCGCCGTCATCGAGCTCGGCGCGTGATGCTTCGCCCGTAAGAATGCCGTGAGTGGTCAACAGATGGAAACAGACCTGATTCGCACCCGGCATGGGATGCTCGGTCGCTGGCGTACACAAGCCTGCCGCCTGTTCGGCCACATGCAGCATCTTGATGGCGGCCAGCCGCACATCGGGGTGCAGACCGCAACCAATCACACCGGCGCCATCGCTGAGGTAGATACTGACCGAACCATCCACCAGCGCCGCCAGGGACACCACCACGTCTGCTTCACCCAGTTCCATCATGACTCCCCATACCTGCGGACAGTCGGTGGGATTCAGACCAATGTCCTCCGGACCAATGGCCAGGACACCGTCACGCAGCATGGCGGTCATCCCGGCAGGATCGAGAGGAGCATCGACTTTCTTCATGTGTTATTTTTTGCAAAGCTAAAAAGCGGCGACCGTGAGTGTGGCGAGAACCAGCAAGGGGCACAAGCACTGGCGCAGATTGACGACGGACACTAACTGTATTTTCCGAGAAATCCTCCCACCCAGGCTGTCACCGATCCGACATAACGCAGACGTCTCCCAAGGGTATCTGCGCAAGCCAGCGAACAAAGGACGTGGCCTGCAGCCACGCAATTCATGAGCCCAGACTCTGCCACTTCAACCCCGCACACCGTCACTCATACCGATGCTCACCACAGCCACAGCGGCAACCCGCGCACCCTGATGCTGGGCGCGCTCGGCGTGGTTTTTGGCGACATCGGCACCAGCCCGCTGTATGCCTTGCGCGAATGTTTTGCCGAACGTCACCATCTGGCGGTCAATATTGACAATGTGCTGGGCATCCTGTCGCTGGTGTTCTGGGCGCAGATACTGATCATCTCGGTAAAGTATCTGGTCATCGTGATGCGCGCCGACAACAAGGGCGAGGGCGGCATTCTCGCCCTGAGTACGCTGCTGGCGACTGCTTCCAGCAACTGGCGATTGTGGACGCCGGTAGCCACCGTCGGGGTATTCGGCGCTGCGCTGTTTCTGGGCGATGGCTTCATCACGCCGGCTATTTCCGTATTGAGCGCGATGGAAGGTCTGGGTGTCGCCTCACCGAACTTTGCCCGTTTCATCGTGCCCGGCGCCGTACTGATCCTCACCGCCCTGTTCATGGTGCAGAAACACGGCACCGGCGCCATGGGCCGTGCTTTCGGGCCGATCATGATTGGCTGGTTCAGCTCGCTGGCGATGCTGGGCGCCTTGTCCGTGTGGCAAACGCCGCAGGTGCTGAAAGCCGTGAACCCCTTTTATGCCGTGCAGTTCTTCATCCATAACGGCTGGGCAGGCTTTGTCACCCTGTCATCGGTGTTCCTCGCCATCACCGGCGGCGAAGCGCTTTATGCTGATATGGGACACTTCGGACGTAAACCCATCCGCAACGCCTGGTTCATCGCCGTATTGCCGGCACTGACCTTGAATTACTTCGGTCAGGGCGCCCTGCTGCTGACCGATCCTGGCGCCATCAGCAATCCGTTTTATCTGCTCGCTCCCCAGTGGGCGCTGCCCATCCTGATCGTGCTGGCCACCGCCGCCACCGTCATTGCCTCGCAGGCTGTCATCTCCGGCGTGTTCTCGATTGCGCGACAGGCCATCAATCTGGGTTATCTGCCGCGTCTCAAGGTCCAGCATTCATCCGAAGAGGAAATCGGCCAGGTGTATCTGCCGGCCATGAACTGGCTGCTGTTCGTCGGTACCGTCATGCTGGTGCTGGGCTTCGGTTCGTCCAGCAGTCTGGCGGGCGCTTATGGCATTGCCGTGGCCAGCGACATGGTGATGGTCAGCATCATGGTGATTCTGCTGATGCGCACGGTGAACTGGCGCCATCAGCGCTGGATCACAACTGCACTCGGCTTCATCGTGTTGATCGAACTGACCTTCTTTTGCTCGAACCTGCTCAAGTTTTTCGAAGGTGGCTGGCTGCCGCTGCTGATTGCCGGCTGCGCATTCACGCTGATGAGCACCTGGTATGAAGGCCGCAAAACCTTGAACTGGCTGCTCACCACCCAGCAGATTTCGACTCGCGATTTCCTGAGTTCGCTGGAAAAAATGCCGCCGCGACGCGCGCCGGGCACGGCGGTCTACATGGTCAGCGAAGCCAGCGGCATGCCGCGCGCGCTGACACAGAATCTGCGCTTCAACGGTGTGCTGCATGAACGCAATCTGCTGTTCACCTTCACCAGCGCCGACGTGCCGAGCGTGCCTGCCGAAGATCGCGTCACAGTGCAAACCGTGGCGCCGGGACTATATCGCGTCATTGCCCGTTATGGCTTCATGGAAACGCCCAGCATCGTTTCGGCCTTGCGCGCCGCCGCGGACAAGGGGCTGGAATACAAACCCGATGAAACCACTTATGTGGTCGGCCGCGAAAACCCGGTGATCTCAACCGGTTCGGGCATGCCGATCTGGCGCAAGCGCCTGTTCGCCATCATGGGCAGAAACGCGCAACTTGCTGCCGCACACTACGGCGTACCGGCGCATCGCGTCATCGAAATCGGCAGCCAGGTACGCCTGTAGATGACGGGCATCACGTCAAGCGCCGCGATACACAGAGATGCAAGAGTGTTTGTGTAGAATGCGCGCCCTCGACATGGCTACCCTGACAGGGTGTGACCAACACACTGCGGCATTTTTCTTTCCTCACAGTGAATAGAGGTTTCTCATGAGTCTGGATCTCGTTACACCTGGCGACAAGGCACCGGAAGTTTTCAATGTCATCATCGAGATTCCGATGAATGCCGATCCCATCAAGTACGAAGTCGATAAAGCCACCGGTGCGGTATTCGTGGATCGCTTCATGGGCACGGCCATGCACTACCCCTGCAACTATGGGTACGTGCCGCACACCATCGCCGATGATGGCGATCCGGTGGACGTGCTGGTGATGACACCCTATCCGCTGTTTCCCGGCGTAGTGGTGCGCTGCCGTCCACTGGGCGTGCTGAAGATGATGGACGAAGCCGGTGGCGACGCCAAGGTGCTGGCCGTGCCGGACAACAAGATATTGCCCATCTACAGCCACTGGCAGTCATACCTGGACATCAACGAACATCGCCTGACGCCGATCCAGCATTTCTTCGAACACTACAAGGATCTGGAAAAGGGCAAGTGGGTCAAGGTCGAAGGCTGGGCCGGTGTTGACGAAGCCAAGCAGGAAATCAGCAACGGCATCAAACGCTACAAGCCGTAAGCATTGCCGGCTCGCGATGCAGGCGTGCCATGTTCTGCATCAGGCCTGCGACTCGATGCGCGGCCCGGGTACGGTAAACGATTGCGCCAATCCCAGCAGAGCCGGTTGCGCACTGTGAATCACATACACCGGTATCGGCTGCAAATAACTTACATAGCGCCCCTTGCCTTCAAAGCGGGCGCGAAATCCGGAACGCGCAAAGTAATCGCCGAAGCGCGGCACGATACCGCCACCGATATACATCGCCTGGGTGGCGCCCAGCGTCAACGCCAGATTGCCAGCCACGCCACCCAGCAAATCGCAGAACAACTGCAGCGTCTCGACACACACCGGACAGTTGCCCTGCAAACCGCGTTCAGTGATGTCGGCTGCTTCGTAAGGTTGAGCCGTGATGCCATCCAGTGCGCACAAAGCCGTATAAAGATTCACCAGTCCCGGCCCCGACAACACCCGCTCGGCGGAAACATGAGCGAACCGCCGCCACAGTTGCTGCAACACCGCCGCCTCTCGCAGATTGTCCGGCGCCAGACTGACATGCCCCCCCTCGCCTTGCAGCGGCAACCAGTGCTCGCCCGCGGCAATCAAACCGGAAACGCCCAGTCCGGTACCTGGACCAAGTAACGCGATCGGCGCGCGGGAAACCTGCGCCACCCCACCCACCTGCTGCAACTCATGGGACGGCAGATGACGAATGGCCATGGCCAGCGCCGTGAAATCATTCATTACGATCAGGCGTTGCAGACTCAGGGTCTGACGGAGGGCGTTGATACTGAAGCGCCAGTGATGATTGGTCATGCTGACCTGATCGCCGGACAATGGCGCAGCGATGGCAAAGGCCGCCTCCTGCACCTGTTGCCGTTCAGCGTTCAAACCGAGGTAATGCTGCACGGCCTGTTCGATGAATGGATAATCCGCGCAATGCAGTTGCAGCTCATCGCGCACGGCCACGCCATCATGTATGGCAAAGCGCGCATTGGTGCCGCCAATATCAGCCAGTAATCGCAGTGGTTTGCTCATTCAGGGCGACCAGAAAATTTCCACGGGCACGATTTGTTGATGCAACACGGCGCGTATCGGCAGCAGTGCAACGGGGCCGTGCTGTCTGGCCGCCTGATAAACCGCCCATTTTTTCTCGCCCTGAATGTGCAGGATGATGCGCCGCGCATCCAGCAAGGCATTCAAGTTGAAGCTCAGCCGCGCCTGCGGCGCCACCGGCGCCTGCATGGCCACACAGGCAGGCGACTGCGAACTATCGAGTGCAGCCGTGAGATGCGGCGAATCGGGAAACAACGATGCAGTATGGCCATCATCGCCCATGCCCAGCAACACCACGTCAAAAGGCCGCGGGATGCGCGCCAAAGCACGCCAGGCCCAGTCGGCGCCCGCAGCAGGTGTGTCCGCCGCATTCTTCAGACTGACAAACTGAGCGGCCGCAGCATGCTGCTGCAACAACTCGGCACGCACCAGACGCTCGTTACTGGCGGCATCATGTGCATCCACCCAGCGCTCGTCCGCCAGCGTGATCCACACCTTGTCCCAGGGCAGCTTCTCGGTCGCCAGTTGATTGAACAACGTGACTGGCGTACGGCCACCGGACACCACCAGACTGGCATGACCGCGTGCGGCAATGGCTTCCTGCAACTCCACCTGAATTTCACCCGCCAGCGCACGCGCCAGTGCGGCGGCATCCGGGAAACGATGCTCGGGGAGATGCTGCATGATGAATACCCGTCGGTGATCCAGAGCGACGGCTTGATCTTAGCAGGTTGATTTGGCGGCACAGCAGCGCGCGGGCGCGGTTTCCCGAAACCTACAATTCGTCAGACCAGGCCAGTCCTTCGCGACTGATCAGCGCGCTCGATGCCGAAGGTCCCCAGCTACCCGCCGTATACAGCTTGAGCGGTTCCTCAAAGTGCTGCCAACTGGCGCGGATGGGATCGATCCAGCGCCAGGCCGCATCCAGTTCGTCACGACGCATGAACAATGTGAGATTGCCTTTCACCACATCCATCAACAGACGTTCATACGCATCCAGATGGCGCTGCTTTTGCGAATCGTTCAGATCCAGACCCAGATTCACCGGTTTCAGGCGAATGCCTTCTCCCGGACTCTTGGCCAGCAAGGTCAGCGTGATGTTTTCATCCGGCTGCAGACGAATCACCAGACGATTGCTGGCGCGATCCGACATGGGCAACTCGAAAATGGAATGCGGCACATCTTCAAAGGTCACCACAATTTCGGCCAGTTGATCCTGCATGCGCTTGCCGGTACGCAGATAAAACGGCACGCCAGCCCAGCGCCAGGAATCAATCTGCGCCCGCAGCGCGACAAAGGTTTCGGTGGTGCTATCCGCCGCCACACCCGTCTCTTCGAGATAACCCACCACTGGCTGGCCGGCAATGGCTCCCGCTTTGTATTGAGCACGCACCGTATTCTCTATCGCTTCACGGCCGCTTAACGGGCGCAGCGCGCGCAACACCTTGAGCTTTTCATCGCGCACGTCGTCGGGCTTGCTGGTGGATGGCGGCTCCATGGCCATGATGCACAGCAACTGCAACAGATGGTTCTGCACCATGTCGCGCAACGCGCCGGTCTTGTCATAGAACGCGGCGCGAGCCTCCACGCCAATCTGTTCGGCCACTGTGATCTGCACATGACGGATACGGCCGCGCTGCCACAATGGCTCGAACAGGGCATTGCCGAAACGCAGCGCCATCAGATTCTGCACCGGCTCCTTGCCCAGATAGTGATCTATGCGATAAATCTGATCCTCGTTGAATGCCGCACCCACCTGTTGATTGATAAGCTGTGCCGATGCCAGATCGTGTCCCAGCGGTTTTTCCAGCACCACGCGCGACCTGGGCGTCACCAGCTCAAACAATTGCAAGCGGGTGCAGATATCCACGAACAGCAGCGGCGACGTGGACAGAAAGAACACGCGCACTGCCTGATCGCGTCCCTGCAGGCGCTGCTTGAGTTGCGCAAAATCTTCATCGACGCGCGCATCGAGCTTCAGATAGTCCAATTGCGCGACGAACCGCAGCCATGCCACCGGATCGAAGTCAGCGCCAACCCGATTGCGCACCGGATCTTCAATGCGCGCGATGAACTCTTCACGGCTGCAGTCGATATTGGACACGCCAATGACGCGCGATTGCGCATCGAACTGTCCGGCCGCATGACGCCGATACAGCGCCGGCAACAACTTGCGCGTGGCCAGGTCGCCGGTCGCGCCCGCCAATACGATGTCAAAGGTTTCCTGTACCGCCATATCGTTCTCCAGCCCAAAACGCTCTGAGCATCAACAGCACACTCGTGCATCGAACGTGCCGGAAAGCGGCCGCAGTTCTCCGCTCATGCAGCGCAGCAGTTGTGCTGTTGTGGCGCATGTCAATAAAAACACGAACTGATTCAGTGCACTTTCAGGCAAGACATCCCTGATCTGCCAGCAACCAAGCTACAACCTCATCATGGCACTACCATGACCACTGAATGTTTGCTTTACTCTGTGCACTTCGCATTCATTGGCGTGATGCATACCAGTGTATGTTCCTGGATGCGCAACGCGATCTGCTTTTACGACCGAGGCCATTGTGACCACAAACCCGCATGTCGCCTTGCATCCCCGCATTGCAGAAGTCACTGCGCGCATCAGCATACGCAGCAGCCACAGCAGAAAAGAATATCTGCAGCGCATGCAGGCGGCGCGTGCGCAGGGACCGGCGCGCGCACAACTGGCCTGTACCAATCTTGCTCATGGCTTTGCCGCAGCCGATGCCCCGGACAAGCAACAACTCAAATCGGGACGCTGGCCCAACATCGCCATCATCTCCGCCTACAACGACATGCTGTCGGCGCACCGGCCGCTGGAGCGCTATCCGCAACTGATCAAACTCGCGGCGCGCGAGGCGGGCGCGGTGGCGCAATTCGCCGGCGGCGTGCCTGCCATGTGCGATGGCGTGACGCAGGGACAATCCGGCATGGAGCTGTCGCTGTTCAGCCGCGATGTCATCGCCATGGCCACTGCCATTGCGCTGTCGCACAACATGTTCGACGCGGCATTGTGTCTGGGCGTATGCGACAAGATCGTGCCGGGCCTGTTCATCGGCGCACTGTCGTTCGGTCATCTGCCTGTCATTTTCGTACCGGGCGGCCCGATGCCTTCCGGCATTCCCAACAAGGAAAAAGCCCGCATCCGCCAGTTGTTTGCCGAAGGCAAGGTGGGTCGCGATGCGCTGCTGGAGTCGGAAGCGCAGAGCTATCACACCGAAGGCACCTGCACCTTCTATGGCACCGCCAACAGCAATCAGATGTTGATGGAAATAATGGGCCTGCATCTGCCGGGCAGCGCCTTCATTCCACCGAACACGCCTTTGCGCGATGCGCTGACCAGCGCCGCCGCCAGACGGGTTGCGCACATGACTGCGCTGGGCGATCGCTACCTGCCGATGGCCGGGATGATTGACGAACGCGCCATCGTCAACGCCATCATCGGTCTGCTGGCCACCGGCGGCTCGACCAACCACACGTTGCATCTGGTGGCCATGGCCAGGGCGGCGGGCATCCTGATCAACTGGGATGACTTCAGCGATCTGTCGGAAGTCATTCCACTGCTGACCCGCGTTTATCCCAACGGCAGCGCCGACGTGAATCATTTCCATGCTGCCGGCGGCATGGGATTTCTGATTCGCGAGTTGTTGCATGCCGGTCTGTTGCATGGCGATGTCAACACCGTGATGGGTGCGGGCCTGCAACATTTTGCACAGGAGCCGTTTCTGACCGACACCGGTCTTGAATGGCGCGCCGCGCCCGATGCCAGCGGTGACTTGCAGGTCCTGCGTCCAGCCAGCAATCCTTTCAGCAATGATGGCGGTTTGAAACTGCTGCACGGCAATCTGGGTCGTGCTGTCATCAAGACTTCATCGGTCAAACCCGAACATCGCGTGGTCACGGCGCCGGCGCTGGTGTTCAACGATCAACTCGATGTGGTGCAGGCCTTCAAGGCCGGCAAGCTCGCGCGCGACTTTGTCGCCGTGGTGCGTTATCAAGGACCGCGCGCCAATGGCATGCCGGAGCTGCATCAACTGACGCCGGCCCTGAGTTCATTGCAGGACAAGGGCTTTCATGTCGCGCTGGTCACTGATGGCCGCATGTCGGGCGCTTCCGGCACCGTGCCTGCCGCGATTCACGTCACGCCGGAGTGTTTGAATAACGGTCCACTGCGTCATGTACGCGATGGCGACCTGATTCATCTCGACAGCAATCACGGCATCCTGGAAGCACGCGTGCCCGCAGAACAATGGCAGGCGCGCCAGGAAGCCACGCCCGATCTGTCGCACAACGCCCATGGCATGGGCCGCGAATTGTTTGGCAGCTTCCGCGCAGTCGCCGACGATGCCGAAGCAGGCGCCGGCAGTTTTGGCATCTGATCAACCTCATCGCTCAATGAAGAATCCAGCAACCATGAACATTCGCGACATCATGAAAGCAGCGCCGGTCATTCCGGTGCTGATCATCGAACGCCTGGAACAGGCAGCGCCGCTGGCACAGGCATTGTGTGCCGGCGGGTTGCGCGTGCTGGAAGTCACGCTGCGCACGCCAGTGGCGCTGGCAGCCATTACCGCCATGCGCAAAGCCGCGCCCGATGCCATCGTCGGTGTGGGTACGCTGACCCGGCCTGAAGATTTTCCGGCAGCCGAACAGGCAGGCGCACAGTTCGGCGTCTCGCCCGGCCTGACGCCGGAACTGGTTCAGGCCTCGCGCACCGTGAAATTTCCATTGCTGCCCGGCGTGATGACGCCTGCCGAAGTGATTGCCGCACGCCTGCAAGGATTTACTGCGCTGAAGTTATTTCCCGCCATGCAGGCTGGCGGTATCGGCATGCTGAAAGCACTCGCCTCGCCTTTCAATGATGTGATCTTCTGCCCCACGGGCGGCATCACCCGCGAATCCGCGCCTGATTTTCTGGCGCTGCCGAATGTCGCCTGCGTGGGCGGATCATGGGTGGCGCCCGCCAAGTTGATGGATGCCGGCGACTGGCAGGGTATTGAAAAGCTGGCGCGCGAAGCCTCCCTGCTGCCGAGAAATCAATTTTAAATTTCTCCACGGAACAGATTCCGTCAAACGACCGCTGACGTGATGCAGCTCACGCTTGATGCGGAAAATTTACCGGGGGCGCGTCAACCGTTTCCACATGGCCTCGTTGTTACAGTCATCCGGATAACGAACCGACTGCCAACCAACGATCCTGACTGGAGACCAGACAATGAATATCCTGAGCCAATCCATCCGCAAACTGCTGTCCGTCACCGCCCTGAGCATGCCGCTGGTGCTGGGCATGATGAGCCATGAAGCAGCAGCAGCCGACCGCAAAGTCGTGCGTACCGGCGTCAACGGTCATACGATGCAGCGCCAGACCATGCGTACGCATCAAAGCGGCACCTATACATCGAACACTACTCGCACCGGCGTCAATGGCGCAGTAACCACACGCGAAAGCGTTGGCGTACTCGACAAGGAAGCGGGCACCTGGAACCGCAATGCCACCACCACGGGCCCGAATGGCAAGACCAGCACACTGAATGCGGAAGTTGTAAAGACGGATAACGGTTACACGCGCTCAGCCACACGCGTCGGCCCCAATGGTCAGACGGCCACCGCCAACACGGAAATGGTGCGCACTGAAAATGGCCGCTCGATTGACACTGCTTTCACCGGTCCGAATGGCAAGACCACTACGCGCTCTACCGATGTGGTACGTACCGATACGGGCAGTGAGCGCAACACGGTAATTACCGGCCCCAACGGCAAGAGCGCCACGGCCAACACCGTAGTCACCCGCACCGAAAATGGCGCAACCAGCAACACGGTCATCACGGGCCCGAACGGCCAGACCCTGACCCGTCAAGGCGAAACCAGCTATGACCCGGACACCAAAACGCTGACCCGGAGCGCCACCGTCACCGGCCCTGAAGGCAGGACTTCAACCTTCAACAGCACCGCCACACGCACCGAAGACGGCTATGTGCGTGACGCAACCCGTACCGGGCCGAACGGCAACACCGTCACCACCAATACGGTAAGCAACTATGATCCTGAAACCAAAACTGCCACACGCAACACGACAGTCACGGGTCCGAATGGTCAGACTGGCAGCAGTGTAACGACCCGAACCTTCACGCCTGCTCCGTAACTCATTTACCTCTTGTACTGCGCAGGCGCTTTCACTTGAAAGCGCCTGCTTTTCCTGGCTCACATTTCATAGATGACGATTCAATCTTCAGCTCACGGAACCCCTATGTCCGCATCAAAAAAGCATCTGCTAAGCGGCGCTGCCTGCCTCGCTTTACTGGGCATGGTTTCGCTCAGCCATGCCGACGAAAATGACAGCTACGTCTCCGCCATGCGCTATGTCTCCCTGGATACGCAACGCGACAACGCGGATTCGCAACAGTTTTCAGGCACCGGCAGTTTCACGCTGGGCAAATATGTGTGGCTGCAAGGCACGCTCGGCAGGATCAATGACAGCAACTCAGCCAGTCTGGGCGATTTGAAAAACTATGGCTTCGGCGCCGGCCTCAAGGGCGAGCACTTGCAATTCACCGCTGATTTCAGCCACTACAGAAGCGATGGCAGCTTCAGGCAGCGCGATGTCAATGCGGCGCTGGACTGGCATGAAGAACGTTTTTCGCTGGGACTGGACCTTTTTCATCGCAGCACCGACAACAGCATTGACGCCACCCGCAGCTTTCCGACGCTCGGCCTGACCAATGTCGCCCTGCATGTGGATGAAAACCTTACCGGCAATGGTTTCGGTGCACACGCCACTTTTGACATCACCGAACAACTCAGCCTGTCGCTGGGCGGCATGGGCTACAGCTACGACAGCGACTATCAACTGACATCCAGCACCAACCCGATATTGATACGCCGTCTGCTGGCCAAACACCCCACTCTTTCACAACTGGTTTATCTCAACAACTCGGGCATCACGCGCTCGCTGGCGCTGCTCGACAACAGCTTCCATCTTGGCTTGAGCTATCAGTTCAGCGCCGCGCTGCTGTCGGCGCAATACCTGCGCGATACGGCCCTGGACAGCGATGTCGTCACCAATACGGCGATGCTCGATGCTTCGATACTGGTTGGCGATCACTGGATAGTCGCGCCGGCCATTGGTCAGTCAAAGAGCGATCAGGCAGAGCGCGTCACCTTTGGCGGCCTGTCGGTCAGTTATAACTGGTAGCTGCCCGACTGCCACATGACCCGGAGGATGACTGGACGGCCCGGACTGCTACACTAGTCGCCCTTTCCACCACGTTGAGGTCGAGCCATGAGCCTGTCGTTGCGCGAGCAATTGCTGGCAGCCGGTCTGGTCAGCTCCAAACAGGCCAAGCAGGCCGACCAGCAGAAACGCCAGCAGGTCAAACACCAGCAAAAGACCCAGCCTCGACCGCAACCCGCTGCGGCTAACGCTCAACAACTGGCGCAGCAGCAGGCTCAGGCGGCAAAGATTGCGCGCGACAAGGAACTCAACCGGCAACGTCAGGAACAACGAGAACGCCAGGCCAAACTGGCCGAGATTCGCCAGATCGTCGAACAAAACCGCATTCCGCGGGTGGACAGCGAGGACTACTTCAACTTCGTGCACAAGAACAAGGTGCACCGCATCGCCGTCGATGCCGCCCTGCGCGAACGCATCACCAGCGGCCAGGTGATCATCGTGCGCTACGGCAAGTTCTATGCGCCCGTATTGCCCGACATCGCCGAGAAAGTGCGCGAACGCGATGCAGGCTCAGTGGTGGATCTGAATGCGCAACTCAGCAGCGCCGAAGCCCCGGCTGAAGATGACCCTTACAAGGACTTTGCGGTGCCGGATGATTTGATGTGGTGAGGGACGGTGATTAACGTTTGAATTCAGCCGCCGCCGGAGGCGGTCGGCTGGAATGATTGGTTGGGCCTGACAGTGGTCAAGTGCCTGACTGCCTCACTCATTGTTTAGGAGACTTTCCATGTATGGATTGAATCTCCGGCGATGTGCGACCACGCGTGAATATTCAACGCACCAGAAGGCTGCCAGTTGAGCTGCTTAATAAAGCCCGGAGCTTGAACATGCGCAATGAACTCTTGGCCGCTCTCGACGTTAAAGACTACTGCTCTGGTCTCGGGGGGAGACCACTTTGTCAGCTCTTCTGCGGCAAGGTATTTGGAATCGGAACTAAACGAGACTAGTTCACCGAAAGAGCGGCCAACCGTTTGGCAGGGCGAGTTAGAAATTTTTAAAGAAGCGAATTGCGGGCTTCCCATTCTAATTTCATAGAAGTCCCCGCGCATCACTAGATACCTGTTATCGGGTGAGTTCATCTGGCCCAACTAGAAGTAGAGCCAAGTGATATGCGACCTAAATGTCGCTTTGCAAAGGGACTTACGTCAGTGATATGCACCTTGCTCCTCCCGATT
>JBFWSR010000012.1:0-101540 GCA_050248275.1 Steroidobacteraceae bacterium
TGGAGAGCCAGCGGCTTGAATCGATCGAAATGCACGAGCTGACACCGATGCAACCCGAAATGCACTGCAAAATGCAGCTCGAAATTACATCGACAGCAATGACAGCTCAATTTTCAACAGCCTGTTAAAATTCTGGAGGATGGCGAACCAGCCACCACGCTGCTGTTCTTCGGAGTGTGTGGTCTCAGCATCGAAAGTAACCCGAACAGCAATACCGACGGGCGTCTCTACAAATTCCACTTGCGCAGTTCGGTCGCCAAAGGAATATTCGATCCGCTGGTGCATAACGATCTTGGTATAAGTACCGGTAAAATCAAAACCGAAGCTGCCATCCTTGGCTTCCATGCGAGATGAAAAGGTGCCGCCTTCGCGCAGGTCCACACTAGCGGCTGTGGTGTGCCAGTCATCCGAAGCAGCATTCCACTGCTTGATGTCTGCGGGCGTGGTGTAGGCGCTCCACACTTGCGCTATCGGGGCGGAGACCACGATTTCAACATTGATTTTCATGCTTTGACTCCATATTGATAACGATTATTTCTAAAGCCAGCTTTCTTTCAGGGCTCAACAATAACCGACTGACACCTGGGCATAACCATGGCCAAGCCTATGTTTAGCGGCTTAATGACCAACCCCAAGCTTGGCTTGGTTTTCCTTCACTCTGAACTTCACGATCTTGGCAATCAACTTCAAAGGAATGGGCTTACCAAATGGGAATTGGACAGAACCTTTAGCCCCTGCATATACCGCCAATTCCGCTTTGAATGCTGCAATACCTGAAGCCCCTGGATAGAACCCAACATGTTTCTTGAATCCGCCAAAGTGAACCAAGTTCCCGGCTAACACAAACGTAGGAATGCCATACTTGATTGCTTGTTCCGCAGCGGGCGCTGCTTTACGTATTGTTTGCCGCACTTGCTCAAGAATTGCTTGTACCTCAGACGGAAAACCAGCGATGTAGGCGTCGATAGTCGTGGGTGGGTTGAGCTTTGCCATAGTCACTCTCAGTTGCTCTTCTCCCCATTAGACGAATGGGACGCGGCTAATCCGACAGGCCAGGCAACAATTTTTTAGATTTTCTGTGCAAGTTCAGTCAGCCGCCTTTCTAACGTGCTGCCCGACCAGCTGATACAGCAGCGTCTGTTCGGGTCGATGCCGTTCGTAGCGTGGCTCGCCAAGCCCATGATGCGCCCTCTTTGCGCGGTGGAATGCCAACATCTCGCTTCCTGAGACTCATCCTTGTTGGCTCCACCATCTTGCGCTGACTGCCAAAAAGAAAGCCCCGCAATGCGGGGCTTCCTCAACATAGCAACTTGATTGAGTTGTCTTGTTTATCGGGCAGTGGACATTACATGCCCATGCCTCCCATGCCTCCCATACCACCCATGTCGCCGCCGCCATGCGCATGCTCGGCTTCTTCCTTGGGTGCTTCAGCGATCATGACTTCGGTGGTCAGCAACAGACCGGCAACCGAAGCAGCATTTTGCAGGGCCAGACGGGTCACCTTGGTTGGATCCAGGATGCCCATTTCCAGCATGTCGCCATAGTGGCTGGATGCTGCATTGTAGCCGTAGGTGCCCTTGCCTTCCTTCACCTTGGAAAGCACGACAGCCGCATCTTCACCAGCATTGGTGACGATCTGGCGCAGCGGCTCTTCAATGGCGCGGGACAGGATGCGCACACCGAATGCCTGGTCTTCGCTGCTGACTTCCAGCTTGTCCACGGCCTTCTGGGCCCGGATCAGCGCAACACCGCCACCAGGAACCACGCCTTCTTCAACGGCAGCACGGGTTGCATGCAGCGCGTCTTCAACGCGGGCTTTCTTTTCCTTCATTTCAATTTCGGTGGCGGCACCAACCTTGATCACGGCCACGCCGCCGGACAGTTTGGCAACGCGTTCCTGCAGCTTTTCCTTGTCGTAATCAGAAGTGGTTTCTTCCACCTGCTTGCGGATCTGATCCACACGCGCCTTGATGTCGGCCGCCTTGCCCTTGCCGTCGATGATGGTGGTGTTTTCTTTCTCGACCACGACCTTCTTGGCTTCGCCCAGATCATTGAGCGTGGCTTTTTCCAGCGACAGACCGACTTCTTCGGAAATCACGGTGCCGCCAGTAAGGATGGCGATGTCCTGCAGCATGGCCTTGCGGCGGTCGCCGAAGCCCGGCGCCTTGACCGCAGCCACTTTGACGATGCCGCGAATGGTGTTGACCACCAGGGTTGCCAGCGCTTCGCCTTCCACGTCTTCAGCGACGATGATCAGCGGCCGGCCGGCCTTGGCGATGCCTTCGAGCAACGGCAGCATTTCGCGGACGTTGGAGATCTTCTTCTCGTACAGCAGGATGAACGGATTGTCGAACTCGGCGGTCTGGTTGTTCTGGTTGTTGATGAAGTAAGGCGACAGATAGCCGCGATCGAACTGCATGCCCTCGACCACGTCGAGTTCGTTCTGCAGGCCCGAACCTTCTTCAACAGTGATCACGCCTTCCTTGCCGACCTTTTCCATTGCGTCGGCAATGGTCTTGCCGATGGATTCATCGGAGTTGGCGGAAATGGTGCCGACCTGGGCAATCGCCTTCTGGTCCTTGCAGGGCTTGCTGAGCTTCTTCAGCTCTTCGGTCGCAGCCGCCACGGCCTTGTCGATGCCGCGCTTCAGATCCATCGGGTTGGCGCCGGCGGCAACGGCCTTCAGGCCTTCACGCACGATGGCCTGGGCCAGCACGGTGGCGGTGGTGGTGCCGTCGCCGGCTTCATCGGAGGTGTTGGAAGCGACTTCCTTCACCATCTGGGCGCCCATGTTTTCGAACTTGTCTTTCAGTTCGATTTCCTTGGCGACGGAGACGCCGTCCTTGGTCACGGTCGGCGCGCCAAAGCTCTTTTCGAGCACGGCATTGCGGCCTTTGGGACCCAGCGTTGCCTTGACGGCATTGGCCAGGATGTTCACGCCCTTGAGCATGCGGGCGCGGGCGTCATCACTAAAACGTACTTCTTTAGCTGCCATGTGAGTTATTCCTCGTAAAAAATTAAATGGAAGGCGGGAGTGAGAGAAGCGTTTACTTCTCGATCACGGCCATGACGTCTTCCTCGCGCATCACGAGGAGCTCTTCGCCATCAACCTTCACTTCGGTACCGCTGTACTTGCCGAACAGGATGTTGTCACCAACCTTCACATCCAGGGGACGGACTTCGCCGTTTTCCAGAATCTTGCCCTTGCCCACGGCAACGACTTTGCCCTTGATGGGCTTTTCGGTGGCGCTGTCAGGGATCACGATGCCGCCAGCGGACACGCGATCTTCTTCCAGACGCTTGATGATGACGCGGTCGTGCAGAGGACGAATTTTCAATTTGTCAGCCATAACAAACTCCAACTGATTGGGTTTAGGGAAACGGGTTTGAATTCGGTAGGGCGAGCAGCCTCCCGGATATCCAGGATTGTTAGCACTCTACCCAAGCGGCTGCTAATGATAGGGACGGGCACCGGGATTTCAAGGGGTAATGACAAACTAAGGGGCGCAGGTTGTAGTCTTGTGACCCGAAAACCGCCCCAAATCCTGATACCCACAGGGAAACTCATGGCCTCTGCCGTACTTATCGCCTTCTGCACCTGCCCGGACACTGAATCCGCCGGACGCTTGACCACGGCCGTGGTCACGGAAGGCTTGGCTGCCTGCGTCAACCAGTTACCCGGGGTGCAATCCACTTATATGTGGCAGGGTCGGCTGCATCACGACAGCGAAGTACTGCTGCTGATCAAAACCACCGCCGATCAACTGGCAACCCTGGCAGCCCGGATCAAAGCCTTGCACCCTTACGAACTACCGGAATTCATTGCGGTCCCAGTGTGCGCTGGTAGCGAGTCGTATCTCGATTGGATTCGGCAGAATACGGCGTCCAAATACTGAACTTTCTTCCCCAAATCACCGTAACACGGTTATCCATGCAACAATTTTCCTTCGCTGCGCGACTGATCATGACCCTGCTGGGACTGCTTTTGCTGGGAACTCCGACCCTGGCGCAGCAATCCAGCGGCAAGAGCGGCCTGGCCGCCCTGCTGAAATCCGGCGAGGACGAGTTCCTGCCACCGGACGAGGCATTCAAGGTGACCGCGCACGCCCTGGATGCGGATAACGTGATGGTCGAATGGCAGATTGCCGAAGGCTACTACTTATATAGAAAGCGCATGGGTTTCAGCACGGAAACGACTCAGGTACAACTGGGCGAGGCGCAGCTTCCCAAGGGACAGATCAAGAACGATGAGTTCTTCGGCGAAATGGAGGTCTACCACGACAGCGTTGTCGCCAGACTGCCCGTTTCCCGCCCGGCCGGCAGCGGCACCAAGCTGGCCCTGACTGTGAAATACCAAGGCTGTGCGGAAGCCGGACTCTGCTACAACCCGCTGACCAAAGTGATTGATGTCGAGCTTCCCGCCAGCAACGGTGCCATGGCACCGGGCAGTCAAGCGACCCGTACCGGATCTGACATGGTGTCGGAACAGGATCGTCTGGCCAATCTGATTCGCAGCGGTCATTTGCTCGCGGTGCTGGGTACATTCTTTGGACTCGGCCTGCTGCTCTCATTTACGCCGTGCGTGTTGCCGATGATTCCGATCCTGTCCGGCATCATTGTCGGGCAGAGCGAAAAGGTCACCCCGGCACGCGGTTTCTCGCTGGCCTTCACCTATGTGCAGGGCATGGCCCTGACTTATGCAGCAGCGGCCGTGGCCTTCGTACTGGCATTCAAACAGGCGCCGCAGGCATTTTTTCAAAAACCCTGGATTGTTGGCTCGTTCGCAGCCCTGTTCGTACTACTAGCCTTCGCCATGTTCGGCAGCTTCACGCTGCAACTACCCAGCGCGCTGCAAACCCGGCTGACCGATGTCAGTAACAAGCAAAAAAGCGGCACCTTCCTTGGTACCTTCATCATGGGTGCACTGTCGGCCCTGATTGTCACTGCCTGTGTTGCGCCGGCGATGATCGCGGCCCTTTCCGTCATCAGCCAGACCGGTCTGATCGGACGTGGCGCAGCCGCGCTGTATGCCATGGGACTCGGCATGGGCGTGCCGCTGCTGCTGGTCGGCGCTTCGGCCGGCAGCCTGCTGCCTAAAGCGGGCCCGTGGATGGACGCAATCAAGTCGCTGTTCGGCGTGATGTTCCTGGGACTGGCCATTTACCTGCTTTCCAGTCTGTTGCCAGGCGCAGTGATCATGCTGCTGTGGGCGGCACTGGCCATCATCTCGGGTTACTGGATCTTTTCACTGCAACTGCGTCCCGGCCATGCCGCACCGGCGGCATGGCGCGGCTGCGGACTGGTGATCCTTATTTATGGCGTGCTGTTGTTAATTGGCGTGGGTTCAGGCCATACCGACCCGCTGCAACCGCTGCAGGGCCTGGCCAGCACCAGCAACACCACCAACAACAATACAAAGCAGCATTCGGCACTGCCTTTCAAGCACATCACATCGGTTGCCGAACTGGATGCCGAACTGGCTGCAGCCACTGCCGCCGGCAAGACCGTCATGCTGGATTTCTATGCGGACTGGTGCGTGAGTTGCAAGGAAATGGAGAAATACAGTTTCACCCAGGCCAGCGTGCAAACTGCGCTGAGCAGCAGTGTGTTGTTGCAGGCCGATGTCACTGCCAACAACGCGGATGACCAGGCCTTGCTGCAACGCTTTGGCATCTTTGGGCCGCCCACCATTGCCTTTTTCATCAATGGCAAGGAACAGCGCGACTACCGCGTGGTGGGCTACATGCCTGCCGAAAAATTCGCGCCGCATATTGCCGCCGCCTTCGGCAAGACCTGAGCGATGGATGCCGCCATAATGGCGATTCAGTTTCTCAGGCAGGCGCCATGAACACCAAATTCAGCTACGCAGCCGTGGCGCTGGCCGCCATCGCCGTCGGCTTTTTTGCCGCCCGCGAATGGCAACATCGCCATGTTTCTCCCGAAACCGAGCTCGCCGCCACTCCCGTTGCCAGATCACCTGTACTGGTCCTGCCCGAATTTTCCCTGAAAAACCGCGAAGGCACGCTGCAATCGGTGCATTCCTGGCCCAGTAAATCTCTGATCCTGAATTTCTGGGCTACCTGGTGTGCGCCCTGCCGCCGAGAGATCCCGCTACTGATGGAGCTGCAACAACAGCATGCCGCCAGCGGCTTTCAAGTAGTAGGCATCGCCGTGGACTTCCGCGAGGACGTGCTGAAGTACGCCGATACCATGAAGATCAGCTATCCATTGCTGATCGGCGAGCAGGATGGCCTGGCCGCCGTAGATGCCTTCGGTATCGAAGCAGTGGGCTTTCCATACACCGTGTTTACCGATGCCAAGGGGAATATCATCACCACCCACATCGGTGAACTGCACAAAGAACAGGCGCAACTCATCCTGGATGCGGTTCAGCGCGTCAATCAGGGACGACTGGAGGTGAATGCAGCACGCACCGAAGTGGTGGCCGTGCTTTCCAACCTGAAAACGGCCGTGGCCACCGAGGAATAGGGCTGCAGCCACCTGCCGGATGCAAATTAAACAAAAATATCGCCAACTGCACCAATCGGCGGCTAAACTCGCCGCCATTTTCGGATAAACGGGTATACCCCGACATCATTCGGCACTCATGGCGCAACTGTTACTGCTCAACGGCCCCAACCTGAACCTGCTCGGTACACGCGAGCCGGGCACCTATGGGGCGACGACCCTGCCGGAAATCACGGCAAAACTGGCCGGGCTGGCCAAAGAGGCGGGTCATCAACTGGCGTCGCTGCAAAGCAATTCGGAAGCTGAACTGATTGACCGCATCCATCTGGCTGGCCGGGAACGGATCGACTACATCCTGTTCAACCCGGCAGCTTTCACTCATACCAGCGTGGCGCTGCGAGATGCGCTGCTGGCGGTGCAGATCCCCTTCATTGAAATTCACTTGAGCAATGTGCATGCACGGGAAGCATTCCGGCATCACTCCTATTTTTCCGACATCGCCGCCGGGGTGATTGTCGGTTTAGGCCCGCTCGGTTACGAGCTGGCTTTGTATGCCGCACTCCAGCGGCTGGCCAACTAACTACAAAACCTACCAACCAGAGGTCTGTCAATGGACATTCGCAAGGTCAAAAAGCTGATCGAGCTGATTGAAGAATCCGGTATCGCCGAAATCGAAATCAGCGAAGGCGAAGAGTCGGTGCGCATCAGCCGCTATCCGAAAGCCGGCGCTCAGATGCCCGCTCCCGTCATGCAATATGCCCCCGCCCCTGCGGCAGCCGCACCCGTCGCTGCTCCAGCGGCCGTTATGCCCGCTGCCGCCAGCAAGAATGATCATACGGTCACTGCGCCGATGGTCGGCACTTTCTATGCCTCTTCTTCGCCGGGCGCCAAGCCTTTTGTCGACATCGGCAGCGAAGTGAATGTCGGCGACACGCTGTGCATCATCGAAGCCATGAAGATGATGAACCAGATCGAATCCGACAAGGCTGGCCGGGTCACCGCCGTACTGGCTAAAAATGGCGAACCGGTCGAATTCGGTCAGGCGCTCTTCATCATCGAATAAGCCATCGGGCCCAATCAATACAGGTGAGCGCGGCCAGCCTTAGGCCAGGCCGGGTTCCCATCAGCAGCGAGCATAGTTTCAAGTCATGCTAGAAAAAGTAGTGATCGCCAACCGGGGTGAGATTGCGTTGCGCATTCTGCGTGCCTGCCGCGAACTGGGCATCAAGACCGTGGCCGTGCATTCCACTGCCGACCAGAGTCTGAAGCACGTGTTGCTGGCCGACGAATCGGTGTGCATCGGCCCGCCGTCTTCCAAGGACAGCTACCTCAACATGCCCGCCATCATCAGCGCGGCCGAGGTGACCGATTCGGTCGCCATCCATCCCGGCTATGGCTTCCTGTCCGAAAACGCCGATTTTGCCGAACGCGTCGAAAAAAGCGGCTTCGTGTTCATCGGACCCAAAGCGGAAACCATCCGCCTGATGGGCGACAAGGTCTCCGCCATCCGCGTAATGAAAAAAGCCGGCGTTCCCTGTGTGCCCGGCTCGGACGGTCCGCTGGGCGAGGATGCCGGTGAAAACATCCGTATCGCACGGCAGATCGGCTATCCCATAATCATCAAAGCATCGGGCGGTGGCGGCGGCCGCGGCATGCGCGTGGTACACAGCGAGGCCACGCTGCTCAACGCCATCAATGTCACGCAGGCTGAGGCCATCGCCGCATTCGGCAACGGCCAGGTCTACATGGAAAAATTCCTGGAAAAACCGCGTCACATCGAAATCCAGGTGCTGGCCGACAACTACGGCAACGTGGTGCACCTGGGCGAACGCGATTGCTCCCTGCAGCGCCGCCATCAGAAAGTGATCGAAGAAGCGCCGGCCCCCGGCATTACGCCCAAGCAGCGCAAGATGATCGGCGAACGCTGTGTCGCAGCCTGCAGCGCGGTCGGCTATCGCGGCGCAGGTACACTGGAATTCCTGTATGAAAACGGCGAGTTCTATTTCATCGAAATGAACACGCGCGTGCAGGTAGAGCACCCGGTCACCGAGCAGGTCACCGGCATCGACATCGTCAAGGCGCAGTTGCGTATTGCCGCCGGTGAGCGCCTGCCCTGGACTCAAAGCGACATCGTGGTGCGTGGCCATGCCATCGAATGCCGCATCAATGCGGAAGATCCCAAGGGCTTCGTGCCTTCACCCGGCCCGGTGAAGCTGTATCACCCGCCCGGCGGTCCCGGCATCCGCGTCGACAGTCATCTGTACAGCGGCTATGTCGTGCCGCCGTATTACGACTCGATGATTGGCAAGCTGATCGCCTATGGCGAAGATCGCGACACCGCCATCGCCCGCATGAAAACGGCCTTGTCGGAGATGGTGGTGGAAGGCATCAAGACCAACATCCCGCTGCACCAGGAAATCTTCAACCACGGCGCGTTCAAGGCCGGTGGTCTGGACATTCACTATCTGGAGCGGCGTCTGGGAATCAAATGATGAACAGGGCGCAACCCATTGCGCCCCGACAACACCGCTTGTGCAGGGGCGCGATTCATCGCGCCCTCTTTGTTTGATGAATAGCATTGATCGACACCATGCCCTTCCTGCAACTCACCCTCGAACTCGGCAAGAGCGACCCGGAACCGGTGGCAGATGCCCTGTTCGCCATCGGCGCATTATCCGTCACGCTCGAAGACGCCGCCGACGATCCCATCCTGGAACCCGCTCCCGGCGCTCTGCCGCTGTGGCCTACGGTCAACATCAAGGCATTGTTCGATGCGGCAACCGGTCCACAATCCGTAGTGACAGCGCTGCAGACGCAATTGCAAACGCCTCTGCCCACGCATCGCTTTGAACAGTTGGCCGACCGTCCCTGGGAACGGGAGTGGCTGAAAGACTTTCATCCCATGCAGTTCGGCCAACGTTTATGGATCTGTCCGGACGGCCAGCGGCCCGATGACCCGCACGCCATCGTGGTGGATCTCGACCCGGGCCTGGCCTTCGGCACCGGCACACACCCGACCACGGCGCTGTGTCTGCAATGGCTGGATCAACATGCCCCTTTGCCTGCAACCTTGATCGACTATGGTTGCGGCTCGGGTATTCTGGCCATCGCCGCGCTCAAACTGGGCGCACAACGCGCGGTTGGCGTGGACATCGATCCCCAGGCCCTGCTGGCCAGCCGTGACAACGCCGAACGCAATGGCGTCAGCACTGCACTATCACTCAGTTTGCATGATGTGGAGTTGCAGCCTGCCGAGTTGCTGATCGCGAATATTCTGGCCGGACCGCTCGAAACGCTCGCGCCACGTCTGGCGGCACTGACCCAGACCAACGGCCACATCGTGTTATCCGGTGTGCTGACAGAACAGGCGGCCGCAGTACAGAATTGCTATGCCGCATGGTTCGAGATGGAACCGATCATGCGGCAGGGTGATTGGGCACGCCTGAGCGGCAAGAAGCGTGCTGCCCGATCTTCACTGACTTAGTTTCAACAGGAAACCAACGTGCTGACGCAATGCCCAGGCTGCCAAACCGTGTTTCGTGTGACCAGCACGATCCTGCGGGCTGCGCATGGCCAGGTGCGTTGCGGACGCTGCAACACGCAGTTCGATGCCATCGAGCAATTGCAGGATGGCGAAGATACCTCTCCCGGCAATGGCAATGGCGATGCCGTAAACCATCAGGAAACCGGCAGCAGCTCACATGATTATGACGCGGCAGCGCTCTCGCACGAAGAAATCGTGCTGGAAGGCAACCGTATTGAAATCAGCGGTATCTATCGTCACATGGCTTCGGATGAAGCCCAAGACAATCCAGCGCATTCACGCACAGTTATTGAAGAGTTCAACCTCGATCCCGAAGAATGGGCGCCCCCTGTCGATCATCTGGACAACGCCGCTCCACCAACAGACGATGACGCAGAAACGGAACTGGAGGATGTCGAACAGGAGCTCACCGCCACGTCGCTGGCCGATGCCATTGCCAGCCTGGATACGGCGGCATTGACGGAACGTCTTGCCAAAGGTGGCACCGATCAGATCGCCAACACCACCATCAGTCGCCGGCTCAATCATCGCGATGCAACCAGCGCCAGCGCAGATGAATCCGCGGCTACAAATGCAGAGACGAATCCTCTTCAGGAACAACCCGCGCCTGAAATACCCGCCACTGCAACCCACGCGCAATTAACAAAGTCTCTGCCGCCGCTGGACCTGGCCGACGAGCCATTTGAATCTGCGCCCCGCCAACGACGCTGGCCCTGGGCGTTGGCTAGTGCGGCGCTCAGCCTGTTACTGCTTGCACAGGCTTTGCATCATTCGCGCGCGGCGCTGGCGCGTCATCCCAGCTTCGGTCCACAGCTCAGCCGACTGTATGCCGCCATCGGCCAGCCACTGACGCCGCAATGGCAGCTACAGGCATACAGCATCAAACAATGGGGCATCGTGTCTGATCCGCAGGAGCCCGGCACCCTGCGGGTGCGCGCCAGCGTCACCAATGGTGCCGGCTTTGCCCAGCCATATCCGTTGCTGCAACTCAGCCTTGAAGATCGTTTCGGCGGCAAGGTAGGCACACGTGATTTCAAGCCGGAAGAATATCTGGGCAGCAATGCGCAGGCCACACGCCTGCTGGCCGCCGGCGAAGCGGCCAATATCGATCTGGCCATCGTTGATCCCGGCCAGGATGCCGTGGGCTTCCAGTTCGACACCTGTCTGCAACTGAACAACGGCCTGCAATGCACGCACGACCTGCCATTGCAACAACCATAGCCATGCGCATCGGTCATTACCCGCTCAGCAGCAATCTCGCGCTCGCCCCCATGGCGGGCGTGACCGATCTGCCCTTTCGTCAACTGTGCCGTAGCTTTGGCGCCGGTCTGGCCGCAGGAGAAATGCTGACCAGCGACATGACACTGTGGAACTCGGCCAAATCGCGCGGTCGTTTGAGTCACGCCGAAGAACCCGAACCACGCGTCGTGCAGATCGTCGGCGGCGATGCCGCCATGATGGCCGGGGCGGCACGCGTCAATGTCGAGCTCGGCGCACAGATCATCGACATCAACATGGGCTGTCCGGCCAAAAAGGTCTGCAACAAAGCTGCGGGTTCGGCGCTGTTGCGCGATGAAGCCCTGGTGGCGTCCATCCTCACAGCAGTGGTCACTGCAGTGCCGGTACCTGTCACTCTCAAGATCCGTACCGGCTGGAGTCCCGAGCATCGCAATGGCCCGCAAATCGCCCGCATCGCCGAGGACTGCGGCATTCAGGCACTGGCGGTTCATGGCCGCACCCGCGCCTGCATGTTCAATGGTCAGGCCGAATACGCCACCATCAGCGCCATCAAAAAGGCCGTGAAAATTCCGGTGTTAGCCAACGGTGATATCGACTCGCCACAAAAAGCCCGACAAGTACTTGAACAGACTGGCGTCGATGGCTTGATGATCGGACGCGCCGCGCAGGGAAAGCCATGGATCTTCCGTGACATCGCGACTTTCCTCAATACGGGCACGTTATTGCCCTCTCCAGATGTGGCCGAAGTCCGTGCTATCATGCGCGCCCATTTGCGCAGGCTGTACACATTTCACGGGGAAGGGACCGGTGTCCGGATTGCGCGTAAACATATTGGTTGGTACGCCGAAGGTCGCCCGCATGAGCATACCTTTCGGCAAGTAGTGATGCGTGCTGACACTGCGGAAACGCAACTGGCTGCTGTCGAAGCCTACTTCGACACACTGGAATCCATTCATAGTGCAACCGCTGCATGAAGCAGCCGCAACACGCCTGGCAGATAGCAATAGCCAATGACACAGGCTTGATTCATTGGCCCGTTTTACATGGTAGGTCGCTCATGGCATCCAAGAAAAAAACAATTATTCGCAAGCCCGCAAGAGATATCGCAAGCAAAACTACCCACAAGCCGAACAGCCGTCATGCCAATGGTCACGGCCATGCTGCCGTCCCGCTGCGCACACAGACCGCCGCCGCACTGGACAGCTATTTTTCCCATCTAAACGGTGACCGCCCAGGCCACCTGTACGAACTGGTGCTGCGTGAAGTGGAAGAGCCGTTGTTTCGCGCTGTTCTCAACTATGTTGACGGGAACCAGAGCCGCGCCGCCGAGGTACTCGGCATGAACCGCGGTACGCTGCGCAAGAAATTGCGTGAATACGGACTCAGCGAGTCCGCCTGATCTTCCGGCGTGGCCGAAGCCATGACCTGATCGCTTTTTATTTTTATCCGAGTCAATTTAAGTGAGCACCATCATTCGACGCGCCTTGATCAGCGTTTCCAACAAGGACGGTCTGCTGGATTTCGTCCGCGCCCTGCAGCAACGCAACATTGAAATCCTCTCTACGGGCGGCACCGCCGCGCTGCTGGCCAGGGACGGCATTCCGGTCAAGCAGGTTTCCGAACATACCGGCTTTCCGGAAATCATGGATGGCCGCGTCAAGACGCTGCATCCGAAAATTCATGGCGGCCTGCTGGGTCGCAGCGGCGTGGATGAAGTCGTGATGAAGCAGCACGGCATTGACGCCATCGATCTGGTGGTGGTGAACCTGTACCCCTTTGCCGCCACGATTGCCAAAGCGGATTGCAGCTATGCAGACGCCATCGAGAACATCGACATTGGCGGGCCGGCAATGGTGCGCGCCTCGGCAAAGAATCATGAGCGCGTCACCATTGTGGTTGATCCACTCGATTATCAGGCGGTCCTGGATGAAATGAATGCGCACAACGGCAGCGTCACCGAAGCCATGCGCAAGCGTCTGGCAGCCAAGGCCTTCACACACACCGCGCAGTACGATGCGATGGTGGCCAGCTATCTGACCAGGGTTACGCAAAGCGCCAGCAGCGAGTTTCCCGATCTGTTGCCGCTGCAATTCCGCAAGCGCATGGATCTGCGTTACGGCGAGAACCCGCATCAGCAGGCAGCCTTCTATGCCGCCAGCGATGCCCAGGGCGCGAGCGTGGCGAGTGCCGCACAACTGCAAGGCAAGCAGCTTTCGTATAACAACATCGCCGATAGCGATACCGCACTGGAATGCGTGCGTCAGTTCGATGCACCCGCCTGCGTGATCGTCAAGCATGCCAATCCCTGCGGCGTCTCGGTGGGCGACGATATTCTGCAAGCCTACCACCGTGCATATAAAACCGATCCGACCTCGGCGTTCGGCGGCATCATTGCCTTCAATCGCGCGCTCGACAGCAACACCGCTGCCGCCATTCTCGAACGCCAGTTCGTCGAAGTAATCATTGCTCCGGATGCCGACGCCGACGCGCGCGACCTGTGCAAGCGTAAGGAAAACGTGCGCCTGTTGATTACCGGCAAACTGGACGACAGCAATACCCAATACGATCTGCGCAGCGTGAATGGCGGCCTGCTGATACAAAGCCGCGATCTGGGCATGATCAATGTGGCCGACCTGAAAGTGGTCACGCAACGTCAGCCTACTGCTGAAGAATTACGCGATATGCAGTTCGCCTGGCAGGTATGCAAGTTCGTCAAATCCAATGCCATCGTGTTTGCGCACGACGGCATGACCATCGGCGTGGGCGCCGGACAGATGAGCCGCGTTTATTCCACGCGGATTGCTGCGATCAAGGCCAGGGACGAAGGCCTGACCGTCAGCGGTTGTGTCATGGCCTCGGATGCCTTCTTCCCGTTCCGCGATGGACTGGATGCGGCAGCCGAATTCGGCATCAAGGCCGTGATCCAGCCGGGCGGTTCCATGCGCGACAATGAAGTCATCGCAGCAGCGAATGAGCATGGCATCGCCATGGTGCTCACCGGCATGCGGCATTTCAGACACTAAAGGCTGCGGACTATATATGTAGGCTGTAGGTCAGAAATGTGCGCCTTCTCTGACCGCTCTCACATATCTAAGCCAATCGCAGCAGATACTTCACCCACGGCCTACAGCCTACAGTCTTTATTCTTATGAACGTTCTCATCATTGGTAATGGCGGACGCGAACACGCACTGGCCTGGAAGGTCGCGCAATCGCCGCGCGTCCAACATGTCTATGTGGCGCCGGGCAATGCCGGCACGGCACTGGAAGCCCGCGTCAGCAATATCAACATTGCTGCCGATGACATTGCGGGTCTGGTGAAATTTGCCAGCGATACAAAAATCGACCTGACCATCGTTGGACCTGAAGCACCGCTGGTGCTGGGCGTGACCGACGCCTTTCAACAAGCGGGTTTGCGTTGCTTCGGCCCCAGCAGATTGTGCGCGCGACTGGAAGGCTCCAAGGCCTTCACCAAGGACTTTCTCAAGGCCAACAGGATTCCAACTGCCGCCTACGCCACCTTCACGCAACAATCCTTCGATGAGCAATGGGTGCTCGCACAACGTGCGCCGCTGGTGGTGAAGGCCGATGGCCTCGCTGCCGGCAAGGGCGTGATCATCTGCGCCACACAGGCAGAAGCCGTGCAGGCGGTGAAGGACATGTTCGCCGGACAGTTTGGCAGCGCCGGCTCGCTGGTGGTGGTCGAAGAGTTTCTGGAAGGCGAAGAAGCCAGTTTCATCGTCATGGTCGATGGTCAGCACGTCCTGCCCATGGCCACTTCGCAGGATCACAAGCGTCTGCTTGATGCTGACCAAGGTCCCAACACCGGTGGCATGGGTGCCTATTCCCCCGCGCCGGTGGTCACGCCTGCAATTCATCACCGCATCATGCGTGAAGTGATCGAGCCCACCGTCAAAGGCATGATCGCCATGGGCACGCCCTACACCGGCTTCCTGTATGCCGGTGTGATGGTCGCGCCGGATGGCACGCCCAATGTGCTGGAATTCAATTGCCGCTTCGGCGATCCCGAAACGCAACCCATCATGATGCGTCTGGATTCCGACCTCACCATGCTGTGCGAGGCGGCACTGGATGGCAGGCTCGATCAAGTCACTGCCAAATGGAATCCGAAAGCCGCACTCGGCATCGTACTCGCTGCCGGCAACTATCCTGACACGCCGCGCAAGGGCGATGTCATCAGTGGGTTGCAGAATGCCGCCAGGCTACCCGGCAAGGTGTTTCATGCCGGCACGCAATTGCAGGGCAACGAGGTCGTCACCAGTGGCGGACGCGTATTATGCGCCGTCGGTCTGGGCGATACCGTCAAAGCCGCACAACAACAGGCCTATGCACTGGCCGACGGCATCCACTGGCAGGGCGTGCAATACCGTCATGACATTGGTTATCGCGCCATCGAACGCGAAGGCTGAAACATCAGTGAGCGACCAACCTGTCGAGCCGGTGATCATTCCCTATACGGAGCTGGCCGCCGAGACGCTGCAAGGCGTGATTGAATCCTTCGTGCTGCGCGAAGGCACCGACTACGGCAATCGCGATTATTCGCTGCAACAGAAAGTGGCCCATGTGATGCGCCAGTTGCAACGCAAGGAAGCGCAGATCCTGTTCGACCCGAATACCGAAAGCATCGATATCGTGGCCATTCGCTGACATATCACTCGCGCTTGCGGCCGGTCTTCACATCTACTTCCAGACTGATCTGCAACTCGCCGTGATGGGTGTCGAAGACATGCATCATGCCTTCCTTGCTGGGCGCACCCTGCGCCAGCAACTCGAGTTCGGCGCGCGGGATGCTGAACCATAAACCGGTTGGGTCGCTGTCGAACTGCCACTCTGCATTGCTCTGATTGACCTTGGCGCGGAATGAATGACCGCGCGGCAACGACACTTCCAATCCCAGGGATTTACCGGCCTGCAGCTGCGCCAGTTCTTCCGTGGATATCCGGATGCGAATGCTCTGGGTGGCAAAACGCAGATTCATCTCCTGCCCCTTCCGGCAATGCTGCCGATGTTGTTATTGAATTGAATCAGAAGCAGGCGTCCATTCCAGTTGATAATCATCCATCACATAACCACCGCCAATATCCGCAACCTCGGCGCCCACCGTCACAAAGCCGATACGCAAGTACGCCATCAGGGCCGGATTGCGCTTGTTCACCGTCAGCCAGAGTTTGCTTAATCCCCGCTGTCTGGCCATCTGCGCCAGGTGGTTCATGCTGGCGCGCCCCAGCCCCTGACCCCGCACGGTCTTGAGCAAATACAACTTGCTGACAAACAAACGCCGGGCATCGGCATCGGTACGCACGGCGGCATAACCCAGCCATTGATCCTGTCGGCGCAGCAGAAAATATTCGTCGCCTGCCGCGATCTGCGCCGCGATGGCTGCCGCGCTCTGCAAGCGCGCCAGCATGTAATCAATTTGCGCCTGACCGATGATGGGCAGGTAGTGCTCGGTCCAGATTTCCCGCGCCAGTTGCGCCACCCTGGCAATCTGCTCGCCGCTGCGCACCGGCATGAATTCGAGTGTCTGCTCCGCCTGCATCGCGCTTGTCCGCTCAATGGTGCTGAGATGGGAGTCTTGGCTGCCTTAGATGCAAGCCGGATCAGCCTAGCGCGGTTCCGGTATTCAGCCACCCATCGACGCCTTGAATCTGGGATCAGATGATCCCTGTAATGCGGCTCGAGCGCCAGCGGTGCAACCCATTCCTTCAGGCGCCCGGCGGCGCGTCGCTGACCACGATACGGCCGGCATGCGAGTCCAGACGCAGCAGGATGTCCTTGGGACGTTTCAGTTCCTTGCATTCCACCGGCAGGCGCGTGTCATCGAAATATACCTTGAGCAGGTCCATCACCGAGGCTGCCGGTTCTTCCAGACCCATGTCGCTGGGAATATGGCCAACGATGCGCACCCGCCAGCTGGTCTTGCGTGCGCCCAGGGCGCGCATGGCCTTGCAGAACAGATCCAGCAGCAACAGATGCGAGCTGAGGATGGCATCCGTCAGCTCCACGCCCTTGCCTTCATGCGTGCTGGCGTAATGGAAATGCAGCACGCCGGCCACCCCGCGGGTATCGTCATGGATGCAAATGGCCAGGGAATGGCTCAGCTGCGCCGCCAGTACGCCGCCGGTATCGGAGGTCCGGTATTCGCCAGGTTGAATCAGAATGTCGGGTGCGTTGGCCATAGTCGTCAATTTTCCTGCCTTTGCATGTTGCCCGGCAACCGCTCGCCGGCACCCGGCGCTGTTTCACGGATTTGCGCCGTGGCGGCCTTGGCCTTAAAGTGCGCGCCCGGTTTACGGTTTGTTCCCGGCTCATTCGGCCGGGTTGGCTGCAATTTGAGGAGTGACATCATGGGCAGAGGCGATCGCAGAACCCGCAAGGGCAAGATTTGGCGTAACAGCTATGGCAAAACCCGTCCGGGCCGCGCCAAAAAGAAAGCTTAATGTTGGCAGGGCGGGGCTGTTAATCATTAATTGCCCGCCCTGTTAGTGCTGGTTTCAGGAATTCTTCACGACCCGTCGCAGTTGCTCCGTCTCGCTCAACCCTGACACACGGAAACTCAAGGCCGCCGTTGCCACGAATATCTCGCGCAAAAAATACAACAAACCTGCCGCCAGACTGATCAGACCGACGATAAAAGCCACGGCAATCGGCACCGCCAGATTCACCTGGAACAGCACGCTGATAAACAGGCTGACAATCACGATGGGCACCAGCACTGCCGACAACACACTGAGCGCAACTCCGCGGTTGATCAAACGTGCGCGCCGGGCCAGCACGTCCAGACGTTCTTCCAGCTCCTTGATGACCGTCTCGTTTGCATCTTTCATCTGCGCCTCGGTGACGCGCGCTCGATCGACAATGCGCACCAGACGCCCCACCAGTACGTTCAAGATTGCGCCCACGCCTGCCAGCAAGAACACCGGCGCTACAGACAACTGAATGACCTGTGCAATGCTCTCAATGTGCGTGCCGAGAAGACTCATGACTCATCAACCTCATCAACATCGGGTCGAATCGCAAGCATAGCTCATCAATGTCGGATCAATACGGCTTACTGCGCTGCCAGCACCGCCAGCGGTTTGCCCTTCTCCACCAGATAAAACGCCAGCACTCTGGCAGGCGCATCGCCACTGGCGCGGGCGTCATGGACCTTGCCGGCCTCGATCAGGAAGGTGTCGCCCGCATGCAGGATGCGCGGCGCTTCACCGTCCACCTCCAGCACGGCTTCACCGCTGAGCACATAACCCACTTCCCGGCCGTAATGCGTATGCCTGCCCGCGTTGCCGCCGGCGGGTATCTCGGCTCGTCCCATCACCGCCTCCATCGGCGCACTGGCCGCCAACATGTCGGTCCGCAACAGGATCGTACGCTGGATACCGCTTTGCTGTGCGTGCAGCGCCTGCGTCGCCAGACATCCCAACGCCACACCCACTGCCAGTGAAGCCAGGACCAGCCAGCGAGTGTTGATCAGCATCGTCTTCATCATGAAATTCTCCAAATGGCGTCAGTCTTGCCGCAGTTACCTGCAAGCCATCATTCTAGGGAGCCTCTGAAAAACCGTCGCGAGCGAAGGCAGGTTGGACGCGACCGGAGCGCAGGAACCGAAGTTTATCGAGAATAAATGAGGATTCCGAGCACCGTACACGTTCAAGATGTCGAGCGCAGCAGGTTATTCAGAGGTTCCCTGGACACACCCAGCAGCAACAAGAAAAGGAGATCGTCATGGCCAGCACCGCACGCAAGAAGCGCCGCAAACCCGTCTCGCCCGGCACCGCAGCCGCCAAGGCCCTGCAACGCACCTTCGATGCACGGCCGGACACGGTGGACTTTCGCGACCGCATGTTCGTGCCCACCTTGATCGAAGTGCCCGAAGAACTCACCCTGGAAGCCTATGAAAAACGGCTGGACGGCAAGGCGCTGATCCTCGATCAGGGCGAAGAAGGCGCATGTTCCGGTTTTGCGCTGGCCGCCACCTGCAACTATCTGCTGCGTGCACGCAAGGTGTATCCCAGCAGGACGCCGGTCAGCCCGCACATGCTGTACGAAACCGCCAAGCTCTACGATGAATGGCGCGGCGAAAACTACGAAGGCTCCAGCGCGCGTGGCGCAATGAAGGGCTGGCACAAACACGGGGTTTGCGCCGCCAGATTATGGCCGCTCAAACTCGGCCAGTTGAATCAGGCCATCACCCGTGAACGCGCTGACGACGCGGCGCAACGGCCGCTGGGCGCTTATTTTCGCGTCAATCACAAGGACATCGTCGCCATGCATGCCGCACTCGCAGAAGTCGGCATCCTGTTTGTCACCAGCATGGTTCACAAAGGCTGGGGCAAGGTGAAAAAAGATGGCCGCGTGCCGCCGGACTCGCATCTGGTCGGCGCACATGCCTTTGCCATTGTGGGTTACGACCAGCGCGGTTTCTGGTTCCAGAACTCCTGGGCGGATGACTGGGGACATCGTGGCTTTGGTCATGTGACTTATGCCGACTGGCTGGATAACGGCCGCGATGTCTGGGTGGCGCGTCTGGGTGCGCCGGTCATCATTGATGAAGCCCGCAGCATCGGCGCGAAGTCCGGCGGCTTGATCACCTCGCGTCTGTCCTTCCCAGATTTACGGCCGCATATCATCAGCATCGGCAATGACGGCCAGCTGCGCGGCGTCGGCACCTATGGCAACACTGCCCAGGACATTGTCCGCCTCATCAATGAAGACCTGCCGCAACGCACCGCCAACTGGAAAAAGCGCCGCATCCTGCTGTACGCGCATGGCGGCCTGGTGCCCGAAGCCAATGCGATTCAGCGCGTGGAAAACTATCTGCCCGCACTGTTGCAGGCCGAGGTATATCCGCTGGCTTTCATCTGGCGCACCGATTTCTGGAGCACCGTCACCAACCTGCTCAACGATGCCCTGCGCCAGCGACGTCCCGAAGGCGCGCTGGATGCCGCCAAGGACTTCATGCTGGATCGTCTCGACGACACGCTGGAGCCCATTGCACGCATCGCCGGCGGCAAGCGCATGTGGGACGAGATGAAAGAGAACGCCCTGCTGGCCACGCTCAGGGCCGACGGCGGCGCGCGCCTAGTGGCTGAACAGTTGCACAAGCTGTATGTGGAGTATCCGAATATCGAATTGCATGTGGCCGGTCATAGCGCTGGCAGCATCTTCATGGCGCCGCTCACCCAGTTCATTAGCAGCCACGGTTCTATCATCAAGGATTCACTCAAGACTGAAACCGGCTTCGAGTGGCCCGAGACAAAAGGCCTGGGCCTGAAGATCAAAACCTGCACGCTGTGGGCAGCGGCCTGCACCACCGGCCTGTTCGACAGCACTTACCTGCCCGCCATTCAATCGGACCAGATCGGCAAATTCACGCTGTTCAATCTGAAAGACCCAACCGAACGCGACGACAACTGCGCGCATGTGTACAACAAGTCATTGCTGTACATGGTGTCGAATGGCTTTGAAAAGAAACTGCGCTTCGCCCTGAGCAAGGACGGCTGGCCCATCCTCGGCATGGACAAGTTCGTCGCGCAACACAAAACCCTGCAACAACTGATCAAACGCGGCACAGTGGATTACGTGCTCGCGCCCAACGATGCATCGCCCGGCAACATCACCGCCTCCACCGCCAGTCACCATGGCGATTTCGATGACGATGCGCCCACTGTGAAAGCCACGCTGGCCCGCATGCTCGGCCGCGACCGGGTCACGGCGGAGTTCAGCTTTGCACGGTCGGCATCGTCGATGCGGGACAAGAGGAAGGCGCTGGGGGAGTGAGAGAGACGAAACGGACATGCACAATAAAAATTCGATTAACGATGCGCTTCAGGAGCACGTTGCTTTAAATGCGTCTGCTCGAAAAGTTTGCTGTGAATTGTTAACCACCCACTTGCTAACATCATGTCGTAGTGTGTCCATGTGTTTGCCTCATACGCAGGATTTAATCTTCTTGCTCATCAAAGTCACTTACAGGATTAACCACACCCAGCAGTATCTGCTCTTCTAATTTCCGTCTGTGCATATCTGTAGGTAGCGCTGATACCACCGCCACGGCAACACAGCGGTTTAGTCGCACTGCTTCAGCGAGCTCCGAATCAGTCGAACAGAAGAAAACATCACGAGAACAATCTGTACAAAACCGTACTTTCTCAAATGATGTGCGAATGAGATCGCCCCATTGCTTGTCGCACTTAAATGCAAATAGACAATTTCGTATGCGCGTGCTGCTCATAGTATTGCTTCATTAATTCTGTTACAAACCCAAGCTCTCTAGGTGAGAACATCTTTGAACATCACCTCACAACGCCTTGAGGTATTCATCCCATAGCTCTTTGACACTTTTTCCTTGTGCCGTGTACCAAAACTGAGGGCCACGATAAGAATTGCTGTCATACCCTTGGCTTTTCATGTGCTTGAGAGCAAGGGCCGACATGGAGTACATATTTCCCTTATATTCGAGATCATTGCCACGAATTATGGCTTGCACACCGCTGATCTTATTACCTTGATAGTCATGCATGAATAACACTTGTCCCTCAGACAGGCTTCCTACGCGGATTAAATCCCGCAGGTTAGTTTTGGGTGCTTTCCCTCTCTTGTGCTTCCGAACTGGTGACCTGCTGAGCGGAGACTGTGGAGTTGGCAGCGCTGTCGCGGGTAGTTCGATACCGAGTAAGCGCTTCAATACGAGATTCGGCGAATCTCCGAAGCTCTGCACCTTCCCTTCCAGAAGTTTATATACCTCATCATCGACCTCGATGCTGCGCATAAAATTGCCCTCTCATAAATATGAGGATAAGGATACAACCTGAATACTTATTGTCAAGTATAAGAATAAGTATGCCCTGTGCTCTAATATGCGTCTCCCCATCAATATCAAGCCATTCAATGGCTTGACGACCTCTAGCACACCCCAAAACGAAACAGCAAAAGCAGCTTGCTTACGGTCAGATGAATATATCCTCACCCTGCCCCCTCCCGGTTCCGGGAGAGGGCAGGATAGCGCACGATTTCCAAGTTGCGTCATGCCCGCGAAGGAGGGTATCCAGCTGAATTGATTTCTTGCTGGATTCCCGCTTTCACGGGAATGACAACTTTCAAGCATGATCTACGCCTTGCGCACCAGATCGAGCATGGGCCTGGCCGCTTGGCTGTTGGCGAACACCCTGGTTTCCAGCACAGCTTCGCTCACGCCCAGGTGCGTGGCCAGCACGCCTTTGAAGGCAGTACGCAGATCGAGTGTGGGTTGCAGATCGCGGCCTTGATAGAGATTGCTGCTGGCAACGCCCGGCCAATCGGCGATCACTCTGCCGCCATTCACTGCGCCGCCGACCAGGAAGGCACAGGTCGCGGTGCCGTGATCGGTGCCGCGGGTGCCGTTGATGGCGACGATGCGGCCGAATTCGGTGGCGACCATCACTACCGTGTGTTCCAGGCAGTACCCATTTCCATACGCAGCGCATCGATGGCTCCATCCAGACCTGCCAGGCGTGCGGCCAATTGGCCTTGCTCCGCGCCCTGATTGGCATGGGTGTCCCAGCCGGTGGTCTCCATCACGGCGATGCGCGGACCATCGTTTTGTTTGAGCATCTTGCCGGCAGCACCGACCACGGCAGTCAGCAAGTTATTGCGACCGCCTGCGCCTTGCCTTGTCCTAGCCCTTGTTCATGTCCATGCCGCCTTCACTGGCAACGGCATCGGTGGCAGATAATCAAGCGAAACAAAATTCGTTTGCTATCCGAATCCAGACCGGGCCTCTGTCAGCATCGACAGCAATGACTTTTTGAATGGCTGAATGCGGTTGGCCAGCCGCAACGCGACATGACGCCCCATGCGCGCCAGCGGCCGGTTGTCCGTGTATAGCCGCACGATGGCATTGGTGGCCATGTACAGCGGCCAGGTGTCGCGGCGATGCGTGAGGGCATAGCGCGTCAATACCCTGTCGCTGGCGATATCCTGACCGGCGCGTGCAGCATGACTGATGGCGCTGACCAACGTATCCATGCCACGCAGTCCCAGATTGAAGCCATGCGCAGTGACGGGATGCATGCCGACAGCCGCATCGCCGAGCAGGGCGAAACGCTGCGCGGTAAAGCGGCGCGCATAGGTGGCCACCAGCGGATAGGCATGCCGCCGGCCCTGCAGTTGCATGCGTCCCAGACGACCGGCAAAACGCCGTTCGATGTCGCGATTGAAGGCATCCTCATCGAGCTGCTGTAAACGCTGCGCTTCGGCCGCAGGCACGGTAATGACGATGGAAGAGCAATCGCCTGGCAACGGCAACAGCGCCAGCGTCTGCTGTTCGCCAAACCATTCCCAGGCGGTCTGCTCATGCGCGTGTTCATGATTCATGCGGCACACCAGCATGGTTTTGCCGAAGTCGAGCATGTCGGCGGCAATGCCCATGGCGCGCCGCGTGGACGAATAACGGCTGTCGGCAGCCACCAGCAGTTTGCTGCGTAACACCATGCCATCCGTCATACGCAATGTGACTGTATCGGCACCCATGCTGATGTCGGCCAGCTCCCGTTCCGCAAACAACGTGACACCGGGCTCATTGACCATGCATTGATAAGCCGCTTTGCGAATCAGATGATTGGGCACGAGATAACCCAGCGCATCGACGCCGGCATGACCGGGATCAAACTGCAACTGGTAGTGGGAGGCAGCATTCAACACCATGGCTGCCTTGAGCGGCGCGATTTCCTCGGGCGCAATGGCGGACCACACTCCCAGGGTTTGCATTGTCTGCATCGAACGATGCGTGAGTGCGATCTCACGGCCATCGCAGGCAGGTTCCGCCAATGACGATTCCGGTTGTTTTTCAATGAGGGCGACTTTGAATTGCGCTCGCGCCATGGCGGCGGCAAAGCACAGTCCCACCGGCCCTGCGCCGATCACCGCCACATCGAACTCATGACTGGCCGCTTTCATGCTGGACTCACTGTCATGCCGCCATCGGCTTCACCGACAAACACACGCTGCAACTCCGTCAGTTGCAACAATTGCGCGCTTGGCGCGCACGCTGATCAGCCCGCATCGGGCGAGCTTGGAAAAACAGCGACTGACGGTTTTACTGGTAAGTCCCAGATAGTCAGCAATGCTCGCACGGCTTCAGTTGAGATCGAAACTCGCGTATCTGATACCAGCAGCGGAAACCCTGCTGACCATGCCACTCTTGCGTGCATTACTGCACTCAAGGCCGACCATGATGCCGCGACGTTGCATGCAATTATCAGATACTGATAATTACGGCGGAATCGCGGATTTCACGGGTGGCTCGCTGGCCCTGGCGCTTAATGACCACAGCAGCAGGCGTGCCACGAAGTGCAGTTTAATGCCCGCCCAGCGCCGCACATTTCCACATGGATACGCTGGTCGTGAACCCGCATGGCCGTAGCAGCATTCCCGGACTATGGGCCTGCGGCGAGGTGGCCTATACTGTCATGTATGGCGCTAACCGTCCGGTCGGCAATTTATTGCTGGAAGCTGTTGGTTGTGCTGCGGTCAGGGCGCAGGCCAAACCGCGTTATGTTCCAGTGACTTAACAGCTCTATAAATTAATCATACCGGCACCGGTGGATAGATAGCGAACAGAATGGCAACAACTACGCCAATTGATGTGGAAACCCATGGGTTCCGTGCGCCGGATGACGGCTTTGAAGCGCGCCTTTAATCCCGGCACAATCAGCATGCGTCATCGAGCCTGTTCTGGCGGAAACCATGATCCCCGCCGCCTTTAACCGCGAGGAAAGCCCTGGCGCCACTGGCGCAACCATTTTCTGCAATGCAATCGCTGGCTGGATGGCAGACAGACTTTGTTAACATCCAGCCATTCACCCACGTTGGCTGCTTCCCTCTGATTATTTTTATAAGGAAAGTCGTGAACCTTAAATACCAGACCACATCTCCGGTTAGCGAGCCCAGTGAAACAACAGCCGCTCCTGCGGCCAGCGCTCCTCCTCTTTCAGTGGTGGACGCCCGTAAGGCCACCGAACCCTATCGCGAAAAGCGCAATGCCTACGCCATCTTCCTGCTGGCATCCGATCTGGGCGTATTCGGCATCGGTCAATGGCTGGCCATTGCCGGCGGCAATGGCTGGCTGCAGGTGCTGGGCGCACTGATCACCTGGGTGGCCATCGTGCGTCTGTTTGTCATTGGCCATGATGCCTGCCATCAGGCCCTGACCAGCAGCTGGAACATGAATCACTGGCTGGGACGCATCGCCTTCCTGGTCTCGCTGACGCCGTATTCGCTGTGGCGCGTGGGTCACAACGTCGTGCACCACGGCTTCAACAATCTGCGTGGCCGCGATTTCGTGTGGGAACCCAAGACACCGGAAGAGTACGCCGCGCTATCGCCCGGACGACGCGCCCTGGAACGCCTGTATCGTGGCGCTGCCGGCCCGGCGGTGTATTACTTCGTCGAAATCTGGTGGCAACGAATGTTCTTCCCCAGCCGCCGGCAGATGCCCACGCCGCGCGCCGAGTTCAAGCTGGACTCGCTGCTGGTGGCAACGGTGGCCGTGGTGTGGATTGGCCTGACGTACTGGTACACCCGCACGCACGACACCGCCTTCTGGTCTACATTGCTGTGCGCCTTTGTCGTGCCGTTCATCCTGTGGAACTGGACGGTGGGACTGATCGTTTATCTGCATCACACCCATCCGGACATCCCCTGGTATGCCGACAAGCGCGAATGGCAGCGCGATGCCGCGCAACTCTCGGCAACGTTATATCTGATCATGCCCGGACCGCTGGGCCCGTTGATGCATCACATCATGGAGCATCCGGCGCATCACCTGGATGCCACCATTCCGCTATACCGGCTGAAAGCGGCACAGCAGAAACTGAAAGAGCTGGGCGCTGGTTTCACCACCACACGCTTCACGCTGGGTCACTATCTGCGCTGCGTGCGGGCCTGCAAGCTTTACGATTATCAGCAGCAACGCTGGGTACCGTTTCCGCAATGAAAAGGTATCCCATCAGTTAACAACAGCATGACCTGACAGCTCATAACGAACATCAAAAAAAGGCGCGTTCCCTGCTGGGAACGCGCCTTTTTTCGTTACATCATTACCGGGTCTAACTGCGCTTCATGGCGTCGTAAAATTCGCCATTGGTCTTGGTGTCCTTCATCTTGTCGAGCAGGAATTCGATCGCGGCCAGTTCATCCATGGGATGCAGCAGCTTGCGCAGAATCCAGATCTTGGCCAACTCATCGGGGCTGGTAATCAACTCTTCGCGACGGGTGCCGGAACGGTTGATGTTCACCGCCGGGAAGGTGCGCTTTTCAGCGACGCGGCGATCCAGATGGATTTCCGAATTGCCGGTACCCTTGAATTCTTCATAGATCACGTCATCCATGCGCGAGCCGGTGTCGATCAGCGCCGTGGCCAGAATGGTCAGTGAACCACCCTCCTCCACATTACGCGCCGCACCGAAGAAACGCTTCGGACGCTGCAGGGCATTGGCGTCCACACCGCCGGTGAGCACCTTGCCGGAGCTGGGCACCACGGTGTTGTAGGCACGCGCCAGACGGGTGATGGAGTCGAGCAGGATCACCACATCGCGCTTGTGCTCCACCAGACGCTTGGCCTTTTCAATCACCATTTCGGCGACCTGCACGTGACGGCTGGCGGGTTCATCGAAGGTGGAGGCCACCACTTCGCCACGCACGGTACGGGTCATTTCGGTCACTTCTTCCGGGCGCTCGTCGATGAGCAGCACGATCAGATAGACCTCGGGATGATTGGCGGTAATCGAGCTGGCAATGTTTTGCAGCAGCATGGTCTTGCCGGCCTTGGGCGGCGAAATGATCAGCCCGCGCTGGCCCTTGCCGATGGGCGCGACCAGATCAATGACGCGCGCGGTCAGGTCTTCGGTTGAACCCGTGCCACGCTCCAGCTTCAGACGCTTGGTCGGATGCAGCGGCGTGAGGTTTTCAAACAGCACCTTGTGACGCGCGCTGTCCGGTGAATCGAAATTGATTTCGCCGACTTTCAGCAGCGCGAAATAACGTTCGCCATCGCGCGGCGGACGGATCAGGCCGGAGATGGAATCGCCGGTGCGCAGGTTGAAACGACGGATCTGCGAGGGGCTGATGTAGATATCGTCCGGTCCGGCGAGATACGAACTGTCCGCCGAGCGCAGGAAGCCGAAACCATCCTGCAGGATTTCCAGCACGCCTTCGCCATAAATGGTTTCGCCGCTGCGGACATGCGCCTTGAGGATTTCAAAGATGATGTCCTGTTTGCGCGAACGGGCCATGTTGTCCACGCCCAGCCGCTGCGCCATCTCCACCAGCTCGCCGATGGGCTTGAGCTTGAGCGTGGTGAGATTCATCGACTGGCGCGAAGCCGCCAGTTCGGCGGCCGAGACAATGCCTACATCATCATTGTCGAGAAAATCGTCCTGCGGCAGGCCTTCGGTGCTGCTGCGATGCCGCTGGCGATTGCCACGGCCTTCGCGTGGCGGGCGATTGCGATTACCGCCACCGCCGCCATTACCACCATTGTTGCCGCCACCGCCGCCTGATGGGCGGTTTCCCCGAGCCTGGTTACCTAGATAGCCTCTCACAGCTTGCCATCCAGAAATGCAGTGAGATCCGCCTTGCGCAACGCGCCGACTTTCTGACCTTCGACCTGACCGTTCTTGAACAGGATCAGCGTCGGGATGCCGCGCACATTGAAGCGTTGCGGTGTCTTGGGATTCTCGTCGATATTGACCTTGGCAATGGTCAGCTTGTCCTGATAGTCGGCCGCCACTTCGTCGAGCATTGGCGCAATCATCTTGCAGGGACCGCACCATTCGGCCCAGAAATCCAGCAGCACTGGTTTCTTGGACTGCAACACATCGGCTTCAAAACTGGCGTCCGTAACATGGACAATAAGATCGCTACTCACCGGGATTACCTCTAGTGACAGGGTTCAAGCGTGGAAAATTAAACATTGATCTGGGATTGGACTTGGGAATATCTAAGGACTAAATGATGCGTACTGAGGGAAACAAGCGCGCGTGACCCAGAAAGGGTGACGATTGGCTAGCGCGTCAGGCACAATTGCGGTTTGGGCGCCTCCAGTATGCGCGGTACTCTTGCTCGATGTTGGAAACGCACCCCATTGGGGACAGGTATGCAGAGCCAGCTACTGAGTGATTAATTGGTTTGGCGGTTGCGGTCGGCCGAGTGGGCCATTTCAAATTGGCGATTGGCGATCCGCTTCGTTGGTGGTATTAAAGCTGGCGATTTCGCAATTTGCAAGCCCATCGCCATGCCAAGGCCCATACTGTCTGCCCCGAAGGCGACTTCAAGCATGTTGGCGGACCTGCTCTGGTGAGCATGTCCATAAACTTTATTCATGATCGAACTATCCGGATAAACAAGAAGCCCAATGGCTGATTCCCACCTGACTGACTTGTCCTTCACCGGACTACATCTGCCCGAAACACTGCAAAAAGGGCTGGCAGACGCCGGCTTTGAACGCTGCACGCCGATTCAAGCGCAAACCCTGCCTCATGCCCTGGCGGGCATGGACGTAGCTGGCCAGGCGCAAACAGGCACCGGCAAGACCGTGGCATTTCTGGTCGCGCTGTACGCACGCCTGTTGCGCGAACCGGTACCGGCCGAGCGCAAACTCAATGCGCCGCGCGCCGTCATTCTGGCGCCTACGCGCGAACTGGCGGTGCAGATACACAGCGATGCCGAACCGCTGGGACAGCACACCGGCTTGCGTCTGGGACTGGCGTTCGGCGGCATCGACTTCGAAAAACAGAAGCGCCACCTGGAAGAAGGCGTGGATATCCTGATCGGCACTCCCGGTCGCATCATTGATTTCTACAAGCAGCACGTCATCGACCTGAGCGCAGTGCAGGTACTGGTGCTGGACGAAGCAGATCGCATGTTCGATCTGGGCTTCATCAACGACATTCGCTACATCCTGCGCCGCATGCCTGCGCCGGACAAACGTCTGAACCTGCTGTTCTCCGCCACCTTGTCGCAACGCGTGCTGGAACTGGCGTATGAACACATGAACAGCCCGCAGCTGACGCGCATCGAACCGGACAAGATGACGGTGGAACGCATTCGACAGGTGATTTATTACCCTTCGAATGACGAAAAACCACGCCTGCTGGTCGGCCTGCTCAAGCACATGGACCCGACACGCAGCATGGTGTTCGTCAATACGCGCCGCGCTGCCGAAGATGTGGAAGCCTTGTTGCGCGGCAATGGCATCAATGCCGAAGCCATCTCCGGCGATGTGCCGCAACCAAAGCGCATGCGCATGATGCGCGACTTTCACGATGGCACGCTGGCTGTCTTGATCGGCACCGATGTCGCATCGCGCGGCCTGCATATTCCCGATGTCAGCCATGTATTCAACTACGACCTGCCGCAGGATCCGGAAGACTACGTACATCGCATTGGCCGCACGGCGCGCGCGGGCACCGATGGCGATGCCATCAGTCTGGGCTGCGAAGAATACGTGATGTCCTTGCCGGACATCGAATCGTACATCGGCCGCAAGATTCCCGTCGCCAGTGTCACCCCCGAAATGCTTGCCGAACTGGCGCCCGCCGCACCACGCCGCAGGAGAGAGCATGCGCCAGCTCGGGGCCGCAGCGGCGGTCAAAGAGGCGGACGTCCAGGTGCAGGCGGTCCGCGTCACGGCGGCTCGAACCAAGGCTCATCGCCAAGACGCGAACATCACCAACGCAATGAGCAGCCACGACGGCATCATGGCGGCGAAGCGCGCGCGGAACAACCGCAGACTGGTAATACCGCCGCAGCATTAAACCAGGAGCGGCCAGTGCATGGCGGCGCACCACAAGGCGGACGCAGGCCGCCGCGTCGTGAGGGTCACCCACAAAACGATCCGCATTCACGCCGACAGGCTGGCCGACACGATGCGCGTCGTGGCGGCGGACGCCATGATGATCGCCATAAACAGCAGCGCTCCCCTGAACAACAGCATGCGCCGCGCGTCGTACCACAACAACCCGCGCCGCGAACCGGTGTGGTGGCGCGCGTCGGCCGCATGATGAAAAATTTGTTTGGTCGCTTTAGCAGCAAACGTCGCTAGCGACGCGTCAGCAGACCGGCCTTCAGCGCGATATGGAGCCAGAAAACCGCGTAGTGCACAGAAGGAAAATCGTCGTGCCACGCCCAAAGAAAACCCGCCACCAAGGCGGGTTTTCTGACTCCAGGTCCGATTACCTTTTACCTGGCAGAGTCGTCTCACAAGGAGGCGAAGTCGGTATAGCCCTTCGGACCCGGTGAATAGAACGTGGTCGCATCCCACGCAACCAGTTCAGCATCCTTTGCAAAGCGCACAGGCAAATCCGGATTCGATGTAAACAACTTGCCATACACGATGAAATCGGCCAGACCGGACTTGAGCGCCGCATCTCCCGATTCCTTCGTGAAGCCGCCAGCCGCAGCGAACGTTCCCTTGTACAGCGGACGCAGGAGCTCGAAAGTGTTCGGCATAGCTGTTTTCAGGACATGGAGATAGGCAAGGCCCAGCGGTGCAATCGCCTTCACCAGTGTCGTATAGGTTTCAGCCGGGTCTGCGTCATGGATGTCATTGAATGGCATCTGCGGGCTGATCTTGATGCCTACCTTTGCTGGAGAGCCTGCTGCCTTGGCCATCGCCTCCAGCGCTTCGACCACAAAGCGGATGCGGTTCTGGACGCTGCCACCGTACTGGTCGGTACGCTGATTGGTGTTCGACGAAAGGAACTGCATCGGCAGATAGCCGGATGCCGAATGCAACTCGACACCGTCAAAGCCTGCGGCCAGCGCGTTACGGGTGGCTTGTGCATACTGTTCAATGATGCCGGCAATCTCGCTCGTTTCGAGGGCGCGCGGCATGGGGTAATCCTGCAGACCATGCGCATCCGTCCATATCTGCCCGGCAGCCTGAACTGCTGAAGGCGCAACCAGCGGTTCGTCGGTATAGCGATTAGCCGGATGTCCGATGCGACCAACATGCATGATCTGCGCAAACATCCGTCCGCCCTTCGCATGCACGGCGTCGGTGATCTTCTTCCACGCGGCGATCTGTTCGGCGGTTTCGATCGCGGGGGTCCGCGCATAACCAAGTCCCACAGCCGAGGGCGCCACGCCTTCGGTCAGGATCAGGCCGGCCGACGCACGTTGCGTGTAGTATTCGATCGCAAGTTCAGACGGTACGCCGCCCGCGAGCGCACGGCTGCGCGTCATGGGCGCCATGATGATACGATTCCTGACATCCAGGCCGCCGATGCGGCCGGGCGATAAGACATTGATATCGGACATGAATTCTCCTGATTTGACGTGGCGCTAAGTTGGCATTCTTTGCTCTCCGTTCCGGAGAGGACGTGGCATTATAGTGAACTGAAGGCCGCTGGAGACGGGCTTGGAAGCCAGGACCACTAAAAGCCACGCTGACCCATCGGACGCCGCTCAGCCTGTGACCAGAAACAGCGGCACTCCATGCGATTGACCGGCACCCAAAATGACCAGCGGATTCAGGTGGTCTTTTTCTTGGCGGCGCTCTTGTTGTCGGCAGGCTTGGCAACTTCCTTCTTGGGCAGAATCACACCATCACGCATGGCTTCAAACTCCTCCGCCGTCACCAGCAATTCCTTGTTGCCATTCCAGGTGGCACCCTGCGGCACGCGATTCTCAATCCGACGCGCCTGCGCCAGATATTGAGCTTGGGTTTGGGTACCGGACACCGGCGTGGCCACGCCGGTCTGCTGCCGGGCCAACAGCTTCACTTGTTCAATATCCACCGCCACACCGTGCTGCCGGGCCAATTGCAACACCTGATCGGTGAGCGCCACATTCAGAATCTGATTAGCTGCATCAACCTGTGTCTTTTGCGCAGCCAGCTCTTCCTCAGTAGGCGGCATGACCTGCACATACAGCTTGCCGTCATGCCAGCCATAGGTCAGACGCTGGTTGACCACATGAACCTTGGTTCCCACGGCAATTTCATTGAACAGCAAGGCAATGTCTTCGGGATAAAAGCGCATGCAGCCGTGGCTGGAACGCATGCCGACTCCATAAGGCTTGTTGGTGCCGTGAATCAGATAGCCCGGCCAGCCCAGATTCATGGCATAGGCGCCTAATGGATTATCCGCTCCAGCCGGCACCACCCTGGGCAATGGATCGCCACGATCCGCGTGCTCCTTGCGCACCGACGAAGGAGGCGTCCATACCGGATCCTTGCGCTTGCTGACCACCTTGGTCACGCCTTCGGGCGTGGTCCATCCCACCTTGCCGATGCCGATGGGATGAGTGATGACCGTCTGCAGCTTACCCGGCTGACGCTTGGGAAAATAGAACACCCGCAATGCAGCCAGATTCACCACCAATCCTTCACGCGGCGCTTCTGGCAACACGAACTGGGTAGGCAGGATGATTTCGCGACCTTCACCCGGTACCCAAGGGTCCACGCCCGGATTGGCTCGCACCAGTTCCTCATAACCGAGATTGAAACGTCGGGCGATATCCGACAGCGTGTCCTCCTGACTGGCGTGGGTCACCTGGATTTCGCCGATGACTTTGTCGCCATCGTCGATTTCGAACAGGTGTGTTGCGAGCGGGTCCAGCGGCGTCTGCGGCTGCACCGGCTGTGGTTCGACAACAGGAGCGGGAGGCGCGGTTTGGCAGCCGGCCAGGATCACGGCAAGACTCAACAAGCCGGCGGCAAGGCGGATATGTTTACGCATGGCGCTCATTTTGCCAAAACGTGCGCCAGTTCACATCCTTAACGAAGTCCGTCGTCGCCAGTCCGCTACAGATGACCCACCTCACAACAGTACTGGCCGGTCGGACTGCTCGTTGCGATCCCTGACGGGATAGTGTCTGCCGATCATCGCGCCTACCGCTGACACCGCGGCACACACGCCCTGACTGTATCGCTTCGCAGTACAATCACGCTGCAATTGGGCACAAACTTCGGCCCATTCGGCTGCGCTGACACCAGCCTGCAGACCACGATCGGCAACGATTTCCACGTGGCGGTCAGCCAGACACAAATAGATCAGCACCCCATTTCGCGCTGCGGTATCCCAGACACCCAGCGCAGCGAATACTTCCAGCGCCCGATCCCGTGACGATTGACCTTGCAGCAGCGCCCGCAGGGATAACTCCGCTTCGATCGCCACTCGAATTTCACCGCCATGCAATTGCTCGCTGCGACGTACCGTCTCGGTAATGGTTTGCAATGCTGTCTCGGGAAAGGCGCGACACAGGTGCCAGCGTGTCATGTTCAGATGACGCCACCAGCGTGAAAGCGTGTGTGTTTGCTTGCTCATAAGATTCAGGGAGCCTTACCACCGGCCCGAGGCGCCACCACCGCCAAAACCGCCGCCGCCACCACCGAATCCACCTCCGCCCAAACCACCGCTCCAACCGCCTGCGGAACCGGAGGACCAACCACCGCGCGGACCGCTGCTCCAGCCTCCACCGCCACCGCCGCTTCCGAGTACAAAGGCAAAGGCAAAAATCGCGGCAACCAGCCCCGCCACCACCGAACCGATAAAAAACCAGACCAGAAGACCTGCAGCACCGGCAGTGAGACTGGCCGACCCCAGACGGCCAAACAGCGAACGCAGCATCCTGCCGCCAACCAGCACCACGAAAATCAATAAAGGCCAGGGCAGATTGTTGCCGCGCTGCTGAGCTGAACTGGCAGGCTCGGGCAACACTTCGCCACCAATCAACTGGATGATGCGCACGCTGGCATCGCTGATGCCCTGGTAATAATTGCCGCTGCGGAATTGCGGCACGATCAGCTGCCGGATGATGCGATTGGTGGTGGCGTCATTGAGCACGCCTTCAAGACCATAGCCGACTTCGATACGAACCGCGTGATCGTCCTTGGCCACCAGCAGCAATACTCCATCGTCCGTGCCCTTGCGCCCCAGCTTCCACGCTTCCACCACCCGGATGGAATATTGCTCGATGGTCTCAGGCGCAGTAGTGGGCACCAGCAGAATGGCCAGTTGACTGCCTTTGCGGGTCTGCAGCGCCCGCAGGCTGGCATCCAGCGTATCAATCTGCTCGGGCGTCAGCGTCCGGGTGAGATCAGTGACCGGCGTCCGCAACTCGGGCACCGGCGCCTGATCGACTGCCCCGGCGCCCAGCGGCAGCAGGCACAGCCATAGGCACAGACGAGGCCAGAAAGCGTTCACCGGTACTGCCGATGCTTCAAGGCTGACTGGCAGCCGATGATGCCGCGTTGCCGAAATCCACTTTGGGAGGTATCGCAATCTGCGCTTCGTTCTGCACGGTGAAATTGGGCTTCACATCGAAACCAAACACCTTGGCCGTCAGATTGGTGGGAAACTGCCGCACCACCAGGTTGTAATCCTTCACCGCCGCAATGTAACGATTGCGTGCCACGGTGATGCGATTTTCGGTGCCTTCCAGCTGCGCCTGCAGATCGGTATAACCGGCAATCGACTTGAGTTCCGGATACCTCTCCACCACCACCATCAAACGCGACAGCGCCGAACTCAATTCACCCTGCGCCGCCTGCCATTGCTGGAACGCCTGTGGATTATTGATAAGCTCGGGGGTGGCCTGAATGGAACCTACCTTGGCGCGCGCATTCACCACCGAATCCAGGATGTCCTTCTCAGCCTGCACAGCTCCCTTCACCGTCGCCACTAGATTGGGTACCAGATCGGCGCGGCGCTGATACTGGTTCAATACCTCAGCCCAATCGGCCTTGATCTGTTCGTCGGTTTGTTGGAGGCGGTTATAACCGCAACCACTGAGCAATCCGGCCACCAGCAATACAGCCACGTAATGAACGACACGCATGAGCAATCCCCTTGTTTATGCAAGCCTGCAGCACGCAGTAGCCCACATCATGGCGTCAATGATGACAAATGCAAGGGTGGGGAATATCCACGTAGAACTGAAGCCGGATGCGGAGCGTCGCGCCAATTGATGCAGCCGCTCCTGCGCATCCTGCGCTCGCGGCACTGACACATCCTGTACATCCGCTGCTCTCGCACATCCTGTGCTTCGCAGCATTCGCACATCCTGTGCATCACAAAAAAATACCCCGGCTTTAAGCCGGGGCAGAGAAGAGCGGACCTCAGAAGGGAATGAAAGTCCGCCAGGGGATTCAAGGACTATAACGACCAGCTCGCAATAAACTTTAGATCCTGACCAAGCTGTACATTCGCGGCTTAATGCAATCGCGACCACTGCAAGATCTTGATATCGCTCACATCACATTCAAAATTACGCGCCAGCACTGTCGCTGCTTCCCGGAAGTCACCCCGGCGCATGCCGCGATTGACCTCCACCACGCCGCGAAACTCGCTCAGGCCTTTGGCAATATCCTCGGCCTTGCTCTCCTGCATCAGGAAGTGGGTGTAATACTTGACGCTCATGGGTGGTAGCTTATGGGCCCTACTCAAGACAATCCGTGAATATGTGCACAAAAAACCGGCCAAAGTTGCCCACAGACAATTTCAGGTAATTCCTTAAGTTATGTCCCGTTACCGTCCGCCGCAACCGCGCGGCTCCAAATTCATCACCCACGCAGGTTGGCAGAAGCTCAAGGACGAACTGGACTTTCTGTGGCGAATCAAGCGCCCGCAAGTCACTCAAGCCGTATCGGAAGCCGCCGCACAGGGCGACCGCTCGGAGAATGCCGAGTACATCTATGGCAAGAAACAGCTACGCGAGATCGACAGCCGTGTGCGCTTTTTGCGGCAGCGCCTGGATGGCATGGTGATCGTGAAACAAAAGCCTTCCGACAGCGCGCGCATCTATTTCGGTGCCTGGATCACACTGGAAGATGAGGATGGCAAGGAGTTGCAATACCGCATCGTCGGCCCGGATGAATTCGATGCCACGCAACGCCTGATCAGCATGGACTCGCCGCTGGCCAAAGCCTTGTTCAAGAAAGCTGTAGACGATGAAGTCACCATCGAAGTGCCGGGTGGCCGCAGAACTTATGTGGTGGCGGCAGTCAGCTATCATGAATTCGACGAATGACAAACGGCTGTAGCAACGCTGTTGCTACAGCCGATGACGGCTGCTTACACCAGTACGTTCTTGAACTGCCAGGGATCGCTGGCATCGATATCTTCAGGAAACAGCCGGCCGCGATCCTTGAGCGGCGTCCAGTCGGTGTACTCGCCCACCACTGGACCGAGATAAGGCATGCAGATTTGCAGATTCCGCTGAAAATCCATTTCATCAGGTTCAATGATGCCTCGCTGCGGGTTTTCCATGGCCCAGATCATACCCGACAGTACCGATACACATACCTGCAAGCTGGTGGCATTGTTATACGGTGCCAGTTGTCGCGCTTGTGCACAGCTCAACTGCGAACCGTACCAGTATGCTCCCTTCTTGTGTCCCGCCAGCAGCACACCGAGCTCATCAATGCCATCGATGATTTCGCTCATCAGCAGCCGCTGCTTTGCCTGCTGGTGCCAATTGCGCCCTGCCAGTTCATGCACCGACATTACCGCATCGTCGCAGGGATGATAGGCGTAATGCACGGTGGGCCGGTATACAACGGAGCTGTCCTGCTTGACGGTGTAGTAATCGGCCAGCGAAATGGATTCGCCGTGCGTAATCAGAAAACCGTGAAACTGTCCGGCGCAAGGCGCCCAGGTACGCACCCTGGTGCCGGCGCCAGGACGCATCAGGTAAATCGCGCTACCACGCCCGAAATCATGACGCCGGCCTTCCGGCGGCAGGGCCTTCTCGTGCGAACCCCAGCCCAGTTCGGCTGGCTGACAACCCTCGCCCACAAAACCATCAATCGACCACGTGTTGACGAACTCACCCACGCGTTTGGGAATATTAGCCACCTGCGTATCACGTTCCGCAATGTGAATGACTTTCACGCCCAGTTGTTGCGCCAATGCTGCCCATTGCTCGCGGCTGGATGGCACAGCCATCTGGAGACCGGAATCTGCCGCAACGTTCAGCAATGCCTGTTTGACCAGATGCGAAACCAGACCGGGATTCGCGCCATGTGTAATCACGGCGGTAGGACTGTTCTTGAGTTCATCCTGCAAGGCGAGCGCCGCTTCGCGCAGCGCATAGTTGGAACGTTGCGAGGGTGTAAGCGAGAGATCGGTATAGCCCCCTTCCCAAGGCTCAATACAGGTGTCCAGATACAGGACGCCGATCCCGGCACACAGACGGATCAGATCCAGGCTGGACACTTCCACGGACAGGTTGAGCAAAAAATCGCCCTTGCTCAGCAGGGGTTGCAACACCTGGCGATAGTTATCCCGCTTCAACGGCTGCTTGATGAACCTGATTCCGTACGCTTGAGCTTCTGCCTCACCGCGCGCATCCGAAGTCACAATCGTGATGCGCTCTTTATCGATACCGATGTGCCGCAATATGAGAGGCAACACACCTTGACCAATACTGCCAAACCCAACAAACACCAGACGGCCAGAAAACTCAACATGCACTGGATATTGGTTCATTTCATTCAAACCCTCGCAGACAATTGGAAAACCGACTGCGAGTTTACTGAAACCAGTCGGGCAACCGAACTGGTTTTTATCCCAGCCTGTCGCGCGCTAGGCACGCCAATGCGGCGGATAAGTGCGTTCGTAGCCCGGCAGGGCTTCAATGCGGCGCAGCCAGGCGGAAATTGCCGGAAAATTGGGCTCCAACGGTTCAAAAGGTGTTTGCAGTTCGTCCGCTTCTCGCCGCGCCAGGGCACGTTGCAGAATTTTGATCGACGGAAAAATCATGAGGTCTGCAGCCGAACAGGCATCCGTCGCCAGCCACGGGGCTTGCATCAGACGCTGCTCCACATGGCGCGCCTCCGCAATCACCACCTCGAGCGATTTGTTGACTTCTTCCAGACGCTGTTCCAGCGCACCGAAAAAAATGGCTGCGATGATCCTGTTGATGTGCTCTTCGACATATATCTGATATTCACAGATGCAACGCATGATGGTGCCGCCTTCTTCGGCATTGACGCCAAACAGCGGTTGCTGCGGATATTTGCGATCGAGATAGCTGAGAATGGCCAGGGATTCGTAACACACATAGCCATCATCCTTGAGAACCGGCATGCGTCCGCGCGGATTGAGCTTGAGCATCTCCGTGGATTTGTGCTCCTGCTTGGACAAATCCAGCAAACGGGATTCGTAACGCAGGCGCTTGAATTCGAGCGCCAGCAATACGCGCCACGAATACGAACTGCCACTACCCCAGAACACTTCAATAGTCATGATTAGCCATGCAACCCGCCAGGAAAGGCGCGCTGGATTCTAGCCGGGCAGACACCGTCACGAAAGCCGGCAGACAGCAACACGGCAAGATCCGGCTACTGACGTATGATGCGTCACACTTAATCGGAGCAAAAAACATGGCTCAGCACTGGCATACCCTGGTTGCGGCTGCAACGCTGCACCAGCACCTGCATGACGGCAATCTGGTGATCGTTGACTGTCGCTTCGATCTGGGTCAACCGGAAGCCGGGCGTCACGCCTATAGAGCTGGGCATTTGCCCGGCGCGGCATACGCGCACCTGAACGAAGACCTGTCGGGGACCATCGCCCTCCATACCGGCCGACATCCGCTGCCCGACATCAAGACATTCATTGCGACACTGGGTCGCTGGGGCATCGACAACAGCAAGCAAGTCGTGGCTTACGATGCTGACAATGGCGCCATGGCGGCAGCGCGGTTGTGGTGGTTGTTGCGCTGGCTGGGACATGAGCATGTCGCCGTGCTGGATGGCGGCCTGAAAGACTGGCAGAAGCATGGCCTTGAACTGAGCAACAGCGCCTTTGAACCTGCAGCAGGCGAATTCATCGCCAACATCAATGCGGAATGGCTGGTTACTGCCGATACGGTGGCCGAACACGCTGTTCAGCGCGACTGGCGCGTACTGGATGCGCGCGCGCCAGAACGTTATGCCGGAAAAATCGAACCGCTGGATCCGGTCGCCGGTCACGTGCCCGGCGCCATCAATTACCCTTTTGCAAACAACCTGACGAGCGATGGCCGCTTCCTGCCGGCGGACATGCTGCGTTCGCAATTCCTGCAAGCGCTGAATGGCGTCACACCACGCCATGTCATCAACATGTGCGGTTCGGGCGTCACCGCCTGCCACAATCTGCTGGCGATGGAAATTGCCGGCCTGCATGGCGCCAAACTGTACGCAGGCTCATGGAGCGAATGGATCAGCAACAACCATCGACCGGTAGCCATCGGTCACCACTCATAGCGCAACGGCAACCAGACATGAACACCATAGCGAACGACGCCAATTCCGCCTGGAGCATTGCCCAGGCTGCACAGATGTACCGGCTGCCTGCCTGGGGACAGGGTTATTTCAGCATCAACGAACGCGGTCATATCGCGGTGCGTCCCGATACCACTGCGGCGCGTGAAATCGATTTGCTGGAAGTGATGCAAGGCCTGCAGGTGCGCGATCTGAATGCGCCTGTGGTGGTGCGTTTCTCCGACATCCTGCGGCATCGGCTGGGAGAACTGCATGACGCCTTTGCCCAGGCGATCAGTGAGAACAACTATCAGAACAAGTATTGCGCGGTATTTCCCATCAAGGTGAATCAGCAGCGACTGGTTGTCGAAGAAGTATATCGCTACGGTGCGCAATATCAGTTTGGCCTGGAGGCAGGCTCCAAGCCCGAGCTGCTGGCCGTCATGGCGCTGACTGAGGACGCGCCGCAGCGCATGATCATCTGCAATGGTTTCAAGGATGACAGTTACATTGAAGCCGTGGTGCTGGCCACCAAGCTCGGTCGCACCATCATGCCGGTGGTGGAAAACAGCAGCGAACTGCAACGGATACTCAAACACGCGGCGCAGTATCAGGTGCGGCCACGCATCGGCGTGCGTGTCAAACTCGCCAGCGAAGGCGCAGGACGCTGGCGTCATTCGGCCGGCGACCGTTCCAAATTCGGCCTGTTCGTCAGCGAAATACTCGAGCTGGTCGAAACGCTCAGATCGCATGACATGCTCGATTGCCTGCAGCTCGTACACTGCCACCCCGGCAGTCAGCTGCACGACATCCGCCGCGTCAAGGACACCATCGGCGAGCTGGCGCACGTTTACGCCGAACTGAAACTGCTCGGCGCCAACCTGCAATACATCGATATCGGCGGCGGCCTGGGCGTGGACTACGATGGCAGCGGCAGCAACTTCGAATCGTCGATGAACTACTCTCTGCGTGAATACGCCAGCGAAGTGGTGTATCGCATCGCCAGCATCTGCAACGCGCGCGGCATTGCGCATCCGGTCATCGTCAGTGAATCGGGCCGCGCCACCGCCGCACACCACAGCGTGCTGCTGTTCAATGTACTGGGCAGCTCGCGTCTCGACCAGTTCCACATCAACGACGGCGAAACCGCCAACCGCGGGCTGCCGCAATGTCTGCATGATCTGCGCGATGCCTATCACAGCGTCACCCGGAACAGACTGGTGGAGTGCTATCACGATGCCCTGCAGGCGCGCGAGGATGCCTTGCAGATGTTCAAGCTTGGCTTCCTCGGTCTTGCCCAGCGCGGCATGGCAGAGCGCTGGTACTGGGCCACCTGCACGCGCATTCGCGATGTATGTCGACAGATGCCGCAGGTACCGGAAGAACTGAGCGACCTGGAAGCCATGCTGTCGGATACCTATTTCTGCAACTTTTCCCTGTTTCAGTCGCTGCCCGACAGCTGGGCCATCGATCAATTGTTTCCGGTCATGCCCATTCAACGGCTTGCTGAAACGCCGACCCGCAAAGCCGTGCTGGCTGACATCACCTGCGACTCCGATGGCAAGATCGACCGCTTCGTGGGTGACCGCCATACCAAACGCGCACTGGAGCTGCATGAACTGCGCAGCGACGAAGATTACTTTCTCGCCGTGTTTCTGGTCGGCGCCTATCAGGAAACGCTGGGCGATCTGCATAACCTGTTCGGCGATACGCACGTGGTGCATATCCGGCTGCACGACGAAGGCGGCTGGTGGATAGAAGAAGTCATCAAGGGCGACACGGCCAGCGAAGTGCTGGGCTACATGCAGTATCGCGTCGATGAGCTGTATCCACAGTTATCCCGTGATTGCGAACGCGCGGTACGCGAACAGCGCCTGAGCCTGCAGGAAAGCCAGATCCTGCGCCGTTTCTACGAATCCGAACTGAACGGCTATACCTATCTGGAAGCAGACTGAATGACCGGCAATGGTTGCCGTGTGTCATCTGGTCTTAATAATCGGGGTAGATGCTTGTCCGTGAATGGCATGGACAAGAGACCCGCAGCATGTTGAACCTGGTCATGAATGAGGAAGGCAATTTCACGCAGCGACTGCGCAAACTGCTAATAACTAACCCGCCGGCAAGCGACGCCACGCCGATCAGCTCGCCAGAACTCCGTCAGTGGCTGGAATACTGGAACGACGCCGACAGCGTCGCCGGCAATCTGCGCAAGCTGGAACACTGGCTGCAGCGCGCCCAGCCGCAGCAGCGCTGAATCGCTGTAATCACCCACGCCGGCAGCCATCACCGACTCTGCGGTCATGCCATGAACGGCTACGATAACGCCACCCGGCGGTAGCGGCTTTCTAAAAATATCTTTGCCAATCCCGCGCAGCTTGCAACGGCGGCGCCAGAGCCTGTTTTTCCGTGCAAGACAACCCGGTTATCAATGACAATGCCGGGAGTTGCAATGCATGTCTGGCTCCAGTCACCGGTGGCACATGATTGAAGATGAAAAACTGATTTATCAGGGACGCGTCATTCGCCTGAATATTGAACGGGTTCGTCTGCCCAATCAAAGTCTGGCGGAACTGGAGATCATTCATCATCCGGGCGGCGCTGCGGTGCTGGCGATGGATGATCAACAACGCGTGTGTCTGCTGTATCAATTCCGTCATGCCGCAGGCGGCTGGGTGTGGGAGCTGCCGGCCGGCAAGATCGACCATCACGAACCACATTTTCAAACCGCGCAACGTGAGTTGCAGGAAGAAGCCGGCTGTCATGCCGACAACTGGCACTATCTCGGTCGCTATCTCAGCTCACCGGGCGTATTCACTGAAGTGGTGCATCTGTATCTGGCCCGTGAACTGACCATGGTCGGCCACCAGCCGGAAGAGCATGAAGTGTTCAGCGTGGAATGGCGTCCATTTACTGAAGCGCTGGCCATGGCGCAGCGTGGCGAGATCATGGATGGCAAGACCCTCGTGGCCTTGTTCCTTGCACAACAACATTTTCAACATAAGCCATGATCAATGTGAACTGCATCACTCAGACTCTTGCTGATTATGATCATGAACAGCCATTGATATGACATATCAACGGATTGAATTCACATGACTGATGGCAAATTGCGACAGGCCTGATTACAGTTTGAATACCTGCACTAATCACCGTCGCCGAAATGTTCAAGTTTGTTGACAAGCCATCAGACAACAAGACCAATACCCATCACAGCGCACCCGGGCAGATACGCTTTGATGACCGTGGCAACGCCATTTACGAGTGGCGTGATGCCCGCCTGGAGCTGGATGGCAAACAAGGCGAAAAACTGCGCGAGCGCGCACTGCTGAATACCAATCTGTCTCTGGTGGATGAGGGTCCAACCGCCGATTCGACTGCGATACGCAATGACAAAGGGTTGTACACAGGCTACAACCCGTACAACAGCGGTCAACTGGCCGGCAAAGCTCCCGCCAGAAAACGCGACATGCGCGAACTGTCAAAATGGATCGAAATGAAACGTCGCCTTGATGCACAGAGCAAGGACAACCCGCTCAAGAAATAGTGTTCGCAACGAACTTCAGTGCAGCGCACGACGCAACTTCTCGTGGTGACCGCAGCGAAACAGATTGCGTAATTCACCCAGCCAACGTTCCATCTTCGGCTGACGACAACTGAGGAATCGCTCATCGTTGCGGCGACAGAATCTGGCGGCGCTGTGGTTCGCTTCGCGGTAGCGCTGCCGCCCATCTTCATCCAGCGTTGGCAGGAACCCCACCTGCGCAAACAAACGCCGATGCAGACCGGGATGGAACCGGCCGCGCGCCTGCTGTAACAGCAGCCAGGTTGCAGCCGCATATTTATCGACTTCAGCCTGCAACTCCAGCTCCAGCAACGATACCTGCCGCGCATGATCGAGACACCAGATCAGGTACTGAAAATGACTGATGCCTTCAACAGCCGTGCAGAATGCCGCGAGATTGGCATCCGATAGAGAATGCAGCGGATCGTGGCGCGCCAGTCGCGTCATCACCCGGTCATCGATATAGACGCTCACGGCGGCGCCAGACTCTGTTTCGCAGATCAGCACTTGCTCATCTTCGTCGGGAGTCAATTGCCGCCCCAGCAAGGCGCCGCATTGATCTGCATCATCAATCAGAAAATCCGTTACACGATGACCGATCGGTGAATCATTGATGTGCGCCAGCAGGCTTTGCAAGGCCAGTAACGTCGAGTGACTCATGCGCGGCCACGCATGGCGACCGGCACCACGCCCAACTCGCCCAGCAACTGACGCGCACGGGGACTGCCGGTTTTCAGCCAGATTTCATATAGCCGCAGCAGATCCCGATCGGTCGTCGGTCGCGCCATATCGGCCACATCATTCAGCACATCCACCAGTCGTTGAAATTTGCCGGCCAGTTCCGCAAACACCGTCGCCAGTACGGCGCCGCGCATGCGGCCACGCAGGTTATCCGCCAGACTCGCATAGGCCCGACCGCCCATCGCAATGTGATAGTCGATGTCGATCAGCTTGCGGGCAAAGCTGTGCGCAAAGAACCCCGCCATGAACAGGGAAACATCCCCCATCCGCTGCAACAACTGTCGTTGCTGTTCACTGCCCGGCGCCTCCATTGCGTCAGCCAGCATGCAGGCCAGCGGTTTGAGCTGTACGCCGTCGCCGGTTTTCTCGTACAAGGCGTCGGCGCGCGCAAAGGTGGTCAGCACGTTGACCAGATAATGCTCGGTCTGATCTTCGACCGCGACATGCTGATGGCGCAGCGCCTGCTGCACCGAGTCGTGAAAAAATTCACGCAGATTCATTACGGCGATCGCTGATGAAGATTCGTTGTCGGCACTCATCACGCACCTCATGCATCACTGAACAGGCTTACCGTTGCAGTCGGCCTGTGTCTGGTTTACTTGAAAGCGAAACAGCATTCAGCGACCTGAGTCGCATGACTGTCCCCATGCAGGAAACCAAATGCATGAAGCGTGCACGGCTGGCAGCCGCAAGCACGAAGTGCTAACAAACACGGGGAACTGTCAACCCAATCGTTTTTTATTGGTCCAGATAATGCGGCGTGCGAAGTCATTCAAATCCCGCACCAGAGCCGCGCAATGGTGCGCATGCTCTGCCAGCAGACAGTGCAAAGTCATAAAACAGAAAACCCCGCAGTGCCTGCACACTGCGGGGTCTTTACATCTGCGTAGTGAGTCAGCAGACAGCCGGCTGATTACCAGCGACCACCACCGCCACCGCCGCCACCACCGCCGAAGCGACGGCCACCACCACCACCGCCGCCGCCAGTGCGCTCACGTTCCTGAGCTTCATTGACACGCAGTGGACGACCACCCATGTCCTTGCCATTCAGCGCAGCAATCGCGCGAGCAGCATCGGCATTGGGCATTTCAACGAAACCGAAACCACGGGGACGGCCCGTTTCGCGGTCGTTGATGAGGGCTACGGAATTCACCGTGCCGTGCTGTTCGAACAGCTGGCGCAACTCGCCTTCATTAGCGGAAAACGGCAGATTGCCGACATAGATCTTGGTCATACAAACATTTCTCTCTGAAAAAGCCTCGAGCATCCCCGCTGATACGCATCAACTAGTCGTAGTTTCGGTTCACTGCGAGGCCTGGTTCATCTTCGGGCTCCGCCCCCGTCACACCAGCGTCCTATCGGGCAGTCGGTGTAGCCGGTACAGTTCCCAGGCCTAACGTTCGCGGTCTCGTCGGATTTTTCAGAAGTTGGCTATTTGGGTCGAACCCGGCTGGCCAAGCCAGAGAAAAAAGCGGGCAAAGGCAACACGAACGGCGAGGAGCCTACGCCAAAGCTTTTTATAAGGCAATTGACACCACCCGCTGTCATCAGGTTTGAGCAGCCCTGCTCATTACCCCGCCTCCAATGGCCTCAAACGGCTGACAAACCCCGCTGCAGATCGGTTTTCAGATCGACCATATCCTCCAGACCGACGGAAATACGCAACAATCCCTCGGTAATACCCGCCTGCTCACGCTCAGCCGGTGTAATCCGGGCATGGGTGGTGGTAGCCGGATGAGTGAGCGTGGTTTTGACATCACCCAGGTTGGCGGTGATCGACACCAGTCGGGTGGCATCAATGAAACGCCAGGCAGCTTCGCGCCCGCCAGTCACCTCAAAGGCAATGATGCCGCCGAATGCCGACTGCTGCCGACTGGCCAGATCGTGTTGCGGATGCGACTTCAGGCCGGCATAACTGACTCGCTTTACCTGGGGCTGCCGTTCCAGCCAGCCCGCCAGCTCCAGCGCCGCAGCCGAATGCGCCCGCATGCGCAGTTCCAGGGTTTCCAGCCCCTTGAGAAACACCCAGGCATTGAACGGACTCATGCTCGGACCCGCCGTGCGCAGGAAGCCGAACACCTCCTTGCCAACGAACTCCCTGGTACCGACCACTGCGCCGCCAACCACACGGCCCTGACCATCCAGATACTTGGTCGCCGAATGAATCACCACATCCGCGCCCAGCGCCAGCGGCTTTTGCAGCGCCGGCGTGCAAAAACAATTATCCACGGCCAGCACGATGTCATGTGCATGGGCGATCGCGGCAATACCGCGAATATCGCCGATCACGGACAGCGGATTGGAAGGCGTTTCCAGAAAGAACAGCTTGGTGTTCGGCTTTACCGCCGCACGCCAGGCGTCCAGATGCTGCGGCGGCACATAGCTCACCTCGACACCGAACTTGGTCATGTAGCGATTGAACAGCGTGATGATGGAACCGAACACACTGTCGGAACACACCACATGATCGCCCGCCTTCAGCAGCGCCATGCACAGCGACAAAATGGCGCCCATGCCCGAAGCCGTCGCCACACAGGCCGCGCCGTCTTCCAGCGCCGCCAGACGTTCTTCAAAACACCGCACGGTCGGATTGGTAAAGCGCGAATAGATGTTGCCTGTCGCACCCTCGGCAAACCGTGCTGCCGCTTCCGCCGCGCTCTTGAACACAAAGCTTGAGGTCGGGAAAATCGGTTCGGCATGCTCGCCCTCGTGGGTACGGGCATGACCGGTGCGAATCGCCAGCGTCGCCAGATGATAAGGCTCGCGCGCTGGATCTTGGTCGTCCAAACTGTCGTTACTCATCGAAAAACTCGTCCGCATTGATCCGGATAAAGCCACTAGGAGCCTGTCGGACTTAGGTGATCGTAGCGAGGTGAGTGGAAAATCGAGGACAGTTTTTCGATTGCTTGAGGCGAATAGCCGTCGCTATTTAACGAGAACAATCGAAAAGATGGACCGATTAGCCACCGCCGCAGTAGATCATTCCTAAGTCCGACAGACTCCTAGGGTACCTGTCAGCACGGCAAGGCGCTAACACCATCCGGCAATGCTGACATATCGTATGGCACGGATGCTCAGCACCATTTATTCTCAGGGCCGTTTTCAGGTACCCCTATGTCCCAGATGCAATGGGCTTCGGTCAGCGCCAGCACGCACGCCCTCACCGAAGCTGTAGCCCAAGCCGCCGACCGTCTGCTGGAAGCACTGGGCGGCGCCGAACCGGATCTGGTCATGGCGTTCGTGTCCAGCCATTACCAGTCACAGTTCGCCGCTCTGCCCGGTCTGCTGCGGCACGAATTCGAATCGGCGCAGCTGTGCGGCTGCCTGGGCGTCAGCGTCATTGGCGGGGCGCATGAACTCGAAAATCAGGCAGCCATCACCTTGATGGGCGCGCTGCTGCCCGACGTCGAGCTACATGGCGTACATCTCGAACATCAGGTCACGCCGCCCACCTATGCCGAGCGCAGCCTGTGGCTTGGCGCACTGGGACTGGATGCCCTTGCGCCCCAATGCATGCTGTTGCTGGCCGACCCGTTCAGTTTTACCACCGAATCCTTCCTCAAAGGGCTGGATCGCCATTTTCCCCAGACAGTGAAGTTCGGCGGACTGACCAGCGGCATGGAACAACCCGGCATGCCCTGCCTGCTGTTGAACGAAAAGGTCTATTCCTCAGGCTGCATTTGCCTGACCATGAGCGGCGACATTGCCGTCGATACCATCGTCGCGCAGGGCTGCCGCCCGATTGGCGATCCGATGTTTGCCAGCGGCACACATGAAAATCTCATCCTGGAACTGGACGGCAAGATACCGCGCGAAGTCCTGACCGAACTCTATCAACACATCAAACGCAGCGATCGCAAGCTGTTTACCGATGCGCTGTTCATCGGTCTGGCGATGGAACCGCAACGCGAACAATACCAGGCAGGCGACTTCCTGATTCGCACCATTCTCGGCCTGGACCCAGACAGCGGCGCGCTGCTGATCAACACCCACATCCCGCCACACAGCGTGGTGCAACTGCACCTGCGCGACGCAGTGACTTCCGCACAGGATCTGGAACAACTGCTAAGCCGCTACCGCGCCAGCCACGATCCCGGAGAACTCCGCGGCATCCTGCTGTTCTCCTGTCTGGGGCGCGGCGCCGAGTTTTATGGTCATGCGGATCACGACCACAATACTTTCAAACAGCAGGTTGGCGATCTGCCACTGAGCGGCCTGTTCTGCAATGGCGAGATCGGCCCGGTGCGCGGCGTCACCCATCTGCATGGCTATACCAGCGTATTCGTACTGTTCAAGAAGGCGTGATCAATTGCGCCACGCCACTCGATACCGCCTGCCCAAACGCACGATACGTTCCAGCAAGTCGGCATAATCGTCACCCGCGACGGCGGCGGCACGGGCAAAATCATCGTAGGAGGTCAGACAGGGATTGGCATTGGCCTCCAGCACATAGACATTGCCATCCGCGCTTAATCGCAAGTCGATACGCGCATACCCAGAAAGCGACAACACCCGATACACCTGCTTGGCGATGTCGCTGATCCGCACCCGCAACTCAGGCGCAATATCCCGAGCGGCATGCGAAGCAATGTTGTGTCTGTCGCGATATTCATGATCCCACTTGACCTTGCGGGTGGCTATCGCAGCGCCCTCCCTGTCAGACCCCGAGGTGCCGAAGTCCATTTCCCACAGCGGATAAGTTTGCAGACGTTCATTGCCGATCACGCCCACATACAACTCACGTCCTGCAATGAACTCCTCAACCAGCGCCGCCGAACCGGTCTGCCCATGAATGAATTCCACCCGCTGCTTGAGTCTGGTCATATCCCGCACAATCGAAGCCTGCGAGATGCCCAGGGAGGCATCATCCGTCACCGATTTCACGAACAGGGGAAAATGCAGTCCGGCCGGTAGCTGTACGCGTTGACCCTTGGCAAACACCACAAAACCCGGAGTGGCAATGCCATGAAATGCCATGATTTGCTTGGCCAGCGCCTTGTCGCGAGACAACAACAAACCACGTGGATTGCAGCCGGTATACGGCTGGCGCATCAGCTCCAGAAACGAGACGACATGCTGGTCGTAACTGACCAGACCCTGGAATTCTTCGGCCAGATTAAAAGCCACGTGCGGTCGCCACTCCTTGAGAGCAACCGTCAATTCCTCAAGATTGTCTCCCAATCCCAGGCAACGCACCTCGTGCCCTGACGCTTTGAGCTGCCGCATCACATCGAATTCGGTATAAAACTCGTCGATCTGCTGCGGCGTGCACTGACTCAGATCATCAGGTGGCACCAGGGTTTCATGCATCAGGATCAGTATGCGTTGCGGTTTCATCCGCGCAACTTAATCGCTGGATGCAGCGGTCAGCAAGCGTTCTGCCACTGTCAGCAATTCATTTGCTCCAGGTAATGTCTCGCGCCAGACAATCGGCAGACCCTGCACGCCATAGCGTGCACCCGCCAGCGCGCCACATACGGCCGCCACGCTGGCTGGACGCGCTGCCTTGTGCATGGCCTTGAAAACCGCCGATTGAAAATCAGGCGTCGTGGCCAGCGCATGAATGGCGGTGGCCAGTACGGAAACAATGTCTTCACCCGCCGGCTGACTCATGGCAGTCCGCCAGCCGCCATCGATCAGACGTTCCAACTCGGGCTTGAGCCTGAGTTCGCGCAACGCAGTCAATGCCTTGCCGGTGTTGAACTGCAACCACTGCGCAGGCGGCACGCCTTCGACAATGCCCAGTAACAGCGCAGCAAACACGCGACAGGCATCCAGTACGATCGGCGCCTGCGATGTGGTGCGCGACGATTCAGCGGCTTCACGCAACGCCATCACCGGATTACCCGCAAAGTACAAGGCCACGGGCGTACAGCGCGCCAGGGAATGTGCATCCATCAGGGCCGGATCGTGCGAGCCCGCCAATGGATTGCGCTTCCATTGCCACAATCCCAGGGCTTTTTGCACCAGCGACGGTACTGCCATTACATGACCGTCACTGCTGTACCGGCCCTGTTTCTGCCAGGCCAGATAACGCTGCATCTGATCTTCGGCATGCATCTGCGCGCAATGCAACAGGCTGTCTGCCAATGCCAGACTCATTGCCGTCTCGCCGCCCCAGCGCAAGCCAGAAAGATTGTGGATGATGCCTTCAGCAGCACCGGAAGCACCTGCATTTTTGGATGACGCGATGGCAGTACCCAGTGCATCGCCCAACGCCAGCCCCAGCAAGGCGCCCTGATAGGTATCCGCCCTGCCATGTGCCATCGCCAATGATCCGGTGACAATGCTTTGTTGGTTCTGAAACTTCAGGATGAAGGCTTCCTGCTCATCCGTTTCCGGCACATGGGGCCAGCGACTCGCTCGACCGCATTCCTGCCACAGGGAGTTCAGTATTTCGAGAGCCTGAGAACCATCATATCCATGCCGCACCAGATGACAGCCGATCACCGTGCCGGTGCGACCGATGCCTGCACGGCAATGCACATACACGCCCATGCCGGCAGCCAGCGCTTCATCAATGGCATCGAGAATGGCCGCCATTTGTTGCGCCTGTTCGGGCACGCCATGATCCCGAATGGCAAAACGCCGATGCACCACCGGCTTGCCGCCAAAGCGCGCAGGCAAACGCCCCTCATAGGCGGTCAGTTCATCGACTGCCGTCAGATTGATGAAACAGGTCACGCCCGCAAGCAACAGATCCTGCAGACGCACCGCAGAATCCGCGTCATTGCCGGTCAGCGGATATTCACCGGCCAGCAAGACGCCGGGACGCACCCAGTAACTGTTCACCAATGGTTTGACAGGAGCCTGCGTCTGCCGGGTATACAACGAAATCAATGGTGGTTTACTCAACATGTTCTATCAGAAATATCAAACATTCACTTAATCGTTACCTGCTTGCCGCCACGTGGTTTGCGGGGTCTGCCAGCGGATTTTGACTTGAACACTGCCGGTCCGGGGCGCGCGCCGGGCAGCGTGCCATTGCCGGCCGCCAGCTCGCGAGCCAGCTCACGTCCATGCACGAGCGCAGGACCCAGCAACTGCTGCGGCGATTCATGCACCGGCCAGAACGCCGGAGTTCCCAGACTGCGCAACAAGGCGCCCGATGTCGGCGCAACATCGAAATTAAAACTGAAAACCGGCAGCGGCACTGCGCTGCGTTCGAAATTCTGGAGCGACAACGCAGCCAGCGGTACGGCGTTAGGCAGAACGGCACCCGCTTCAGAGGGGGCCGCAGGCAACGTGCCGCCTCCTGCGCCACTATGCGCTCGTAACCGATTCAATCCGGCCAGCACCTGCTCCTTGCTGCGGCCGCGTAACTCAAACAGCAGAAACGGATCGCGATCCAGCGCTTCGCCCAGTACATAGTGAGTAGCCGCCACATGCTTGCAGGGGCTGGACCAGTCGTCACAACCGCAGTCGGCGTCAATGTCGTGCGAACTGACGGGAAACAGGCTCTTGCCGCAGCCGCGAAACAGCCGGTCAATCTCTCTGGGCATCTCGCCATTCAGCAATTGCGCAGCGAATAATGCCTGCTGACTCATGGCCTGCATGATCTGATTCCATGCCAGAGGCTCGAACACTTCCAGATTCAGGCTCACTGCAAAGTTGTCCAGTTCGTCATCGGTCACGATGGCGCTGACCTTGCCGGGCTCGATTTTCAGGCCATGCACATGACCGTCGCGCGCATAGGCGCGTCCCTTGCCCAGACGCGCGACCACATCGCGCGAACTCCGTTCCAGCGCTTCAATCCAGCGTTGCCCCCACCAGGTCATGCCCAATGATTTGGGTTTGCCGGCGCTCACGGCTTTGCCTTCACTCAGCCTTACATCGCCCGGCTTGTTTGCAGAGGACTTGCTCATGAGGTTACCGCTCTGCGTTTGCGCGCCGGCACCAGCGGTTCTTCCGGTTCATCCGTATCCGGCGCATCGGCCACCACCGTATTGGGCGCCAGCGCAAACAGTTCGCGCAATTCGTGATTATCCAGCTCGGTGATCCACGACTCGCCCTGCGTCACGACGCGCGCGGCCAGATCGCGTTTGGCTTCCAGCATCTGATCGATCTTTTCTTCCACCGTACCGGCACAGAGCAGTTTGTAGACCTGTACGTTGCGTTGCTGACCGATGCGATAGGCACGATCGGTGGCCTGATCTTCCACCGCAGGATTCCACCAGCGATCGAAATGAAACACTTCGGTGGCCGCGGTCAGATTCAAGCCGGTACCGCCCGCCTTCAACGAAATCACCAGCAGACGCGACGCGCGCGGTTCTTCCTGAAAACGCCGCACCATCTCATCGCGTGCCGCACGACTGACGCCGCCATGCAGGAAAGGCACCGCCTTGCCCTGCAAGCGCGACAAGGCGCGCACCAGGCGCTCACCCATTTCACGATATTGGGTAAAGATCAACGCACGGTCATCGGCGGCCAATACCTGCTCCAGCATTTCCATCAAGCGATCCAGCTTGCCGGACCGGCCATTGAGCGGCCCTTGCTCGCGCAGGTAATGCGCGGGATGGTTGCAGATCTGCTTGAGCGCCGTCAGCAAGGCCAGCACCCGGCCACGACGAGTGATGCCATCGGCAGATTCGATTTCCAGCAGGGATTCATTCACGGCCGATTGATACAGGCCAGCCTGTTCGCGCGTCAGCGGACAGTACACCTTGGTTTCCTGTTTGGCGGGCAGATCGACCATGATGCTGGGATCGTTCTTGATCCGCCGCAGGATGAATGGCGCCACCATGCGGCGCAGTCGCAGCGCCACATCTTCGCGTCCGTAACGTTCCACTGGAATGGCGATCTCGCGCCGGAAAGTTTCGCGCGGTCCGAGCAGACCGGGATTGAGAAACTCCATGATCGACCACAGCTCGGCCAGATGGTTTTCCACCGGCGTGCCTGTCAAGGCAACGCGCTCTGCTGCTTGCAATGTGCGCGCCGCACGCGCAGTGGCCGAAGCCGGGTTCTTGATGAACTGAGCTTCATCCAGCGCCACCATGGCGAACTCGATGTCCTGCAGCCAGGGCAGATCGCGGCGCATCAGGCCATAACTGGCGAGCACCAGCCGGCCCTGTGCCGCAACTTGAAAATCTTCGGCATTCTGGATGCGCTGCACGCCGTAATGCCGCAGCACCGACAGGTTCGGCGCAAAGCGCGCGATCTCGCGTTCCCAATTGCCGATCACTGAAGTCGGACACACCAGCAACACCGGCCGCGTATCGTCAGGCCGTTCAGTCTGACGATGCAACAGCAAGGCAAGCAATTGCACGGTCTTGCCCAGCCCCATGTCGTCGGCCAGACAGGCGCCCAATCCCAGTTGCGTCAGATACGCCATCCAGCTCATGCCGCGCAATTGATAGGGCCGCAACTGGGTTTGCAGTGCCTGCGGCGCGGGCAGTTCCTGAATCGCATCGCGCTCGCGTATCTGCGCCACCAGTTCACCCAGCGCGCCCTGCGCAATGACTTGAATGCGCAAGGGGGAATCGGCCTGCGTGATGGTTTCGGTCAGCGCCAGCGACAACGCCAGCGACATGCCCAAGGTGCCGCCACCCTGTGCCAGCAATTTGTGAGCATGCGCCAGCTCGCGCGCATCGAGAATCACCCACTGGTCATGAAAACGCGCCAGCGGTGCGCGCAGTTCGGCCAGCTCATCCAGATCCGTCAAGGTCAATGCGCGGTCCACCAGGCTGGCCCGCCAGCGATAGGGCAACTGTTGACCAGATGCCAGGATGCGTGCCGCACTTTCCCCGGCGCCAATGCACATGCTCATCTGCAAGCGTTGTTGTTGCGCGGGCTGCAGCGCTTCGGGCAACTGCACTTCGATGCCCGCCTGCTCCAGTGCGCCCAGTTGTTGCAGCAATTCATAAACCATGCGCGGCCTGAGCAACAGCGCTTCAGGGCGCGGCTTGCGTAACTCAGCTTCAATGAAACTGAAGCTGCGCGCCGCCACCGCCAGCATCTGCAGCAACTGCTCCTGCGCCATGCGCAAATCACACTGCAAACGCGCGGCCGCCTGCGTGCCGTCGGTGAACAGTTCGTGCGCCGATGCCTGCACCGAAGGATCATCACGTTTCTGCACGGCAAACTGCAGCGAGAACTCGCTGCTATCGTCAGGCGGTAAAGTCAGTTGCAGACACAGGCACAACGGCGGCGCGATCCCCGATACCGGCTGCAGCCAGTCGCGCAGGTCACTGAGTACGCTGCGTTCCTGCACGCCTTCCGGCACAAAACCCGCATCCTCGCCCAGCAAGGCCGATTGCAAGCGCTGCGGCCAGGGCACTTGCGACACGGCCATACCGGCAATTTGCTTGACGGCGGCTGATCGCTTGCGCGGCTTGCTGCGTGGTTGTGCGGCACGCAGCAATTGATCCGCCAGCGTATCGAGGAACTCGCGCAACAGGGCGCTGGCCGTCCACACCAGCACGGTACTATCGGCCTGCGCGTCGGGCCGAGTCAGCGGCAACGCATGCGCTGCCACCGGAAAGGCCTGGGCCAGTGCCGTCACGCGCTCGGCATCGTGCGGCAGATTGAGCACGACGCTCCAGCGCGCCACCTGTCGATCGGCATGTTTGATGACACGCGGCAGCACCTGTTCGCGCGCCACCAGTTCCAGACCCAGCTTGGCTGCCAGACTCCACACTGCGACCGAAGGCGGCAGCTGCGACAATTCTGTTTGCGTCAGGGCCGCCAGCTGTACCCCGCCTTCCAGCAAGGGCAGGCGATAACCGCGCACCCGACGCAATTTAAATGTTTTTTCGGCGCAGGACTCATCGGGAATCACCCGGGTGGCAGGTTCACCCAATACTGCGAGCGGACTTTGCGCTGCTTCACTGCCCCATAACAGCCAATGCGCCTGTTCCGCGTCGGGCACGAACAGCAGATGCAAGCCCGTCGTCACCGGACGCGTCTCGACATCCGATGTACTGACCGCATCGGCTGGCGCAGCGGTCTGCATGGTATCTGCGACAGGTTCATTCATGAACGACTCAGTCACCTGAATAAATAACAATCGACTCAGCACAACGACCTGCGATCATGCAGCAAGCCGTGATAACACATCTACTCTAACGGTAGACTGTCGCCCCTCAATGCCGCTGAGACAAGCAATGCACAGCCAATCCGAGACCAAGCTCACTAATCGCATTCTGATCGGACTCGCGCTGGGCCTGCTGGCGGCCATCATCACCCTGCTTGCCGGGAAAGCCGTGCCTGGTTTATTGGAGTTTGCCCGCAATCTGGCCACACAGGTGCTGGATCCGTTTAGCCAAATCTTCCTGCGCCTGCTGTTCTTCGTGGTATTGCCGCTGGTGTTTTGCTCACTGACCTCCGGCATGTTGCATCTGGGTGAATTACGGCATCTGGGCCCGCTGGCCGCCCGCACCTTCACCCTGTTCGCACTCAACATGAGCATTGCCGTGCTGCTGGGTCTGTTGATGATGAATACCCTGCAGCCGGGCGGACAGTTGGATGCTGGTACGCAAACTCGCCTGATGACGGAATATGGCAGCGCCACACAGGGGCACATCAGCAGGCATGCTGAAGCGCCAGCGATGAATTTGAACACGCTGGTGGACATGTTCATGCCGCGCAACCTGTTCGGCGCCTTCATCGGCAACAGCCGCAGTACGCTCGGCGATGTGCTGCCCTTGATCCTGTTTGCCCTGTTGGTGGGCGCGGCCGGCCTAAACCTGAGCGAGAGCAAACGGCAACGCCTGCATGCCGGCCTGGATATGGTCAACGAGCTGATGACCGGCATTGTGCATTTCGCACTCAAGCTGGCGCCATATGCCGTGCCGGCATTGATCTACAGCGCCGTAGTGAAACTCGGCTTTGACATCGTGATTGCGTTGGGACTGTTCGTACTGGGTTGCATGACCATGTTGTTGCTGCATCTGTTCGGCACCATGTCGCTATGGCTCAAGCTGTGGACCTTGCGCTCACCACTCGAATTCTTCAACACCATCAAACCGGTGATCGTTACCGCCTTCTCCACCAGCTCCAGCAGCGCCACGTTGCCTGCCGCATTGACCCTGGCGCGTGATCGACTGCATATCCGTCCCAGCACCGCCGGTTTCGTGCTGCCGCTCGGCACCACCATGAACATGAGCGGCACTGCACTTTATGAAGGCTGCGTGGTGCTGTTCATTGCGCAAGTATTTGGCGTGGATCTGGGTCTGCTTCAACAACTCACGCTGCTGGGTCTGTCGGTATTAAGCGCCGTAGCCGTGGCCTCCATTCCCGGCGGCTCCCTGCCCTTGATTGCCGGTTTGCTGGTCTCCTTCAACATTCCGCCCGAAGGCATCGGCATCATTCTCGGCGTCGATCGCCTGCTCGACATGACCCGCACCATGGTCAATGTCGGCTGCGATCTGGTGACCTGTGCGGTAGTGGATGGCAAGGACAAGCCTGTATAGGAGCCGCATCCATCACGACAATGGGAGGTACTGGCATAAAAACGCCAACAACTCTTGCAACGACACCTGCAAGCTGCTGGGATGCGCGTCGCAGCCTGCCAAACCACACCACAGAGGTGACCCATGTGCGATGACCACTCCATTGACGACATGATCAACCACTTGCGCCGCTCAGGCGAGCTGAGTCGGCGACACTTCGGTGCACTGTCGCTGGGCGCCAGCCTGACAATGTTGTTGCCGCGCGCGGCAAATGCGCTTGCAGTGACCGAAACCAATGTTGAAATCAACACACCGGATGGCATTGCCGATGCCTACTTCGTCCATCCTGCCAGCGGCACCCATCCCGGTGTGTTGATCTGGCCTGACGCTTTTGGCCTGCGCCCGGCGTTTCAACAGATGGGCAAGCGACTGGCGGAATCAGGCTACTCGGTACTCGTGCCCAATCCTTTTTATCGCAGTGGAAAAGCGCCGTTGTTTCCGGCGGGCGCCTCCTTTGAAGATCCGGAAATGCGCAAGATGGTCATGGCAGCCATGTCCACGCTCAGTCCAGAAACCCATGTGACCGATGCCAAAGCCTTCGTGAACTTCCTGGATAGCCAGCTCGCAGTGGACAAGAAACGCAAAATGGGCACCACCGGTTATTGCATGGGTGGCCCCATCACCCTGTACACCGCGGCCACCTTCCCTGGGCGCATCGGCGCCGGCGCCTCCTTCCACGGCGGCAGACTGGTCACCGACAAACCCGACAGCCCGCACCTGCTGGTGCCGAAGATAAAAGCGCAGTATCTGTTCGCCATCGCCGAAAACGATGACATGAAGCAACCCGAAGCCAAGGACGTACTGCGCGCAGCCTTCGCCAAAGCGCGGCTGCCCGCAGAGATCGAAGTCTACGCAGGAACGTTGCACGGCTGGTGCCCGCCCGATGCAGCCGTCTATAACGAAGCCCAGGCCGAGAAGGCATGGAGCCGGCTGCTGGCGTTGTTCAAGAAGGCGCTGGTGTAGCAGATTCTTCAGCAGCGGCCGAGGAAAATGCCCATGTCGAATGCACGCATAGTGGGCCTAACCACGCTGGCCATGCTTGCATTCGCGGGAAATTCATTGCTCTGCCGGATTGCGTTGCAACACGCCAGTATTGATGCGGCCAGCTTTACCACCATCCGATTGGTTTCAGGCGCATTGATTCTCTGGCTGATTACAGGAAGGAATCCCGCGAGCAAGCGCAGTCATGGCGGCAACTGGGCATCTGCTGCTGCCTTGTTCGCGTATGCAGCCGGCTTTTCCTTTGCCTATGTAAATCTGCCGGCGGCAACCGGTGCACTGCTGCTCTTTGGCGCAGTCCAGACCACCATGATCGGCTATGGTCTCTGGAGCGGAGAACGTCTGGCAGGACTGCAGTTGGTCGGACTCGCGCTTGCATGCGGCGGGATTGTCGGTCTTTTGTTGCCCGGCATTTCGGCGCCGCCGATTTTCAGCGCAGCATTGATGCTCGGCGCTGGTGTGGCATGGGGCATCTATTCTTTGCGCGGCAGGCGCACCACAGACCCCATCCACGTGACAGCGGGAAATTTTCTGCGGGCTGTGCCGATGGCGGTTGTTCTGAGCGTATTAACCATCAACAGCGCATCGGTGGACCATGCCGGGCTCTGGTATGCGGTTACGTCTGGGGCAATCACATCGGGAATGGGTTACGCACTTTGGTATACGGCTCTACCGGCTTTAAAAGCCACCCATGCCGCGATAATACAGCTCAGCGTTCCGGTCATCGCAGCCGTGGGTGGAATTGCATTTATTGGCGAGCCCATCACCCTTCATTTCATATCTGCATCCGTGGCCATTCTGGGCGGGATTTCCCTGACGGTTTGTAAAAAAGAGACGCACATCCGACACATGCCTGATTGACTATGACACTCGTGAGGTTGATACCGCCCGACCTGCTTCTCGTACTCATTTACAGATATGGCGCTGCATACCTGCTGAAAACAGGTTCAATTACATAGCTGAAAACGCAACTTCTATTGGCTCATAACCAATAATTGAACAAGCGGCTGAATGACTCTTTGATCCTGTCCTTGAAGGGACGCTTACGCCAGTCCTTCAGGGATATTTCCCGAGATTTCATAGAATCAGCCAGGAATATTTGCTGCATTCGTTCGGCCAGCGACTCGCTGATGATGACAGCCGTTATTTCGTTGTTATGCAGAAAGCTTCGGTAGTCCAGATTGGCGGAGCCGATTACGGACAAACTGTTGTCGATGAGCGCGGTTTTTGCGTGCAGCAATGCATCGGTGACTTCAAACAGACGCACCCCACCTTCCAGCAATTTTGTATAACCAGCTCTGGCAGCATGAAATACCAGCGTGGAATCTGTAAATCCGGGCAACAAAATCCGGACATCGACTCCCCGTCTGACCGCGGCGATCAAGGCATCCCGCAAATCTTCCGGCGGTGAAAAGTAGGCCTGTGTAATCCAGATACGTCTGGAAGCATTATCAATCGCAGCCAGATAGGAAGTATAAATTGCCTCATCGCGCTGTTTGACGCCTGTGCTGGCGACTGCCGACACAATGTCCGTACCGATTTCGGCCAACATTGGAAAGTACTTGCCGCTGTCGTTAGCCACCTGTCCACCCAGCCCCACCCACGTTTCAAAAAACAGGGCTTGAAACATGCGTACTGCCGGTCCTTCAATCTGGGCATGCGTGTCGCGCCAACCTTCATCCATACCCCGTTCCGGACCGGGACGCAATACAGAGCCAGAAGAATAAGTACTGCTGATATTGAGTCCGCCGGTGAACGCAACTTTGCCGTCGATCACCAGCAGTTTTCGATGATCACGATTATTGTAGCGCCACGGCAAAGTGCGCAGCGGAGTCAAGGGATGAAACGCCTCAACCTGTACGCCGGCCTGCCGCATGCGCTCGAACATTTCACTGGCTGAAGTCGCACTGCCGAGCGCGTCGAAAATCACCCGTACTTCCACTCCCTGACGCGCCTTTTCCGCGAGCAACCCGGCAAAGTCCTGCCCCAGTTTGTCGTCCGCAAAAATATAGGTTTCCACATGGATACTGCTATGAGCACGATCGATATGCTGACGGATATGAGCAAATGTTTCAGGACCATCAACCAATACCCTGACCTTATTGCCAAGCAGAAACGGCGAACGGGTTTCACGGCGAACGGCATCTGCCAACTTATCGACTTCCGTACGCGCCTCACTTGTCGCAGCGCCGGAGATATTCTGAATGACATGGCTTGCAGTCGCTTCATTGAGCCGTCGGCCATTTCCCAACACGGGAGAAGCAACTTTTTGTGAGTCATCGCTGACATTTGGCAGACTGGCGCATGCCGATATGACACTTACTCCAATAATTGATAGGAGGACAGCAATTCTCTTTACGGAACACTTCGCATTGCAGGACAGCTGCAGCCATCCTGCATGATGAAATGAATGGCTGACTGGCAAACCACTCTTCATTGGCGGATTTTATAGCCGATTTACGACTATTTTTTCAGCTCTTCGACCGCATCATGGGTACCCTCTCGTACATCGTCCACGGCATCGTCCACTTTGCTGGAGAGCGATTCCTTGCCGTTTTTGGCCGTATTGATCGCTTCGTCCACTTCTTCTCCGGCACGTTCAAGAGGCCCCTTCTCCTTGCATGCCGACAAACCAACCCCCAAGACCAAAATACACAGCAAGGAAAAGGCAGACAGTTTTTTTGATGCCAAATTAGTTATCGTCATGTTCATTCTCCCGCTATTCAGGTAAAGGAATTATTCAGCATCTGTGCGGATCAATAATGCAAGCAAGTGCCGCATGACCATGTAGGCGCGCTCCTATAAATTAATTTCCATTCTCCGAATAAAAAACAAAGCAAAACCGCGATGTCAGATTATTCCTACATTTTATTCACTCAGATGCCTACAGCCGCAATATAGTACTTGAAATGCAAACTAACAGATTTTTAGGCAAAATCATCCCCGACTCTCTTATACATACGTTGCAAGAGCGAGCATCCGGTCATGCAGTATCCTGTTAATAATCCCGGCGTTTCACACCCTCCATCACGGCGCAACACGACCATGGCAAAAATACTTCTGGCTGACGACCATGCCATTGTAAGAAAAGGTTTGACGCAATTGCTGGTGGAAGATCGAGCTGTCTTCGAGGTCGGCGAGGCGGCTTCCGGCCGGGATACATTGAATATGCTGCGCCAGGAAAAATGGGATCTGCTGGTATTGGACATCAACATGCCAGATCGCAGCGGCATAGACATACTCCGGCAGATACATGCTTCATACCCAGAAGTAAAAGTGCTGATTCTCAGCGGCTTTCCGGAAAGACAATACGCGGTGAATGTCTTAAGGGCTGGCGCCAGTGGCTACCTGAACAAGGAAATGGCGCCGGAAGAACTGTTAACCGCAGTAAAGACCGTTCTGTCCGGCCGCCGCTATGTAAGCGCCGCTCTCGCCGAACTATTGGTGAACGAACTGGATAGCGACTCCGAAAAGCCAGCGCACTCACAACTTTCAGAACGCGAGTTTCAGATTTTTTGCAAGCTGGCAGCCGGCTCATCAGTATCGGCGATCGGTGCAGAGCTGTGCCTATCGGTAAAAACAGTCAGCACCTATCGCTCACGATTGATGGAGAAGATGGGTTTCAAAAGCAATGCCGATATCACCGCGTACGCATTGCGAAATCAATTGATCAATTGATGAAACGGCATGAATGCTTTGTAAAACCACTTGAAACACCATGACTATGGAAATACTTGTCCGCGTAATTTTTAAGATGATGATGATGACATGCATATAGAAATGACAGATAAGCCATTTACCGTGCTCCTAGTGGAAGACTCCCCATTATTATCGGATCGAATTATGGAATTGCTGTCCGCCATGCCCGGCATCACCCCACTGGTTGCAGTCGACACGGAGGCCGCCGCCATTGCCGCCATAGAAACGCAAAACCCCGATGCAATTCTGCTTGATTTAAGTCTGAAGCAAGGAACGGGTTTTGGCGTCATGCGGCACATCAACCGTCTGTCAGACAAACAACCAGCAGTCATAGTGATCAGTAATTATGCGTTACCGCAGTACCGGAAAGAGGCGAAATTTCTGGGGGCGAAATTTTTTCTGGACAAGAGCCAGGACCTGGATCTTATTCCAGAAACGCTGAACGCATTGAAACAAAAACAGGAACAAACTTTGTAAATTACGATACCCCGGGAATTACTGAGTAAACTGTCATCTCTACGACTTGTTCATCGACTGCTGCGGCACACATGCAATCACCCTGGTCCCGTTTGGAACCACCGGCTCGACATGGAAGGTTCCACCGACCGCTTGTATCCGATACTTCATACTCAGCATGCCATGGGAACCAATCCGTTTTTCGGCATTATCGGGAAGGCCTATACCATTGTCCTCAATGGCCAGTACCAGAATCCGGTCAGAAACATCAAGACGCATCACCACTGACGTGGCCCTGGAATGCTTGGCAATATTAAGCAATGCCTCCTGTGCCACACGAAAAACGGCAATGGCGGCTCCAGCATCGAGCCGCGGCTCTTCGACAGGCAAGTCAACAGTTAATGCCATATTCGCCTGGGTACAGGTCTCCTCCGCCTGCCAGCGTAGCGCAGCCAGCAATCCCATATTGTCCAGCAGCGTGGGACGTAATTCTTCAATAACCCGTCTTTTCAGCGAAACGCCTGAAGCCAACGCGCCTTGAATGCGTTGCCAGCGAGACTGTACATCGGCATGGGTAAAATCGAATTTTTTTGCCAACTGCACCAGATCCATCTTTATCGCCACCAGCAACCCGCCCAATTCGTCGTGCAGCTCGCGCGCCAACCGCGCCTTCTCGCGCTCGGTGGCATTCAGCATATATTTTGAAAGTTCAGTCAACTCGCGAGTGCGCTCAACAACCAGTTTGTCAAGCATTGCAGCCGCCGAGCTACGCCGCTTGATATCCCGTGTGATCAATATGCCGATACCCAGCAGCAACAAAATACTCAGTGCAGAAGTGGCGGCAGAGATATAGCGGTTGATATTGATTTGGTGTTCCAGGTTTTCGATATCTGCATACACTCGTGAACGCTCCCGGCCACGCATGCCTTCCAGCTCCTCACGCAATTGCGCCATCCATAAAAGCCCGATATCGGTTTTTATAAGCCGTACGGCCTCTGCTTTTCCCCAAGAATGCTTGGCCAGATCGATTGTTGCATGCATCTCATGGAACTTGCTGTCGATAAGCTTACTGGCCTTTGATAAATGAGGCATCTCATCGAGATCACGCTTACCATACTTTGCCAGCAAGCCATTCAGTACAATTTTTACCTGTGTTTCCGCGCCATCAAAGGGAGCAAGATAGTCGGGATCGCCAGTGAGCAGAAAACCACGCTGAGCGCTCTCCGCATCCGCATTGGCATAAATCAAATCCGCCAATTCTCGCATGCGTTCCTGCCGGTCACGAATAACAGCGTTCAGATTCATAACGTATGACCTGCGCTCTTCAGTGACGAAATATGAAACCATCACCATGGCAACGGCCGCCAGCATGGGCATCAATACATAGCGCTTGTCAAAACCAGGGAATGAAATTTCCGGCATCAGAAAATGCTCCAAATAAAATTTGCGCTTGAGAAGCAGCAGGAATATTTGCTTGAAACATTAATGGCTATTACTGCAATAAATCAAACCAGCTTCTCATTGAGGGCTGTCAGCAACATCCTACGCGCTACCCAACTTTACACCGACTGACACGATCGGTAACGAGATTCACACTCCAACCATGAAATTTAACTTTTTCGGCGGAAGTTACCCATATATTTTGAGGAGATTCGCATGCTGCACTATGCCGTTGTATTTTTTGTCATCGCGCTGATTGCAGCGCTATTCGGCTTTACAGGTATTGCCGCCGGGGCGGCCGGCATTGCCAAAATTCTGTTCATGGTATTCCTGCTAGTTGCAGTCGTTACTTTTGTATTAAGCATTTTGCGCAAGAGTTGAAACCCCATATGCAAAGCCTGTAACTCGGTAAATGCCTCATACCTTACCTCTCTGGTTCCTGACCATTAGGAGAAAATCATGTCCACCAAATCTGAAGTAATCGGCAACGCCGTATTGAGCGGCATCGACACATTGGAGGCGGGTGCCGAGGAAAAGCTGCATTTTGGTGCGAATGAAGCGCGCAAGCTGACCAAGGCCGGATCACGCTGGGCCGCACGAACAGAGACAGCATCGCAACGCAAAGCAAGAATGCTCAAGCGGCAGCTCCATCATGAAGCAAAACAATTGCGAACCCAGGCGAAACAGGCGGCTGGCTTCGTAACCAGACACACCAGAACCGCCCTGGCAAGTGGCGAGAGGTATGTCAGAAACAAACCCGTCTCTGCGCTGGCAATCGCGTCGGGTGCGGCATTTCTGTTGGGTATCTTTGCGGGTCGCTTACGACGTTGAATGATTTTTGACAGTGAGCTGCAGAATTCTTTTGCGAAGCAAATTACACGAGACAGATCATGAACCAAAAAACTCATCAAGCAGAAAGCGGCACACCAGAGGCACGAAGTTTTGAACTAAGTTCCGTGGCAGAATTGCGGGCTCGCGCCAGGAAAAGCCTTGATGAAGGGGCCGTCACTCCCAGTTATGGAGCAGACCGTAAGGCGGTCATCGACATGCTCAATCATGCTCTGGCGACCGAACTGGTCTGTGTACTGCGTTACCGGCATCACTATTACATTGCCGAAGGTTTGCCGGCCGAAGCCATTAAACAAGAATTTCTGGTACATGCAAACGAGGAGCAAGCCCATGCCGACTCGCTTTCAGAACGCATCATCCAATTGGGCGGCGATCCAAATTTCGATCCTGCCGGGCTGGCAGAGCGCAGTCATGCCGAATACGGCAAAGGCAAGGCCTTGAAAGACATCCTGCGTGATGACCTGATCGCCGAGCGGGTGGCGATCGAATCCTATACCGAAGCCATCAAGTTCGTCGGAGATGGCGACCCCACCACCCGACGTCTGCTGGAAAATATTCTGAGCGCTGAAGAACATCATGCAGAAGAAATTGCCAGCATGCTGGCCAATTTGAGCCAGTGGCAGAATAATCCTACTTGAAACTGGCGGCATCCATGATCGTATCCTGAAAACTGCGGGTCCTGGGTGCCGATCTTTTTTGTGAAATGAGGCGCGCACATGGTGGCAGCCGAAAAAGAATTCACCACCTCGGCGCCGGCTGGCGAAAGTCCGGCATCAAGCAACAGACCGTCGCTCCGGAAAACAGTCCGGTCATTGCAGGTTCTAACCTGGATAGCCATTGGCCATGTTCTTTATGCAGGTCAATCAGCTTTTGCACCCATGCTGTTTTCGCTATTACTGGCATTGCTGCTGTCACCATATGTGGATCTATTGGAAAAGCGGCGCATACCGCGCGTCGTCGCTTCCCTGCTCACAGTGGCAGTGCTCATTGTTGCCATCGGTGTGCTTGTCGATGTGGCATGGACGCCCACCGTTCGCTGGGTGGACGCAGCGCCAGCAGTATTGCAGAAGGTCGAAAGAAAAGTCCGGCCATTGCAGCGGACTGTGGCACGCATAGAATCTCTTACTGCACGCGCCAGCACTCTGACCAATGCGTCGTCGCCTGCCAAGGCGCCGGAAATAACTTCACAGCCACCCTCGCTCAATGCCATTGATGCCGGACGCGCCATTCTGATCGATACCGCGACCATTGCCATGCTGACGTTTTTCCTGTTGATGGCAGGGGGCCGTACTCTGCGCAACATTGAAAATTGTTTACCGGAACGCGGAGGCGGGCAATCATGGCTGCGTTTGCTCAAATCGGTGCGGGCAGAACTCAGCCGCTACTATCTATTGTTGGCACTTATTAATGTTTGCCTCGGGATGGTGGTGACAGGCGTTACAGCATTATGGGAACTGCCCAACCCGTGGTTATGGGGCATTCTTGCCGGCATTTTGAACTTCATACCTTATATGGGACCTGCCATCACTATCGCCATTGTATCAACCGTTGCGCTGGTGAGCGTGGAGGGTTATGGAACCGCATTGGGTGTGGCCGGTTCTCTGCTGGCCATCACCACAATCGAGGGGCAGATCGTACAGCCTTTATTGATCGGCTTCAGGCTCAACCTCAATCCAGTCATCCTGTTCATTGCCATCTGGCTTGCAGGATGGTTCTGGGGTGTGGCAGGCATTTTTCTGGCAACGCCCTTGCTCATTATCTTCAAAGAAACGGGCACTTTGCGCCAGAAAAAATCCTGGCTGCTTGCCATGCTGACTGGATCTTCTCGGTCCGTACCCAGTCCACCATACGAAGGAGAGACTCTTTAGCAGAAAGATCGTGACAAGCCATCAGCGAATGAGACCGGCCGCCACATTAATCAACAGACTCAATACCGCTGCGTTGAAAAGATAGGAAAGCACACTGTGAAACAGCACCATCCTGCGGAAATCTCCCGAAGCCACTTCCACATCAGCGGTCTGCCCTGATGTGCCCACAATAAATGAAAAATAGAGGAAGTCGGTATATCCAGGCTGCTCATCGCCGGGAAATTGCAATCCCGCTGCAATGCCATGCCCTGCATTCGCATAGTAGGCATGGGCATAATGAAAGGAAAACGCCGTATGAATGAAAGCCCAGGAATTCAGAATGGTCAGTACCGGCAGCAACACTTTCAGCACATGATGGGACCCACCATCGGCGTCATGACCAAGCAGGGCAAATATCGACAACAGGCTGAGAGCAGATGCCAGTAATGCAATGATCACAATAATCAGCCCGCCTGCATCTTCCTCGTGGGTGCGGGCCATTATCGTTTGATGATTTGCCGTGATGACAAACTGGGCGGTCAGAAACAGGTAAAATGCCGCACAGGTATCCCACGCCAGGACAATGCTTTCCGCGAAGGTCACACGAAAATATTGTGCAACTATCGCCACAGTGATGCCAACCATCACCGCCGCGACCAATCGGGGAAAGCGCCACACTCTTCTTAACCACTTCACCGGTTTTTTCTTGTGGTTGAACACCCTGTTACCTCACAAACTTTTATATCAGTGGTCGCATACGTGCAGGCAGGGCATAGTAATCTGCCACACGACTCATTACATCGGGTTTCAACAAGGTCAAACGGCCATTCTTGATGACATGGAGACCTGCATGGGCCAGACGCCGCAGCGTCTTGTTGGTATGCACCAGCGACAACCCCAGAGCATCGGCCATATGCTGCTGGCTGACCGGAAAGGGAACCGCACCGTTGACATCACGCATACCGACGCTACCTGCGCGCTTATGCAGATGGATGAGCAACATCGCAATGCGCTGCATAGCCGTCCGCTGTCCTACGGAAACCAGATTTTCATCGAGGATCAATTCTTCGTGTGCGGCCAACCAGGTAAGATCGTAACTGAGATTCGGATGGTCTCGATACAGATCCCAAATTTTTCCCATAGGAAAACAACAGACGCGACCGTCGGTAAGCATTTCGACACCATTCTGGCAGCCAGCGTCGAGCTTTTCCTGCAACCCAATAAAATCTCCCGGTAGTAGAAAATTCAGGATCTGGCGTTTGCCATTGGTCAATGTGCGAAACCGAAATGCCCAACCGGACAACAGGGTGTATAACTCGCCGGTAGTAGCGCCTTCCCGGCTGAGCAGGCTGGCAGCCTCAACATCCATTTCCCGGTGTTTGAAATTCTGGATGAATGCGATTTCCCTGTCGGTATTACTGGAAAATGCACCGCTTCTGCGCAACACGCAGTTCGCACATCTGCTGATAAACGGAGTAGACATGACGTTCTCTTTACTGTGCTTCTGTGATTTGAAAAATGACGCCGAAAATGTCTTTTGACATACAACCATGGATTGGGATCGGGTACTGTCTGACCAGGCCGAATCCGGACTTCACAAGGTTTCATTGGAATGTCAGATTTGTTCGAATTGATATATACCAGCCGCCTGGCTACCGATGCACCCCCATCCTGCGTCGCTGACATTGTGCGCAACGCCAGAAGCTACAACCGCCTGCACGATATCACCGGTCTGCTGGTGTTCGATGGGGAACGATTTCTGCAGTATCTGGAAGGCCCCCAATCGGCAGTGACTCGCCTTGTTAAACGCATAGAAACTGATCCGCGCCACGTTGAATTCAAGACAATACATCAGGGTTTGATTACCCGCCATCGCTTTTCCGCATGGAGCATGGCCTACGCCCTGGATGAAGAAGGCGAAATGTTGAATCTTTTTTCTGAAACTCATGGGGCAGACCCGGCGTTGATGCTAGAAATGCACCTGTCTGAACTCGATTTTGACAATCCTGCTTCTACATCCTGACAATCACGTATGGAATGCCGGCGGCCTTTGCCACCGGCATGAAAAGATATTCGTCCTGCCGCCTACCATGCTGGTTCAGGCTCATCGGAAATCATTCTGGATCAGCGTGTTCGCACCTGGATACCATTTTTTACCATGACAACACCAGAAACCTTTCCGGCAATCGCCGCAGCAGCATCTTTCTCCATCTCCGTGCTCACAAAACCACCCAGGGAAACTACGCCTTTATAGGTATCAACCTCGATTTGATAAGCCTTGGTGCGTTCGTCGGCAATCAGGGCAGCCTTGACTTTGGCAGTCAGCGCTCCATCGTCTACCGCCTTGCCCAGCGTGCGCTCCCCGTTACGAACCTGCAAATTGTTGTCGACGCGGGCGACGCCTTTGACCATCATGGCCGAATTTTCCGCCTCGGTGCGCGCCGCTTCCGAATCGACAAAGCCATTCAACTGCACGACTCCCTGTTTTGTTTCAACATTGATTTGACGCGCCTTGGTAGCGGGATTGTCCATGAGCTCGGCCTTGACCTTCGCTGTCAGGCCCGCATCGTCCAGCACATTGGCGGCAGGAGAATCTGCAGCACAGGCGATACCCGACATGAAAGTCAAGGCAGCACAGACGTTCAATAGCATTTTTTTCCGTGAGTTCATGACTATCTCCAGTGATAACAAACGAACAGCCATTAAAAAACCAATAAGAGAATTGCAAGTTGCAACATGCTTTCTGTCTTTCTGTGCAAAGAGTAAAAAACCTTTTCTCGATGTGTTATCAGATTCAGGCGCTCCTTGCCGTCGGAAATGGATGACAAGATATTTGAAGAACCGGGTTCCAAAAAAGAAAGGGCATGGGTAACCATGCCCTTTGACAAACCTGCCGAATAAACCATCCGTTATTCAGCATGTTCCCATTCTTTAATACGCTTTTCCGCCTCGTCCTGGGAAATTCCATACGCCTCCTGCAGGCGTCCTGACAAAATTTCGTAATTGCCTTCGATCCGGTCCAGATCATCATCCGTGAGCTTGCCCCACTGCTGTTTGACTTTTCCTTTCAACTGCTTCCAGTTACCTTCAATTCGGTCTTTGTTCATGATGCTCTCCGGTTTGCTATAAATTAAAAACAAACGCGACGCAAAGGTTTCGCGATTCGCGCAAGCAACAGTAAAGCACCCATCGTCCCGCCTGTATCCGTCATCCTCCAGACTGCTTGTCAGATGCCGCCGACCTGATAACCTCATGCACAAAGCTCAACTTATCCAGCACCATGTCTGGCAGGATAAATGGATACGCATCGGGCTCACCAAGGCTTCTGCAGGCGGCATTCAAATATTGGCTCAAAGGTAACCAGTCCTTGACGAGCCGCTCGCGAAACTCATCTCCCCAAAAATCACTCATTGAAATGGACTGAGCATGATCCGCCAACAACACTCCCCACGCTGCCGCCGTCTCCATTGCATCACCTATATGCAGATAGTGCGCCCAGGTCTCCGCCCAGTCTTCCCAAGGATGTGAGCTGGCATAATGACTGATATATCTCCCCTGCCAATTCCGCTGGTCAGCGGTTTCATAGTGGGTCTGCAATGACTGCGCGTAATCTATTCGCTCATCGCCGAACAAACGCCGGAAACTTTCCAGATAAGGGGTGTTTGATACCAGAAGATCCCAATAATAATGACCGATTTCATGCCGCAGGTGACCAAGTACTGTGCGATACGGCTCATTAAGCAGCACTCGTTTCTGCTCCCTTTTTGCATCGTCCGCCTCGGCGGCATTGATCGTAATCACGCCGGAAGCATGGCCGGTCGTAATAGGCGCATGCCCGGGCAATTGGACTAGAAAATCGAAAACAAGCCCCCTCTCCGAGTCGCTATTGCAACGTGGAATTGGCAGATTTAGCCCGATTAAGGAATAAAAAAGATAACGCTTGGCTTGTTCCAGCTTCTGCAACGCAGATTGATGTGGCGGTGCGTCCTGAGGGGGTATCGTTCGCGTATGCTGGCAACTGACACACAGCAAGGCCGGTTCCGGAGCGGCAGCGGTATCCGTCACTTCCACCAGCCAATTGCAAAGCAACGCACTACGATTTGCACAGACTGAAAAGCCTGCCGCCCGGCTCGATTCGCTTACATCAGCCATGCATCTTTGACTTGGGAGATAGCCAAGTTGCGCACCACATTGCAAACACATCAGATTTTCGAAATAGATGCGCCCTTCGCATTTAGGACAGGCATAAAACTTCACATCACACCCTCTCAATCAAATAACATTGCGCCGTCGCCCCCTACAAACCAACACTTTCTGGTTACAGAGAGCACCGGTTTGTTGGATATAATTAAAGCGGGTCGAAGAAGCACTCAGAAACGCCAGGCGGCCGACAGCCAAAATGCGTCTGAATCCCGTGCCTGCTCTATTTCCACCTTCTCATATTCCGCTCGCAACTCCAGGCGCTCCAGCACAACCACCGAAACCCCTCCGCCCCACATAAAATCATTCCTGCTATGACTGGAACGAATACCGGGACCAGGCGAATCCAGATCCACTCGTGTTTTTACATCGTAATAATATTGACCTGCCTTGGCGAATAACTCGACCGGACCCAACGGCATGCTGGCCACCAGGGAAGGCGCAAAGCCACTCAAATCCACCCGATAATTACCATTGCTGCCCGAGGTTTCCAAACTATCTCCCGGATTACCAAAATCTATATACGCCGCCTCAAGACTCAACCATGGAATAAATCGATAGCCTGCAAAAATCTTCCATGCATTGTCATCGGAATCACGGATGCTGGAAACCGCATTATCCACATCATCCAAGTGATCAATATTCAGATTGAACTGACCCAGACCGGCACCCACATAGGGTCCCGTGGGATTATCGGCAGATTTTGCGGTGGTAATGAAAGGGGTCATCAAGGCTGCACTGGCAATGATCTTTGTTAACGCGCTCATCTCGCACCTCTAATGTGTTTCAGAAACAAAAAAACATGTCTTCACTAACACACATAGAGTGCCTTTCAATCATGCCCATGCCCACTCATTAAAGCCTTGTTCGCATGTAAGACAGGAGGAATTTTTTGCATGAATGCACATATTTTTCACCGATGTGACTTCTTATTCAGTATCCGCATTTACAAGCAATCAATTATATTTCTGGCGCTGAGAATCAATAACCCTTCACGATGACAATGACATAGACACCATTGCCGGCCCGTACGCGTTCACCTCAAAGCACGGCAGCAATCACGCAATAGCTGCCGCATCAGGAATCGCATCCAAAGTATCGCTGGGCCTGTCACCATCAATGTAAAATGAGTTCTTGCCAGATGATTTGGCTTTGTACATAGCCCTGTCTGCCTGATGGATGACATCCTCAACTGGCAATGAAACGCCTCGAAAAAGACAGGCGCCGATACTGGGAGAACAATTGTATTCCACTGCATTCACTGAATAAGGCCGCCGCAAAGCCATCAGCAACTTTCTGGAGACGTCTTCAAGCCTGCCAAGCGCCGTCATCGCATCCTTGGGAAGATCCTCTATCAACACCACAAATTCATCGCCTCCCCACCTGGCCACAGTGTCAATCTCTCTGAAGATGCTTCTTATGCGCTTGGCGCACTGTATCAACAGCTTGTCTCCCGCCAGGTGACCTGCCGTATCATTGACAGTCTTGAAATTATCCAAATCAATAAGCAACACGCCTCCATGCTGATAAGTACGCTCATCCCTGCACATGGCATGCGTCAAACGATCCAAAAGGTGGGCCCTGTTCGACAGCCCTGTCAACGAATCCATGAACGCCAGCTTTAACAACTCTTCATTAGGCATAGATTCGGCAATTCTGGGACGCACCATCTTGCAGGCACCAATCACGTTGCCTGATAGATCGAACAGAGGCGATATGGTCAGCGTCACCGGGATGGACTGACCATTTTTATGGCGCCGGAAGGTATGTAGATCGCGAATGACTTCTCCACGCCCAAGCTTCTCAAGAATCATCAGCTCCTCCGAATTGCGTTCAGGAGGAACCAGTATCATTATCGAGCGCCCCAACACCTCTTCGGCTGCATAACCGAACATTTTCTCGGCAGCCCTGTTCCAGCTCACAATTGCGCCGGTAATTGTTTTGGAAATGATTGGATCAATACAATCCTGCACCATCGAATGCGCAAGCTGCTCAAGTCGAGTCTGCCTCATGACTTACTCTCCTGAAAAATTTGGTCAGTATTAATTGAAAAACTTTCAGTCAAGCCATCCCGGCGCGGGCAATGTTTCATAAATAAACCATTAAACTATTTCAAAGCACAGACATTAACGCGGCCGATAAAACCACTATCCCGCACTGGTTGCATTCTGAATGACGATCTCGACCCGACGATTCTGCTGCCTTCCCGCGGCGGTTGAATTGCTGGCCACCGGCGCACTTTCACCTTTTCCCAATGCAACAACCCGCCCGGCCTCCACTCCACGACTGATCAGAGCCGAACGGACCGACTCAGCACGCTGCCGCGACAACTCTAAGTTGAATTCATCAGACCCCATGCTGTCTGTATAGCCTTCTATCAAGACTCTGGTATTTGAAAACTTCTCCATGAACCTGCTTAACCGATCAAGAGTTGCTTCCGCACCAGGCTTTAATACTGATTTACCAGTATCAAAAAGCACATCTCCCAATGTCAGCACCATGCCATTGCTGGTTTCCCGCGCATTCATCTCCAGCAATTGCTGCCTCGCCAGCTCAAGTTGCCCTGCAGCCTGGTTTGCTTTTTGCGCCTGTTCATTTGCAAACACCGCATTGCGCTCAGCCAACTCGGCAGATTTCTGTGCGCTGGCCTGTAATAATACTTTTTCGCGCTCATCTTCACCTTGAGCGACAATCTCTTTGTAGTTCGCCGCAGCGATTTGTTCCTTGGCGATTTCGGCATGTCGACGCGCCAAATAAGCATAGTGATTAATTTCTTTTTGAGAAGCTCCGTCCCGAGCCAGCTCTTCGGCTCTGCGCAACGCCACATGCGCGCGCTCAATCTCCTCTACGGCATGCGATCCCGCACCCGGTTCCTGCTCAACTTGAGCCATCACCTGTCTGGCGCGCTCAAGCTCCTGATTATGGGCTGGTTGAGAGGCGCATGCCGCCAAGCCCAGAGAAACCACAATCGTGAAATAAACAAAGGAATAGTTCATATCCTTACTCCTGATAAATAAGCATTTGATAGCAGGGCACGTTCCAAATACATTTCTCGACCATCTTGAGAGTCAGGTAAAAAACCAACAGACTCATGGAGAGCCGCTATCGACATCCTTTGAACCCGCCATCCCCGACTCCTTCTGCAGCGCCCGAATACTTTCCTGAACTTCATCCGCCGCACGCCCGGATTGAATAGAAGAAGCTCTGGCAGCAGCGTATTGCGCATCCAATTGAGCCCTCTCCGCCAACTTTCCTGCTTTTTCATAATCATGTTCATCAAAATATTTTTTTGCATTGGCCAGGCCGTCTTTTGCCATTTGCAATTCAGACAACGCACCTTGCGCTGCTCCAGATTGTTCCGCTTGAGAGACGCTTGTTTCCGCCCGGGTCAATTTTGCGACCACTTCAGCAGGAGGATTTGATGCACAAGCGCCGATCAATACAGCCATCAGCATCAAGCAACCTGCCGCAATCCTTGAGCGGAAACAATTTTCAGAAATACGCATAGCACTTCTCCTGAATCAAATGAATGCTGCAAATGCCACTATTAAGCAGTTAAAAACCGCGTCTTCAACTACACAGTAGCGAAATCATTGCTGAAATCGCCATCCACAACCCTCGATCACAATTGGTAATCACCACAAGAAGCACAGCACACGATTACCGAACTTCGATTTTATTGTTGACGCTCCTTACTCCATTTATAGAACGTGCTATTTCCGTAGCCACTGCCTTTGCTTCCTCGCTATCGACAAAGCCACCCAACTGCACCACGCCTGCATTTGTTTCAATTTCTATCTGATATGCCTTGGTACGCGAATCACCTATCAACCGGGCTTTTATCTGAGTCGTAATCAGACCATCATCCACCACCTGGCCAGCAGTCCGATCAGCCGCTCGGATTTGCAGGTTGTTGTGCACCGAAGTGACGCCTTTAATTCCCTTTGCCGCCGTCACTGCAGAGCTCCGCGCAATTTCTGACTCTACAAACCCATTCAACTGCACCTCACCATGGTAGGTTTCCACATCAATCTGCCTGGCTTTAGTTTGATCATTTTCTATTAGCGCGGCTTTTACCCGGGCAGCCAGCACTCCATCATCAATCACTTCGCCAGTCGAACGCTCATGCGGGGCCGCAGCACAGCCCGCCAAAAGTACCGTCACTACTGCAGCAACTGCGCATGTTTTTTTATTAATAGGAATAGTTTTCATCATATCCTCCAGGAATTAGCGGATCACCGACGAAGCGCTGGATGCAGCGGATTTGGCAGCCTTCAGCACGGCATCCGCCTGTTTCTTACAGTTGTCCTGGGCATTCCCAGAAAGCGCCTCACATTTCTCGATCGCGACCTTGTGTTCTCCTTCCGCTTTCGCAATGGCAACGTCGCGCGATCCTTCCACCGCCGTCTCAACGCTCTCTGACTGAGCTTTATTCACATCCTGCTGAGCATCAAGATTATTCTCCGCGGCGTCCTGATGCGCTTCATTGATGCTCTCCGCTGCATCTTGCCGGGCATCACTTACGTCTCGCTGAACTTCCAGGGGAGACTCGGCTTTATTACAGGCCGTCAGCCCCAGCAACATTGCGCAGGCGATGGTCGCCATGATCTGAATTTGCATGATATTTCTCCATGAGATTTTTTGATTGAGTTCATCATTGGTCATTGATCAAAAACACAACCAGGCGTCGTGTCATTCACGCCGCCACCATACAAACAACTCACTTGCCAAGATGCAGGACCTCTGTGGCTGACGCTGTAAGCGAAAACTGACGCGCCTGGAAACTCCCGATGAAAGACACAGCAGATGTCGACGATGCTGGATTATTCAGGTCAGAGTCAGGTCCGGTCTGCAATGTCAGATGCGACTGACAATGCCATGCGGCGGACTTCGATTTACATCGCGGATCAAACGCTCAATGCTTCAAAGGAAAATTGCTAACCTCAACCATGGAGAATCCCATGAAATCCAAAGTTCAAGGTGAAGGCGACTATGAATCTGCCCGCCGTTACAACCGGCATCTACGGGAATCTGTGCACAATGGCATGTTCCCTCCCAATCCTGATGCGGATCGTGACAAGAAATCGCTTCAACAAGCAGAACAGGCTGGCAGGTCCCGGAGCAAGGCTGGAAATCAAGATGAAAAAGATGCGGAATTGATGTCTGGCAAGCTCTCAAAATCCCATAAGACCCAGAACAAACAAGACCGTGGATAAACGCCAGAATCCAGGCAGCATGCATTTTTGAAAATGCAGACGCCTTGATTACATCTGACAGTTACAGGGAGGTAACTGTCAGATGGTTTTGCAATCCATAAATCAATCAGGCCAGGGTCATATCAGGAAATAATTTTCGCTCACGGCTTGCCGCTACTGAAAACCAAATCTGGCAGTGCGGACATCCCTGTAGCCGGCCACCCTCACTTGATCGGCAATGCGATCCAGAATCGGATCGTCTTTTGAGCCGGGGTCGCTGCCGGTGAACGAGATGATGACTTGTCGATCTGGTTTGACCTTGAGCGTGTCACGCAGGTAGATACCGATCTGGGCGCAATCGACCGCATGCTCCTTGATGGCGCACGTTTGAGTGCTGGGATACACCGCCACGGTGATCGATTCCTGCTCAGCCATCTTGCAGCCGGCCAGGACACACAACATCAGTCCAATAAACAGCAACGATCCTGATTTATTCATGATTTCAATATCACTCGACAGTCTGGCCGCCATGATGCCGTATTCAGCAGCAACGCTTCACGCCGCTCCACTTGCGCCGCTGTTCCGCCAGATAAAACGCGCGCCGGTCCAATACCGCCTGGTCTGCATGGTGCCGGCGATGATGGGCAAGATAACGCTCATAGGCATCGTCGCCGCTGACTTGGCGCAGATAGTCAAAACAACGTTGCAGCCAGTTGCGCATGATCATTGACTCAACTGCGTCGCCACATACGGCGTTTCAGCCAGGGGCAGCACACTCGCGCCGCGCGTAAAACGCCAGCACACGCGCAGGGTGTCGAAGATGATGATCCACAACAGCACGGCAAAGAATCCGGCCAGCACTGCGTCCAGGCGCTGATTGAAGATGAGTTGTGGGGCGACCGGAATTTGGGCGACCGGCAAGGTGCCGGCTGCCAGTTTGTCGGCCATGGCATCGGCGGCGGCGATGAAACCGATGCGCACTTCATCGGAAAAAATCTTTTGCCAGGCGGCGACAGTGGTGACCAGCGCCAGCCAGAACAGGGGCAGGCCGGTGACCCACACATACCTGAGCTTGCCTTGCTTGACAATGATGCCAGTCACCACGCACAGCGCAATCGCCGCCAGCATCTGGTTGGCGATGCCGAACATCGGCCAGAGAATGTTCACGCCGCCATTGGGATCGATCACGCCGATGTAAAGGAAATACCCCCAGCCCAGCACCACCAGCGCACTGCTGATGATGATGGAGGGATACCAGGACGTTCTGGCCATGGCCGGCCAGGCGTGCCCGAGAAAATCCTGCAACATGAAACGGCCCACGCGCGTGCCGGCATCCAGCGTGGTGAGAATGAACACCGCTTCGAACATGATGGCGAAGTGATACCACAACGCCAGCAGACCCTGACCGAAGGCCGACGACAGAATGCTGGCCATGCCCACTGCCAGCGATGGCGCACCGCCGGTGCGGGCAAACAGCGTGGCTTCGCCCATCTCGTTGGCCAGCGCATTCATCTGCTCGACCGTGACCGGGAATCCCCAGCTACTGATCATGGCCACGGCCTCTGCAGGCAGACTGCCGACAATGCCTGCCGGACTGTTGATGGCAAAGTACACACCGGGATCCAGCAATGCGGCGGCAATCAGCGCCGTCACGGCCACCAGCGATTCCAGCGCCATGCTGCCGTAACCAATGAGACGCACATCGGCTTCGCTGGTAATGAGCTTGGGCGTGGTGCCGCTGGCCACCAGCGCATGAAAACCGGAGATCACGCCACAGGCGATGGTGATGAACAGGAAGGGAAACAACTTGCCGGCAAATACCGGACCGGTACCGTCAATAAAAGAGGTGAACGCCGGCATCTTGATTTCCGGATTCACCAGCACTACGGCAATCAGCAACAGGCCAATGGTGCCCAACTTGAGAAAGGTGGACAGATAATCGCGGGGCGCCAGCAACAACCACACCGGCAACACGGCTGCGATCAAGCCATAGCCCATCACGAACCACGCCAGTTGCAGTCCTGAAAAATCAAACATCGCATACAGGATGGGATATTGATTCAGCAGGCCACCGCCGATGACGGCAGCAATCAGCAGTACCATACCGAGCAGCGAACCTTCCAGCACGCGACCGGGACGGATGTTGCGCAGATACAAACCGATCAGAATCGCAATGGGTATGGTGGCGAACACGGTGAAAGTTGCCCAGGGACTGTGCTTCATGGCGTTCACCACCACCAGTCCCAGCACGGCAATGAGGATGATCATGATCATCAGGGTGCCGATCATGGCGGCATAACCGCCCACCGGTCCCAGCTCATCCCTGGCCATCTGCCCGAGACTGCGGCCGTCGCGCCGCATGGACAGCAACAGCACCGTCATGTCCTGGATGCAGCCGGTCAGCACCGCGCCCACCAGTATCCACAGCGCTCCCGGCAGATAACCAAATTGTACGGCCAGCGTCGGGCCAATCAACGGGCCAGGGCCGGCGATCGCTGCAAAGTGATGACCGAACACAATCCACTTGTTGGTGGGCACGAAGTCACGACCATTATCCAGACGTTCGGCAGGCGTGGCGCGCGTGGCGTCCACCATCAGCACTTTCGCCGCCACCCAGGCGCTGTAGAAACGATAGCCCAGCGCATAGATGCATAGGGCGGCAACGATAATCCACAGCGCGTTGATGGATTCGCCGCGTTGCAGCGCCACGCCACCGAAAGCAACCGCGCCAATCACGGCCACCAGCGACCAGAACAGTTTATTCATATGCGAGATGTATCTTTGTTGTGAGTTATATATCAACGGGCGCAATTAATTGCGCCCCTACATTCAACCAACACCTTGATATGGGTCATCGAGCCTGATGATCGGCAGGCGCATCCAGTCCCTTCGAATACCACACCTTGCCATCGGGGCCGACCAGAATCGCATCGACATCGTCGAGCTGATTGTAGATCTTCATGGCTTCTTCCGGTCCGAGCACGAACGCAGTCTTGGACAGGCCATCGGTACGGGTGGCGGTGGCGGCAATGATGGTGGCGCTGCGCACCTTGCTGGCCGACTTGCCGGTTCTGGGGTCGATGATGTGGTGATAGCGCGTACCGTTCTCGTCGAAGTACCGTTCGTAATCGCCCGAGGTGGACAAGGCGGTATCGACCAGCGGAATCTTCGCAATGATTTTGCTGGCGTCGTCGGGATGACGGATGCCAATGATCCATGGCTTGCCGAAACGATCGCCGATGATGCGGCTGTCGCCACCAGCCGTAACCAGCGCATGGGTAATGCCGCGCGCCTGCAGCAGCGCGATGCCGCGATCCACGGCATACCCCTTGGCGATGCCGCCCAGATCAATACGCACGCCGGGCTGCGAGAACCGGATGGTTTGTTGTTTTGCATCCAGCAGCAAATGCCGGTAATTCACCGCCGGCAGGGCCGAGGCAATCTGTTGCTCGGTCGGCCTCTCATGCTGACGAAAGTCATACATGAAACCGACACTGGCATAGGTGATGTCGAACGCGCCCTGGGTGATACGCGAGAATTCCAGCGCCTGGGTCAGCAGATCGAACAGTTCCCTGGTGATCTTCACCGGATGCTGCGCCGCTTCGGCGTTGACCCTGGATACTTCGCTGGTTGGCTTGTAAGTGCTCATCGCCTCGTCGAGGCGACGCATTTCGTCCAGCACGGCATCAATGGCCTGATTGCCCTGCGCGGCGGTATCGGTCCAGACCTCCACCACCATGCGTGTGCCCATGATGCCGTCATCGACACGGCTGACCCATTCGGCGTGGGCTGCCAGTGTTCCCAAGCACAATGCCATTGCAGTCAACCAACGGTTCATGGCAACTCCGCCGTCTCATCGGGTTCCGTAACTGCCAGACTGGCCAGCAACTCGGGCGTGATCTCGCGCAGATTGCGCAATGAAGCAAAATCAAACGCCTTCGGATCGGCCAGATGCGACGGCACGACATGGCGCAGCGCTGAGAAAATGGTTTCGCTGCGGCCAGGATATTCCAGCTCCCAGGCCTTGAGCATCTGCTTGATGATGCGCCGCTGCATGTTCTCCTGCGAACCGCACAGGTTACAGGGAATGATGGGAAACTGGCGCGCAGTGGCGTAGCGTTCGATCTCGCGTTCGGCCACATAGGCCATTGGCCGGATGACAATGTTGCGACCATCTTCGGACAGCAGCTTGGGCGGCATGGCCTTGAGCTTGCCGCCGAAGAACAGATTCAGGAACAAGGTTTCGATGATGTCGTCGCGATGATGGCCCAGCGCAATTTTGGTAATGCCGTGTTCTGCGGCATAGGTGTACAGCGAACCGCGCCGCAGTCGCGAACACAGGCCGCACATGGTTTTGCCTTCCGGCACCACACGTTTGACCACGCTGTAAGTGTCCTGCTCGATGATGTGATACGGCACGCCCAGCGCCTTGAGATAGTCCGGCAGGATATGCTCGGGGAAATCCGGCTGTTTCTGATCCAGATTCACTGCGATCAACTCGAAGTTCACCGGCGCGCGCCGCTGCAGCGACAGCAGCATGTCGAGCATGGTGTAAGAGTCCTTGCCGCCGGACAGGCAGACCATGACCCTGTCACCCTCTTCGATCATCCTGAAATCTTCAATCGCCCTGCCCACCAGGCCGCGAATCTGCGCCTGCAGACGTTTGAAGTTGTTGGACATGGGTTCGGTTCTATCGACAACGGCATTCATTTCACTTTCTCAACACGGCTGCCTGACTCAGGCACAGGCAATGAGCTCAGACCAGATATTTGCTTTCCGCATAACGCAGCCAGGGCGCGGGCGACAAGGCACGGTCAGTCACCTGCCGCACCAATTGCGAACCATCGAACATCGCGGCGGCACTGTAGATGTTTTCATCCAGCCAGGCGAACAGCGGTACAAACTCGCCATGGGCCAATTGTTCATCCAGGCCCGGCAGCGCAGCCCGCATGGATTCCAGTAATTGTGCAGCGATCACCGCACCGATGGCATAGGAGGGAAAATAACCGAACGCGCCCAATGACCAGTGAATATCCTGCAAACAGCCTTCGGCATCGTTTGCAGGCTGCACGCCAAGGCGCTCGGACATACCCTGATTCCAGGCTGCCGGCAAATCCTTGACGGCCAGTTCACCATCCAGCAACTGCCGCTCCAGTTCATAGCGCAGCATGATGTGCACGGGATAAGTCAGCTCATCGGCTTCGATACGGATTGGGCCGCGCCGCACCTGCGTCAACACACGATACAGATTCTCAACCTGCCACTCCGGCCCCGACACACCCAACAGTTTGCCCAGCAGCGGCTGCAGATACTGCAGGAAGGGACGGCTGCGGCCAATGAACATTTCCAGCAGCAGGGACTGGCTTTCATGCACCGCCATGCCGGCATTTGTTCCTACCGGCTGAGTGCGCCAGGCTGGCGGCAATGCCTGTTCATAACGGGCATGACCGGTCTCGTGCACCACCGCCATCAAGCCCGACAGCACATCCTGCGGCATGAAACGGGTGGTGACGCGTACGTCGCCGGGGCTGCCGCCGGTAAACGGATGATCGCTTTCATCCAGCCGACCCTGCTCAAAGGAAAAGCCCAGCGCTTTCATCAACTCCAGCGCCAATGCACGCTGTTTGCCGTTGGCGACCCTGGCAGTCACCGGCAGTACATCCAGTTCAGACTGTGTCTCGATCGCCTCCTGGATCAACTGCGGCAGACGCTGCGACAAGGTAGCGAATATGCGGTCAATCTCCGCAGTGGTCAGACCCGGACTGAAGCCATCGACCAGCGCATCATAGGGATCCAGTTTTAGTGCCTGGCCCAGCAGGTGCGCACGGTCGCGCACCAGATGCACTACTTCTTCGAGATGCGGTGCAAAGCGCTGGAAATCGTGCTGAGCGCGCGCCTCGCGCCAGCACTGTTCCGCCGTGGCAGTGACCTTGGCCAGCCTTGCGATCAAGGTATGCGGCACGGCAATGGCATGATCGTAATCGCGCCGCATGCGCCGCAGATTGGCCTGCTGCCACTGATCCAGCCCGGTGACATTGGCTGCGGCGCGATCCAGCAGGCGGGGAATCTTCGGCGCAGCCAGCAGCGCATGACTTTCGGTTTCCAGCACTGCCAGTTGATCGCCGCGCAGGCCGACACTGTCGAGCGGCATCATGGTGGCGGCATCCCAGCGCAGCAGACTGGCCGTGGCGCGTAGCGCATGCAGACGGCGAAATTCCTGTTCCAGTTGGTGATAAGGCGTCAGGGCCATAAAGAATCGGGTCGGAGTTATGGGTTTGTTTCAAGGCCCGCCATTCTAGGGCCTGTCATTCCTCGTGCGATCAGGTCATGAACTTTCCGCTAATTATTCAGAACTGCCATCGGCTTTAAAAAAGCTGTTGCCAGACGCCGTCCGCTGTCGCAGTATGTATCCGCAAGTAGATGAAAGATAAAGACTATTTAACCATCTCCTGCGCCAGCAAAAGCGCTTTTGTTGGAAAAATGCAACGATCATTCAGTGCTCAGTCATCCCCCCTTCTGAGTGCTGTTGCTAGGCCGGTAGTTCGCAGAATGCTACCGGCCTTTTTTATTTTTTCAGCATTACGGCAACACTTCCGCACACATCAAGGTGCCGGACGAAAGCTGAGTCGCACCGCCAGACCCGGCGAAGCATCCTCCAGCGACAGCTCGGCGTGGTGAAAACGACACACCGCCGCCACCAGACTCAAGCCCAGGCCGGTACCCGGTTCAGCTTGCGCAGAATCCAGTCTCACAAAGCGCTGCAGGACGCGCTCGCGGTCGGCTGCCGGGATACCGGGACCATTGTCGCTGACACGCAGCACCACCGAGCTGGACTCGGCCTGCACGCTTGCGATGATGCATCCACCCGGCGGCGTGTACTTCACGGCGTTATCCAGCAGGTTGGCCACCGCATGCGCCAGTAATTGCCGGCTGCCCTGCACGGCGCCGGCATCCAGCTGTGGCAATTCCAGCCGGATACCGCGCTGCTCGGCCAGAGGCGCATACAGCTCGGCGATCTCGCTTACCAGCTTGCCGAGATTCAACACGGCAATCTCGGCATTGGCTGCGCCACTTTGCGCCTGCGCAATGCGCAGCAGGGCTTCCAGTGTGCGCAACAGGGCATCGGCATCCTGCATGGCCGCTTCGATAGGCACTCGCCCGTCCGCTGGCGCCTGCTCCAGCGCCTGTTCCAACCGCATGCGCATGCGATTCAGCGGCCCGCGCAGATCGTGCGCCGTACCATCAATGACGAAACGCAAGGCCAGCGTCAGTTGCTCGATACGCTCCAGCAGCGCATTGAGATCGGTGGCCAGCTCATCCAGTTCATCGCCGCTGCCGCTGATCGGCAACCGTCGGGCGAAATCGCCCTTGGCAATATCCTGTCCGGCGCTGGCAATGGCGTGCACCTGATTCAGCAGACGACGATTCATCCACACGGCAATGACCGCGCCGATCAGCACCGACAACGCCAGCGCCAGCGCGCCGGCACGCTGCATGACCAGCGCCAACCGCGCCCGCTCGATGACATCGGTGCCGATCAGCAGGCGATAGCCTTCCGGGAGAGTCACCAGCGCAGCACGGATCGGATGTTCGTCACCGCCCTGCCCATCCTGTACCGTGACATTGAACTCAAACCACTTGCCGCGCTGGTTGTTCAACTGCGGCCAGGCATTGAGATTGCCCGCCAGCGGCCGCAGCGATTCATCGGCCAGCAGATACACCGAGCGCGAACTGTTCAGGCTCTGGCTGCGCGCCCGGACCACCGCCACCAGACCACGCAGCCCCAGGGTTGCATACTGTTCCGACAATCCCTGCAACTGCGACTCCATGAGTTCCTCGGTGCCATCGTCAACCGCGCGCAACGTCAGTACATACACGCTGCTGAACAATGCCGCCGTGGTCAGCGCAAACACACCGATATAGATCAGCGCCAGACGAACGACGGTGGTGCGAAAAAAAGCGCGCGACAGCCTGGCCATTATGGATGTCTGTCAGCCAAGCTGATCACCGAACAGATAACCGGCGCCGCGAATGGTGTGAATCAAGGGTTGCTTGAAGCCGCGATCCACTGCCTGGCGCAGACGGCTCATGTGCACATCGATGACATTGGTCTGCGGATCGAAGTGCAGATCCCACACCTGTTCCAGCAACATCTTGCGCGTCACCACCTGTCCGGCATGTTTCATCATGAAAGCCAGCAATTCGAATTCGCGTGTGGTCAGTTGCAGCTCCTGCCCGGCACGCTCGGCGGTACGCGCCATCAGATCGACCACCACATCGGCATAGGTCAGCCGCACGGCCGATTCCGCCTGTTGTCCGCGCCGCAGCAGCACTTCAATGCGGGCCAGCAGTTCGGCGAAGGCATAGGGCTTGGTGAGATAGTCATCGCCGCCGGCCCGCAGGCCGCGCACGCGATCATCCACTTCCGACAGCGCGCTGAGAATCAGGATCGGCATGTGGCGTCCCTGTTCACGCACTGCCTTGACGATCGACAGTCCATCCAGTCCGGGCAGCATGCGATCGGCAATGACCAGTTCCCACGACTGCTGCAAAGCCATGTTCAGACCGGCATGACCATCGGCCACATGCTCGGCACGATAACCCTGTTCGCACAAACCACGCAGCAGCAACTGCGCAGCCTCGATATCGTCTTCAATGATCAGAATGGTCATGACAGCGTTACAGTCGCGTGGTTTTGCCGGAATGCACTTTATCATCTGCCGGTCTGGCGCCCGTGGGCTCCATGGTTAGCGCATTCCGCGCAGTCAGCCAGGCACGCACGATGGCGGCATGATCATCGTTGCAGTTATGCCCGCCGGGCAATGCCACTACCTGCGCCACACTGGCCGGCAGCTCACGGCATAACGATTCTTCATCATCGCGGCCATGCACACAGGTCACGGGAATGCCTGCAACTGCCAGCTTTTCGACTTCCGGCCGTACCGGCTGTTCGCCAACCACCTGTCCCAGCCAGCCGGCCACATGGATTTCAAATGAGGTGCGCGGCAACAAGGACAGCAGCCCGACCGAAACAATGCGCGCACGGTCGCCTCCCGGCAGGGCATTGATGATGGCCGGCAACACATCGGCGCCGAACGAATAACCCAGCAAGCGCACGCGCGGACGCTGCCAAACCTGCGCATAGTGATTGATCAGCCGCGATAAATCCCCGGCTGCCTGCTGCGGCGTACGCGCCTGCCAGAAATATTGCAGCGAACTCAGCGCCACTACCGATACGCCGGCAGCCGACAGGTCGTGCGCCATCTCCTGATCAAGCTCTGCCCAGCCGCCATCACCGGTCAACAAGATCGCCAGCTCATCGCCGGCGCGCGTGCTCGGCACCACGGTCACCGGCAGATCGCTGACTTCGGGTGGCAGGCCGGCGATACTCGACAGCAGTCCCCGATGGGCATTGAGGAAAGCATCGCGCCAGTCGCGCGGCTTCTCAAAAAAATGATTTACCCCGGGCAGGCTGTGTAACTCGGCCGCCGTCACCTGCGAGCTGAACTGCCGAACCGTCGCCACGCTGCAATAGGAGTCCTGTTCGCCTTGCAGCACCACCCAGTTCGCTGACAACTCATGCACCGGCAACAACACGGACACTCGAGGCTGTCCCTGTCTGGGCGGCTTGCTCAATGTACCGCGTGGACTGCACAAGGCTGCCTGCAGATTCAGCTCGCTACAAAACCCGATGCTCATGCCGCCCTGAAACACGCCGCGCGATGCCTGGGCCAGCACCGCATAGACCAGCGCGGCGCCGGATGAGTATCCCGCCAGCACCGGCGGCAGATAACGTGGCATGCCCAGCGTTTTTTCCATGCTGTGCGCCAGCTCTTCAAAATCACTGTCCATGTAAACGCACTGATCCGTAGCGACATCCGCCGCCTGCAGATAAGCCACCGTATCGATACCGATCACTGCGCTGCCAGCCTGCACCAGCAACTGCGCCATCGTCTGCATCAAGGGATCATCCCAGCGGCCATCGCCCGAGGCGAGAATCGTGACGCTACTGATGACGCCGCGCGGCTGGAATAACCGCACCGTGCCAAAGCGACCAAACGTTGCGGTGTTCGTATGCGGCTGCATCGAAACCGGCGGCGTTGCGGGTGCGGCCAGCGATACGCCAGTGCTCAGGTAGAACATACACAGGCACAGCAGGCATCCGACTTTCATCGTCATTGAATTCATCGCCCTCATCAGTTTTTATTTGCTGACTATTTCCCGCAAGCCGCCGGCTATCAGACTGGTGACATCCAGCAAGACGCGCGGCAGCGCCAGACCACCGGGCGCAGCCAGATAACGCGGCTCCCACACCGGCGAAAATTTTTCCTTGTAACGACGCAGGCCTTCGAAGTTGTAAAAATGCCCGCCTACGTCGAACACCAGGTTGCCCATGCGATGCCAGACTGGCGCCAGCGGATGCTGTTCCAGTCCCGACAACGGCGCCATGCCCAGATTGAACCAGCGATACCCCTGCGCCTTGCCCCACAGCATCACTTCCACAAACAGATAATCCATCAGGCCATTGGGCGCGTGGGTCGAATGACGCATCAAGTCCACTGACAATTCCTCGCGAGTGTTGGTCGGCCAGAGATTCGCGAACGCCACGATGCGTCCCTGTAAACGCACAATCGCGGTCGGGAACTGCGCTATATATTGCGGCGTGAAAAAGCCCACTGAAAAGCGCTTCTCATTGACCGACTTGGCGCCCAGCCAGTCCTGCGAAATCACGCCCAGTTCCTGCAACACACCGGCATCCAGCGGCGGTTGCAACACTTCAAAACTGACCCCTTCACGTTCCGCACGCCGGCGCGCGGTGCGGAACTGGGCACGATGACTGCCTTCCAGACTGAAATCCGGCAAATGCACGCGCGCTTCTTCGCCAAGCTTGAGCAATGCCAGGCCCAGATCCACATACAGTGGCAGAAACTCCGGCGTCACCTGATAGAACACGGTCCAGCCACCATGTTCATCAGACAGCTCGCGGAATGACCAGGCCAGTTCGTAGGCACGTTCGCTGGCTTCCTGTGAATTACCACGAGTCGCCACCACTGGATCGCCCATGGCGATCCAGCTGCGCCCGGACACCTGATACATCAGAAAGGCATCCTGTTGCGGATGAATCAACAGCCGCTTGTCATTCAGCAGCGCCAGATTCGCCACGGCCCGCGGCGTCATGGTCACGATGTGCCGCGCGTGCGCAAAAGCGGCAGCATCTTCAGCCGGCAAGGCCGGCGCACCGGGTGACAGCCAGCGATACGCAATGACAGCAGCCACCAGCAGACTGATCGCCAATGCAGCACGCAACATGCGCGGTGCATCGCCCGACCAGGCAAATGTCCACCACAGTTCATGCGAATAACTCACGTGACGATGCGCCAGCAAGCCTATCCACAACACGACGCCGACGATGGTCGCCACGCCAAACAGCCAATGCAGGCTGACACGCGCTTCCAGCAAGGCGGCACGACGATAGAACGCACTGCGCGCGGCATACAGCAAAGAGCCGACCAGCAACATGATCGTGGCTTCCTCGTAATCCCAGCCCTTGAGCAGAGAGAACACGGCGCCTGCCGCCAGCAACGCCAATGCCAGTTGCCAGGCCAGATGCACACGCCGGAACAAGGCATGCGAGAGGATGACCAGACCGAGCCCCGCCACACTGCCCAGCAGATGCGACAGTTCCAGAACCGGCAACGGCAGAATTGCACTCATGGTTTGCAAGCGCGCGTTGATGGCTGGCGTGGCGCCGGACAACAACAACACGCCGCCGGCCATCAGCACCGCTGCACCCAGCACCTGCGGCGCAACCGCGGACAGCCAGTCACGCGCCACGCCCGCGACCTTGCGTACATGATGACGCTGCAACCAGGCTTCATGTGCCGCCAGCATCAACGAAGCAAGCGCCAGCGGTCCCAGGTAATAGATGACGCGATACGCCACCAGCGACGCCAGCAGACGATCGACCGGAATGTTCGGCAACGCCAGAATCACCACCGATTCCAGCACGCCCAGACCACCCGGCACATTGGCGATCATCACCGCCACCACGCTCAGCACATACACGGCCAGAAATGCCTGGTATGACACCGTCACCGGTTGCGGCAACAACACATACAGACAAGCTGCGGCCAGACACAAATCGACAGCCGCCACGACCAACTGCGCCAGGGTCAATGGCACGCTGGGTAACACCAGCGACCATTGACGCCATGCCAGGGGTTGCCGCTGCCGGTCGACCCAGAAGAAATAACCAGCCAGCGCCAACACCAGTGCTGCCGCCACTCCCTGCAGCCAGTTGGTCGACAGATGCAACAGCACGCTGGCTTCAGCGGTCTGCGCCAGCAAGGCATAGGCAATCAATGCCGCGGAACCCAGCGCCGTAGTCACCACGCAGAAGACGCTCATCAAAGCGACATGCGTGGCGGGCACACCCACCGAGCCATAGAGACGCAAGCGGATCGCAGCGCCGCTAAGGGTGGCAAAGCCGATATTGTGGCCCACCGCAAAGGCGATGAACGAGGCCATCATGCCGCGCGCGATGCGGACCGGCTGCTGCACGTAACGCAGCGCCAGCAGGTCGTAACCGGTGAGTACTACATAACTGGCCACTGCAAACAGCACTGCATACCACAACGTAGCTGCGGGCAGCCCGCGCAGTTGCCGGAACACATCGCGCAAGTGATATCCCGCCAGCGCGCGATGCAACAGACTCAACACGGCAATCAGCACCAGCACCGACAATACCGGCAGCAGGTACTTGAGCCATGCGCGTCGTCGCGTGGCGATAGATTCGGGCTTCGGCTTCATGCAGCGATCTTCTGAGCGATCAACGGGATTGTTTTAGTGTTTTGCTCATGTCCGCAAGCGTATACCGAAACCGCCTGCTCCTGTCCTCCCTGAATTTAATTTCAGAGAGAGACAGGAGGGTTCGACCGTAAACTGTCAGTCATGTTCCCCGGCTGATTCCTTGCCGGAATTTGCAACCTTCGGCAAGGTGACCGCCACAAACACGCGTGCCTGTTGCCGCTGAATCAGGAATGCCACCGGCTTGCCGCGCGGCAAACTGCGCACCACAGTCACGAACTGCCCGGGATCGTCAATCGCCTTGCCGCCCACCTTCAGCACGACGTCACCCGCCTCAATACCCGCATGGGCGGCTGGGCCTGGATTGACCTGCGTAATGAGCACGCCGCCGCTGGCAATCTCCAGCTGCCTGCGTTGCTTTTCGGTCAGGGCCTGCACGCTGACATTCAGAATGGCCTTGCCGGGTTTGCCCTCGGCATCTCTGGCGCCAGCCTGACGATCATCATCCTTGAGCGTGCCAATGACAGGATGCAAGGTGAGTTCATGACCGTCACGCAAGACTTTCAGTTCGACCTTGCTGCCTGCCGGCATGGCGCCTACCAGTGGCGGCAGATCGGCAGAATCATTCAAAGATTGTCCGTTGAAGCTGAGAACGACATCGCCGCTCTGCAAACCCGCTTTGCCCGCCGGCCCATCTTTATCGACATCTCCCACCAGCGCACCCTGCGGTTTGTCCAGGCCAAACGATGCGGCCAGATCGCTGGTGACATTTTGCACCTGCACACCCAGCCAGCCACGAGTGACATGGCCATTCTTCTCCAGTTGCGCCACCGTACTGCGCACGGTGTTGATCGGAATGGCGAACGACAGGCCGGCAAAGCTGCCGGTGTTACTGTAGATCTGCGAATTGATGCCCACCACTTCGCCGCGCGTATTGAACAACGGTCCGCCTGAATTGCCCGGGTTCACCGCCACATCGGTCTGAATGAACGGCACATAAGTTTCATTAGGCAAGCTGCGCCCCAAGGCGCTGACGATGCCTTGTGTAGCGCTGTAATCCAGACCGAACGGCGAACCGATAGCCAGCACCCATTCACCAACGGATAACTCATCGGAATTACCCATTTTGACCACTGGCAGGTTCTTCGCATCGATCTTCAGCAGCGCCACATCGGTCTGTCGATCCTTGCCCAGCACTTTGGCCTGATACTCGGTGTTATCCAGCAAACGCACAGTGACCGTGTCTGCGCCGTCAACCACATGCGCATTGGTCAGAATCTTGCCGTCCGGCGAAATGATGAAACCCGACCCGGAGCCGCGCACTTCACGTTCCGACGGCTGCCGCTGACCAAAACCATGGAAAAATTGCCGGAATGGGCTGTTGTCGGGCAATTGATCGAACGGACTGTCACGACCGTCGCCGCCTTCGCCCGCATCGTCATCTTCTTCATCGCCACGATTGCCAAACGGATTGAAGGCCATGATGCGCTGCTTGCCGCTCATGGTGATGTTCACCACGCTGGCCTTGTTGTCATGCACGATTTCGCGGAATTCCGGCAAACCCTGCGGCGTGGGCGCCGCATTGGTCATGGCCGCAGCGCGCGTGGGCGCCATGGAACCGGCCGGCGACTCCGCCAGGGCCCATACTGCCGCCAGCAGCCCGATACCCGCCATTGTCCAGGCGCCGCCCCTTGCACGTCGAACACGCATGATCCACCTCCACTGAATAAAACATCCAATAGCAGGTCTGACCAGGCGCAACGCCAAACGACAGGAACATTACGGAGATTTAAGACAGCAATCGGCAACTGTTGCGGTTCGCAGTACCGACCATGCATCTGCATGGATCATGGGGATTCAATGGCAAATAAAAAGGCTGTCACGATCACTCGTGACAGCCTGATGCAGCTGCACAATAAAAAACCGGATTAATCCGCCTTGAGCGCCTCGACCTGGATGGCCAGTTTGACGTCCATCTTGAAGCCCATCTTGGCGCCGAAGTCGATGCCGAAGTCGGCGCGATTGAAGGTCGCCGACGCATCGGCGCCGCAGACTTCCTTCTTCATCATCGGATGCATCTTGCACAGGAAGCTGTTGATGGTCAGCGTCACCGGCTTGGTCACGCCATGCAGCGTCAACTCGCCATCCACCTGCGTCGGCACATCGCCGTTGAACTTGGTGAATTTGCCCTTGTAGGTCGCAGTCGGATATTTCTCGACATCGAACAGATCGCTGCCCTTGGCATGCTCATTCATCTTGGCATGGCCGAAGTCGATGGACGTGGTGTCAACGGTGATATCCACGCTGCCGGTATGCGCGGCGCGATCCAGTTGCACGGTGCCGCTGGTCTTGTCGAACTTGCCACGCCATACCGACAGGCCACCCATGTGGTCGGCTTCAAAACTGGGATAAGTGTGGTTCGGTTCGATGTTGTACAGCGTGGGCGCCGCCATCGCCATTCCCGATGCCAGCAGCAGCGAGAGAGCAGAAGCTGATTTGATTTTCATCATCGTAAATCTCCTTTGATATGCACAAATGTCGAAGCGAGACAGGAACAGGATTACCACGGTCGGGCTCAAGGCTGATTGCGCGTGAACCGCATGCGCTTCAGCGTATCGTCATGATCGATGAAATGATGTTTCAGAGCTGCGGCAGCATGCAGAACAACAATAGCCAGCAACAACCAGCCAAGGGTTTCATGCCTTTCCATCAAAGTCTGCGCAAGTTCCTTGTCCTTGCCCACCAGATTCGGCAACGGCACCAGGCCCAGATAAACAACGGGGTATCCGGCAGCATTGCTGTACACCCAACCAGACAGTGGCTGGAGAAACATCAGTACGTATAGCGATATATGCAATGCATGCGCCCCAAACCGCTGCCATGCCGGCATGGGCAACAATGGCGGCGCCGGATGAGTGAGTCGCCACAGACTGCGCACTGCCGCCAGACCCAGCACGGTGATGCCGACCCATTTATGCCAGTTGAACATGCGCAGTTTCAGCGGACTGATGGCCAGTTCGGTCATGACCCAGCCCAGCGCAAAGGCGCAAATGATCAATCCAGCCATCAGCCAGTGCAAGGCAATGGCCGTATGAGTGTAGGTACCTGTCGATTCCGCCGGTTTCATTGTTGTTAGCCCGTTAGCATGCAAAGAACTCTGTGTGGCCGGATGCATTCGCATGCGCTCTGACCTCGGTGATCGACGCCGGTTCCGTCATGACAGCAAGACATTGCAACTCGCAACGCGATACCTGTGCGCCATCCTGCACGAATCCGGCGGCGCTTGCCAAGCGTATCCTCGATTCGACACAGGTTGGCGCCAGGATTCCCTGGCCTAAGGCTGCACCTTCGCCAGCCAGGCCCGGGTATCCAGCGGCTTGTCGCTACGCAGCCATTTGAACACCAGGCTGTGCCATAACACCCGCTGTACGTAATGACGGGTTTCGTTGTACGGGATGTTTTCGATCCAGATGTCCGTTTCCATGGTCTGTGCCGGCAACCAGCGGCGTACTGCAGCAGGACCGGCGTTATAGGACGCCACAGCCAGCACGACCTGACCATTGAAAGCATCCAGCAGCGATTTGAGATACATCGCGCCCAGCGGCACATTGACTGTCGGCTCGAACAACTCTTCTGCAGTGGGCACCGGCAGATCGAACTTGCGAGCCGTCATGCGCGCCGTCTCCGGCAACAATTGCAGCAGACCGCGCGCATTGGCGGACGATTGTGCATCGGCGCGGAACAGGGTTTCCTGGCGCATGACGCCATATATCAAGTCAGTTGACAGGCCACTGCGGCGCGCGGCGACAGTCACTTCGCTATCGAACGGCCGTGGATATAAAAATGGGTAATCGTTGTAAAGACCGAGCCTGGCCGTGGTGGCAATCGCCTGATCGTACCAGCCCCATTCGTGGGCCAGCCCCGCAGCCGCCAGATGCTCGCCGGGCTGCAGCGTGGCAAACACCTGATTCCACTCTGCGCCCGCTTCGTTGCGTAACTGCACAGCCAGCAGTTCGCGTGCGCGTCGCATGCCAGGCAATCTGGCCAGCGACTGCATCGTCGCCGCATCCATCGACACAGGCTGCGCATGCGGTACATAACCAATCTGTAACCGGGCTGCGGCCATCGCAGCGTAATAGTTGTCGTCGTTGGCCATCAGCGCTTGATAGAGCAGCCGCGCCGCATCAGCGTCATCCATCTGCTCATCGGCACGCGCCAGCCAGTAGCGCCAGCGTGCTTGCGTGCGCAATGCTTCCGGCATGGCTTGAATGCCCTGTTGCACCTGCGGCCAGTCGGCTGCCCAGAGTGCGGCGCGCACGCGCCATTCACGCGCCTGATCGTTCATGTCTGCGGGCTGAACGCGCTCGAAGTAATGCAAAGCTTCATCCCGCCGACTCCACGACAGCGACAATGCCAGGCTCAATACATAAGGGCTTGCAGCGGCTGTGGTCAGTCCACGCCTGCGTACCAGTTGCGGCAATCGTTGCAGTGCTGCATCCGGATTCTTGCGCGCCAATCGCTGCCAGCCATCCTGCATGGCCGCTGTTTCAATCTTGATACCGGGATTGGCAATCAGTGCATCGATCGCTTGTTGCGGTTGCTCGATCAGGATGGCCCATTGCCGCAGCGGTTCGGCCTGAATGGGCGACAGCAGGGCTGCCAGTTCACGCGCCAGGGCCGTATTGCCTGACTTCAACGCCAGTCGCGCGCGCTGTTCGATCATGCTGCCGGTAATGACCTGATTGCGACGCGCCCATTCAAAGGGGGCATTGCAGGCCGCCGCCTGCCGTTCGCCATTCATCCACAGACTACTCAGCGAACTCGACAAAGAGGCTGTTTGTTCGGCGCTGAGCGGACCACTCAACTGCGCAACGGCAGCCAGACAGCGCAGTTCGGCATCCAGGCTATTGGCCGGCAGATTCGCCAGAAATTCCGGCCATTGCTGACGCGCCGCCAAATCCAGCAACCAGGCACGGCGCAGATCCCTGCTGGCCAGTGAACCATTCTGTGCCAGCAGGAAAGTCTTGATGGCCTGATCCACACTTGCCACATCGCGCGCAACTTGCGACAGCGACTGCCGCAGCCGCGCCGCCTGCAGATAGGGATACAGGATGTATTCCTGCAACCCCGCACTGTCGGTCGCGAGCGTCGTGGCAGTCGGTACGGCGGCATATGCCTGCCTGAACTCGCGGCGAACCACTGCGTCGGGATCGCTGGCCGCCATCACCACTGTGGCAAGCAGCAAGACCGGCATGAGCAAGCGTCGGACCACCATCATCGAACCATCATTGGCCGGTCTGCCCGGTCATGGCCGCAATGCATCGCTTGATTGCGACAGGGTCGCCGAACTGGACGCTGTCGCCTCCGCCTCGATGCGACGTGCCGCGTAGCGGTGACTCAGCAGCAAACGCCCTCCCAGCACGGAACGTTCCAGTCCCTCAACGGAATACAGCGCTTCGAAATTCTGTTGTGTGCCTGCCTGTTTGCTGAGACCCTCCAGCGAAGAGGACTGGGTCAGCGCCTCGGCCACGTACATCAAGGCCACATCGCGAGTGCCGGCCATGATCACCAGCTCATTGCCGATGGCGCCGGTGCGCGCGGAAAAATAGCCGTAATCGCGATAGGTTTTCTGCGGCGTGTCTTCGAGCGCGTTGGCCTGGCTCACGTAGCGCTGCTGTGTTTGCAGATCGATCAGTTCGTCGAAGGAATCGCCGATGGCGAAACGCGAGCCGTCAAATACAATCTGGCGCAGGATGCCCATGCCACTCAACAAACCGACATAAACAATGTGCGCCGAGCGCGCCATGGCCGGCGTGAGCTCGGAAGCCAGTATCACCTGCACCTGACGCGCGCTCTTGTGATTCGGCTCCAGCAGCGGCATGACATTGCGCAAGGCATAGGCCGTGGAGGTGGGCAGATAGCGCAATGCCACATCCATATAGCGCGCCGCCAGCTCGGGATTGTTCTTGAGGTGCTGCTCCAGATCGGTGGGTGAATTGATATCGAACTCACGCACCAGTCGCTGTACCTCCATGGAGTTGTCGTCCAGCTCACCGAAGATATAGTAATCGCCCACCACGATATAGATGGGCAGATTGTCATCCAGCATCCTGGCCCATACCGGCTGTGCGCGCACTGCCTCCAGCTCACGAGCCGCCGGCGACACGCCCGGCCGCAGCGCCAGCACCAGCAGATTCAACAGCAGCAATGCCACTGCCAGTCCCGACAGCCAGGACACCCAGCGTCGTTGCAACATCGGCTTGGGTGTCGCGACCAGGGCTTCCAGCTCGGCTTCCGCCACCGCCTCGCTGTCCAGTTCCGGATCGTCAGATCCGGGCACAGCGCCAGCCTCCACCTGCAACTCGGGAGACAATGGTTCGGCATGGCTTTGCAATATGAAGCGGTATTGACCCTTGGGAATGATCAGGCGTTCTTCATCATCCTTACCCGGCCCGGCGTAGTATTCGTCCAGCTTGCGACGTAACTTGTGAATGTAAACGCGCACCATCGCGTCCTGCGCAACATCGAAATCAGCGCGCTTGCCGAATACGTCCAGCGCAACTTCGATTTCCTTGGGCACTCGTCCGGCCAGCGCACAGTCGACAAAAAAATTGAACAGGCGCAGCAGCAAGTCGGAACGCCCCAGCGCGCCACTGGCGCGGATACGTTCAGCGTGAGCCTGCAATTGTTCGGGTTGGATCATCGGATATGTCGGATAAAGGACCGGGAGCCCGCCCAACACCACGGCGCACGCTACATGCGGCTGAAATCATGGTGCCGATGAGGCCTGATGTTGCAGCAATGCTGATCATCACTGATGAGCAAGTAATCTTAAGCCTATCAGAATCGGATCATTAACGTTTCGGTAACGTGATTGACAACAGTTACTTGCAAGACATCTGCAAACAAATGATTGATCATGCCCACCGGCTGACGCAAGGACCGATCACTGCCAGGCTTCCCTCACCCGCCACGCCAACATGAACCAACCGTCGTCCTCTCCCGCTCCCCTGCTTCGACCGGCCATGCGCCGCTGGTTCGTGGTGGGCGCACTGGCGCTGCTGATTGCAGGCCTGGGCCTTTATCATTGGCTGCACACTTCACGGCAGGACGCCGCCTTGCTGCGCAGCGAGGGCGAGCAACTGCAAGGCAACACAGTGCTTCTGGCTTATGCCAGCCAGCGCGCCCAGCCACTCTATAAGAAATATTGCGCCGGCTGCCATGGCGCCGACCTCAAAGGCAACCGCAGCAAGGGCATCCCCAATCTTGGCGATGGCATCTGGTTGTATGGCGCCGGTCAGATTACCGAGATCGAACAAACCATCCTGTACGGCATCCGCTCCGGACACCCCAAGGCACACAACCTTGCCGACATGCCCGGCTTCGGCCGCCTCGGCCTGTTGGCACCGGATGAGGTGGAGGACGTTGTCGAATACGTACTGCAAATCAGTCATCAGCCGCACAATGCGGCGGCAGCCGAGCGCGGCAAACTGCTCTACCAGGATCGCGGCGCCTGTTATGACTGCCACGCCCTCGATGGCTATGGGATTTCTGATTACGGCACGCCCGGCCTGACCGGACGCGGCGGATCCTGGCTGTACGGCGGCGATCGCGCCACCTTGTACAAATCAATTTTCGATGGTCGCCATGGCCTGTGTCCGGCCTGGATTGACAAACTGAGCTTTGCCGAGATCCGTGCACTGGCCGCATTCCTGTATAGCCGTTCGCACAGCAATAACGAACCGCAAAACGCTCAGTCACCCCATGCTGCAGGAGCCTGACGTGAACAACGTCCCAGACAACGAGTTTTTTGATTTCAGCGCAGCCAGTAACCGCCGCGCCTTCACGCTGCTTGGCATCGGCGCGCTGCTCGGCCTGGCGATCGCCGGTTACGGCCTGTTCACTGCGGCGGGCACCGCCACCAAAACCGTGCCTCCGGAATACATTGCCCTGGTCAACCAGCGGCCCATCTATCGCAGCGATTACCTGGCGCAGCTGCAAACCACATACACGGTCAGTTACGAAAATGCCACGCCGGAGCAAAAACGGAAAGTGCTCGATGACATGATCGACGAGGAACTGATGGTGCAGCGTGGCCTGGAAGTCGATCTGCCTTCCTATGATCCGAGCGTGCGCAGCGCCCTGGTAGCCGGCGTCGAACTGCAGATGTTTGCCGATGTCCTGGCCTCGCAGCCCAGCGAAGAAGAGTTGCATGCCTGGTATGACCAGCATCGCGACCAATACTCGAGCATCGGCATCATGCAATTGCGCGATCTGGTACTGAGCCCACGGAGCAATGAGGACGAGACCGCTTTCAAGCAGCGCGTACAGGCTGCAATAACTGCCTTGCGCGCCGGCAGGAACATCGACAGCGTGATGCAGCAATACCAGTTGCGCGACTCGCTGCATCTGCAACAAGGCGGCAAAGCCGATTTAGGCGAGGTATTCGAGTTTGCAGCCGAAGCCAAGCTGCCGCCAGCCGTGTTCGCCGCCACCAGGAAGCTGCCGGCGGACGCCGTGTCCGAGCCGATTGTGGTGGAGGGCGAAGGCACGCACATCGTGGTGATGGGCAAACGCAGGCAATCCGAGCCGCTGGATTTCGCCACCGTACGCAGTCGCGTCTGGGGCGACATCAAGAACGCCCAGCAGGAAAAGGTGCGCAGCTCCACGCTGAGCTATCTGCGCAACAAATCAACCATCCTGACTGCGCAGGAATAAACCATGCGATTCATATTGCGATGCCTGCTGCTGTTACTGGCCGGACTGGGTCTGGCGCAGGCGCACGTCAAGAGCGAGTCGCACAGCGTCTGGCGCATCAATGGCAACAAGGTCAATCTCAATTTCACCCTGCCGCTGCCTGAAACGCTGCGTCTGGCCACGCAGGAAGGCATGCAGCCCAGTAACGAACAGGTGCTCGAATACCTCAGTCAGCACCTGAGCGTCAGCAGCAAGGCCGGCAAATGCAGCATGCATTCACAACGCGCGGTCTCGGCGACGGCGCAGTTCCGCCGTTTTGAATTTGGCTTTGAATGCGGCAGCGCCGACAACCTGCAACTCCATTCATCCGTGCTGTTCGATCTGGCGCCGTCGCATGTCAACCTGGCGCAGATTGAAACTGCCGACGGCAAGTACATCGAACAGATCATCAGTGCAGATCACCAGACACTGTCGCTGACCAGCGAAGAAGACGAACTGAAAAGCGCCGGTTTCATCAAGTACATGGAGATGGGCATCATGCACATCTTCACCGGCATCGATCACATGTCGTTCCTGCTCGGCCTCGTGCTGATATCCAGACGCACGCGCGACCTGGTATTTGTCATCACCGGATTCACCATTGGCCACAGCGTGACGCTGGCGCTGGCCGTCACCGGCATTCTCAAACCCGATGCACAATTCATCGACGCCCTGGTGGCGCTGACTATTGCGCTGATCGGTGCAGAAAACGTGGCCGTGGCCACCCACAGACCCGGCGCGGTAGCCATGGGCATGGGTGGTTTGTTGATTGCGATGACACTGGCGCGCGTAGCAGGGTTTGGCAGCTTGCCGGTGTTGTTACTGCTGGGCGCCGGCATCTTCACCGCCAATTACCTGATGATTTCCGGTCACCTGCGCGATGCCGGACGATTGCGGCTGGTGGTGACCATGGTGTTCGGTCTCATTCACGGTTTTGGTTTTGCCGCCGATCTGCTCGAACTGCACATGCCCACCGACATGCTGGTCAAGTTACTGGTGGGTTTCAATCTGGGCGTGGAAGCAGGTCAGCTCACAGTGGTGTTCGTGTTGCTGGGACTGGTTGCGCTGCTGCGCCAATTCAAACTGGCCCTGCCGCGTCCGATTGTGGTCGATACCCTGGCGGCCGGTCTGGCAGGGTTGGGACTGTTCTGGTTCATACAGCGCAGTTTCTGATCACGACAGACATCATGTTTACCTACGTCTCTCTGGGCACCAACGATCTGGACAGGGCCACCCGCTTTTACGATCCGGTAATGCAGGCACTGGGACATCGTCGTTGCGACATCAGTCATGAACCGGATTGGGAAGGCTGGGCGGGCTGGGGGCGCTATGAAAACCACGGACAATTTGAACTGGCATTATGGCTGTGCCAGCCGTTCAATCAACAACCGGCGACTGCCGGCAACGGCACCATGATCGCATTCAAGGCCGATAGCTGGCAGGCCGTGCGCGCATTCCATGCCGCCGCTCTCCAGCATGGCGGCAGCAACGAGGGCGAACCCGGCCTGCGTCCGCATTATGGCGAGGATTTTTATGCCGCCTATGTGCGCGATCCCGATGGCAACAAGCTGGCTGCGGTATGCCGTGGCTACCAACAGGAAGTCTGACAGTCCATTACCGGAACGATGGATACGCAGCTCAATCAATCAGCGTCGGGCAGCAAAACATTATCAACGACTCAAGCCTTGGTGATGCCATAGTTGACGAGTCTGTCAAAGTAACCTGTGACAGTGAGCGTGATCGTCACGGGATGGTCGTTGTAATTGAGCCAGAACCAGCCGTGTTCGCCGGCAAAGGGCGCGACCAGTGAACCATTGGCGCCGCTGCTGGCGTCCTGCTCTTCATAACGTACAAACATCTCCTTGTTGGCAGCCTGCGGATCGTGGCCGTGATAATCCACATAAACCTGACCACGATCCACTTTCCAGGAATACAGTACCACCTTGCTTGCAGCGAGCACGGCCTTGATCTCGGTCTGGGATTCCGGCGGTATAGTGATCGTCAGCGTTTCGGTTCTGGGCGCTTCAGTCTGGCTTTGATGCACACCCGGATTCGGCAGGGGCGTGGGTTCGCCGGCGTCGGGCACCGTAGCCTGCAGTATCTTTTCGTTGCCGCTGATGACATCGGTGATTTCAATCTGGTGTCCGGCGCTATGCATCCTGGTCAGTCCCAGCATGCGCCCCGCGCCGGTTGGATCAATGCCATATTCGGCAGGCAGCACCACCGTCACCAACACCAGCGCCGCTGCAGCCACTGCCACCGCCAGGCTGGTCAGGATGCGACGCAGGCTGGGCACCTGATTCTGAAACGGAGAAGAAGTCTCGGACATGTGAATTTATCCTGATGAGAAATGAGGATGATTCAGGCGCAACGGCTCAAGCGAGCAGATAGCCGGTCAGCTGATAACCGAACAACACAAACCCCGCTGCCATGATAATGACATTGGCAACATAGGCCGAGCGCAAAAAGCCTTCGCTGCGTCGCCATAAATTGAAAGCCAGCAGTATCAAGGCCAGCGCAGCGAACTGCCCCAGTTCCACGCCGATATTGAAACCGATCATGTTGGCCACCAGCCCTTGGCGGGACAGCGTCAACTCCTGCAATTTGGTGGACAGGCCAAAGCCATGCGCCAGACCAAACAGCAACACCGCCGCCCGGGTATCGATGCGTATGCCCAGTCGCTGGAAACCGCCGATGTTTTCAAAGGCCTTGTACACCACCGACAGACCGATGATGGCATCGACGACATAGGCATTGGCGTGAATACCCGCCAGCACACCCAACAGCAAGGTGGTGCTATGACCGATGGCGAACAGCGTGACATACAGCGCCACATCCTTGAGGCGATACAGAAAGAAAATCACGCCAGCCAGAAACAGCAGGTGATCGTAGCCCGTCACCATGTGCTTCGCGCCCAGATACAGGTAAGGAATGAATGCCACCCCTTGCACATTCTGCAAGTAACCGGCGTCTCCCTCTGTCACCCCGTGCGCCCAGCTATCGCCCACGCACAAGGACAGACAGGCCAATAACGCTGACCATACCCACCACCGGCGTGCGCCAGGCCCGCCAAGGAAAACCACATTGAAATTTGCTGACATTTTTTATGCCGTATGTTGGAACGGAGGTACCGCCCGGATCATCCACTGATCTTTCTGAAAATGACAGCCATAAACCTGCCCACCCTTAGCCGGATTGTGGTTGCATTATTTTTGCAGTCCAAGTTTCCGGCAAAATGGTCAGTTTGTCATGCAAATAACCGTTACCGGCCATCGCTAACGTTAGCAAAATACCGTTAACAACCGCAGTAACGTCAATCAATTCATTGATAACCATGAGAACCTCGTGCGCAGACAACGGGTCGCCACCGGTTGCAAGGCGCCTGACCAGCTCATGAAACGGTACTGATTCAATATATGAAACCAGGCATGTGCGGCTCAGTCATGGACATGGACTGACCGCTTGCCCTTTGTATCTGCTGCAAATCGATATTCTGCAACCAACTTGAAGGACCAGGAAACCTTGGCGGAAATTCGTTCTGAAATATATTGCCATCAATGGCGGACAGCTCATGCATGACATGAAGATGACGACGGTAATAGCCATGCCTGACGCATGGATAGTTTCACAAAGAGCAACACAACCACACTATGGCGCGACTAAAACGATTGAATACAATTGCAGGCAGCCCTCCGTACCACTGCGTATCTGCCCGAGTAGATGGCACGAGGTTATCGCGTCTTTCCACAGGCGGTTTGCCCGGGTTGGTTTCTCCCTATATAGTAAGTTCGCTCATGACCACCCGCGTTGATTGTGCTGCGTGATCGCGACCAGGGTCTAACAACATCCATCGTTGTCGCTGCGCTGCGGAATCGACCGACCTTTGATAAACAACGAACTGCACCCGCCTGACAGGCGCATGCAGACTACACAGGGTACCTCATCATGCTTGACTCACTGGAACAAAGCGCACTCGGCCAATGGGTGGCGTATTCGCCCGCCGGTTACTACATCATGCTGGCCTTTCACGCCATCGGTCTGGCCATGCTGGTGGGGTCGGTGACGGTCATTGACCTGCGGCTGCTGGGCTTCGTACGCGGCATCAACGAGAAGGCCATGGCCGGCCTGATCAAGTTCGCCTGGTTCGGGCTGGCGGTCAATGTGGTGTCGGGCATTTCCCTGTTCACCTCCGAAGCCAACAAGGCGTTTTACAGCAACTCTTTCCGGGTCAAGATTCTGCTGATGGTGTGCGGCGTCATCAGCACCGTGGTGCTCAACCGGACCGTGCTGCAGCCCACGTTCCACAAGGGGGGTGAAGCGGTGTCGGCCAGCAATGCGCGCACGCAGGCGTACCTGTCGTTGACGCTGTGGCTGGCGACCATCATCGTGGCCCGCCTGATGTCCTACTGGACCGAGTTCACCAAGACCTGATCTGGGCTCCCTCACTGTCATCGACTGATCATCGCAATCAAATTCCGGAGAACAACATGGCAACTCTCTACACCTGGCTGTCCAGTAGCTGGCTGGCTCATTTCATGTACGCCACGCGCTGGACCTGGCCGTGGGCGGAAGCGCTGCACTTCATCGGCATGGCGCTGCTGTACGGCTCCATCTTCGTCATGGACATTCGCCTGCTGGGCTTTTTCCGCGACCGCATTTCCCTGCATGCGGTGCACGGCCTGACCCCCTGGGGGTTTGCCGGCTTCCTCATCAACCTGGTCACCGGCATCGGCTTCTTTTCCACCGATCCGCCCACCTATGCGAACAACGTCATGTTCCTGTTCAAGATCGGCTGCATTTTCCTGGCCGGCATCAACTTCCTGGTGTTCTGGTTCGTGATCCGCAAGCAACTGGAGAGCGTGCCGGAGTACGGCGATGCCAGCGGCTTTGGCAAGTTTGTCGGTCTGTCGTCCATCGTGCTGTGGACCCTGGTGATCTGGGCCGGCCGCATGTTGCCGGTGTACGGCATGGGCTAAACACCACCACCGACGCTTTGCTTTACGTCGCCTTGCAACCAGGCCCGGCACTGATGAGTGCCGGGCCTTTTGTTTATCGGCACCGGCT
>JBFWSR010000013.1:0-100806 GCA_050248275.1 Steroidobacteraceae bacterium
AGAATGCGTTCAAAGTCTGCTGCGGGCAGGGCGGCCAACAAGTGATTCTGTCGCGAACTATGCAGTGTTGGCATGGATGGATCTCCTCTCACCAGGTAAACAGTGTAGGCCTTTGACTCGCATCACTGTGGACTATGTGCGCTAGCGTACCGACTCTGACCTGACATAGGTGGACACTCTAAATATATCGAATAGCTATTGAACCACTGTTGAGTGCCTTGGCTGCTTCGGTCTTCACTTAGGAGAAGTTCCATGATTCCGTATTCAATCGTTCCGATTCGCTCTCTGCAGCATGTTGTATATGTCGCTGCAGCCAGTAGCGTGTTGGTGCTATCCGCCTCCTGCGCCACTACACCGCCCGAACCCACCGTTGCCATGAAGGCTGCCGAGCAGGCCATTGCTACGGCTGACCGCACTCGAATTACCGATGCCGCATCGCCCGAACTGAGCGAAGCGCGCGAAAAACTCACTGCTGCTCAATCTGCCGTACAAGCTGAGCGAATGGTGGAGGCAGAGCGACTGGCGGTTGAGTCGCGCGTCGATGCCGAATTGGCTGCGGCCAAGAATGAAGCTGGGAAGGCACAGGCCGTCAATGACGAAATCAAGCAAAGCACCGCAATTCTGTCGCAGGAAATGCAGCGCAATACTGGAGCCGAGTAATGAACAATATTCAAATGCCGAGAACCTTGATAGCTGCTGGCGTAGCCTGTGCGCTGCTGGCAGCATGTTCCGCCGCCCCGACCAAGCCCGATGGCGCCGACAGCTTGCGCAACCGTTTGACGCAGTTGCAAGCCGACCCCCAACTGGGTAGTCGCGCACCGCTGGCCATGAAGGAAGCGGATTTGGCGGTGCGCGCTGCTGAAAAGCCTCAAGCTGATCAGGTTGTAGCCACTCATCTGGTGTTCATGGCCGATCGCAAGATCGCCATTGCTCAGGCACAGGCGGAAAGCAATTTCGCTGTCGACCAGCGCAAGATGCTGGGTGACCAACGCGATGCCATGCGCTTGCAATCACGCACCCAGGAAGCCGACTTGGCCAATCTTCGTGCAGTCGCAGCGCGCAATGATGCCGATGCAGCGCGCGATGCCACAGCCGCTGCGCAGCGCAGTGCCGATGAGCTACAAAAGCAGATTGACGACCTGCAGGCTAAAGCCACCGACCGCGGTCTGGTTCTGACCCTGGGTGATGTACTGTTCGCCAGCGGCACGGCCGACTTGAATAGCGGCGGTGACAATCATCTCGCCAAGCTGGCGGGCTTTCTCAACAAGTATCCGGAGCGCACCACGATGATCGAGGGTCACACCGACAGCATCGGCAGCGTTCCATACAATCAGGGTCTGTCGCAACGTCGCGCCGATGCAGTCAAATCTTATCTGGTTGCGCAGGGTATTGAGGCATCGCGGCTGGTGGCGACCGGCAAGGGGGAAAGCACGCCCATCGGCGACAATAGTACCGTCACCGGCCGGCAACAAAATCGGCGTGTCGAAATCATCATTGCCAATACGCAAATTTCGTCGCGATAGGTTGGTATATGAAAGATTTACCGTCCTAAGAAACATCTCTGCCTGGCGCCGAATCGATCAAGGACAGATGGCAACGATACGTCGGCGCCGCCAAAGTTGCCTGGGGTGAATCGGCCGAAGATGAACTGCTAAAACTGTAAGGCATGCTCAGAAGCTGGTGGACCTGATTCACGAACACTATTCCATCTCGCACGATGAAGTCGTATTTCAAGTGAAGCGATTTTTTCGCCAAACACCATTGTTGAGTCTCCTCACGGGAATGTTGGCCAGAACATTCCCGTTCTTTTTTGCCCTGTTCTTTATTATTGGAGCTATCCCATGTACAAGCGATCCTGCAATGCAATGATCGCCGCTGGTGCCATGCCGGCCTTGGTCGCCGGCAAATAAGCTTTAGCTTTGCTGCCGACATCGCGGCGGAGGACATGACCGAGGCGCGCCAGGAAACTCAAATATGGACAACCTGTACTCCCCGTATTTGCGCGCCAACGGTCTCATATGCTGAACTGATTGCAGGCCCGACCTATGGCCCGGATCATTAACAGGAATAGTGTACGACCAGGGTCTGCAAATTGGATCAACTACGCTGGAGGAATCATGAACAACACAAACGGCGCGATGCGCGTATGGATGGCGTTGGGATGGCTGTGTTTGGGCATCTTGATGAACAGTCCAGGTGTTCATGCCGCCGATGACGCACAGACCAGGGTGCTGGGCAACTGGCTCACCGAACCCAGGGACGGCATCATCCAGATCACCCAATCGGCTGACGGCGCTCTGCAAGGCCGCATTGTCGGCGGCAACGAACCCGGCAAGCTCGATAGCAACAATCCCGATCCGGCCAAACGCAATCAGGTCTTGCGCGGCCAGGTGATCATGAGCGGCCTCAAGTACGACGGCGACGGCAAGTGGTCCGGCGGCAGCATCTACGATCCCAAGGGCGGCAGTACCTACAAGTGCAAAATTGAATTGCGCGCCGATGGCAGCCTGAAAGTGCGGGGATTCATCGGCTTCGCGCTGCTCGGCAAGACCCAGATGTGGACGCGCTATACCGGAACGTCGATGGATCTGCCCAGAACGTAGTAGGCATGATTGCCGCCCGCGGACAAGGCTGAGCATGTGAGCTGCCTGTCGTCTGATGGAGTGATGTGAGACAGAGTTTGACCTATAGTGGATGCCCATCAGTCGTTCGGTGGCTTGCCAGTGAAAACCGCCAACTGCGCGTCGAAAGCACGCTTGTAGGCGGGTCGTGCTTCGCCGCGGGCGACATAAGCGGCAAGGTTTGGGAATTTCTGCACTTCACCCGATCCGTCTAATCTGCGCAGCACTGTCACCATCAGCAGGTCACCGGCACTGAACCCACCGTCGAGCCAGTCCGCTTCACCGAGCCAACTGGAAAGCTCGCCCAGCCGTACACGGATGCGATCTTCAAGCATCGGCAGGCGCTCCTTATACCAGCTTGTGTCTTGTTCCAAGATCGCGGCCATTGAGCGCTCGACAATCGGTGGCTCCACCGTGTTGAGTGCGGCAAACATCCATGCAAGCGCACGCGCCCGGGCATTCGAGTCGTCTGGCAGCAGACCCGCATGGCGCTCCGCGATATGAAGTATGATCGCCCCTGACTCGAACAGCGTGAGATCGCCTTCTTCATAGGTCGGAATCTGGCCGAAAGGATGAAGCCTACGATGTGCGGGTTCCTTCATCTTACTGAACGAGAGAAGTCGAACGTCGTAAGGCTGGCCCACTTCTTCAAGCGCCCAGCGAACGCGCATGTCACGCGCGAGTCCTTTGCCGCGATCGGGTGATCGTTCAAAAGCGGTGATGGTGGGAATCATTGAAATGTCCCTGGTGATTGCACAACGCTAGGGTGCGTCATGCGACTTATGAAAGTCTTTTCGGCGCTTCGAACTTGCATGTCGCGTTCCCTCAATTCTGAATCTCGTTAAGCGGTTCCGGTCGATCGCAACGACTACATGAACTTCTCAAGGACGATCGATATCAACTGGAGACGACATGAGGCCACACAATATTGTTTGGTGGCAGGGTAGTCCCATACTGAGGTCAGCTTCGGGTCGATTTGAACCTCGCATAGGACTACATTCATCATGGAAAGGCAGGCTGTGTGTGGCGTAACAGCTTGGTCCAGCTCAAGCTGGCTGGAGGTCCGAAGGATCAGGTGCCGACTGTACGTTTTGGGGGCAGCAGTCGGATTTCAGGTTTGTACACCATCCCGGCGAAGGGAAACCCTCCGCATCCAGCCCTGTTTGCTCCCCGGATTGCCTTTGATGGGGTGTACGCATTGGAAAAATCAGCCCTGGGCCGTATCCTTGGCACCCGTTACCCGTTCGTGATCGCACCAGACCCCCGATGCCCCGTTTGTTTATTCGCACCCTTGGCTGCCAGATGAATGAATACGATTCAGCAAAAATGCTGGACGTGCTCAATGCGGCTGCCGATTATGAGTTGACTGAAGACCCGGAACAGGCCGATGTGCTGTTGCTGAATACCTGCTCGATCCGGGAAAAAGCCCAGGAGAAGGTGTTTTCGCAACTGGGTCGCTGGCATCAGATCAAGCAGCGCCGGCCGGAGCTGATCATCGGCGTCGGGGGCTGCGTGGCGAGTCAGGAAGGCGAGGGCATCACTGCCCGCGCGCCCTTCGTGGATCTGGTGTTCGGTCCGCAAACCCTGCATCGCCTGCCGCAGATGCTGGATGCGCTCAAGCACACCGGCCGTTCGCAGGTGGATGTCAGCTTTCCGGAAATCGAAAAATTCGACCGCATGCCCGAGCCGCGCGCCGAAGGCGCCACGGCGTTCGTCTCCATCATCGAAGGTTGCAGCAAGTTCTGCACTTTCTGCGTGGTGCCCTATACCCGTGGCGAGGAAGTCAGCCGTCCGTTCAATCAGGTGATGGCCGAAGTGCGCAGCCTGGCGGCGCAGGGTGTGAAGGAAATCAATCTGCTCGGTCAAACGGTGAATGCTTACGCCGGTGAGATGGATGGTGGCGAAGAATGCGATCTGGCCACGCTGATCCGTCATGTTGCTGAGGTTGAGGGCATTGAACGCATTCGTTTCACCACCTCGCATCCGGTGGAATTCAACGATGCCCTGATTGCTGCTTATCGCGATGTACCCAAGCTGGCCAACTATCTGCATCTGCCGGTGCAAAGCGGTTCGGACCGGGTGCTGTCGCTGATGGGTCGCCGGCACACGGTGCTCGAATACAAGCAGAAGATGCGCAGGCTGCGCGCAGTGCGTCCTGACATCAGCATTTCGTCGGACTTCATCGTCGGTTTTCCCGGCGAAACCGAGCAGGACTTTGCTGACACCATGAATCTGGTGGCGGCAGTGGGCTTCGATCAATCTTTCAGTTTCATCTACAGCCGCCGTCCGGGCACGCCCGCCGCATCGCTGGCGGATGAAGTCAACCACGAACAGAAGCAGCAACGTCTGGAGCGTTTGCAGGCGCGGCTCAATCAACAGGCTTTTGCCATCAGCGAAAAGATGGTGGGTACGGTGCAGCGCGTGATGGTCACGGGCACCTCGAAAAAGAACGAGCAGTTCCTGTCGGGGCGTACCGAGAACATGCGCTGGGTGCATTTCGACGGTCCCGAGCAATTGATCAATCAGTTCGCCGACGTGCTGATCACCGAAGCCAAGCCCAATTCCCTGCGTGGCCGCTGGCTCAATGAACGGGCGAGCGATGCGACGCCATTGTGCGTGGCCGCTGGCTGAAGCGGCGTTCAATCAAAATGTCATGCTGGTTTTCTAAGGAAGGTCTGATTAACCTCTGTTTCGTCATTCCCACGAAAGTGGGAATCCAGTTAAATCAGTTTCTTACTGGATACCCGCCTGCGCGGGTATGACGTTAATCAGAGGTTCCCTAACCTTTAATATCTGTTTATTCAACTCAGAGCTGTTATCCCGACATTTGTGAACGCACCCCTTGCCAAGCCTGCAGCCGCAACCCGCGAGCTGACACTGGAATCTTCCGACAACACCCGGCTGGCCAATCTGGTCGGTCCCATGGATGAAAACCTGCGACAGGTGGAAGCGCGCCTGAACGTGGAAATCCGGCGGCGTGGCGTCACGCTCAAGGTCATCGGCGTCGAGCCGCAGGTCGATCAGGCCGTGCAGGTGCTCAAACAGCTCGATCAATTGTCGACGCAGGAAGAACTCACGCCGGACCGGGTGCATCTGTGCATTCAGGATGTCAGCGGCAACAGCGCGCCTGTCGCAGCATTGTACGATCCGGTTGAATTGCAGCAGGACCCGGTGATTCATACGCTGCGCGGTGGCGTGCGCGGCCGGGGCGCCAATCAGCGCCAGTATCTGGCCCATATCCGCAGTCACGATCTCACCTTCGGCATCGGTCCGGCGGGCACCGGCAAAACCTATCTGGCGGTGGCCTGTGCGGTGGATGCGCTGCAATCGGATCGCGTGCGGCGCATCGTGCTGGTGCGTCCTGCCGTCGAGGCGGGTGAACGTCTGGGTTTTCTGCCGGGCGATCTGACGCAAAAGGTCGATCCTTATCTGCGTCCGATGTATGACGCGCTGTACGACATGATGGGCTTCGATCGGGTCGGCAAGGCCATTGAGCGCAATGTCATTGAAGTGGCGCCGCTGGCGTTCATGCGCGGCCGCTCCCTGAACGACTCCTTCATCATTCTCGATGAGGCGCAGAACACCACGGTGGAACAGATGAAGATGTTCCTGACCCGCATCGGTTTTGGTTCCAAGGCGGTGGTGACCGGCGACATCACGCAGACCGACCTGCCGCGACATCAGACTTCGGGTCTGCGTCATGTAATGGACATCCTGCCGGGCGTGGAAGGGGTGGCCTTTACTCATTTTGATTCCAGGGATGTGGTGCGGCATCCGCTGGTGCAGCGCATCGTTCAGGCCTATGAACGACGTCAGGGACAAGTCGATGCTGCGCGTGGATCACAAAACGATGGCTGATACCCGAACTGCAAAAAAATCCGGCAAGCGTGTGGCGACGCCGGCGATCCGCAAAGCGAAAGCGGCTGACCATACCGCCAGGAATGTTGCCGGCAGACAACTGCTGAAAAAAACAGCGGTTAAAACCTTGCAGCTGGATGTGCAGTCCGGCGTGGGGCGTCGTGGCGTGCCGGCTACAAGATATTTGCAGCTGTGGGCGCAGGCGACTTACGAAGTGCATCATGCGGCGCACAGCCATGGTCGCCGGCGTCGTGTGCAGCCGGTGCAAGTGTCATTGCGTATTGTCGGCACGGCAGAGAGCCGTAAGCTGAATCGCGACTGGCGCGATGAGGATCATGCCACCAATGTATTGTCGTTTCCGGCGGGCGAGATGCCGGAGGTGGCCGGTGAATTGCCCAGTCTGGGCGATCTGGTGATCTGCGTGCCGGTGGTGGTGCGTGAAGCGAAGGCACAGGGCAGGTCTTTGCAGGCGCACTGGGCGCATTTGATGATTCACGGCGTGCTGCATCTGCTGGGCTATGACCATGAAGTGGAACGCGATGCCCAGGTCATGGAGGCCTGTGAAGTCGCCATCCTGGAAAGCTTTGGTTTCGTCAATCCTTACACATGACACATGAGCAGGAATTCGATGAACGATGAATCAGAACGCGACACCGGCAAGACCGGACGCTGGATTCAAAGACTGGCAGAATCGTTGAGCGGTGAACCGCGCGATCGTGACGAATTGCTGCAAGTGCTGGAAGACGCCAAGGAGCGCGGCATCGTCGATGAAGATGCGCTTTCCATGCTGCAGGGCGTGCTGGAGGTGGGCGAGCAGCAGGTGCGCGACATCATGGTGCCGCGCTCGCAGATGGTGGTGATCAATCGCGAAGATAGGCTGCATGAAATCCTGCCGGCCGTCATCGAGTCCGGTCACTCGCGCTTTCCCGTGGTGGGTGACGATCGCGAGAAGGTGCTGGGCATTCTGCTCGCCAAGGATCTGCTGCGCATGGTTCACGAAGACGAGGCGCATTTCGACATCAAGGAATGCCTGCGCAAGGCGGTATTCATTCCCGAAAGCAAACGGCTGAATGTGCTGCTTAAAGAGTTTCGCGCCAATCACAATCACATGGCCATCGTGGTGGATGAGTATGGCGGTGTCGCGGGTCTGGTCACCATCGAAGATGTACTGGAGCAGATCGTGGGCGACATCGGCGACGAATACGATTTCGATGACGAACTGGATATTGCGCGTGAAGATGCGCGTCATTTCACTGTGCGCGCGCAGACGCGCATTGCCGATTTCAACGAATATTTCGGCACAGGCTACAGCGATGAGGAATACGACACCATCGGCGGCCTGCTGCTCAATCATCTGGGGCGGCTGCCGCGACGCGGCGAAACCATGGTCATGGACGGATTCGAGTACAAGGTGTTGCGCGGCGACCGGCGCCGCATCGAATTGCTGCGGCTCATCACTCCCGGGGACATCGAGTTGCCGGCGGAGGAGTGAGCCTCAGTCTGCGCGGCGCACTTCCACCGGCATGCCGGCGATATACATGAAGCCGAGTTGTCGCCGCCGGATGGGCCACCATTCGTACAGGAATACTTCCAGTGGCCGCCATAACGCCACCCAGCCGACAATCAGCAATCCTTCTGTCACGATCTGACTGGCGGTGCGTCCGGTCAGCAGCTCGCGCAACAGCAGGCACAGACACAGGAAGGCCAGGCCGATCAGCAGGCTGATGGCGCCGAAACGCAGCAGTTGCTGCAACTCGTTGCCGGTTTGTCGGGCGCGATAATCGAAGTAGTGATGAATGGCTGCCGGAATCGCGCCGGCTTCGGCATCGGGTGTGGCAGGCAGATAAATCACCAGCTTGTTGCGTTGACGGATGCCGAGCTCACGCACGGCGCTGACGATGTACTCCTCGGCGCTGGCATCCAGATCCTTTTCGTGAAAGGGCGCGGGGTCCAGGTTGTTGAACAACTGGCGCATCTCGCGCAACTTGATTTCGATCAGATACTGATCGCCTTCAAGACGATAACTGGCATGGCGGCGTAGCGGCATGGTGGGATTGATCCTGCGGCTTCTGGTTACGGTTGTTCCGGTTCTTGTCTGACGAGTTGCTTGCGCAGCAGCGTGAATGCCGCGATGCTCAGGATCATTAGCGACAATCCCAGTCCCAGCACCAGCGCACTGCGGCGTTCGACAAAGCTGGCGCCCAGATGAATGGTGGCCAGCGCGTAAGGTAATTCGGCCAGCGCCAGCGACAGCAGATAACGCGGCAGGCTGTAGCTCACCAGGCCCAATACATAGCCGGGAATTTCGGAGGGCAGCGCAAGCTGGAACAGCAATACCAGTGCGAACGAAGCGTCATGCCGCAGATAGCGTTCCAGTTGCCGCAGTCCGGCATTGGCGGTCAGCCACACGACGATGGGGCGGCCGAGATAACGCCCTGTCGCATAGGCGCACAATCCGCCCAGCAACCAGCCGCTCCACAACAGCAGGATGCTGAGCGGTTCGCCCCAGGTATAGACCGCCAGCGGCACGATGACTGCGACCGATACAAAAGCCAGCATGGCCGACAGGGCGGCAAAACCCACGAACAGCACTGCGCCGGTGACGGGATGATGGGTGATCAGTTGTTCGCTGACAGCCAGCAGCTCCAGCAAGGCGGCGTGCAAAGCGTCCGAAGTCGCCAGTGCCGCCAGTGCTGCGCACAGCAGCGCCATGATGATGGCGCGACGCCATACCTGACCGCGCTGCAGCGGCAGGATTGGTTCGTTTTCTTTGTCGGTCAGCATGTCAGGTGCGCGTCAGGTGAGGAAATGCTGAAACATTCTGCGTTGTTTTGCGTGATGCCGCACATAGCGGATACCGGCAAGCCGTAAGCATGATCCGGCATCATCAGGGATTGTCGGGCGTCAGGCCCGGGCTTTGACTATCATGCGCGACAAATGATGATTATCAACCGGAACCTCCGCCGGAAAGCGTGTCGATCATGAATGATGAGCTGTGGGAACGTCTGGAACTGAAGATCGCCTATCTGGAGCGCGCCAATCACGAATTGAGCGATGTGGTGTACCGGCAGCAGCAGGAGCTGGCTGAACTGCGTGTGCGGGTGACCGCTTTTGCCGATCGCTTCAACGAACTGGCCGGCCAGCAACGCGCCTATACCGAAGAGGAAGAGCGGCCGCCGCATTATTGAAGGTGTCGGCACTTTAGTTTAGTCATCCTCTGATCAAGCTCAACCATACGGAAATTCACTTGGCGCTTAAATCCACCGTGTTCAAGGCTGATCTGCAGGTCAGCGATATGGACCGCCATTACTATCACAGTCATGCGTTGACGATGGCGCAGCATCCATCCGAGACCGAAGAACGGATGATGGTGCGCCTGCTGGTGTTTGCCCTGCACGCCGATGCCTTGCTGGAATTCGGCAAGGGACTGAGTTCCGAGGAACCCGACCTGTGGCGCAAGGACCTGACCGGTCAAATCGAGTTGTGGATTGAAATCGGTCAGCCCGACGAGCCGGCGATTCGTCGGGCCTGTGGCCGGGCGCGCGAAGTGTTTGTCTATACCTATAGCGGCAGCAGTGCACAGGTGTGGTGGGACAAGATGGGCCCGACGCTGGCGCGTTGCAGGAATCTGACGGTGATGGACCTCGATGCCGCGAGCAGCAAGGCACTGGCGGCGCTGGCGCAACGTGGCGTGCAGTTGCAATGTTTGATTCAGGATGGTCAGGTACAGGTCATTGCCGGGAACGTCATGGTGCCGGTCGAACTGGTTACCCGCATGTCGGCAAAGCGCTAGGCTGTTAATAGGCGCAAGTTTATGCTTGTGTTCACGCGTAACCGACTTACTTCAGGACATGGCCATGCCCGCGATCATTGCTTTCAGCCAGCAGCAAACTGCCCCCGAATACGATCACCCGCGCCCCGACCGTCTGGTCACCGGTAATCCGCGTCGCACCACCTGGAATCACTACAGCAACGATTCCGGCGAGGTGTTTGCCGGCATCTGGGCATGCGAGCCCGGCAGCTGGCGTATCGAAATGGCAGCGACGGAAGACGAGTTCTTTTTCGTGACTCAGGGACGCTGCCGGCTGGTTGATGAGACCGGCGTCGGCGTGGAGGTCGGCGTTGGCGAGTCGCTGGTCATTCCGGCCGGCTTCAAGGGCGTGTTCGAAGTGCTCGAACCCATGCAGAAGCACTACATGATTGTCGAGCGCAAAAGCTAATTGCGCGCCAGCAGCGACTGATATTCCGGATGCCGCCTGATATAGGCGACGATGAACGAGCAAACCGGCACCACGGTTTCGTTGCGGCTGCGCACCAGCTCAAGCGCTTCCTTGACCAGTGCTGAGCCGATGCCGCGACCGTTGAGCGCGGCGGGAACCTCGGCATGGTTCATGACCACGACGCCTCCCTGCCGGCGGTAGTTGATGAACGCAATCTGTCCTTCCGCTTCCAGTTCAAAACGCTGGCGCTCGACGTTGTCGCGGATAGGGCCCATCTGTATGTCTCAGGAAGCGTTCTGGTTCAGCAGGGCTTCGATGTCGCCGGCAATTTCCTCCGGTTTATCGGTCGATGCATAACGCTTGATCACCTGCCCCTGCCGGTCCACCAGGAACTTGGTGAAGTTCCATTTGATGGCTTGAGTGCCCAGTACACCGGGCTGTTGCTGCTTCAGATACTGGTACAGGGGATGTGCGTTCTCGCCATTGACTTCGATCTTGGCGAACAGTGGAAAGCTGATGTCGTAATTCAGGCTGCAGAACTGTTGTATTTCCGCTTCATTGCCCGGTTCCTGATGACCGAACTGATCGCAGGGAAATCCCAACACTGCAAAACCCTGTGCCTGATATTTTCGGTACAGCGCTTCCAGCCCCGTGTACTGCGGCGTGAAGCCACACTTGCTGGCGACATTGACGATGAGCAGCACCTTGCCGGTGTATTCAGTCAGTGTCTTTTCGGCACCATCAATGCTGCGTACCGGATAATTGTAAATGCTCATCTGGGGCTCCAGTTATTGATGGCGCCAGGTCAGGATTGACCGGATGCAGTAGTGGACAGGATCAGTCCGTAAATGAAATACAGCAATGCAAAAGCAATGATGGCGGTCTTCAGGATCAGCGACAGGTACATGTAGACCGATTCGTATGTGAAATCAATAGACAGCAGACGTGCTGCGCCCAGTGCCAGCGAGATGGCGGCCAGCGCGCCAAGGAGTTGTTTTTGCCGCAAGGCAGGAGCTGGAGGTTTTATGCTCGAGGCGCGGGTTTGTTGCAGGGCCTGCCAGTAAGAAAAACCAATGTAGATCAGGCCGGCAGCGGAAGTAATGTATTGCAATGCATGAAAAATGGGTAATTGGTGCGGTGCATCTGGAAACAGTGGTTGATACAGCAGCGGCAGGTTTCGATATGTCCAATGGGTGTCGTGTGTAAAGCGATCCCATACGATGTGCGTCCAACTGCCAACCAATAGCGATGGCAGGGCAATCAGCCAGCATCTGGGACGAACGAAATAAACATTCAGATTGTTCGCAATCAGTGAGCGATGCGGCTCCCATAACGGCCGCACCAAGGCGGCTCTGAATAGCATCACGATGAGCAGTGCAAGATAGCCAATGGGCAGGTCGACCAGCACGGTTCCGATGGGTGAATGGCTGTTCGGCAAATGTCTTTCCAGTGCGTAGGGCAGGAACCCGATCACATCTGGCGTCATGCTGCCAATGATCAGCGGCAGCAGCGCCATGAAACGTGCTTTGCGGAAAGGAATGACGGCAGCAGGATGGGCGAGTGTGAAGGGCATGCTTTCAGATCTACAGATTGCAGCAGAAGGCTACACCGGCAATCGCAGTGAAAACAAATGACAATGCGCGATCCGCCGGCGACCGGGTGCGGGTTGCATGTGTTGGTGCATCCGAGACCACTGGTTGCACCAGTTTCACAGTGGTCTCGCAGCATACTGTCGGCATTGTTTGCCGGTGATCAAATCGTCACACGGGCTGTGTGATAATGTGCAATCAATAACCTTGAACAACAGCCTGGCTGCCAACAGTCCGGCATATTGCGTGCCGTGACTTTCTTGCAAGCCTTTCTTGATCGCTTTGCCCTGCGTCTGGCTTTTCCGGCGGGTGCGCTGCTGGCGCTGGCATTTGCGCCGTTTGGCGTCTGGCCGCTGGCCGTCATTTGTCCTGCGTTGCTGTTTCTGGCCTGGCAGGGTGCTACGCCGCGTCGCGCTGCTGCCGTCGGCTTCTGGTTTCACTCAGGCACCTTTCTGGCGGGCACCTACTGGCTGTATCACAGCGTGCATACCATCGGCGGTGCGCCGGTCTGGGTGGCGATGCTGTTGATGCTGGGGCTGGTGGCCATCATGGGCGCCTATCTTGCCTTGTTGGGCTATGTACAGGCGCGACTGCTGCCGGCAGCGGGCGTGTCGCGCTGGCTCATTGGTTTGCCTGCCCTGTGGGTGTTGCTGGAATGGTGGCGCGGCTGGTTTCTAAGCGGTTTTCCGTGGCTGTCGCTGGGTTATGCGCAGATTGACTCGCCGCTGGCGGGTCTTGCGCCGGTGCTGGGCGTGTATGGCATCAGTCTGGTGTGTGCGTTGGGCGCAGGCGCTTTGGTCGCTTTGGTGCTGGGCAGTAGAGGGCAACGTCTGTTGGCCGCCGCGCTGCTGCTCTTGCCATGGCTGGTTGCCGCGCCGCTATGGCATCGTGAATGGACGCAACAGATAGATGCGCCGGTATCGGTGGCCGTTGTGCAGGGCTCGGTGCCGCAGGATCACAAATGGAGTCCGGAGTGGCGCGACAAGACGCTGAACTTGTATCGTGATCTGGCGGCGCCGCACTTTGGCACCCAATTGATTGTCTGGCCGGAAGCGGCGTTGCCGGATCTGGCGCATCAGTTGACTGATTATCTCGGTGCGCTGTGGAGCGAGGCTCATGCGGCGCACAGCGATCTGGTGATGGGCTTGTTGCACTATGACCTGCAGAAAGACGCCTATTACAACGGTGTGCTGGCTCTGGGTGAGCAGGTGCAGTGGTATCACAAGCGGCATCTGGTGCCGTTCGCCGAGTTCTTTCCGGTGCCGGCATTCATTCGCACCTGGCTGAAGCTGATGAATCTGCCTTACAGCGATTTCACCGCCGGCGATGCGCAGCAACCGGCCTTGAACGCCGCCGGGCAGAAGCTGGGCGCGACCGTGTGTTACGAAGATGGCTTTGGCGCCGAGCAACTGGCGGTGCTTAAGGAAGCCACGCTGCTGGTGAATGTCACCAACGATGCCTGGTTCGGGGATTCGAGCGCGCCACCGCAGCATCTGGAAATCAGTCGCATGCGCGCACTGGAAGCAGGCCGTGACATGGTGCGTGCAGCCAATGACGGCATTTCTGCTTTAATCGCTGCCGATGGCAGGGTCATGGCCACGCTGCCGCGTTTTCAGATAGCGGTGCTGACCGGCAAGGTGCAACCACGTACCGGCCTGACGCCGTATGCGCGCATCGGCAACTGGCCGGTGCTGCTGTTGTGTTTGCTGTGTGCGATGCTCGTCGTGGTGCGTAAGTGGCGAACGGCCCATTGAGAATTGAAGTGAGTCATTAAATGGATCAATTGCTGCAAACCATTTTGCTCGGTGTCATCGAAGGCATCACCGAGTTTCTGCCCATCTCCAGCACCGGCCACCTGCTCATTGCCGAACACTGGCTGGGACAGCGATCCGATCTGTTCAATGTCGCGATTCAGGCCGGCGCCATTCTGGCGGTGGTGCTGATTTACTGGCGGCGGCTGTGGGAATTGTTGCTGGGCTTCGGCAAGGCCGATAATCGCGATTACCTCATCAAGCTATGCGTGTCGTTCCTGATTACCGCTGTCGGCGGCTTTATCGCCAAGCAATTGGGTTTGAAGTTACCGGAAACGGTCGCGCCCGTCGCCTGGGCATTGATCATCGGTGGCGTGATCATTTTCCTGATCGAGCGTTATGTCAGTCATCACCAGCTCAGCGAACAGGTGACCTGGAAGGTTGCGGTGGTAGTCGGTCTGGGACAGATACTGGCCGCCGTCTTTCCCGGCACCTCACGTTCCGCTGCCACCATTTTTGCCGCCATGCTGGCAGGCCTGAGCTCGCGCGCTGCGGCGACCGAATTTGCCTTTCTGGTTGGTATTCCTACCATGTTTGCCGCCACCGGATACGAGTTGCTGAAGGTCATCAAAAGCGGCGATGCGGTGAACGAAGACTGGACGGCACTGGGCATTGGGTTCGTGGTTTCCGCCATCGTGGCGTTTATTGCCGTGAAGTGGTTGCTGCGTTACATCCAGACGCACCAGTTCACCGTGTTTGCCTGGTATCGGCTGGCTTTGGGCGTGTTTCTATTGGCATATGTGTGAGTCGTAGACTGGGATCAAAGCCCAGCTCCTGCGCAGGCAACCAGATGCTGGAATCTCATTCCAGCCTATATAGTTATGAGAGGGCCGCATGAAGCAAGTCACCGTCGCCGCCACTCAATTCGCCTGTACGGGTGACCGTGCCCACAATCTGCAACATGCCGAACGCCTGGTACGCGCCGCCCATGCGCGCGGCGCACAGATCATCCTGCTGCAGGAGCTGTTCGAGACGCCGTACTTCTGCAAGGACCATGACGCAAAGTATTTCGATCTGGCTCTGCCCGTCGCTGACAACCCGGCAGTGCGGCGCTTGCAAGTCGTAGCCGCTGAGTTGCAAGTGGTGTTGCCAGTCAGCGTGTTTGAACGCGCCGGCAATGCCTTCTACAACACCGTGGCCATGATCGATGCCGATGGCGCGTTGCTGGGCGCCTACCGCAAGTCGCATATTCCCGAGAGCCCCGGCTATCACGAGAAGTTTTATTTTTCGCCGGGCGACACCGGCTTCAAGGTCTGGCCGACACGCCATGGCATGCTCGGCGTCGGCATCTGCTGGGATCAATGGTTTCCCGAATGCGCCCGTGTCATGGCGTTGCAAGGCGTGGAACTGTTGATGTATCCCACTGCGATTGGTACCGAGCCGCAGGATCCAGCCATTGATTCGCAACCGCACTGGCAACGAACCATGCAGGGCCACGCCGCCGCCAACATCATGCCGGTGATTGCTTCAAACAGAATTGGCGTGGAGCAGGGCAGGCAATGGCGCGTTCAATACTACGGTTCGTCCTTCATCACCGATCACACCGGCGCAGTGATCGAGCAGGCGGATCGTGCAACTGAAGCCATCATCACCGCCAGCTTCGATCTCGCTGCCATTCGCGAGTATCGCCGCGCCTGGGGCGTGTTTCGTGATCGGCGGCCGGAATTGTATGGACCGTTGTTGACGCTGGATGGACAGTAAGTCGGGTTGGCAACTCGCTTACGAGAGAATGCTGCTCTGCATTTCCTTGTATGCCGTAGGCTGGGCGCCGCACCCGGCATCTGATTTCCGAGAAAGCCGGGTGCGGCACCCAGCCTACACAAGATTGCATTTTTGATTCTTCGGCGCACGTGGCGCCCAACTTCTGTATAACGCCCGGCCCTGCTGCCGTTCGCGTAAACTGCCCCCTTAAATGACAAGCATGACCGACTCGACTTCTGCCAGAACCCAGGCCTTCTTCGCCACCTGCCCACTGGGCGTGGCCGATCTGCTGGCGGCCGAACTCAAGGCTTGCGGCGCGACTCGGGCGCGGGAAATGAAGGCGGGGGTGGAGTTCGATGGCACGCTGGAGATTGCATATCGCGCCTGTCTGTGGTCGCGCACGGCCAGCCGCATTCTGATGCCGATTGCGCAGGTGGCGGCGCATGATGCTAATGCGATGTATGAAGGACTGCGCCGCATTGATTGGTCGCGGCATCTGGCTCCGACTGGCACCCTGGTGGTGGATTTTCAGGGCAGCTCGCTGGGCGTGAAGCACACGCAGTTCGGCGCGCTGAAAACCAAGGACGCCATTGTCGATCAATTTCGTGAAAAATATGGCGAGCGGCCGTCGGTGGAGATGGAACGACCCGATGTGCGCATCAATGTGCATGCGCATCGCGAGCAGGCCACGGTCAGCATCGATCTGTCGGGCGACTCGCTGCATCGGCGCGGTTATCGTGCGCGCGGTGTGGCCGCGCCTTTGAAAGAGAACCTGGCGGCAGCGATTTTGTTGCGTGCCGGCTGGCCCGCGTTGTCTGCATCCGGCGCGAGTCTGGTCGATCCCATGTGCGGTTCGGGCACGCTGGTGATTGAAGCGGCGTTGATGGCCTGCGACATCGCACCGGGCTGGCTGCGCACACAGTCGCAGGTGCATTGGGGCATGGTGAACTGGCGCGGTCACGATGCGCGCCTGTGGCAGCGCCTGCTCGATGAAGTGGCTGAGCGTGCTGCTGCGGGCAGTCAGGGTCGGGTGGTATTACGTGGCTACGATCAGGATGCCTTTGCGGTGCGTGCTGCCTTGGAAAATGCCGAGCGTGCGGGATTGCGTGGTCTGGTGCATTTTGAAAAGCGTGCCCTGGCCGATCTCAGGCGCGAGACAGAAGGCACAGGCCTGCTGGTGTGCAATCCGCCCTATGGCGAACGTATTGGCGATCAGCAGCAACTGAAGGGTTTATATGCGTTGCTGGGCAGCAGGCTGCGCGAAGAGTTCACGGGTTGGAAAGCAGCCATCTTTACCGGCAATCCGCCCTTGGCCAAGGAACTGGGCATCAACGCCAAACGCAGTCACACGCTGTACAACGGCGCGCTGGAATGCCGCCTGCTGCGTTTTGACATCGAGCCGGAAACTTTCAATACACCCGAAGCACGGCCGAGCGAAGCACAGAAGCTCGCGGAGCTGCGCCAGACACCGGGCGCAGAAATGTTCGCCAACCGGCTGCGCAAGAATTTCAAGAATGCACGCAGTTGGGCCAATAAGCACAACATCCATTGTTATCGGGTCTATGACGCGGACATGCCGGAGTATTCCTTCGCGATAGACCTGTATGGCTCAGTCGAAGACCCCGCGCTCGGTTGGGCCTATGTGCAGGAATATGCCGCGCCGGACAGCATCAATCGCGATGCGGCGCGTATGCGTCGCATGCAGGTGTTGTCGGTATTGCCGGAAGTATTGGAGCTGCCGCGTGAGCGCATTCATGTGCGCGTGCGTCGTCAGCAAAGCGATCACTCGCAATACGAAAAGCTGGATGCGCAGCGCGAGCTTCATGTGGTCAGCGAGGGTGCGTATCGCTTCTATGTGAACTTTACCGATTACCTTGATACGGGGTTGTTTCTGGATCATCGCATCACCCGTCAACGGCTTGGCGAGCTGTGCAAGGACAGGCGTTTCCTGAACCTGTTTGCCTATACCGGCGCGGCTACCGTGTATGCAGTGGGTGGCGGTGCGGTGGCTTCGACCACGGTGGACATGTCGTACACCTATCTGGAATGGGCCGAGAAGAACCTGCAGCTCAACCATCTCGATGCACCTGAGCACGAACTGATTCAAGCCGATTGCCTGCAATGGCTGGAGCACGAGGCGCAGGCCAGACAGCGTCAGTATGAGGTGATCTTTATTGATCCGCCCACCTTCTCGCGCTCCAAGCGCATGGCACGCGATTTCGAAGTGCAGGCGGATCATGTGCAATTGATTCTGTGGGCCAGTGAATTGCTGGCGCCGGGCGGCGTGATCGTGTTTTCCAACAACTACACACGCTTCAAGCTGGATCGGCATGGTTTGAAGGATTTCCAGATTCAGGACTGGAGCCGCGAAACCCTGCCCAGGGATTTCGAGCGCAATCCGAAAATTCATTGCTGCTTTGCCATAAGTCGGACCTGATTCAGGCTCTGTCTGAACGAATCAGCAGTTGCTGCGCAGCAAAAAAACGGCAGATGAACGAAGAAAGCGGTTCGAATGATGGATTCTGGATGGTCCGGGCCCTTCCCGCATTGCCATGAACGGCAGGTTGCCGCAAAATTACGGTCTTGTTACATCCCCATTGCGATTCCTCCAGGCTGGTTCTCATGAGCGGCGATCCGTTTCAGGTGCGTTTTCATCCAAAACTGGGCGTGGTGATTTATGACCCGCTGGCGCAGATGGGTATCGCCAAGGATCAGATGCGCCTGTTCAAGATCAGCAGCATGTCCATGACCACCTTCCGCCGCGACATCGTCAGCAAGGATCTCGGCGCCGGTGAGCCTGATGTGATTCAGGAATCCGCCAACGCGGTGGATGCCTATCGCGCTGCCCGTGGCGGCAAGCTCAAACCTTATTGCGCCAACTGCCGCCGTCATTTTGGTTCGGTGGATTTTTCCGTTTGCACGGATTGCAGCGCAGTGCGTTGCACTTGCGGCACATGCTCCTGCGTAGCGCGCAAGCGCAAAGCTGCTTGATATTTGATGGCGGGTTATTAACCCGCCTACGTAATCATAAGAACAAGTATTCGTGGACATCTTTCGCATCTTCACCATTGAAGCCGCACATCGGTTGCCGAATGTGCCGGCGGGGCACAAGTGCGCGCGCCTGCATGGCCATTCGTTTCGTATCGAGCTGCACATCGCCGGTGAAGTCGATGCCCGCACCGGCTGGATCATGGATTTCGCCGAGGTGAAGAAGATTTTTCAGCCGATTTATGACCGGCTGGATCATCATTATCTCAACGAGATTCCCGGTCTCGAGAATCCCACCAGTGAGAATCTGGCGCGCTGGATATGGGATGAGACCAACTCCAGGTTGCCCTTGTTGAGCAAAGTGGTGGTGCATGAAACCTGCACCAGCGGCTGTGTCTACAGCGGGCCATCCAGATAAAGACAATTACTGTTTCGCTATTTCACCAGCCGATATACACGCTGAAACTTGGCGTTTTCGACAATGCCATGATCGCCGGGCGCGTACTGCATGAGCCAGTCGCCGGCCTGGCCATGAATCACGTCGCCACCCGTTGAACGCGCCACGCTGAACGCCTGGGTTTGCTGCACGGCCAGTACCGGAATGGGACGGTTTTGATACTGGCCATTCTGGCCATGTTCGGTGCCCGCCACCGGCAGGTATTTGGCATCGAAGCGTTCGCGCGACACACTCCAGCAGTCGCCGGTGGAGCCGGTAATCAGCGCATCGCCGGCTGCGTAGTGATTCAGGCCTTCACGGCTTTGTATTGCGCCGGCAGCGCCGGCAAAACTGACGCGCACGATTTCCTGTTTCAGATAGGTGCGCGCCTGCGCGTCGTTGCGCAGATCAATGTCGCCGGGGATGAGCAGTGAGTTCGTCATGTAAGGTGCCCTGTGTTTGAGATGCCTGGTTACAGCAGGTCACGCAGCCGGTACCACAGCATGGCCAGCACCAGCGCGGGCGTGCGCAGGCTTTGTCCGCCGGGAAAATGGCGGTGCCTGATGCGTGCGAACAGATCGAAACGTTCGGCCTGTCCGGCGATGGTTTCAGCCACCAGCTTCCCGGCCAGTCCCGCCAGCGCCATGCCGTGACCGGAAAAGCCTTGCAAATAATAGATGTTGTCTTGCAGACGACCGAAATCGGGCGCGCGATTGAAGCTGATATCCATCAAGCCGCCCCAGCTGTATTCGATTCGAACATCCTGTAACTGCGGAAACACCTGCAACATGCGTTTGCCGGTGGCGGCGGCAGTATCGCGAAAATCGTATCCGGAATAACTGATCCGGCCGCCGAACAGCAAACGATGGTCGGCCGAGCGGCGGAAGTAATCGAGAATAAAGTTGGTATCGGCCACCGCCACGTTGTGCGGCATCAATGCCTGCATGCGTTCGGCGCCCAGGGATTCGGTGGCGATGATATAGGTGCCGACTGGCATGATGCGTTGCGCCAGTGTGGGCGCCAAAGCTCCCACATAGGCATTGCAGCACAGCACGGCTTGTTTTGCGGTGATGGAACCCTGCGCGGTATGGATATGCAGCGTACGGTCGCCCGTGATGTTCAATACCTGTGAATGTTCATGCACCGTGGCACCGGCAGCCACGGCCGCCTGCGCCAGGCCCAGCGTGTAATTCAATGGATGTACATGCGCGCTGGCGCTGTCATGCAGACCGCCGCAGTAGCGTTTGCTGGCCAGCCAGTTGCGCAGTTCCGAGCGATCCAGATGTTGCAGGCTGCGGTATTGATACCGGTCTTCCAGTTCATGCTGATAGCGGCGCAGTTCGGTGAGCTGTCGCGGTTTGATGGCGACATCCAGATGTCCGTAATGCAGGTCGCACTCGATACGATGCCTGGCTATCAATTGTGTCGTCAGTTGCACCGCCTCGACGGACAGATCCCATAACTGTTGTGCAACCTGTGCGCCCAACTGGGTCTGCAGGGGGGACTGGCCGCTGGAATAACCGGGCAGCAATTGCCCGCCGCTGCGTCCGGAGGCGCCAAAGCCGATGCCGGCAGCCTCCAGCAACACCACGCGATAGCCGCGCTGCGCCAGATGCAAGGCCGTGGAGCAACCCGCCACGCCGCCGCCAATCACACAGACATCGGCCGCGCCTGCGCCCTGCAGGGCGGGATGGTCCGGGGCCGGATTGGCAGTGGCCTGGTAATAGTTATGCGTGGCGGCAGTCAGCTTGGGCGTCATGGATGAATGCTAGCCGCTTGCCAGCCATTGCAACACTGCAAATAGGTTGCCAATAGGTTCTTGGCGCTGCTTTTCCGGTGCGCATCTGTGCTTAAATGACCGCAGGAGTTCATGACTTTTCTGTCCTTTATGTCGCACCACAAACCGTTGATTGGCGTGCCTGCAGACCGCAAGCTGCTGGGTCATCATTATTTCCATTGCGTGGGTGAAAAGTATCTGGTGGCGATTGTCGAGGGCGCCGACTGCGTGCCGGTGGGCATCCCTTCCATCGGCTATGGCGACCGGCTCGATGCCTTGATTGCGCAGTTGGACGGCATCCTGCTGCCTGGCAGTCCTTCCAATATCGAACCGCATCACTATGGCCAGGCCAGCGAGCCGGGCACCTTGCACGATCCGCATCGCGATGCCACCACCCTACCGTTGATACCCAGGATCGTCGCGGCGGGCATGCCGCTGCTGGCCATTTGCCGTGGTTTTCAGGAAATGAACGTGGCTTATGGAGGCAGTCTGTGGCCCAGGCTGCATGACGTGCCCGGGCTGCAGGATCATCGCGAAGACGAAGAGGATGAACTGGATGTCCAGTATGGCCCTTCGCATCCGGTCAGCCTGACGCCGGGCGGCCTCTTGCACAGCATTGCGGGCAGCGAGTCTATTAACGTGAATTCCCTGCACTGGCAGGGCGTGCGCGAGCTGGCGCCGGGCCTGCAGGTGGAGGCGCGCGCCCCCGATGGCGTGGTGGAAGCGTTCAGCGTGCGCGATGCAGCGACCTTTGCCATTGGCGTGCAATGGCATCCTGAATGGAAGGCCATGAGCAACCCGTTTTCACGTGCGCTGTTTGCCGCCTTCGGCAGGGCCGCATACGAGCATGCCGCGCAGGATTGACACAACAGGAACCGGCGTGATCCGGGCAACATCATGAGCAAGATTCATACATTCTTCAAAGAACACGGTATCTCGGAAGTCGAAGCGGTCATTCCGGACATGGCGGGCGTGGCGCGCGGCAAGATCATGCCGGCGGAAAAGTTTGCTGAAGACGAAGGCATGCGCCTGCCGGAAAGCATCTTCCTGCAGACCGTGACCGGCGATTATCCGGCCGACGAACGCGCCATCAATCCGGCGGAAATCGACATCGTGCTCAAGGGCGATCCCAATGCCGTGCATGTGGTGCCGTGGGCGGCCGAGCCCACCGCGCAGGTGATTCACGACAGCTTCTATTCGGACGGTACGCCGGTGTCGATGGCGCCCCGTTACGTGCTGCAGAAGATCATGGGGCTGTACGAACAGCGCGGCTGGCAACCGGTGGTGGCGCCGGAACTCGAGTTCTATCTGGTGGAGCCGAACATCGACGCTGACTATCCGCTCAAGCCGCCGGTGGGACGTTCCGGTCGTCCCGAAATTGGCCGCCAGTCGTATTCCATCGCGGCGGTGAACGAATTCGATCCGCTGTTCGACGACATGTATGCCTTCTGCGAAGCCCAGGGCATCGAAATCGATACGCTGATCCACGAAGACGGTGCGGCGCAGATGGAAATCAACCTGATTCACGGCAATGCCCTGTCGCTGGCCGATCAGGTATTCCTGTTCAAGCGCACCGCGCGCGAAGCCGCCATGCGTCACAAGATGTATGCCACCTTCATGGCCAAACCCATGGCGCGCGAGCCCGGCAGCGCCATGCACATTCATCAAAGCATCGTTGACACTGCCACCGGCGAAAACATTTTCAGCAACGCAGACGGCAGTGCTTCGCCCCTGTTCTTTGCACACATTGCCGGCCTGCAGAAGTATCTGCCCGCTGCCATGTCGTTGTTTGCGCCCAATGTGAACTCGTATCGCCGCATCCAGCGTCATCTGGCGGCGCCGATCAATACGCAATGGGGCTATGACAATCGCACCGCAGGGTTGCGCGTGCCGGTGTCCGGCCCGGACAGCAGGCGGGTCGAGAATCGCGTCGGCGGCGCCGATGCCAATGCTTATCTGGCCATTGCCGCTTCGCTGGCTTGCGGCTATCTCGGGATGCTGGAAGCGCTGAAACCCACAGACCCCGTGGCTGGCAGCGCCTACGACATGCCGTATTCGCTGCCGCGCAATCTGGAAGAGTCGCTGCGATTGCTGCGCCAGTGCCAGCCCTTGATCGAATTGCTGGGCGAACGCTTTGTGCTCGCCTATACGGCCGTGAAGGAAACCGAATATGAAACCTTCCTGCGGGTGATCAGTTCCTGGGAGCGCGAGCATCTGTTGCTCAACGTCTAGCGGCTATTGTCGCTGGCGGGCCTATTGTCCAGAGTGGTGCAGACGGTGATGGTTGGGGCACGATATACGATCATGAGTGCTGCCTCTTGGCCCACCGTGAGCACTGCGTTACGCTCCGACTACTCTCCACCCCATCAAGAGGCCGTGTCATGTCCGTCCAGTCACCACTGACTCCTTCCCTCACCGTCAAACTTGTCTGTGTGGGCGCGACCGCCCTGTTGCTGGCTGCGTGCAGCAAGAAAGAAGAGATGGCGGCACCCGCCGCCCCGGTTGCCGGCGCCGTCACCGATGCAGAGAAAGTGCTCAACGTTTACAACTGGTCGGACTATATCGCCGAAGATACGGTCAAGAATTTCGAGGCCAAGTACGGCATCAAGGTCAATTACGACGTATTCGATTCCAATGAAGTGGTGGAAACCAAATTGCTGGCCGGCAACACCGGATATGATTTAGTAGTTCCATCATCGAACTTTATGGCGCGGCAGATTAAGGCTGGAGTATTTCGGAAGCTGGACAAGAGCATGTTGACCAACTTGGGCAACATGGATCCGGCGGTGATGAAAACCGTGGCGGCGTATGACCCCGATAACGAACATGCCGTGCCTTACATGATTGGCACCGACGGTATCGGTTACAACGTCGATCAGATCAAGAAAGCTATTCCCGATGCGCCGACTGATAGTTGGGCGCTGCTGTTCGATCCCAAGTACGCATCCAAACTTAAAGCATGCGGTATTTCCATTCTGGATGCGCCTACGGATATTCGCAGTTTGGTGCTGATTTACCTGGGCAAGGACGCCAACAGTCAGGATGCCAATGATCTCAAGGCTGTTGAAGATGTATTGATGAAGATCCGGCCCTATGTGCGCAAGATCAATTCATCGCAGTACATTGAAGATCTCGCCAATGGTGATCTATGTGTCGCGATCGGCTACAGCGGCGATGTGCTGCAATCGCGAGATCGTGCCAAGGAAGCCGGTCATGGAATTAACATAGCGTATTCTATTCCCAAAGAGGGTACGGTGATCGCGTTTGATATGCTGTCAATTCCGGCTGATGCCAAACATCCAAAGAACGCAGAATTGTTTATCAATTATCTGATGGAGCCGCAAGTGGCAGCAAATAATACCAATACCGTTCATTACGCCAACGGTAATCTTGCATCCGAACAGTTTATTGATGATGCAGTCAAGAATGACCCGGGTGTCTATCCCAGCGCCGAAGTGAAGGCCAGACTGTCGCCCGAGCTGGCGGTGGCTGACGACTACAATCGGCTGCTGACCCGCGCTTGGACCCGCTTCCAGACAGGCAAGTAACGGCATGAATAGCGCCATCCTGTTGGCAGGGCGTGATGCATCACGCCCCGACGGGAAATGGCTCCATCCACATGTAGGGGCGTGATTCATCACGCCCTGTTTTTTGTTCGCACCGAGAATCCCATGGCTTCTTCTGCGCTCGACTCCACCTGTGTCCGCCAGCCCTGGAACGATCCCAAAGCCGAGCCTTACATTCGTATCGAAGGGGTGACCAAGCGTTTTGGCGACTTCATTGCCGTCAACGATGTCTCGCTGAATATCTATCGCGCCGAGCTGTTCTGTCTGCTGGGCGGTTCCGGCTGCGGCAAGACCACCCTGCTGCGCATGCTGGCCGGCTTCGAGGAGCCGAGTTCGGGCAGGATATTCATCGATGGCGTGGACATGAGCAGCATTCCGCCTTACGAGCGCCCGGTGAACATGATGTTTCAGTCCTATGCGCTGTTTCCGCACATGACAGTGGAGCAGAACGTGGCTTTCGGCCTGAAGATGGAAAACCGTGCGAAGAGCGAGATTGCCGACCGTGTGGCCGGCATGCTCAAGCTGGTGCGGCTGAGCGAGTTCGGCAAGCGCAAACCGCATCAGTTGTCCGGCGGTCAGCGTCAGCGTGTGGCGCTGGCGCGTGCCCTGATCAAGCAGCCCAAGCTGCTGTTGCTCGATGAACCCCTGGGCGCGCTGGACAAGAAGCTTCGTGAACACACGCAGTTCGAACTGGTGAATCTGCAGGAACAACTGGGCGTGACCTTCGTGGTGGTGACTCACGATCAGGAAGAGGCCATGACGCTGGCTTCGCGAATTGGCGTCATGGATCAGGGCAGGATCGTGCAGGTGGGCACGCCCAAGGACATTTACGAATTTCCCGGCAGCAAGTTCGTGGCCGAGTTCATTGGCTCGGTGAACCTGTTTGAAGGACATCTGCTGGCTGATGAGCCCGATCATGTGCGCATTGCCTGTCCGGAACTGGAACGGCCGGTGTTTGTGGCGCATGGCATCAGTTCGGCGCCGCAGGCCAGGGTATGGGTGGCGATTCGTCCCGAGAAGATCCAGTTATCCCTGCAACGCCCGCAGGGCGAGGAAAACTGGACGCACGGTGTGGTGAAGGAAATTGCCTATCTGGGCGAGCTGTCGGTATTCCTGATTCGTCTGGATTCCGGCAAGACGCTGCGCGTGACCCGGCCCAACATGTGGCGTCACGATGACGAGAACATCACCTGGGAGCAGGAAGTGTATCTGCACTGGCATGCCACCAGTCCGGTGGTGGTCAACGTATGAGCGCCGCTCCAAACGCACGGCATGCGCAGTCGCCGCAGGGCGAAGGTTTCAGTGCCGGCGTGCAATTGATGCTGCGCGCGCTGAAGAGCCTGCCGCCTTATCGCTGGACGCAGGCCCGGCTGGCGCGCTGGGGCATACGCGGCCGTACCGCAGTGATTGCGCTGCCTTATCTCTGGCTGCTGCTGTTCTTCATCGTGCCGTTCGTGATCGTGCTGAAGATTTCCTTTTCGGAAACGCAGATCGCCATGCCGCCCTACCAGCCGCTGGTGCAGTGGACCGGCGAGCGACTCAATGACATTCGCCTGAACATCAATCCCGGTAACTTTCTCTATCTGTGGGAAGACAGCCTGTATCTGCGCGCCTTCGTCAATTCCCTGCAAGTTGCCGCGGTGTCCACGTTGCTGGCATTGTTGATCGGCTATCCGCTGGCGTATGCGATCGCGCGCGCGGATACGCAATGGCGCGGCATTTTCATGATGATGGTGATTCTGCCGTTCTGGACCTCCTTCCTGCTGCGCGTGTATGCCTGGATCGGCATTCTGAAGAACAATGGCCTGCTCAACAATTTCCTGATCTGGGCAGGCGTGATTGACGAGCCCATTGTCATTCTGCAAACCAATTTCGCCGTGTATCTGGGCATTGTGTATTCCTATCTGCCGTTCATGGTCATGCCGCTGTACGCCAATCTGGAAAAAATGGATCTGACGTTGCTGGAAGCGGCGGAAGACCTGGGTTGCCGGCCATTACGCGCCTTCGTCTCCATTACCTTGCCTCTATCCATGCCGGGTATCGTTGCCGGCTGCATGCTGGTGTTCATTCCGGCAGTAGGCGAATACGTGATTCCGGCGCTGCTGGGTCCGCCCGATTCGTTGATGATCGGCAAGGTGCTGTGGACCGAGTTCTTCAACAATCGCGCCTGGCCGGTGGCCAGCGCGGTGGCGATTGCCCTGCTGTTGATGCTGGTGGCGCCCATTGTTTATTTCCAGCGCGCACAGGCGCGTGAAACTGCGGCGGAACACGGATGAAACAACACGTTTCCATTTTCCGCCTGTCGGCGCTGGTGTTCGGCTTCGCCTTCCTGTACATCCCCATCCTGTCGCTGGTGGTCTATTCATTCAATAAATCGCGTCTGGTGACGGTATGGGGCGGTTTCTCCACCGAGTGGTACGGCAAGCTGTTCGAGAATGAACAGATTCTGGATGCTGCGTGGTTGTCGCTGCGGGTTGCCGCGATCAATGCCACGGGCGCCACGATTCTGGGCACGCTGGCGGGACTGGCGCTGGCGCGCTTTGGACAGTTTCGTGGACGCACGCTGTTGTCCGGCATGACTACAGCGCCGCTGGTCATGCCGGAGGTCATCACCGGCTTGTCGCTGCTGCTGTTGTTCGTGGCCATGGAACAGGCATTCGGCTGGCCAAAGGGCCGGGGCGTCACCACCATCACCATTGCGCATATCACGCTCACGCTGTCGTACGTGACGGTGATCGTGCAATCGCGGCTGGCCACGCTGGATGGTTCGCTGGAAGAAGCCGCCATGGATCTGGGCGCGCGACCGGCCAGGGTGTTTCTGCTGGTGACGCTGCCGATCATTTCACCGGCGTTGATTTCAGGCTGGCTGCTGGCATTCACGATTTCGCTGGATGATCTGGTCATTGCTAGTTTTGTGTCGGGGCCGGGCTCCAGCACGCTGCCCATGGTGATTTTCTCCAAAGTACGCTTGGGCGTGAGTCCCGACATCAATGCCCTGGCCACCATCATGGTGTCACTGGTCAGCATCGGCGTACTGATGGCGGGATTCGTGATGCTGCGGCGCGAACGCAATCGGCAACGCGACATACAAATGGCGCTCAGTTCGGCGCAGGCATAAATTTCAGACGCAAATGGCCGATAACGACCGGGTCTGCGCGCAATGACCGCAGGGTCGGGGATCCCTTAGTTAGTATCCAGGCAAGTGCAAGGCGGTATGTGGCAACGATTTGAAGGCTGGTGGCGATCCGACAGACCCGGGTGGTGGATCTATCTGTTTGCCATGGTGTTCCCGTGGTTGTTCGCTGAAAGCTTGCTGCGTTCAGGTCTTTGGTTTCAGATCCCCCCTGGTTCGGCGATGCTGGTGCCGGTAGTGGTGAGCGCTTATCTGGGGGGGCTGTGGCCGGGCCTGATTTGCGCCGTGGTCGGCATGATCATGATGGATCAAATGCTGTTCAAGGTGGTGGCCGCCACCGGCATTGATGCCTCGTTTCTGAGCTGGTCGGCAACTTATGCGGTACTGGCCATTGTCATCAATGCCATGATGGAGGCGCTGCGTCGTTCACGGCAGCGCAGCGAATCCGGGCAGCGACTGCATGTCTCGACGCTGGCCAATATCGGTGACGCCATCATCACCACGAACCCGCAGGGGCAGATCCAGTATCTCAACCGTGCGGCCATTGCGCTGCTGCAACGCGAATTGCCGGACAGCATGGGCCAGCAGTTCGAGTCGGTCGTGAACATCCGCGATGAAGCCGACGGCGCTGACATGGGCGGCTTGACGACTCTGGCGCGTATTGCCGGCGCCACGGTGCATAGTGGTACACGGCAGGTGCTGTTATGTCCGGATGGTACGCGTGTGCCCATCGAAGCCACGGCGGCTCCGGTGCGTGATAAGGCCGGGCTCGTGACCGGCGTGGTGGTGACCCTTCGCAACTGCACCGGGCAGCGGCAGATCGAGCGCGCGCTGCATGAACGTCTGGCATTGCAGGTCAAATTCCAGCAGCTTGCCGCGGTTGTGCCCGGCGCGATCCATGAATTCCGGATTGGCGCCGATGGCAGCAAGCAATTGCTTTATGCCAGTCCTGCGTTCAACGATATCCATGGCATGGAGCCGGAATTGTTCAGGAAGGACGCGAGTCGGATGCTCGACATGATGCATCCCGACGATACCGGCAGATTCCGGGATGCAGTAACCCGTGCCATGGATGAGCTCAGCATGCTCGAAATCGAATATCGCATGGTGATACCGCAGCGCGGCGTACGCTGGCTGGCCTTGTCGGCCATGCCTGTACGTGAAGCGGATGGCGGCACGCTGTTTCAAGGTTTGCTGATGGATGTGACTGCACGCAAGCAGGCCGAGGAATGCATGCGCGCTGCGCAGATGCAATTGCAGGCGGCGCTGGAGGCGGGCGACATGGGCATCATCACCATCGACCTGACCCATGAAACGGTTCAACTCGATGCGGCGGCGCGCCGGTTGTGGAATCTGCAGACCGTAACCGCACCGACATTGGCTTTTGAACAGTTGGTGAAGGTGATTCACCCTGATGATCGCGAGGCATTCCGTCACGAATACCAACAGTTGCGCAATGGCGCGCAACCACATCGCGCCGAATATCACCTGTTGCTTGAAGATGGCCAGGAGCGCTGGCTGGCATGTCGTGGCCGGATATATGTGGATGAAACCAGCGGGTCGCTGATGAAAGTAGGCGTGGTGATGGACACCACGCAACTGCGGCGCATGGAAGAGCAGCGCTTGCATTCGCAGAAACTGGAGGCGTTGGGCGTACTGGCGGGCGGTATTGCCCATGACTTCAACAATCTGCTGTTGGCCATTTCCGGCAATGCGAAATTGTTGCTGGCGGACTTGCCGGACAATGATCCGATGCAGTCCAGCGTGCGTGAAATCGACAAGGCTGCCGCGCGCGCTGCGGAACTGGTGCGCCGCATCCTCAGCTTCAGCAGTGTCCAGGATTTGAGCCAGCCGCATCGATCCTTGCCGTTGCGGCCCGTGCTGGATGAGGTGCTGGGATTGGCGCGTGCAGTGTTGCCGGCGCGGGTTGCCATCAGCACCACCATCCCGGAACAGCTTCCAGACATTCTCGCCGATGCCAGTCAGGTGCATCAGGTGTTGATCAATTTGCTGACCAACGCCGCCGACGCGGCCATTGTGGCTGACGGCATGGTGATGCTGGAGGCGGCCGTACTCGACGTGGATGAATCAATGCAGCCACTATTGCCCGATCTGAAACCGGGACGTCATGTGCGCATCACGGTCAGCGATCGGGGCAAAGGTATTGAGCCGGCATTGCTGCCGCGGATTTTCGATCCATTCTTCACCACCAAGCCGGCGGGACGCGGCACGGGTCTGGGGCTGGCGATCGTGCACGGCATCATGAGGAGCATTGAGGGTGCGGTGACGGTGCACAGCAGTCCCGGCGAGGGAGCCAGTTTTTCACTGTATTTTCCCGTCCCGCATGCCGCCCAGGCTGCGGTCGAATTGACTGCCGGGACGGCACCGGCGGCCCGCGCCGCTCATATTCTCTATGTGGATGATGAGGAATCGTTGATATTCCTGATGACGCGCACGCTGGAGCGCATGGGGCATCGGGTCACTGCCTGCGTCTCGCCCGAGCAGGCGCTGCAGCAGTTCATGGCGGGCGCCGGCGATTTTGATTTGATCGTCAGTGACATGGCCATGCCCGGCATGTCAGGCATGGAGCTGGCGGAGCAGGTGTTGGCGGTCAGGCCCGACATGCCATTCATCATCACCAGCGGCTATATTGATGTGGCCGATGCCGAGCGCGCCCATGCCATTGGCGTGCGACAGATGATCATGAAACCCAATACGGTGGATGAACTCAGTGCGGCGTTATCCGCCATCCTTCAGGAACAGGGTGTGGCGTAACGCCAGACCTCACATTCGGTCAGTCAGCCCAGCGTGACCTGCTCCGGCTGATTGATGAAGTAGCCCTGGATGTATTCAAATCCCAGTTGCCACAGTACCGCCATGGTGTTGGCATCTTCAACGCGTTCGGCGATGGTGCTGATCTGTTTCGCCTTGGCGGCGTCCACCAGGGTGCGCAGTTGTTCCTGCACCATCATGTCCACTGCCAGACCCTGCATCAGTGCGCCATCGATCTTCACATAGTCGAGCGGCAGGCTGTGCATGAGCTGCACGGGGTCGCGCGCCTTGCCGGCATGTTCCAGCGCAAACTTGAAACCGGTCTTGTGCAGCAGCGTGGTAAGTTCCCTGGCATTGTTCAAATATCCGGTCGCCACTTGTTCGCTGATTTCGAACACGATGCGCGCCGGATCGATACGGGTGGCCTTCAACTGGTTTTCCAGCCAGATGGGCAGCGAACGATCCAGCACCGAATCCTTGGACAGGCGCACGAACAGCTTTTGCACCTTGCGGCTGGCGCAGAAAGAGATTGCCGCGCCGATGATCCAGCGATCGATATTCTTCATCAGATCGTTGCGTTCGGCCGCTGCGAGGAATTCGGTGGGTATGACTTCCTGACCCTGCTCGTCGAGCATGCGCACCAGTACATCGTGCATGCCCTTGTCCTCGCCGCTCATGGCGACAATGGGCTGTTGCAGCAAACGGAAGCGGTTTTCCATCAGGGCCGACTTGATCAGGCGCACCCAGATCTTGTCGTTGGCCTGTTGCCGGGTGTCGTCTTCGACGTGATCGACGGTTTCGGTACGATTGCCGCCTTGCTGTTGCGCCTGTTGCAGTCCTTGCAGTGCGTCCTTGATGACGACATCGAGATGGGCGCCATGCGGCGCAATCAGGCCGATGCCAATGGTGCAGGTGCAATGCAGTGACTTGTCAGCGATTGCAAACACGTGTGCGGCAATCTTGCGGGTGACGCTGGCGCACCAGGCCTGCACATCGTCGTGAGTGCCCCGCTCCAGCAGTATGAACATCTGGCAGTCGCCGAAGCGGCCGCTCAGATCGTGAGGTTGCAGGTGTTCCTTGATCAGACTGGCAAACTGCGCGACAAAATCTTCCAGATGCAACTGCCCCAGCTCATCGCACAGCGCCGCAAATTTGTCCGGCTGGATGCAGACCAGTTCGCGTACCCCGCCACGCAATGGTTGCTGCAAGATCGTTTGCAGGCGTTCGATAAAAAAGCGGCGCTGCAGCAAGCCGGTACTGGCATCCCGTGCCAGCGCATCGTGCATCTGCTCGTCGAGATCGCGGGTATCGGTTTTCTGCGCCGCCACTTTCAGTTGTACTGCAGGATCGCCTTCAAGCTCGACTGCCTGCAGATGCAATTCCAGCGGCAGGGTTGCGCCATTGGTTTGCAGCGCATGGACCTTCAGGCCATGATTGGCCCACTTGCCCTGCAGACAGGCTACCAGCGCGCCTTTGAGTGCGGCGTGGCTGTCGGCATCGAAGAAATCCATCAGAGGTTGACCGTTCATGGTCTCGGCAGTGGTATGGCCAAGCAGGGTCAGCCAGGCCGGATTGGGGTCCACCAGAATGCCTTCCTGCACATGGGCAATGGCATCGGCCGAACCTGACATCAGGTGTTTGAGCTGTTCGCGATATTCGTGCGCGGCGCCGATGGTGGCGGCCAGCTTGTGCGCCAGCCGGAAGCTGGCCAGTTCGCGCGTGACCACAGCCTGCAGGCGCTGTGGATGGCCGAGCGTGACCACATCGTTCGCGCCCTGCAGCATGGCCTGTGCGATGAGAGTTTCATCGAGTTGCTCGCGCACGATCAAAGCGGGAATTTTCGGCGCAAATTGCCTGAAGGCTTGCAGGGCCGCAGCGGTTTCGCCGGCTTCGGGGCCGACGATGGCCATGACCATGTAGGCATTGACCTGGTTGAGCGTTTCGCTCAGATCGCTCAGTTCGCTGACCCAGTGACAGTGCACGGCATGACCCGCCTGACGCAGGGTGCGGTTGATGAACTCAACCTGCTCCTGCTGACGAGCCAGGATGACCATGGGCACGGCGCTGTTCTCGGACACATCCAACACGGCAAACCTCTTGCGCGGCTATTCAAGCTATCGGACCGGGTGGCTGCCCGGTTCAGCAGTGGCAAGACTAGCAGCAAGCTTTTGCTCAAAATGGGACGGGCGTCTTGGATGCGTGACCGGAAATTTCACGGACCAGTCTGGGCACCAGATAGCCGGGCAGGGAGGCGGTCAGCCCGCGCATGAGGGCCTGTGCCTGTGCTTCGGCCACTTCGAAATGCGCCGCGCCCTGCACCCGATCCAGCAGATGCAGATAGTAGGGTTGTATCCCGGCCGAAAACAGGGATTCGCTGAGTTGCGCCAGCGCCGTTACGGAATCGTTGACGCCGCGCAACAACACCGACTGATTGAGCAACGTGACGCCGCCATCCCGTAACGCGCGGCAGGCGCTGACCACTTCGTCATTGATTTCCTGGGCATGGTTGGCATGCAGCACCAGCAGGGTCTGCAAGCGGCTTGAACCCAGCCACGTCAGCAAGCCGGCATCCACCCGTTCCGGCAGCACGATGGGCTGACGACTGTGGATGCGCAGGCGTTTGACATGGGGAATCTGTTCCAGTTGCCGGGTCAGTTCCTGCAAGCGCCGGTCGTTCAGCGTCAGCGGATCGCCGCCGCTGAGAATGACTTCCCGGAGGGAGGGATCCGCCGCAATGGCGGTTACCGCCGCCTGCCAGTGCCCGCTGCTGGCGGTTTCCTCACCGTAAGGGAAATGACGGCGAAAGCAGTACCGGCAGTGCACGCCGCAGGCGCCGGTGGCAATCAGCAGTGCCCGGCCGGCGTATTTGTGCAGCACGCCCGGGGCGATGCGGCTGGCGATGTCGCCGACCGGATCGGCGCTGTATCCAGGGGTTTCCTGCAGCTCTGCATCCAGCGGCAGCACCTGGCGCAACAATGGGTCGGCGGGATTGCCTCGCTGCATGCGGGCAATGAATCCACGGGGTACCCGCAGCGGAAACAGTCGGGCCGCCGCACGAGCGGCCGGCAGCAGGGCGGGGTCGAGCTGCAATATTTCCAGCAATTCAGCCGGGTCGGTCACTGCCTGCGCCAGAACCTGCTGCCAGCGCGGCAGGTGGGTTGCCGCAGTGACAACCGGGTTTTGCTGGTCTGAATGGGGGCTAGCGGCTATCATCGCCGGCCTTTTTACCAGATCACTGCTTTTTGTTTTTGGCTTTCACAGACCCACGGTGCCGAGATGGCTAGTTACAGCACAAACGAATTCAAGTCCGGCCTCAAGATCATTCTTGATAACGACCCCTATACCATCGTCGAAAACGAAATGGTCAAGCCCGGCAAGGGGCAGGCGTTCAATCGCGTCAAGGTGCGCAATCTGAAGACCGGCCGCACCGTCGAACGGACCTTCAAGTCGGGCGACAGCGTCGAAGGCGCCGACGTGGTCGAAACCGAAATGCAGTATCTGTACAGCGATGGCGAGTTCTGGACCTTCATGGTGCCCGAGACCTTCGAGCAGCACACCGCCGGCAAGGAAGCCATGGGCGATACCCCGCAGTGGATCAAGGACGGCATGGAATGCACCGTCATGTTGTGGAATGGCCAGCCGCTGTCGGTCACGCCGCCCGCGCACGTGGAATTGAAAATCGTCGAAACCGATCCCGGCATGCGCGGCGATACCGCCACGGGCGGCTCCAAGCCGGCCAAACTGGAAACCGGCGCCGTAGTGCGCGTGCCGCTGTTCATTGCCGAAGGTGAAGTGGTGCGTGTCGATACCCGCACTGGCGAATACCTGGCGCGCGGCAAGGGTTGATATGGCGTGGGCGGACACATAGGTTCGCCCCTACAGTATTGCGATGTTTGATGTAGGGGCCGACCTGTGTGTCGGCCCTATTTGATTCCAGGTCGAGAACCATGACAGACCAAGCCGAATTGCCCATCCTGCGTTTGAAGCGCAATGAAGAACGCCGTCTGTCGGCCGGACATCTGTGGGTGTTTTCCAATGAGGTAAATACCGCCGAGACGCCGCTGACGGCGTTCAAGCCGGGCGATCTGTGCCGGGTCATGTCGCAACGCGACAAGTTCATGGGCTATGCCTATGTGAATCCGCGCGCGCTGATCTGTGCGCGCATTCTCGGTCGCGATGTACAACATCCGCCGGGCGACAAATCGCTCATCGTGCATCGTTTGCAGGTAGCGCTGTCCCTGCGCGAACGCGTTTATGCACAGCCGTTCTATCGGCTGGTGTATGGCGAATCGGATCAGCTGCCGGGCCTGGTGCTGGATCGTTATAGCGATGTAATAGTTGGCCAGATCGCTACCGCCGGTATGGAAGTCATGAAAGAGCAGGTGGTGGCCGCCGTGAAGCAGGTGCTCAAGCCGCAGGCCATGCTCTGGAAAAACGACAGCGGCGCGCGCGAACTGGAAGGTCTGGAATCCTATGTGGAAACCGCCTTTGGCGAAGTCCCCGCAGTGTTGCAGCTGCAGGAAGGCGGCGTGAATTTCACCGTGCCGATGCAGGAAGGCCAGAAGACCGGCTGGTTTTACGATCAGGCCTTCAATCGCCAGTCGCTGCTCAAGTACGTCAAGGGCGTCAAGGTGCTGGATGTATTCAGTTACCTCGGCGCCTGGGGGTTGACGGCGGCCAAAGCCGGCGCCAGTGAAGTCACTTGCGTGGATTCCTCGGCGAAAGCCCTGGATTACGTGCAGCAGAGCGCGCAGGCGAACGGCCTGAAAGTGGACGTCCTCAAGGGCGACGCCTTCGATGTGCTGGAAAAACTGCATCAGGAGAAGCGCAAGTTCGATGTGGTGATCATCGACCCGCCGGCGTTCATCAAGCGCAAGAAGGACATTCCCAAGGGCGAAGCGGCCTATAAACGCCTCAACCAGTTGGCCATGCAACTGATCGAACGCGATGGCCTGCTGGTGTCCTGCTCCTGCTCGTATCATTTGCATGGCGATGCGCTGATCGACGCCATCCAGCGTGCAGCGCGGCACTTGAACAAGCATGCGCAGATCATCGAGGTGGGCGGTCAGGCGCCGGATCATCCGATTCATCCGGGCATCGAAGAAACCCGTTATCTGAAAGCATTCATTGCACGGGTGGTGGCCGAGTAGGGGCAGGTTTCAAACCTGCCCTTCTTGCCCTGTCGCAATGATCTAACAAATAGACTGCAGACCACTGCCCCTGCCGCATTCAGGACTCAAGCTGCTAAGATTGCGCGCTCATGCTGACCTATCCTGAAATCAGTCCCATCATCTTTTCCATCGGTCCGTTTGCCATTCGCTGGTACGGGCTCATGTACGTCATTGGCATCTTCGGCGGCTGGTATCTGGCGCGCTATCGCGCCGCGCAGCCGGGCTCGACCTGGAAGCCGATTGATGTGGACGATCTGGTGTTCTTCGCCGCCATGGGCCTGATCATCGGCGGGCGTCTGGGCTGGGTGTTGTTTTACGGCATTGAAGACATCATCCATAACCCGTTGCGCACCCTGCGCATCTGGGAAGGCGGCATGTCGTTTCACGGCGGCATCATCGGCGGCATGGCCGCATTGGCGCTGTTCGCACGACGCCGTGGCCGGCAAATAGCGGATGCGCTGGATTTCGCTGCGCCGCTGCCGGCGCTGGGTTTGTTCACCGGGCGCATCGGCAACTTCATCAATGGCGAGTTGTGGGGCAAGCCCACCGACGTGCCCTGGGCATTCATGGTGAATGGCACGCCGCTGCATCCTTCGCAGTTGTACGAGGCCGCGCTGGAAGGCGTCGCCTTGTTTGTCATTGTCTGGGTGTACACCCGCAAGCCGCGGCCGCAACTGGCACCCACCAGTTTGTGGTTGATGTGTTATGGCGTGTTCCGGTTCAGCGTCGAATTCGTGCGCGTGCCCGATGCCAATCGCGGCTATCTGCTGTGGGGCTGGGTGACCGAGGGCCAGTTGTTGTGCCTGCCCATGATATTGGGAGGGCTGTACTTCCTGCTGCGCGCCTATCGCCTGAATCGCCCGAGCGGCAATTACATGGCGTCGTAACCATGCGTCAGTATCTCGATCTCATGCGCCTGGTGCGCGATCAGGGACTGGAGAAAACCGATCGTACCGGCACCGGTACCCGCTCGGTGTTTGGTCATCAGATGCGCTTCAATCTGGCCGAGGGCTTCCCGCTGGTGACCACCAAGAAGCTGCATCTGCGCTCGATCGTGTATGAGCTGCTGTGGTTCCTGCGCGGTGACACCAACGTCCGGTATCTGCAAGAACACAATGTCTCCATCTGGGATGAATGGGCTGACGATCAGGGCGAACTGGGGCCGGTGTATGGTCATCAGTGGCGTGCCTGGCCGACATCCGATGGGGGTTATATCGACCAGATCAGCCGCACCGTGGATCTGATCCGTCGCAATCCGGATTCACGGCGCATCATCGTCAATGCTTGGAATGTGGGCGAGCTGGAGCAGATGGCGCTGACGCCCTGTCATGCGCTGTTCCAGTTCTGGGTGGGTGACGGCAGGCTGTCCTGCCAGTTGTATCAGCGCAGCGCCGATATTTTTCTGGGCGTGCCATTCAATATCGCTTCCTATGCCTTGCTGACGCACCTGTTCGCGCAGCAGTGCGACTTGCAGGTGGGCGAATTCATCTGGACCGGCGGCGACTGCCATCTGTACCTGAATCATCTGCAACAGGCCGAACTGCAGCTGTCACGTGCACCGCGTGCCCTGCCCAGGCTCAATATCAAGCGTCGGCCACCTTCAATATTCGAATATCAGTTTGAAGATTTCGAGATCAGCAACTATGACCCGCACCCGCATATCAAGGCGCCGGTAGCGGTCTGACTTCACCCGGGAATCGATCCAGACTCAATCATGGCAAGCAAGAAAAAACGTAACAGCAGCAAGACACCCAAGAACAAAACTGCAATGAGCAAGGCCGGCAAGTCCGATCTGGTTCATTCCGAGCTGGTCGAGGTACGCAATTCACCCATCCATGGCCGCGGCATCTATGCCGTGCAGCCGATCAGGAAGGGCACGCGGGTTTACGAGTATGTCGGTGAGCGCATCACCCATGCCGAGGCGGACCGCCGCTTCTGGCGCAAGCGTCACGATGACGGCCATACCTTCCTGTTCGTAGTGAACCGCAAGACCGTGATCGACGGCACCCGCAAGGGCAACGATGCGCGGTTCATCAATCATCGCTGCGAGGCCAATTGCGAAACCATCACCGAGAACAATCGCATCTTCATCGAAGCCATTCGCGACATCAAAACCGGCGAAGAACTGGGCTATGACTATCAGTTGACCTGGAGCGAAGCCGATACGCCCGAAGATCTGGCGCTGTACAACTGCCGCTGCGGCGCCAGGAACTGTCGTGGCACCATGCTCGACAAGCTGTCGATCGAGCAGCATCTGGCCCAGGATCGCGCCCGACGCAAGCGCGCCAAGGCGCGTGCCGAGGCAGCCAGCAACAAGACAGTCGGCAAGAAAACCGTGGCCAAGACCAGGCAAAAAACAACTGGAAAAGCCATCAAACGGAGCCGGCAATGAAACTGGCGCTGATCGTCGCCGTCGCTGACAACGGCGTGATCGGTCAGCAGAACGGGTTGCCCTGGCGGTTGCCCGGGGACCTGAAGCGCTTCAAGGCATTGACCATGGGCAAGCCCATCATCATGGGCCGCAAGACCTTCGATTCCATCGGCAGGCCCTTGCCCGGCCGGACCAATATCGTCATCTCCCGGCAATCTCAACTGAGTTTGCCCGGCTGTACCGTGGTGTCGTCGCTGCCGGCTGCGCTGGCCGCGGCCGGCGAAGTGGACGAGGCGATCATCATCGGTGGCGCGGAGATATACCGACAGTCATTACCGCTGGCCGGACGCATCTATCTGACGCAGGTACATGCCGCCGTGACAGGCGATGCCACTTTTCCGGCGCTGGACACGGCGCAGTGGCGGTCGATTGTGCGTGAGGATTATCCTGCCGATGAGCGCCACGCCCATGCCTATAGTTTTGTCACCCTGGAGCGAGCATGACATCGCTATTGCAGATGCCCGAATGGCAGGCACTGAGTGCACTGAAGCTGACCGACGGCACGCAGCATCTGCGTGATCTGTTTGCGGCCGATCCACAGCGCTTCAAGGAATTCTCGCGCTGCGAGATGGATCTGCTGTTCGATTTTTCGCGGCAGCGGGTGACCGCGCCGATCCTGCAGGGTCTGTGCAAGCTGGCCGAGGCGCGCGGTCTGCGCGAACGCATTGCCGCCATGTTCAATGGCGAGATCATCAATACCACCGAACAACGCGCGGTATTGCACACCGCATTGCGCGCCGCGCCCGGTCGCAGCATTCAGGTGAATGGCAAGGACGTCATGCCGGAAGTGCAGGCCAATCTGGAGCGCATGCGCCAGTTCGTCGAGGGCGTGCATACCGGACGCATCCAGGGGTTTACCGGCAAACACTTCACCGACATCGTCAACATCGGCATTGGCGGCTCCGATCTGGGCATCGTCATGGCGACCGAAGCACTGGCGCGTTATCGGCACCGCAATATCAAGCTGCATTGCGTTTCCAATATCGACGGCTCGCAACTGGCCGATGTGCTGGAGCAGGTGGATGCGGCGCGCACCCTGTTCGTGGTGTGCTCCAAAACGTTCACGACGTTGGAAACGCTGAGCAACGCCAAACTGGCGCGCCAATGGATCGTGGACCGGTTGGGCGCAGGCGCAGTATCGCGGCACTTTGCGGCTGTTTCCACTAACGCCAAGGCGCTGGATGCCTTCCTGATCGCGCCGCAGAACCGTTTCACCCTATGGGATTGGGTGGGTGGACGTTATTCGTTGTGGTCGGCGGTGGGTTTGTCGATTGCACTGACCATTGGCATGGACAACTTCGAGATAATGCTCGAGGGCGCACGCATCATGGATGAGCATTTCCAGACCGCGCCGTTTGAAAATAACTACCCCGTGCTGATGGGCATGCTGGGCGTATGGAACCGCAATTTCCTGGGTCTGGATTCGCATGCCGTGCTGCCCTACGACCAACGGTTGCATCGCTTTCCGGCTTATCTGCAGCAATTGGACATGGAAAGCAATGGCAAACGTGTGACTCGTGATGGTGAGCTGGTGGGCTGGGATACCGGTGCGGTGCTGTGGGGCGAGCCCGGTTCGAATGCCCAGCATTCGTTCTTCCAGCTGCTGCATCAGGGCACGGCGCGCGTGGCGCTGGATTTCATCGCGCCGGTCAATGCTTCCAGCGACTATCAGGGGCAGCAGAATCTGGCGCTGGCCAACTGTTTTGGTCAGGCGCAGGCTTTTGCGCTGGGTTACAGCGAGGCCGAAGTTCATGCCGAGCTCAAGGCGCGCGGCATGGATGACGCCTCCATTGCGCGACTCACGCCGCACAAGCTGCATCCTGGCAATCGCCCCAGTTCGCTGTTGCTGTTCCCGCGCCTGGGGCCCAGGACCCTGGGCAAGCTGATCGCTTTGTACGAACACAAGGTGTTCGTCGAGAGCGTGATCTGGGGCATCAACGCCTTCGATCAATGGGGCGTGGAACTGGGCAAGAAACTGGCTGATTCGCTGGTGCCTGCGCTGGACAAGCCCGAGACGGCGGCACAGACCGCACCTGCCTTGCAGGATTTGCTGGGTTATGTGAGCAAGTGGCGTAAATGAAATAGGGAATCTCTGGCTAACGTCATTCCCGCGAAAACGGAAATCCAGTCGAATAATTTTCTTGCTGGATGCCCGCCTGCGCGAGCATGACGGAATAGAGGTAATCAGACCTTCCTGAAATCGACGAATTGGCATGCCAACTGATGAGGGCGCAATGAAAGGAATTATTCTGGCCGGCGGCTCGGGTACGCGTTTGCATCCCGTGACATTGGGCGTCAGCAAACAGTTGTTGCCGGTGTATGACAAGCCGATGGTGTATTACCCCTTGTCCACCCTGATGCTGGCCGGTATCCGCGACATTCTGTTGATCTCCACGCCCTTCGATCTGCCGTTGTATCAGCGCTTGTTGGGCAATGGGCATCAATGGGGTATCAATCTGCAGTACGCCGAGCAGCCAAAACCTGATGGACTGGCGCAGGCGTTCACCATCGGTCGCTCGTTCATTGGCAATGACCGTTGCGCACTGGTGCTGGGCGACAATATTTTCTATGGGCATGGTTTGTCGGAGCAATTGCAGAACGCGGCAGCCACACGCGGCGCCACCGTGTTTGCCTATCGCGTCAAGGATCCGGAGCGCTATGGCGTGGTGCATTTCGATGCCCAGGGAAAGGCACTTGGTATCGAGGAAAAACCCAGGCAACCCAAATCGCATTACGCCGTGACGGGTTTGTATTTTTACGACAACGATGTGGTCGATATTGCCGCCAGCCTAAAACCGTCAGCGCGTGGCGAATATGAAATCACCGATGTAAACCGGACTTATCTGGAACGAGGCGTCTTGAACGTCGAATTGTTCGGTCGCGGCGTTGCCTGGCTGGATACCGGCACTCACGAATCCCTGTTGCAGGCAAGCATGTTCATCGAGGCGCTGGAAAGCCGTCAGGGACTGAAGGTGTGCTGTCCCGAAGAAATTGCCTATCGCGCCGGTTACATTGACGCGCCACAGCTGGAACGCATGGCTTCCAGCCTGGGCAAGTCTGGTTATGGTACTTATCTGCTCGATTTACTCAAAGAAAAGCACTGATCATGGAATTCATTCCTACCCGCCTGCCGGAAGTGATGCTTATCAAGCCGAAGGTGTTCGGCGATGCACGCGGTTATTTCCTGGAAAGCTGGCAGCAACAGAAATTTGCCGATGCCGGCATTCACGCGCAGTTCGTGCAGGACAATCACAGCCACTCCTCGCAATGGATACTGCGTGGCATGCACTATCAGATCCAGAATACGCAGGGAAAGCTGGTGCGGGTGTCGCGCGGCGCAGTGTACGACGTGGTCGTTGATGTGCGCCGCCAGTCCCCCAATTTCGGCAAGTGGGTGGGTGTCGAGCTTAACGATACCAATCACCACATGCTGTGGGTGCCGCCAGGTTTTGCGCATGGCTTTCTGGCGCTGAGCGAAACGGTGGATTTTCTGTACAAGTGCACCGATGTCTACGCGCCGCAATACGAACGCACCATTCGCTGGGATGACCCGGATGTGGGCATCGAATGGCCGATTCCGGCCGGCGTCCAGCCGAAGCTGGCGGCACGCGATGCCGAGGCTGGCGGTATCAGGGATGCTGAGGTGTTTCCGTGAATGCGCCGCTGAAGGTACTCATTACCGGCGCCGGCGGGCAATTGGGTCATGTCTTGTGTGCAACCGCACCACAGGATGTATTGCTGCTGGGCGTCACGCATGCCGAACTCGACATCGGCGACCTGCAAAGCGTGCAACGTGGGGTGACCGTCTTTCGCCCCGATCTGATTATCAATGCCGCTGCGTATACGGCAGTGGACAAGGCCGAGGACGATGAGGCGGAAGCGGAGTGCGGCAATGTGCAAGGCCCGCGCAATCTGGCGCGCGTAGCCCGCGAATTGGGTCATGCCCGGTTGATCCATGTTTCGACCGATTTCGTATTTGACGGCAGCCAGTCCAGTCCCTATCGACCCGATAGCATGCCAGCGCCTTTGGGGGTGTATGGCCGCACCAAACTACAGGGCGAGCAGGTGGTGCGGGAAGTGCTGGGCGACCGCGCTTTGATCGTGCGCACTGCCTGGGTTTATGGGCCGCAAGGCAGGAATTTTCTGCGGACCATGTTGCGTTTGATGAAGGAGCGCGGTGCGGTGCGCGTGGTCGCGGACCAGGTCGGCACCCCGACCTGCACCGGATCATTGGCGCAGGTGCTGTGGCAGTTTGCGCGGCGTCCAGAGTTATCGGGCATCTACCACTGGACCGATGCCGGCGTGGCCAGCTGGTACGACTTTGCCGTGGCCATCGCCGAAGAAGCGGTGGCGGCGGGCGTGCTGTCTGAAATGCCGCAAGTCGAGCCGATTGCCACGCATGAGTTTCTGACGCCCGTGCAACGCCCCGCCTATAGCGTGCTGGACAAATCGGCAACCCATGCTGCCTTGGGGATCAGGCCGGTGCATTGGCGGCAGCGCCTGCGGGAAGTGATGAAACAGATCACGCCGTAGATCGTTCCAGGAGGGCTCGATGAATCGAACCCTGCTAGAACCTATCTCAACATTGTCGTGAGAGCTGAAAGCCCCGAGTTTGTCATTCCCGCGAAAGCGGGAATCCAGTAAGACACTGTTGTTGACTGGATGCCCGCCTTCGCGGGCATGACGTGAAATAGGGTTTTCTCAATTTTGAGATAGGTTCTGTGAATTGTGAATTTCCGATGTATGGGCGTGATGAATCACGCCCGCATGAGTTGACATCAACTTCAGGAGAACATGTGAAAAGATTGCTGGTGACCGGCGGCGCCGGATTTATTGGTTCCAACTTTGTCCATCACTGGCTGAGGCAACATCCGGGCGATCGCGTGGTGGTGCTGGATGCCCTGACCTATGCCGGTAACCTGGCCAACCTGGCCAGCGTCCGCCAGCGTTCCGAACTACGTTTCGTGCAGGGCGATATTGGCGGCACGGCGCTGGTGGAGTCGCTGCTGCGCGAAGAAAATATCGACACCCTGGTGCATTTTGCTGCCGAATCCCATGTGGACCGTTCCATTCACGGCCCGGATGCCTTCATTGAAACCAATGTGCTGGGTACGCATTCGCTGCTGAAGGCCGCGCGCAAGGTGTGGCTGGATGAACGCCAACTGGCCGGGCATCGCTTTCATCACGTGTCCACCGACGAAGTGTACGGCTCGCTCGGCGCCACCGATCCGGCTTTCACTGAAACCACGTCTTACGCACCCAACTCGCCGTATTCGGCCAGCAAGGCGGCGTCCGATCATCTGGTGCGCGCCTATCACCACACCTATGGCCTGCAGATCACCACCAGCAATTGCTCGAACAATTACGGTCCGTATCACTTCCCGGAAAAGCTCATCCCGCTGATGATCGTCAATATCCTGGAAGGCAAACCGCTGCCTATTTACGGTGACGGCAAGAATGTGCGCGACTGGCTGCATGTTACCGACCATTGCCACGGAATAGAGCTGATCCTGCAAAAAGGGCGGATTGGCGAGGTGTACAACATCGGCGGCGGTTCGGAAGCCGAGAACATGTATCTGGTGCAGCGCCTGTGCGCCATTGCTGACGAAGCCTTTGCCCGCGATGCGGCACTCCCGTCGAAATTCCCGAGATCGCCTGCCGCCCTTGGCAAAACCAGCGCGAAGCTGATTACCTACGTAAAAGACCGTCCCGGTCACGACCGTCGTTACGCTATCAATTGCAGCAAGATCGAACACGAACTGGGTTATCGCTCCCGGATCAGCATCGATGCCGGCCTGCGTGACACCTTTACCTGGTATCTGGCCAACGAGCCTTGGTGGCGTGCCGTGATGGACGGCAGTTACCGGCAGTGGGTGGAGCAGCAGTATTCGGTGTAATACCGTGCTTCAACCCGTTCCGACCTGCTTCGAGTGATGGGCAAATGCGTTGAAATGGCCCGTTCCACAACCTGTTGAATAATAAGTGGCCACGGAGGGGGTTTATTGCCTGCTGCTCATTGCAGGGAATTGCCCCGCTCCCTACAATTCGCGGCACTTTTATCACGCGAATGGAAAGGGGAATGATCGAGTGAATACTGCGCCAGCTGGGGCCCAAGCTTTGTCATTGCGTGGTCTTTGTTGTTTCCGGACATTATTGGGTGCATTGCTGACCTTGGGTTTTGCATCGGTGGCCTGTGCACAGACATCAACCCCCACTGCCGAGCAGTTGCAGATATTCAACAGTCTGGATTCTTCCCAGCAACAAGCCATTTTGCAGGCTTTGGGCACTCGCAGCGGCAATGTTTCGTCCGGCAGCCAATCGGGTGCCCAGGGGGGCAATAACGGCGGCCGTACTGGCGGCATGACAAATGCCCGGCGTACTGGCACTGCACATGATGATGCCTTCAAGATTCCGGTACTCAAGGCCGACGACGTGATGCTGGTTGATCTGAGTTTTCCGCAGGCCGCGCCTACGGCTGCATCAGGTTCCGCTACTGTCGCTGCATCCGGGGCGGCAACAAATCAGGCGACACAAACTGCTACCGTTTCGCGTGTTGCGGATGCGGACGCTCCATTGAGCGAGTCGGAAAAGCGCAAGTTGCTTGCATTGATTGAGCTGGTGCGTTCAAAAAATCCTTATACGCTGACGCATGATGGATCATTGGTGTTGCCGGGTTTTGTGCCCATCTCGTTGCTGGGACTGACCGTAGATCAGGCTGCTGCACGCATTGCGGCCGAGCCGGCGTTTGCGCAACTGCAACTCAAGCTCAGTCTTTTGCCATTGCAAAAATCGGGCGCTGCCGGCCTCAAGCCTTTTGGCTATGACCTGTTCAATGAAGCGCCGTCGACTTTCGCGCCGGTCACTGATGTCCCGGTACCGACCGACTATGTGGTTGGTCCCGGGGATGAGTTGAATGTTCAGTTGTATGGCAGTCAAAACCGTACGCTCAGACTGGTGGTCGGTCGCGATGGTCGTATCAGCTTTCCGGAACTCGGTCCGATCAGTGTGGGAGGGCAGAGTTTTTCAACTGTGCAATCCGAGCTGGAGGCGCGCGTCAACCGTCAGATGATTGGCGTGCGAGCCAGCGTTTCCATGGGTGAGACGCGCTCCATACGGATATTTGTGCTCGGCGAGGCGAATTTTCCCGGTTCATATACCGTCAGTGGCCTGTCTACCATGACGACCGCCTTGTTTGCCTCCGGCGGCGTCAAACCCATCGGTTCGCTGCGACGCATTCAACTCAAACGACAGGGTAATGTGGTTCGTACCCTGGATCTTTATGATTTATTACTGCAGGGCGATACCAGCAATGACGCCAAGCTGATGCCGGGAGATGTGATTTATATCCCCACGGTGGGAGCAACCGTTGCGGTGGATGGGGAAGTAAAGCGTCCGGCCATTTACGAGTTGAAAGGCAATCAAACCGCTGCGGATGCCGTGCAACTGGCAGGCGGTCTCACCGCCGATGCGGATGGGCGCAAAGTCTCGCTTACCCGCATTGATGCCCAGCGGCAACGAGTGGTAATGGATGTTAATCTCAGCGCGCCCAACACGCGCGCACCGACTCTGCGTAATGGCGATGCAATTAGCGTGGCGCGTATACCGCCGACTCTGGAGTCGGGGATAACGGTGGAGGGGCATCTGTATGCGCCTCGGGTGGTGGCCTGGCGCGAAGGTTTGCATTTGACGGATGTCATTGGTTCGGTGGATGAACTCAAACCCAATGCCGACATTCATTACGTGCTGATCCGCAGGGAGCTCGCTCCGGATCGCAATGTTGCGGTGTTGTCTGCCGATTTATCCAGGGCTCTGGCGGCGCCCGGTGGCGTTGCCGATCCTGTCTTGCAGCCGCGCGATCGTATTACCGTATTCGATTTTGAAAACGATCGTTCGCGCGTGATCAAGCCGATTCTGGATGAACTGCGTCTTCAGTCGCATGTGGATCGTCCCACGGAAGTGGTGCGCGTCGAGGGTCGAATCAAGGTTCCGGGCGAGTATCCTTTGGAACCGGGCATGCGTATCAGCGACTTGCTGCGTGCCGGCGGCAATCTGCAGGATGCTGCGTTTGTCGGTAGTGCTGAGTTGACCCGTTATGTGGAACATGATGGCAAACGCACTACGCAGATGATCAATGTGGATCTGGCAGCGATCGCGCGTGGTGATACTGATGCCGACGTGGTATTGCAATCATCTGATCTGCTTAATATCAAGGAGGTTTCCCAATGGGGTGAACATGAGCAGGTGGTTCTGCAGGGTGAGGTACGGTTTCCCGGAACCTATCCCATTCAGCGTGGCGAAACGTTGCGATCAGTGATTGCCCGGGCTGGTGGGCTTACGGACCTGGCATTTCCTGCGGGCAGCGTATTCACTCGTGAAGATCTGAAAGAACGCGAACAGCAGCAACTGGATTTGCTGACGACCCGCATGCAAAGCGACCTGGCCACGCTGGCGTTGCAGGGTGCGCAGGCCAATCAGGCGGGCTCCTCGCAAACCCTCGCGGTTGGTCAGCAGTTGCTGGCGCAGCTCAAGAGTTCCAAGGCTGTTGGCCGTCTGGTCATTGATCTGGATCGAGTGATTGCCAGCCAGCCAGGATCGGAAACCGATATCATCCTGCGCAATGGCGACACCTTGATCGTTCCCAGACAGCGTCAGGAGGTGACTGTCATTGGGGAGGTGCAAACTGCTACTTCACATCTGTATCGCACCGGATTGTCACGCGATGACTACATCAGTCAAAGCGGCGGCATGACCCGCAAGGCCGACAGCAGGCAGATTTATGTGGTTCGTGCCAATGGTGGTGTGATGGCGCGCAACAGCAGCCGCTGGTTCCAGAATGGCGTAAGAATGCAACCGGGCGACACCATCGTTGTGCCGCTCGATACCGAACGCATGCCGGCTTTACCGCTGTGGCAGGCGGTGACGCAGATCGTCTACAACATTGCCATTGCGGCGGCAGCGGTAAATTCGTTCTGATCGCCGGTGGGACTGGACAGTGAATATAGACACAGAAAATTGGGATGAAGAAAGTTCAATAGACTTGCGTGAGTTGTTTGTCAGATTCTGGCAAAAGCGCTGGTGGATTATTAGCAGTGTAGTTGTATGCGCGACTGCTTTCACAGTTGCCGCGTTCACCATTACGCCAGTCTATCGAGTTACTGCTTTGTTGGTTCCTGTCAGCTCTGAGCGTGGATCAAACGGAATCTTGGGTGCGGCACTAGGCCAATTGGGAGGACTGGCTTCTCTTGCGGGGATTGGTCTGAAGTCCGGGGATTCTGAAACGGAAGAGGCGCTGGCTGTGCTTCGATCGCGTCAGTTTACGGAGAGCTTCATAAGAGATAAGCAGCTTATGCCTGTGCTATTCCCCAAAAACTGGGATTCTGTCAGCAAAAAATGGAAAGTTGCAAACGAAGACCAGCCTACGTCAGCAAAAGCATATAAATATTTTAACGAAACAATTCGTGCCATCTCGCAGGATAAAAAAACAGGTTTAATCGCTTTGCAGATCGATTGGAAGGATAGGAATGAAGCGGCAGTCTGGGCTAATGAGCTTGTGCAGCGGCTGAATGCTGAAATGCGTGCACGCGCAATAGCGAAAGCAGATGCTTCGGTAGGTTTTTTGCAGAAAGAACTTATGAGTACTTCCGATGTGGGTACACGTGAAGCAATCAATCGTCTCATTGAAGCACAGATTAAACAGCGAATGCTTGCAAATGTTACGCAGGAGTATGCGTTTAGAGTCGTCGACAAGGCTCTGGCGCCAGATGCAGACGATCCAATATGGCCGAAGAAAATGTTGATGATTGTTTTTGGGCCGCTGTTTGGATTGATTCTGGGGGTGGTGGTTGTGTTTGCTTTCACTAATGTTCTTACGGGTAAGGAAAAAAATCAGTAAAGCGCAAGAGTTCAGAGTCTGAGTTGATTTTGGCTCAGGTCATCCGGTTATCGCTTTTCAAAGCGGTCAGTTTGTTGTTATTTCTTTTTTAGGGTGGATGTTTTGTTTGCCGCTAGCCTGTAAATTTCTGCTGTTTTGGTGAAGGCAATGTCCCAGGAAAAACGTTGTGACTGCTTTAGTCCGCGGTTGATCCACTCTCTTCGATGCTCTAACGGCAATAGAGCGAGCAGGCAATCTTTTATTCTGTGCGGTTCCGGTTTATCAACGAGCAGCGCCGCGTCGCCTGCAATTTCCGGGATGCTCGACGCGCGAACGGCAATAACGGGGCAGCCGCTGGCCATTGCTTCCAGGACGGGCAGCCCAAATCCCTCATAGTCAGAGGGATACACCAGAGCCACGGCGTTGCGATAGAGATTCGCCAGATCGGTATCCGTGACGTTCTGTAACGATTGGTACCGTTCCGGCAGGATTGCGTTGAGGTGTCGCGTTTCACTTTCAGTGAGCGCGGGGCCTACGATTGTCAGCGTTAGTCGCTCAATTCCTGAAACCGCTGCCGCCGCAACGAAGAAATTCTTGTGGGCATCTCTTCTTCCGACAAAGGCTACGTAAGGCTTGCAATGCTGGTCTTGTCCGATTGATGGAAAATACTGAAACTCTTTACCAATGCCATGATGTACAACATGGCATCTCCTCTCATTAATATTTGGAAAGTAATGTAGAAGATCTTTTTTCGTGGAATCCGAAATGCAAATTATATGATCTGCGCGATTTACTGCTTTTTTCTTTTGAATGTGATGGACAAGTGTACGAAAGTTGTGCGGAAGTGTTTTTTCATAGATAAAGTCATGCACTGTACACACGGATGGCATTGTGCAACTCGGGTTCCTGTAGTAACTGCTATGCCAGATTCCATTGCGATACTGCTGTTCAACTGCCACATCCATGTAGCGCCTCAATAGGCCGGAAGGGCATTTCGATAGCGTCGTCGTGTTCTTTGTTGAGGTGGCCAGATTCAATGTGCGTGCTGTGTATGCGTTTCTGGAATTTTCATTTGCAAGCAGGTGTACATGAAAGTCATCACTCAGATTCATCAAGCGGCTGGCAATTTCGTGCCAGTAGCGAGAGATGCCTCCGTCGCGTTGTAATTCAAAAATGATTGAATCCAAGACGATTGTTGGAAGAGTTGAATTTTGCATCTATGAGTGGGTTGGCTGTTGTGATGAGGTGGTTATTTGGATTATCAGGATATGCAGACCGCTAATTTGGGCACTATGGCCGGTGGTAGTGAGGGGTGCGCTATGCAGTATGGGTGTTATTTATCGGTCTGGCATTTAATGAGCTAATCGGGGTTGCATAAGATGTCGATGAGCGGAAGTGAGGTTTCATTGTCCAGATGATTTCATATGCTAGCCAGATTGTAGGAATAAACCACAGAATATCCGCTGCAAAAATCAGGCACGAACCGAGTACGGCAATGATCATGTTTCGGGTCAATGCTACGTTTGTTCTCTGCGCTTTGGCGATCCGTATGGTTCTCAATACGAGCCATAAAAAGCTAAAGATAATGGGAATAGCTAATAACGAATACTGGGCAAAGAAGGCAAAATGTGCAGCATTGATTTCAGGCAGGCCGGGCGCTGTCCTGAGTGTGCTGCCGCTGTATCCAATGCCGAAAGGGTACTTTTCTATGTATTGAGAAAATGTACCGATGCTTCTCCCACCGCCCGTACTTTCGTCACCTACAAAGGCTAACTCCCAAATCTTGACGCCGACAGCAAAAAAAGCCTTCCAGTAAATGATTACAAATGTACTGATTGCAACTGCTAGTAGTACTATGCCAATAGATGCATATCCATGCGTGAATTTTGATCTGAATAGCCAGATTGCTAACAGTCCAAAAGCCAGGAAAAAAGTCTGACTGGAAGAGGAAAAATTAATGCAGGCGACGAATATCAGCAAATAAAACGGAAGTCGCCATCGATATATCATCTGGCAGTACAGAAAGAATGGGAACAGCGGGGCCATGAATTTTCCAAAATGTCCGCGTTCAATTGAAACAGAGCCAAAGGTAGGGATGCCGATAAATCCGGCATCCAAAAATGTTCCGTAAGGAAATATCCCTGTAAATAACAAAACTACCCCTTGTAAAAGGTACATAGCAAGACCGAAAGTACCAGAGATGACCAGTGTTTTTAGCAGGAAGCCGATTCCTGTTCTCTGCTTTAGGGTATGGCTTACTATTAAAAGATTTACCGCAAGCGTAAGAATTTTTAGATTGACAGCAGTTCTCGTAATTACCACTTTAGCGTCTGGATTCAGTTCTGGGTAAATAAAGGCTACAAGCAGATTGTGTAGTGCACCAACCAAAAAAACTGCCAGCAATCCAAGAACGATTGGGCTTTTGGGTGAGAAAAGTGGCGATTGCCTGTTCCTTGTAATGGTGCTGACGGCTATCGAAAATATGCCAAAAATTTCGTTTATTTTAAGCCCTGCAAAGTCATAAGCAGGATTCGTGAAAATCGTAAGGGCAAAATATAAAGTTGCAGTTCGAAAGTGTAGTGGGTATTTTCGGGTTCTCAGAAAAGATATAGTTAACGCTATGATGAATACCCAGCCCAGAAAGAGATGAATCGCGCCTGTTTGCTGCCAATAGCCGCCTCCAATAAACTCTAAAAAGTTATTGAATGGGTATCGTGTCTCTTCGAGGTTGTCGAACATGTGGCTCCAGAGCGACCGTATTACATAGAGCAGGATTTATACGGGAATTGATGACTAATTGGTAATGATGGTATTCGAAAGGAGGATTTTCAAAAAGATGAAATGGTTTTCATTCACTTGGGTCATCAGTGCGTACGAAAATTGGGATGAGGCTGCTGCTTATGCTTGCATTTACAGTAGTAATTAAGATTGCTGGCATGCTTCGTGGGTCGCGGTCAGTTACAGGTAGAGCTATGGTAGGTACACCTACAATGACATGTTATTTCACCATGAAAGTCTGCCCTGTGCCCTGCACCAGTTCGAATAATTGATGCTCAAAACGATCGTAGCTGACTATAATGCTAGCCGAGAGATATTCGCGCGAAATAGGCTGTTCAGGACTATGGTTGTAATGAAAGACGGTGAAATTGGGTTAGCGGTGCGTTGGTGTTGCCCGATAGTTGCCGGTATTCATTAGACTCCTTTACAAGACTAAGACCATGTCGACACTTGGTGCCTGGATCAACCGAGGCAAGACGGCAGGCTGGCCCATCGCCGAGCAATTTGCAGGGCCTTTATCCCAATTGGTGATGACGCCGTTCCTCCTGCATCACATGGAGGCGCATCAGTTTGCGCTGTGGGTGATCGCCCAGTCTTTGTTGGTGGCAGCTCCCACGCTTTCCTTCGGGCGCAGCATTGCCTTGATGTCGGTGGTTCCACGCTTCGACGGCATCGAACGAGGTGCGCGCACGCTATCCTTGGTTCGTTCTACGCTAGACCTTGTCTTGGTGCTAACGATGGCTATTGGTGCGATCACCTTGCTAGGAAATCTCGCGATTAGCCAGTTATGGCCTTGGCTTGCCGGAAGTAGCGTTTACTTGATCTTGGTCATCGGCTTCTTGGCACTGTCCGAGTGTGAGAGCATCTTGACCGCGTCGCTGAAGAGTCACCATGCATTTCCGCAGACTGCGAGCATCGAGATCACGGCCCGCATGCTACAGGTCGGTCTCGTGCTTTTGTTGTTTGGCGCGGATACCACTGTAGACAAGGTACTGGTATTAGCGATGCTTATTACGGCGATCAAGCTGACACTGAAAAAAATTGTTCTGAATCGCCTAATAGGCTCGCACACCATGCTGCTGGCGAAGAGTGACGATGAGCTTGTCCATCTGGGATTCTGGAGCTGGGTAAATGTGCTCTCGGGAGTTGCATTTTATTCCTTTGATCGCTGGGCAATCGAGTGGTACATGGGCAGCGTCGCGCTTGGCGCATATTCCGTGTGTAATCAACTGGCACAACTTACACATGCTGTGCCAGCCGCCGCCGCACAAATGCTGATTCCCTGGGCATCTGAGCGACGAATGGGCCTTGATTCCAAGCACAATGCCAAGCAAATGCGCCAAGTTGCCATCGTAAGCTCAATGTTCGCTTGCGCACCGTCCATATCACTGCTTATATTTGCGCCAAATATCCTGTCAATTTGGATTTCTCCAGCATTTTCCGCCGAAAATTCCGTACTACTACGCCATTTGGCTTTTTTGTTCCTGCTCTTGGCTATGAATATTCCGTTTTTCGATATTTTAATTGGCCTGGGTCACGCACGATATGTGGCACTTCTCTCGCTGTTTGCCGGCTGTCTCTATGTTGCGTGCACGATAATTGTTGCGCCAAAGAGCACCATCGGAATGGCTGACCTGAAAATTATCTATGCTGTCGCCAGCTTAATGTTGGTCTATAAACTACTGCTTGTCCTCAGAAGGCCCAACTCCTGATGAATCCCGTTCTTTCGCCAATTCGGAGTATGAAAAAAATATTACGAGAGACTGCGAACCGCTGGCTCGTCCCGCGTGGTATGGAGATTGTCCATCACCAGCTTGAGCGTTTGCCTGCAAAGCAGCTTATGCTCTCGTTACATCACTTCGATATTGACTTAATATTAGACGTTGGAGCTAATGTTGGCCAATTCGGGCAAGAGTTACTGATGCACAGATTTAACGGTGATATTGTTTCTATTGAGCCACTGCCTGATGCGCACGCCACACTGAAGGAAACTGCGAAACTATATCCACGTTGGACGGTTCTCGACCCGGTGGCTGCCGGAGCAGATCAACGAATGGTCGAGATTTCGATTGCTGGCAATTCGTATAGCAGTTCCGTTCTTGAAATGTTGGATACGCATATAGCGGCAGCTCCCAATTCAGCACCGATTGGGAAAATTAACGTCCAGCAAAAGACGCTGGACGACATATTTTCTGGCATTCTGAGTGCGCGCCGTTCGGTGATGCTCAAGATTGATACGCAAGGGTACGAATTTCCCATTCTGCAGGGCGCTTCGCGTTGTTTAGAAAATGCTTCACTCGTACTTCTGGAGCTTTCACTCCAGAAGCTATATCGGGACCAAATGCTTTGGCTTGATCTTATTAACTATATGGCCGAGAAAGGCTTTTCGGTCTGGTCAATTCAGCCTGAGTTCTGTGATCCGAGAACTGGTCAAATGCTACAGGTAAACGGCCTATTTTATCGAACAACCGTTAGTCATTAGAAAAACCGGCGAGCGTCTCTGAAGCATGATCACATCCGTGCGGAAGGCATGTTTAACAGATAAGGAAGCTCGCTCCGACCGATGTAAGTATGCTAGTCGTGACGCTGCTGGAGCGGAGATTTGGCTGGTAACCATACTATGTTCATTAAGGCGGCAGGCCAAACAAGATACTATCTTCCACATGGATAAGCAGGCCAATAATGTTTGTGCTTATGAGTTTTATGCCATGCACAAAAGTCAGGCATTGTCTTCATTCTCTGCGATATTAATAAGTACAGAACCCCAGTTGCTGCCCGGTATGGGTTTTGGCAACGACCATTTCCTGATTGTTATGCAAAAGGTCGGAGAATGACGGAGCCGCTGTTAACCGTTGTGCTCGCCGCGAAAGACCCCGAGCCTCGGTTGTTAGTCCGCTGTTTGTCGTCATTTTCCGCATTGGGTTGTGTCGCCCGCATCCAGATGTTGCTCATGCTCAGCGGAAAATCTCCGGTACCGGATCGAGAGGTGACGAGTGCGTTCGCGTCGTTTGATGTTAACGATACGCCAGCCCAGGGGGTATACGCCGCCTACAACGCGGGGATCGATCATGCTCATGGCCAATATGTCCTATTTTTTGGCATTGATGACATCGCGCTCCCTGGCATGGACGCCACTATTGCCGATTTGGAGCATAGTCGCTACGACCTCTATGCAGCCGCCTGCTACATGCAAGGAAAGGGCATTCGGCAACCCTCGTCAAACAGGCGTTCGCTAATCAAAGCCAACTGGTGTCAGCAGAGCTTATTCTATGCAAGAGCCCAATTCGCGGATCGCCGTTTTGATCTGCGCTATCCTGTACAAGCCGATCATAAGTTGAATATTGATCTTGTTTCCAATCCGACGCTGACGCTGGGTATTAGCGGAGAGCTGGTAGCATACTTTTCTTCCGGTGGGGTCTCGTCAAGGCGTCACGACCTGAACTTCATTCGCGATTTTCCCACTATCGTAGGCTCGGCATACGGGCGGCCCTTGGGGCTCTATTGGGCGTTTCGACAGAGGCTGTCGATCATGTTGCGTGGCTCCTTGGAGTCGCGCTATTGCAATCCGCAGTCATGAAAAAGCTGTCAATTTGCATCCCGACCTATCGCCGTCCAGCGTTGCTCGAGCGGTGCATCCTCTCCGCTATCGAGTCGGCGGGCGATCGACCCGTCGACATCGTCGTCGCCGATGACGCGATATCTGACGCCAATGTACAGGTAATGCAACGGCTCGTGGATACATACCCATTCGTGCACTGGCACCGCAACGACCTTAATCTAGGTATTGATGACAACATACAACATGCGGTCAACCTGTGCATAACGGATTACGCTTGGCTGGTGGGCGAAGACGATGTCTTCCTGCCCGATGCGGTCGCTTCCATGCATGACTTGCTTCAGACATTAGACGCCCCGTTCGTCTTTGCGAACTATTACTATGTTGACGGTTCGATGCGTTGCGTGATGGGGGCTGCTCTTGATCCATTGCTGGATCCCGCTGTTCCATGTTCGGAGTTTATCGCGAAACATCTTTGGGCCGTGGGGTTCATCGGCGCCTGTGTATTGAATAAAGCATGTTGGAGCCTCACCTCCGCAGCGCCTTACAAGGGTACCTACTACACCCATGTGGGACGCATCGTCGAGATGTTGGCGCACGCAGAGGCCGTTTACTTGATGCGCATGGTGTGCGTGGCCAACCGGGTTGAAGGCAAGAATGCATTCACTTGGAATAAGGACTCCTATGGGGTTTACTTTGGCTTCGTGCGAATGTGTGAACAGGTTGCCGAAAGAGTGCCCAAGATGGCCGACGAAATGCGGGAAGCGCACATTGGCTTCGAACGTCGGTACCGGTGGCTTTCGCTGCGGTTGGCGGTGCGCCTTAGGTCTGAACTAGCTTTCGATTTGGCTCAGTATCGCAAGTATTTGGCGGATTATCCAATGAGCGGTGTCAAGCGCTTGGCATTCTTGCTCATAAGTATTTCGCCACCATCTGTTTTCTGGCCATTGGTATTGGCCTACCGAACCTTGCGTCGACAGATATACTGATACGCAGACGTTTACCCAATTTTGAACGGCATTACAATTTAACTCAAAATTCCGAGTATCACGTAAATGATGAGGTAGTGCTTTTGATTGATTCTTCCCATGTTCGCATGCGTGCCGTACGATTCAGTGGTCCTGTTGCGGCTGCAAATGCGTTTGTTCCAAGATCGCTCAGCTTTTGTGGGTCAAGAGACAGATCAAAGATATATGAAGCAAGCTGTTGAGCATCACCAACCCCGACAGTATAGCCACATTGGTACTTCTCTACGAGGGAGGCTATTTCGCCTGATTGATCTCCAATAAAGATGCTCGGTCGTCCAGCTGCGGCAATGCCATAGAATTTACTTGGGACGATCAGCCCTTCCAAAAGTGGGTTCAATGTGACTACATGTACGTCGGCTACAGATAGTGACATGGCCAAAGTTTCTATCGGTTGATAAGGCTTGAAAGTGATGTTTTTTAATCCGGCATTTCTTGCCTGATTTTCTATTTCGATTCGTTGCGCCCCGGAGCCTATTAAGAGAAAGGTGATATTGGTGGTGTTGGACAACAGTTTTGCGGCTTCAATAAGTGTGTCTATGTCGTGTGCACGGCCAAGGTTTCCAGAATAGCCCGCGACAAACTTGTTATCCAGTTGCCATTCGTGTCGCAGGATGTTGTCAACTCGTGAAATCGGCCGAATAAAATCACCGGGCGCCCAATTGTCAATTTTTTCGATGTGACTAACTCTTGGAATGGATTGAAGTCGAGTGACCATCTTTTCCCCGATGGCTACATTGATGGTAGCCATGCGCAATGAAAAATTTCGACAGCTCAGGATAATGGCTTTGAAGATGGTTGGCATATTGATGCCGAGCGCAAAGGCCACTTCGGGAAAAAGGTCCTGCAGCCAATTAATAAGCTTTGCTCCTTTAATTTTGGCAACGAGCGCGGCAAAAAACGAAATCAGCGGTGGATCCGTTTTGGCTATGATCGTGTCGCCTTTGTGAATATGGCGAAATAGCCAGATAGATGCAGAGAAATAAAAAGACAGGTAGTCAATGGTGCGGCCAACAAGATTATTCCGACCAAACCGTGTTGTAGCCATTCGATGAACTTTGACTCCCGAAAGAATTTCATTGGTTGCGAGTGCTGCCCCTGGGTTCCCATATAACTGCCTGCTGCATATTACCGAGACCAGATGGCCTTGGCCGGCCAAATATTCTGCTAGGTCTGTTAGCATCTGGCTGCTGGCAGATGTGTCTGGCCGGTAATAGCGATTCACGAATACTAGTTTGTTGGACATGGAATCCGGCGGCGGGGGCCATGCATTTCATGGCAATCTTTATGATGGCATTTAATTTTATTCTACGTCATGGATGGTAACTTGTCGCCACTAACGCTAAAAAACGATATTCTTTAGGAATCATGTTTTTTTGATTATGGCTGAGATAATGGAACATGCGTGTGCATAAAAAAGCTCTAATTACCGGCATTACAGGTCAGGATGGCGCCTATCTGGCAGAGTTTCTGCTGGGGAAGAGTTATGAAGTGCATGGCATCAAGCGCCGTGCCTCGTCTTTTAATACTGATCGCATAGATCACCTATACCAGGATCCGCATGAGAGGGGCGTGCGGCTGCATCTGCACTATGGCGATCTCACCGATGCCACCAATCTGATTCGCATTATTCAGCAGATACAGCCGGACGAAATCTATAATCTGGCGGCACAGAGCCATGTGGCGGTGTCGTTCGAGACACCTGAATACACGGCAAATTCCGATGCCCTGGGCACCTTGCGTATTCTGGAAGCCATCCGGATTCTTGGTCTGGAAAAGAAAACCCGCTTTTATCAGGCATCCACTTCCGAGATGTTCGGCAAGGTGCAGGAGATTCCTCAGAAAGAGACTACCCCATTCTATCCGCGCTCACCGTATGGCGCAGCCAAGGTATACGCCTACTGGATCACGGTGAACTACCGTGAGGCGTATGGCCTATATGCGTGTAATGGCATTCTCTTTAATCACGAATCGCCCATACGTGGTGAAACCTTCGTTACGCGCAAAATCACACGTGCTCTGGCTCGTATTCATGAGGGGTTGGATGACTGCCTGTATCTGGGCAATATGGATTCGTTGCGCGACTGGGGTCATGCTCGTGATTACGTTGAGGCGCAGTGGCTAATGCTGCAGCAGGATGAGCCGGAAGACTTTGTAATTGCTACCGGAGAGCAACACTCGGTACGTGAATTCGTCACGGTTGCTGCGGCGCGGCTCGGTATCGCGATCGAGTGGCGTGGCAAGGGGGTGGATGAGCAGGGCATTGATACCCGAACCGGGCAGGCTATCGTCAAGGTTGATCCGCGTTATTTCCGTCCGACGGAGGTTGATACGCTGCTGGGGGACGCCTCCAAGGCGCGCGTCAAGCTGGGTTGGAAGGCGACGACCAGTTTTGCCTCTTTGGTGGAGGAGATGGTGGAAGCTGACCTGCAGATTGCGCGTCGCGATGCACTGATCGCCCGGGAAGGCTTCAAGACCTATCGGTACCGCGAATAATGAACAAGCAGGATTCTATTTTTGTAGCCGGGCATCGTGGGCTGGTGGGTTCCGCAATCGTTCGTCGCCTGCGTGCCGAGGGTTTTAACAATCTGTTGCTGCGGGATCGCCAGCAACTTGACTTGGTTCAGCAATCAGCAGTGGACGCATTTTTCGCGGAAGCGCGGCCCGATTACGTGTTTCTGGCGGCAGCCAAGGTGGGGGGCATACTGGCAAATAGCGCCTATCCGGCCGAGTTCTTGCGGGACAATCTGGCCGTGCAGACCAACGTTATCCATGCCGCTTATCGCAATGGCGTAAAAAAGCTGCTGTTCCTGGGGTCGACCTGTATTTATCCGAAACATGCACCTCAGCCCATGCCGGAAGATTGCCTGTTAACCGGCGCGCTTGAGCCCACAAATGAGTGGTATGCCATTGCCAAGATCGCTGGCCTGAAGATGTGCCAGGCATATCGTCGGCAATATGGTTTCAATGCCGTTTCGGCGATGCCAACCAATCTTTACGGTCCAGGTGACAATTTTGATTTGCAAACTTCACATGTCTTGCCGGCGTTAATTCGCAAGTTTCATGAAGCCCAGTTAAGCGGGGCTGGCGAAGTGGAAATTTGGGGGACGGGAACGCCTCGCCGCGAATTTCTGCATGTCGATGATCTCGCAGATGCATGTTTGTTCCTGATGCAGCACTATGAGGGCGAGAGCTGGGTGAACATAGGTTGGGGACGTGACGTCACGATTGCCGAGCTGGCTGAAATCGTGCGTAAGGTCGTCGGATTCAGGGGTACGCTGCGCTTCGACACGGCCAAGCCTGATGGCACTCCTCGAAAATTGCTGGATACAGCACGATTATCTGCCCTGGGCTGGCAGCCCAGTATCGAGTTGGAGGTTGGTATTCGTGAAACTTACGATTGGTTTGTCAATGGCCTGCCGTCACCGCACTTGGGCTCCTGAGTAAGGGACTGCAGGCTTCTGGTGTGAGTATGTGCCGCGTGGCGAATGTGGATTGACTCGTCTGAAACCGCGACTTTTAGGGTATTCTACTTGGCCGATCCGGATTTACATCACTCGTAGCGAGCATTGATGTCAACTGCAGATGAGATCATACGTTGTGAGGGGGAATGTTATTGGTCAGAATTATATAGTGTGTTTGAGCGGTTACATGTTGATGCGTAATGTGTTTTGTCAACGATTGGCGGCTATCTCAGGTAGTGATGTCCGCGTCAATGAGGCCTGCTCGGTGGGGCTATATGGTTTCTTGCCGTAAGCTGTGAATGGGGTTGGGTAAACAATGGACATGGAGAGGGATAGAGGAAGATGCTGAGACTTACATTTCTCACCTTGCCGTTATTGGTTACCGTGGTGTTCATGTTTGCGCTACGCCCTTTAGCACGGGGATTGGGGCTGATAGACCGTCCTGGTGGGCGCAAGAACCATGTTGGCGAGGTGCCGGTTATCGGCGGACTGGCCATGCTGGCCGGCATCGGGGTCGGTGGCATTCTGAGCCCGGAACTGGTTGAGAGTTATCCCTATTTTCTTGCCGCAATAGTCATTCTAGTGGTAGTCGGCGCGGTGGATGATCGCTACGAACTGCCTGCTTCCGTGCGTTTTCTGGCACAGGCCTGTGCCGCCTTGATCATGATTTATGGGGCGGATCTGGTTGCATACGATATTGGACGCGTGCTGTTTGGTGGGGACATCCGGCTAGGGTGGTTCGCTCCCATTTTTACCCTGCTCCTGGTATTGACGGCCATCAATGCCTTCAATCTGTTCGATGGCAGCGATGGGGTGGCGGGAGTGCAGGCTCTGATTGCCCTGACTTTTCTGGGCTTCGCGGCCATCATGGGCGGCGTCATGCATGCATTACCCCTGATTGCCAATCTGATTGGCGTGGTGTTCGGATTCCTTATTTTCAATTGGCCTTCGCAGCGCACGCATAGCGTTCGAGCTTTCATGGGCGATGCTGGCAGCACCATGCTGGGCTTCGCTCTGGCATGGGTGAGCGTTGATCTTTCCCAGTGGCCAACGCGGGCTTTGACACCGATGGTGGTGCTATGGATATTCGCATTGCCGGTGTTTGATCTGTTCAGCAGTATGTTTCGTCGGGTGCGGGCGGGGCGTTCGCCCTTCCATGCAGATTCGGAACATTTGCACCACGTATTGAAGCGGCTCGGGCTGTCTTCCCGACGGGTTGCGCAAGTCATTCTGCTGGCTTCAGTCGCATCCGCTGCGTTCGGGGTGGGGGGGTATCTCCTCGGTCTTGGCGACGGGGTGTTATTCGTCATCTGGATTCTGGGGTTGGCCGGCTACCATTTGGTCTTTGGTAGCGGATTGGTGATCAAACGGCGGGCAGAGCTCCGGCAGGAAATTGAGGAAATTGATGAAACTGATTCGTTTGAACTCTGGCGTCAGCGGCGCTGACAGCCAATAGTAAGGGGTTCGAATCGGTTTTTTCGATCTCCAATGCTCCCGCCCGAGAAGTTCGAGTCGTGAACCAGGTACTTTTCGGCACGAGAGTCAGTCCATTAGCATTGCTATTTTCCATACTATTTCGAGGCTAACTCGTGCGTCTGACAATCTTTGGTTCTGGCTACGTGGGTCTGGTGACCGGCGCCTGCTTTGCCGAGGCGGGCAACCATGTGCTTTGCGTAGATGTGGATGAGCGCAAGGTAGAGATGCTCAAGCGTGGGGAATCGCCCATTTACGAGCCCGGCCTGGAAGATCTGCTGAAGAAGAACCTGGCGGCCGGACGCATTGCTTTCACTACCAGTGCGGAAGAGGGCGTGAAGCATGGTCTGTTCCAGTTCATCGCGGTGGGCACACCACCGGATGAAGACGGCTCAGCGGATCTGAAATATGTGCTGGCGGTGGCCCAGGCTATTGGCACCCATTTGTCCGAGTATCGCGTGGTGGTGAACAAGTCCACGGTGCCGGTGGGTACAGCGGACAAGGTCAAGGCCAAGGTACTGGAAACCCTGAAGGCGCGTGGCGCCAGTATTGAATTTGACGTGGCGTCAAACCCGGAGTTCTTGAAGGAAGGAGCGGCTCTATCGGATTTCATGAAGCCGGATCGTGTGGTGGTGGGGACTGACAACCCGCGCACCGCCGAGTTGCTCAAGGCTTTGTATGATCCGTTCACCCGCAATCATGATCGCATGATTGTCATGGATGTGCGTTCTTCGGAGCTCACCAAGTACGCAGCCAATGCCATGCTGGCCACCAAGATCAGCTTCATGAATGAGCTGGCCAATCTGGCCGAGCGGCTGGGGGCGGATATCGAAAAGGTGCGGCGTGGTATCGGTTCCGACCCACGCATCGGTTATCACTTCATTTACCCTGGTTGCGGTTATGGCGGCTCATGTTTCCCCAAGGATGTGCAGGCCCTCTCGCATACCGCAAGTGACTATCAGTACGATGCGCAGCTGCTGAATGCAGTGGAAAGCGTCAATCTGCGCCAGAAAGAAGTGCTGTTCGGCAAGATCAGCAACTACTTCAAGGGCAATCTGCAAGGCAAGACCATCGCGCTGTGGGGGCTGGCGTTCAAGCCCAATACCGACGATATGCGCGAAGCGCCCAGTCGGATATTGATGGAAGCGCTGTGGGCGGCGGGCGCCAGGGTTCAGGCCTATGATCCAGTGGCGGCGCACGAAACCCATCGTGTCTATGGAGATCGCGCCGATCTGAAGCTGGTCGGTTCTGCCAATGAGGCGCTGGCTGGGGCGGATGCGCTGGCTATCGTGACCGAATGGCAGGAATTCCGCAGCCCTGACTTCGATATCATCAAGGCGACGCTGACTCATCCGGTCATTTTTGACGGTCGCAATCTGTATGACCCGGCCTTTGTGAAGGGATACGGATTCAGTTACTACGCAGTGGGGCGCGGAGACTCGGTAGTGCGCACTGTTGCGGAGCCGCAGAAATTCGGTCGTCGCAAAGACGATTAATCGGGTCCATTTGCGCCCGCGCTGTGAAAATGCGGGTACACGATCAGTCAGAAGTGCTGCAAGCAAGGCCGACCATCCATGAAGATTCTGCTTACCGGCGCCGCCGGTTTTATCGGGTTTCATACAGCAAATATCCTGCTGGGGCGTGGCGATGAGGTGGTCGGTATCGACAATCTCAATGACTACTATGAGGTGTCGCTCAAGGAAGCGCGTCTGGCCCAGCTAAAGCGCCACCAGAATTTTCGCTTTCTGAAGCTCGACTTGGCTGACCGGGCCGGCATGGCCGAGCTGTTCAGACAGGAGAAATTCCAGCGTGTCATCAACCTGGGTGCGCAGGCAGGCGTACGCTACTCCATCCAGAATCCGCTGGCCTATATCGACAGCAACGTGGTCGGATTTGCCAATGTGCTGGAAGGCTGCCGCCACAACGGCGTCGAACATCTGGTGTATGCCTCGACCAGTTCTGTCTATGGCGCCAATACCAGGATGCCCTTTGCGGTCACGCAGAATGTCGATCATCCGCTGTCGTTCTATGCCGCGACCAAGAAGGCTAATGAGCTGATGGCGCATACCTATGCGCATCTTTATCGCCTGCCGGTGACAGGCCTGCGTTTCTTTACCGTGTACGGCCCGTGGGGTCGGCCGGACATGGCCCTGTTCCTGTTTACCCGAAATATCCTGGCCGGCAAGCCGATTGACGTATTCAACTATGGCAAGCATCGGCGCGATTTCACTTACGTGGCGGATATTGCCAATGGCGTGGTTCGTGCCATGGATCGCGTTGCCCAGCCCAATCCGGACTGGAATGGCGACAGCCCCGATCCGAGTTCGAGCAAGGCGCCATATCGACTGTACAACATCGGCAATAACCAACCGGTTGAGCTGTTGCGCTACATCGAAGTACTTGAAGAGTGTCTTGGCAGGAAAGCCGAGAAGAATCTGCTACCCATGCAGGCTGGGGACGTGCCGGATACCTTTGCGGACATTGAAGCCCTGCAGCGTGATGTCGGATATACACCAGCCACGCCGGTCGAAGTGGGCGTCAAGCACTTCGTTGACTGGTATTTGAGCTACTACGGCAAGGCCTGACCTGCAGGGGTAAAGTGCCTGCCATTACATTCCCCCCTGTCCTGACTTCATAGCCATTCGCTTGGCAGGGCGCTGTTTCCCGGGGCCACAATTCGCGCCTGTAACCGTATTGTGACCCACCATGTCCCCAGCCACGTCCTCTGCCCTCAAGAGCCGCCTCACCCAGCTTGAAGAGCTCGAAGCCGAGAGCATCTTCATCATGCGCGAAGTCGTTGCCGAGTTCGAAAACCCGGTGATGCTGTATTCCATCGGCAAGGACTCTTCGGTGCTGCTGCACCTGGCGATGAAGGCCTTCCATCCGGCCAAGCCGCCGTTCCCCCTGTTGCACGTGGACACCACCTGGAAATTCCGCGAAATGATCGAGTTTCGCGATCAGCGTACCCGCGAGCTGGGTGTGGATCTGCTGATCCATACCAATCCGGAAGGGGCGGGGAACAAGGTGACGCCGTTCACCCACGGCAGCAGCAAGTACACCGACATCATGAAGACCGAGGCGCTCAAGCAGGCGCTCAGTCATTACAAGTTCGATGCGGCATTCGGCGGTGCGCGTCGCGATGAGGAAAAGTCGCGTGCCAAGGAACGGGTGTTTTCGTTCCGCGATGCCAATCATCGCTGGGACCCACGCAATCAGCGTCCCGAGCTGTGGAAGATCTATAACAGCCGCATCAACAAGGGTGAAAGCATCCGTGTGTTCCCGCTGTCCAACTGGACCGAGCTGGACATCTGGATGTATATCCACAAGGAACACATTCCCATCGTGCCGCTGTATTACGCCAAGCAGCGGCCCATCGTGCGTCGTGACGGCATGATGATCATGGTGGATGATGAACGGTTGCCGCTGAATCCTGGCGAGCACCCGGTGATGGAACAGGTGCGCTTCCGCACGTTGGGCTGCTATCCACTGACTGGAGCCATGCATTCTGAAGCCGCCACCCTGGAAGACATCATTGGCGAAATGCTGGAAAGCCGCACTTCCGAGCGTCAGGGCCGGGCCATCGACCACGACCAGTCAGGCTCGATGGAAAAGAAGAAAAAGGAAGGATACTTCTAAGGGGTTTTTGTAGATCAGGCTTCAGCCTGACTTTTATGCATGTCAGGCTGAAGCCTGATCTACGTGAGATATGACATGACTGCGCTTGCTGCCAATACCAATCAGGTTCGCCAATTCATCACTCGTCAGGAAACCAAGGGCCTGTTGCGCTTCATCACCTGCGGCAGCGTCGATGACGGCAAGAGTTCGCTCATCGGTCGTCTGCTGCACGATTCGCAGAAAATCCTCGAAGACCACATGGCGGCGGTGAAGGCCGACAGTCAGCGCTGGGGTACGCAGGGCGAGGAAGTCGATCTCGCCTTGCTGGTGGACGGCCTGCAGGCCGAGCGCGAGCAGGGCATCACCATCGATGTGGCGTATCGCTACTTCGATACCGAGCGTCGCAAATTCATCATTGCCGATACGCCGGGGCATGAACAGTACACCCGCAACATGGCCACCGGCGCTTCCACCGCCGATCTGGCCGTGATCCTCGTGGACGCGGCGCGCGGCGTGCAGGTGCAGACGCGCCGGCATAGTTTCATCGTATCGCTGCTGGGCATCCGTCATGTCATCGTGGCGGTCAACAAGATGGACCTGGTCAATTACGACCAGAAGGTGTTCCAGAACATTGCCGCCGAGTGTCGCCACTTCATGCGTAGTCTGGGCATTCAGGATTTGCGCGTGGTGCCGGTGTCGGCGCTCAAGGGCGACAATGTGGTCAAGCGTTCCACCCGCATGTCCTGGTATGAAGGCCAGCCGCTGCTGGAAATCCTGGATACCGTGGATGTCAGCGACGACATTGCCGAGGACCTGCGCTTTCCGGTGCAACTGGTCAGCCGTCCCCATGCCGATTTCCGTGGTTATCAGGGCACGATTGTCGCCGGTCATGTGCGCGTCGGCGATCAGGTCATGTCGCTGCCGTCGCGCAAGACCAGCAAGGTCAGGGAAATCGTCACCTACGACGGCAATCTGAGCGAGGCTGCGGCGCCGATGGCTGTCACCATCACGCTCGAGGACGAGATCGACATCGCGCGTGGCGACCTGCTGGCGCACCCCGATCGCGCGCCCACCGTGGCGCGCGAGTTCGATGCGCATCTCATCTGGATGGCCGAGCAGCCGTTGCTGCCGGGCAAGCAGTATGAATTCAAGATCAGCAATCAGTACGTACGCGGCACGGTGCAGCGCATCGAATATCGCGTCGATGTGAACGATCTGTCGCGTCATGCGGCCGGCGAGCTCAAGCTCAACGAGATTGCCGTGTGCAAGATTGCGCTGAATCAGGCGGTGGCCTATGACGTGTATGACCTGTGCCGCGAAACCGGCAGCTTCATCGTGGTCGATCGCCTGAACAACGCCACCGCAGGTGCGGGCATGATTCGTCGCAGCGCGACGGTCAAGGCGCATGAAGTGCATGGCAATGTTTACAGCGAACGTCTGGAAATCACCCGCCAGCAGCGCGCCAACCAGAAAAGCCAGCAACCCTGCATTCTGTGGTTCACAGGGCTGTCAGGTGCCGGTAAATCGACCGTTGCCAATGCGGTGGAACAGGAGCTGTTCCGGCGCGGTTATCACAGCTATCTGCTGGATGGCGACAATGTTCGTCACGGGCTCAATCGCGATCTGGGCTTCTCGGACAGTGAGCGGGTCGAGAACATCCGCCGCATCGGTGAAGTGGCGCGCCTGTTCGTCGATGCCGGTCTGATCGTGTTGACCGCTTTCATCTCGCCATTCCGCAGCGACCGGCGTCTGGTGCGCGATCTGGTGGAAGCCGGCGAGTTCATCGAGGTGTACGTCAGCACGCCGCTGGAAGTCTGCGAGAACCGTGATCCCAAGGGTTTGTATACCCGTGCGCGCCAGGGCCAGATCCAGCATTTCACCGGTATCAGCTCGCCTTACGAGGCCCCCGAAGCGGCCGAGATTGTGCTCGACACTTCAAAGCTGCATGTCGATGATTGCGTTGCCAGGATCATCGAGTATCTTGAAGCGTCCGGGCGGTTGAAATTGTAGAACGGGTTTCAAAACCGCTCCTCCGTATCAAATGCCTGTTACGGGCAGGTTTGAAATCTGTCCCTACGCAAATTTTCGAAGGAAGTCGAGCCATGTTGATTCCCGTGATCTTGTCCGGCGGTTCGGGCACGCGTCTGTGGCCGTTATCACGAGAGCTGTACCCTAAACAGCTATTGTCGCTGGTGGGCAAGGGAACCATGCTGCAGGAGACGCTGGCGCGCGTGAAGGATGTGGCCGATGTCGCATCGCCCGTGGTGGTCTGCAACGAAAGCCACCGTTTCCTGGTGGCCGAGCAGTTGCGACAGTCCAAGATCGCAGCCAGCGCCATTCTGCTTGAACCCATCGGGCGCAATACTGCGCCGGCCGTGGCGGTGGCTGCGCTGTCAGCGCTGGATGCTGCAGGGAATGCCGAGGACCCCGTGCTGCTGGTGTTGCCCGCCGATCACGTGATTCGCGATGTGCCTGCGTTTCAGGTGGCCATCCAGGTGGGGCGCAAGGCGGCGGAAGCAGGACAACTGGTGACCTTCGGTGTGGTGCCTGCCAAACCCGAGACCGGTTATGGCTATATCCGCCGGGGCGAAGGGGCCGGTCCGGCTTACCCGGTGGCGCAATTCGTCGAAAAGCCCAATCTGGCGACTGCCCAGGAGTATTTGGCATCGGGTCGCTACTACTGGAACAGCGGCATGTTCATGTTCCGTGCGCGCGCCTTCCTGGACGAGCTGCGGCAGCACGCGCCCGCCATGCACGATGCCTGCGTGGCGGCGTTTGCCGGCGCCAGGCATGATCTGGACTTCACCCGGCTACCGACGGCGGAATTTACTGCCTGTCCCAGTGATTCCATCGACTATGCCGTGATGGAAAAAACCCATAAAGCCGTGGTGGTGCCGTTGGATGCCGGTTGGAGCGACGTGGGCTCCTGGTCGGCGTTGCATGAGGCCATTCCGGCCGATGCAGCGGGCAATGTCAGCATCGGTGATGTGCTGGTCAGCGATTCGCAGGGCTGTTACCTGCATGCCACCCATCGTTTGGTGGCCACCGTCGGCCTTAAGGATCATGTGGTGGTCGAAACCAAGGATGCAGTGATGGTGGTGCCGCGAGACCGGGTGCAGGACGTCAAGGCTCTGGTGAGCGAACTGAAGAAACAGGGGCGCTACGAAACATCCCTGCATCGCGAAGTGTTTCGCCCCTGGGGAAGCTACGACAGCATCGATGCCGGCGACCGTTTCCAGGTGAAGCGTCTGGTGGTCAATCCGGGCGCTACTCTGTCGCTGCAGTTGCATCACCACCGGGCAGAGCACTGGGTGGTGGTGTCAGGTACGGCGCGCATTACTTGTGGGGACAAGGTGTTTCTGCTGGAAGAAAACCAATCCACCTACATTCCCATCGGCGCCAAGCATCGGATCGACAATCCCGGCAAGATTCCTCTGCACATCATCGAAGTGCAGTCGGGGGCCTATCTGGGTGAAGACGATATTGTGCGTTTCGAGGACGCGTACGGCCGCGAAGGTGAGAAGCCAGTCGGGCGCGGTTGATCTAGACATAGTTCGAGCAAAAAGGCGCACGATTTTCGTGCGCTTTTTTATTTAACAGGTCATTCATGGAAGCTTGGGTGATCCGCCGCAATGCGCATTGCCCGGTGCTGAATCTGCCGCCACAATGGGACAACCAATTCACGCTGTTGATCAGGGAATCTCATCGCCATGACTGCTATTGCCGGATTCAAGGCCTATGACCTGCGCGGTCGTATCCCGTCCGAACTGAACCCCCAGGTGGCCTATCGCGTGGGCCGCGCCTACGCAGAGTGGTTGAAGCCCAAGCGGGTCATCGTCGGGCGTGATATCCGTCTGTCGAGTCAGGAACTGTGCGAGGCCCTGACGCGTGGCCTGCTGGATTCGGGTGTGGACGTGTATGACATTGGCCTCTGCGGCACCGAAGGCGTGTATTTCGCGACCTTTGCCGAGAAGATGGACGGCGGCATCATGGTCACGGCCAGTCACAACCCGCCGGACTACAACGGCATGAAGTTCGTGCGTAAGCAGTCCAGGCCCATCAGTGGCGACACAGGATTACAGGAGATCAAGAAGATTGCCGATGCGGATGCTTACACCGCACCGGCGCGCAAGGGCGAGCTGCATCAGCTGAATACCTGGGAAAAGTACATCGAGCACCTGCGTTCCTATCTGGATACGTCCAGGCTCAAGAAGTTGAAAGTGGTGGTCAATGCCGGCAACGGCGGCGCTGGCGCAGTGGTGGACAGTCTGGAAAAATACCTGCCATTCGAGTTCATCAAGATTCATCACAATCCTGATGGCACGTTCCCGAACGGCGTGCCGAACCCGATGCTGGAAGAAAACCGTGCTTCCACCATCAAGGCGATCAAAGAAAACAAGGCAGACCTCGGCATCGCCTGGGATGGCGACTACGACCGCTGTTTCCTGTTCGACGAACGCGGCGAGTTCATTGAAGGCTATTACATCGTCGGCCTGCTGGCGTCGGTGTTTCTCAAGCGCGAGCCGGGCGCACGCATCGTTCACGATCCGCGCCTGACCTGGGCGACACTGGACATCGTCAAGTCATTGGGCGGCAAGGCCGTGCAATGCAAGTCCGGTCATGCCTTCATGAAGGATGTCATGCGTCAGCAGGACGCCATCTATGGCGGCGAAATGAGTGCGCATCATTATTTCCGGGCTTTCGGCTATTGCGACAGCGGCCAGATTCCCTGGCTGGTGGTGACGCAGTTGTTGTGCGAGACTGGCAAGAGCCTGTCTTCGCTGGTAGGCGAACGCATCGCCGCCTTCCCGGCCAGCGGTGAGATCAATCGCAAGGTGGCGGATGCCAAGGCGACGATCAAGAAGATTGAAGACCACTACAAGCCGAGCGCGGTGTCGGTGGATTACACGGATGGTCTGTCGCTGGAGTATGCCGACTGGCGCTTCAATCTGCGTTCCTCCAACACCGAGCCTTTGCTGCGTCTGAACGTGGAAAGCCGTGGCAATGCGGCCCTGATGCAGACCAGGACGGCGGAACTGCTGGCCATGATTGGCGGCGAAGCAGCGCACTGAGGCGTTAGTGTGGTTGACCGCCACTACGATGAGTGGCGGTCACTGCTGATTCCGGTTTCACCTGCTTGGCTTGGGTGGTGTGGGCCGGCGAAGATTTCCAGAACAATGACGATCCGGGTGTGGCATGGCCGGCGGAAGCACGGGTTGGATACTGGCATTTCGCAATTGGCTGGTATCGGTCGCCAGGGGCCGATCCGGATGGATCAGTCATGACCGCATCGCCCTGCTGGAGGCACAACAGGCCGTACTCAAGCAGATCGCGGCGGGCAGTCCGCTGCAACAGTCTTTGGATCGCATCTGCCGCTTCGTGGAAGAGCTGGATGCACCGGCGCTGTGTTCGGTAGTGCTGTTGGAGGCGGACAAATATCTGCGCACCCTCTCCGCGCCCAGCCTGCCCCCGGCGTATTCAGCGGCCATAGACGGCATGGAAATCGGTCCCCAGGCGGGCTCCTGCGGCACCGCCATGTGGCGACGGCAGACGGTGGTGGTCAGTGATATCGAGCGGGACCCGCTGTGGCGGGACTATCGGGCGGTCGCCAGACAGCACGGCTTGCGCGCCTGCTGGTCCAGGCCGATTTTTGGCGCTGCTGGCAAGTTGCTGGGTTCCTTCGCCCTGTATGACCGCGCGCCCAGCCTGCCTTCGGCCCGGGCTCATGAAATCATGGAGGTGGCCGCAGGGTTGGCGGCGGTGGCGATCGAGCGCGCCATACTGGATGAGCAATTGTCCATCAGTCGCAGTCGTTACGAGCTGGCGCAACGCGTGGCCAGACTGGCGCTGTGGCAGCGCGATTTCAAGACCGGGCAAATCTATTGGTCGCCGGAATTTCGCAGCATGCTGGATCTGCCGGAGGATGTTCAGCCGGCGTTGCAGCTCGGTTACGAGCGTGTGCTCGAACAGGACCGGCCTCGACTTGTTGCCATGCATGAGCAGGCGGCGCGTACCGGGCGTTCTTACGAGATCCAGTATCAGGTGCGCTGGCGGGACGGTACGCTGCGCCATGTCAGCGAACGGGGCGGCGCTTCCCATGCTGCCGATGGCTCGTTGCAGGCGCTGGCTGCTGCCGTACAGGATGAAACCGAACGTCACGATGCCACAGTGAAGCTGGCAGCACTGGCGCAGGCGGCGCAGCAGGTCAACTCACAACGGTCGCTGCCTCGATTGTTGAGTTTCGTTGCCGGTAGCGCTCGGGAGCTCTCCGGCGCGCAGTTTGCCTGCGTGTCCATCCGTCATGGCACCGTCAATCTTTCCGAAAGCAATGGCGTTGCTCCTGATCATGCACAGCATGAGTTGCCTGCTCGCGTGTGGACGTTGCTGCAATCACATCAGGGCGAGCCGCAGCCATTGTGTTATTTACGCGGTCAGCATGAAGATTCCCTGCTGCAGCGAGGCTGGTGGAGCATGCCGTTGCATGCCCATGATGGCGCAGTGCTGGGTTTTCTGGCGGTAGCCGATAAATCGAGCGGCGATTTCGGCGAAGAAGATGAAGGTATGTTGCGTCAGCTCGCCGATATTGCCGCCATCAGCGTGGAGAACATGCTGCTGTATGCCGATCTGGAAGCACGGGTACGTGAACGCACCCACGAACTGGAACAGTCGAATCGTGATCTGGAAGCATTCAGCTATTCCGTATCGCACGATCTGCGCAGTCCATTACGCGCTATCGACGGTTTTGCCAGCTTGCTGGAACAGGAACATGCGGCGCAACTCGATACAGAGGCGCTGGACTATCTGCAACGCATCAATGCGTCCATTCGACGCATGTCCAATTTGATTGATGATCTGCTGGAACTGGGGCGGGTAGGGCGCATGGCCATGACCCGTGAGCCGGTGGATCTCTCCGCGCTGGCGGCGGCTTGCGCAATGCGCGTTGCCGAGCAGTATCCCGAGCGGCAGGTGCAGCTGGAAATCTCGCCAGGAATGACGGTAGCGGCCGACGCCCGCCTGATGGAAGTCGTGCTGACCAACCTGCTCGACAATGCCTGGAAGTTCACCCGTGATCAGTCTCCGGCGCAGGTCACAGTGGGCGCCGAAATGCGCGCGGGCGAGCAGATGTATTACGTGGCCGATAACGGAGCAGGATTCGATCCACGCCACACCGAACAGCTGTTCGGTGCATTCCAGCGGCTGCATAGCGCGGCCGAGTTTCCCGGCACCGGCGTGGGTCTGGCAACGGTCCAGCGCATCATCCATCGTCACGGCGGCCAGATATTCGCCGAGGGGACACCGGGCGGCGGCGCCAGAGTGTTTTTTACCATCCCTGCGAGATGACCCTGCCGGGACGGCTCCCAACACAACGCACCCCTAGAACAGGGCGGTTAGCTCAGCGGTAGAGCACTGCTTTCACACGGCAGGGGTCACAGGTTCAAACCCTGTACCGCCCACCATAATCCTTCTTCTGGCTGCTTCTTTCTCGGATCTGGCGTAGGGAGAAGTAGTGACCCCGGAAAGGGCGCATCGGCGTCCTTCGCCCCGCCAAAGCGGGCCGGGTTTATTGCTTCTGTTCTTGCCTGTGCGCGGTAAGTAACCAGCAATGACCTGTTTCCGGTGGCCCGCATGACCGTCGTTACCCGTTTCGCTCCCAGCCCTACCGGCATGCTGCATATTGGCGGCGTGCGCACGGCACTGTTCTCTTGGCTCTATGCCAGACGCCATGGCGGCAAATTCATTCTGCGTATCGAAGACACGGATCGCGAACGCTCTACCGATGAGGCGACGCAGGTCATCCTGGATGGCATGCAATGGCTGGGACTGACGGCCGATGAGGGGCCGTTCTACCAGACGCGCCGCATGGATCGTTATCGTGAAGTGATCGAGCAGTGGCTGCGCGAAGGCAAGGCATATCGTTGCTACTGCACCAGGGAGGAGCTGGAAGATCTGCGCGCCAGCCAGATGGCTGCCAAGCAGAAGCCGCGCTACGACGGCCGCTGGCGCAATCGCACCGATGTGCGTGCTGGGGTCGATCCGGTCATCCGCTTCAAGAACCCGCTGGAGGGTACGGTGGTCGTCGATGATCAGGTGCATGGCCGGGTGGTGTTCGACAATGCCGAGCTGGATGATTTGATCATTGCCCGTTCCGATGGCACGCCGACCTACAATTTCTGCGTGGTCGTCGATGACTGGGACATGGGAGTGACCCATGTGGTGCGGGGTGACGATCACCTCAACAACACGCCCCGTCAGATCAACATGCTCAATGCCTTGGGTGCTACCCCGCCAGTGTATGCGCATCTGCCCATGATTCTCGGTCCGGATGGCGCCAAGCTGTCCAAACGTCACGGCGCCGTCAGTGTCTTGCAATATCAGGAAGAGGGGTATCTGCCGTCGGCGCTGCTTAACTATCTGGTGCGCCTCGGCTGGTCCCATGGCGATCAGGAAGTGTTCACCATAGAGGAAATGATCGAGTTTTTCGAGATCAAGGACGTGAACAAGTCAGCCTCCGCTTTCAATCCCGAAAAGCTGTTGTGGCTCAATCAGCAGCACATGATGAAAGCGCCTGTTGCCGTGCTGGCCGCTGGCCTGCGCGATCAGCTGATCCGCCTGGGCGTACAAAGCGACGATCAGGATTTGCTGGAAGGCGTCGCCAATGCGCAGCGCGAGCGCGCCAAGACACTCAAGGAAATGGCGCAGAACAGCCTATTCTTTTTCCAGGACTTCGACCGCTATGACGAGAAGGCTGCCAAGAAGAATCTGACCGCTGAAGCGATGCCGATTCTGGCGGCGCTGGCGGCGGCACTGGCGGGATTGAGTGACTGGAATGCTGCGGCCATCCACGAAGTCATCAATGCGGTGGCCGCACAGTTCAATGTGGGCTTGGGCAAGGTCGCCCAGCCATTACGTGTGGCCGTCTGCGGTGGGGCGGTATCGCCACCGATTGATGCGACGTTGGAGCTGGTGGGGCGTGAGCGTTCTATGGTGCGCCTCCGGCGGGCCATGGCCTATGCCAGCGAATAGCTTTTTAAACATAATGCATTTTCGTTTGACATTTGCTTGATTTACAAAACCCGCAGATGAGATTGCAGCAACTGACGATGGCGATGGGTAATACCTCTGTCGTCAGGGATAGACAATTGTGGCTGGGAGCTGTCTGCGATTTACTAGCTTGGTAGCTCAAAGGCAAAACCGCCGAAAGGTGGCGACGCAAAGCTTCCGGTCCTGGCGTCTTGGTAACGCTGGATAGCGGGGTTGCTGGCTTCTCACCTTAACTTTCTGGGGTGGTGCCCGTTAACTTGCATTCAATCGCTATTCGCAGTGGCCAAGTGGATCATGCCAAGAGAAGCATGACCAGTGAGTCTTGGCATCGGATGGGTCTGTGGTTTCTTGTAAAGCGAATACAGGTTGAACGTGCATATACTGTGTGGTATTGGCAATCGGGTTTCGGTAGCGTTGTTGGTAACAATCATGGTGCTGGGTTTGGGCGCCTGTTCCAACGAGTCGACACAGTCGCCGGCCGCGGCAGCATCTGGGCAGACTGGCAACGCATCCTTGGCAGATAGCTCGGCCCCTTTGGTGGAAGCGAGTGGCAATATTACGCTTTCGTGGGTCGCGCCAGATTCAAACACGGATGGTTCCTATCTAACGAATCTGGCTGGTTATCGAATAATTTATGGCACTGATGCGACCAATTTAAATCAATCAATTGTTATAGATAATCCCTCAATCAGCATCTATGTGGTTGACAATCTGACTCCCGGAACGTGGTATTTCGCTGTTGTGTCGGTTAATCATGGGGGAGCTGAGAGCGACCTTTCACCGGTTGTTTCTGCAAGAATAAGCTAAAACATCAAGGATGTAGCGAGCGAAGCTGCCTTGCCTGGGTCGTCAGTTATGGACCAGTACGCAGCACCGGAGTGTCAGCGGCAATATCATGAGAGTTTCGAACGGGCGACGGGATGATGCAGGACGTCGAGCCCCATGGTTTTGAAACAGTCTCCAGACAGTTCAACCCGTCCGCCACTGCCTCTCACCATTAATTAACCTGATCTAATTTCTAATCCAATGCTCCCTTGAGCGGGCGCCAGGAACCCCAGGCTCTGTTGTGCTCCATTGAGCAAACAGTAAAACGATATGCCTGTGATAGAGTTCTCAATAACGTGATATTTTCTTGCTTATGGTGAATCAAGTGGCGGCCTAACCGTGGTTGTTGCTTGTCCTGTTCGTATTTTATTCAATATAGTGCATTGGCTGTATTCGCAATCCGCTGTTGCGCAGTGTGTAATGGGGTTGGTTTTATTTGTGGGAGCGGCGATATGGCTATTAATTACCAGTCAGAACTGATGATCGGAGTGACCAAGTTGAGAATCATTGCGGCATTGGTCCTGTTTTTATCTGTGTGGGTCATCCCCATGGCCAGGGCGCAGCAGCTGCCGGATTACAGAATCCATTCCGGAGATGAAATAGAGGTGGCTGTCTGGAAAGAGCCGGATCTGCTTCGCAAGGTTATCGTGCGCCCTGACGGTAAAATCAGCTTTCCACTGACAGGTGAAATTGTCGCTGCTGGCCGTACCGTCATGGATATACAAACTGATATTGAACGGCTCCTTAAGAAATACATCCCGGAACCAGTGATTACCGTATCGGTAACCGGTTTACAGGGTAATCAGGCATATGTAATTGGCCAGGTTAATAAACCGGGGTCCTTTATGATGAATCCGCAACTTAATGTGTTGCAGGCGTTGACGTTGGCGGGAGGGATGACGCCCTATGCAGCGTTGAATGACATCATCATTCTGCGTGGTTCAGGTCAGAAACAACAGAAGCTCTCATTCCACTATGGCGATGTAAGCAAGGGCCGTGCGCTGGAACAGAATGTTAATCTGGAGAGCGGCGATGTCATTATTGTTCCGTGATGTTTCGATGATTGCAGCGCGATATGCATTGGTCGGGTCGCTCGTTTCAGGCATGGCAGTCACTTCCGCGCTCGCGGCAGATGGTTACTTCATCCCGGAAATTGAATTAAATGCGCAGCATCAATCCAATCCTGAAATGTATAGTGACAATACTTCGTCAGCGACCGGTTACCTGGCCAATGCCAGCGGGATTTTCGGGTTACGCAGCCCGCGCAGTGTTACTGAACTCAGGCCCCGTGTTGTATATAACGAATACTCGAACCGCAAGGATCTGCGACAAGTAAACGAATATGCGGATCTGAACAGTCAATTCACATCATTACGTGGGGAATTGAATCTGATTGCCAATTATGCACGGGAAAACAGCTATGCCGCGCAGCGGACATCAGCGGTCTATGATACGTTCGACCCCAATGATCCAACTGTCGATGCAACCGGGCGCATTTCGTTGATTTCCGAAACTCGTACGCGCATTCAGGCCCGACCAAGTTTTATTTACCGATTTTCCGAACGCATGGGCGCCGACATTGGCGCGTTTTATCAGGCCGTGAATAGCAACGCGGATAGCAGTGGTTCTACGGTCGATTATCGCGACGTGGAAGGCTATGGGTCGCTATTCTGGAGCTGGACTCCGCAAACCCAGTTTGGGGCGGGTGTCTATGGAACGAAGTACCAGACCGACGATGGTTCCGATGTGACGACAGGACGGGGCGTAAGTTTTCAGCTTGATCAGAAATGGTCAAAAACCTTTTCCGGCATGCTCGCGTTCAATCTGGAAAAAACCAAGGTTGTCCATGATGATCATGTCGGAGCACTTGAAGAGGAAACATTCAATAGCTGGGGGGCCGAGTTCAATCTGCGGCGTAAGTCCCAATTGGGCGACCTGCGATTCAATCTCGGACGAACATTCAGTCCATCCAGCGGCGGCGCCCGTACAACCTTGGATCAGATCAGATTACAGTATTACCGGAGCTTCAAACCGCGTTTGGCCTATCTGATAGCGGTACGTGGTTTCCGTAATCGCGAACAGGGCGTTGTTGCCGCCGCCAGTAACAATGCTCGTGATTACGCCACCGGATATCTGCAATTGACATGGGATATGACGCGCACCTGGTATCTGACCGGTGGGTATGCGCATTACTGGCAAAAATATGTAGTCAGTGAGGCCAAGAGTCAGGACAGGGTATTTACGCTTGGCATAGGCTATCGAGGACTGGGCCCGGCTCCAGTCGAACGATAATTGGTAATTGGCGATTGCCGGCATAAACTTGACGAGGTCTTGAGTGGCAGAACGAGCGGAAAAGGTGTTGACCCTGCATCATTATGTGGCCGTCCTCCGCCGGCGTTGGCCGTATCTGGCGACGATTATCCCCGCAGCGCTATTGCTTGCGGTGTTGTTAGCGTTCACATTGCCGGCAATTTATTCATCGTCCGCCACGATATTACTGGAAGCTTCATCGATTGATCCGAGCCTCATCAAGACCACGGTAGTCAGTTATGCGGACCAGCAGATCGAATTGGTACGCCGGGATGTAATGACCACCGACCGCTTGGAAGATGTGGTCAAACAAGTGGACCCTTATCCGGATCGTGTCGACCTGTCCACGCGCGACAAGGCTGTCCGTATTGCCAACGAGACGACCATCCAAAAGGTCGATCCCGTTACTCTGGAACCTCTGGTGGTGTCCTCGGCATTTTCGATCAAGTACAGCAATGCCTCGCCGAAAATTGCTGCCGAAGTCGCGCAGCACCTGGCTGACATGTTTTTAACCGCGAATCGCGCGGCGCGTACTGCCCAGGCTCTCGACACCTATAATTTCATGCTGGCGAAGTCCCGGGAACTCGAAGCACAGATTCGGGCCAACGAACAGCGTCTTGCGGAATTCAAGGCACGGTACGGCGGTGCTTTGCCGGAAGTGGCAGAGCGCAACGAAACCAGACTTGATCGGACGGAACGTGAAATTGAGTCGATCAGGGCCCAGATCCGTCTGGTGGAGCAGCAGGAATCGTTGTTGAAACTGCAGCTCAGCCAGATGAGCCCGACGCTGATCACGGCCAATGGCGGTGATCTGTTCACTCAGCTTGGAACCCTGCGCGCGCAATTGGCGGAAGCGCAGCAGAAATACACTCCCGATCATCCGGATGTGAAGCGTCTTACTCGAGCCATAGAGGCGCTCAGCGAGCAGGCGAAGCTCGGTAACCCGCAGAACATCCGGCCCGACAATCCCGACTATCTGCGGGTTTCGTCAGAATTGAATGCCGTGCGCACCAATCTTGCGGCCTTGCGGTCGACTCTGGAACGAGCTCAGGGGCAGGTTTCCCAATACGAGACACGCCTTTCAATGGCACCCGGCGTGGAACGTGACTACCTGCAGCTAACCCGCGATCGTGAGGTTTTGCAGCAGGAATTTCAGGTGGCTCAAAGCAAGCTGCGTGAAGCGGACATGTCCAAGAGCCTTGAATCCCAAGCCAAGGGTGAGCGCTACACATTGATTCGCAAGCCATATGTGCCCAGCAAACCGGATTCACCAAATCGACTTGGCATCATCCTGCTTGGTATGGTGCTGGGTGGTGGTTTGGCGGCAGGACTGGCCGCCTTTCGAGAAAGCGCCGACCCGACTGTGCGTACCTCTGAAGATGTGACTGATATGGTTGACCTGCCATTGATTGCTGCGATTCCAAAGCTGCAAAACCCTGCAAATCGCAGGCGCCAGCACTGGCTTTGGGGTTCAGTCGCGGGTGCATATCTGCTGGCTACGATTGCCGTCGGATTGGCCGTGATATATGCGCATCGGTCCTGATCACCTTGTGCTGAATTCCAGAGAAGGGTCTTAAATATGTCGATCGTCGATGCCATACAACGAGCAAAGCAGATAAGCCATGACAAATCTGCTGCGGCCCCGATGCTCGATGCCCAAGTTGCTGAGACGGTTACTCGTAATGCTGCCACAACACGCCTGACGTCGGCTGGACAGCCTGCTGCGGCGATGCGGGTTAAATTCGATGCGGTTCCATACGATGCCGCAGTCTGTACGCAACGGCATGTCATTCTCCCGGGTGTCGATGATCGGATGTTGCAGGCAGGAGCTCCATCCTACCGAATGATGCGCACGAGAATATTACAGCGCTGCCGTACGAATGGTTGGTCGACATTGGCAATAACCAGTCCCGGCCCCGGTGAAGGCAAGTCGGTAACTGCGCTGAATCTTGCTATCAATCTGGCGCGGGAGGGAAACTATGAAGTGTTTTTGCTGGATCTGGATCTTCGCAATCCCAGTATCTGTCGCTATCTCGGCGTGACGCCGAAGCAGGAGATAACTGGATTCTTCCGCGGCGAACTAAGCGCCGAGAGCATGTTTTTTTCGCTTGATGGCATCAATAATCTGAGTCTGGCGGGTGGCGCCCAGGCAACATCGCATGCATCCGAGCTTTTGGCGACGGGTCACCTGGAAGATTTATTTGCCTACATTCGAAGCATTTCGGGTAATCCGCTCATCCTTATTGACTTGCCGCCGGTGGTGAATACTGATGATGCGCTGATAGTGGCGCCACGTGTTGACGCTACCCTTCTGGTGGTATCCGAAGGAAGCACTACTCGCGAAGGTCTGGAGCGAGCTGCCGGTTTGTTGGCTGACTACAGGGTCGCGGGAATCGTGCTGAATCAATCCAGCGAATCAATCGGCTCCGGGTATTACGGCGCCTGAATTTTCAGTAAGCGCGTTTGTCGGTGAAGATTTTCAGTACCGTGATGGCCAGTATTTTCAAGTCCAGCAAAGTGGACCAGTGTCTTAAATACTCTAAATCGTAATGTACGCGCGCTTCCATTTGGGCGATATCTTTGGTTTCTCCCCGGCAACCGTTTATTTGCGCCAGGCCGGTAATTCCAGGCAAGACCTTATGCCGGACCATGTAGCCCTTGATGAGCTTTCGGTACATTTCATTGTGCGCTACCGCATGCGGTCTTGGTCCGACCAGACTCATGCGTCCCTGAATTACATTGATCAGTTGCGGTAGTTCATCCAGGGAGCTGCGACGCAGGAAGCGTCCAATCGCTGTAGTGCGTGTGTCATGCTGGGTGGCCTGCCGAATTTCCGGACCGTCTTCCGTAACGGTCATGCTCCGAAACTTGTAGACCGTTATTTCTTCTCCGTCCAGGCCATACCGTCTTTGCTTAAAGATTACCGGCCCTGGCGATGACATTTTAACAGCCAGCACAATGAGCAGTAGTACTGGCAGTCCAAGCAACAGGGCGGTGCTGGCCAAACCAATATCAAGTAAGCGCTTGCTCAGGCCGCGCAGTCCGTAAAAAGGAGTTTCACACATGGCGACAACAGGTACTCCCATGATGTCGCCGGTTCTGGCCTGGATCAGGTCGAATACGAAAATATCCGGTACGTAGTATATGGATGCCGTGGTATCACGGAGGTCATCAAGTAAATCCATAACCCGTTGCAGATGACGAACGGGTAAAGCCACGAAAATTACTTCTACGCCACGTGCCTTGACCTGTTGAGCCAGATCCCGGAATCCACCAAGGAGATTGACGTTTTCCGGATTGCCGAGACGGCCATAATTCCGATCGTCGAAAAAACCTTCCACTGACATGCATAGTTCCGGATGATTGCGGATGCGTTCCGCCAGCGACAGGCTCGCTTCGTTGCAACCTACCAATACCACCCGGCGTTGGTGGGATGCATTGCGCAGCAGCCGGCGTATGGAGCGTTGAAATAAGAAATTGACAACCACGATCAGGGCGGGTGCGGTCACTGCCCAAGTCAGCAAAACCCGCCGGGGAAAATCATTGGTTATTTTGGTCAAGAAGCCAATCACCATCAATATGAACAATAGAATCAGCCACCGTCCGATGATTTCCATGGCTTGGGGGATGTGGTCATAGGTCAATTGCTGAGCAATGTTGCGTGCCGGCTGCATAACGAGCGTGCACAGGCCAATGACGATGACCATCATGATCTGGAATGACTGATTAAAAGGCTCGTCGTAAAAGCTGGCGGCTAGATACAGGCAGAGCCCCGCAAGTATGGTGGGGATAAATGCGCCGGCGACGGTTAAAAGCCCGATAGACAGGCTTTTCTTGAAGTAAACGGAATCGTTCAACGGAAGATCACTCACTTGCACGTCAGGTTGTCTCTAACAACGCGGTTGAGATTAGTAACGTAGCTCACCCTGAAACATAATTATCTGACAATTATTCCGTCCCTAGTGTGAACCGTCTCATGCTTTGGGGGTGAATTAATAATTCTCGATATTTTCATATTTTAATCGTAAGGTTATGTTTTTGCGGCTCTATGGATTGTCTGGCATAAGTCAAGAGTACGTGATCCGTGTCTCGTGCTGTGCTGCCTATTTTGTGTATTGTGAACCGCATTTTAGGTGGACTTCAGTCTGCTCATTGCGCATTTGTTGCATTTAATGAATATGAGGTACTGGTTTTGTTGTCGATGGGAAATAGAGCGTGACCGGCGTCCTGTATAGCCATGCCAAGGCACGACGGTCATTGATCGATACAATAGCGTTTCGCGCCCTTTCTCAAATATCAACCGTGGTCGGTTACGTCATTCTCGTTCGGGCAATGACGGAACAGGACTTCGGGGTTTTCAGCCTTTTTTATGCGTTCATCCCCGTCATCGGCACGGTGGCTTCCCTGGGGTTGGAGCAGGTGCTGCGACGCTATCAGCCTGAATATCTGCGCGCAGGCAACCAACTGGCGGCTGCATGGCTGGTGAGGCTGATTGCTTCATGGCGCTTCGTCACAAGTGTTTTAGTGCTTGGTGGTGTCTTGCTGGGCTGGAACTATGTCGCTCCGCTATTCAAGCTGGCAGGGCACAGGGAAATATTTTCCGTATTTGGCGTGTTGATTGTATTGCATTTCCAGTCGTCAATTCTGCAATTGGCGCTGGGTGCGCACATGCTGCACCGGTACAGCGTCGGTTCGACGGTGGTGTTATCGTTGGTCAAATTGTTTGCTTACAGCGTGTTGTTCTGGTTTGGCAAGCTTGATCTGATTGCAGCCATCGTTGTCGATATTCTGGCTTATGGAGTGGCGTATATTTCGATGCGGTTGGCATATCAGAAAATATGCCTTGGGGCGGAAACTTCCGGTCGATACAGACCGGACTCAGAAGAACGCCGCAGATTAATCCGCTACGGTTTGTTCAATAACTTCAATGATGCTGGCGTGCTGCTGATGTATTCCACGCTGGACAGTTTCTTTATTGCGGCCTTCGTTGATACTGTTTCCGTCGGCGTCTACGCTTTTTATACGCGTTTGCGGCAGATGGTGGCGGGCGCCTTGCCCATGAAGCTGTTTGAAAACGTGATTCAGCCGATGTTTTTTTCAATCCCCAGCGCAGAGGCGGAACGGAAGGTTCCCCAGTACTTCTCGTTCTTGCTTAACATGGATCTTATATTGCAGTGGCCCGCTTTGGCGTTTGCCATTGCCTATCATGCCGAAATTGTACAAGTGATTTTCGGTGGCAAGTTCATTGAATACTCGTGGTTGTTACCGATGGTTTTTGGCTTCGCGACAGTCAACGCAGTCGCTGATCCGGCCACGCTGGTAGCGCAATATGAGGAAAAGGCCGGGGTGATTCTGACGAGCAAACTATTCGCAATTTACAATATTGCAGCGATGGCGGCCATGGTGCCGCTGATGGGGGTATATGGAGCGGTGATCGCCAGCGGTACTGCACAACTAATGAAAAACGGATTTATCTGGTGGCACGTGCGGCGCCGTGCGGTATGGATCAATGCCCGAGACGCACTGGTGTTCGCCTTTCTTGTGTGGGGCGCCGCGGTGGCGCTGTGTCTGGGCATGAAGCGCTTGCTTCCCGCGCCGGCGCCAATGCAGCTTGCAATCGGCATCGTTGTGTTCGCGGCAGCCGGTTGGATTTATCTGCGCAGCCCGGCGCTTTCGCCTGCTGATCGCGCCATTTTGGCGGCGGTAATGGGGGATCGGCACGCAAAGATGCTTCAACGCATTGGCTTGTTGTCATCCGCCGCGGCGACGCGGATAGGCGCTTGAGGATGAAACAGGATGTCTGATCAGATGACTTTCGATATTCGGCCTAAGTCATATCCTGTGGCCAAGCGCGTTGTTCACATGCTGATCGTGTCGGCCGATACCTATCCGGCTACACGCGTCGATGTCACGGTGCTGTTCGGGGAGCAGCTTGCTGGACGTGGGCACAAGATAGACTGGCTGCTGCAAAGCGAACAGCGCTGCGACAAATCCTATGCGACGGGCTGGGGCAACGGCACGGTGTGGGTGGGGGCCACGGATCTGGGTGATTCGCTATTTCATAGGGTGCGCAAGCATCTTCTTGGAATTGCGCATGATTTATCGCTGTTCTCCACACTGCGATCAGGAAACTACGATCTGATCGAGGTAAAAGACAAGTTTATCTCAGGCGTGTTTGCGGCCATTGCTGCGCGCTGGTACGGCAAGCGTTTTGTTTATTGGCTCTCCTATCCGTTCCCGGAAGAATATTTGTATCGGGCGCAGGATCCTGCGGAACGTTACGCCCGTCTGTATCGTATTCGTGGTCTGGTCTTCAAATTCATTTTGTACAAATTGCTGTTGCCTGGCGCAGATCATGTTTTTGTGCAAAGCGAGCAGATGCGTCGAGATATCGCCGCCGAAGGCATACCGATTGACAAAATGACCGCGGTCCCAATGGGAATCCGGTCTGACAAGATTACGAACGCTTTTGCTGGACAACAGCGCAGCGTCATTCCATTCGGCGAACGATGTTTTCTGTATCTGGGAACGCTCGCAAAAGTACGGCGTATGGATTTTCTGATCAGGGTTCTGGCTGATGTCCACAAGCAGGCTCCCGACGTCAAGCTTTACCTCGTGGGCAAGGGCAATCATCCCAGCGATGAGCAAATACTTGTCGATGAGGCAAAGCGACTGAATGTGTTGTCTTCGGTGGTATTCGTTGGTCAATTGCCGCAATCCGAAGCGCTAAGGTATGTCCAGGATGCGGATGTGTGTGTCTCACCCTTCTTTCCTACCCCGGTGCTTAATTCAACATCCCCGACCAAGCTGGTGGAATACATGGCCATGGGTAAGGCCGTTGTGGCCAATGATCACCCTGAGCAAAGGTTGGTCATTGAGCAGAGTGGCGGAGGATATTGCGTCCCTTACCAGGAGGATGCTTTTTCGGCAGCGATTGTCAAGTTGCTCAATGCGCCCGATACTGCTCGCGCCATGGGCGAGCGCGGACGCCAGTATGTGCTTGAACACCGCAGTTACGAGAAGATCGCTGATACGGTGGAAGATGCGTTGCTACGCATCATTGCCGAACCGCAGCGGTGATCAGCGTGAAAGACAATAGAGTTAAATTGTGTATTGTCAATCCATTCCAGCATGGCGGTGGCGCGGAATACCAGATCGGCTTTCTGGTTGATACCCTGGCAGCGATGGACATGTTCGATCTTTTCTATCTGGCGCATCACACGAATCCCGATGGCGGACCACAACACTATCGTGCAATTCAGATCGGCAAAAACGGACATGTGCCCAGACTCGGTTATCTGATGGATGCCGTGCCACTGTATCAAGCCTTAAGCGCAATCCAGCCTCAAGTTATCTATCAACGTGTCGCCGGCGGTTATACAGGCATATGTGCCCATTATGCGCGGCGGCGCCCGGTGCGCCTCGTCTGGCATGTGGCGCATGACAGCGATGTAAGCAGCGACAACAGCTTTTTTGGTCGCAATCCACTGCGCCGTTTTCTGGAGCGTCGCAGTATCGAGTATGGTATCCGGCATGCCAGCCATGTCGTCACCCAGACGCACCATCAGGCGCAGCTGCTCATGGCCAACTATGCTCGTGCCGCCGACGCAGTGATCCCCAATTTCCATCCATTGCCGGTTGAGGAACTCGACAAGTCGGGACCGTTGACAGTGCTGTGGGTGGCAAACCTCAAGCCGGTCAAGCGTCCCGATGCATTCGTACGGTTGGCGGCGGCCTTGCAGGACCTGAGCCATGTGCGTTTTGTGATGATCGGCGCCCCGGCGGGGTCGGAAGATCGCGCATGGGGCAAAGATTTGATGAACTCTATCAATGCGACATCCAACCTGACATATCTTGGCCGACTGTCGCAGACCGAAGTGAACTGGCAACTTGCTCATGCGCATCTGTTTGTGAATACCAGTGTCCAGGAAGGATTTCCAAATACCTTCATACAGGCATGGATGCGCGAAGTGCCGGTAGTAAGCCTGAGCGTGAATCCTGACCAGATGCTGGATCAGGAAACTGTTGGAATTTGCGCCGGCTCCGAGTCGGCGCTTGCCCAGGCAGTGCGCTCCTTGGCGATGGATACGTTGCGATTGCGCGAGTTCGCAGTGCGTGCGCGTGCATATGCCATCCGACGACATTCATTGCAGAATGCAGCATTGCTGGCGGAGTTGCTCGCGACTGGCAGGCCTGTCGCTGACAATGAACCCGGTACGAATATATTGACGGCGCAGGAACAACAACGGTACTAGGCATGGCGACACTGTTATCCATCAACAACTACCACTACTACCGGGGCGGCGCCGAGACGGTATTCCTCGAACACAATCGCATGTTCGAAGCGCAGGGCTGGCGCGTGGTACCGTTTTCGATGAATCACCCCAAGAATCTGCCCACACCCTGGTCAAGTCATTTTATCGACGAAATCGAGTTCGGTTCCAACTATTCGTTGCGCGAAAAACTGGTGCGGGTGCCGAAGGTCATTTATTCGTTCGAGGCGCGTCGCAAGCTGGCACGCCTGCTGGACGAAACGCAACCTGATGTTTGTCACGGCCACAACATCTATCACCATATTTCGCCGTCGATTCTGAGTCTATTGCAGCAGCGTGGTGTGCCTACGGTACTGACGCTGCACGACCTGAAGATCGCCTGTCCAGCTTACAGCATGCTGGCGTCTGACGGCATATGCGAGCGCTGCCGCGGCGGTAAGTTGCACAACGTGGTTACTTATCGCTGCCTGAAGGGGTCGTTGGCGATGAGTGCTATCGCGTGGACAGAGGCCGTACTGCATCGCTGGTTGGGGTCTTATCTAAATTGCGTCAATTGTTTTGTGGTGCCAAGCCGCTTTTACATTGAAAAGTTTGTGGAGTGGGGCTTGCCACGGGAGAAATTCCGACATGTACCAAACTTTGTCGATGTGAAAGGGCTTGTCCCTGAATATCAACCCGGCGATGCCTTTGTATATGTCGGTCGTTTATCACGGGAAAAGGGACTGACGACACTGATTCGAGCAGTCGCTGCTTCAGGGTCGCGGTTATTGTTGGCGGGAACGGGTCCGCAAACAGCCGAGCTGCAGGCACTGGCAGCACACCTGCAGGCTGATGTGAATTTTCTGGGTTATCTCACCGGCCAACCCTTGCACGATGCGATCCGCAGCGCACGTGCGGTGGTGCTGCCATCGGAATGGTATGAGAATGCGCCTTTGAGCGTGCTGGAAGCCTATTCCATGGGCAAGCCTGTCATCGGTGCACGCATTGGCGGCATTCCCGAACTAATTCGGGAAAATGAAACCGGCCTCGGGTTCAACAGTGCGAATGTCGATTCGTTGGCCGTAGCATTACGCAGCATGGCGGATCGGCCCGATGCAGAGGTGGCTGACATGGGGCGGGCGGCGCGATACTGGATCGAGAACGAATTCACGGCAGCAAGGTACCGCGAGCGTATCCTGCAAATTTACCGTGCGCTTGGCGTGCCTGTTGTCAATGACATGCAGCCGCAGGCAAGCAACGCACCGCAGGTTTTGTGAGGAACTCATCCTGAAAGTCATGGTGCTGGGCATCCGCGGGATGCCTAATGTGCAGGGTGGTGTCGAAACCCACGCCGAGCAACTCTATAGCCGTCTGGCCGCCATGGGCTGCAAGGTGGAGGTTTTGGTGCGGACACCGTTTGTGCCGCGCGGAACGCGCGCATTCGGGCAGGTCAAGCTACGTCGTATATGGTCGCCGCGTCGCCCCGGTCTGGAAGCTTTGGTGCATTCGTTGCTGGGTGTGGTGTATGCGGGGTTTGTTCGCCCCGATATCTTACACATTCATGCTATTGGGCCCGCAATTGTCGCTCCATTAGCTCGACTATTAGGTTTGCGTGTGGTTGTTACTCATCACGGTCAGGACTACGACCGTGATAAATGGGGCAGCTTCGCGCGATGGGTGTTAAGGACAGGGGAGCGGCTTGGCATGCGCTACTCGAGTGCGCGCATTGTCATATCGAAAGTTATTTCAGATTCTGTGCGTAATAAGTTTGGTGTCGATTCCCAGCTTATTCCCAACGGGGTGGTCGTACCGACATTGAGCACTGAAGATACGCATGCTAGAAAGTTCGGACTTGAACCGGGGCGCTATTTCCTGCAGGTGAGCCGCATTGTTCCAGAAAAAAGGCAGTTGGATCTCATTCACGCCTATGCGCTGCTGCCGTCATCAATGTGGAAGTTGGTATTAGTCGGTGGTTTGGATTCTACCGCTTATTCACGTGAGGTGGAAAAAGTGGCGAATGCGACATCGGGCGTGATCCTTACCGGGTTTCAAAATGGGGAAACCCTTGCGCAGCTCTATACCCATGCGGGTGGTTTTATACTGCCATCTTCCCATGAAGGACTTCCCATTGCCTTGCTTGAGGCATTGAGTTATGGCTTGCCGGTACTTGCGAGCGATATTCCTGCGAATATTGAAGTTGGTTTAGATGCGAAATGCTATTTCCGTATGGGTGATGAATTGGAATTGTCTGTTGCTATGGATGGACTAATTCACTCATCTTATAACGAGACGGCACGCCAGGTACTTCGGCGTTGGGTGATTGATTGCTATGACTGGGATCAAATTGCTGCTCGGACGCTGGCGCTATATCAATCTGTTATTGCGCGCTACAAACCAAGAATGGCCAATTTGTAGAGTAATTTGAATGGGCGCTATGTATGGCTGTCGTAACTTCTAAAAATGCTAATGGCACTAATGGCTTTAGGCCGGACATCAATGGTCTGAGAGCAATTGCCGTTGCCGCTGTCGTGCTTTTTCATTTTAGAGTTCCAGGATTCACGGGAGGGTTTCTCGGAGTTGATGTATTTTTTGTAATTTCCGGTTTTTTAATGACGAAAATCATTGTCGGAAAACTAGAAACTGACTGTTTTTCCATACGCGATTTTTGGTTGGCTCGGGCCCGCAGGATTTTTCCAGGGCTTGCTGCTTTATGCGGGATATTGCTGCCGCTGGGCTGGTTGTCGCTTGACCCCATTGCGTATTGGACATTGGCATGGCACGCGGCTTCCAGCCTGACTTTTCTGTCAAACTTAATTTTTTGGAATGAAGTTGGTTATTTTGATTCCGCTGCCCATGAGAAGTGGCTGCTGCATACTTGGTCACTTTCTGTGGAATGGCAGTTCTACATTCTGTTTCCGATTGCGATGAAGATTATAAAATCTGTTTTTAAATCGCATCGTGCAATGGTAGGGGCTGTGTTGGGGGCATTTGCGCTCTCGCTTACCATATCCATAATAGTAACGCCATTGCGGCCCGACGCCGCGTATTACCTGTTGCCGACACGAGCGTGGGAGATGATGGCGGGTGGGCTGGTTTACTTTGCTTCACCATATTTTTTATTTAATGCTGGGTTACGGCATTTGATGGAACTGATCGGCATTTTATTAATTGTTGTTGGAGTGGCGTGGTTAAATGCTGGCGATTCGTGGCCCGGCTATCTGGCACTTATTCCTGTTCTCGGTACCGCTCTAGTGATTCTTTCTGGAAATACTAGTTCCATAATTACGTGTAATCCAGTCTCGAAGTTTATTGGCGAAACGTCATACTCAATCTACTTATGGCATTGGCCGATTGTTGTACTGGTTGCTCATCAACATTGGGAAAACTCGTGGGTGGTAACTGTATTGGGTATCGCGCTTGCTACAATTCTAGGTTGGCTTTCATATCGTTTTGTTGAAGTTCCAGTACGGCGCGTGCAGATTCGACCCAGATTTGTAGAGGTTTCTCGTTATATAGTTGCTGCGACGATCTTGCTAGGTGTTTCGCTTGGTATCCGCTACTACCAAGGATTTCCGGCCCGTTTAGGATTGGGGCAGGAGAGCTACCAAAAAACTGCCGCTGCATTTGGTGATTGGGGGCATCCCGACATGCATTGCGACGTAAAAATATACGAAACTCGTTGTTATAATCCGGGTAATACACGAAATCTGCTCATGTTTATCGGTGATTCGCATGCTGAACAGTGGTATCCACGGTACGGTAATCTGGTACGGCATCAAAATAACTCCACCTTGTTTATAACCAAGGGCGCTTGCCTGCCTGTCCGTGGTGTGGAGAGTCTGGCTTTAGGTGCAAATTGCACCGAATTTGCTAATTCAGCATGGGCGGAGGTTTATCATCTCAAGCCACAAAAGCTGGTGATTTCTTCTATATGGCTGACGTATTTTTATTATTCGACCGGAGAAGTGCGCGATAGTATTTGTCTGACCAATGTTTCTGAATGTATTCATGTTACAGATGAAGAAAAACGAGAGCAGGTATTTAAGTCATTAGAAAATGATATTCGTCGCGCTAAAAATTCGGGAATAGATATCTATATACTTGGACCGACGCCAATGAGTGGCGTTGACTATCCAAAAATAAAAATGAATGAGTTGGCGGGCAGGTATCTATGGCTTCCAGTGGCGCAAATCGAAAGAGGAACTGTAAAATCTGGTTTTTTGAATGACGACAAAGTTTATTCTAGGGCGACAATTATTAAAATGCTTGAACAGGTGGCGCACAATTCTGGTGCTACGCTAATCCTGACTGATCAACATATGTGTCCAAATGGAGTTTGCATGTATATCGATGCATCCGGATCGCCAATATTCAAGGATAGAGATCACCTGAGAAAGTCCTATGTCCAATCTGATGCATTTATTTGGTTGGATCAGTTGCTCGGGATGAATAAATAGATCCAAGTACGATTTATTGTTCGTTGCTGGATGAATATTTCCACCTTCGCTTGGTGAACGGTAGTGCTGCGAGTATAGAAAGAATGGGAATCAGATGCATGCTATAACGGGCTTCGGCGAGTATTGGTAGATATACGCCCATGGTATAGACAATAAACAATGCCAAAATAGCGATGTCTGCCGAGCGCTTGCTTCGCATGCCAATAATTAATCCTGCGATGGCGAGAAGAAGATAGGGTAGTTGCACCACGCTGTTGAGTGTGGTTGCTTTCCATGTTTTTCCTGAGAACCAGAAATTGAAAGCATTTTTTGTGCTGCATTCCAATAATAACATCGGTGATTCCAAATAACGCTGTAGCACTCGCTTGCCGAGAAAAGTATTGAAGGCAAGCTCGTCTTGCGTTTTGTAGAAGTAAAGGTAATACAGTCCGTCAAGTTCCTTGAACCGATAGCCTTGTTCGCGTGCCAGTCTCACCCGTTCTGTGGCGGCATCGCCGTCTACTTTCTCTAAAGAGTTGTCAAAAGAAAAATGAGTGCAAATGTACTGTCCCGCATGTGCGGACACTCCCGCGACGCTGCCGGTCGGTACGAAATGTCCGGATAGTGCATAATTGCGAATAATCCATGGCGACAGGATCAAGAATGCACCGACCCATACAATGACCACCCGGCTCAGCATGGCTGGAATGGAGGTTCGTGTGCGTTCCCACCATAAGAAATACAGCAGAAGGAAGGAAGGAAAAAGTAATACCGTGCTTCTGACAATTGATGCAATTCCCAGTGCCAGACCGACGAAAAAATAATCTTTGAGTCTGCCGCTTGCTAATGCTTTGTACGTTACTACTAAAAAACACATCACCAGCATGATGAACAAACCTTCCACACCGCCTCGCATGTCGGTGATGATGACGCCCGGATGAACAAGGAACAGGACGGGGGCAAGTTTTGCCGCCCGTTCGCTACCTGATACCTGTCGTGTGATCCGTGAGATGAGCAGGGCGGAGAAAATTCCAAAAAACAGGTTGGCGACACGGGGTGCGCTCAGTCCATACCCAAATACGGAAAACAGCGCCGCCAGAACCAGTGGGTAACCTGGCTCTCGCATCATTGTGAGTGCAGTATCGTCAGTGAAGCGATAGCCATTACCAGCCGCCAGATTTTGAGCGAGCATGTGGTAGTTGTCGGCAAAGCTGATGCCGTACATGGAGCCTAGCGATGCTTCGAATAAAGGCAGAACTGCAAATAGAAAAATGAGCTTGAGCAGCGTGATGGCCAAGATCAAAGTGAGCGGTTTGGCGTTCACGAGCACTCTAATCGGATTGAAGTTCATGATGATATTCATGGGAATTCAGAAGTTGCTATCGTGTGGCAGAATAGCAGAATGTAAGCCGCTCTTACTCTGCGCCTCTCTTCATGCGCCACATATTTTCTACAACTTTGTGATCTGGGTCTTCAAAGAGGCCCGGAAATTCCTTTTGCGCGTAGCTCTTCGGCAATTTTTGCACCGAGCAGTTTGGCGCCGACTGCGCTGAGATGGGCGTAGTCAAAGATCAAATAATCTTGATTCGATATGGGCACGCAACCCATCGCTTTGGATAGATGGCAAAACATATTGGCTGTATCCAGGAATTCAATGTTTTTACGACGCGCTAAGTCGCGCAAGGCAGTGTCGATCTCCTCAAATTTTTGCTGATCATAGCGGGCAGCTTGCGCAGCTTCTGGGCGGCTCAGGCCTTGCCCAACCAGATAAGACATATGGTCGGCAAATTTTCCGAATTCTGGCATAGGGCCGAACATCATTAGACGGCTGCCGGTTCTTCTCCAGTATTCGAGCTGTTGTTCGAAATCATGCACTTCCTTCAAATCGTTCCAGCGGTTTGCCAATAGCACTACCTCGTAGTTCTCGAAGATCCGGGCTTTGAATGCGGCGTCGAATTTTTTACGACAGTTATATTGCATTCTGGAAGGCGCCAGCGAGCAGTCCGGGCCTGCCAATTGGTCGGCCGCTATGCCATTTAATCGTAGTGCTAAAGCCTTGTCCCAGGCATGGCTGTCGCCCACCACCAGTATTCTGGCCCGTGAGGCGAGAGGCTGACAATTCCATTGTTGCTGCATTACTGGCGCCCTATTGAGAATTGCGGCGCTTAGATAGCAACTGTGTTCAAGTAGTTTTTCATGATCTGTCTTTAACTGTTCGAAATGAGCCAGCTCGGCTACATAAGCTTCCGGCATGCGTTTTACGAAACCATGGCCGAGATGCAAAGTGAGCCCTATCCCGGCGATTATCAGCGAGCCAGTCAATGCGTAGCCGAAAATCGTACTGCGACTCAGGAATGCCCGGTTTCTAAACGGCTTTTCCACGTAGCGCCAACTGAGATATGCCAGGCATATTGCTGTCAATATCAAACCGAACAACAATGGTTTGCCTGGTGTGGTGTTACTTATGATGCGCGCGTAGGCAAGCAGGGGTTGGTGCCAAAGGTATAGAGAGTAGGAAATCAATCCCATACCTACCATCGGTCCAATGCGCAGCCATCGACCAACCAAAGTGTGTTCATCGGCTGTGTACAGCACGAGTGCCGTACCTAAAGTTGGCGCCAGTGCATATAGACTTGGGAAGGGAATCTGGTCGTCGAAGAAGAAAATCGAGTAGGCAATCAACAATAATCCAATCATGGCGAGTGCGTTTCTGACCGATAGGCTGCTGACTGGTGTGGCGCTGGCAGATTCGAGCTTGAATGCGATGATTGCCCCAACAAACAGCTCCCAGGCGCGAGCTTGTGGCATATAGAAATTCAATTGTGGCTGATGACGCCAACCCCATTCGGCCAGGCAGAGTGACGCAACAGCTCCCACTGCAATCAGCATTATCAGACGTCGGCGCCCCAGCGGCCAACAGATTGCAATCGCCACGGGAAATACTAGATAGTATTGTTCCTCAACAGCCAGACTCCAAGTGTGCAGCAGCGGCTTTTCATCCGTTGCTGCAGCGAAGTAACCGCTGGTGAAGCCAAGCAGTATGTTATTGGCAAACCCGGTAACGGCTATCAGGCTTTGTCCAAAGTCCTGTAGCCTCGCGGGCGTCAACCAGATCCACCCCGGTACGATGCAGGCCAGCATGACCACAAACAAGGCTGGCAGTATGCGACGGGCACGCCGTTCATAGAAACCCGCGATAGTAAATGAACCGGTTGCCTGTTCGGCGAGAATCAAGGAGGTGATCAGATAACCAGAAATGACAAAAAAAATGTCCACGCCCACGTAACCGCCCCGGAAAGTGGCGAAGCCGGCGTGAAAAAACAATACGGGAACAATTGCTATTGCGCGGAGGCCATCCACCTCTTTTCTGTAATGCATATACAGCCTATCCAAAACCTAAGGCGACACCAGCTCAAGTCTGGCTTGCTGCGCGTCATGCTGCAGTGATCTGGTGCGCGTTTGGAGCTTTTGCGTCGGGCCGCCGCCACCATTTGACAAGTGTGAATACCGGCAGAGCGGCGAAGATAAATGACAACGCAATTGCTGGTGTCATGTATCGTACATGGGGAAAAGCGAAGGCATAGAATACATTCACAAATATAATCAAGCCTAGGGCTGGCCATGCACGGATGAATGCGCTGCCGTGGTGCCGGGACATTTGTACGGCGCCTGTGACGAACAGTGCCAGAATCGGTAGATGAATGGCGAGGCTTGCGAGGCGCATGCCGGTACCAAAGGCGAAAAACCAGGTATAGAAGAGACCTCGCAGGGCGCGCTTGATCAGCGCCAGTGGATTGGCGGCCCATTCCTTTAGAGTCAGATCGTGTGCGACTTGGTCGTAGCTAATTTCATCATTGGAGGACAAAAAAATCGACCCTTCGGTACGGCCCAATTGTTGGGCGGTGAGTTCACGGATATAAAGCCCGGCATCCATATCTACCTGACTGAGATCGCGCCACTCGTTTGCCTGCTTGGCCACCTGCATTCCCTGATACATGGGGCCCCATGACCAACTTGATACTGGCACGAAGTGACCGGTCAGCGAATAGTTGCGTATTGTCCAGGGCGCTAATACCAGCATTCCGCCAAGCAAGGCGGGCGTTGCCCAGCGAAGCCAACGTGAGACGGGCTGACGATGTGTACGTGACAGTACAATGCCGAGGGGGAGCACAAAAAGAAGTGGTAACAGGGTTCCACGGGTGAGCAGTCCTGCTCCCCAGGCAACGCCGACAGCGAAGCCTCGGCGTACTGAGCCCTCAAATGATGCGCGACACAGCAGGTACGCGAAGGCAAGAAACAGGGGGAAATAGAGGTTTTCCGAGTAAAGCCGTGCTGAATACAGGATTGAATTTGGGTAAAAGGCGTACATGGCTGCCGCTGTCAGGCCCAGTTCTGTCGATAATACCCAGCGTCCAAGCAGGAACAGCAGCCAACAACTCAGTGATCCCAGTGCCGCTTGGGCGATTTGCACCCATACGTAATTAACCCCGGCTACCGAAAATATCGCCAGCAGAAACGCGGGATAAGCGGGTGCACGTTGCAGGGTCAGCGGCTTGTCCGGACTGAAACGGTAACCGTGTCCTTCGAAAAGTGTCTGCGCGATCAGGTGATAGCCGTCATTATTCTCAAGTTCGGGCTGGATGTGCAGCACGCCCCGTGAGACTCCAAGTGAATAAGCTACTCGTACCAAGAATGCGAGAATCAGGATTATCGTCAGAAGTCGACCAAACGATTTGCCCAAGCAATCTGTTCTGTCATACGCCAGCGGCGGGGTCACAGTTGCGGAATATTGTGTCATGAGCATGGGTTAAGATCGGATTGATGCAGAGGGCATGTTGCCCGCTGCGCACCGTTACAGCGGCCGATCATACATGAGCCATGCTGTTCAACGTAATGGCTCAGATCTTGGGTGTGATGCGCGTTGCACTTCTAAAGTATCGTTACGTACAGATATTATATTGCGGCTATCTCTGGCCGGAGGCCGGGTGGTTGAAGTGCCTTATGCTTACGTATTCCTTATATAAATGGGTCTAGTTGCTATTGCATCCGCTGCTATAGGATGTCGGGCAATCGTTAGAATAGACGGCGCCGTTTATCGAGCGGATAAAAGGGATAATGCCTGTGCGCCATAAGAGAGCAGACGTGCCGCCAGCCAGATTCGACTCGTTAGCATACCAGACGATGTACTTAGTCTTCATCGATGGCATTACGTATCCGTTCCAGCTCCCATCAGTTGCTGTGTAGCCATTAACCGTTGCGTTGTAAAGTTGGGCGATAGTCCAGTTTCCGCTGAATGATTGCCATTGGGCTTCGGCTGTCCATGGCATCTGCTCACGATAATCGATGTAGACCGATTTATGGTTCGAGTCTAGCCCGGCAAATACGCGGTCAGCCTGCGTAACGTCTGCAGGCCAGATATCGGGGCCGCCGATCGAACAGGCATATTTGGCGCAGCTTGCATACAAACTGGTCATTAGCGAATCAGGATCAAGATGATTGGCTTCGATGCGAAGCGCGGTATTCGGGAAGGCTGCCCGCGCCGCGGGAATAAAGCGTTGTAGTTGTGTGAGCAAAGCTTGATTTGAGAAACCTGACTCAACGATTTGTAAAGCTGTCTCGCCACTTGAGAACATCTCAAAATTTGCGTGGCCATTGTATCGTGCGCCATAAGCTTGGGTGAGCGCGATCAAACGATCCATTGTTGCCGATTGCCAAACGCGAGCTGCAGCGCCTGTACCGGGATTCAGATTACTAATTCCGTAATTACTTCCATTAACAAGGTATGCGGGGAAGACATCGGTGATGGCTGCATAGTTACCGAATACTACGGGTTGGAAACTGATCATCAGACGTTTGTTGTATTTTGCGCATCGCGCGAGGAGCGCATCCAATGCAGCGAATCCTGCCGAGTAATCACCGGCTGTGTTTCCTTCCAGTGCCCGCCAGTAGACTGCGACTTGGATGCCTTTAATGGTGGGCTCGTTAGCGATGGAATCTATGAATGTTAATATTGAGTCGCGGTGGGTCGCGAGGTCGATGCGATAGCCGCTAACTCCATTCACGGCGCCTGGCACATACCATGCGTAATGTCCTGGATGCCATTTTATTGCGCCAGTTGTTGAGGCAGTTTCGGTCAGTGTCACGCAACTGGTACCGATGCAAAGTGTGGGAGGAGGATTTGGCGTAGCCTGAGCTGACACCAATAAGGGTAGTAGCATGGTTCCGGAAGCTGCTGCTAACTTGACAAAGAACCGGCTGGTCCACATAAACATAATGGTTGCTCTGAGAATTTAAAGGTTCGAAATACTCACGGGTTAAGACAAAATTCGGGTGACTCCTGATCATAAAATCTGTGACACAGTTCGAACTTTGCCAAAGCAGTTGTCCGTACTTGCTATGATACAGGACGTAATAGCTGCTTGATTGTGTGGAGATTGCACCGTGGCAGAGTGTGAAGCAAGTGTCAGGATTGGCCGACGCTTAAACCCTAATTTGGCTGCCGCGGGCAGCGATTGGGCAAAATGATTATGAATTTGATTTTAGAAGACTTGAAAACACAGCGGGAACGGCTGCTCGCACTAGGTTTCTGGGCATTATTGGTGTACCGCTTCGGGCATTCTCGATTCGTTATCAAAAACAGAATTCTGCGCGCCCCGTGGACCTTCATATACTTGGCGCTGAACAAATTAGTCGAGATCGTCTGTGGTATCAGCATCGGTTCGACGGCCAGAATCGGTCGGAGGCTGGCGATAGAACATCATGGCTGCATTGTCATTCATGGCGCCACAGAAATTGGTGACGATTGCCTGATACGTCACGGCGTTACCACCGGCAATAGCGGATCATCCGATCCGCTGGGAGCGCCAATAATCGGACATCGTGTGGAAATCGGCGCGGGTGCAAAACTGCTCGGCCGCATCACCATAGGAAATGATGCCATTATTGGAGCTAATGCGGTGGTCGTAAGAAATGTCCCGGACAACGCAATCGTCGGCGGGGTGCCGGCGCGAATCATCAAGATGCGTTCGTGACTCACTGGAAAGTTATATGCAGCCATTGACGCTGTTCATGATAGTCACGGTAACAATTCTGGATTTTCTTGCGCAGGGGGACAAATTCAGGGAATGGCGCATTCTTCCCGGTAGCGTGTCCTACACGGTGGAGCTGCTGGGTGCGATTGCACTTGTTTATGTGATCATGGCCGGCGTTCGCAACCGGTTTGAATTCGTGCGTGCCGCCTACTGGGTGGCATTTGGAGCGCTGGTGATGGTGGTGGTCGGCGGCGTGATTGTAAATGGTGTCGGCAGCGGGCCGATTATCGCCGGTTTGCGAGCTTATATGCGTGCTTTACCCTGGTTCTTTCTACCAATGGTATTCAGATATTCCGAGGAACAGCTTCGCACACAATTACGTCTGTTATTGGCGATCTGCTTGGTGCAAGTGCCAATCGCAATTCGTCAACGTATCAAGACAGGTGACAACCGTTTCGGTTTTGTGGCTGTTACGGGCGACTGGACGACAGGAACTTTGGGAGATGCAGGTATCCTCTCCATCTTCCTGGTTTGCGCTGTCTGTGTGATGGTGGCGCTGTATGAACGCCGGCAATTGACTTTGCTGCGATTGATTCTACTGTTTCTGGTCGTGCTGATCCCTACCACGATCAATGAGACCAAGGCCATGGTGATATTTCTGCCTTTGGCTCTTCTGACTGCATTTGCTTATGCGGCGCCTCCGCAGACCCGTAATCGGCGTCTTGTTATTGGGGTCACGTTATTGGCATTGTTTGGAGCCATATTCGTACCGGTCTACGATGCGCTGAATAAAGACCGACAATACGGTCAATCTATCGGAGATTTCTTGTCCAAACCAGAAAATATCAAGGCTTACCTTTCCGGTGGCTCCGATATAGATGTGGGGTCTGCCAAGGAGGCGGGGCGGATCGATGCATTATTGGTACCTTTAAAGCAACTGGCGAATGATCCGGTGAATCTGGTATTTGGCTATGGTATCGGAAATGCCTCGGATTCCTCGTTGGGACAGGCTTTTTCCGGACGTTATGCGGCAACATTCCGGCCATTTCTCCAGACCGCATTTTCAAAGTTCGAGCTGGAAATCGGGCTATTGGGCGGAGCGCTGGTGTTGGGCATTTATTGGCTGATATTCCAGGATTGCAGGGTGGTAGCGCGTAGCAGTGGAGCATTACATGGCGCGCTCGCCGCAGGATGGACGGGAGTGGTGGCATTGATGACGCTCGCCACCTTCTATACCAAGATTGAAGTCTTTCCATCACTAGGTTTTTTGTTCTGGTACTTTTCCGGAGTGATTGCGGCAGAACGCATGCATCTGTCTCTGCGGTCACGCACCAATCTTGCTGCAAAAATAAAAGAGAAGCGTTCATGAGTCTTTCGGAGTTGCGGCGTGTAAACAATGCTTTCCGCTGGTCCGCCGCCTGCTGCGCTCTCGTTGCTGCAGTGCTATGGCTGGGGCCATACCTGCTGCGGGCCGATGTGTTTGCCGACGACATGACTCAGCATGTTTTCTGGATGTATCGCTTTGTCGATCCGGCTCTGTTTCCCAACGATCTGAGCGTTGCCTATTTTGGCGACAGTTCCGCCGCCCCTTGGGGATATCAGGCGCTGTACCGGGTGTTGGCGCAGTTTATGGATTTGCAGGTTGCCAGCGAGGGGGTGGCGGTGCTGTTGTTAATGCTCAGTGCATGGCTTGCATGGTGTCTGGGCGCTGCTTCTGGCGACCGGTACCCCGAGTTGCGTGCGCTGTGCGCAGTGGTGGTGGTGCTGATGTTATTGCCGCTCAGGCTTACTGATGTCATGTCGCCAGCGGGTTTGCAACGCAGTTTTGCGCTTGCGCTGATGCTGCTGTGTCTGTGGGCGCTGGTGGCGCGGCGTTATGCCTGGGTAGGCGTTTCCTGGTTGCTGGCAGCGCTGTTTTATCCGGTGGTGCTGGTTGTTCAGGGTTTGGCGAGTGTCGTGATATTCACCCGGGATTTGCTGCGCGAACGATGCTTGCCGCCGGCTGCGATCAGTAATGGCGTTTTAGGCGTGGTTGCGTTGCTCATTGCCGTGGTGAACAGTCGAACGCCGCCCGGAATCGGCCCCACGGTGACCGGTAACGAGGCACGCGCCATGGCAGAGTTCTATCCGGGCGGGCGATTGCCCATGTTCGGCATGTCGTTTTATGGGGATTGGTTCAACGATCATCATCTTGCGCTGGGATGGTCGTTTTACAGTTTGTTGCTGTTGTCGATAGCGCTGTTGATAGTGTGGTGGAAACGACGCTTGGGTTCGATTCCTGCTGCCGGCTGGGTCATGGCCATCGTCGGGTTAGGGGTGTGGTTCATCAGTCGCCAGATGTTGTTTACCCTGTACTTGCCCAACCGGCATGCCCGGTGGAGTCTGGCTTGCTTTGCGGTACTGGCATTTTCCGCGGCGGCTAGCGCAGTCATCGCGCCGCTGTTCGATCGCATGGCGAGCCGGAGCGCGCGCGCCAGCAGTGGCTTGCAGTGGAGCATCGCATTGCTTGCGCCCATACTGGTGGCGTCTGCGCTATTGCCGGGAGCGCTGCGCGACTATCGCCAGCCCCGGGACCAAGACATGGAAAGAGCTTATCAATTTATCGCGGGCTTGCCCAAGGATACGCTGGTTGCGGCGCACCCGGATCTCGCCGATTACGTGCCGTTGCGCAGCCGCAGGTCGGTTCTGGTATCTACTGAGATATCGCTGCCGTTCATGTTGGGTTATTACCGTCAGCTCAAACCGCGTATCGAGGCTTCCTTGCGCGCTGCCTATGCGACCGATTTCCAGGAGATGGATGCCGCATTATCTCCCTTCGGCGTCAAGGTCATGCTCACCAATGCTTCAGTCTGGGACAAGCAGGGTTATTTCAAGCCCTTCGACCGGCTCGTGCATGATTTACGCGAGCGCGGCGATCGACTGGGTTATGCGCTGCGTGCGCCACCATCTGAACGGGTGTTGTTTCAAAGCGGCAATGTGTACGTCGTTAAAGTTGGCGCGGATGCCGGACCATCCTCATGAATGAGTTCGCCAGAGCGCCGCTATACGCCAGACGCGGCTTTGGATATGCGGGTATCGCCGCGGTCATTGCCATGTTGCTGTTGTGGTTGGCGGCAAGCCCGGTTATTGATCATGTGCCGTTATATGACGAGCTGTTGCATTTCCTGGCTGCTCAAGGCCTGCGCATGGATGGCCATCCTGCAATCGCACATGGCGAATACACGCGGGCGCTGCTGTTTACCAGGCTGGTGGCGTCGTCATTGACCCATTTTGGCGAAAGCATGGTTGCCGCGCGCATTCCTGCCCTGATTGCCGCCCTATTGTTGGTGGCATGCGTTGCCGCTTGGGTGACGCGGCGTGCGGGCCTGTTGGCTGGCGTGCTGGTGGCGCTGTTGTTGTGCCTGGTTCCGGCTACTGTCGAGCTGGCTGTTTTTGCCCGCTTCTATACCGTGCATGCATTGCTGATCTGCGCAATAGTGATTGCATTTTATGAAGCTGCGTATCCGGCGCGCCCGCTCGTGGTTCGAATTGCTCTCGGCATATTCGCTGGCGCGTTGATCCCTCTGGCCTGGCACTTTCAATCGACCACGCTGATTGCGGTGGGTGCAGGAATGTGCAGTGTGGCCGCGCTGCTGATTTCCGATCACTGGTTGCGGGTGCGGGCTTTCGTCGTTCGCTATCCGCTGCAGGTCGTCATGGGCGGCGGTTTGCTGGCGACAATTGCGTTTTTCTTGTTTATCAAGCTCGATTTGGCCGCGCGCATGGGCGAAGTACCGCTCTGGGCTGCATGGGGCGCCAATCGACCACAGTTTTACGTGCTCGACTTCGCGCAAAGCATGCCGCTGTTGTGGCCCATGTTCCCCGTGGCGTCCATCTTCGCCCTCATGACCTGCCGTAGATTGAGCCTGTTTTGTATCGTGACTGTGCTGGCGGCGCTCGCGGTTCACTCCATCGCTGCGGCGAAGTCAGTGCGTTATATCTACTACGCGCTGCCATTCTTTTGCGTCGTATGGGCTTGTGCGCTGGCGGGAGTGTTCAAATTATTGAGCGACTCGTTGCCGCACGTGAAATACGCCGTGCCTGGCCTCGCGCTGCTCGCCATGCTGGTGCTGGCCTTTTCTCAGGAGGGCCAACGCCTGGCCAAACTGGTGGTGCGGAAGATGGCGCCGGTTGAAGCGCTGTCCTACGCGGGAGAGCCGGATTGGAGTCCGGTGGTGCCGGTATTGCAGATGGAGCTTGCCAAAGCTGATCGCGTAGTCACTTCAAATGCGCTGAAAGCGTTGTTCTATCTGGGACGTTACGATTATGAGTTGAATGCCAGCATCGTGCTGGAAACCGCGTCGGGCGCGGAATTCGGTATCGACGAACGTACGGGCGGACGTGCGTTGGGTACTGCGGAATCGGTGCACAAATTGCTTGATCTGCCGGGGACGACGCTGGTGGTGCTGGAGGAAAGAAAAATCGGCAACCCAACGGGCGTGTCCGCTTCAGCATTGGCGGTTATTACTGCCGGTTGTACGACCATTGCCCTGCCATCTGATAGTGGAATTCGTGCATGGCGATGCCGCCACCCGGCAGATTGAGAGTTAATTTCGCGGCGCTGTCGGGTGCTTGTTGAACACCAAATGCCGGCTTAAGGTGAAGTTTACGGCCAGGCCAGCGATGGAGCCGGCTCCCACGCCCAGCACTGGCCACGCGGCCACCAGCCCGGAAGTTCCCACTAACGCGGCATATACCGAATAATTCACCAGCCCCCCTGCAGCGTTTGCAGCGAGAAATTTCAGCCATTCGCGTAACAGGTTCGAGTCGCGTCGGTCGATGAAGGTGTAACGGCGATTGAGCGCCCATGTCGAGGTTGCGGCCGCCAGATACGACACTGCCCGTCCTGAGTAATGTCCGGCTCCCAGCGTGTGCATCACCATGTACAACGTGGCTGCATCAACAACAAATCCAGCCACGCCGACCAGTGCAAACCGCAAAAACTGAGAGCGCACGGTACGACTCATGAGAAATGATGGCTCATGAGAACTGTGTGGATCAATTCAGCCCGGTTA